>NZ_JBSHMU010000002.1:0-231121 GCF_053645675.1 Microbacterium sp. NPDC055312 | reverse complement strand
CCGGGGCGGGCGGGCCCGGCGGCGGGCCCGCCGCGGGGGCCCCACCCCCCTCTGGCCGCCGGTTACACCCCTTGGGGTCCGACATCTGGAGTGTCGGCCCCCGTTTCGTCACGGCCAGCCCCGGTGTCGGCGGCGCGCAGCGCACGCAGCTGGGCGCGCGTGAGCGGCTGTTCGCCGGTGCCGCCGCCGTCGGGACCGTCAGTACTCATACGGATCCTTCGGCTCGTCGATCTTCTTCACCGTCGCCGGCTCGATGCTCAGCGCGCCGCCGTCGCCGGCGCGGACGGTGCCGGTCACCTCGACCCACTGTCCGGTCTCGTAGTCGCCGTCGAGCCCGCCGCCGCTCACCGGGACGGATGCCGGCTGCGCATCGATCACGCAGTGCGAGATCACCATGCGGGTGAGGTTCACGTCGCCGCCCTCGGCGGGTGTGATGAATCCGGTGAGGGTGACAGCCGCGCCGTCGTACTTCTCGGGACGGGTGGAGTTGGCGAACGCGATCGACCAGTCGCCGACGCCGAAGCTGGCGGTGTCGGCGACGCCGAGCGCGACATCGTCGGCACCGGCGAACAGCGTCGGCGACTCGCCCGCGCGCGACAGCGCGATCTGGGCGGAGAGCGAGGCCGGCGGCAGCACGAGTCCGGCGAGCACGACCGCGGAGGCGATCACGCCGCCGCTCACCGCGGCGATCGTCTGCATCCGGCGTCGACGGCGCGCCCGGGCATCCGAAGCCGATTCATCCGACGCGGCGTGCGCGTGGTCGTGCTCCCCCTCGGCACCGAGCGGCAGCGTGCACGACCAGACGGCCAGGATGAGCGTGACCGCGGCCGCGGCCGCGGCGAACCAGACCGTCTCGGGGCTGATGTACAGGGTGAGGCGGCCGGTCACGGCGAGCACGAGCGTGACCACCGAGATGACGACGGCGAGGCCGACGCCCAGCCAGCGCGAGGCGATCGCACGCCAGCGGTCGCGGCGCGCGTCTGCGGTGTCAGCCAAAGACGTTCACCCCGATCCCGATCACGCAGGCCGACAGCACGACCACGCCGACGACGGCGGCCAGCACGCGGGCGGTGAACGTGGTGCGCAGCAGCGCGAGCATCTTCACGTCGACCAGCGGTCCGACGATGAGGAAGGCTATGATCGCACCCGACGAGAAGGTCGAAGCGAACGACAGGGCGAAGAAGGCGTCGACGTTCGAGCAGATCGCGACGGTCATCGCGAGTGCGACCATCGCGACGATCGACAGCACCGGGTTCGAGCCGATCGCCAGCAGCACGTCACGCGGCACGAGCACCTGCACGGCCCCGGCGAGTGCGGAGCCGATCACGAGTGCCGGCATGACGGCGCGCAGCTCGATGAGGAACTGCACGAGGCTGCGGCGTGCGGGGCTGCCGGGCTCGTGCGCCACGTGCTCACAGGTGTCGACGAATCGCTCGGTGAGCAGCGCCTGCTGATCGCGACGCAGACTGAAGATCCACCCGATCAGATTCGCGATGACGAAGCCGCCGAGCAGACGCGCGACGAGGATCCCGCCGTCCCAGCCGAACGCGGCGTGGGTGGTGAGGATCACGATCGGGTTCACGATCGGCGCGGCGATCAGGAAGGTCATCGCCTCGGCCGGTGCGAGGCCGCGCATCATCAGCCCGCGGGCGAAGGGCACGTTGCCGCACTCGCAGACCGGGATGAACATGCCGAGCAGCGACAGCACGCCGCGCCGCGCCCACGGATTGCGCGGCAGCCAGCGCTGCACGGCATCCGACGGCAGCCACACCTGCACGACGATCGACAGGACGACGCCGAGGATCACCCAGGGCAGCGCCTCGATCAGCACGCTGAGCGCGAGCGTCAGGCCGTCCTGAGCGCGGGCGGGGAGCGCCTCCGGGAAGAGGGTGGGCGCGAACAGGTCGATGAGCACCAGCACGACGACGATGCCCGCGCCGGTGGCGAGGGCGGGGCCGGTCGGCAGTCGACGAGGCGGCTGCCGGTGGGCGTGCGGCGCCGTCGGAGAGGCCGTGAGTGTCACAGTGAGGCCTCGGGTGCGGCATCCTGCCGGTTGGCGCAGCTGGCGCAGAGGCCGAAGATGTCGACGACGTGCTCGGCGTCGCGGAACCCGTGCAGGGAGGCCGTGCGCTGAGCCCACTGCTCGACGTCCTTCGCCTCGATCTCGACCGTCAGGCCGCACGAGCGGCAGATGAGGTGGTGGTGGTGCCCTTCGGTCGAACACGCCCGGTACAGCGCCTCGCCCTCGGGGCTCTGCAGCGAGTCCGCCTCGCCCGAGGCGGCGAGCCCGGCGAGCGCTCGATACACAGTGGCGAGCCCGATGCCGGTGTTCGCCTGGCGCAGCTCGGCGTGCAGCGACTGGGCGCTCACGAAGCCGCGCGCGTCGGCGAGCGCATCGCGCACGCGCTCGCGCTGCCAGGTGTTCCGCTGAGCCATGCCTCGAGTCTAGGCCGGGCGGCTGTGCGGGCGATCAGCGCGGATCGCCTCGGCCGCCGGTCAGCGAGAGCCGGTCAGCGAGAGCCGGTCAGCGGCCGGTGCGGTCGGCCTTCGCGCCGGATGCCGACGACTCGGCCTCATCGAGCGAGTCGGCCTCGTCCGGGGCAGCGGCGCCATCCGCAGCGGGTTCGATCGCGGCGCCATCCGCAGCGGGTTCGATCGCGGCGCCATCCGCCGCGCCGGTGAGCACGCCCTCGGGACGCAGCAGCTCACGCACCTCCGCCATGAAGCTGTTCAGCTGCTGCTGCTGCCAGCGCAGCTGCCGGGTCTGATCCTCGGCATCCCGCAGCACGCCGGTGGCGTGACCGGTGACCGAGTCGACGATCTTCTGTGCCTTGGCCCGTGCGCGCTCGAGGATCTCGCGGGCCTTCACCTGCGCGTCGGCCTCGATGGCCTGCGCCTGCGTGCGCATCAGGCGCTCGTAGTCCTCGGCCTTCGCCGAGATGCGCTGCGCGTGCTCGAGCGATGCGGTGACCTGCTCGTTGGCGTCGGCGGTGATCCGCTCGGCGTGGGCGACCGCCTGGTTGTGCAGCACGAGGAACTCCTGCTGCGCGTCGTCCTGTCGGCGGGTCAGCGTCTCCTCGAACTCGAGCACCCGCGCGTTCATCTCGCGCACCTCGCGCTCGGCGTCGGCGCGCAGGTCGGTGGTCTCGCGGGTGACCATGGCGCGCAGCGCGGCTGCGCCCTTCTCCGCTTCGGTGCGGATGGTCGCGGCCTCGCGCTCGGCCTGCGCGACCTTCTCGGCGGCGTGCGCCGACTCGCGCTCGAGGCGTGCCTCGTGCGCGGTGTGCTCGGTGTCGATCTTCAGGCGGATCTGATCGGCGTCGTGCTGCGCCTGCGCGATGATGCGCGTCACATCGGCGGCGAGTTCGCCGCGCTTGGTCTCGGCCTCTTCTCGAGCCGCTTCCAGCAGTCGCTCGGCCTGGGTCGCCGCGTTGTGGATCAGCACGCTCGCCTGCTCTTCGGCGACGCGGAGCACGGCCTCGAACTGCTGACGGCTCTGGGGTTCGCCGTCACTGCGAGGTGCATCGACGAGTTCCGTGCTCAATGTGGCGATCTGCGCGGCGGCCTCATCGGCCTGAGCACGCGCGGCCGCGAGCTCGGCTTCGAGCCGCGCGATGCGGTCGTCGCTGTCAGCGGTGGCGTCGACGACAGCCCGCTCGGTCTGCTCCCGCAGCTCCTGCAGCTCGCTGCGTCGACGCTCGTCGGCCTCGTCGAGCGACGCGGTGACGCGCTTGAGCTGATCGCGCAGCGTCGCGATCGCGGCATCCACCTCGACCTTGTCGTAGCCCCGGAACGCCTGGGTGAACGACGAGCGATCCTTGGGAACGGTGGTCAGCAGCTGGTCGAAGAAGTCGCCGTTCTGCTCGTCGTCGTTGTGCTGCGTCTCGCTCACCGGGTGGGACCTCTCTCAAGTCATCGCGCGCTCGGCATCAATGATGTCACGCGCGGGCGACGCGCCGAACACGCGAGCGCGCCCGCTGAGCGATCCAGCAACCCGCGTAGATCAGAAACGAGATCGTGGTGATGTAGGGACTCACCGGAAGCGTCCCGGCGAGCGCCAGCAGGATGCCCCCGACCGCCGCCGTGAAGCCGAACAGCGCTGCGAGCAACGGCACCGCGACCGGCCCGCTCGACAGGCGCATCGCCGCCGCCGCCGGGGTGACCAGCAGCGCCATCACCAGCAGGGCGCCGATGATGTGCACGCTGACCGCGACGATCAGCCCGAGCAGCACCATGAAGACGAGGCTGACCGCCCGCACCGGTACCCCGCGCGCCGCTGCGGATTCGGCGTCGAGCGAGTCGAAGCGCAGCGGATTCCACATAACCAGCAGTCCGACCAGAACGACCGCGGAGATGCCGATCAGCCACCCGAGGTCGGGGCTCGACACCGACACGATCTGGCCGGTGAGCAGCCCGAAGCGGTTGGCCGTGCGCCCCTCGACGAGAGAGAGGAACAGGATGCCCAAGCCCAGCCCGAACGGCATCAGCACACCCACGATGGAGTTGCGGTCTCGCGCCTTCGCGCCCAGCACGCCGATGAGGATGGCGGCGATCAACGCGCCGCTGAGCGATCCCACCACCACGCTGCCGCCGAACAGCAGTGCCGCCGCAGCACCGGCGAACGACAGCTCGCTCACGCCGTGCACGGCGAAGGCGAGGTCGCGCTGCATGACGAAGACGCCGATCAGCCCGCCGACGACGCCGAGCACAGCGCCCGCGATGAGCGAGTTCGACAGCAGGGCCAGCAGCTCGCCGTAGTCCTGGAACGAGAAGACGTCGCCCCAATCGAGCAGCGGCCTCACGCGTGCGCTCCGGGGTGCGCGTCGACGTCGTCGGAGTGCTCGTGCGCGTGCGTGCCCTCGGCATCCGGCGCCCCGACGACCACCAGCCGGTCACCGGCGCGCAGCACGAACACCGCCGTGCCGTACAGGTCGGTGAGCACGCGGCTCTGCAGCACCTCGTCGGGGGTGCCGAGCACGAACCGGCCCCCGGCGATGTACAGGATGCGGTCGACGAGGCCCAGGATCGGGTTGACGTCGTGCGTGACGAACAGCACGCCGGCGCCCTGCCGTCTCTGCCGGTCGATGATGCCGGTGATGCCGCGCTGATTGGCGAGATCGAGGCCCGAGAGCGGCTCGTCGCACAGCAGCAGCGCGGGGTCGTCGGCAAGGGCCTGACCGACCCGCAGTCGCTGCTGCTCGCCTCCCGAGAGCAGCCCGACCGGGCGGTCGGCGTAGTGCGCCGCGCCGACGCCGTCGAGCAGCGCGTCGACGCGCGCGCGATCGCCGCGGCGCGGGATCGGCAAGCCGAAGCGGGTGCCGTTCACGCCGAGCGCGACGAGATCGCGCGCGCGCATGCTCGTGTCGGGCGGAAGCGGTCGCTGCTGCGGCACGTAGCCGATCCGGCGGTCGCCGCGTCGAGCGGCTTCCCCGCGTACCCGGATGCTTCCGGCAGACAGCGGCTGCAGGCCGAGGATGCTGCGCAACAGCGTCGTCTTTCCGGATCCCGACGGACCGAGCACGGCGATGAACTCCCCCGGCGCGACGTCGAGGTCGAGTCCCGACCAGAGTTCGCGGCCCGAGCGGTGCAGCGCGGCGCCGCGGATCTCGAGCACGCTGGATCCGGTGCCGCTCATCCGTCGAGGGCGGCGGCGAGGTCGGAGATCGCGGAGCGCATCCACTCAGCGTACGACTGGTCGGCATCCAGCAGCTCGTGAAAGGTGATCACGGGGATGCCTGTGCGCTTCGCGGCGTCTTCGATGCGGCTCGTCTCGGTGCCGCCGGTCTGCGCGTTGGCGAGCACCGCGCGCACGCCCCCGCCTTCGACGAGCGACAGCGACTCGAGCAGGATCGCCGGGGCGACCTCGTTGCCCTCTTCGACCGCCGAGGCGAAGCCGTCGGGCGCGAGGTCGTCGAGACCGGCTGCCGCGGCGAGCGCGGCGGGCAGCGGTTCGGTGATGAACACGGGCGTGCCCTCGAGCGTCGTGTGCAGGGCGTCGAGTTCGCCCTCGATCCCCTCCAGCTCGACCGCCAGCGTCTCGGCCGCGGCGGTGTACTCCGCCTTTCCTGCAGGGTCGAGCTCGGCGAGATCGGCCGCGATCCGCTCGGCGACGTGCGCCACGGTGTGCACGTCGAACCAGACGTGCTCGTTGAAGCCCTCGACGTGCGCGTGCCCGTCGTGCTCATCAGCGTGCTCGTCCGGTTCGACCACGGCATCCGGGTAGTCGTGCGAGAACTCCGCAGCGGTGATGACGACCGCATCAGATCCGTCGATCAGCTCGCGCATGAACGCGTCGTACCCGCCGCCGTTCTCGATGACCAGATCGGCCTTCTGCACCGCGAGACGGTCGCGGGCCGAGGCCTCGTACCCGTGCGGATCCTTCGCGGTGGAGTCGATGATGCTGGTGACCTCGACCCGGTCGCCGCCGATCTCGGCCGCGAGCTGACCGTAGACGTTGGTCGAGGCGACGACGTGCAGCGCGCCCGTCTCGCCGACGTCGGCCGACGTCGTGCATCCGGTCAGGGCGAACACGGATGCGGCGGCGACGGCAAGGAAGGAGAGGCGGGATGGCATGACCTCCACTCTAAACGCTAATGAGAACCATTCTCAACTTGAGACGCGCGGTCGTCGCCGCGTCAGGCGGTCAGCCAGGCGGTCGCCTCACCCGGCAGGGCTCCGTCGCGAAGCGGCTGGGTGCTCAGCACCACGGCATCCGCCTCGGCCCCGAGGTCGAACGGATCGGTGCCGAAGTTCGTCACCACCTGCCATCCGTTCGGGCGCGCGAAGCGCAGCACGTCGGGACGTCCGGTCTCGCCCCACTCGAGCTTCTCCTCCGTCTGCAGACGGCGGCGCAGGCCCAGCGCCTCGCGGTAGAGCGAGAGAGTGGATGCCGGATCCGCCGCCTCGACATCCACCGCGTACTCGGCGAACCACGACGGCTGGGGCAGGTGCGCGCCGTCGGAGCCGAAGCCGAACGACGACCCCTCCGCGCTCCACGGCAGCGGCACGCGGCATCCGTCACGGCCGAGTCCGTCGTACTCGGCGCCGCGGAAGAACGCGGGATCCTGGCGCTGCTCGGGCGAGATCTCGGCGACCTCATGCAGGCCGAGCTCCTCGCCTTGGTAGAGATAGGTGCTGCCGGGCAGACCGAGCAGCAGCATCGTGGCCGCCTCGGCGCGCCGCCGCCCCTGCTCGCGATCGAGCTGGTCCTCGGGACCGCCGGCGGCCACCCACTCCGTGCCCTGCTTGACCGGCCGGCCGTTCAGCTGAGGCAGCCCGTACCGGGTGGCATGCCGGGTGACGTCGTGGTTCGAGAGCACCCACGTCGTCGACGATCCGGTCAGCTCGCTCTGCGCGAGGTTGACCGTGATGAGACGGCGGAACTGCTCGGCGTCGAAGTCGGCCTCCAGCAGATCGAAGTTGAACGCCTGGCCGAGGCCCTCCGCCGACGCGTAGCGGGCCCGCCGCTCGGGCGTCTGCACCCACGCCTCGGCGACGGCGGTGCGCGGGGGGTCGTACTCGTCGAACACCCGGCGCCATTCGGCGTACACCTCGTGCACGTCGTCGCGGTCGGTGATCGGATGCTGACCCGTGGTGCTGTCGATCGCCTCCAGCTCGGCGCGACTGGGGAGCGGCTCAGTGAGGTCCTTGGTGAGCATGTGGGCGACGTCGATGCGGAAGCCGTCGACGCCGCGGTCCGACCAGAACCGCAGGGTCTTCAGGAAGTCGGCGCGCACCTCGGGGTTCGACCAGTTCAGGTCGGGCTGCTCGACGGCGAAGTGGTGGAAGTACCACTGGCCGTCCTCCACGCGCTCCCAGGCCCCACCGCCGAACACCGACACCCAGTCGGTGGGCGGCTCGCTGCCGTCGGGACCCGTGCCCTCGCGGAAGATGTACCGCTCACGGGCGGCCGAGCCGCGTCCCGCGGCGAGCGCCTCCTGGAACCACTCGTGCAGGTTCGACGAGTGGTTCGGCACGATGTCGACGATGACGTGGATGCCGCGCTCGTGCAGCGCCTGAACCATCCGGTCGAACTCCTCGAGCGTGCCGATGCGGGGGTCGACGTCGCGATAGTCGGCCACGTCGTAGCCGCCGTCGGCGAGCGCAGAGGGGTAGAACGGACTGAGCCAGACCGCGTCGATGCCCAGCTCGGCCAGGTAGTCGACGCGGGACAGGATGCCGGCGATGTCGCCGATGCCGTCCCCGTTGCCGTCCGCGAAGCTGCGCGGATAGATCTGATAGACGGCGGCCTGACGCCACCAGGCGGTGGCGTCGATGGCGTTCTGTTCGGCGAGGGACGGGTCGGTCATGGATCTCCTTGTCTTGCGGGTGGTCTGGTCGGTCATAGAGCTTCCGCCCTGGGTTGCTGAGCTTCCGCCCTGGGTTGCTGAGCTTCCGCCCTGGGTTGCTGAGCCTGTCGAAGCATCAGCCCTTGACGGCACCCTGGGTGACGCCCTCCATCACCCAGCGTTGCGTGAACAGGTAGGCGACGATCGCGGGCGCCATCGCCATCAGGTACGAGGCGAAGGCGACGTTGTAGTTGTTGCTGAACTGGTTCTGGAACAGGTTCTGCCGCACGGGCAGGGTCTGCAGGTTCGGGTCGGAGATGATCAGCGACGGCATCATGAAGTCGTTCCACGCGTACAGGAACGCGAAGATACCGACAGTGGCGCTCATCGGCGCGAGCAGCGGGAAGATCAGCTTCCAGAAGGTCTGCCAGGTCGACGCGCCGTCGATGCGGGCGCTCTCTTCGAGTTCGATGGGGATCGAGCGCAGGAACGCGGTGAACAGCAGCACGCTGAAGCTGAGCTGGAACATCGTGGCGAGGATGATCACGCCCATGGGGTTGTCGAGCCCGACTCGGCCGGTCAGCTGGATCTGCGGCAGCGCGACGACGGGGAACGGGATGAACATCGCCGCGAGCAGATAGAAGAAGGAGTACCGGAAGAACCGCCGGTCCCAGTTGCGCACGATCGCGTACGACGCGAAGGCCGCGAGCACGATCGTCGCGATCACCGTCCCGGCCGTGACGAGCATCGAGATCGCCGCGCCGACGGGGAACTTCGTCAGGGTCCAGGCCTGCACGAAGCCGTCGACGCTGAACGGCGCCGGCAGCGAGAACGCGTTGCCGTCGACGGCCTGCCCGGTGGTCTTGAACGCCATCGAGATGGTGACGTACAGCGGCAGCAGCACGGTGACCGCGCACAGGATCAGGATGATGGTGCCCGACCAGTTGACGCGCTCCATCTTCTGACGGGGGCGCCGGCCGTTCGGCTCGAGGACGAGGGCGGCGGTGGATGCCGAGGTGAGAGCGGGCTGGGTGGTCATCAGAGCGCATTCCTTCCGCGCGTCAGCGAGAGCTGGAGCAGGGAGATGAGCACGGCGACGATGAAGAAGATCGTCGCGTTCGCCATCTGGTAGGCGTAGTCGCCGCCGTTGAAGCCCGCGATGATGGTCATCGCGACGCTGCGGGTGGCGGTGCCGGGGCCGCCGTTGGTGAGGCCGACGATGATGTCGTACGCGTTCAGGAAGCCCTTGAACCCGAGGATCACGTTGATCACCACGTAGCCGGCCACCAGGGGGACGGTGATGCGCATGAGCTGCTGCGTCTTGGTCGCACCATCGATCGACGCGGCCTCGTACACGTCGCCCGGCACCGAGAGGAGCCCGGCGATGTAGATGAGCATCGTGCCGGGAATGGCCTGCCACGCGGTGACCAGCACGATCGCGATCCAGGCGAGGTCGGGGTTCGCCAGCAGGCTGGTCTGCAGCCACCCGATTCCGGTCGCCGCTCCCGCCGCCGGGATCGAGTTCGAGAAGAGGAAGTTGAAGACGTAGGCGATGATGATGCCCGAGATCACCATCGGGATGACGAAGATCGTGCGCAGGCCGGTCTTGAACCGGATGCGAGAGGTGAGCCCCACCGCGAGCAGGAACGCGACGATGTTCACGACGATCACGGTCGCGATCGAGAAGCCGAACGTGAACAGGTAGCTCTGCAGGATGGCCGGATCGCTGAACATGGCGATGTAGTTCGTCAGCCCGTTGAAGCTCCAGTCGCCGAGTCCGATCGAGTCGGTGAAGCTGAAGAAGATGCCGATGACGCCCGGAAGGGTGATCGCCAGGGTGAACAGCACGAGGGTGGGAACGAGGAAGAAGTAGTAGATCGGCTCGACGCGGCGGCTGCTGCGCCGGCGAGTGCGGTCGCCCTGCGTGATGACCGTGGACGTGGTGCTCATTCTGCCGACTCCTTCGTCTGGCTGGTGGGCGCCGGGGCGCGGAAGGCGATGCGCGCCCAGTCGGCGTCCATCGTGCGCAGGATGCCGGCGGGGTCGGCGCCGAGCACCATGGCCTGCGCGTAGTTGAAGACGGGGATCGTCTTGGGCACCAGCACCGACGGACCCTGGTAGATGCTGCCGTCGTCGTAGTACTCGATCATCCCCTCGATGCGCGGGTCGTCCGGCGCAGCCGCATCCTGAAGCGGGGTGAACCCGAGCTGCGATGCGTTGTACGCCTCGATGTGCTCGGGCTGGTAGAGGTACTCGAGGAAGTCGCGGGCGGCCTCCTTGTGCCGCGACTCCTGCGGGATCATCGCCGCGAGGTCCATGTTCACCCGCACGGCGAGGTCGTCGGGGTCATCGGTCATCGGCAGCGGGAAGGTGCCGAGCTCGAGGTCGGGCGCGGTCTTGGCGATCTCGCTGAACGCCCACGGCCCCTGCAGGTACATGGCAGCCTCGCCCTTCGAGAAGGCGAGGTTGCCATCGCCGTAGCCGCGGCTGGGTGCGTCGTCGTTGGTGTACTCGGTCGCGAGCTTCAGCATCCGATCCATCGGCTCGGCGAAGTCCTTCTGGAACGAGACCTTCGCATCGGGGCCGACCGCGGTGCCCTCTTTCGCGAGGGCGTCGAAGAAGTCGAGCACGTCGAGCGACCCGCCCACGGAATAGTCGTACCAGCCCTGACCGACCGTCCAGTCGTCTTTGAATGTGGCGTAGAACGGGGTGATGCCCGCCGCTTTCAGCTGATCTCCGACCTGCAGCAGCTCGTCCCAGGTGCGCGGCACCTCGAGGCCCTGCTCGTCGAAGATCTGCTTGTTGTAGATGACCGAGGCGGCCATCACCGAGTAGGGCAGCGCACTGGTGCGCCCCTCGCACGAGCCGTACTGCTCCATGAGCGGCTGCAGGTCGTCGCGCACGTTCTTCGCGGCGTCGGTGCCGCCGAGGTCGCTGAGTGCGCAGCGCTGCACGAACCGCGCGACCTCGTAGTTGTAGTTGGCGAGCATGATGTCGGGAGGGTTTCCTCGCACGAAGCTCGCCGAGACCACGTCGACTCCGGAGGTGTCGATCTCGACGCGCACGTCGTCCTGCGAGTCGTTGTAGTCGGCGACGAGCTTCGTCATGAACTCGATCGCCTCGCGCTTGCTGAACGTGAAGCGGATGGTCTCGCGGCCGTCGGACGAGCAGCCGACAAGAGCGGAGCCGAGCAGCGCGAGCACCGCAGCGCTCGCCGCCGCGCGCACCGCGCGGGAAGATTTCACAGACACCGTCGTCCTTCCGACCTGAAGATCCGAGGAGTAAATCTAGTCGCTAGATTTACTCGCTTGCCGGTACTCTCGCAGAGGGAAGAGAAGAGGTCAAGAGCTGTGAGCGATATCTCCGCAGATCTCGGCACCGGCAGAGCCAGCGTCGGAGCGGTGCTCGACTATGCCTGGACCGCGGGAGAGTTCACGGCGACGGATGCCATGGCATCCACCGCTCTGACCCGATCGACCACCATCGAGGCGCTCGCGACGCTGGTCGGCGCCGGGATTCTCACCGAGCTGCCCAACGCCAGGGCGGCCGGCGCGTATCGCGCGGGACGGCCCGCCCGCCGCTTCATGCTGTCCCCCGGTCTCGGCGCGGTGGTCGGCATCGATGCGGGCGACACGCATCTCGCGATCGCGGTCGCCGATCTCCTCGACACCACGCTCGCGCATCGCCGGGTCGAGCTGAGTCCCGACCAGACGCCCGCGCAGCGCCGAGCGACGATCCTGCATCACCTCGAGCAGTCTCTGGCCGACGCCGGCCAGACACGCGAGTCGCTGCTGGCGATCTGCGTCGGAGTGGCCGCTCCGGTCAACCGCGACGGCGCCTCTCCCCCCCATCCGCAGGGGTTCTGGGAACGCACCAACCCCGATCTCGCTGCCGCTCTCGCCGACTGGGCACCGGTCGTCGAGGTGAAAAACGACGCCCTCCTCGCCGCCGTCGCGGAGGGCTCGCTGGGCGCGGCGGTCGGATGCCGCGACTACGTCGCCCTGCTCGCCGGCGAGCGCTTCGGCGGCGGGGTCGTCGTCGACGGTCACCTGCTGCACGGAGCGCACGGCGGCGTCGGCGAGGGCGTGGTGTTCGACCACATCATCGGCGTGGGCTCGGCCTTCGGCCTCAGCTACGCGGTGCAGGACGAGGTGCGCGCCGCCGTCACCAGCGACGAGATCGGCTGGCGTGGACCGGTGGGGCGCCTCTCGGACGCGGCCCGCATCGATCCCCGCGTCGTGCTCGTCGCGGCTGCCGAGGGGGACCCGGATGCCGTGCTCGTCTGCTCTCGAGTGGGTGAGAAACTCGCGCGCATCGTGGGCGTGCTCGGCAGCATGTACGACCCGGCTCGCGTGATCGTGTGCGGCGCGATCGCCGAGAGCATCGCCCCCGTGATCGACGCCGCTCGCGCAGTGCTGCCGTCGCAGATGCATCTGCCGGCACCCGAAGTGCTCGCGTCGACGCTGGGCGCCGAGGTCGTCGCCCTCGGCGCCGTGGCCACCGCGCGGCGCGCAGCGCGCGAGCGCGCCGTTCCGCTGCTGGCCGAACGGCGCCTCGCCGCGGTCTGATGACGCGCGCCGCTGCTGGAGATGTCGATCAGTTCAGCACGAGCTCACCGCGAGCGTTGAGCTGCTCCATCATCTTCGCGACCCGCTCCGGCGCCACCTGAGGTGGCGGCTCGGCGTCGAATTCCACGACCAGGGGGATGCTGGGATGCATCCACGCCGACAGCCGCCCCGCACCGGACTCGCGGGGCAGCCAGGTCATCATGAAGCTCTCTTGACGGCGGAGCTTGGTGGCGATGAGGATCTTCACGTGCGCGAGCGTGTCGTCGTCGATCTCGATCGCCGGATGAGAGCTGTTGTACTCGAGCTTGCCCACGTCAGTACTCCGGATCGAACCCTGAGCCGAGAGACCCGTCGAATTCGTCGTCGTCGTCCGGCTCGGGCCGGCTGCGCGGGTAGAGCCGATGCGAGCGCATCCTCGCGGCATCCTGAGAGAAGTCCGGATCTGCTCCGTCGGATGCCTGAGGGCCGACGAGGAGGTCGTTGCCGACCCCCACGAGCAGGTCTGCGCTGTCTTTGACGCCGTTCACGACGACCGGGATCTGCAGTGCCTCGGTCTCGCCGTCACGTGCGATGGCGGCCGCCAGCTCCACGAGCGCGTCGGCGACGTCGTCGGTGGTGAGCAGCTGCTGGCCCGCGTAGGAGACAAGTTTCATACCCGAAGGATGGCAGAGCCGCGGGCGCCTGCACTCTGGGTTGCAATCGCTCCCGTGGTGCGGTAGCTGCGGTGTTGCCCATCTGCGACCGCGCCGGGCGAGGATCAGTCGACGAGCAGGGCGGGCTCCTCGAGGATCGACGCGACATCGGCGATGAAGCGACTCATGCCGTCGCCGTCGATCACCCGGTGATCGAACGAGCCCGACACCGTGGTGACCCAGCGGGGGCGCACCTCGCCGTCGACCACCCACGGCTTCTGGGCGATCGTGCCCATGGCGACGATGCCGGCCTCGCCGGGGTTGATGATCGGGGTGCCGGCGTCCATGCCGAAGACGCCGATGTTGGTGATCGTGATGGTGCCGCCCTGCTGGTCGGCGGGGCTCGTCTTGCCCTCGCGAGCGGTCACGGTCAGGCGATTCAGCGAGCGCGCGAGATCCTTCATGCTGAGATCCTGCGCGTCTTTGATGTTCGGCACCAGCAGACCGCGCGGGGTGGCGGCCGCGATGCCCAGGTTCACGTAGTGACGCACGACGATCTCGGCGCCGGAGTCAGTGTCGACCCAGGCGGCGTTGACCGTCGGGGTGCGACGGGCGGCCCAGATCACGGCGCGTGCCATGATCAGCAGCGGTGAGATGCGGATGTCGGCATAGTCGGGCGAGGCCTTCAGCCGCTTCACGAGCTCCATCGTGCGGGTCGCGTCGATCTCCTTCCACACCGTCACGTGCGGGGCGGAGTACGCGCTGCGCACCATCGCCGACGAGGTCGCCTTGCGCACGCCCTTGACCGGGATCGACTCGGAGCGCCCCCCGTCGATCTGCGGCGTGACCGGCAGCGTCTCCTCGCGGACAGCGCTGCGCGCGGGCGTCTCGATATTGCGGAACACGCTCGCCTGCTCGGCGTGCTTGACGACATCGTCTCGGGTGACCTCGCCGTCGGCGCCCGACGGCGTGACGTCGGCGAGGTCGACGTTCAGGTCACGCGCCAGCTTGCGGATCGGCGGCTTCGCGATCACACCGACCGACGACCGCACCGGGCCTTGTGCGCTGGGTCCCTGAGCCTGTCGAAGGGTGCGGCGGCGCGAGGTCGCCCCTCCCCCGGTGCCGTAGCCGACGAGCACCGAACCTCCGCCCTCGTCGGTGGCGGGCGGAGCGGCCGGATCCTTGGGGTTCGCCGCGATACCGGCATCCGCCGCCTCGGCCTCCGACACGAAGGTGATGATCGGCGACCCGACCTCCACGGTCACGCCCTCGGCGACCAGCAGCTCGCCGACGACACCCGCATGCGGTGAGGGCAGTTCGACGAGCGACTTCGCCGTCTCGATCTCGCAGATGACGTCGTTGATCGCCACGGCGTCGCCCGGGACGACCTTCCAGGCGACGAGCTCGGCCTCGGTGAGACCCTCGCCGACGTCGGGCAGGGTGAAGGTTTCGGTGGTCATGAGAGATGTCCTCCGGCGGGGATCAGTAGGCGAGGGAGCGGTCGACGGCTTCGAGGATGCGGTCGGCATCGGGCAGGTAGGTGCCCTCGAGCTTGGCGGGCGGGAACGGCGCGTCGAAGCCCGACACGCGCAGCACCGGCGCCTCGAGGGCGTAGAAGGCGCGCTCCATGACCGTCGCGGCGATCTCGCCGCCGACGCTGGCATGACCCGGCGCCTCCTGCGCGTAGATCATGCGGCCCGTCGAGCGCACCGAGTCGAGGATGGGGCCGTAGTCGACCGGTGAGAGCGAGCGCACGTCGACGACCTCGCAGCTCGTGCCCTCGGCCTCGGCGAGCGCGGCCGCCTGTAGCAGCGTGGTGACCATGGCACCGTGTCCGACCAGGGTCACGTCGCCGCCGCGACGCACGACACGTGAGGCGTGCAGGGGCAGGGCGGAGGCCTCGAGCTCGACCTCGCCCTTCTGCCAGTAGCGACTCTTGGGCTCGAGGAAGATCACCGGGTCGTTCGAGCGGATCGCCTCCTGGATCATCCAGTACGCGTCGTTCGACGTCGACGGCGCGACCACCCGCAGGCCCGGGGTGTGCGCGAAGTACGCCTCCGGGCTCTCCTGGTGGTGCTCGACGGCGCCGATGTGACCGCCGTACGGGATGCGGATCACGACGGGCATCGACAGCGCACCCTCGTGCCTGTTCGTGAGTTTGGCGAGCTGCGAGGTGATCTGGTCGAAGGCGGGGAATACGAAGCCGTCGAACTGGATCTCGATCACCGGCCGGAATCCCGCCATGGCCAGACCGATCGCGGTGCCGACTATGCCCGACTCGGCGAGCGGGGTGTCGAGCACGCGGCGATCGCCGAAATCGCGCTGCAGGTGCTCGGTGATGCGGAACACCCCGCCAAGGCGACCGATGTCCTCACCCATCAGCAGAACGCGGGGGTCGTCTTCCATCGCCTTGCGCAGACCGGCGTTCAACGCCTTCGACATCGGCATCGTCTCGATGGTCATCGGTCCGTCCCTCCCTCGAACGAGGCTTCGTACTCGTTCAGCCAGGCCTTCTGCTCCACCATCAGCGGATGCGGATCGCTGTACACGTGGTCGAAGATCAGCGACCGCTCGGGTGAGGTGAGGGCGACGGCGCGGCTGCGCAGGTCTTCCGCGGCGTCCGCCGCCTCCGCATCCGTCTGCTCGAAGAGGGAGGCCGGCGCGCCCCGCCCCTCGAGGAAGGCGCGCATGCGCGCGATCGGGTCGCGCTGCGCCCACCGCTGCTCCTCGTCGGAGTGGCGGTACTTGGTCGGGTCGTCGCTGGTGGTGTGCGCGCCCATGCGGTACGTCACCGCTTCGATCGCCCGAGGGCCGAGGCCGCTGCGGGTCTCGTCGAGCAGGGCGCGCGAGACGGCGTAGCTGGCGAGCACGTCGTTGCCGTCGACGCGCACCGACGGGATGCCGTATCCCGCGCCTCGGTCGACCAGCGGCACCTTCGACTGCGTCTCGACGGGCACCGAGATGGCCCAGTGGTTGTTCTGCAGGAAGAACAGCACGGGGGCGTCGTAGCTCGCGGCGAACACCATCGCCTCGTGCACGTCGCCCTGGCTCGATGCGCCGTCGCCGTAGTAGACGACGACGGCCTCGTCGCGGTCGACGTCACCCGTGCCGGTGCGTCCGTCGAAGGTGAGACCCATCGCGTATCCGGCGGCGTGCAAGGTCTGCGACCCGAGCACCAGGGTGTAGATGCGGGTGTTGCCGTTCTTCGCGTCGGTGGGGTTCCAGCCGCCGTGCGAGGTGCCGCGCATCACCTTGAGGATGTCGACGGGATCAACGCCGCGGATCCGGGTGACGGCGTGCTCGCGGTACGACGGGAACAGGGTGTCCTGCGTGCGGGCGGCGCGCGCGGATCCGACTTGAGCCGCCTCCTGCCCGCGGCTCGGCGGCCACAGGGCGAGCTGGCCCTGGCGCTGCAGGTTGGTCGCCTGCGTGTCGATCGCGCGGATCACGACCATGTCTCGGTAGAACTGCTCGAGCTCGGCGTCGGTCAGCGCGTCGATGAGGGTCAGGTAGCGCTCAGCCTCGGCCGAGGGGGCGTAGCTGCCGTCGTCGGCGAGGACGCGAACGAGGGGTGCTTCGATCGGGGTCACCCGACCACGCTACCCACGCCGGCATGCCAGGTCACGCATACTTAGGGGGCCCTAGTAAGTGCCCGGCACCTGGACTTCTCGTGTCAGAGCACCGACTTCGCGACGGCCAGCACGCGGTCGATCGACTCCTCTTCGCCGACCGAGATGCGGATGCCGTCGCCCGAGAACGGGCGCACCATCAGGTCGGCGGCGTCGAAGGCCGCGGCGACCTCGTCGGTGCGCTCACCGGTGGGCAGCCAGACGAAGTTCGCCTGCGAGTCTGGCACCTGCCAGCCCTGCGCGCGCAGGCCGCCGAGCAGGCGCGTGCGCCGCTCGACGATCACCGACACGCGCTCGCGCAGCTCGGGCTCGGCGTCGAGACTGGCGATCGCCGCGCGCTCGGCCGCGCTGGTCACCGACAGCGGGATGCCGGTGGTCCGTGCGGCGTCGAGCACCCGCGGATGCCCGATCGCGTAGCCCACGCGCAGACCGGCGAGCCCGTACGCCTTTGAGAAGGTGCGCAGCACGACGACGTTCGGATGACGCTCGAAGATGCGCTCCGCGAGGCCGTCGACCGCGTCGGGTGCGGTGACGAACTCGGCGTACGCCTCGTCGAGGATGATCAGCACGTCGCGGGGTACGCGGTCGACGAACGCGGCGAACTCCGCGCTGGTGACGATCGGGCCGGTCGGGTTGTTCGGCGTGCAGACGATCACCACGCGGGTGCGGTCGGTGACGGCATCCGCCATGGCGTCGAGATCGTGCCTGCCCCCGGAATCGGGTCCCTGAGCCTGTCGAAGGGGTACCTGCACGCCGGTCGCGCCGGCGACCAGCGGAAGGCTCGGATAGGCCTCGAACGAGCGCCAGGCGTAGACGACCTCGTCGCCGACCGAAGATGTTCCGAGCACCAGCTGGTGCAGGATCGACACGGATCCGGCGGCCACGTGCACCGCGTCGGGCTCGACGCCGTGCTTCTCGCCGAGGCGGGCGCGCAGCGCCGCCGCCGACGCGTCGGGGTAGCGGTTCACCGGGGTGGTGGACTGCAGCGCCTCGAGCACCGAGGGCAGCGGCTCGAACGGGTTCTCGTTGCTGGAGAGCTTGAAAGCGTCGGGACCTGCCTGCTTGCCCTGGCGGTACGGCGGCAGCGCGGCGATCTCAGGACGGATTCGGGGCAGCATCGGCTCGGTCACGGCATCAGTCTAAGAGCGGCATCCGCTCCTGACGTGACAGGATCGGAACATGCGATTCCTCATCCGCGTCGTCATCAACGCCTTCGCCATCTGGGTCGTCACGCTCATCCCGGTGCTCGGGATCGGCATCCGGCCGTTCGAGCCGGGCGACGACCTGCGTCTCGCCCTGACCCTGCTCGCGGTGGGCGCGGTCTTCGCGCTGGTCAACTCGATCATCGGCACGGTGATCCGCATCGTCGCGTTCCCGCTGTACATCCTCACGCTCGGGCTGATCTCGTTCATCATCAACGGCCTGCTGCTGTGGATCACGGCGTGGATCACCAGCGCGTTCAGCTGGGGCCTGACGGTCGAGTCGTTCTGGTGGGGCGTGGTCGCGGCGTTCCTCATCTCGGTCATCAACGCGATCCTCGGTGCCATCCTGCGCCCGCAGGAGAAGAAGACCCGCCGCTGACGCGGCGCGATCGGGCGGCACCGGCGCCTTCCCGACCCAGTCACGGCCTGGTCGCGTGGAACTCGGTCCGCTCGACCGAGACGATGTCGTCCGCCTCCGAACGCAGCGTGTCGTGCATCCGCTCGACGCGGGCGTCTCCCGTCTCGTCGGCGAGGGCGAGCGTCTCGTCGTACGCATCCCGCATGTGCGCGCCGAACGTCGATGCCTTCCCGTTCGCCGCGTCGTCACGTGAGATGGTCATGCTGTCGGGTGAGCCGATACTGGCCGCAGGACCGCCGGAGGTGAGGCCGGCGCCGACGGGATCGTCGGGGTGGACGACCCGGATGAGCGTCTGGTCCGCGTCGAGCACCGGAACCGTCGGGCTCCCCACG
Source organism: Microbacterium sp. NPDC055312 (assembly GCF_053645675.1). Taxonomy (NCBI): domain Bacteria; kingdom Bacillati; phylum Actinomycetota; class Actinomycetes; order Micrococcales; family Microbacteriaceae; genus Microbacterium; species Microbacterium sp. NPDC055312. The sequence continues at coordinate 212,052 of NZ_JBSHMU010000002.1, read as the reverse complement.
GTCATCACCCGCGACGTGGTGTACACCCCGCTCACCGCCACCGCCGCAGCGATCGCACCGCCCTGCGAGTACCCCACGAGGTCGACGCGCGCCCCGGGCTCGGCGCCCGCCTGTCGCAGCGCCTCCATCGTCGCCGCGTACGAGGCGCTCTGCTCGCGGTCGATGTAGAGGTCCCAGTTCGAGCCGGAGTCCCAGGGCTCCTCGAAGCCGCTTCTGATGGTGCGGGTGCCGTCGATGTACGCGACGAACGACGTGGTGCCGTCGGCGTGGGTGCGCTTCTCGACCGCGACCTGCGCCTTTCCGTCGGGCAGGCGCTGCGTGAGCTGAGCGAGAGTAGTGGCCGCGCGCTCGACGGCGTGCGTCGACGCCCGCCGCACCACGACCGGCGGCGCCTCGCCGCTGAGCCGCGTGCCGTTCAGGATCGTGCCCGCGCTCGTCGTGATGCGCTGCAGCAGCGGGGCCAGCAGCCACAGCGGCATGTGGAACGCGCTGTCGCCGAGAATGGCCGCGAGCTGGTCGACGGGCGCATCCAGCATCCCGTCCACCGACGAGCGCTCCCATGCTGCGGTCAGCTGCAGCGCCATCCCGTCGAGGGCAGGGTACGACGCGACCAGCTCGTCGATCCGCCCTTGCAGCAGCTCCGCCTCGAGGGGATGCTCCACCGCGAGCAGCTGCTGTTCGGAACGCAGGTCGGCCAGCTCGAAAGCATCCGCCATGATCGTGGTGCCGCGCGCGTCGTCGCCGAGCTCGTCTGCGTCTTCAGCCACGTGCTGCGCCGTCGCCCACAGACCGCCCGCACCGACTCGGCTGCCTGCGCGCCACGCCGATGAGACGGCGTGATGCGCGCGGCGCAGGTCATCGGCGGCGGCGCTCAGCCGTGCGGCGGTCGCCGCCATCCGGTCGGCGACCGCGCGCATCTCGTTCGGGTCGACGGCTATCGCCCCGCCGCCGGTGATTTCCAGGGTCATACGACCGCCGCCAGGCATTCGTCTCGGTACGAGGCGATGTCGGCGCAGGCGACGACGAGCCGGCCCGCCCGCCCGATCAGCGCGGCACGCAGCATCCGCACCGCCGCCGCCTCCCAGTGGGAGTCGTCGATCAGGCGGTCGAGCTCGGCCCGCACCTGCGCGAGCGCGTCGAGCGCGTCATCGAGCAGGCGGACGCCGGTGACAAGCTCCGCGAGCTCGTCGCCGGAGGGAGCCGCCGGGTGAATAGTGGTGAACATGACCCTAGCCTGCGCGACGCGCCGCATGCGCCCAGCCGGCAACCCACGGACTGTGAATAACCCGGGACGACCCCCGATTGGGGAGACGAGTCGAGGCCCGCAGAATGCCCTCTCGCCGGCGCAGATCTAGGCAGCGTCCTCATCAACGAGCCGGACGCGTCTGATCCCGGGCACATCAGAGAAGTCGGCGAGCAGCTGCTCGAGCCGCGCGGCATTCGGCTCGACCGACACGGTTGCCTCCCAGCGCTGCGGGCGTCCATCACGCTCCAGCACCCGCGAGTCGATCACGACGGCCTTCGCCTCCTGACTCCTGGCTACCGTCAGCGCACGGGCCAGCGCCCCCTCACCTGGCCGGTATCGCAGGACGACCGTGTGCTGTCTTCCTCGCCCCTGACGCCTTCTGCGCCCGCGTCCCAGCGAGGTGACCGCGACGAGCTGCAGGGCTGTGGCCATGATCGCCAGCAGCGGTGAGCCGGCCCCGCAGGCCATGCCCACGGCAGCGGTGGCCCAGATCGAGGCGGCGGTGGTCAGTCCCGACACGACGTTCTGGCGCACGAAGATCAGCCCCGCCCCCAGAAAGCCGATCCCCGAGACGATCTGCGCGGCGATCCGTGACGGGTCCATGACCCCCTCGGCACCGCTGACACCGCCGAAGCCATACGCCGAGACCAGCGTGAACACCGCTGATCCCACCCCGACAAGGGTGTGCGTGCGCATGCCGGCGCTCTTGAGCTTGCGATGCCGCTCCCAGCCGATCAGCGCCGACAGCGCGAAGGCCAGCAGCAGCAGCGTCAGCTCGGTGAGCGTGGACTGGCTGAACCATTGGATGTGCATCATCGCCGTCTACGGGCCACCTCTTCCGCCAGCAACACACGCACGGAATCCGACACCTCGATCCCGCCACGCTGCAGCGCGAGCACCGCCGCGCCCACAACACCATCGGTGGCATGGCGCACATCCGCTCCACGCAACGCCTCGTGCAGCTCGGAGGAGAAGGCACCGGGGGCGCCGAGCAGACCGCGGGTGAGCACGCTGCCTGCCACCACCACCGGCAGCTGCTCGTATCCGCTGCGCACCGTCATCACCGTGCGGGCCAGATGCCCGGCTGCGGCAGAGAGAATCGACGACGCGACGGCATCACCCTCAGCGGCGGCGGCGAAGGCGAGCGGAGCGAGGTCGGCGAGCACGGTCGGGGTGCGGTCGTAGACACCGCGCAGGATCGCGGCGATCTCGGACCTGCGCACCCCCGACCAGGGGCGCTGCTCGCGCGGCATCCGCGCCAGCAGGTGCTCGACCAGCGAGGTGGCGGGACCACGCCCATCGGCAGCCTCTGCGGCGCACGAGACGACCTCCCTGCCGATCCAGAACCCGCCGCCTTTGTCGCCGATCAGCCAGCCGAGTCCGTCGACGACCTCGACCAGACGCGACTGCTCGATCCGCGCGGCGACGGCGCCGGTGCCGGCCACCAGAACGATCCCCTCAGGGGCACTCGAGCCGGAGAAGTAGGCGCCGAGTGCGTCGCCGACGATGTGCCACGACGTGTCGTCATCGAACCCGAGCCGGGAGGCCAGCAGCGCGCGCCGCGAGGTCGGCGCTTCGCCTGCGGCGCACAGCACCGCGGTGAGCGTCGCTGCATCGGCGCCGGCCTGCTCGATCGCCGTTCGGCAGGCCTGCTCGATGGCATCCAGGCCCTGCTCACCCAACGAGGTCGCGTTCCCGCCGGTCGCGGTGCCCCACCCGATGACCCTTCCTGTCTCATCGATGCAGGCGGCTCGGGTGTGCGAGCCGCCTGCGTCGACGGCGAGGACCGCAGTCACTTCAGCGCCCCCTGCGACACCGACGAGAGCAGCTTCTTCTGGAACAGCAGGTACACGATCAGCACCGGAACGACCGTCATCACCGCCGCGGCGAACAGAGCGCCGAAGTCGACGTTGAAGCCGGCCTGCACCGCGAAGGTCTGCATGCCCTGGGTGAGCACCGACTTCGAGGGGTCGCTGATGAGCACGAGGGGAAGCAGGTACTGATTCCACAGCCCCACGAAGTTCAGCAGGGCGATCGCCGACATGCCCGGGGCCGCCATCGGCAGCATCACCGAGAAGAAGGTGCGCCACTGCGACGCACCATCGATGGCGGCCGCCTCCGCGATCTCCTCGGGAAGCTGTTCGAAGAACGCCGCGAGGAAGAAGATCGTGAACGGCAGGGCGTACGCCGTGTAAGTGACGATAAGCCCGAGATGCGAGTTGAGCAGGCCGAAGTTCTGCACCACGAAGAACAGGGGCACGACCGCCAGAAACACCGGGAAGGTGAGTCCCGCCAGGATCAGGTTGCGGATGAAGCGCCGGCCGGGGAAGTCGAATCGCGCGAGCGCGTAGGCGCACATCGCCCCCAGCAGCATGGTCGCCACCAGCGCACCGGCCACGACGATCACCGTGTTGGCGAAGAACTGGCCGATCCCGGCCTGCGTCCAGGCGTTGACGTAGTTGTCCCAGCTCCATCGCGCGGGCAGCCCGAACGGCGACTCGAGGATCTCGCGACTCGTCTTGAACGACGACATGAGCGTCCACAGCAGCGGGATGAACACCAGTGCGGTCCAGAGGATCATCACCGTCTGCGCCGAGAAGGTGACGATCGGCTCGCTGGCCCTGCGTCGGCGGGGGCGCGGCGGCGGCGCTGCCGAGCGCCGGCGCTGCTGCTCGCGGCGTGCATGCGCGCGCGTGGTGGGTGCAGTGAGTGTCTGGGTCATCGTCTTCCGATCCTTCCTGCCACGCCGACCAGCCCGACGAAAACGAAGGTGAGCAGGGTGAGCACGACGCCCATGGCGCAGGCGAGGCCGAAACGACCGTCGAGGAACGCCGCCCCGTAGATCTCCTGCGTGATGCCCAGCGTCGAGCGCTGCGGGCCTCCGTCGGCGTTGAACGCCTGCAGGAAGACGAACACGTCGAGGGCGGCGATGCCCACGTAGATGTATGCCGACTTCACGTTCTTCGCGATCCCGGGCAGCACGATCGACAGGGCGATGCGCACACGGCCCGCGCCGTCCAAGCGCGCAGCGTCGAACAGCTCGGTGTCGATGCCGCGGATCGCGGCGACGAAGAGCACCATGTAGAAGCCGGCCGAAGCCCAGACCACCGCCGCGATCGTCGCGCCCATGGCCGTGGCCGGGTCGCCCAGCCAGGCGAAGGAGCGGAAGTTCTCGAACCCGGCACCGGTGAGGATGCCGTTGAGGATGCCGTTGTTGGGGTCGTACACCTGCGCGAAGATGATGCCGACGATGATCGAGGGGATGACACCGGGGAAGAACGCGGCGACGCGGTAGAAGGACGCCCCCTTCACACCCGACACCCCGCCGCGCATGTCTCCGCCGATGGTGACCATGATGGCGAGGGCGAATCCGATCGCCAGCGTCACGACGGGCATGATGGCGAGCATGGTGAGGTTGTTGCGGATCGCGATGAGGAACGATTCGTCGTTCGCCAGCTGCGCGTAGTTGGCCAGGCCGATGAACTCGAACCCGGCGGTGAAGCCCGACCAGTCGGTGAGCGAGTAGACGACGGCCTGCAGCATCGGCCAGACGACGAAGCCGACGTACAGCGTCAGCGGCGCGCCGATGAAGACCAGCAGCAGCGACAGGCGGTCGAACCGCCCGGCGCGGGGGCCGCGACCACGGGTCGCGGCCCCCTGAGGCAGATCGAGTGCGGGTGTCGTCACGACGCCTTGACCTTGACGATGGAGTCGTCCTCGCGGATGCGGTCCGACGCCTTCTGCAGCTCGGCCAGCGCCTCGGCGACGGTCATGCCGCCCGAGAGGAAGTCGTTCATGATCCGGTTCTTGTCGTCGCCGAACGGGTACGCGTCGGTGAAGTCCCACGCGTAGGCGTCGTCACCGGCCTGCTCGAGCAGCTGCGTCGAGGAGACCAGCGCGGTCGAGCCGTAGCCGTCCTCGGGAACGGTGTTGCGCACGATCGTGGGCGACTTGTTGATCCGAGCGAATTCGGTGGCGGCGTCGCGCGAGAGCATGGTGCGAAGCGTCTCCTTGGCGCCCGCGACGTTGGCACCTTCCGTGGGCACCACGAAGCGGTTGCCACCGGCGAAGCGGATCGCCTCGTAGGGCAGCGCAGACGTCGTGGTCACAGTCGGGTTGGGTGCGCCGACCATCTCGAAGCCGTCGGCGATCTCATCGCCCATCTCGGCTTCGATCCACGAGCCGGACGGGTACATGATCGCCTCCTGGCGCAGGCTCCACTGCGCCTGCGCGGCCTTGAACTGGGTTCCCGCGCCGCCGGGGAGAAAGTAGCCGGCGTCGACGACCTTCTTCATGGCGGTGAACGCCGCGATGACCGTAGGTTGGCTCCACGACTTGGGCTCGAGGTTGGCCAGCGCCACACGCACCTCGTCGCCGCCCTCCTTGATCGCGCTGTCGATGGCCATCGACAGGTAGTACGCCGCTGCCTCCTTGCCCCAGGTGAAGAGGTACTTGCCGTCCTTCTTCGCCGCGGCGCCGAGGTCCATCGCGTCGTCCCAGGTGCGGGGGGCCTTCCAGCCCTTCGCGGCGAACAGGCTGCGCGAGTACCACAGCGCGTGCACGCTCAGCGAATAGTTGATCGCCGCGAGCTTGCCGTCGAACGACGCAAGCTCCAGCACCCCGGGGTAGACGATGTCCTTGATGACGTCGCCATCCAGGTTGGGGGCGGCCACGAGCTCGGTGAGATCGAGCACGCTCGGCAGCAGCGTGGCCACCGGGATCGAGCCCGCGCCGGCCGAGTGCAGCAGGTCCGGCGGGTTGCCGGCGACGAAGCGCGGCTGCACCTGCTGCGCGATCTGGGTCGATGCGGTGACCTTGAGGGTCACCTTCCTGCTCTTCTCCAGCTCCTTGGTCAGGTAGGCGAAGAACTCGGCGTTCTTGGCGTTGTCAAAGATGACGCTGTCGACGGTGCTCCCAGCGGCCACGCCGAACGGGTTGGCCGCATCGACCGGTCCGCTTGAGGCCGGGCCGCCGCCGCCTGCGCCGCCGCCGGGCGAGACGGCGCAGGCGGCGAGCGGAACGGCGAGCGCCGTCATGCCCATAAGCGAGAGAAGCTGTCGCCGATTCATCGGCTGCTGAGAAGAGACCATCGTGTACTCCGTTTGCAGGGGAAGGGCAGGGTTAGGGACAGAGAGGTTCGCGGGCGGGTCAGGCGACGCGACGGATGCGTGCGCCGTAGCGGGCTTGCAGGGAGCGGTTGTGCTCGTCGCCGCCGGGGATGTTGGCTGAGAGGAAGACCGGCACGACTTCGCCCTTCGCCTCGAGGGCGGAGGCGACTCCGACGGTCAGCAGCTGCGCGATGTACGCCGAGGTGATCGATGAGACGGCGCCCATCGGCACCGCGCCCTCGAGCACCGCGTCGCCGTAGGGGGCGCGATTGTCGATCACGACGTCGGCGATCTCGCTGAGTCGCTTGCCGCTGGGGTGCAGCGGGCTGACGCGGACGGTGTGCTGCAGGCTGGTGACGGCGATGACCTTGTGACCGTGCGACTTCGCCAGCAGAGCCATCCCGACGATTGAGCCGTTGACGCCGGAGTTGGAGGCGATGATGAACACGTCGGTGCTCTGGCGCGGAATGGTCGCGAAGATCTCCTCGGCAATCCGGGGGTCGCGCTCCAGCGGCGGGTCGGCGACCAGCTCGGCGCTCGTGCGCTCGCCCCACAGCACGGTGTCGCGCAGCGCGACCTTATTGCTGGGGATCAGTCCTCCCGCGCGGCCGGCGATCTCCATTGCGAAGGCCTCCGAGTGCCCCGTGCCGAAGGCGTGGATCACGCCGTCGGCGCTGAGCGCATCGGCGATCACCGTGATCGCCTCATCGAGCTCTCCGTTCTGCGCACCATCGGTGATGTGGGCGATCCGGCTGCGCACTTCGAGCTCGAAGCGGGAGGCTGTCTCGTTGATCATCTATTCTCCTGGGGGATCGAAGGGGATGCCGGTCCGGCTGACTCATTCATACATCACATTGTGTTTGTATGTATCATTCATGCATACCCGCAAGCCGCCTGTCCACCCCGCATGAGAGAGTTCAGCTGAGATTCATGAACCGGTACCCGCAGGGAGAGCGCCGATGACCGCACGTTCACACAGCGAGCCGTCGCGCAGCGGCCTGCTCGCCCCGGATCAGCCTGCGGTCACCGATCAGATCCGCCTCGCGCTGCCGGGCCTGTCACCCTCGATGGCCCGCGTCGCGAAGCGCGTGCTCGATGACCCTGAGGGGGTCGCCTCCCTCTCGGCGGCACAGCTGGCCGCCGAAGTCGGCGTCTCGCAGCCGACCGTCACCCGGTTCTGCCAGGCGCTCGGCCTCACCAGCTACCAGGCGCTCCTGCTGCACATCGCGCAGGAGGCCGGGCGCAGCAGAGAGCCACGCTGGAGCTCGGCCGGCTACGAGGAGATCGGCCCCGACGACGACCTGGAGCACGTCATCCAGGTGATGACGAGCGTCGACGTCGACGCGATGCAGTTCGCGGCCCGCTCACTCGACCGTGAAGCTTTGGAGGCAGCGGCGACGGCTGTGGCCGAAGCCCGCACCGTCGACGTGTACGGTGCAGGCGCGAGCGCGGTCGTCGCGAACGAACTCGAACTGCGCCTGCTCGGCATCGGCGTGCAGATCCGCGCGTGGACGGCCCTGCACAGCGCGCTCAGCTCTGCCTCCGTGCGCCGCCCCGGCGACGTCGCCCTTGCGATCTCCGCCTCCGGTCGCACACGCGAAGTGCATGATGCCCTCGCTGAGGCGAAGTCGCGGGGGGCGCTGACCATCGCCGTCACCGGCGATGCGAATTCCCCGATCGCGCGTATAGCCGACATCCACCTCACCGCCATCGGCCGGGAGATGCCGTACCGCACCGCCTCCTTCGCGGCCCGCCACGCCCAGTTGCTGGTGCTCGACATCCTTTACACCCGGGCCGCGCAGCGCAATCCGCAGCGCTCGGCGGAGACTCTCGCCGCCCGCCAGCACATCCCTGCCTGGCACGCCCTGCGCAGCAACCACCGACCGGGAAGCGAGACGCACGTATGACCCTCATCTGGGCCCACGCCCGCTCATCGGCATTGACCGCGTTCAACACGCTCGAGTCGTACGCCCAGGCCGTCGCCGAGGGGGCCGACGGCCTTGAGCTCGACGTGCACCTCACCGGCGACGGGCACCTCGTGTGCTGCCACGACGGGCACCTGCCACTGCCGGACGGCACGACACTGACCGTGGGCGCCGCCACCGTCGAAGACCTCGCCCGCGTAGAAGTCGGCGACGCGACCACCGGCCCCACCCGCATCCCCCTCCTCCGCGACGTGTACGAGTTGCTGGGCCCCACCGAGATGCAGCTGAACGTCGAGGTGAAGAACCTCGTGCACCGCTACCCCGGCATCGCCGAGCAGCTCCGGCGCTCGCTGCGCGAATCGGGGATGATCGAGCGCATCACCGTCTCGTCGTTTCAGCACAGCCTGCTGACCGAACTGCAGCAGCACGACTCCGCGATCCAGACGGCCGCGCTCTACGCCGACGGCCTGATCGAGCCCTGGACCTACTTCACATCCATCGGCATCTCCCAGGTGCATCCGCATTTCTCGACACTGCTCGACCCCGGCGTGCTCGACCGGCTCCTTGATGAGAACTTCGTGGTGCGGGCGTGGACGGTCGACGACCCCGAGCTATGGGCGCAGTACGTCGTCGAGGGAATGAGCGGGATCATCACCAACGATCCCGTCGGCGCGCTGGCCGCGCGCGACGCCCTGTCGGCCCAGCCCTAGCCGCCCTGACCCGGCGCGAGCGGGCGTGACGTCAAGGATCCACGCTGGTGTGATGCGCCGATACCGGCACAATGGTGAGATGACCGACCCGGATCCCTTCCGCGTCATCTTCGTCTGCACAGGCAACATCTGTCGCTCCCCGATGGCCGAAGTGGTGCTTCGTGCGCTCTCCGTGCAGAACGGACTCGGCGCGCGCGTCGTCTCGCGCAGCGCCGGCACGGGCGACTGGCACGTCGGCGAGCGCGCCGACGGCCGCACCCTCGACGCGCTGAGCCGCCGCGGACTCGACGGGTCGACGCACCGCGCGAAGCAGTTCAGCGCGGGGTCGTTCGCCGAGAACGACCTGATCGTCGCGCTCGATCGCACCCACGAGCGCATCCTGCGGGCGTGGGCGCGTGACGAAGATGACGAGGGCAAGGTCACTCTGCTGCGCGCCTTCGACCCGCACGCGTCGAGCATGGATGTGCCCGATCCGTACTACGCGGGCCCTGAGATGTTCGATTCGGTGCTCGGTATGATTGAGACCGCCACCCGCGGCCTCTTCGCCCAGCTCGAACCGGCTGTGCGGGCATCCCATCGCCGTCTCGCCTGACGCGGGACCCTGAGCAGGAGGACCTGCCCTGACTTCTCTGCCCTCGCTCCCGACCCAGCCGCTCAGCCCGCTCGACGGCCGCTACCAGGCCGCCGTCGCAGGTCTCGCCGACTACCTCTCGGAGGCGGGTCTGAATCGCGCCCGCGTCGAGGTCGAGGTGGAGTGGCTGATCGCCCTCACCGATCGGTCGCTGTTCGAGACGACACCGCTGACGGATGCCGACAAGGAGCGCCTGCGCGCGCTGTACCGCGACTTCGGTCAGGCCGAGATCGACTGGCTGGCCGAGAAGGAGGCCGTCACCCAGCACGACGTGAAGGCCATCGAGTACCTGGTGCGCGACCGGCTTCAGACGCTGGGCCTGGATGCCATCGCCGAACTCACCCACTTCGCCTGCACGAGCGAGGACATCAACTCGGCCTCTTACGCGCTCACCGTGAAGCGCGCGGTGGAGGAGGTCTGGCTGCCCGCCCTCGATCTGGTCATCGCGAAGCTGCGCGAGCTGGCCGTCCAGCACGCCGACGCGGCCATGCTCTCACGCACCCATGGTCAGCCCGCCACCCCCTCGACGATGGGCAAGGAGCTCGCCGTCTTCACGTGGCGCCTCGAGCGCGTGCGCGGTCAGATCGCGGCATCCGAGTACCTGGCGAAGTTCTCGGGTGCGACCGGCACCTGGTCGGCGCACCTGTCGGCCGATCCGGATGCCGACTGGCCGACGATCGCCCGCGAGTACATCGAGGGCATGGGCCTCGGATTCAACGTGCTCACCACGCAGATCGAGTCGCACGACTGGCAGGTCGAGCTGTACGACCGGGTGCGGCACGCCGGCGGCATCCTGCACAACCTCGCGACCGACATCTGGACGTACATCTCACTCGGCTACTTCGCGCAGATCCCCGTGGCGGGCGCCACCGGCTCGTCGACCATGCCGCACAAGATCAACCCGATCCGCTTCGAGAACGCCGAGGCGAACCTCGAGATCTCAGGCGCGCTGCTGAACTCCCTCTCGCAGACCCTCGTCACGAGCCGCCTGCAGCGCGACCTCACCGATTCGACCACGCAGCGCAACATCGGCGTCGCGTTCGGGCACTCGCTGCTCGCGCTCGACAACCTGCGCCGCGGCCTGAACGCGATCTCGCTGCGCCGTGACGTGCTGCTCGACGACCTGGACCAGAACTGGGAGGTGCTCGCCGAGGCGATCCAGACCGTGATCCGGGCCGAGGTCGTCGCAGGACGCTCGAGCATCAGCGACCCGTACGCGCTGCTGAAGGAGCTCACCCGCGGACACCGGGTGGGTGCGGCGGAGCTGGCCGAGTTCGTCGAGAAGCTCGAGATCGGGGATGCCGCGAAGAAGCGCCTGCTCGCGCTGACGCCTGCGACGTACACCGGCATCGCCGAGCGCCTGGCGCGCTGAGGATCCTCAGACCGCGTCCGGGTCCGGCACGTCGTCGCGCGGCATGAGCACCGCGGCGAGCAAGGTGAGTGCGGCGAACACGGCGGCGCCGACGAACACCCACGTCGACGCCCACACGACGGTGGCGGGGTCTCCCGCTCCGCTGCCGGCGTCGAGCAGGGAGTTCGAGATCGCGCCGAGCACGGCCACGCCGACCGCGCTGCCCGCCGATCGGGCGAAGCCGTTCATTCCCGTGACGGCCCCGCGCTCGCCCCAGCCGACCGCCGCCTGTGCGCCGATCAGGGTCGGCGCGGCGGTCCACCCCAGGCCGAATCCGAGCACGAAGGCGACGGCGGCGAACAGCAGCGGGTTCGGCCACGGTGCGATCAGCACCAGACCGGCGGCCGCGATGGTCGTGATCGACATGCCGATCAGCACCGTGCGGCGGAACCCGATGCGCAGGTACAGCCGGCCGACGAGGGATGCCGCGAGCGGCCAGCCCATGCTCAACGCCGCGACCGCGAGCCCGGAGACGAGCGGGATGGCTCCGCCCGCGCCTTCGAGGTAGGCGGGCCCGAAGCTCGTCACGCCGATCGTGAGCGCACCGACGCCGAAGGCGACCGCGGTGCAGGTGAGGATGAGGCGCCGGGTGATGAGGGCGAAGTCGATGATCGGCTCCACTGCCCGCTTCTCGACGAAGGCGAAGACGACGAGCAGCAGCGCGCCCCCCACGAAGCAGATCGCGCTCTGCCACGACAGCCAGGCCCACGCGCTGTCACCCTCGAGCAGCCCGAGGATGATCCCTGTCAGTCCGAGGGTGAGCAGAACGGCGCCGAGGTAGTCGATCCGGTGCTGCTTGCGCTCCACCTGCTCGTGATACCTCGTCACCAGCATCCATCCGGCCAGCAGACACAGCGGGACGTTGACGAAGAAGATCCATCGCCACGCATCCAGCTGAGCGAAGATCCCGCCGAGCGACGGGCCGACGACCGACGAGATCGCCCACACGCTCGCCATGTAGCCCTGCACCTTGGCGCGCTCGGCGACCGTGTAGATGTCGCCCACGATCGTCATGGCCATCGGGCCGACGGCGCCCGCGCCGAGGCCCTGCACGACGCGGAACAGGATGAGCGTGAGCATGCTCCACGCGAACCCGCACAGCACAGACCCCGCGAGGAACATCCCGATGCCGATCAGGATGACCGGCTTGCGGCCGGTCGTGTCGGCGAAGCGTGAGTAGATCGGCACGCTCACCGCCTGCGCGAGGAGGTAGACCGAGAACAGCCACGGGAACAGCTGATAGTCGCCGAGATCCCGGACGATCGTCGGGACGGCCGTGGCGAGGATCGTCGTGTCGATCGCGATGAGTCCGGTGGCGAGCATGAGCGCGCCGAGCACGGGGCCGCGCTCCGATCGCAGGCCGACAGAGGCGCGATCGACGGAGACGGTCATGACAGGGCCAAGGCGGCACGCGCCGGAAGTATTCCCGCTGAGGGTGGATCGGCGGCGCGAAGTGACGGATGCTGGAGGGCACACGCGTGAGAGGAGCGGCCGATGAGACGACGCGTCGCACCGGCGCTGGTGCTCGGGACTCTCGTTCTTGCGGGGTGCTCGGCACCCGGCATCCCGACCCCGCCCGCGGTCGACCCGACCGACGCGGCGAACGCCGAGCCGGTCACGCTCGCGTCGGGGCTGGCGGCGCCGTGGTCGGTGGTGCGCCTCGACGGCGGCGGCGCGCTGATCTCGCAGCGCGACGGCGGCGAGGTGCTCGAGCTGACGGCATCCGGAGACCTGCGCGAGGCGGGCGTCGTGCCCGGTGTCGTCTCGGGTGGTGAGTCGGGCCTGCACGGCCTCGCGCTGCTCGTCGACGGCGAGACGCGCTGGTTGTACGCCTATCACGGGGCGGCGGACGACAACCGGGTCGTGCGGATGCCGCTGACCGGCGAGGCCGGCTCGCTGACGCTCGACGTCGACGCGGCCGAGGTGGTGGTCGCCGGCATCCCGCGGGCGTCGAATCACGACGGCGGGCGGATCGCCTTCGGACCGGACGGGATGCTGTACATCGCCACCGGCGACGCGGGACAGCGTGATCGTGCTCGGGGGCGGGACTTCCTCGGCGGGAAGATCCTGCGGGTGACGCCGGAGGGCGAGCCGGCGTCCGGCAACCCGTTCGGCACCGCGGTGTACAGCCTCGGGCACCGCAACGTGCAGGGCTTGGCGTGGAGTGACGACGGCACCCTGTGGGCGAGCGAGTTCGGGCAGGACACGTGGGACGAGCTGAACCGGATCGAGGCGGGCGGCGACTACGGCTGGCCCGACCACGAGGGGTTCGCGCGCGCCGACGACGCGATCGATCCAGTCGCCGTGTGGGCGCCCGACGAGGCGAGCCCCAGCGGCATCGCCGTGATCGACGACGTCGTGTACGTCGCGGGGCTGCGCGGTCAGCGGCTCTGGCTGTACGACACGACGACACCGAGCATCGAACCCTGGCCGGTGTACACCGGCGAGTTCGGCCGGCTGCGCGACGTCGCCGCCGGTCCCGGCGACACCTTCTGGGTGCTGACGAACAACACCGACGGTCGGGGATCGCCCGGGCGTGACGACGATCGGCTGCTGCAGCTCACGCTGCCGGAGGGATGAGGCGGGTCAGGATGCCGTGGCCGGCCCGTCACCGGCATCCGGACGCTCACCGCTCTTCGGCGCGCCGGTCGGGCCGCCGTCGGACTCGGGCGACGACGGGTCGGCGTCGAAGAGCACCGGCCGATCGATGGTCTTGGTCACGTCGGCCGGGTCGATCGCGAGCATGAGCATGGCGAGCCCGAGCAGGGTGACGATGAACGAGGCGCCGCCGACGACGAGACCCAGGCCGACGGGGGTGAGGCCCTCGTAGGTGCCCTTGGCGATGGACATGTTCACGCGCTCGGTGAAGGCGCCGGTCGAGACCAGGGTCACGACGGTCGCGAAGACGCCGGCGGCGAGGGCGATGCCCACGAGGTGCAGCGGGCGCAGGATCTCTTTGCGCGTCGGCTTGTTGTCGGTCATGCCTCTCCTCCGTGGTCGGCCAGGCGGTCGGCCCCGGCAGTCTTCTCACCGGTCGCCGTGCTCTTCGCGGCGGGCGCGAGCCCGGCGATGCCGAGGAACACCGCCACGATCGCGGCGTACCCGCCGAACAGTCCCACGCCGATGATGATGCCGGTGAGCGACATGGCGTGTCCCTCGACGGTGTAGTCCTGCACGAATCCGGCGGGGACGAGCAGCAGCAGCGCCGCCAGCAGCAGTCCCAGCGCGCCGATGGTGATGGCGTCGCGAGAGCCGTCCTGGCCGCGCGTCCGGATGCCCGAGATCAGCTCGACGAGACCCGTCAGCGCCGCCCATGTGATCACGAGCACGAAGAACAGCGCGTCGGTGCGCCAGGTCGGGATGCTCGCGGCCATGCCGAGAACGAGGGTGATCGCGCCCATCAGCACCGACGGCCAGCGCTGGCCCGCGCGGTGCACGACGATCGCGGCGACGATCAGCACGAGAGAGGTGACGATCGCGAACCCGCCGAACACCGACAGGCCGACGGCGGCGGAGTGATCGGGAGAGAACGTGATCATGAGGGCGGCGACGGCCGCCATCACGGCACGCGCGAGCTGCACGGAGCGCACGGTGAAGGGGCGCCCCGGAGCGGGACGCGCGGTGCGCGAGCGGGAAGCGGCGGGCATGAGAGTCCTCAGATCGGTGACCCGACCAGTCTACGTCGCGCCGCCTTTGTGCCGCCTCGACGCTAAGCGCCGCACCGCGTTCCCGCGCAGACGGTCGGATCCGCCGTCGCCGCACGCGCTTCACCGCGCGCTGCCGTGCCCGCCGGCTTCTAGCCGTTCCAGTCGCTCTGGAAGTCCTCGTTCCGTGCCAGCACATCGGCGGTGATCCACGCGGGGATGCTGCCGAGCTCGTCCGCGTTCACCGACTCCTCGACGCTCTCGCCCGCGAGGTGGTTGAGAAGCTGTGTCAGCGCCGCCGCCCCCCGCTGAACAGGGAACGCAGCGTAGGTGCTCTTCCAGGTGCCCGCCCGGACTCCGTCGATCGCCTCGGTCGTGCCTCCGGTCCCGGTCACGTATCGCTCCCCCGGGTCTACACCTGCCGCTTCGAGTGCCACGACGATACCGGACGTCTGCTGGTCGGTGTTCGAGAGGAAGACGTCGACATCGGGGTTCGCCTGCAGCACGTTCGTCACCGCCGTCAGCGCTTTGTCTCGGTCGTACTCCCCCTCCACGGTTCCGACGACCTCGATGTTGTCATGCTTGCCGAGGACTCGCTCGTACGCCGCGAGGATGGCGACGTCGAGCGGAGCGGTCGTGAAGCCGACCACCTGCACGACCTTGCAGGGGTCGCGATCCGCACAGTACTCGACGACGTCCTCGGCCTGGGTCTGGCCGATGAGGTCGGGCGAGATGCCGACTGTGGAGATCACGCCCTCGACCTGCGACTCCATGGCGAGGATGTCGGGGCCGATGGGGTTCGTCACCGTCACGACCGGCAGATCCCCCGCGAGAGGAAACGCGGAGGCGAGGCTCACGCCGTCGTTGGGCAGCACGACGACACCGTCGAACTGACTCGCCTGGAGGTTCTCCAGCTGCGAGAGCTGAACGTTCGAATCGAACTGCCCGTCCAGGACCTTCAGTTCGACTCCGGCCTCCTTTGCAACTTCCTCGACACCGGCGAGAACCGCCTGGTTGTACGCGTTCTGCGTCGACGCGAGAAGCACCGCGACACTCGTACCGGCGCTCTTCCCACTCCCCGCCCCGGTGTCGGCGCATCCGGCGAGCACCAGCGCACTTGCTGACGCAACGGCCAGGAAGGTCATCGTCTTCGTCTTCACAGCTCTCTCCATTCGTTTCTCACAATCAGCCGTTCTGGTCGCACAGCAGGAATCCACTGCTGGAGCTCCCCGCTCGGCGGCGCCTCGAAACCGCTCGCCTTGCTCACCCGCCAGCCGTTCCGCTCCCTCGCGTCAACGAGGAACTCGGCGTAGCGCAGCGCCGCGACGGCGGAATCGATGACCGGCACCTGCAACTCGTCCTGCAGCTCCCGGTACAGGCCGAACTGTGCCGTGCATCCGAGCACGATCGCGTCGGCGCGATCCTCTTCCACCGCCGCCCTGGCCTCCTCGAACATCCGGCGTCTGGTGGTCTCCAGATCGCCCTGATAGCCGTTCACGCCGATGCCGAGGACCCGGAATGAGGCGAGCTTGTTCTCGTGGCCGTAGCGCACCACGTTCTCGTGCATCTCGGGGACGTTCTTCCGGCCGCCCACCAGGATCGAGTAGCTGTCTCCTAGTGTCGACGCGAGTCGCAGCGACGACTCCGCGGGCGCGGCGACCACCAGGTCGGTCGTGATCTCGCGAGCAGCGCGCAGATATGGGTCGTAGAAGCAGCCGATGATCGCCGCGTCGTAGGACTCTTCCTCGGCCCATCGGATCACGCCCAGCGTCTCCTTCGCGACGACCGCTGCCGACGAGTTGTAGTCCAGGTTCCTCGGACCCTCGCTCAGGGAGGCGACGTCGATGCGTGCGTCTGACTCAGTGGCGAGCGCATCGGCGATGGGCAGGTCGAACTCGTCACTTCCCAATGGATTGATCCACAGTATCTTCGTCACAGCTGTTCTCCGTTCTTCTCACTCGCAACGCCTGAGCGCTCGGGCGCGGCGGGGCGATGCGGCGTCGGTGAGGTGATCCAGCCATTCCTGGTGCACCTCTTCGTGTCCCAGTCCCGCACTCGAGCGGGCTGATACGCGAAATCTATCCGCCTGCAACATCGCGAAAGCAGCGCTTTGCACATCTCCCCTGCAGGACTGCGTGCATCATGGTGGAAGCGATGCATGCCCTCACCGCAGAGGCAGCGCTCGACGAACCAAAGGAGGTGAGAGCCGATGCTCTTCGGTGTCTCCGTGTCCCCCACGGCGATCGTCGGGGTGCGGGTGCAGGACGGACAAGTGCACGAGGCACGCGAGCCCGTGCGGGAGTTCGACTACTCCCGCGCGCTGACGCGCCTGTTCCCGAGGCTCCTGCGACGAGGCGATGCACAGGCCGACTCACCCGACACCGTCGTGTTCGACGTGAGCGCCGCCCTGAGCACGAACCCCGCGCCGTCCATCACGGTCGTCCGCATCGCCCCGCGTCCTCCGATCGACGTCGAGCATGAGCTGGCCACCGATCTGCGTTCATTCGAGGGGGCGGATGTCACGCATGTGCGGGGCGGGCACAATGCGCTGGGAGAAGAGCTGGCGAGACTCGATCTCGAAGCCCTCGCAGCGCTCGCAGCCTCCCGGGATCGACCCACACGCTACGTGATCACGAGCGTCGGGTCTCTGGCGCATCCACAGCATGAGATCCGGGCAGAGCAGCTGCTCTCCGGCTCTCCCCTCACGGTGAAGGTCGAGAGCTCTCGCTCGTTTCACAGCAGCTCCTTCGCCACTCGCGAGCGCACAGCGCTGGTGAATCAGGCGCTGCTGCCGCAGGCGGAGGCCCTTGGCACGACACTCGCTCTCGTGGCCGGTGAGGCTGTGCCGCGAGCGAGGCTCTACGTGGCCACGAACGACGGCGGACGGGCGCCTCTCTCCCGGCTCTCAGTCGCTCCGGTGCACTCGCTCCTGTCCGGGCGAGCAGCCGAGCTCGTCGGCGCGGCGGCAGTCGTGGGCGTCGCCGACGGCCAGCTGATCTACAGCAGTGACGGCGCGTTACTCTCGGGGGAGATGCTCAACGGGGTACCCGCGGTGACGCCGTTCGCCGCCCGCTCGCCCGTCGGTCGGCTCGCCACGCAGTCCGCGAACACCCACCCCGTCGACCCTGCGACCGTAGGCGACCGTCTCAGGTCGCCCTCGAACGCTGGGCGCCCTCTCGCGATGGTCGTGCAAGCGGATGCCGAACTCGCGGGACCTGTTTCCGGACCGATGTCGCGGGTAGCGTACGACCTGCGCGCATTCGGCGCCGCCTGCACCTTCCACACGGAGTGGATCAATCGGTTCATCCGTGTCGCCAACCCCGAGGAGATGACGAGAGAGTTGGCTCTCGGCGAGGCCCGCGTGACGGCTCGTCTGATCGATGCAGGAGCTCCACCGTCTCAGACCAGAATCGTGGAGTCGCGGGTCGAGACCACCGCGTACGAGACCGCGAACGTCGTCGCCGTGCGGGTGAGAGGGATCGCCGGCGACTCTCCGCGGCCGCACGTCCTCGGTGACCACGCCGTCGCCCAGGGAGGGGGATCTCGATGAGACTGAGTGCCGAAGATCTGCAGCACATCCGCAAAGGTGCCCTCTTCCTCGCCTGCTCCGTGGACCCACTCTGGTGCACGGAGCAGACCGAACGCGCTCTCGGGTACATGCGCGCGCACGACGCGGCGGCCGAGCTCCGTGACGTCCGAGATCTCGAGGACGACGCCCTGGTGGTCGCCCTCGGCTTCGTGAACAACGGCCTGCCGCTCTCCGATCTGCGCCCGGCAGGCGACGAGTTCGTGCGCAGCCTGCGTCTGCTCGAGCGCGAACTCGGGGAACGCGCTGGTGGCATCATTCCGCTCGCGGGGGCGAACGTGAACGCCCTCGTGCCGGTCCTCACCGCGATGCAGGTGGATGTGCCGGTCATCGACGCCGACCCGCAGGGCCGCGTCTTCCCGCTGCTGCACCAATCGGTGTTCACCCTCGCGGGCCTGCCTGCCGGACCGGTGGCGGCGACGGGGCCGCTGGGCGAGTCCGCCGTTCTGGACGTGACGGACCCACTGCGCGTCGAACGGCTGGTGCGCTCGCTCGCGTCGGAGTTCGGCGGATGGAGCGCGACGGCTCTCTATCCGATGCGCGGCTCGGAGTTGCGTCAGCACGGCCTGCTGGGCAGCATGTCTCGTCTGCTCCGCATCGGAAGAATCCTCGACTCCGACGACGAGACGAGCACCAAGTACGACCAGCTCCGACGGCACGAGGGGGTCTCTCGCATCATCCACGCCCGCGTCAGCGACGTCGCGGGATTGTCCCGCCCCTCCTCCCCCGGCCAGCCGGACCGCCCTTCGAGCGTCGTGCTCATCGAGGAGGAGCAAGGGAAGATCGTGCAGCTCGAGATCCAGAACGAGCTGCTCATGGTGCTCGTCGACGGGGTCGTGGAAGGGGCGATGCCCGACATCATCACCCTGCTCGACCCCCTCACCGCCAGTGTCGCCAGCCTCGAAGATCTGTGGGTGGGGAACACGCTCGACATCGTGATCCTCCCCGGCGCAGCCCGCTGGTACACGCCCGAGGGCCTGCAGCTGGTCAGCCCCGAGGCACATGACGTCTCCGCCTCGCGGCGCGAGGGGAGGCGAGCATGACGCCACCTGCTGTCTCGCCAAGCCTCGCCGAGCTGGTCGCACAGCGCGAATCGTCGGATCTCACCTTCCTGCATGTCGTCCCGTCTCTCGATCAGGTGCGCGACCTCGTCGTGGTGAGCGACATCGATGGCATCGCCTCAGTGGGGCCGGACACGATCATCCTCCTCACGGCCGAGGTGGCACATGGCGGCTGGACGATCTCGACCGCGCTGCGCTACGCATGGGAACGACGGGCCTGCGCGCTGGTCGTGCCGGCGCAGGCGTCCACGAGTGGGGCCGTCGAGCTCGCCAGACGGCTCGGTATCAGCCTGCTGAGCACCAGCAGCGAGATCGTTCCGCTCGCATTGGAGCTCGCCGAGCAGATCGGCTTGTCGCGCGCGGGCGCCATCACGAGGATCCAGGCCTTCGTCGACCGCGTCTCCCGCCAGCCCCGCCTCGAAGACGTGCTCCGCCTGACCTCGGACGAGCTGGCCGGCGCGGCCGTGCGAGTCGAGACGGAGAGCGGGCTCCATACCGCCTCCCCGCATGCTGACGCACCGGGCGTCGAACACCGCCCGGCGCCCGGTGCCGGATCCCATCGCGTACGCGTGGCCGTGGACGCTTCCGGCTCCAGCGGCGATCTGCTGACGGCCACGGTGCATCACTCGCAGGTCGATGCGGCCGCACAGCTCCTGCGGGCCATCGCGCCCACGGTCAAAGCGCTGCTTGCCGAGTCGCGCCTCGCCGCGATCCGCGCATCCCTCCCCCTCCTGTCGGCGACCGCGCTCACGGGGGCGGCGCCCATGGCGACGATCGACGGCCCCGAGGTAGTCGCCGTAGAGAACCCGGCGTGGCCGATCCAGGGCGAATACCGCGGAGTCTGCGTGCTCTCAGATGATGCGTCCCGTCTCTCCAGCGCCGTGCACGAGGCTTGGCTCTCGGAGTTCGGCGAGATCCCGCTCACACGCTTCACCGAGGGCTGGTTCGCATTCGTACCGGCGTCCGCTGACGCCCTCGACGGCGCGGAGACCATGCACGCGCTCTCCGGCTTCGCGCCACTGCACCTCCTCGGAGTCCGGGTGGGGGCCTCCCGCAGGCACGAAGGTGCCGCAGAAGCTGCGGCCAGCGTGCACGAGGCGTGGCTGACGGCCCGGGTCGCCAGCGCGACGCGCCCGTTTCTTGAGTTCGACGCCATCGACGACGAGCTCGTACCGCGGTTGTTGCCACCCTCGCTCGCCGAGCAGTTGCTGGGTCTCGCGTACCCCCGCTTCGTCGCCGAGCCGGATGCCGCACAGCTGACCGCGAGCGTCACCGCGTATCTGGCGCATCAGGGTTCGGTGTCCAGGGCGGCGGCCGCGCTGGGACTTCATCGGAACACGCTGCAACAGCGGTTGCGGCGGGCGCAGGTGCTCGGACTGCCGCTGAGCGATCCGCGGCGGGTTCTCTCCATCCACCTGCTCTTGGCCGCGAGCACTCGCTGATCGCAAGAAGCGTCAGCTCGCCTCGGTCATCCTGCTGGACGAACTGCAGCCACGGCTGGCTAGCCTGGCGGCTCTTCAAGCCGCGATGCGCCGGCCGCACTTCGTGGCCGGGCTCGGGGCATCCGAGGTCAGTTTCGTACGGCTTCGCGGCGGAAAACCGTACACAATCGACCCCGCAGCGCGGCGCGGGGCGTCCGAGCGGCCATCGCGCAGGCGAACGGGCCGCGGCCGTCGGACGCATCATGGATGAGCGTCTTCCGGCCGCGGCCCGTGGAGGCCGGCCCGGGTCGCTACCCGGCCGCGACCGTGCGACGGTGGCTGATGCGGTGACCGACCCAGAAGCCGATGGCGATGAGCCCGACGAGTCCCAGGCCGAGCATCCAGGGCAGCGTCGACGGCGCCGCGCCCGCGGTCGCCGACGCGAGCTGCACGGAGCCGGCCGCGAGCTTGCCGTTGCCGTCACGGAGCTCTCCGGCCCCGCCCGACAGCTCGCCGCCACCGGCGGCCAGCTTCGCGGTGCCCTCGTCGACCGCGGCAGCGCCGTCGGAGAGCTTGGTGACGCCGGCACTGAGGTCGGATGCCCCGGTGCTGAGCGTCGACGTGCCGGCGGCGAGGTCTCCCGCACCGGCGTCGAGCTTGGCGGCTCCGGCGCTGAGGTTCTGCGCGCCGGTGTTCAACTGGCCGGCCCCGGATGACAGGGTGCCGAGTCCGGTGGTGAGATCGTTCGCTCCGGTCGAGAGCTTGCCCGTGCCGTCACGCAGATCGCCCGCGCCCGCGGCCAGTGTTCCGGCGCCCGCCGACAGCCGGGCAGCGCCAGATGCGACGGCGGAGGTACCGGCGACGAGCTGGTCTCCCCCCGCCTTCAGCTTCGAGGCCCCCTCGGCGACAACGCCTGTTCCCGGCCACGGGATCGTGGCTCCATCGCGCGTGACCTCTCCGCCGTTCACCAGGAGGTTCGCCCCGCCGAGGACCTTGGTGGCGCCGGCGGATGCGTCGGTCAGACCCTTCGCGAGCTTGGGAGCCGCAACGGTCGGACCCGACATCGCGGTGACCTGCTGGTTGACACCGGCCGCGAGAGCTGCGAGCGTCTTCAGGTTGGCGTCGGCGGGAGTGGCGTCCGAGAGCGCCTTGAGCTTCTCGGCGAGCGTCTTGGAGTTGTCGGATGCGGAGGTCGCGAGGCCGGTGAGCGCCGTCAGCGTCGCGGGGTCCGCGAGCACGGTCACGTCAGCGGTCACTCCCTTGGAGAGCTCGGTGCTCAGCGTCTTCGCCCCGCCGAGCACCTCGCCTGCGATCGTGTGAGCGCCCGCGGTTCCCGCAACGAGTTCGCTCGCACCCGCGTTCAGCGTTCTGGCGCCGTTCATCACGTCGGCCGCGCCCGTCGCGAGCTCCGCGGACTTCGATGTCAGTTCCTGCGCACCGCCGGCGAGCTTCTGCGCGCCCGCGTGGGCGCTGCTCGCGCCGCCCGAGAGCTTGAGGGCACCGCCGTACGCCGAGGAGGCGCCGGCGTCGAGTTTGGCGGCTCCGACCGCGGCGCTCGAGGCACCGGCGCTCAGCGAGGTGGCTCCGTCGGCGAGGGTCTGCGCGCCGGTCGCGGCGCTCGCGGCTCCTTCGCTGAGCTTTGTCGCGCCGGCGTCGGCATCCGTCGCGCCCTGCGCGAGAGCGGAGGTGCCGTCGGCGAGCTCACCGGCGCCGTCGGCGAGCGTGGTCGCACCGGTCGCCAGCTGCGTCGAGCCGTCGTGCGCGACCGACGATCCGTCGGCGAGCTCGGCGGCACCGGCGGCGATGCGGCCGGTCGTCGCGAAATACAGGAACACCATCGCGGCCAGCATGATGCTGAGCACGATGACCAAGACGCGCATGCCGATTCCGTGCGCGTGAGGGGTACCACTCGTCATTGAGCACTCCAGGGTCGGGGGGCCTCGTCGCCCTCGGTGAGCGTATGGGCGGATGCTCAGCCGCGACGGTACCTTGAATCCCGACACCAAGTTCCCTACTCGGTGACACTCAGTTTCTGTTTATGATCCACAAAGACACGCCCGATCACGCGAGCGAAACCCGAGGGGTCAGGAGGCGACGCGCACGGAATCGCCGACGGTGCGCGCCGGCGCGCTGCGCCCCGTCGTGCGCGACGCGCTCGCCTTCGCCGGCTCCGGTGCGGGTTCGACCGACGGGGCCGCGACGGCCGCCTCGGTGTGCGAGCGGCGGATGCCGCGCAGCAGCGTCCGCGCGAGACCCCCGATCACGAAGGCCGCGGCGAGCGCGCCCAGCGACACGAACACCGGCGTCCACACCGTGGCGAACGATGCGCACAGACTCAGCAGGGCCCCCAGGATCCAGACGCCCACGCCGCCCCCTGCCAGCCCGGCCGCGCCGCGCGCGAGCGCGAAGGCGGTCACGAGCGCGCAGACGACGGCGAGAACCGCACCCGCACTGCCGATCGGCACGAGCACTGCTGCCAACGCGTTGGCCATTGCAAGACTGGACATGTCCCCGACCCCCCGGTCATCCGCACCCCGCGTCGCGGCGTGCTCGTGCCAGCCACGTTACGCGCGAAGATCCCGTTTGGGCATCGCCCCGGGGAACGATTCGGCATCATCCTGACGGATGACCCGCGCGCATCTCCCGCAGGCGGTCACTCAGCGCGTCCGCCGCCCCCTCCGGGGAAGTCGCAGCGCGCTCAACCGGCCGACGACGACGGGCACGGGGGCGGTGAACACGGCATCCACCATCCGCGACCCCTCCGTCGGACCGATCACCGGGATGGGCGTCGTGAGGGTCGTCTCGATCGGCTCGACCGGCATGCGACTGAACGCCCGGTGCGCCGAGAGGTAGGCCGGCACGAGGATCACGACCGCGCCGATCCACGCGAGCGGATTGCTGAGCGCGACGCCCGCGAAGCCCCAGACCGCGCCCAGCGCGACGGCGGCGATCACCCGTGCGATCAGCTCGACCACGCCCGTGATGGTGGGGATGGCGACCCGGCCGACACCCTGCAGCACACCACGCAGCACGAACAGCACACCGAGGGCCGCGTAGCTCACGCCGTTGATGATGAGCATCTGGTGGGCGAGGTCGACGACCCGCTCGGAGCCGTCGCCGACGAACAGCCGCACCACCGAGGCGCCGAACGCGATCATGATCACGCCGAGCAGCACCGAGGTGGCGATCGCCATCCACAGCGCCTGGATCGTGCCCCGCCGGATGCGGTCGGGGCGACGAGCGCCGAGGTTCTGCGCGGCGTACATCGACGACGCGAGCCCCAGCGAGGCGAGCAGCGCGACGGCGAGGCCGTCGATGCGGGAAGCAGCGGTGTACGCCGCGACCTCCTCAGCGCCGAGCCTGTTCAGCGCCACCTGCACGGTGAGGGTGCCGATCGCGATGATCGAGGCCTGGAAGCCCATCGGCAGGCCGAGCCTGAGGTGCTCAAGGGCGTCGGCACGACGCACCCTCCAGTCGTCGCGGTGCACGTGCAGCACGGGCAGCTTCCGCCACAGGTATCCGAGGCAGAGCAGCACCGAGATGGCCTGCGCGATCACCGTGGCCAGGGCCGCGCCGGCGACACCCCAGCCCAGCGGTCCGACCATGAGGATGACGAGGCCGACGTTCAGCCCGCACGAGATGGTGAGGAACACCAGCGGCGTCGTCGAGTCGCCGATCGCGCGGATGATGGCCGCCAGGTAGTTGAAGAACATGATCGTGCTGCCGCCGATGAACGTCACCTGCGTGAACGTCGTCGCCTCGGCGAGGAGCTCGGGCGGTGTCTGCAGCAGCTCGAGGAACGGGCGCGCGATGAGCGGCCCGAGCACGGTCAGGATCAGGCTGGTGACCGCGGTGAGCACAGTGCCCGTGGCGACCGAGCGGCTCACGCCTCGGGCATCCCCCGCGCCGAACGCCTGCGCGGTGGGAATCGCGAAGCCGCTGGCGAGACCCCACGCGAAGCCGATGATGAGGAAGATCAAGGCGCCGGTCGCGCCGACCGCGGCCAGCGAGTCGACGCCGAGCTGTCGTCCGACGACGATCGTGTCGACGAACTGGTAGAGCTGCTGCACAACGTTGCCGATGAGCAGAGGCACGGAGAAGAGCAGGATGACGCGCCAGGGGCGGCCGGTGATGAGGGTGGTGGCCATGATGATCCGGGGGACGAGGGATGCCGGCGAAAAGACGGCGGCACCGTGGATCGTCACGGCGCCGCTCACCCAGTGTATCGAATCGTTTCGACCGGGTCGTCACGGCGGGAGTATTCGTTTCCATGTCGCGCCGCCAGGGGCTTGCCCGCGACCGGTCGGGTTGGGTAGTCCGGATGCATGACCCGCCTGCGTCGAAGCGATCCGCACGCCCCCGGCATCCGGCGCGTGCGTCACGGCCGCGGATACCGGTTTCTCGCGGCCGACGGGACCGCGGTCGACGACCCGGCAATGCTCGCGCGGCTGCGCGAGCTCGTCGTGCCGCCGGCGTGGAGCGACGTGTGGATGTGCCCCTACGCGAACGGGCACATCCTCGCGACCGGGATCGATGCCGCCGGCCGGCGTCAGTACATCTACCACCCGGCCTGGCACGAGCGCATGGCGCGGGAGAAGTTCGATCGCATGCTGCAGCTCGCCGACGTGCTCCCCGCCGCCCGGGGCGGCGTGACCCGCGACCTGCGCACCGACGGGTTCGGTCGGCCCCGGCTGCTCGCGGGGGCATTCCGGATGCTCGACTCGGCTCTGCTGCGTGTCGGATCGGAGCAGTACGCCAGAGCACACGGCAGCATCGGGCTGGTCACCCTGCGCGGATCGCACGCACGGGTGCGCGGCGGCCGGGTCGTGGAGTTGCGCTTTCCCGGCAAGAGCGGTCAGCCCTGGGAATCCGAGATCGACGACGCCGACCTCGCGGGGCTCATCGCGGGACTCAAGCGCCGCGGCGGACGCTCGCTGCTGCTGAGCTGGCAGGACGACACGGCACGCGCCGCGTGGCATCCGCTTCGCGCGGCCGACATCAACGACGACGTCCGTCTCCGCACCGGCGGGGACTTCACGGCGAAGGACTTCCGAACCCTGCACGGCACGATCTCGGCGGCTGTCGCCCTGGCCCAGATCGGGGTGAAGCCGACGGCGACCGCGCGCTCGCGCGCCGCCGCGCAGGCGGTGCGTGTGGCGGCATCCGCCCTCGGGAACACGCCCGCCGTCGCCCGCGCCAGCTACATCGACCCACGCGTGTTCGACCTGTATGACGAGGGGGTCGTGGTCGACCCGTCGCGACGCGTCGAGGGCCAGCTCGTGACGCTGTTCAGCTGAGCTTGTCAACCCGGTGGGCCACGCCGGATGCCCGGGCTATCGTCACCGGCTCATGATGAAGGAGGAGCGATGAACGACGACGCCTCAGCCGATGAGCGCGGCACCGAAGACCTCGAACCCCGCGACGAGGGCAGGCAGGAGACAGACACCAGCGGCCGCTCGGGCGGCGGCGATCACCCCAGTCAGGCCGAAGGCGAGGATCCGGAGGACCCGCCGACGCGGCCCGATCCCGACACGACGGGCCATCCGTCACAGGCCGAGGGCTGAGGCGCGGCTTCGAAGAACAGCGCTCACCGCGCCGCGCAGGAGCATGATGGAGGTGTGGTCGACATCCTCTCCGCGCTCTCGACGATGCCCGAGCCCCAATACGTCGAGGTGGGCGACGGCGTCGCCCTCGCGACGTACTCGTGGGGTGACGATAACGGGCCCACCGTCGTTCTCGTGCACGGGTTCGCGTCGAGCACGGCCGACACCTGGGTGCACACCGGCTGGGTGCGCATGCTCGAGCGCGAGGGCTTCCGGGTGCTCGGCATCGACCAGCGCGGGCACGGCGCGAGCCAGAAGCCGCACGACTCCGCCGGGTACACGGTACGCAACCTCGCCCGCGACATCGAGGCCGTGCTCGACACGTTCCTCCTCGACGAGGCGCTGTACGCGGGTTACTCCCTCGGCGCACGTGTGGGGTGGCAGGTGGCGCTGGATCTCGGCGACCGCATCCCACGGGCGGTGCTCGGCGGGGTTCCCGACGGCATCCCACTCGACCGGCTCGACACCGATCAGGTGCGCCGCTACGCCGCCGACGGCACCCCGGTCATCGACCCCGTGACGCAGAACTACATCGCCCTCGCCGAGCGGGTGTCGGGCAACGACATGCAGGCGCTGCTCGCCCTGGCCGAGGGCATGCGCGATTCGCGCTCGATCGACCCCGACCCCGCCCACGCCCCGCAGCAGCCGGTGCTCTTCGCCACCGGTGACAAGGACGGCGTGCTCGAGGGATCGCGGCGGCTCGCCGAGGCGGCCCCGCAGGCGACGTTCTTCGAGATCCCCGGCCGGCACCACTTCAACGCGCCGGGATCGAAGGCGTTCCGCCTGGCCGCGCTGGAGTTCCTGCAGGGCTGAGGCTCAGCGTCGATCGCCGCTGGAGCGCGCCATCAGCGTGCGGATGACCGCGAAGACGATCAGCGCGACGACGGCGACGATCGCGAGTTTGGCGATGAACCAGATCAGCGAGAAAAGGGCGTTCACGATCCAGAACGCGATGATCACCGAGACGACGACGGCGACGATGGTCCAGACGGTGCTCTTGGTCATGCCCTCAGCCTAGAAGCGTCTACCGTGTGATGGTGACCTTCGACGGCCCGCTCTCGGCATCCGCGTACGAGCTGCTCGGGGTCGACGCCACCGTCTCAGACGACGACCTGCGCCGCGCCTACCGGCTGCGACTGCGCCAGACGCACCCCGACACCGGCGGCGACGCCGCGGTGTTCGTGCGGGTGCAGCGGGCGTGGGAACTCGTCGGCACCCCGGCGGCGCGCGCCGCCTACGACCGCGGCCGCGGCGAGGCGTCCTGGGCGGAGCGCTGGCCGGCTCCCGGCGCGACCGGCACTCGCCCCCGCGGCCGCTCGCACGGCCGGGCGGGCGCCTGGCGGCGGCGCCGCTACCGGGATCTTCTCGCCGACCAGCTCGGTCACGCGGTGACGGATGCCGAGGCATACGACCCGCTCGTCGTGCGCGCGGCATCGTGGGAGGCGCGGCGCATGCTGGCCGACGCGCTGGCCGAGGAGGCCACCGCCGCGGCGATCGAGGAGCTCGGCATCGGGTTCACCGCCTGGCACGACGTCACCACCGGCGAGGACGACGACGCGAAGCTCGACCACGTCGTACTCAGCCCGACCGGGCTGTACGGACTCATGTCCGAGGATTTCGGCGGGCCCGTCCGGTTCCGTCAGGGCGAGGTCATCGGCAGCCACGTCGGCGGTGCCACACCGATCGGCGACCTGCTCGCCGGCATGCGGATCGTGGCGCGCACTGCGCGCGTGCGCTTCGGCGGCGCGATCCTCATCCTCCCCGACGACGACCTCGACGAGGCGGTCACGCCGCTGGGCTCGGTGCGCGGTGTGCCGGTCGTGGTCGTGCGCCGCAGCGCGCTGCGCACGGTGCTGCGCGGCGGGGTTCCGGGAGCCCGTGTGCTCGGCGGCAACGAGGCGTTCGACGTGCGCAGCCGATTGACGCACAGCGCCCGCGTGCTCTCCCCCTGACATCCCGCGGAGGATCGGATGCCCGCGCCGGACGCGGCCGCGAGGGTTACGGTGAGAACGTGGATGCCACCGACCCGCTGCCCGATCGCCCCGCCCCGGACGCCCCGGAGGGCAAGCTCGTGCTGCTGCGTCACGGCGAGACCGAGTGGTCGCGCACCGGCCGGCACACCGGCCTGACCAACATCCCGCTCACTCCGCACGGCGAAGAGCTCGCCCGGTCGGCGGGCGAGCTGGTGACGGGCTACGACTTCGGGCTCGTGCTGACCTCGCCGCTGCAGCGCGCCCGCCGCACGGCCGAGCTCGCCGGGCTGACGGCGGCGATCGATCCGCTGCTGGTGGAGTGGGACTACGGCGGATACGAGGGCCGCACCACGAAGGAGATCCGGGCGGAGCTGGGCTACAACTGGACCACCTTCGAGCACGGCGTGATCCGCGGCGCGACGCCGGGCGAGACGGTCGAGGAGGTCGCCGCCCGGGCATCCCGCGTGCTGACCAGGGTGCTGCCGGCGATGGCATCCGGAGATGTCGCGCTCGTCGCGCACGGGCACTACCTGCGCATCCTCACCGCGGTGTTCCTGCGGCAGGCGCCGCGGTTCGGCGCGTCGATCTCGCTGGATGCCGGGTCTGTGTCGGTGCTGGGGTACGCCCGCGAGCAGCCGGCGATCCTCGCCTGGAACCACGGACCGCGCCTGCCCATGCAGCCCGCCGAGTCCTGAGACGAGATCGGGGACGCATGAGCAGCGCAGTGGATCACGACGTGATCGTCGTCGGCGCGGGGCTGGCAGGACTGCGCGCCGCGACCGTGCTCGCCGAAGCGGGTCTCGACGTCGTGGTGCTCGAAGCCTCGGACGATGTCGGCGGGCGCCAGCGCACCGACGTCGTCGACGGGTTCCGGCTGGACCGCGGATTCCAGGTGCTCAACCCCGCGTACCGCTCCGTGCGGCGGTGGGCGGATGTGCCGGGCCTGCAGCTGCAGCCGTTCCCGGTCGGGGTGCACGTGCGCCGCGCGGACGACATCCCTGGCGATCCGATCGGGCTGGCGACGCTGGCCGACCCCCGCCGCGATCCGCTGTTGATCCCGGCGAGTCTGCGCAGCGGGCTGGTCGACCCCGGCGCCCTGTTCGCACTCGCACGCTGGGCGGCGCCGGCCGTGCTCGCGCCGCGACGGCTGCTGCGGCGGGCCGCGGGCGGGGCCGATCGCGCGGTGCGAGACGGGTGGGACGCGGCGGGATTCCACGGTGCGCTGCGTGCCGAGGTCGTTGAGCCGTTCCTGGCCGGGGTGCTCGCCGACGACCGCTTCGACACGTCCGACACGTTCGTGCGGTGGCTGGTGAGCCTGTTCCTGCGGGGCACTCCCGGGCTGCCGGCGGACGGGATCCAGGCGCTGCCCACCCAGCTGGCGGCGCGGGCTCGTTCTGCGGGTGCCGAGATCCGTCTGGAGCATCGCGTCGCCGGCGTGCGCCGCGACCGGGGGCGCGTCGACGTCGACATCGTCGGCGCCGACGCGGCGAGCGCGGCCGCGGTCATCGTGGCCGTCGATGCGCCGCACCTCACCTCACTGACCGGCGTCGGCGCTGCGCCGATGCGCGGGCTGCAGACGTGGTGGTTCGCGCCCGAGGTCGCACCCTCGGCATCCGGCATGCTGGCCGTCGACGGACGACGGCGAGGACCGATCGTGAACACGGCGATCATCTCCCGCACCGCGCCGACGTACGCGCCGGCCGGCCGTCACCTGGTGCAGGCCACCTGCCTGCTCGCCGACGCGGGCGCGCCCGAGGCGGAGGTGCGCACCCAGCTGGGCGAGATCTGGCGAGCGGATGCCCGAAGCTGGCCGCTGCTGCGCCGCGACGACATCCGCTCCGCGCTGCCCGCCCGGCCTGCCCCGCTGCGTCCGTCGCCGGTGCGCGCCGCCGACCACCTCTACCTCGCGGGAGATCACCGCACGAGTCCGTCGATCGAAGGAGCGCTGGTCTCAGGGGATCGCGCCGCGCGCATCCTGCTCGCCGATCGGGATGCCCGCCGGCGGTGACCGCGCGCGTAGGCCGGGCATTCTGCGGCGTTTCCGGCGCGCGGTCAACCGCTCGCCGCGCGTGACGCGCGGCGTTTAGGCTCGCGTCATGCCCCTGTTCCGCAGCAGCGATCGTCCCCGCCGCATCCAGCTCGACCATCCGACGGTGGAGCCGCGTGCGACCCGGCCACCGTGGAGCCTGTGGGCCGACGCGTTCGGCCGCCTCGGCATCCGCTCGATCCAGATCCTGCTGGTCGTGGCCGTCGCGGCGGGCATCGTCTACGTCATCCAGTACCTCACCCTGGTGACCATCCCGCTCGCCATCGCGCTGATCCTGGCATGCGCGTTCGCGCCGGCGATGAACTGGCTGCGTCGACACCGCGTGCCGGATCTGCTGGCCACGGTCATCACCCTGCTGACGATCGTCGTCGTGCTCAGCGGGCTGAGCTGGCTGATCGTGTGGGCGGTTCGCGATCAGTGGGACGACCTGTACTCGCAGGCCCTGCAGGGAATCGATCACGTGCTCGACTGGGTCGACACGCTGCCGTTCCAGCTGTTCACCCCCGACCAGATCGAGGAGTGGACGAAGACCCTCACCGACTTCGTCACCAGTGCACAGTTCGGCTCGGGTGCCCTCGCCGGCGTCAGCGCGGTGGCGAGCTTCGTCACCGGGTTCGTGCTGCTGGTCACCATCCTCTTCTTCTTCCTCAAGGACGGCCCGCAGATGTGGGAGTTCCTGCTGCGGCCGTTCCACGGTGAGAACGAGAACCGGGTGCGCCGGATCGGCCACAAGACCGTGGGTGTGCTCGGGTCGTACGTGCGCGGGACGGCGACGGTCGCGCTGGTGGATGCCGTCGGCATCCTCATCGGTCTTCTCATCCTGCAGGTGCCGCTGGCGATCCCCCTCGCCGTGCTCGTGTTCCTGCTGGCGTTCATCCCCATCGTCGGTGCCACGCTGGCCGGCGTACTGGCGGCGCTGGTGGCCCTCGTCGCCAACGGCTGGGTGAGCGCCCTGCTCGTCGTCGGCGTCGTCGTGCTGGTCAACCAGCTGGAGGGCAACCTGCTGCAGCCGTTCCTGATGGGACGCACGATGAAGCTGCACGCGTTCGTCATCCTGGTGGCTCTGGCGGTCGGCACCGCCCTCAGCGGCCTGATCGGCGCGGTGCTCGCCGTGCCGACGACCGCCGCGGTGTGGGGCATCATCCAGGTGTGGGACGGCGAGCACCTGCCGGCGAAGTGGGCCCGACGCAAGCCGCGTGAGCCGCAGGCGTCGCACAGCACTGCCGTCGACGTGGCCTGAGGCGGTCGTCGAGAACCCGTCGCGTCGGAACCGCCGAGGTGGTTGCGTGGCGTGATGAGCATCGCGACCTCTCAAGACGGAACCGAGATCTCCTACACGACGACCGGAGCGGGGCCCGCGGTCGTCGTCGTGAACGGCGCATTGTCGACCGCCGCGGATGCCGGGCCGCTGGCCGAAGCGCTGGCCGAAGCGGGCTTCCGCGCGGTCACCTGGGATCGCCGGGCGCGCGGAGCGAGCGGCGACCGCGCGGAGTCGGCGCCGGCTGACGAGGCCGACGATCTGGCCGCCGTCATCGGGGCGGTCGGCGGGGCGGATGCCGTGCTCGGCCACTCATCGGGCGCGATCCTCGCACTGTTCGCCGCATCGCGCGGGGTGCCGACCGGTGCGCTGTTCCTGTCGGAGCCGCCGATCGACTTCGACGCGCAGGGCTGGGGCGAGGAGCTGCCGCGTCGGCTGCAGGAGCTGATCGACACCGGGCGCGGCGAAGACGCCGTCGCGGCATTCCAGCGCGACGCCGTCGGACTGCCCGCCGAGATGGTGGAGGCGGGCCGTGCGAGCGGTCAGCTGGCCGCCCTCGCCCCGCTCGCGCAGTCGACCGTGTACGACGCACGGCTGACGCTGCGCTATCGGCATCCGGATGCCGCTCTGCTCGACGTCGATGTGCCGGTGACGGTGCTGCGCGGTGCGCAGACCTTCCCGTTCCTCATCGCGTCGTCCGACCGGCTCGCGGAGCAGGTCGACGGCGCCGAGCTGGTGATCGTGCCCGAGTCGGTCATGCACCGCCCCGATCCGACGGCGACCGCGCGGGTCATCGCGGCGCGGGTGTGACGACGCCGGTTCAGCGGGCGGAGGGTACTCTCGCGGTATGAGACGGCCGGTACCCGACCCCATCCACGCGGGCGAGGAGTCGGTGTGGGATTACCCACGCCCGCCGCGCGTCGAACCGGTGCCCGAGCGGATCACGATCCGGCTCGGAGGCGTGCTGATCGCCGACACGGTCGATGCCGTCCGGGTGCTCGAGACCAGCCATCCGCCGGTGTACTACCTGCCGAGCGACGCGTTCATCGAGGGGGCGCTCGTCGCGGCATCCGGATCGTCGTTCTGCGAGTTCAAGGGCGAGGCGGCGTACTTCGACGTGCACGGCGGCGACCATGTCGTGCCCGGAGCCGCATGGACCTACCCGCGCCCCGCGCGCGGATTCGAGGCGCTGACTAGGCGGGTCGCGGTCTACGCCGGAGACATGGATGCGTGCGCCGTGGGCGACGAGCAGGTCACGCCGCAGCCGGGTCGCTTCTACGGCGGCTGGATCACCTCACGCATCCGCGGCCCGTTCAAGGGCGCACCGGGCTCGATGGGGTGGTGATGACCCGGGTCAGGCGGTGAGACCTGTCAGGCGGTGAGCACCGTCAGGCGGTGAGACCTGGCCCGTCGTTGTCGTGACCGCCGTCGAAGGTCGCCGTGAGGATCTGCTCAGCCTCGAGCGTGAGGTCGATGATGCGGGCGAGCAGCCCGGCGAGCGAGGTGGCCTGCAGCAGTTCGAGCTGGTCGATCGGCCCGAGCGGCGCGATCGCGGCGAGCTGCCAGGACGACTCCAGCGGGTCGTCGGAGATCTCGATGTTCGGGTCCCACCGGCTCCCCGAGGTCAGCGCGGCGCGGGTGAGCACGCGGCGCACATGCTTCTCGGCCTCATCGCGCAGGGGGGCGAGCGCAGGATCCCAGGTCAGCTCGGGGATCGGATGCACCTCGGCGGTCGGGTAGGCCTCGTCGGTCCACCAGGCGCTCACTTCGATGCGCTCCCCGCCCACGACGAGCAGCTCGATGTCGCGTTCGGTCGCGGCGACCTCGACGATCCGCGCCATCGTGCCGGTGCGGAATCGGGTGTCCCCTCCCCCGGCCTCGGACCCGCGTTCGATGAGCACGACCCCGAACGACGGCTCGCGGGATTCGAGAGCCGCGCCGAGCATCTTCAGGTAGCGCTCCTCGAAGACGCGCAGCGCGAGAGGCGTGTGCGGGAACAGCACCGTCTCCAGCGGGAACATCGCCGTGGCTGCCATCGCGCCAGTAAACCACCCCGAGCGACCCGTGTCACCGGCGGGCCGGATCGACGAGCGTGCGATCCGTCGAGATCGGTGTCAGGCGGCCTGCGGTTCAGGGATCCGGCCGAGGCGGACCATGATCTCGAAGCGGTCGGGCACGCCCCAGTGCTCCACGATGCGGCCGTCGACGACGCGTGCCGAGTCGTAGACGGTGAACTGCACCGGTCGGCCCGTCGGCGGCCCGATGAACGGACCGGTGTTCGTGCCGGTCGCTTCGGCGCGCACCCAGATGATGTCGTCGGCGACCGCCCAGTCCCCGATCGTGAAGTGCAGGTCGGGGAAGGCGTCGTGCACGGTCTTCATGCCGGCTCGGACCTTCGCGATCGCCTCGGGTCCGCGGCCGGCCAGCCCGAACTGGTGCTCGATCATATCGGGCGAGCAGAGTTCTTCGGCGACGTCGAGGCGCCCGCCGGCGAACCCCTCCACGAGCATGCGTTCGACCACGGCGAGCATCTCGCGCGCGGTCGTGGTGTCAGTCATGATGGACTCCTTTACAGATTGCCTGTATTCATTGCAGGCGTACTGCATTGAATGCAGGGATAGTATGTCGGAATGGCGGACGGTGTCAAGAGCGAGACCATGACCTATCGGCAGCAGCAGGCCGAGGCGACGAAGGTGCGGATCGCCGAGTCCGCGCGAGAGCTGTTCGCCGGCGAGGGCTACAGCGTCACGAGCATGGAGTCGATCGCCGCGCGCGCGGGCGTCGCGACGCGCACGGTGTACGCGGCGTTCGGCGCGAAGCGCGAGATCCTCAATCTGATCTGCGAGCGCTGGCTCGAGCGCGCGGGCGCACGACCGCTCGCCCGCGAGGTGCTCTCCCTGCCGGATGCCGAGTCGCGGCTGCGTGGCGCGGCGCACTGGATGGCCACCCTGTACGCGACCGACTTCGACGTCGCGCTGATCCTCGATTCGGCCGTCGATGAAGACGCCGACACGCGTGCGCTGCTGCGCGGCAAGCTGCGCGGGCGCAACCGTGTCATGGACGAGCTGATCGCATCGGTTCGCGACGACCTCCGCATCCCACTCGACGATGCACAGGCGATCTTCCGCGCTCTCGGCGCGACGGGCGTCTACGGCGAGCTCGTCGGCGCCTCGGGGTGGAGCCCTGATCGGTTCGAGGCGTGGCTTGCCGACACCCTCGTCGCGCAGGTGATGCGGAACGACTGACGTGGTCCGCGACGGCCGCTGCAGGAGCTGGACGACGCCGCTGCCGCTGCTGGCGGGGTCGGACGCGATCGTGCTCTGAGCCTCGGGCCGCAGCGCCGGGTCAGTTGAAGTCGCCGCCCCCGCCGCCGCCGAAGTCACCCGGTGCCATGTCCTTGAACCGCGAGTAGTGGCCCTGGAAGGCGACGGTGATCGTCGCCGTGGGACCGTTGCGGTGCTTGGCGACGATCAGGTCGGCCTCGCCCGGACGGATGTCCTTGTCGTACGCGGCCTCGCGGTGCAGCAGGATCACCATGTCGGCGTCCTGCTCGATCGAGCCGGACTCGCGCAGGTCGCTGATCGCGGGCTTCTTGTCGGAGCGCTGCTCGGCGCCACGGTTCAGCTGCGACAGCGCGATCACCGGCACCTGAAGTTCCTTCGCGAGCAGCTTGAGGGCACGCGAGAACTCCGAGACCTCCTGCTGACGCGACTCGACGCGCTTGCCGCTCGTCATCAGCTGCAGGTAGTCGATGACCACCAGCCGCAGGCCTTCGCGCTGCTTGAGGCGACGGCACTTCGCGCGGATCTCGACGAGGGTCATGTTCGGGCTGTCGTCGATGTACAGCGGCGCGTCGTTGATACGACCACGGGTGGCAGCGACGGTGGTCCAGTCGCGCGGGTCGAGCGTTCCCTTACGCATGTTCTGCAGCGGGATCGCTCCCTCGGCACTGAGCAGGCGCATCGCGATCTCGCTCTTGCCCATCTCGAGCGAGAAGAAGATCGACGGCTCGTTGTGGCCGATGGCTGCAGCCCGGGCGAAGTCGAGGGCGAGCGTGGAGTTGTGGGTCGGGATCATCGAGTCGCCGGCGAGGTAGAGATGCGCGGCGTTGTCGACCTGAACGCACCGCACCGGAACGCTGGCGATCGGGCGCACGGCCTTCACATAGCGACGGCCGATCCGGGCGA
This sequence comes from Microbacterium sp. NPDC055312, assembly GCF_053645675.1. Lineage (NCBI taxonomy): Bacteria > Bacillati > Actinomycetota > Actinomycetes > Micrococcales > Microbacteriaceae > Microbacterium > Microbacterium sp. NPDC055312. The sequence continues at coordinate 176,241 of NZ_JBSHMU010000002.1, read as the reverse complement.
CGCTGACCGGCCGCTCCTGCTCGTGCAGGCGACGCTTGCGCTCGAGGCGGAACACGTCGTCGACGGTCGAGAAATTGAGGATGTGGCACGTCGACGACGATTCGGACCGTCCGGCCACCCGCTTGGACGTGCGCCCGCACTTGTATCCGAGGCTCACGATCAGCTCATACACGCTGTCGGCGAGCCGCTTGTTCGTCACCGCGAACTGGCATGACCCGACACCGCGCACGACCGTGCCGTCGGTGTCCATCAGACCCGCGAGCAGTTCGCGACGCTGGCTGACCGAGGCGCGCAGATACTGCGTGGGAATGTGCTTGTCACCGAGCACACCGAGACCGCGCAGCAGGGCGGTGAACGAGCCGTGATCGCGATAGCAGTCCGCGCACCGCTGCGCTTCCCCCGAGAACGGCGAACCGCAGTCGGGGCAGCGCAGCCGCTCGGGGTGAGCTCCCTTGTTCTTCGGTCCGCAGGTGCGGCCGCACGTGCGCACGTGCGGATGACGGGCAGTGAATGACGTGTCGCACACCTCGCAGTCGCGCACGATGGTCTGGGTGGGGAGCTTCAGCGCGTAGAGCATGTTGCCGCGTGCTTCGGCGCGGATGCCGGTCGCTGCGATGAGTCCAGGGATCTCCTCGGTCTCGCTCGTCATGCGCGCACCGTCGCTGTGCCCGTCGCCGAGCCAGGCACCCAGCGCATACGGAGGGATCGGCAACGCTGCATCCGGTGCGCGCAGCGCGGCCGCGTTCTGCACCGAGTGGTTGGCGCGGGCGTCGGCTCCGACGGTGAGGGTGTCGCGGATCTGCTCGGTGGTGACCGTCACCGATCCGCCCGCCGGTGAACGACGCGTCGCGCGCGTCTCGGTCACCCACTGGTGCTGTGCGTCAGCGATGATGACCGATCCGTCCGAGAACTCGACCTCGTAGCAAGGACGCTCGAGCATGACATCCGTCGCCGCGACCACCCGAGTGGGGCGACCATGCGCATCGTAGAGCTCGTCGCCGACCCGCACCGCGCCCATCGTGGTCCACCCGGTCGGGGTGGGCAGTGGGGTGTCGAGCGCCAGCGCCTTGCCCATGGCCGGCCTCGCCGCGACGACGATCATCTGACCACCGTGCAGGCCGTTGGTCAGTTCGTCGAGCTCGCGGAATCCGGTCGGGATACCGGTCATCGTGCCGTCGCGACCGTTGGCCGCCTCGATCTCTTCGACAGCCGCGTCGACGGCGATCGTGAGCGGCACGTAGTCTTCGGCCGTCTCGGAGCCGGTCACCGAGTAGATCTCGGCCTGGGCGTTGTTGACGATGTCGGCGGCGTCGCCCTCGCCGGCGTAGCCGAGCTGCACGATGCGGGTGCCCGCGTCGACGAGGCGACGGAGGATCGCGCGCTCGGCCACGATGCCCGCGTAATATCCTGCGTTGGCCGCGGTCGGGACGATCGAGGTGAGCGTGTGCAGGTAGTCGGCACCGCCGGCGCGCCCCAGCTCACCGGTCTTGATCAGCTCGTCGGTCACGGCGACCACGTCGGTGGGCTCGCCGTGCGAGTACAGCGAGAGGATCGCCTCGAAGATCAGCTCGTGCTTGGGCACGTAGAAGTCGGCGCCCTTGAGCATCTCGATCACATCGGCGACGGCATCCTTCGACAGCAGCATGCCGCCCAGGGCGCTCTGCTCGGCGAGAAGGTCGTGGGGCGGGGTGCGCTCGGGCGCGCGAGAACTACCGAGACGCTCATTCGAGATATCTGCGATCGACACCGTGCTCCTCCCGGCCGGCACGACTGGACGCTCGTCACCGGCACTTGAGACCGGCGGGCAGTCGGCCTCGAGCACAAGCAGAACACGCGCCACCGACATCCGGTCTCCCTCAAGCTAGAAGGCGGGTTATCCCCATGCAAGCGGGCCTGTGGATAACTCTGTGGAGAGTCTGCGAAGAACTCTGGAGTGTCTGTGCAGAACAGGTGTGGACAACTCGGTGGAGAGTTTTCCGTTCAACAATTTTTCTTCGGTCTGATCGGGCTTTCTCCGGTTCCCCACCCTGTGGACGGATTTCCGCCTCAACGTGAGATTGAAGGTTGGTGCACCGGGACGTCCGATGTGCAGAACCTGGGGAAAGTCAAGTGCGATCTCGCCCGGGCGCGCCGCGCTGCGCCGCCCCATCCTCGGGGCGACGGGGGTGGACGATCTCTGTGGCCTCGGGTAACGTCTCGGGCACGATCGGAGAGACTTCGCAGATTGCCCAGGGGGGTGAGCATGAAGGTGGAGACGACAGAGGGCCGCAGATCAGCGGTGTACCTCTGGGGCGCGCTCTTCGTGCTCGCGTGGGGCCTGCTCAGCGCCGTGTTCGCCGGTGGTGAGGCCCGAGCGGATGACGAGACCCCGGCGCCTCTGTCGGGACTCACCTCACTCGTCGGCGACACGCTGGGCGATGTCGTGACTCCGGTCGCGAAGGCGGCCACCTCGACCGTCGAGCATGTCGCCGCACCCGTCGTGTCGACTGTGGAGAAGGTCGTGGCGAAGACGACGACCACCGTGGCGTCTGTGCCCGTGGTCGGAGCGCCCACCGCGCAGGTGGTGGCGAAGACCGGCGAGACGGTGTCGAACGTGACGCAGGCCGTCGACGACGTGGTGGCATCGGCTCCGGTGAGCGCGATCGTGACACCGGTGACGGATGCCGTGAGCAGCGTTCCCGTGCTGGGCGCGGCGGTCGACGGGCTCGGCGCGACCGACCTCGTCGACGAGCTGGCGACCGGCGTCGACGGGGTTCTCGACGTCGTGCCTCCGGTCATCGACAGCACGGTCACTCCCGTCGTCGACGCTCTGCAGCCGGGCATCCCGGGCTCCGACGATGCCGGCCTCCCCGAGCCGGAGCTTCCGCTCGGCGACTCTGCGATTGCCCCTGACGTGGACAGCGCGGCCGTGCCGGCTGCCGAGTTCAGGCTCGAGGCCGTGGCGACGCTGACGCCTACGGCGCAGCCCGCGGCATCCGCCCCGCGTGTCGTCCCGCGCGGCAGCGGCGTGGCGCCGCCTGATGCCGGCGCTCAGCAGTCCGCGCCGTCCGGCGATCTGCCCGGTGGGCCGGCGAGCGCTCCGGGTGTGAGTCCGGCGTCTGCCGCCGGCAGCGGCGGATCGGCGTCCAGCGCGACCTCTGACCGTCCTGCCTCCGCGCGCGTCGACATCGATGCGTCGTGGCGCACGGGCATCCCCTCGGATGCCGCCCTGCCCGCTTCTCCGGCGGGCGGCACCGACGTCTCTCCTGACTGACGAGAGGGCGGCCGATTCTGCATCGGCATGCCCGGACCACGCGACCGTGTGGTCTTCATCTCGCACAGATCAGGAGCAATACTCATGCGCACTATCGTCAAGCACGCCATGTGGGGCGTGCTCATCGCCGGCGGCGTCTCGCTGCTCGGCGCCACGGCCGCCAGCGCGGCCGAAACGAACGGAGACGAAGGTCTTCTCTCGGGGACGCAGATCCTCGCGCCGGTCACCGCACCCATCGACATCGTCGGCAACGCCGTCTCGGCGCTCGGCACTGCGGCCACCGGATCGAGCACGGATGCCGCACCCGCGGCGCCTTCCCCGTCTTCAGCCGTCACGACCGGCGAGGGAGGTGTGGCTTCGGGCACGCAGGCGCTCGTCGATGTGGTCGTTCCGGTGACCGTCTCGGGGAACGCCGTGAGCGTTCTCGGATCGTCCGCCGCTGAATCGGATGCCGCTGCGCCGGCACCTGAGTCGGCGCAGGCGCCTGAGCCGGCTGCGGCCGCCACCTCGGGGTCGGACGGCATCCTGTCGGGTACGCAGGGTCTCGTGTCTGTCACCGCACCGATCACCGTGACCGGCAACAGCATCTCGGTGCTGGGTGACTCTGCCGTCGCCGGTGGCGCGGGGGAAGCTTCGGCACCTGCTGAAGCACCCGCGACCGCCGCCACCACCAGCGGAGACGATGGCATCCTCGGGGGCACGCAGGTGCTCGCACCGATCACCGCACCGGTCACTGTTGCCGGTAACGGCATCGCCGTGCTGGGTGAGTCTGCCGTGGCCAGCTCGGACGGAGCGTCAGCACCCGCTGAAGCCCCCATGACCGACGCCACCACCGGCGGAGACGACGGGATCCTCGGTGGCACCCAGGTGCTCGCACCCATCACCGCACCGATCACGATCGGCGGCAACGCTATCGCGGTGCTGGGTGAGTCTGCCGTGACCGGCTCGGATGGTGCTTCGGCACCCGCTGAAGCACCATCGATCGATGCCACCACCGGCGGAAGCGACGGCATCCTCGGGGGCACGCAGGTGCTCGCACCGATCACCGCTCCCGTCACTGTTACTGGCAACGGCATCGCCGTGCTGGGCGACTCTGCCGTGACCGGCTCGGACGGAGCGTCAGCACCCGCTGAAGCCCCCACGACCGACGCCTCGACGGGTGGGAACGGCGGCATCCTCGGTGGCACCCAGGTGCTGCTGCCGATCACCGCACCGATCACCATCGGCGGCAACAGCATCTCGCTGATCGGCGACAGCACGGTCGAGACCCCGGGCACCGACCCGGGAACGGACCCGGGCACCGACCCCGGAACCGACCCGGGAACGGACCCGGGCACGGACCCGGGCACGGACCCTGGCACGGACCCCGGCACCGAGCCCGGAACCGACCCGGGCACCGAGCCCGGAACCGACCAGGTGACGGACCCCGGAATCGTCACGGCGGCTCTGGTGACCTCGCCTCGGGTTCCGGTGATGTCGGCAGCAGCGACCGGCACCCCGGCACTGGCCGCGACCGGTGGCGGTGAGTGGGCCCCGGCCCTCGCCCTGTTCGCCGGCCTGATGCTGCTCGTGGGTGGAGCGCTGGTCCGCCGCGCACGCGCAACGGCCTGACGCCCGCCCTTGCGGCGGATGCGACCCGTGAGGTCGCATCCGCCGCAGAGGCGTGCCCCCCGGCATCCGCCCCACCCGACCTGCCGAGGTCAGAAACGCACACAAACACGCTGCAGAACGTACATTCTTGACCCCGCACCGAGCCAAGAAGGCACAATCCCGCGCACGCAGAAGGCCCCCGGCATCCGGAGATGTCGGGGGCCTGCTGGTGCAGCGGGATTACTTCGCGGCGATGACCTGAAGGGTGATCACGGCGGTGACGTCGTCGTGCAGACGAACCGTCGCCTCGTGCTCGCCCGTCGACTTGATCGGAGCGGCGAAGTGAACCTTGCGCTTGTCGATCGAGCCGAGGCCCTCGGCGGCGACAGCGTCGGCCACGTCGGCGGTCTTCACCGAGCCGAACAGGCGACCCTCGGCGCCGGCCTTGACGGCCAGACGCACCTTGGTGCCCTCGAGCTTGTTCTTGAGTGCGGTCGCCTCGTCGAGGTCGTGGATCTGGCGGGCCTTGCGGGCTGCCTGGATCGACTCGACCTGCTTCTGGCCACCACGGGTCCACGCCACGGCGTAGCCCTTGGGGACGAGGTAGTTGCGGGCGTACCCGTTCTTGACCTCGATGACGTCACCGGCGCTACCCAGCCCGGCGACCTCGTTCGTGAGAATCAGCTTTGCCATGTCAGCACCCCTCAGCGGCCAGCGCCGGCGTAGGGCAGCAGGGCCATCTCGCGAGCGTTCTTGATCGCCTTGGCGATCAGACGCTGCTCCTGCACCGAGACACCGGTGATACGACGGGCGCGGATCTTGCCGCGCTCCGAGATGAACTTGCGAAGCGTTGCGACATCCTTGTAGTCGATGACGCCAACGCGGATGGACTTCGCGGGAGCGGTGGGCTTGCCACCCTTCCGCGGCTTGCGGCGATCGCCGCTCGACTTTCCAGCCATGAGTTTTCCTTAAGAAGAAGTTGCGGATGCCCCGGCCCTTCGACAGGCTCAGGGACCCAGCGATTAGAACGGGGTGTCGTCGCCGAAGCTGCCCGGAGTGCTCCAGGCGTCAGCGCTCGAGGAGCCGGGGGTCGACCACGGCTCGTCCGAGACCTGCTGCTGCTGCTGCTGCGGACGCGACTGTCCACCGCCGCCGTTGGATGCGGCCCGCGTGACCTGTGCCGTCGCGTATCGCAGCGACGGACCGATCTCGTCAACCTCCAGCTCGATCGAGGTGCGCTGGTTGCCTTCGCGGTCCTGGTAGGAGCGCTGACGCAGACGACCCTGCGCGATGACGCGCATGCCCTTCGTCAGCGAGCCCGCCACGTGCTCGGCGAACTCGCGCCACACCGACGCGCGGAGGAACAGCGCTTCGCCGTCCTTCCACTCGTTGGCCTGACGGTCGAACGTGCGCGGGGTCGAGGCGATGGTGAAGTTCGCCACCGGCAGGCCGTTCTGCGTGTAGCGCAGCTCGGGATCTGCGGTGAGGTTGCCCACCACGGTGATGACGGTTTCGCCGGCCATGAGCCTTAGGCCTTTGCGACCTTGGGCTTGCGAGCGGCCCTGTCGGCTGCGCGCTTGGCCTCGGCGGCGACCATGGCCTGTGCCTCTTCGGCACGCAGGACCTTGGTGCGGAACACGAGCTCGCTCAGACCGAGCTGACGGTCGAGCTCCTGCGTGGCCTCGCTGGTGGCGGTGAAGTTGACGACGGCGTAGATGCCCTCGTTCTTCTTGTTGATCTCGTAGGCGAAACGACGCTTGCCCCAGATGTCGACCTTGTCAATCGAGCCACCATCGTTGGTGATGACCTTCAGGAACTTGTCGAGGTTGGGGGCAACCTGGCGCTCGTCCAGCTCGGGGGTCAGAATGACCATGAGCTCGTACTGGTGCGTCACTTACCCACCTCCTTCGGACTAGAACGGCTCCCGGGACTTTCCCGGAAGCAGGAGGGTGTGTAGCACGTCGTCTGACGCGGCTTCCCGAATGGATGCCGACGGGCAGACAACCACAGCAGTCTACCGGATCGACTCGGATGCCGCCGACCGTCGTCGCACCGGCTCTGCGAGCGGGCTCGGCGCGAGCGTGAAGTCCGCTGCCAGGGCATCCGGAACAGCCGCTCGGCTACGGCGGCGCTTCAGCGCGGCCAGCGCTGCGATCGCCGGCGTCACCAGCACGGCCGCGATGCGTCCCGACGGTGTGCGGTCGGCGTCGCCGAGCACCATCCGGCGGTGCCACGCTGCGTGCAGGGCACCGCCGCGCGGCAATGGCACCGTGCACGCGGGCAGGGCGCCGCGGCGTCGCTGCGCGACCAGCGCGCGCACCTGCTCCCACCATCGCGAATCGCGCGAATCGTGGAAGTAGTTGGCCGCCGCCCACTGCGGGTCCGGATGCCGGAAGCGCCGCGCCACCACGTCGTCTCCGCCGCCGAGCAGCCCGCTGCGGTCGAAGACGCGGTTGAGCAGGTCGGGCCGGATGCCGAAGTCGTCGAGTGCGATCACCGGGACGCCCGCGGCCAGCGCCTCCACGGCCGCCGTCGAACTCACCGTGACCAGGCCTTCGGCAGTGGCCAGTGCCTCGGCCATCGGCGCGAACGAGAAGACGAGGTTCTCGGGGGCGTTCTCGAGCAGGTCGGTGTAGCCGTCGCGCTCCTGATGCGCTTCGACTTCACCTGGCCGCGAGCGCAGCTTGACGACGACGCGGCGCGACGGGTCGGCCACCGCCGCGAGGCGCAGGACCTCGGCGATGCGGCGCCGCTCGGCACGATCACCCGGCACGAGCGCCTGCGCGGCGAACACGAGGTCGGTGCCTGTGCTCGCCACCCGAGCCGGCTTCGCGAACGGAAGCGTCGCGAGCCCCACGGGCACCGTGGCGCCGAGGGCACGGCCGAGGCGCGTGTACGCGGTGACCTCGCGGTGCGAGTGCACCACGACGAGGTCGCAGTGCCGGCGATACTCGAGTGCGCCGCGCAGCGCTGGGATCGACATACCCGGCAGACCGCTGACCACGACAGGACGGCGGGTGAGCCGGTCGATCTCGCGTCCGAGCAGACGCACGAACGGGGCGCGACCCGCGAGCACGACGACGTCGGGAGTGTCTCTGGCGAGCCAGTCGGCGACGTCGTCGAAGGCGATCCGCGTGATCGACGCGGGGTGGTCAGCGAAGCGGGTGCCGGCGACCGCGGCATCCCGCTGCGCATCGCTCACGACCAGCGGCGTGTGCACCAGCAGCAGGTGCTGACTGATGTCGTCTACCTGGTCGATGAGGTGGGCGGCCCACTTCACGAACGAGTCGGCGTCGCCGATGGCGACCACCCGCAGGCGGGGCGGCCGGCTGCCGGGGAAAGTCATGCCCCGACGCGACGCAGCTTGGCCATGGGAGCGAGCTCGCCCGGATAGACGCGCTTGACTCCGTCACCGAGTGCTTCCTCGATGACGCGGATGTCGCGAACCAGGCGCTCGAGACCCGCCGGTTCGAGGGACGCGGCGTGATCCGAGCCCCACATGGCGCGGTCGAGTGTGACGTGGCGCTCGACCCCCACTGCGCCGAGCGCGACGGCGGCGAGCGAGATCTGCAGGCCGCGCTCATGGCCGGAGTAGCCGACCGGCACGCCCGCGTAGCGGTCGCGCAGCGTGGCGATCATCTTCAGGTTCGCCTCACCCGACTCCATCGGATACGTCGAGGTGGCGTGCATGAGGATGGTGCGGTCGGTGCCCAGCGTGTCGAGCGCCCGGTCGATCTGCTCGATCGTCGACATGCCGGTGGAGAGGATGACGGGCTTGCCGGTCGCGCGCAGCGCCTGCAGCAGCTCGGTGTCGGTGAGGCTGGCGGATGCCACCTTGTGGGCGACCACGTTCAGGTCCTCGAGGAACTCGACGCTCGGCACATCCCACGGCGAGGCGAACCAGTGCAGGCCTGCCATCGTCGCGTAGTCGCCGATCTCGATGTACTGCTCGCGGTCGAACTCGACCCTGCGGCGGTAGTCGAGGTAGCTCATGGTGCCCCAGGGCGTCTCGCGGGACACGTCGCGCATGTGCTCGGGAGTGGCGATCTCCGGAGTGCGCTTCTGGAACTTCACGGCGTCGGCGCCGGCGGCGCGGGCCACGTCGATGAGCTGCTTGGCGATCTCGACATCGCCGTTGTGATTCAGGCCGATCTCGGCGATGACGTACGTGGGACGGCCCCCGCCGATCACGCGGTCTGCGATGGTGACGGTCATGAGGACCCTCCGTTTCCGGTCGTGTCCTCCCGGTCTACGCGGCTCGGGTGAACCTGCGGCGTCGAGCCGGTGACCGGCTGCCGACGCTCGTACGGCGAACCGGGGCGGCGGGAATCAGCGCGCGGCGAGCATGCGCTCGGCAACCTCGCGCACCGCTCCCTCGCCACCGCGACGAGTCAGGACGACGCGCGCGGCCGCCCTCACGGCGGGGTGGGCGTTCGCCACGGCGATCGGCCAGCCGACGATGTCGAGGGCGGCGAGGTCGTTCACGTCGTTGCCGACGTAGGCGATGTCGGCGAGCGCGATGCCGTTCTCGGCGGCCCACGACTCCAGAGCGGCGGTCTTGTCTTCGATGCCGTGCAGCACCGGCACCTGCAGCTTCTCAGCCCGACGAGCGACGACGGGGTTCAGTTCGGTGGAGAGGATGAGCATCGGGATACCCGCGCGGCGCAGCCGCGAGACGCCCATACCGTCTTCCCGGCTCACCCGCACCGACTCGCGGCCCTCGGTGTCGACCGTGGCCGTGTCGTCGGTGTGCACCCCGTCGAAGTCGGTGACGAGCACGGATGCCGGGATCGGGGCATCCGGTGCGGGGTCGAGCGCCGCGAGAGCGTCTGCGACGGCGAGCTGGTGCTCGTCGTCGATCTCGATGGCGGAGGTCTCGGGCACGTCGACGATGCCGATGCGGCCGAAGAACCGGTGACCCGCCGCGCGGAAGCCATCGGCGGTGAAGGCGTAGAACGCCCCGGTCTCGAGGTGGTGCGGCTCGCGGTCCTGCCGGCGCGGCCTGTTCGAGGCGTCGTGGTTGACCGCGGTGGCCAGCTGATCGGCATCCCGTCGCCAGAGGAAGCCATAGGTCTCGTGAGCGGAGAAAACGCTGTCGTAGCGGTCGGTCGCGATGTGCGCGGCGGCCTCGGCGATGCCCTCGCTCGGGATGAAGGGGGACGTCGCCTGCACGAAGACCACGGTGCCGACCAAGACGCCGTCGGCGGCGAGCGCGTCGAGGGCGTGCAGCACCGCGCTCTCGGACGTCGCGGTGTCGCTCGACAGATCGGCTGGGCGCGTGATGACCCGCGCACCCGCCGCGGCGGCGACGCGTGCGATCTCGGCATCGTCGGTGCTGACGACCACCAGGTCGACGCCTCGAGCCTCGACAGCAGCGCGAACCGCGCGTTCGACCAGCGATATCCCGCCGACCCGCCGCAGGTTCTTGCCCGGCACGCCCTTCGACCCGCCGCGCGCGGGGATGATCGCGACAGTGAGCTCGTTCTCGGTCATCGGCCGGTTGCCGCCTTCCAGACTCTGCGGGCGCGGCGCTTCGCGCCCGCTGCGGTGAGCTGCAGCTCCTCCCAGCGCCCGACTCCCCCGGCCTGGCCACCCGGCCGCTGCCACCGACCCCGCGCGGGCGCACCGGGCAGGTCGAGGGCGCGCAGTCGGTCGGATGGCACGTATCGCTCACGGTCGCGGCCGGTCATGGGCGCCAGCGCCGCGATCGCGCGCGGCCGAAGATGCCCGACGATGTGGGGCTGCATGGCGTATCCGACGGCGTCGACGATGCCCTGCAGCTCATCCGTCGCGACGCCGCGCTCGAGGGCGTCGACGATGGCGGCGGGCACTCGGTTGCTGTTCTCGTACGGTGTGAGTCGTGCGAGCACCGTGTCGGATCCCACGGCGTGTCCGGGGATCCCGAACACCGTTCGCGCTGTCGGCAGAGCGGTCGAGAACCCGGCGATGACCGCCGCTGCCCCCAGGCGGTGCGCGACGTACTCCGCCGGCTGGTCGCCGGCGTAGGTGGCGAAGGCGACCCCTCGAGCGGATGCCCGCTGCCCGAGCGCATCCGAGAGCGCAGGCGGCGCGGAGGGGTGCGGTTTGAACACGACGCGCTGCGCGCCGGCATCCACCGCCCGGTCGATCATCCGCGTCTGCAATGACGTCTCGTCGTCTTGGCTCATCAGCCCGAGAGCCGACAGGTACTGCCCGAGGACCAGCGCCGTCGGGACGTCGGGCGACACGAGGGCGTCCAGAGCGGCATCCGGCTGCGCCTGCCCCACCTCGCACAGCACCCGCCCGTGATCCGCAGGGTCGACCGGCACCGGGATCGCGCCGGTCTCGGCGAAGACGAGCGGTACGACGCCCGGCACGACATCGGGGTGCACGACGCGGGCGACGCGCTCGGTGACCTGCCGTGGCATGGCGCTGCGGATCGGCGAGTACGTCATGAGCCCGTCGCCGATGACATTCAGCTGCGCCTGCGAGAACAGCGCCATCAGCGTGCGCGCCGGTGCGACCTGCGGCGACTGCACGAACAGCTCGAGCCGGGCGTCGTCGAGGGCCCACGTACGCCTCAGCAGCCGCTCAAGTATCGGCAGATCCTGCTCATCGGGGCGCCAGGTGGTCGGGTGCAGCGGATCGAGCAGCGGGTTCAGCGGCTCGATGCGGTCGAACCGTGCGCGCAGCGGGGCCAGCCGGGGCACGCTCTCGAGATCGGGTGCGGTCTCGGGCACCGCGGCGGTGTTCATCGGCACGAGGATGCGCTCGACATCGTCATCTCCCAGCAGCCCTGCGTCGATGGCGGCGACTGCCGTCATCAGCCCGTAGGCGCTGTGCAGGGCGAACAGCTGAATCGTCCCGCTCATGCGTGATCCGCGTCCCTGAGCACCCGCGCGAGCACCCGCCTACGGGAGCCGCCGATGCGGTCGATCGCCGTCCGCGCCTGGTCGCCAGGCAGGCGAGCGAGGAGATCCCGGATGCCGGCACGCAGCTCTCTCCGCACGGCAGGCCGCATGCGGCGAGCGCGCACGAGGTGATGCGAACTGAGCGCGAGCACGCTGAACACCGCCTTGGGCAGCAGCTGATCGGCATCCCGATCCGCCTCGACGAGATCGAGCACCTCGCTCAGAGCCCTGGAGAAGTGCAACTGGCGCCGATCGAGCGTCTTGGAGAGCGAGTCGGAGAGACCCCGGCGGTACAGCAGGTGCGGGGCGTCGACGACGGCGAACGACCGCGCGTGCAGGTGCAGCCGCCAGATCCAGGGGCGGTCCTCGGCGGTGAACAGACCATTGCTGAACGCGGCGACGCCGCTGTCGAGCATCCGGCGGTGCAGCAGACCCGCCCACGCGAACGGATAGTCGACCATCGTGCGGTCCTCGACGGGCAGGATCGCCTCGCGCGGATCGACGACGATCCCGCGATGGGTGAACGGGGCGCGCACGAGCCGCCGCTCCGCTCCCTGAACCGTGACGTGATCGGTGCGCACGAAGTCGCAGCCGAGGGCGCGCAGTGCGCGCTGCAGGGCAGGCAACCGGCCGGGCTGCATCCAGTCATCACCGTCGAGGAAGCAGAAGGAGTCGCCCTCGACGTACGCCAGGCCCTGATTGCGGGCTGTGGCGAGCCCTCTGGGGGTGCCGTTGCGAATCACCTCGGCATGCGCGAACCGCTCGGCGTACCGGCGCATGATCACCCCGGTGTCATCGCTCGAGCCGTCGTCGATCGCGACGAGCTTCAGCGCGTGATCGTCGGGGAACTGGCGGACGAGGGTCTCGAGAGCCGTGCCGATGAACCTGCCGGCGTCCTTCGCGGGGACGATCACGGTCATCGACGGTGCGGGCACGGCGTCATCGTGCCTGGCCGCTCTTACGGGCGTCGGTCCGCCCGGTGAACAGCGGGTGACGTCGTCAGCGCTGGATGGCGGGCACGTCGGCCCAGACCGCGCGCTCGGCGGCCGACGGCGCCGCGGGGATGCGGCCCGCGCCGTCGGGCTCGGGAATCGCGGCGAGGAGGGCCTGCGTGTACGGGTGCTGCGGGTCGGCCCAGAGCTGCGCGGTCGGCCCGGATTCGAGCACGCGCCCGCCGAACATCACGAACGTCCGGTCGGCGATGCGCTGCACGACGGCGAGGTCGTGCGAGATGAACAGCATCCCTGCGCCCGCCTCTTTGACGAGATCGCGCATGAGCGCGGCCACGCTCGTCTGGGTCGACGCGTCGAGAGCCGAGATCGGCTCGTCGGCGACGAGCAGCTGCGGGCGGGCGGCGAGGGCTCGCGCGATCGCGATGCGCTGCTTCTGACCGCCCGAGAACTGGTGCGGGAACTTCGAGACGGATGCCGCGGGCAGGCCGACCTTCTCGAGCCACTCCTCGACCGTCGAGCCCTCCGCACCGCGCGCTCGCGCGGTGGCGATGCCGTCGGCGATCTGGTCGCCGATCCGGCGACGGGGGTTGAGCGAGGTCGACGGATCCTGGAACACCATCTGGATTCCGGTGAGGTGCTTCGGGCGCCGGCGCACGCGCAGCGGCGTCACCTCGCCGTCGAGAAAGCGGGCCGTGCCGCCCGCGAGCTTCTCGATGCCGACGGCCGCGCGGGCGAGGCTCGACTTGCCGCTGCCGGATTCTCCGACCAGGGCGACGGTCTCACCGGCGTGCACCTGGAGCGACACGTCGTCGACCGCGACGACGGGCGGGTTGCCGGGGTAGCGGACGACGATGCCCTGAGCGTCGAGGACGGTCTCATGCGCCATGATCGTCGCCTCCTTCGATGCGTGAACCCGGCAGGGCGGCGAGCAGCTGCCGGGTGTACTCGTGCTGCGGGTGACGGAACAGCGTCTCCCGATCGGCGTGCTCGACGACTCTGCCGTCCTTCATCACGGTGACGACGTCGGCGATCGCGCTCATCACCCCGAGGTCGTGTGTGACGAGCAGAACGGCGATCTGCCGCTCGCCGGCCAGGTCGCGCAGCAATGTCAGGATGCCGGCCTGCACGGTCACGTCGAGCGCGGTCGTCGGCTCGTCGGCGAGCAGCACATCGGGATCGCACGCGAGAGCGCAGGCGATCGCGATGCGCTGCCTCTGCCCGCCCGAGAACTGGTGCGGGTAGCGGCGCAGCGCCTCGTCCGGGTTCGGCACCTGCACGCGCTCGAGCATCTCGACGGCGCGCTGGCGGGCGGGCGCCCCGCGCAGTCCGAGGTGCACGCGCATGTGGTCGGTCAGCTGACGCCCGATCGGGATCTGCGGGTGCAGTGACGACGACGGGTCCTGGAAGACCATCGCGATGCGCTTGCCGCGGATGCGGTTCAGAGCCCGCCTGCCGAGTCCGAGCAGCTCGGTGTCGCCCAGCCGGATCGAGCCGCCTGTGCGTGCGTGACGCGGAAGCAGACCCAGCACCGCCATGGCGGTCAGCGTCTTGCCCGATCCGGATTCCCCGGCGAGCCCGTGGATGCGCCCGGCGTCGAGCTGCACCGACAGGCCCTTCACGAGAGGGCGGCCGATGTCGACCGTGAGGTCGCGGATGTCGAGGATGCTCATGCGCCGCCTCCGCTCGATGCGACCAGTTCGGTCTGCTTCTCGTGCGTCACCTCGGCGGTCGGATCGAGGATGTCGCGCAGCGCGTCGCCGAGGAAGTTGAACGCGAGCACGACGGTGAGGATGGCGAGACCGGGGAAGACTCCGAGCCACCACGCGTCGAAGTTCTGCATCGCGGCCGAGATCATCGAACCCCATTCGGCCGTGGGCGGCTGCGCGCCCAGACCGAGGAACGACAGGCCCGACAGCAGCAGGATCGCCGAACCGATGTCGAGCGTCGCGAGCACCAGCAGCGGGCCGGCGACGTTGGGGAGGATGTCGACCACGAGCGTGCGTGCCGGCGAGTGGCCCAGCAGGCGACCGGCGATCACGTAGTTCTGATTGCGCAGCGACAGCACGATGCTGCGGGTGACGCGCGAGTACTGCGGCCACGACACGACCACCGCGGCGATCACCGCGTTGAACAGCGACGGGCCGAGCGACGCGGCGACGACCATCGCGAGGATCACGGTCGGGAACGCCATGAACAGGTCGGTGATGCGCATGAGGGTCTCGTCGATCCAGCCGCCGAAGTATCCCGCGAGCGCGCCGATCACGGCGCCGATGACGAGGGCGGCGACGACGAGGGTGAGCGCGAGCGGGATGGTGACGGTCGCGCCCGTCATCAGGCGCGAGAAGATGTCGCGCCCGTTGCCGTCGGTGCCCAGCAGCGTGTCGATGCCGGGGGCCTGCAGGCGGGGCAGCACCTGGGCGTTCGGTTCGAACGGCACCCACCACTGCGCGGTGAAGGCGACGAGGATCCACGCCGCGGCGATGACGGTGCCGATGACGCCGAGCGGGGTGCGCCAAGCACGGGGCCAGCGCAGCTTGAGCCGCCCCGGCATGCGGGGTTCGCGAGAGCTCATGCGATCCTCACTCTCGGGTCGAGGACGCCGTACAGCAGGTCGACGACGAAGTTGATGACCAGGTAGATGACGCCGACGATGAGGCCGACGCCCATGATCCCGGGCAGGTCGAGATTGGCCGCCGAGTTGTAGGCGTACGTGCCCAGGCCCGGCCAGGCGAACACCGACTCGACGAGCACGGTGCCCGAGAGCAGTGCGCCGAAGGCGACACCGACGACGGTCAGCACCGGCAGAGCAGCTCCGCGCAGCACGTAGTCGAGCACCACGCGCATGGCCGGCAGGCCCTTCGCACGAGCCGCCCGCACGTAGTCGCTGTCGAGCACCTCGAGCACGGACGTGCGGATGAACCGGGTCAGCAGACCGATCGTCACCAGCGACAGCACCATCACCGGCAGCGCCAGATGCGCCATGGCGTCGGCCCAGCCCACACCGTCGCCGTTCAGCAGGTAGTCGATCGTGTACAGCCCGGTCACCCGGGGCGGCGGGATGATCGACGGCGAGATGCGACCGGACCCGGGCGCGATGCGCAGGTTGAGGAAGAACACGTAGAAGCTCACGAGCGCGAGCCAGAAGGTCGGCACGCTGAGCCCGATCAGGGTGACCACTCGCACGATCTGGTCTGTGACCATGCCCCGCCGGTACGCGGCGAGCGTGCCGAGCACGAGGCTGACCGCGAGGCTCAGCACGATCGCGCAGAGCGCGATCTCGATCGTGGCGGGCACGGCCGTGGCGAGATCCGCGGTCACGGGCTGTCCGGTGACGAGCGAGGTTCCGAGGTCGCCGCGCAGCAGCTTGCCCATGTAGATGAAGTACTGCACGAACAGGGGCTGGTCGAGCCCCTGCGCCTTGATGAAGGCTTCGCGCGTCGCGGGGTTCTGAGAGGCCCCCTCACCCAGTGCCGCGGAGACGGGGTCTCCGGGCACCAGGTTGGTGAGCAGGAACGTCACGACCGTGACGCCGATCAGCAGCAGCACCGAGGTGCCGGCCCGGCGCAGCAGGTACCCCGCCAGGGGCGACTTCTTGCGCTGCGCCTGTGTCTGCACAGCCACTGTCGTCATCACGGTCGATCCGTTCAGCCGGCGGGAGTGATCTCGGCGATGTCCATCTCCCACACGGAGTTGTAGACAGCGCCGTCGACCTTGTCGGAGGTCGCGATGTTGCGTCCGGGCACGATCAGAGGAACGAACGGGCCGCTCGCCTGCATCGTCTCGGCGAATTTCGTGAACGCGGCGGTGCGCTCGTCGGGGTCGGTCGCGCTGGCGGCATCCGCGGCGATGGCGGCGATCTCGGGGTTGGCCGACTGCTCCCAGCCCGCACGCAGACCGACCTTCAGACCGGGACCGAAGGGCAGGAAGTTCGCGGAGTCGGCGTAGTCCGGGCCCCAGAACCAGAGGCCGAAGCCCTCGGTGCCGTTCACGTACGCGTCGAGCTCGGTGGCGAACGGTGCGGGGGCGAGCTCGACCGTGACGCCGGCGTCCTTCAGCTGCGCCTGGATGCGCTCGGCGAGCGGCGTGAACTCCACACCGCCGACGGGGTAGTCGTTCGGGAACTGCAGCTTCAGTGTCTGACCGGTGTAGCCGGCCGCGTCGAAGGCCGCCTTCGCCTTGCCGAGGTCCTGGGTGACGCCCTTGTCGAGGGCGCCCTCGAATCCGGGCGGGATCACGCCGGTGGCCTGCTCGGCACCGGCGCCGGCGAGCTCGAGCAGAGCCGGGTAGTCGAGTGCGTACCGGATGCCTTCGGCGAGCTTCACGTTGGCCAGGTCGCCGGCGACGCCGGTCGACTGGTTCAGCAGCAGGAAGATGGTCTGCCCGGACGGCACCGAGTCGACGTTGAGGCCGTCACCGAGACCGCTGACCTGGTCGCCGTTCAGGTCCATGGCGACCATCGAGTCGCCGCCCTTGAGGTTGGCGAGCTGGGTGGCGCTCTCGGAGACGTTGCGGATGACGACGCGGTCGTAGGCCGGCTTCTCGTCGCCGTTGTACTCGTCGTTCTTCTTCAGCACGATCTGCGAGCTGAGGTCGAGGGTGTCGAGAACGAAGGGGCCGGAACCTGCGGAGGCACCGTCGAAGTACTTCTGCGCGGAGTCGGAGCCGTCGGTGCTGCCGCCGTTCTTCATCACCACGTCGGCGTTGACGATGCCGAGAGCGGGGTTGGCGAGGATGGCGGGCAGCTGCAGCAGGGGCGTCTCGGTGCTGAAGAGGATCGTCTTCTCGTCGACCTCCGTGATGGTGACGCCGGAGAGGAGGAAGTTCGGCTTGGCGTCGGCCATGCCCTGGATGCGCTGCAGCGAGAAGACGACGTCCTTCGCCTCGATCGGGGTGCCGTCCGAGAAGACGCGGCCGTCTTCGAGCGTGAACGTGAACTCGGTGGCGGAGTCGTTGGCCTCCCACGACGCGAGGCCGGGGATCGGGGTCGAGACATCCGAGCCCTTGAAGTCGACGAGCGTCTCGTACATCGCCTTGGCGAGCATGTTGCCGGTCGGGTCGTAGGTGTGCCCGGGGTCGGCGGTCTCGACCGAGAACGCGGTGTCGATGACCAGGGAACCACCGGACTTCGCCCCGCCGTTGCTGTTCGCAGAGTTTCCTCCCGAACATCCGGTCAGGGCGAGGAGCGCGACCGCTCCGAGGGCGATCGCCGGCGTGCGCAGCGTCGACAGCATGGGTACCTCCATTGGCAGGGTGGATCGGGAGTCCTGGGCATCCAACGGTGGACGACCGTGATCAGATTCCCATGGTGTGCGACGATTTGTCCAATGACATTGCGTCATGTAGACAAAGCCTGTCCGAACAATGGAGATTGGGATGCAGAATGTCCAGCACTGACGCTGAAGACAACCGGGATTCTGGACGAAATGCCGCTGCCCTCGATCCGGTCTCGTATCGGATCCTCGATCTTCTTCGCGAGAACGGGCGCATCTCGATCGCCGCGCTGGCCGAGAAAGTCGGCATCTCGCGAGCCAACGCGTACACCCGGGTGGAGTCGCTCGTGAGCGACGGCGTCATCACCGGCTTCAGCGCGCGGGTCGACCCCGCCAAGGCGGGACTCTCGATCGGGGCGTTGATCTTCGTCACGGTGTATCCGCAGGCGTGGGCGGCATTCCGAGCGCAGATCGCTGACATGCCCGACATCGAGTACTGCGCTGTGACGACGGGAGAGCACGACGCCATGCTGCTGATCCGCGCGACTGACGTCAGCGGCGTGCACGAGTTCTCGACCGGGGTGATCGCTCAGCTTCCCGAGGTGCGCACGGTGGTCAGCGTCGTCGTGCTCGACGAGGTGATCCGTCGGCCGTTCGTGCTTCCCCCGGACCTGCCCGAGCGCAGCCTCGACGTGCCGCTGGGCATGACCCAGTGGACGCCGGCGACGGCGGGACGGGATGCCCTGCCGCCGCGGTGACCGCGACGACCGGGTCAGGCCGCGGCGGTCTCGACGCACACGCTGAGCTGCGCGGCGCCGTGCATCTCGTAATGCTCGACCAGGCGCAGCATCCCGTCGTCGCCGATCTCGATCTCGCTCTCGCCGTCGCCGGTCACGACCTCGCCCGTGGCGGCCAGCACGTGCACGAAAGACACCCAGATGGTGTCGCCGGTGCGGGTTCCCACGAAGCGGCCGATCGTGACGGTGTCGCCGGCGTAGTCGCCCCAGATCGCACCGTCCTGCTCGAAGTAGTGGAACACGCTCGGGGCGTCGTGGTCGACGACCGACGTCGTCGACGACACCATCTTGAACGTGCGGCCGTCGAGAGTGGGCAGGGTTCGAGTCTGAGTCACCCATCGATCATGGCAGGTACCGTGGACGGATGGATCCGGCGCCGGCGCAGCAGCACCCGTTCGAGACGCGGCCGCTGACGGAACCGGTCGACCCGCGCGCGGTGAGCGCGTTCTGGCGGACGGTCAAGGCGCAGAACCCTACGTCGGGTGCCCAGATCGTCATCGGCGTGATCGTCGCGGTCGTCTTCGGCATGGTGTTCCTGCCGACCATCGGCTTCACCCTGTTCGGACTGATGGCAGGCATCGCCTCCGGGGACGCCGGGTTCGGGGCGCTGTTCTCGCTGCCGGCGCTGATCCCGTTCGTGATCGCCGCAATCGCCATCCCGCTTCTCGTGATCTCTCGCGGCCGCACACGCGAGAGCACCTACCGGATAGCCCGGTTCGCGCAGGCGAACGGCATGACGTTCCGCCCGTTCGTCAGCGACCCGCCGCTTCCGGGCATGATCTTCCACCTTGGCCACTCGCGCATGGGGTCACAGCTCGTCCGCGGGCAGGAGCCGCGCTTCGTCGAGTTCGGCAACTACCGGTACACGACCGGGTCGGGCAAGAACAAGACGACGCACAGCTGGGGCTACGTCGCCGTGAAGCTCGATGTGCCGTTGCCGAACATCGTCCTCGACGCACTGGGCAACAACGGGCTCGGGTCGAATCTGCCGTCGACGTTCTCGAAGGACCAGCGCCTCTCACTCGAGGGCGACTTCGACCGGCACTTCACGCTGTACTGCCCGAGCGGGTACGAGGCCGACGCGCTCTACCTGTTCACGCCGGACATCATGGCGCGCTTCATCGACCATGCGGCGCAGCTCGATGTCGAGATCGTGGACGACTGGCTGTTCCTCTACATGCGACGGCCCGCCTCGACCACCGACGTCAGCACCTGGGCCTGGCTGTTCAGCACGGTCGGTGCGCTGCTGGGCAAGTTCGATCAATGGGCGCGCTGGCGCGACGACCGGCTGCGATCGGCGCAGCACGTTGCCGCGCCGCATCCGGCGACCCGGCTGCCGCCGCCCCCGGCTTCGCCCGCGGCGCTGCCCTTCGCCCCGCCTGCTGCCATGCTGCGGCCGCCGGCAGGGGTCGCACCGCAGGGCCGCCGCCTGCGCAAGGGCTTCTCGTGGGTGACGCTCGTGATCATCATCGTCGTGTTCGGCGTGACGCTTCTGCCGCACTTCCTCGGCCTGCTGTCCTTCGTCTTCTTCCGCTGACACGGCCGGAATATATCCGGGGCGGCGGGCTTTCGGTCGATCCCCGGATGGAGGATGCTGGACGAGCATGCGGCCGCGCCCGCCGCCGCAGCTCGATCAGGAGGTTGCACGATGAAGGCCATCCAGTACCGCACGATCGGCAGAGGACCGGAGCTCGTCGACATCGAGACGCCGGAACCCGGGCCGGGCCGGATCCGTCTGAAGGTCACCGCCGCCGGCCTGTGCCACTCCGACTGGTTCGTCATGAACCTCCCGGCCGAGCAGTACGTGTACGGCCTTCCCCTCACGCTCGGGCACGAAGGAGTGGGTGTGGCCGAGAAGCTCGGCGACGGCGTGGAGGGCATCGAGCTCGGGGCCTCGTACGCCGTCTACGGCCCATGGGGGTGCGGGCAGTGCCACGCCTGCGCACGGGGTGCGGAGAACTACTGCACGAGGGCCGCGGAACTCGGCATCCAGCCTCCGGGCCTCGGCTCGCCGGGTGCGATGGCGGAGTACCTGATCGTCGACGACGCGCGCCATCTCGTTCCCATCGGCGACCTCGACCCGGTCGAGACGGTGTCGCTGACCGACGCCGGTCTGACTCCGTACCACGCGATCATGTCGTCGAGGGACAAGCTCGTCGCCGGGTCGACGGCCGTCGTCATCGGCACCGGCGGACTTGGCCACGTCGGCATCCAGCTGCTGCGCGCGATCTCATCCGCGACCGTCATCGCTCTCGACATCGCCGAGGAGAAGCTCGCGCTGGCGCGGGATGTCGGAGCCCATCACGCGCTGATGTCGGACGAGTCGGCCGTCGATGAGATCCGCCGCCTCACCGAGGGTCGCGGAGCCGAAGCCGTGTTCGACTTCACGGGCGTGCAGCCGACTCTCGACATCGCGCGCCAGGTCGTCGCCGTCGACGGCGACATCCAGATCGTCGGGATCGGCGGCGGCCTGCTGCCGACCGGCTTCTTCTCCACCCCGTTCGGCGCATCGGTTCGTGCCCCGTACTGGGGCACCCGCAGCGAACTCATGGAGGTGCTGGCACTGGCCCGCGGCGGATCGGTGGGTGTGCACGTCGAGCGCTATTCGATGGACCAGGCGGTTCAGGCATACACGCGGCTGCACGACGGGAGGGTGCAGGGACGCGCGGTCGTCGTGCCCTGACGGCGGTGTGACGCGTCGGCACGCGGTACGCCGAGATGGTCGGATGCTCTGATCCGGATGCCTAGGCCGGAGCGAGGCCGAAGTACTCCAGCTCGGCATCGTTCAGCATCCGGGACCGGATGAGGAAGCGCATGCCCGTCGGACCCTCGACGCTGAAGCCCGCCCCGCGGCCGGGCACGACGTCGATCGTGAGGTGCGTGTACTTCCAGTACTCGAACTGCGCCTCCGACATGAACACCTCGATCGGTTCGAGGCCCGCGATGTCGAGCTCACCGAGGCGCACGTCGCTCGGTCCGGTGATGAACATGCCGATCGGGTAGCACATGGGCGACGAGCCATCGCAGCATCCGCCAGACTGATGGAACATCAGGGGCCCGTGCTGCGTCGTCAGCTCGCGCAGCAGCTCGGCCGCGGCATCCGACACATCCACCCGCTCGTACCTTCCGATGCTGACCATCTGCGACTCCTTCGCTCGGGAACGGCTGCCGGGCGGACGTCACGCGACGCCCGCCCGGCACTGGGGAGGCCGATCAGAAGAAGCCCATCGGGCCTTCGGCGTACGACACCAGCAGGTTCTTCGTCTGCTGGTAGTGATCGAGCATCATCTTGTGGTTCTCGCGGCCGACGCCCGACTGCTTGTACCCGCCGAACGCGGCGTGGGCCGGGTACTGGTGGTAAGTGTTCGTCCATACGCGACCGGCCTGAATGGCACGGCCGGCTCGATACGCGGTGTCGCCGCTGCGGCTCCACACGCCGGCGCCGAGACCGTAGAGCGTGTCGTTGGCGATCGAGATGGCGTCGTCGAAGTCGCTGAAACTTGTCACCGACAGCACGGGGCCGAAGATCTCCTCCTGGAAGATGCGCATGCTGTTGCTGCCCTCGAACACTGTCGGCTCGACGTAGAAGCCTTCGCTGAGGTCGCCGCCGAGGTCTGCCCTCCCGCCTCCGGTGAGCAGCTTCGCGCCCTCCTGCTTGCCGATGTCGATGTAGCTGAGGATCTTCTCGAGCTGGTCGTTCGACGCCTGCGCGCCGATCATCGTGGCGGGGTCGAGCGGATTGCCCTGGATGACCTTGCCGACACGTTCCAGTCCGTCGGCGAGGAAGCCGTCGTAGATCGAGCGCTGGATGAGCGCGCGCGACGGACAGGTGCAGATCTCGCCCTGGTTGAGCGCGAACATCGTGAAGCCCTCGAGCGCCTTGTCGTAGAACGGGTCGTCGGCGCGGGCGACGTCTTCGAAGAAGACATTCGGCGACTTGCCTCCGAGCTCGAGTGTGACCGGGATGAGGTTCTGCGAGGCGTACTGCATGATCAGCCGGCCCGTGGTGGTCTCGCCGGTGAATGCGACCTTGCGGATGCGCTTGTGCTGCGCCAGAGGTGCGCCGGCTTCGATGCCGAAGCCGTTGACGATGTTCACGACGCCGGCGGGCAGCAGGTCGCCGATGATCTCGAAGAGGAAGAGGATGGATGCCGGGGTCTGCTCGGCTGGCTTGATCACGATGCAGTTGCCCGCGGCGAGCGCAGGAGCCAGTTTCCAGGTCGCCATGAGGATCGGGAAGTTCCACGGGATGATCTGCCCGACTACGCCCAGTGGTTCCTGGAAGTGGTAGGCGACGGTGTTCTCGTCGAGCTGGCTGATGCCGCCTTCCTGTCCGCGCAGCACGCCGGCGAAGTAGCGGAAGTGGTCGACGGCGAGCGGGATGTCGGCGGCGAGCGTCTCGCGCACGGGCTTGCCGTTCTCCCACGTCTCGGCGACGGCGATCGCCTCGAGGTTCTCCTCGATGCGATCGGCGATCCGGTTGAGGATGACCGACCGCTCAGCGGGTGAGGTGCGCTTCCACGACTCGAACGCCTTCCAGGCGACGTCAACAGCGCGGTCGATGTCTTCGGCGGTGCCACGGGCGACCTCGGTGAACGGCTTGCCGTTGACCGGGCTGATGTCCTCGAAGTACTGGCCCTTGGCGGGTTCGACGAACTCGCCGCCGATGTAGTGGCCGTACCGGGCGCGGTAGTTCGCGACGGCACCGGGCTGGCCGGGGGCGGCGTACGCGGTGGACACGTCTTCTTCGACGATGGGCATCGTTGACTCCTTCGACGGGCCGCGGCCTCGATGCTGCGCGGCTGTTGGGTTCGAAGGTAGGTGGCGTCAGGTTGCGCCCCCGTGCGCAACGTTGCAGTCGGTTGCGGTCACTCGACGTCGAGACGCTCGATCCGCGCGACGAGACCCGAGCGTCTCGGCGAGCGGGCGGGAAGCATCTCGAGGGCGAGGCGCAGCGCCTCGGCGTCATTCTGCCCCTCGGGGATCTCGGCGTACGCGAGCAGCACGTCGAGACTGGCCTCGCTGACCATCACCTCGTGCAGGGCCGCGCGCACCGTCTCGCGGAACTCCTCGACGCCGGGTGATGCCGACTCGGGCAGCACCGCACCCGGATAGGCGCTGAGCGCGACGCGGTGCGCACCGCGGTCGAGCAGCGAGAGCACGTTCTGCGCGTCGGTCTCGAGCGGTGCGGTCAGCCGATACGGCCGGGACTGCGGCGCGAGGTCTGGCGAGACCCGCTCGAGCACTTTGCGCAGACGCACCATCTCGGGCCGTAGGGTGTCGGGGGACGCGCCCTCGCCGTAGACGAGCTCGCTGAGCCGCTCGGCCGACAGGCCCTGTCGGTGCACGGCGAGCATGAGCAGGATCTCGGCGTGCCTGGCGCTGAGCTCGATCGTCGTCTCCCCATCGGCGGAGTCGACCTCGAGGCGGGCGCGGTCGCGTGCCAGCACCTGCAGGCGCGCGTGCCTGGTGTCACGCGGCGAGCGGCGCGGCGATCGTTCCGAGCCGCGGGGTGCCTCGCTGCGTGCCCGCAGGCGCGCGACGAGCAGTTCGGATTCGACGGCTCGCGCCGTGGCATCCACCAGCATCCGGGCCTGCGGTGTGACGGCCTCGGCCCCGCCGGTCACGTCGATCACCCCGAGGATGCGGCGGGTCTCGGGGTCGAACACGGGGGCCGCCGTGCACGACCACGGCTGCACGAGTCGGTTGTAGTGCTCGGCGTGGTGGATCTGCACCGACTCGCCGACGGCGAGCGCCGTGCCGGGGGCGGAGGTGCCGACGGTCTGCTCGGACCAGTTCGCGCCCGCGACGAATCCCATCTCGCCCGAGAGCACGCGCTGTCGAAGGTCGCCCTCGACCCACAGCAGCCGGCCGGCGTGGTCGCCGACCGCGACGACGACTCCCGAGTCCTCGGCGCTGCCCGGCAGCAGCAGCGAGCGGATGAGATCCATCACCCCGGCGAGCGGATGCCCGGTGCGGTACGCCTCCAGGGCATCGTGGCCGAAATCGAGCGGCGGCAGTCCCTCGGCGCCCACGCGCCCCTGCCAGGCACGCTCCCACGATGCCCGCACGAGCGGGCGCACCTGCTGCAGGCGGCGATCGTCGAGGTTCCCGGCGACGAGCTCTTCGTGTGCGCGCTCGATGAGAAGGCGCGAGACCTCCGGGGAGGCGTCACGCGATGACGACCAGGGGGACGGCACGCTGGCTCCGATCGGCGCTGATGGGTGTGCCCAGTGTATGTGTGCGCGACCTGTTCGGTCACGCGTTTCACCGCACCCGGATCAGGTGAGGGCGGTGCGCTGGATCGTGCTCGCGTCGATGACCTCGTCGAGCGTCCGCCAGGGATCGGCGGCGCGCAGGGCGTGACCGATCTGCGCGGCGGTCGCCCGGAATGCGGGCTCGTTCAGCACGCGGTGCACGGCGTCCCGGATCTTCGGCGCATCGGCCGTCTGCGTGCGCAGGTCGATCCCCGCTCCCGACCAGCCGACCCTCGCGCAGACCTCGACCTTGTCTTCGGTTCGTCCTGCTACGACCAGTGGGATGCCGTGCCGCAGCGCCTGCTGAACACCGCCATAGCCGCCGTTGGTCACCATGGCGTCGACCTTGGGCAGCAGCTGATCGTACGGAAGGTACTCGGCTACTCGGGCGTTCGCCGGCAGATCGGATGCCAGGTCTCCGAGGGCACGCCCCCCGGTGGATGCGACGACGAGCACATCGCTGTCGCGCAGCGCCTCGAGGGTCGGCAGCACGAGCTGCGAGAAGTCGCGGTTCGCGATGGTTCCCTGGGTCACGTGCACGACGGGTGTGCCGGCGTCGAGATCGCTCCACCACTCCGGCAGAGCGGGAGTGGAGATCACGGCGGGAATCGCTCCGGCGTAGTGCACCGTCGGGGGCAGATCCGATCGGGGGTATTCGAACTCGGGAACGGTGAACTGGATGTAGGCGTCGGCTCGCCCGGCCCAGTCGAGGACGAACCCTCCGAGGCCACGACCTGTCTCGCGAGCGGCGAGCCGATCGGCCTCCCGCTGCACGCGGCGGAAGATCAGCCGCTCCGCGATGGTCCGCAGCGCGGCGTTGCGCAGTCGCCCAAGGGGACCGGCCATCGGCGTGACGCCGAGGCCGAACGGCGCCGTATCGCGACTGCGGACCCCGAGCGGGAAGATTCCGAGCGCGATCACCGGCGGCCGGTCGTGCCGAGGCAGCTGCTGCAGCAGAGCGGCGCCGAGGAAGAGGGGTTCGGCGAGCACGGTGTCGATGCGCTGCTCTGCCAGCACGGCGCGCACAGCGGCGAGCTGAGCGACTCCCGGCCTCACGAACAGATTGCTCATGTCGAAGCGCAGAGCTGCCGCTCCGGTCAGTCCCACGCGCTCCGGGAACGCGGCGTCGGCGTCGTCGAGGTCGATGTCGGCCGCAGCAGGAAGAGCGACGAACCGGGCTCCCGTGCTCGCGACTCGTTCGCCGTAGCGGGAACTGGTGAGGAACGTCACATCGTCACCGCGCTCGATGAGATGGCGAGCGATCTGCAGCAGCGGCATGACATGCCCGTGCGCCGGTGTGCAGGCGATGAGGTGGGTGGACATGGCACTCCTTCTCTAAGATCGATATACCGAGACAGTATTCATCTGCTTGCAAGGAAAGTCAATGACGGAATCGACCGCTCGCGTCTACCGCTCCGAACTCCGTGCCCGCCAGGCACGTGAGACGCGCGCCCGGATCATCGCCGCGGCCGGGGAGCTGTTCGCCCGACAGGGGTACCAGGCGACCACCATCGCCGCGATCGCGCGCGCGGCCGGCGTCTCCGGTGAGACCGTCAAGACGGCCGCCTCGAAGGCCGAACTGCTGATCGCGGCGTTCGAGGTGACGTTCTCGGGATACGAGGGCGCCGAATCGCTCACGGACACGGATGTCGCCGCCGGCGTGCTGGAGCTGCCCGACGATGTGTTCCTCGACGCCGTGCTGGCTCAGATCACCGACGCGAACGCACGCGGGCATCGGCTGTGGACGGTGCTGCTGGGCGCAGCCCTGTCGGATGAGCGGGTGGACGAGGTGCTCACGCAGATCCTGCATCGTCGCGCCGACGACTACCGACGCCTGGTCGACGAACTCATCGCCCGCGGTCTGGCCGCCCCGAAGGCCGCCCCCCAGGCGACCGCTGCGACGCTGTCGTTCCTGCTCTCGCCCGAGAGCTATCAGCAGCTTGTCGCACAGTCGGGATGGGACGCCGACACCTATATGCAGTGGCTGCGTGGGGCCGTCGCGGCCGAGCTCGCCCGCTGACCCCCGCCCGCGCAGCGCCGCGCGCGCGGGCGGCGCCGAGACTTCCGTTCCAGCACGAGACCTGCCTGTGTAAGCCCTGTCTCGTGCTGCAAGCCAAGTCTCGCGACGGAGATTGCGAAAACGTGGCAAAGCCGCGCAGCTCAGCCGCGAGCAGCCCACCACTCGCGCAGACGCTGCTCGGCGGCATCCGGGCCGATCACTCCCTCGTCGAGCCGCACCTCGAGCAGGAACCGGTACGCCTCGCCGACCTCGCGGCCCGGCGCGATGCCGAGGATCTGCTGGATCTGATTGCCGTCGAGTTCGGGGCGGATGCTGTCGAGCTGCTCCTGCTCGCGCAGCTCGACGATGCGCCGCTCGATGTCGTCATAGGCGGAGGCGAGGCGAGCCGCCTTGCGCCTGTTGCGGGTGGTGACGTCGGCGCGCACGAGGATGTGCAGGCGCTCGATCACGTCACCGGCGTCGCGCACGTACCGTCGCACCGCGCTGTCGGTCCACGCGCCCTCGGCGTAACCGAAGAAGCGCAGATGCAGCTCGATGAGCTTGGCGACCGCATCGATCGTGCCGCCGTCGAAGCGCAGCGCCTGCAGGCGCTTGCGCGCCATGCGCGCACCGACGACGTCGTGGTGGTGGAAAGTGACCCCTCCCCCGCTCTCGAGCTTGCGGGTGCGCGGCTTGCCGATGTCGTGCAGCAGCGCGGCCAGGCGCAGCGGCACGTCGGGGGCGGAATCGGGGTTGCGCGCCTTCTCGAGGTCGATCGCCTGACGCACCACCGTGAGCGAGTGCTCGTAGACGTCTTTGTGGTGGTGGTGCTCGTCGACCTCGAGCCGCAGCGCGCTCACCTCAGGCAAGAACTCCTCGATGAGCCCGCTCTCGACCAGCACCCGGATGCCGCGGATCGGGTCGTCGGTCTGCATCAGCCGCACGAGCTCGCCCTGCACGCGCTCGGGACTGACGATCGTCAGCGTCTCGCGCAGCTTCTCGATGGCGGCGAAGGTGGCGTCATCGATCGCGAAGTCGAGCTGGGCACTGAAGCGCGCCGCGCGCAGCATCCGCAGCGGGTCGTCGCCGAAGCTGATCTCGGGATCGATCGGGGTGCGCAGGATGCCCGAGACGAGGTCTTCGACGCCGCCCGTCGGATCGATCAGCTTGACGGCCGGAACCTGCAGTGCCATCGCGTTGACGGTGAAGTCGCGCCGCAGCAGGTCGCCCTCGATGGTGTCGCCGAACTCGACGACCGGCTTGCGGGTGACGCCGTCGTAGCTGTCGGCGCGGTACGTGGTGATCTCGACCTGCTCGCCCCGAACGCGCGCGCCGATGGTGCCGAAGGCGCGGCCGATGTCCCACTGAGTGCTCGAGATCGGCGTGACGATGCGGAGGATTTCGTCGGGGCGGGCGTTCGTCGTGAAGTCGAGGTCGTGCGTCTCACGGCCCAGCAGCGCGTCGCGCACCGGGCCGCCGACGACGGCGAGGTCGAAGCCCGCATCGGCGAAGGCGGTCGCGAGCGCGGCGACGACGGGATTCGCGGCGAGCGCGCCGAGTCGGGACAGTCCCTCGGCCATATTGAGCATGGATTCAAGGGTACCGGGGTGGCACCGGCGACCCGGGTCAGCACATCCGGGCTGAGCACGAAGACCTCGCCGGCCTGCGCCGACGAGGTCTTCGTGCTCAGCAGTCAGTCGCGGGGTCGTCGGCCGCGGAACAGGATGCCGCCGGCGACGAGCGCGAGCACCGCGATGATGCCGAGGCCGATCGTCCATGTGCCCGACGCTCCGGTGGTCGCGAGCGGGTTGCCGAGACCGGCCACGGTCGGGTTCTCGCCACCGTCCGAACCGTCGGCGCCCGATCCACTCGAACCGTCAGCGCCTCCCGAGCCTCCGCCACCCGAGCCTCCGTCTCCACCGTCGCCGCCGGAGCCGCCACCGGGGCCGCCCTCGTCGGGGTCGGTCGTCGCTTTGCCGTCGACGGTGAACGAGCGCACCTCGGTGCTCTCGGCACCGCCGAACGGGCCGGTGGTGCGCACGTACCAGCCGTGCTCACCGGCATCCAGCCCTGCCCAGGAGACCGCCGTCTGCTCACCGCTCACCACGTCCTGGACGCAGTCGATGACGTTGGTGGTGAGGATGTCGGCGCGGAACGCGTCGGTCGACAGCACCTTCGTCACCGGCGCGATGCCGCCGGCGGCGTATGGGATCTCGAACTCCTGCATACCGGCCGGGTTGTTCAGCGACGCGTCGTCGGAGTCGAAGTCGTCGAGCGACGGCGAGTACGTGCGCACGATGATCCGGCCCTGCTCGTTGTCGAAGTGCAGCAGGCGCAGGTATCCCTGGCCGCCCTCAGGAAGACCCTGGTAGTCGAACAGCATCGAGTAGACCGTCCGGTCGGCCGCTCCGTCTCCGTCGTCATCGAACTCGTCGAGCCGCGTGTACGCGTCGTGATAGTGGCCGGAGCCCACCGAGATCACATTCGCGTTGGGCGCCACGACCTCGTCGTAGATGCGCTGCGGGAACGGCCCGAGCCCACCCGTCGTGAGCATGTACTCGTGCAGGTTGATCATGACCTTGCGCTCGGGGTACTGCCGGATCACCGAGTTCATCCACGCGATGTCCTCGGAGTTCGAGGCCTCGTCGTTGGGGTCGGGCCAGCCCATGTACATCATGAGCATGTCGATCCCGCCGGCGGTCACGAGGTCGTAGTGGCCGCGGTTGTCCTTGTACGACCCGCCGTACCAGGGATTCTCGGCGAAGCGCGCCTCGCCGAAGGTGGCGCTGTACGCGGTGTAGTCGCCGTCCCAGTGACCGACGTCGTGGTTGCCCGCCAGCACGCCGTACGGGATGCCTGCGTCGTCGAGCTTGCGGTACGCCTCGTCGGCGTTCTTCCACTGGTGCGGCTGATCATAGTTGTCGACGATGTCGCCGGTGTGCGTCACGTACTGCAGGTTGAGCGCGTCTCGCTGCGCGACGAGGAAGTCGTTCATCTTCACCTGATGCTGGTACCAGATGTCCGAGCCGCCGCTGCCGCCCAGATCTCCCTCGTTGCGGTTGTAGTACTGCGTGTCAGACAGCCACCCGAAGGTGAAGTCGTACTGATCGCGAGGTGTCGCACCGGGATGGAACGGCGTCGTCTGGGAGTCGCGCGCACTGGTGTCGCTGCCCGCCCAGCCCTCGGAGTGCTGCACCAGCAGAGTCAGCTCCCCGTTCTTCGCGTGCCCGTCGACGGCGACCTCCGCGTCCAGCGAGAAGGAGGTGGGCGCCCCTCCGGTGGTCACGTGACGGTCGATCTCGCGCCACGACCCGTCTGTCTTCTGCACGTAGAGCAGCACCTTGGCGTCCGCGTTCGATGACCCCTCCCATGCCACCCGCACCTGCGCATCGGCACCGACACGAGCCGGGACCCGCACGGTGAACAGCTGGTATGGCATGGCGGTGTCCGAGCTCTCGGCGACCTCGATTCCGTCGAGGTGGGCGATGCGCGCCAGCTGGTCTTCGCTGAGCGGCCTCGCCTCGGTGCGGTCGGTCGAGCGCGAGTTCGACGTCGCGCCCGACCAGACCCGCACCGCGCTATCAAGCGGCGTGTACGAGTACCCCTCGGCGAAGCACAGCTCCAGACGGTCGTCGACCTGGGAACCGGGACGCGCGACCAGGTCGACCTCGTCGCCGGTAAGCTCGGCGCCGTCGTCGGGGCTGATCAGCTGCGTGCGCGGCTTCTCATCGGCCGTCGAGAACGCAGTCGTGCTCGTCGAGACGTTGCCCACCGCGTCCTTCGCCGTGATGACGGCCGTGTGGTCGCCAGGCGACAGCGCGAGCGAAGATGTCGCCAGCGGCAGCGTGATCTCCTTCTCGTCGAGCACGGCCGTCACCGATTCGAAACCCGACCCGGTGTCGGTGACCGTCGCGTCGATAGTGAACTCGCCGCGGTACTGGCGCCCGTCCACGAGCGTGGCGTCGATCTGGGGGGCCGTGTTGTCGACGAGCACCGTGCGGGTCGCGGTCCGGGCATCCGGCGCCTCGGCGCGAGCCGCGTCGTTCGACTCGACAGCGGTGACGACGTGCTCGCCGTCAGCGACGGTCGTGGTGTCCCACAGGGTGGAGACCGAGTCGAAGGCGTCGTCGGGGATGGTGAACGTCGCGAGGAAGTACACCAGGTTCGCGTCGCTGAAGTTGATCCGCTCGGTCGAGGTGGTGGGGCATGCCCGCGCCGTCGGCTCCT
Source organism: Microbacterium sp. NPDC055312 (assembly GCF_053645675.1). NCBI lineage: Bacteria > Bacillati > Actinomycetota > Actinomycetes > Micrococcales > Microbacteriaceae > Microbacterium > Microbacterium sp. NPDC055312. The sequence continues at coordinate 145,065 of NZ_JBSHMU010000002.1, read as the reverse complement.
GCCCCTCGCCGGCTCCCGCGCAGGACGTCGGTCGCAGCACTCGTCCGTCGGGCAGCACCAGACGCGGGTTCATCGCCGTGTAGTCGTCGTTGTTCTCGTTCGGGTCGGGCTGCGGCCAGGCCTTCGTGCCGGCGTAAACGCCGAGGGTCAGCTGCTCGCCGCGCACCACCTCCTGCACGGGAACCTCGGCGTCGACCGTGACGATGCGGTCGTAATAGCCCTCGTCGAACACCGTGAGCACGGTGTCGCCGAGCTTGAGCCCGTTGCGGAAGAAGGCGTCGGTGCTCGTCGCCTCGATGGCGAATCGGGGTGCGCGCTCGAGCGAGGCAGTCGTCTCGCCGACCGGCTCACCATCGATCGACAGGGACAAGGATGCCGGATCGCCGTCGGTCGTCGCGACGACGGGGGTCTGCCCGCCGACGTACTGCTCCTCGGCGAGATTGAGCCGCACGGGTTCATCGGCACTGTCGTCGAGCGTGAGACGCACCGGCCCGAGCGTGACGGTCTGGCTGCCGTCACCCGCGGTGACGGAGTACTCCAGCCATCGCTTGCCGTAGACGTCGACCGACGGGATGCCGTAGACGTAGCGGCCGGCGGTGGTGAAGGTGAGCTCGCGCGTCTCGGTGGCGCCCAGATCGTCGGTCAGTGTCACGGTCACCCGCCGTACGAGCACGTCGTCGGCGATGTCGAAACCGAGCTCTACCCCCTCACCGCCAGGCAGCTCCGAGCCCCCGGTGAGGTCGACGATCGTCGGCGCCGTGCCGGCGGCGGGGTACGGCACGTAGGAATCCGCGACCTGTCCTTCGCTCACGGCACCCGGGGTGGGCGTCGCAAGGCCCAGCATCGTCTGGCCGGTGCCGGCGGGATCTGCCGGAACCCACAGGGCGCCGCTGACGTCAGCGGGGTTCCAGCCGTACTGGATCGCCGTGGAGGCGGTGGTCTGCGCGTCGTCGAAGTAGTACGCGCGGGAGATGTCGTGCCCGCTCTTCGTGCTCAGCTGCAGCCCTCGTGATCCGCCGTTGGCCATGCCTCCGGATGCGATGGTCAGGATGCTCTCGCCGAGCACCAGCTCGGTGCCGAAGGCAGCGTTGAAGTCGGCCACCGTGTATCCGGCGCTCAGCACCGCAGGGTTCTGGATCCACAGCACGAGCGTCTCGCCCGGGGCGATGGCGGGTTCACCCGGCCCAGCCGGCCACAGCGTGGACGCGTTCGTCGTCGGCCCGGTCAGCGCGTTGTCGGTCGTGAGATAGCTGAGCGCGTAGTCGCCGAAGCCGACGGGCGCGTCCGAGGCGTTGTACACCTCGATGAACTCGAACGCGTCGGAGCCCGCGACGTTCGCCGTGTCGGGAGCGACCTCGGTGATCTGCAGGATCGGGCCCGTCGCGTCAGGGTCGGTGGGCTTCGGGGCGGGAATCAGCTCGCTGGTGACCTGATCGATCGTGATCGACCCCGGGGTCGGTGCTGCGGCCGCGCCGGTCGGGTCGAAGTCGACCAGGCGTGCGTCGGTCGAGCCGATCTGGTTCGGCACGGCGAACTGCGCGTTCCACGGGGTCGAGCTCACGCCGTCATCGGCGGGAACCCAGGCGCGCGTGAGGGGAGCGCCCTCGGCATCCGTCAAGCTGAAACCGCGCGACCCGCTGTTCGCGAACCCACCCTGCGGGCCGAAGCGCAGCACCTGCACCGTCTCGGACACGCCGTAGAACGCGCGGAACTGCTCTTTCGTCAGGCTGCGGCGCGTGTCGCCATCGGCGTAGTTCATCCACAGCACCGCGGTGCCGCCGGCGGGGATGACAGCCGGGCTGTCGCCCTCGCCGTCGAGGTGGATCAGCGGCTGCGCGGTGCCGGCGTTCCACTGGCTCGTGTGGTACCTGATCTGCAAACCCTCGGCGGTGAGGTCGATGGGCTCGGCAGTCGTGTTCGTGACCTCGACGAACTCATAGGTGTCGGCACCGACGTTGTCACCGTTGATCTCGGTGATCAGCAGCGGCGAGTGCTCAGCCGCGTTGCCGCTCTCGCCGGTGGCGGGCGCGTCGTCGGATGCCGCGGGCGTGGCGTCTTCGGTGCTCGGAGCGATCTCTACGGGATCAGGCTCGGAGGGGGCCGGTTCTGCATGGCCGGCTTCTGCCGTCGGGGAGGACGACGGATCCGGAGCAGGGGTCACCGTCTCTTCGGGCGCGGCGGACGCCTCCGGGGGCGAGGTCTGCTGCGGGGCGGTGGGCTCGGGCTGCGGGGCGGCAGTGCTGTTCTCGGGTGCCGGCGTCGAGGCGCCGTCTGCGGCGTACGCGGCCGGTGCCATCTGCGGAACGGCACCGGACACCAGCGCGGTGGCGACGACCACCGCAGCGAGCGCTCCGGCTCCGGCACGGCGGAGTGAGGAGTGGGGCATGGAGAAAGAACCTCTTCAGGAAGGGAGACGGCGAATGCCGTTTCTCTTCGTAGTCATCCGATGTGTCGCCCAGGTGTCTGGATGCCTGCTTCTTCGACGGCTGTGTGAACCCTCAGTGAACTCCGGCCCGCCGCAGATGGGCGAAGACCCCGAACGCCGCGCCGGCCCCGACACGTCGTCTTGAGCAGATCCTCAGGCTAAGCAGTTGCCCGCCTGAGCAGATCCTGCGACAACTCCAGCACCATTACGAGAGGAATGCAGTGGCGCATCGCTTCACCCGGGCGACGCTCTCGGTCACACTCCCCGTTTCGGAGGATGTCTGCGAGGCGCAGCGGCTGACAGTCACCGCTGAAGAACTGGATATTGGGGAGGGGACCATGACGATGTTTCGTCATGCACGGTTCGAGGACGGAGAAGGGCCGGACTCGCTCGGCTCGCTCAGCGAGCCCTCGACCGATGCAGGCCCGCTCACCCTGCAGTCCGCCGCGACCTCCGAAGCCATCTGGCACGCGCTTCTCACCGGCGCTCCCGTCGATCAGGTCGCCGGTCAGCGACCGGCCGCCGCCGACGAGCCGCTGTCGCGCCGCTCGCGCCGTCGCGCCGAGCGCCAGCGGCTCGCGACCGAGCAGCTGCTCACGGCCGGGCAGCTCGACGCGCCGGCCGCCCAGGAGCGGCGCACCTCCCCCGATCCGGATGCCACTGCCGCACTCGACGCGGAGCCGGATGCCCTCGCCGCAGCGGCGGATGCAGAGGAGCCGCCCGCGGACGCGACGCCCGCAGAAGGGGCGGCGGCACAGACCGTGCCCACCGTGAAGGCGACCGCGGAGTCCCCGTCCGGATACACGCCCGCCGCGCACGACAGCCTGCTGCCGCCTGCCAGCACGCTGCCGCCCGCCAGCGACAGCACGTTCGCGCTGCTGCAGGAGTTCGCGGCCGACGAGCGCACGACCGTCGCCGTGCCGCCGGCGACGCACGCGCTGCCCGGCGCAGACGACGACGCGCCGGAGTCCGATCCCGAGCCTCAGGCCGAACCCGAGCCGGCGTCGCCCGCCGAACCCGAGCAGGAGGCGGAACCTGCCACACCGCGCGAGCGCGCGGTCGCGCTGGCCCAGCGGTTCGGGCTCGCGTTCGTCGATCTCACCGAGTTCGCCGTCGAGCTGTCGGTGGTCACGCTGATCCCCGACCAGCTGTGCCGCCGCCACGTCGCGCTGCCCATCTCGCGCATCGGGGAGCGGATCATGGTGGCCGTCGCCGACCCCGCGAACGTCATCGTGCTCGACGACGTGGCCGCCGTGCTGCAGACTCCCGTCATCCCGGTGGTCGCCGAAGCCGAGGCGATCCTCGCCGCCATCGACCGCTACCACCGCGTCGACTCCGAGCTGGAAGAGCTGACGTCGGCCTTCGAGGGCGGCGAGAGCGACAGCGACCTGTGGAGCCAGGACGTCGACGCCGCCAGCGACGAAGCCCCGATCATCCGGTTCGTGAACCTGATCATCAGCCAGGCGATCACCGACCGCGCCTCCGACATCCACATCGAGCCCACGCGCGACGAGCTGCGGGTGCGCTATCGCATCGACGGCGTGCTCGTCGCCGTGCAGAGCGTGCCGCGCTCGATGATCGCCGGTGTGATCAGCCGCCTGAAGGTCATGGCCGAGCTCGACATCGGCGAGCGCCGTCGCCCGCAGGACGGCCGGATCACGGTGGTGCACAGCGGTCGCAGCGTCGACCTGCGCGTCGCCACCCTGCCCACGGTGTGGGGCGAGAAGGTGGTCGCCCGTGTGCTCGACGCACCGGTCGCCAGCCTGCAGCTCAGCGACCTGTCGATGCTCGATCGCAACATGGACGTCTACCGCAAGAGCTTCACCAAGCCCTACGGCATGATCCTCGTCACCGGGCCGACCGGGTCGGGTAAGTCGACCACGCTCTACACGACGCTCGCTGCGATTTCGAAGCCGACGGTGAACGTCATCACCGTCGAAGACCCGGTCGAGTACCGCATGGCCGGCATCAACCAGGTGCAGGTGAACCCTCGCGCCGGCTTGACGTTCGCGTCGGCGCTGCGCTCGATCCTGCGCTCCGACCCCGACGTGATCCTGCTCGGTGAGATCCGTGACGAGGAGACGGCGAAGATCGCCATCGAGTCGTCGCTCACCGGCCACCTCGTGCTCTCGACCCTGCACACCAACGACGCCCCGAGCTCGGTCACCCGGCTGATCGAGATGGGCGTCGAGCCGTTCCTCGTCGGGTCGGCGCTGGATGCCGTGGTCGCCCAGCGACTGGCGCGTCGCCTCTGCGCGCGGTGCAAGACCGAGTCCGTCGCCACCGAGGTCGAGATGCGGATGGTGGGCGGGCTGCTCGATCCGCGCCAGGAGCCGCCGACCGTGTTCCGGCCCGCCGGATGCTCGCAGTGCTCGAACACGGGCTATCGCGGACGCGTCGCGCTGCACGAGGTGATGGCCGTGGACGACGAGATCGAACGTCTCGCCTCGGCGAACGCCCCGACCGCTCAGATCACCGCGCATGCCGAGGCCGCCGGCATGACACGACTGCGGATGGACGGCTGGGCGAAGGTGCTGCTCGGGCACACCTCGATCGAGGAAGTGCTGCGGGTCACCGTATGACCGGCCCGCGCGACTCCCTCCGCTCCGACATGACTTCCTTTCACGAGAGGGCAACACCGTGAACCACGACGATGGGACGACTCCCGTTGCGACGTCACCGCGTTTCGACGCGCTCCTCGGGGGCGTCGACGTCGACCCCGAGCTGCGCTCGTTCCTCGACGGGGTCGCCGGGGTCACGCTGCCGGGCGGCGCCCCCGCTGCGCAGCCGACGCGGCGCAGTCGTGCGATGACCGGCGCGATGCCGGTGATCGAGTCGCCCTTCGACGAGCCGGTGCTCACTCCGGCTGAGCTGTCCGAACCCGTGCTCGCTCCCGTCGAACCCGTGCTCGCTCCCGTCGAACCCGTGCTCGCTCCCGTCGAGCTGACGGTGCCGATCGTGACCGCACCGGCCGAGACGGCTGCGACCGCGCCCGCGCCGACTGTGCCGCTGCCGACGGCGCCCGCACCGGTATCCGTCGCGCCCGTTCCGGTTTTCGCGGGCGACCTCCTGCCCGACTTCAGTCGCGCCACGGCGAAGCCGGTGCGCGAGTCGCGCGCGGCCGACGTCGAGCGCGTCATCCGCGCCGAGATCCCGGATGCTGATCCCGAGTTCATCCGCTCGATCGCGTCGATCATCGACGACGGCGCCTCCGACCTGCACCTGGTCGCCGAGTCGACGCCCGTGGTGCGCATCGATGGTCAGCTGCGCTCGGTCTCGGGCACGTCGATCTGGGATCGCGACCGCATCCGCCGGGTCATCGAGAGCTTCGTGCCCGCCGAGCAGATGCAGGTGTTCCACCGCGAACTCGAGCTCGACCTCGCCTATTCGGTGGGCGACATCGCCCGCTTCCGGGTGAACATCTTCCAAGACCAGCGCGGACTGGGTGCGGCGCTGCGCATCATCCCCACCGAGATCAAGTCGGTCGGTCAGCTCGGGCTGCCGCGCGAGCTCGTCGAGCTCGCCAACCTGCCGCGCGGGCTGGTGCTCGTGTGCGGCCCGACCGGGTCGGGCAAGTCGACCACGCTCGCCGCGATCATCGACAAGGCGAACAGCACCCGCGCCTCGCACATCGTCACCGTCGAGGATCCGATCGAGTTCCTGCATCACCACAAGCGCGGCATCATCAACCAGCGCGAGGTGGGCGCCGACACACGCAGCTTCTCGGACGCCCTCAAGCACGCACTGCGTCAGGACCCCGACATCATCCTCGTCGGCGAGATGCGCGACCTCGAGACCATCTCGACCGCCCTCACCGCCGCCGAGACCGGCCACCTCGTCTTCGCGACCCTGCACACGCAGGATGCCGGGCAGACGATCGACCGTGTGATCGACGTGTACCCCGCGCACCAACAGGCGCAGGTGCGCACGCAGCTTGCGGCGACGCTGCGCGCGGTGATCGTGCAGACCCTCATCCCGCGGGCGGGCGGCACCGGCCGCGCGGTGGCGACCGAGGTGATGTTCGCCAACCCGGCGATCCAGAGCCTGATCCGCGCGGGGAAGACGCACCAGCTGCGCACCGCCCTGCAGGCCGGAAACGACATCGGCATGCACACCCTCGACCAGGATCTCGCGCGCCTGGTGCTGGCCGGCGAGATCGAGTACGGCGCGGCCGTCGAACTCGCGCAGGACGTCACCGAGTTCGATCAGATGGTGCGCAACCGCGGCATCAGTCGCGCCGCGGCCGGCGATCTCACCCCCGAAGGCGTGCGCCAGAGCACCGCCGGAACGACGGGAGCGCACTGAGATGGCCGCGACGCAGACACCGCAGTGGACGTACCGCGGCATGGGAAGCGACGGCAAGGCCGTGAAGGGCGTGCTCGAGGCGCCCTCTGAGGCCGCGGCGATCCAGCAGCTGAAAGCCCGCGGCGTGTTCCCCGACAAGCTCGCCGCGAAGGGCGGCGGCACGGGCCTGCAGCGCGAGATCACCATCCCGGGCCTCGAGCGCAACCCGAAGCTGAAGGACCTGGCGATCCTCACGCGGCAGATGTCGACGATGGTCAGCTCCGGTGTGTCGATCCTGCGGGCCATGACGATCGTGCAGGCGCAGACCGAGAACCCCAAGCTCAAGCGCACGGTGGCCGAGGTGGCCAGCCGGGTCGAGGGCGGCACGGCACTGTCGCTCGCGCTCGAGGAGTTTCCGCTGATCTTCCCGCCGATCATGGTGCACCTGATCCGCGCCGGCGAGACCGGCGGGTTCCTGGATCGCTCGCTGATCATGGTGGCCGACAACTTCGAAGCCGAGACCAAGCTGCGCGCCAAGGTGAAGTCGGCGCTCACCTACCCCATCGTGGTGCTCATCATCGCGGTGGTCGCGGTCGCCGCCATGCTCGTGTTCATCGTCCCCGTGTTCGAGAACATGTTCACGGATCTCGGCGGCCAGCTGCCCGGGCCGACGCAGATGCTCGTCGACCTCTCGCACGCCATGCCGATCGTGCTGCCGATCCTCGTCGTCGCCCTGATCGCGTTCTCGATGTGGTGGTGGCGGGCGAAGAACACGCCCGCCGTGCGGCAGATCGTCGACCCGTTGAAGCTGAAGGTGCCGGTGTTCGGCAAGCTCAACTCGAAGATCGCGCTGACGCGCTTCGCGCGCAACTTCTCGACCATGCTCGCGTCGGGCGTGCCGATTCTGCAGTCGCTGAGCATCGTCGGGGCGACCGCCGACAACCAGGTGATCACGAATGCGCTGGAAGAGGTGGCGGATGCCGTGCGGCAGGGCCGCCCCATCGCCGAGGCTCTGTCGGGGGCCGACGTGTTCCCCGACATGATGGTGCAGATGATCGGGATCGGCGAGGAGTCGGGCGCGATCGACACCATGCTCGAGAAGACGGCGAACTTCTACGACGACGAAGTCGAGACCATGAGCTCGCAGCTGACCGCGCTGCTCGAGCCGCTGATGATCGTGTTCATGGGCGGTCTGCTCGGTTACATGATTGTCGCCCTCTACATGCCCATGTTCATGATCTTCCAGCAGATCCAGTCGATGTGACCCGGGCGCGGAGACCCGAATCTCCGCGCCGCCCGACGCGCGTGTCTCGCGAATGAGCAGGCGCTGATCGGCGTGCCCTCCCCAAATCGAGAATTGCGCAACAACCAGGGTTTTCTTTGCAGAAACCTTGCACTTCATCAGTAGTGTCAAAGCGTCGGGACCACCCACCTCGACGCCTCATCACTTTCAGTCCCGACCCCAGATAAGGAACACCATGAACAAGGCAATCGCCAACGTCCTCAAGAAGCGTCAGGACGGCGAAAAGGGCTTCACGCTCATCGAGCTGCTCGTCGTCGTCATCATCATCGGCATCCTCGCCGCCGTCGCCATCCCCGTCTTCCTGAACATGCGCCAGGGCGCGTGGAAGGCGTCCGTGGAGAGCGACGTCACCAACGCCGTTCTCGTCGTCGAGCAGGCAACAACCGCCAACAATGGCAGCGCCAGCGGCCTCTCCCAGACGACGCCGGCTACGCCTGCACGCGGAACCGCCTACAAGCTGGGCACCACAGCCAAGCCTGACATCGTGGAGGGCACAGTCTCTGCGGGCAACCTGGTGACGTTCACCTTCCCGACGGCCAAGGACGGCGCCTACACGATCGTGGGCGACAACGAGAACATCACGAACGAGAAGTACACGTACAACAGCTCAACCGGCAAGGGCACCTGGAGCAAGGTGACGCCGTAAGCGCAGATTCCTGACAGTGGTTGCGCCTGCACGGTTCGCCGTGCAGGCGCAACCCTTCTCCCCCATCCGACCGAGAGGAGCTGACGTGTCCGATCCCGCCGCACGCGACGACGAGGGTTTCACGCTCATCGAGGTCATCATCGCGGTCGTCCTGCTGCTCGGCGTCGCCGTCGCCCTGGGCGCCTTCGCCATGCAGGGGCTGCGCCTCGCAGCCGATCAGCAGCGCGCGCAGCTCGCTGTCTCGGTGGCCTCGGCCCGCATGGACGAGGTACAGCGGCTCACCGGCTCGAACGCACAGCTCGCGACGCTCGTCTCCGGGCGCCGTGCCGCGGCCGTGACCGCCGCGTTTCACGCATCCGCCGGTATCACCGGTGTCTCGACCACATACCCGGCCTCGACGAGCTCCGGCGCGACGGCCGTCATCCCGATCACCCAGACCGTGCGCCGCAGCGGAACTGACTTCCACTCCACGGTGCTCATCGGAACCTGCTATCAGCCGATCGCCGGCGGTGACTGCACGAAGATCGCCGGCCAGACCACCGACCCCGAAGCGGCCTCGCCGCCCGCGCCGACCCCGAAGACTCTCAGCCGCATGGTTCGCGTGATCGTGATCGTGCAGTACGACAGTGTCTGCGGCGGATCGGACTCGTGCGCGTTCACCACCTCCGCGCTGTTCGACACGAAGGGTGACGTGCCGTGGATCGCGTACTGACCTCGCGCCGCCTGCGTGCGGGGCGCGCACAGCACCGCCGCGACGCCGAATCCGGCCACACGCTCGTCGAGCTCACCGTCGCGATGACCGTCTTCTCGGTCTTCCTCGCCCTGTTCATCGGGGCCGTCGTCGCCGTCTCGCGGGCATCGACCGAGGCGCGTGTCGACGCGCAGACCTCGAGCGCCGCCGGCATCGCCCTGCAGCGCATCGAGCGCTCGGCGCGCTACGCCGATGCCATCAACCAGCCGGGAGCGGTGGGCACCGCCGCCTACGTCGAATGGCGCACCGACGCCGTCTCGTCGTCGACCGATGTCACCACCTGCACGCAGCTGCGCTACCGCGCTGACGACGGCACCATCGCCCTGCGCAGCTGGCCCGCGACCCAATCGCCGTCGACCGGAAAGTGGAGCGTCATCATGCGCGATGTGATCGGCACGGCCACCACGACCTACCCCTTCGCCACGATGGTCGCCGCTGCCGGAGTGAGCAACTACCAGGGCCTGACCGTGCACATTCGCGCCGGCCTCGACGACCGCGCCGGATCCGAGGCGATGACCACCATCTACGCCAAGAACAGCTCGGTCGAATCGCCCTCGAACACCGTCAACGCCGGGGGTCAGAGCACTACCCCGATCTGCGCAGGAAGCGGGTACCGCTCATGATGCGTCTGTACCACCTGCGCGCCGCGCGGCGGCGCCGTCACCTCGGTCGCGACGATGAGGGCTCCGCACTGCTGCTGACCGTCGTGTTCACCCTCTTCGCCGGTGGGATCATGCTCGTGCTGCTGTCGGTGCTGCTCTCGCAGATGCAAGCCATCCAGCTGGCGCAGAAGAACACGCGCACCGGCTACGCCGCGCAGGCCGGCATCCAGTCCACGCTCTCGACGCTGCGCTCGAACACCGAGAGCAAGGTCGTCGCGGGCACGGCCGCCGACTACGGCAATCCGTCGAAGCTTCCCCAAACGATCACGGGCAAGGTCGACGACGGTGACCTGGCCTACTCAGTGACCGTGAAGTACTACGCCGAAGATCCCACGAACAAGGACAGCACGTGGCTCGACGCGAACGAGCTGAAGTTCGCGGCAGGAACAAAGCCGCTGAAGCAACCGCGCTTCGCAAGGATCGTCTCCACGGGAAGCGACGCCGGCGCGGCCGCGGGCACGGCGATCAACCGCACCGTCACCGCGCTGTACACCTTCACAACCACGAACGTGAACATCCCCGGCGGCCGCATCAACAGCTCCGATGGAAACAGCTGCCTGAAGGCCGTCAACGACAAGATGGGCAGCCGCATCAACATGCGGCCCTCCGCCGAATGCACTGACGACAAGCTGAACCTGTGGGTCTACGACACCGACTACCGTCTCAAGCTCGCCAGCACCATCGGCAAGGCCACGACGCTGTGCATCACCGGGAAGAAGTGGTCCGGAGCGACCAGCGACGACGCAACACTCCAGCCGTGTGCAGAGGGGAAGCTGCAGAGCTCGGACGGCAACCAGCTGTGGAGCTGGGAGCCTCCGGGGTCGTGGGTGGGGCAGAACAAGGCGAACGACGCGCGCTCGAATCGCTGGCTCAGTCTCGAGAGCGGAAAGGTCGTCGAGAAGTCCTCCACGACCGGGCTGTTCAATCCGGCTCCGAGCGTCGGAGCCGGGGCAGCCAGCTACAACACGAACCAGATCGTGAACTACAGCGAGTTCGGACGCTGCATGGACGTCACCGACGAGCAGATCGGCAAGGCGTTCATGATCGTCTACCCGTGCAAGCAGGACCCGACCAAGTCGGGCGCGAACCTCAAGTGGAACCACAAGTGGTACTACTCCGAGCCGACTGGTGCCGCGACCACGAGCGCCGCGCAGAGCATCTCGGTCAAGCTGAACAACACGACGCCGTACTGCCTGACCACGAGCGGGGCGGCGAACACCGACGTGCACTTCAAGTCGTGCGACCCGGTCAATGTCGGATCGCTGAACAGCCAGCAGAAGTTCATCCGCAACGGCAACACCGGCAACACGCTCACCAGCTACACCTTCCAGCTCGCCGATGACCGCACCCGGTGCCTGGCGGCCGTACCCGAGTCGGGCTACGCCTGGTCGCACGTGCGACTCGTGCCGTGCAGCGGCTCCACCACCCAGAAGTGGAACGCGCCCGCACTGATCACCGGCTCGTCCCTCGGCGGCTACAAGGAGATCGGATGATCGCCGGCGTGCTGCCCGCGTGGGTGCCGATCGGGTTCGCCGCGGTGTTCGGCGCGCTGATCGGCTCGTTCCTCAACGTCGTCGTGTGGCGGGTGCCGCAGGGCCTCAGCATCGTGTCGCCGGGCAGCGCCTGCCCCCGGTGCGAGCGCCCGATCGCCTGGTACGACAACCTGCCGATCGTGTCGTGGCTGCTGCTGCGGGCGCGCTGCCGGCACTGCGCCGAGGGCATCAGCATCCGCTATCCGCTCGTCGAGGCCGCGACGGCCGTGCTCTTCACCGCCGTCGCGGCGGGCGCTGTCTTCGGCGACCTGCCGCCCGCGGTCGCCCCAGCGCTGCTGATCTGGGCTGCCGGCGGTCTCGCGCTGGCGCTGATCGACGTCGATCACCACCGCCTGCCGAACGTGATCACCCTGCCCGCCTATCCGATCACCGCGGTGTCGCTGCTCGCGGCGTCGTGGGTGACCGGCGAGTGGGGGCGGATGCTGCAGGCCACGATCGGCCTGATCGCGCTCGGCGGCATGTACCTGCTGCTCGCCCTCGCCTATCCGGCCGGGATGGGGCTGGGAGACGTGAAGCTGTCGGGCTCGCTCGGCATGCTGCTCGCCTGGCTCGGCTGGCCGCAACTCATCGTCGGCGGCTTCAGCGCCTTCGTCGTCGGCGGGGTGGTCGGCGTCGTGCTGATGCTCACCGGCCGAGCCGGCCGCAAGTCCGGCGTGCCGTTCGGTCCGTTCATGCTGCTCGGCGCCGTCATCGGCATCGCCGCCGGACCCACTCTCGCCGACCTCTACCTGAGCCTGACCGGACTCTCCTGACCCCGGCATCCCGACTTCTCCCCACCGAACCAGCTAAGGACCACCATGGCAGCCGTCGTCGCTCTCGATCTGAGTCGCCGCACCCTGCGCGGCGTGCAGATCGACGCTCCGTACACCGCTCGACCCAAGATCACCCGTTTCGCCGCCGTCGACCTGCCCGAGGGCACGGTGTTCGACGGCGAGATCGTGGATGAGCGCCGCGGCATCGCCGCACTCAAAGACCTGTGGCGCAGCGGCGGCTTCACGACCAAGAAGGTCGCCCTCGCGCTCGGCAACCGCAAGGTCGTCGTGCGCGAGGTCGCTCTGCCCGAACTCGCCGGCAACCGCGCCGCGCTGCGCTTCGCCGTCGAGGGCCAGGTGCCGATCGACCTCGACGACGCCGTGCTCGACTTCCTGCCGCTGCGCCCCGCCGCCGACGGCAGCGCGAAGCAGGAGGGCCTGCTGGTGGCCACCGCCCGCAGCAGCCTCGAGTCGACCGTCAACGTGATCGAGCGCTCCGGCCGGTTCGTCGACGCCATCGACTTCGCCGGGTTCTCGCTGCTGCGCATCCTGCCCGGCACCCCCGGGCAGGCACAGGCCATCATCAACGTGGGCGCGTCGAGCACGACGGTCGTCATCGCGAACGGCACCACCCCGGAGTTCGTGCGCATGGTGCCGAGCGGTGGCGACGACATCACCCGCAGCATCGAGCGCGCCCTGGGCATCGACTTCGCGGAGGCCGAGCACGACAAGATCAGCCGCGGCCTGCAGGGCGGAGCGACCAACCCTCGCGACATCGAGGCCGAGACCGTGCTGCGCGAGAACGTCGCGGCGCTGATCGACAGCATCCGCAACACCCTGAACTTCTACGTCGGGGCGCACCCCGACACGCCGATCGCACGCGTGCTGCTCACCGGCGGCGGCAGCCGCCTGATCGGACTGGCACCGGTGCTCAGCCGGGCGCTCGGCGTGCCGACCGAGCACGCCGATCCGCTGGCCGCGTTCGCGCTCGGCAGGGGCGTGCGCGAATCGGGTGTGGACCGGTGGGCGCTCGAGCTCGCCGCCAGCATGGGAGCCACCGTGGGAGAGAGACGATGATGGCGACGATCGAGAAGACGCGGACGATCTCGAAGACGCGGAAGAAGGATGCCGCTGCGGCGCCCGCGCGACGCCGCGGGGGTGGTGTGCAGCCGGCGCTCATCGCGCGCGTCGACCTGCTGCCGCCGAGCGTCGAGGTGCGCCGCCGGCAGAGCGCCACCCTGCGTCTGCTCGGCCTGGGGCTGGCCGGGCTGCTGCTGATCTCGGTGACCGGCAGCTTCGCCGTGTCGTTCTTCGCCGGCTCCGCCGAGCAGCGGCTCGCCGACGAGCAGGCGCGCAGCGTGCAGCTGGTCGAAGAGCAGCAGCAGTACACCGAGGTGCAGGCCATCACGGCCCAGCTCGCCGACTACGAGTCGGCGGAGCTCTCGGCGCTGTTCGCCGAGACGGACTGGCCGCGGCTGATGCGCGAGCTCGACGCCGCACTGCCCGCCGGCGTCGTGCTGAGCTCGGAAGCGGTGACGATCAAGGGCCTGTCCACCGCATCCGACAGCCCCGTCGACGAGGTCGGGCTCGACGCGCCCGGTGTGATCGAGATCACCTTCACCGCCACCGCCGACGTCTTCGAGACCTCGAGCCCGCTGCTGGGCGCGCTGCAGTCGCTCACCGGCTACTCGAGCGCCACGGTCACCGCGGTCTCGGGCGGCGGCGAAGACGGCTACGTCATCACCGGCGTGGTGCACCTCACCGCCGCTGCCCTCGGCGGCACCGAGCGCGGCGGCCGACTCGACCCCGAGAAGCTGACGGCGCTGCGCCAGGCGCTGGAGACGGCCGTGACCGCTCCTCCCGCTGCTGCGGAGAGCACGGACGACGAGACCGCCGACGACACGGCAGCGACCCAGGAGTAAGCACATGGACAAGTACCGCCTGAGTCTCATCGTCATCGGCGTGCTCGCCGCCGGCATCCTGCTCGGAGCCTTCTTCGTCGGCGTGCAGCCGCAGCTCGACCGCATCGGTCGTGCCGAGACGCAGACCGCCGCCGCCGTGCAGCAGAACACCGTGCAGGAGGCCAGGAACGCCGCCCTCGCCGCCGACAACGAGCGCATCGACGAGTATCGCGGCACGCTCGAGACCAACCGCACGCAGATCCCCGCAGACCGCGCCCAGCAGCCGATGATCGACCAGATCCACGCCGCCGCCGCAGCGGCCGGAGTGACCGTCACGACGCTGACCTCCGAGGCTCCCGTGTCGTACACGGCTCCCACCGGGGTCGATCTGGCGCCACCCGCCAGCGGCACCCTCGTGCAGGTGCCCGTCACCCTCAGCGCCTCGGGCGATCGCGCGGCGCTCGAGCAGTTCGCCGCGAATGTGCAGCGCTCCGCGCGGATCTTCACGGTGACCGGAAGCCAGTACTCCGGTCCTGATGAGCCCACCCTCACGCTGTCCGGTGCGACCTGGGTGCTGAAGCCTGCGCAGTAGCCCTACCCGCTCGTTGTGCAACGCGCCGCATCCCTTCGGGGTGCGGCGCGTTGTGGTGTTCCGGGGCGGATGCTGCTGCGCAGGCCAGGTGGATCGGGCGGCAGCCGGGGCGGGCGCAGATGGCCAGCGCCCCGCGGGTCAGGTCGACAGATCGGTGGTGCCCGAGTACACGCTTCCCTGCGACGGGTCGGGGCTGTCGACCGTGTAGATCGTGCCGCTGGCGACGATGACCTTCTTCAGCTCGACGGTCTCGTACTGCACGACGGTCAGCTTCGCCACCGGCAGCGTCTGGAAGTAGTCGGTGGCACCGCTGGCCGGGTTGGTGATGAACCGCTGGTTCTCCCACGCTGGCGCGCCGGTTTCGGCATCCGTGGGGTGCGACGGGTTGGAAACGCCTTTCCGTTGTGTGTTTCCCACGATCGCCGCTCAGATCGGGTGCCCTTGTGACCGCTGCGCCGAGGCATTCCGCCGCTGACTTCACCCGCCTAGAATCACCTCGTGGCCGACGACGCACCACCACCCGCGCACGAACCCGCGGAGGAGCCCTCCCGGCGCGGCTTCCTCAAGATGAGCGGGGCCGCTCTCGCTGGCGCGGTCGTCGGCGGCGCAGGCGGAGCGGCGATCGGGGCGTCGCTGGTATCCCGGCACCGAGGCGGCTTCGCCAGCGAGCCCGACCCGTTCGCCGCCCTCGCCCCGCGCCGCGAGCCCGGGTTCGATCACATCGTGGTGCTGATGGGCGAGAACCGATCCTTCGACAACCTGCTCGGCTACCTGTACTCCGCCGAGAACCTGCCCGACGGCGAGACGTTCGAGGGGCTCGCTTTCGGGGCGCACAGCAACACGGCATCCGACGGCACGGTGGTCGCCGCGCACGTCTACACGGGAAACACCGACCGGATCATGAGCCTCCCCGATCCCGACCCGGGCGAGGAATACCCTCACGTGAACACCCAGATCTTCGGGACGGTCGATCCGAAGACCAACGCCGAGCTCTTCGTCGACCGGATGGCGGCGCCGTTCAACGCCCCGACTCACGGCGAGAAGGCGACCATGTCGGGCTTTCTCGAGGACTACCTGATCAACGTCCGGCGGCTGCGTCATGGCGCCGAGCCCACGCCCGAGGAAGCCGCGCACAGCATGGGCTCGTTCTCGCCCGACATGCTGCCTGTGCTGTCGACGCTCGCGTCCGAGTTCGCCGTCTTCGACCACTGGTACGCGGCGGTTCCGTCCCAGACGTTCTGCAACCGCTCGTTCTTCCACGCCTCCACCTCGCACGGCTTCGTCACCAATCAGGCCGGCGACGGCTATCTGAAGTGGCTGGAGGCGCCGGCCGCCCCCACGATCTTCAACCGGCTGGAGGAGAAGAGGCTCAGCTGGCGGATCTACATCGACCGCCTCCAGCTGGTCTCGTTCACCGGCATGCTGCACGCATCCGTGCTCGAGAAGTACTGGCGAACCGAGCACTTCGGCACGATGGAGGACTTCTACGCCGATGCGAAGAACGGCTCCCTGCCGGCGTACGCGTTCATCGAGCCGCGGATGGTCTACGACCACAACGACTTCCATCCGCCCTTCGGTGCGCTGCGCGAGAGCACCGCTGACGGCGAGGAGGTGTTCGACAGCGCCGTCTCCGACGTGCGCGCCGGCGACCGGCTCGTCCACGACGTCTACGAGGCGGTGCGCACGAGCGCGTCACCCGACGGCTCGAACGCCGTCAACACGCTGCTGCTGATCACGTTCGACGAGCACGGTGGATGCTTCGACCACGTGCCGCCTCCGCCGGCCACCCGGCCGACCGCCGACACGGGGCCTGGCGAGATGGGCTTCACCTTCGATCGTCTCGGATGCCGGGTGCCGGCCATCGCGGTGTCGGCGTACACCCGGCGCGGCACGATCATCCACGACGAGATGCATCACGGGTCGGTGACGGCCACGCT
The DNA here is from genome assembly GCF_053645675.1 of Microbacterium sp. NPDC055312. Classification (NCBI taxonomy): domain Bacteria; kingdom Bacillati; phylum Actinomycetota; class Actinomycetes; order Micrococcales; family Microbacteriaceae; genus Microbacterium; species Microbacterium sp. NPDC055312. Next base: position 128,259 of record NZ_JBSHMU010000002.1, on the reverse strand, counting down.
CAGCCGATTGCACGGGCTGCAGCCGCTCAACGACCGCGACGCCTCGGCGAACACACTGTTCACCGTCGTCAATCTCGAGCAGCCCCGGCATCCGGCCGATTGGCCCGTCACCTCTCCCGCGTACACGCCGCCGAATCCCGAGAGCACGGCGCCCGCGCCGGGCGAGGCCGCGAAGCTCAAGCCGCTCACGCAACCCGCTCGGGGGCTGCTGGGTCTGCTCATCGCCCGGTACGGCCGGCCCGACGAGCCGGAGCCCGAGACGTTCGCCGACGCTTACCGTCTGCTGCACGAGCACGGCGACGGGCTGTTCGGCCCGCCCGGCGGGTCGTGAGCGCCCGCTGAGCAACCACTTCCTGCACGAGGCTCGCGCTCAGCGCGCATGCCTCATGCGAGAAGTGGTTTCTCGCCCCGGCGTCAGGGAATCGGGTCGCCCTGCACGGGGCCCTCGGTGTTCGGCTTCCAGCCCAGCGCCGGCGCGACGTGCTCGGCGAACGCCTGCAGCACGTGCAGGTTGTACTCGGGACCGAGCTGATTCGGCATGCCTATTGATGTACATTCGAAAGATGGGTGAGGGCACGGGCAAGAGGGCAGCAATCTACGCCAGGATCAGCCGAGACAAGAAGGATGACGGCGACACCCTGGACGGTCAGATCGACCTATGCCGGAAGCTGGCTGACAAGTATGGGCTCGATGTTGTGGCCATCTACCGGGAACCTGATGGCACTGGAGCCTCAGAAAAGTCCACCGCAAAGAAGCGAGTGGAGTATGACAGGATGCTCGCCGCTGCTCGAAACCGCGAGTTCGAATATGTGCTTGCCTACGCTGATGACCGCTTGACACGACGGCCCATGGAGCTCGAAGTGTTGATCAAGCTCGTCGAGGATACCGGCCTCAAGATCCGCACGCATCGGGTAGAAAACTACGACCTATCTACCGGGCCCGGTGTGGTTAACGCTCGAATCATGAGCGCAATCGCTGCCAACGAAGCTCGGCTGATCTCCGAGCGACAGAGGCTCACCTTCGAGCGCCACGCATACGCTGGGAAGCCGAAGCGCCAGCGCCAGCGAGCTTTCGGGTGGGAAGAGAATGGCATCACTATCCGAGAGAGCGAAGCGGCCCTGATCCGTCAGGCCGTAGAGGACATCAAGGCTGGAGCATCCATCGCAAGCATCCAGCACAAATGGAACCACGCTGGGGTCCGAACCGCCGTCGATCCGGAGCAGTCCAAGAAGGAAGAGAAGCCTGACGGGCAATGGGAGTGGTCGGTGGTCTACCGCGTGCTCCTCGGCTGGAGAACGGCTGGCATCCGAACCCGGCACCGAGAGCCACTGAGAGGAGCTGATGGACAACTCGTGCGCGGCACCTGGGAACCGATCATCAGCTTGGAGGATCGGGAGCAGGCGCTCGCCATGCTCGGCAGGCTTTCCCGGAAGAAGCTGCGCACTGGGAGCTGGCCGCTCGCCGGCATTCTTCGCTGTGGTGAGTGCACCAAGCCGCTCTATGGTCAGCTGCCGTCAGGCACCCGGAGCAGAGCGATCTACGCCTGTAAGAAGGGCCATGTGGGGATCTCGGCGGGCCTCCTTGAGCAATACCTGATCAAGGAGAGCGTTCGCCGCGCCTACGAGGCGAGCAAGAAGCGGTCGGCTGATCGACCGAAGCCGAAGGTGGCTGAGGATTGGCCGAAGTTCGATGAGCTGCGCGAGAAGAGCCGCTTGATCGATGAGCTGATGGACGGGTACAAGGCGGGCAAACTCCCAGCGGCTATCGCCTTCGCTCAGGTCGACGAGCTGGACCGGGAGCGCAGCGATCTACAGAAGCAGCTCGATGCCTTCCTCGCTGTGCAGCCAGCACCCCAGAGCCCGCTGAGGAGGACCAGCGAAGTGCTCGAATGGCTCATGGAAATCCAGGGGCCGTTCCTCCGTGAGACGCCTGGTCAGCTCGAAGACGGGCAGAAGCCCGGGGAGAGTTTCGATCCCATCGACGAACGCGCTGCGAGCCCTGGACACCCCGAGGAATCCAAGGTCAAGAAGGAGCGTCCGCAAGAGCTGCCCTATGTGGCATCCCCCGAGGAGACGGAAGAACTCAATCGGCTCCTGCGGAGTGAGCTTGAGATGGTCGTGATCAAGAAGGGCAAGGCGGGGCGGCAGAGTGAGGCGCAGTTCAAGGCGCGGATCGATCCCGTCTGGCGGGACTGACCAGTCAGCACGCTGCACACATGAGCCCGGGGCATCCATGCCCCGGGCTTTGTCGTAGCTGCCTGCTCCTGCGTCCACCGCACTGAGGGCGAACGATCACACCGGCTACCCGGCTCGGGCGCTGAGATCGCCTCCCGTGGCCGGCATCGCTTCTCCACCGCATTGTAGATAGTCTACAAAAGCACGAGTCGATGTCCGTCAAATCAACCCGATCAGTTGTAGGAAACCGAAAAGATCAATGTTTTTCGAGGATGTTCCGCAGATCTGGTTCGCGCTTCGGCAAACCAACGGTGTGAGAGCCGACAGCGGAAACCGAACCGCTGCGACTCACCCCCTGAAACAACAGAACGGACTATCCATGACTACGAACAAGACTGCTCAGATCAACGCCATCGTCCAGCAGGTGTGGGCATCTGAAAGCCCGCTCGGCTTCACGCGTGAACTCCTGGTTGCCCTCCTCGAAGAGGTCGAGACCGCGGGTGAAAAGATGAGCGTAATGTTCCTCCTCGAAGGGCTCGCGGGTGAGCTCGCCGACCAGCTCGGCGAAGAGTCCTCGCTTCAGCTGCTTGCGAGGACTGAGAGGAAGCTCAGGAAGGCCAAGAGTAGGGCAAAGAAGGCGGAGGAGCGCAGCGCTCGCGCAGCCGGTGAGCGATTCCGCAAGCTCCTGCTGATCGACGAGACCGGCGGCGATGCGGATTTCAAGAAGTTCTGGTCTGAAGCGCCGGAGCGGCTTGTCGAAGAGTTCCTTGCCGGGTTCAAGGACGACTCTGAAGCGCTCACCGCGGATCTGCGCTGCAGTGCAGCCGATCACCTTCGCCGCGCCGCTGATCACGCCGTCATGTACTGGGGCGATCGCGAAATCCACGGCTCAATCGAAGTCTGAAACTAGACAGAAAGGAATCCGCTATGAACATGACAGCCATTGCCGTGAATCGCGAAGTGCTCCGCGGGATCGGAGCCAGCCTCACCTCACAGCAGAGGATAGCGCTGCTCGATTCGCTGATCGGCTGGGGAGAAGGTGCTGACGATCCCTACCTCATGGATCTCGCGCCCACCGAGGCAATCGCGACGATCTTCGGCGGTGCGCTACGGGACTTCCTCGCATCTCTTTGCGTCGATGCCGAGGACACTTGCCGCATCGTCCACGATCACTGCGCTGAGGACTATGCAAATGAGCTGAGGCGCGAGCTGGAGCAGTCGCATTCTTCGAATAACACGCAGATCGTTGAGTTTGTCAGGCAGCTCAATGTCTATGCGCTGATCTTCGGGAGACACTTCTCGGCTGACCAACTTGATGCCGTCGTGCACGACCTGCTCATCGAGCTTCCTCTGCACGAGGCAGCGGTGTCGTGCTCAAAGTGCGGCGACCCTCTCTCCGGCTCGAACAAGTCGGCGGGTGGCGCTCAGTTGATGAGCGCCGTCTCCAGCAACAGTGCAGCAGCAGCAACGGATGCCGAGATCATCGAGTTCTTCGCTGAGCACTTCGGCTTGCCAGAAGTTGAGCAGAACATCGATGGATGCTGGCACGCGCTCATGTGCGAGATCACTCCCCCGCTCGAAGACCCCGACATCCTGATGGGCGGCTTTCGAGCTGAACTTACCGACACCGAGCGCGCTCACTGCGACCACACATGCGACTGCGCCTACTTCAAGCGGGTGCAGCGAGCGGCTGAACTCTTCGGCCTCACAGCCAAGCAGATCGCGGACGACGATCACGAGCTTGCGCCACGATTCGCAGACCAGCTCAAATGAAGCACGAGAAGGCCCCCGGCCATTGGCCGGGGGCTGGGATCAGCGGGCTACTTCGCGAGGAAGTCGGCCAGCGATTGGGCGGCAGAGTGGAGCGAGGGGCGGATGATCTCGTAGCCGTCGAGCACCGCATCGAAGGCGATGGCGGCAGAGACTCGCATGAGTTCAAGCAGGCCGTCGATGTCCATCAGTTCTCCTCCTCCTCGGGGCTGTAGAAGAGATCACCGAACTCAGAGTCGATGATCGAGCCGTAGGTAGCGCCGTAGCGCTGGCCGTTGTTGAGCACGATGACCGAGTCTGCACCGTAGACCTCGATTGCCTGCTCGACCTCTTCGAGGAGCCGGCCCAGCGTGAAGCTCGTGTTGATCTGATCGGGTGAGTAGCCGCCGTTGTCGGAGATGTTGAGGAGAACCTGACTGGCCATGGTCTGCTTTCTGGTAGATGGTTAACGAGGAAGGGCCGGGGATCATCCCCGGCCCTGCTGGTTCCGATCAGGCATCCTTCTTGAGGGTGTCGATACGGTCGGCCAGCTCGTTGAGCACCTTGACGGCAGCGTTGCGCTTGGCCACGGCCTCCTCGCGGCTCTTGGCGTAGAAGGGACGGGTGCGGTTCGCGTCGTCGACGAGGCCACCGACCTCGTGCTTGAGGCGAGCGAACATCCGAGTGATGTCCTTGCGGTCGAAGTCGTCGGCCTTGGGAGCGGTGGTCTGGGAAGCGGTTGCGTTTGCCATGATGTTTGCCTTTCGAAGCAGTGGATGTGGTGTCGCATGGCCAAATATTCATGGACTCCTGGTAGGAGTCAACTCCCCTGGAAAACTCTTTTGACCTGGGTTTTCCTTCCCGCCAGCATCCGCGTATCGTCGCCGCATGGATAGCTACTGGAAGCAGTATCAGCTCACGCTCGACAGGATCGAGGCAGAGAAGCCACAGACCTTCGATGGGGTGAAAGCCATACTCGATGAGTTCTGGCCTCCGTCCTCCGGCGAAGCCTTCTTCCCCGGAGGAGCCGATGAAACCCTGGGCGATTCTCTCTCGGCGGCAGGCTGGCATATCGAGTGGATCGAGGGCGACTACCTTTGGCTCGGAACCTCCCGGACAGGCGAAGTGATCAGCTATGTGGAAGGCGATCTCTACCGGGGCGACACCATCGGACCGCGCTGAAGCTGCTGATCGGCAGGATGCAGGAAAGCTGGTCTGGGCGCGCCTGCTACAGCCCCGATGACATTGACCCTCTGGGCTGCGCTCCAGTCTTGGAAGCGCTACCACAGCCGGAGAGTGCTCATCCTGGATGACGATGCGCGAGGCATCGATTCCTGTAGGTAGCTGGCCGATCGATACGATGGCCGGAAGTTGTCCGCAGAGAGATAGGGGCGTCGGAATTGGCGGAAGAAGCACGTTCAGGTTGGATCAAGCTCGGCGTCATCGCTGAGCACGCCGGAGTCGATGCGGACGAGCTGTTCCAGATCCTCGGCCAGCGCTACTCCGTAGGGCGAGACCACAGCGGGAACCACTGGATCGTCCGATGGTTCGATGCGTTCGACTGGCTTCAAGAGCACTTCGCCGCTCAGTGGGACGCCGGAACAGCGGAGGCCAAGGAGGCGGTTTCCTTCTGGGTTAGGCAGGGGCTCACAGAGCCGGTTGCGCTGGAGAAGGTACGCCGGGAGTTCATCAATGAGCGTGCCGCACTCCCCATCAGTAGAACCGTTGGCATCCACACGCTCGGGGATAAGAACCACATCATCGACGGCTATTCGGTGGTCGGCTTCGACTCAGATGGAGAACCCATCCCTCTCTTCAACGAGTACAGCTGGGAACCCTACGGCCAGCGTGAAGTCGAACTCGGATACCCCGTAAAGGGGCATGGGCCGAACTACTAAGACGAAACGAGAACGGCGGCGAGGGTGGTAGATCCTCGCCGCCGTTGGTATGCGCGCACCTCTTATGCTGCATCCTCCCAGGTGCTTGCTGTCTGGGGAGAGTTCAGCCGTCCAGTGTTGCCGGGGGTCCACATGTCGAGCATGTTGCTAATCCCGATCTCGCGCTCGATGAAGTGCCGAGCGGCGTCGTTGCTGTTGTACTCCCGAATCAGCTCGTAGGCCGCACTCCAGCGGATGAGCTGCTCACCTTCGTGGAGGTAGCGACCTGAACGGCGAACCTCAAGCTCAGTGCTGTGGCCGTCATCCTTCAGCAGGGCCTCCATGTCAGCCATCAGGTTGATCAGCTGACCGTGATCATTCCGCAGGCTGGCGCCGCTGGTTGGATGGACACCAGAGAATGCGTGCAGAACCGCCTTCTCCAGTGAGACCCAGCCAGAATGGGGCAGGCTTGCCTTGCCCACAAGCTCCGCTATGGTCGCCATCGCGCTTACAGTTCTACTCAGTTTCATATCCATGGTTGTTGACCTCCTAAGGTCAGTTGGTTGTCTGCTGTGTGCAGTTCGTTTGCTCTCAGAGATCCCAGACCTTGCCTGAGAACGGTTTGCCGTCAGCGTCTTGAAGTAGCCCGACTCGGACCAGAGATTGCTTCTTCCACTCGGACTTAGGCTTGCTCTTCATGTTGGTGGTCTTCTCGTAGACCTCTTGAGCGATCTCCATAACGCGCTGTGCGATGGCCTTCTCATGAGTGAGATAGACCACCGGGCCGACCGCTGCTGGAGTGTTTGGATCCATGTAGGTGCCGATGATCTTCCGAATCTCGCTCTCGCTCTTGATGCTCGTTTCGATCTCCACATGGACGGGGAGACCACCAGCGGGGAGCAGATTGAGGATCAGATCGGCGGGGTGGAAGTGCTTTGCTTCACCGCCGTCGATCACTGAGCGGCCAGTAGTCATCCACACTTCCGGGTGATTCCGCAACAGCGTCTGCTTGTCCTCGGTCGGTTCTTGCCGCAGCTTCACCCAGTGGTCTCGGATCGCAATGACCCGCTTCTGTCTGTCTCCGAAGACACCCTTACCGCCCGACTTCTGAATCGCCTTCGTGAACTCACTACGGATGTAGGACTCCGGGATGATGTGCGGAATCAGATCGATGCCAGTGCTGAGCGGAATCTCGACGAACTGTCGGATCGTGTCAGTGCCAGCGATGAGCTGTGCCGTGATCTGCGCTGCGAGTAGGTTCGGACGGATCTTTGAGATGTCGAAGTGGCCCTTGCGATGGAGCGGCTGAGCCGTTGGCGGGATCTCCATAACGCCCCCGAGGAAGGTCAGTCCCTTGCCTGTGAGGTACCAGAGCTGAGGACCATAGGGGAACTTCTCTTGGTTGACTACGCCCAGCTCCTGGAGTCCGAGCATGAGCCTTCGAGCGCTGGGAGCGCTGATCCCACGGATGATTCCAACCTGTTTTGTGGTCAGGAACTCGTGGAGCATAAGCACCGCGAGCACCGTGAAATCCTTCTCACCGAGCCGCTTCCTGCGATAGGTAGAGCCGTTCTTCTTCGTCCGGCTGGCTGCATCCCTGCCCCGGTTCGGGTGCTCCCACCCCTTCACTTCACCGGCTGCTACGCGCTGCTTCCACTCCTTCCCCGTGGGTGCAGCGGTGGCTTCGGGTGCCTTCTCGACGGTGCTTTCACCGTCGAACTCATCCTGATCGGTGGCGAGAACTGGGTTAGACTCGACCTCTTCCGCCTTCATAACTGCGCCGATGGTGGCATCTGCGGGCTTCTCCACTGCCTTATCTACGGTCTGCCTTGATGGCTGAGCGACCTTCTGAGGCTGTTGGACAGCCCCTGGCTGAGTGGCGACGCCGCTCTCATACTCGTCGTCCTCCATGAAGTTTGGAACCGTTGAGGGGGCGTCCTTGGTGTTTGCAGTGCTCATCTTTGTTCTCCTTTTCCGATGAGTGAGGCTTAGGATCGCGCTCCTACGACTGATCACATAGGAATCGCGAACTACACACATCGGATATCAAAGCGGGAGGGAATCAACTGCAAACATGGCTGCAAACTTCACTTGCGTCGGTGCGTTTTGCCCCACTCGCCTTCAAGACTGCGGGTGAGGAGGACAGCTCCGCTGACCTCCCGGGGGGGAAAAGCAGGATGCCGAGCTCCGCTCGTCATCAGGCCCCGGCGTGGCCGGTGCCCTAGGAGCGATGCTCCCAGCCGAAGACCTTGAGGCATCTTCGGTATCCCGCCAGCGCTGCGCGGGCCGAGGAGCTACGCTCCCCGCCAGAGACCGAAGCCTCTCTGGTCTCCCGCTGGAAGGTGTAAGCACCCTTCCAACCTGCTCTCAGGCCGTAGGCCTCTGAGAACCCGCCGAAGGCTGCACCAGCAGTCTTCACTCCTCTCCACTGCGAACCCGCCCAGTGGACTACGGAAGTGTGCGCACACCTTCATCCAGCGCTCGACGCATTCCCAACTGTCGAGACCAGTTCCACTACTACAGCCCGTGGAGTGCTGAAAGCTGCCATCAAGTACTGGCACCTTTACGCAACAGCACTACCCAGCTCCAAACGATGAGCCGACTAACAGGAATCTGAGCTTCCTAAGCAGCGGAAGCGGGAGCAGCAGCGGCGGCAGTATCCTCTGGTCTTTTTTGGATTGTTTTCGAGCGTGAGGCTTGGGACACAGCTCCTCCTTGATCCTGAGCAAATGACAACAGCAGTTGATGGAAACAGTCAGCTCGGGACTAGGAGGATCGCGCTCACCGACTTTCCTAACTGCGCCGATGGTGGCAAGCCTTCGGCTGATAGTCCTCGCAGGGGTGATGGCGTATGGAATCGAAGAAGCTCATGGGTGAGAGGGTCGGCTACCACGCAGATCCAGATTGGCCCGAACCGACAGTGTGCTGGCCTCCCTGTAGCGACTGCCGGGGAGGGATGATCCGCTACGAGGATGAGGCGGAGGCCGAGAAGGTGCTCGCAGAGCTGCGGAAGTGATCTCCTAACTGCGCCGATGGTGGCAACTCCGATATAGCTCCTGACCCACTAAGGAGGGGATCAACTATGGATCAGCACAAGCTAACGCCGGAGGAGAAAGCAACGCTCGCCACTCTGGTTTTTCACTTGCCCTGGGGAGCTACCGAACCCGAATGGTGCGAAGACCCAGCAAGCTGCTCAACCGGCGGCGAGCATGTGGTCGGCATCGAGGCGGCTGAACAGATGCGAGGGCATCGAGACTCGGCAGCGGCCAAGCTGCTGCCGTCATTCACCAAGAGGGATCTGCCACTGCTTGGCGAGAGCGAGCGAACAGGCAGATCGATTTTCGAGCTAAGGCAGGAGGGTTGGTAATGAGCAAGGCAATCACAATGCGCTACCACTGGAGTGATGCGACACAACGCTACATGCGCTGCGTCGCTGAGTACCGATGCCCCTACGGAGAGGCTCACACCGATCCAGTCGGGATCGCCAAGGCCGGTGGAGCTGAGATCTCCACCCACGGCCACAGCACGGTGCTCACCATCAGCGGCCTCATCGATGGGAAGTATTCGATGGGCACGGAGCAGCGATGCCAGGTCTACGATGAGGCGGGCAACAAGCTCCCTCGTGGCGAGTCATTGCGCTGGAGGGCGAAAAGGGCGAAGGCCGAGGAAGAGGCGCGTGCTGCGGCTGAAGCCAAGGCTGAGGCCGAAGCCAAGGCTGAGGCCAAGGCTGAGGCCAAGGCCAGCGATCCCGAGAGTGCTCCAGCCTCCGGGCCGGCTGTTGTCCCCACCGGCTACAAGCCCTTCGAGCTCGCCGAAAAGAGTACGGACCCCGGGGCGCTCGCGATGCTCGCAAGCTCCACCGACCCTGCCATCAGATTGACTGTTGTCCGCAATCCTGCAACAGCCACCCACACCCTCGAGCAGCTTGCGCTCAGCGAGGACAAGGGCTGGAAGCTCTACCGGCTCGCCGCGCGAGAAGAGCTGAGCGCCCGCTATCAGGATGAGCGGGATGAGGCTGAGCGGGAAGCCTGCGCGCGCATGGAGCGCGACGGGGTTCTTCCCCGGCTCACTGAAGAGGCGCCCGCCGCCGCTGTGCTCGCTACGACTCCCAAGAAGGTCTGGGAACGGAAGCCGACCCAGGCACGCCGTAGCCTCATCCGGCTCGCGGTGGAACAGCTCGGGAGGCTGACCAGGCGGGCGGTGCGGATCACTGGCTGGACTCGGAATGTGGTGGCCAAGCGGGTGCTCGGTAGCGATGGCGTGTGGCTCGTCGAGCTCCCCAGCCGCCTCAGCAAGGAGCTGCACCTTCCCCAGATCACGGGATGGATGCTGGACTTCTTCGGAAGCATGGAGGGCGATGCCCGGGCACAGGCGCGGGTGAGGAAGCAGCTTGCTCGCTCCTTCGGTCTGGCATGAGCACCGTTCTGATATCCATCCGCCGAGGGTGCTGATCTCTACTCTCGGATTCCTTGGTGTTGTGAAGAATGATCTCCTCCAGATCAAGAGGGCCATAGCCGACCTAGCGGCTGTGGCCCTCCTTCTTTGCCGTGAGCATCTACCTAACTGCGCTCGCACTTGCGTATTGATATGGGATCTCGATCTCGACAAATGGAGGAAGATCACTATGAGAATCAAGACTCAAGAGACCCAGCTCACCAACAGCAAGCCGCCCAGGCGCGGACTGTGGATCGGTATCGCAGGCGCAGCAGCTCTCGCACTCGCCCTACCCCTGATGGCTGGCGGCGCATCAGCCGCACCCGGTGATGGCGAGTTCCTGATCAAAGCCTCTGACACTGACAGCAATGTGGGCTACGCAGGGAGTCAAGCCGTCGCGTCCCCTGAGCCGAGCGAGCCGCCTACTACCCAGCCGCCCACCCCGCAGCCACCCACGACATTGCCTCCGACCGCAACTCATACTGCAGTAATGGTGTCATTCCAGATCGATGTTCCGATACCAGATGCATATGGGATGGCGCAGGTGATCGATTTCTTTGCCATCGACGAGAGTAGAGAACCCGTCGATGTCTTCGAGAGTGGAGGACAATGTGGCCGCATGCGCTTTGGAAACGTGGAACACGAGACTGTTGCGGTCATCAAATGCGGGCAATGGATCCCAAGTGATCACCCGATTTTTCGCGGAGAAGAGGTGGATTCAGCAACGGTAATAGCGCCAATACGCATAAACGCCCATTTCTCGGGCGAGTCCTACACCCTCCGCTACGCTCCCTCCAACCAGAAGATCAAGCTCAAGGGAAGCGACGCGACGGGTTGGAGGGTAGATCCCTACGGCAAGGGCGCAACTCTGAAACTCGAAGAACCGGCTACTTCCAGCACCTTCACCATGAACCCCTGATCTGAAAACGCACAAAGCCCCCGGATGCCTCCAGCTCCGGGGGCTTCTCTCATGCCGCCAACATCTACCTAACTGCGCTCGCACTTGCATATTGATATGGCTTCTCAACCTGATTGACCTTGGAGGAGATCATCATGGACAAGAACACTCAAGAAATCGCAAAGGCGAAGAGCACCAAGCGGGAGAGGCTCAGCACGGGCGCCTACTTCATCTGCATCGGCCTCGCCATGCTCATCTTCGGCGGCCCCAACTCGCTCATCCCCGCACCCGCTCTCGGCGGCCAGTCTGCTGGAAGCTTCTGCATCGAGGCCAGGACTGATGAGGAGAGGCTGCTCCAGACGCTCCACGGCGGGAAGGATTGCAGCGAGGAGGAATCCACTCAGCAGGCTGCCGAGGATCCTACGCTTGCGCCGAACCTCACTTGCCGCCTGGATCCCAACAGCCAGCTCGGCACGGCGCAGCTCATCTTGAGCTGGGATGCCAGCGAGTTCCCCGAGCTGGATGAGATTCGCACTACAGTCCGGGGCGCAGGTGCTCCCACCATGACCGCCCACGATGCCAGGGCTGTCGGTCAGGAGATCACCATCAGCGATCTGCCGCTCGGCAGCTTCACCGTTGAGACTCAGGTCCTCGCGGACGGCGAAGTCATCTACCGCTACGACAGCTCCGCTTCACTGGATTCCTACGGCAGCGGTTCTTGCTCAACCATGAGCATCCAGGCCTGATCAGTGCCAACAGGAAAGCCCCCGGCCACCCCATCGGCCGGGGGCTTTCTCGTGCCTTCAGGACATGCCGAAATCGCAGTCTGAGCGCGCAGCCTAGAGCGTCGGTCCCCTCGATGCTCTGGCGGGCGTCTCAGCCCCAAGGCTGCAACCTTTGCCTGATACCGTCCAGCGCGCATGACGATACATGGATCCTGTTTTCCTGGCGATTGTTGCCGGCCTCGCGCGCGAGGTGTGCGACACAACCGCACACGCTCACCGAGTGTTCTAACTGCACCGAACTGATATGGATCCCAGGCAGATGGGGGGAACCATGACAGATCACAGACTGCACTACTCCAGCAGAACCAGTAGATGGATGCCCTGCATAGCTGAGCGGGCCTGTTGGTACAACGAGCACAGCACACCGCTCGGTATTGCTGAGGCTGGAGGCGGCGAAGTTGCCATCCATAAGCGGCCCCAGACAATAGCCCCGCTGATTCGAGGCGGCTACGCCATCAGGACTGCAGAGCGATCCCAGACCTTCTGGGCGGACGGAACACGGATGACGCCCACCGAGGCGAGAGCATGGAGGAAGAAAGTGGAGACACAGCAGGCGATCGATGAGATCGTGGAGCGCGGCAAGGTTGAGCATGTGCTAGAACCACTCACCCAGCGAGAGAAGGCAGCACAGCACGCTGCCGAGATGGAAGCTCGACGGCGGGCCAAGATGCTCGTGCAGCCTGAAGTTGTCGTGCCAGCGCCGAGGAGGAAGCCGGGGCTGAGCGGCTACGACGCTTTCCTCGCAGCGAAGCGAGCGAGGGAACAGGCGGAGTAGCCTGCCGACAGCAAAGAACCCCGGCACCTGATGGTAGGTGCCGGGGTTCGTGTTGTGGATGTCAGCGAGCTTCCTGCCAGGCCTCGTAGTCTGCGAACTCCTCCGCTGTGAGATCGAGCGTTTCGTCGCAGATGAAGAATCCATCAGTGCGGGGCAGGGTGAAGCGAACCTCGTAGCCGTTGAGATGAGCGTTCATCCCCTTCTCGATCCATACCCGGTCGTAGCTCACGCTCCGGCCTGCCGCCTCTTCTGCGATCTTCTTTGCGGTCCTGATTGCGATTGGGTTTGCCATGGGTCTACCTCCTGTGATCCCGCCGTGGTTGGCGATGAGATGTCATATCGAGAAATCAGCAGGATCGTGTTCCAACTGCACCGAACTCTCGTAGAGGCGCGATGAGGGCACAGCGCAGCGCGGAACAGGCAGCGATCGCCCCTGACTCGCCAGATCCTGCGATCTAAGACGCTCACGGGCAGGAGGCGCACATCCCGACGATCTGGAGGTGAGACAGCCTCAGAGGCGCAGCTACCGCCTCGATATGAGTCGCGTCCCAGCAGGGACAGCACTCATCTGGAGGAATCACCATGCACCAACTCATCCCCGTTGCGCTCGGCAACCTCGTTGATTCGGCAATCAGCGATTGGATCGGCCCCGTACTCGTCGGCATCATCGCCGTCGTGGCTGTCGTCCTACTCTGGAAGCGTCAGTTCGCTGGCTTCCTGACCTTCGCCGCCATGGCCGTGCTCGCTGCTCTCTTCGTCTTCTTCGGCGGCGACCTCTTCGGCAAGAACGGCAATATCTCCAAGGCTGGAAAGGATGTAGCCAAGAAGATCAACGCCATCGATCTCACGGCTACTACCTACGCTCAGGATTTCCTCACTCGCTGAGGAGCGGGTAGTTCTGCGGCAGATGGGCTGGTGCTTCGGCACCGGCCCATCTTTTTGTTGGTGCGCGCACACTCACTCGGAATCTCGGTAGAAGAACAGCAGAACCGCTCAGACGGGCGGATCTTCACCTGGAGGAGAACAAGATGAGTGTGAATATGCAGCCGTTCTACGCTGAGCAGGAGCGCCTACGCCAGTGCTACCGAAACAGGGAGCTGGAGGTCGAAGTACAGGACGAGCGAGGCCCGGAGCGTTTGGCTGACTACGCCAGCAGTCGGGATCTGGAGATCAGATCTAGGGTTGCTCTCAACTGGAGCACACCTGAGAGTGTGCTCCGTCAGCTTGCCGAAGATCCAAGTGCCGATGTTCGCCAGAGCGTGGCTGCAAATCTGATGACACCGCCAGATGTACTCGAATCCCTGGCACAGGAAGACACCTACTGGATGCGGTTCAGTCTCGCGGGGAATCCTTCGACGCCAGCAGCCGTTGATTCACGACTCAGGGAAGTTGACCCCGGTTCCTACGAGCGGGCGCGTGGGCTGAAAGCCGGTGGCTTTCGCAGCCGGGTCCGTTCACTCATGCAGGAGGCATCAGCATGATCGCTCGGGAGAACACTCCAGAAGAGGATGCGGCCTATGAGGAGTGGCTGGAGGACAGCGGACGGCTCTCCGTGATCTTCCTCGCCTACGGCCCCCTATCCACCAGGCCCCCTAGAGCACTTTTCGCCATGAGCAGGCGGGATGCGATCGCTCTCTGTATGGACAAGCGCTCTAAGGGTAGAGGCTGGATGGTCTGCCATACGAGGCTGGAGAACTGGGAGATCGATGGCGAGGTGCCTGACCGGGAGAGGCTCAAGGACACGGGCAGGCTCGATCCAGCAATCGAAGAGCTGGGGCTCACGAAGATTCCCCTTTGACTCACCAGCTCCTGCGTTCTGAGACACTTTCGACAGTCCAACGCACAACCTGCCCGCCTCTCCTATCTACAGGCTGGGGCGGGCAGTCCTGTGTCGGGAGGGGTTCTCTGCTGCTTGTGTGCGACACCACGACTGAGGATACGGGCTGGAGCGAGGACACCACTTGGACACCGGAGGACACCACTCGCCAAAAAGTGGTGTCCTCCTAGAACCGCGCAGATATCGGGGCTCTAGCTGTTTTTTCTCACTGAGGACACCAAGACACCACTTTTTCTGAAGTTTTACGCGAGAGGAAAAAGGAGAGAAGGGGAATCGCTTTTCTCCTACATTGGAGCAGTTGCTGCCAAAGCGGTGTCTTGGTGTCCTCAGGCGACCCAACAGGCTACAGGGCGTATGAGATCGGGCCTCTGGGAGGACACCACTTTTTCAGAAGTGGTGTCCTCCGGTGCCCTAAGTGGTGTCCTCCTCAACTCAGGAGCGCTTGAGCACTCACGCAAGCCAGATGCTCCCGTATTGATATAAGAGTCTTACCTTCTCGGGGAGCTTGGAGTCGTGCCCAACGCTTCAGCCCTCGGATTGTGAATGAGTTGGCCTCCTGGCCTCGGATCCTCTTCACAATCCGAGGGCTTTTCTTATGGGTAGCTCGATCCTCTGACTGCTGTTCGGCCGTTTTGATATGGGACTTTGCCCCGTCGCACGGTCGGGCAATCAGATCCAAAATCAGGAGATGCCGAAATGGCTGCTATCGTTCATCCCGCTCTCGCGGGCGCTACCGTTTTCCCTGTCGCTCTCGACAAGAATCCCAAGCTCGCAAGTGGAGTCAAGAGCTGGCGAAACTACCCCAAGGCTCTTCCCAAGAGCGCTACCGGCTATGGAGTTGACTGCTCAGCTTCCGGCCTTCTTGTGATCGATGTGGACCGCAACCACCAGGCCAAGGATGGCGAGCTAGTAGACGGAGTCGAACAGTGGGAGGCCATCCTTGAAGAGCAGGGAGCCACTCAGCCCAAGACCCTGACGGTGGCCACCACATCCGGCGGATACCACTACTACTTCAAGGCACCTGAGGGAACCTGGCTGAAAACCGCCTCTGGCGATCTCGCCTCAGCGATCGACACTCGCGGCACTGGCGGCTATGTTGTCGGCCCAGGTTCCGTCGCTTGGCCGAAGGTTCCCGTGCTCGATGAGAACGGTGCGCCCGTTCTTGATAAAGACGGCGATCCCATGCTGGAGCTGGACAAGTCGCGCCGTGTCGCCTACGAGGTCATTGATGATGCTCCCGTTGCCGAAATCCCCGAGTGGCTGAGCGAGTTGCTTCGATCCAAGAAGATGCTCAAGACCGTTGAGGATAAGGCGCGCGAAGAAGCGGAGGCGGAAGCTGAGCGGCAGCGCCGCATCGAGGAGTACGCCCAGCGTCAGGCTGAGCGCAAGGCAAACCCTGATCTGTATCCTGAGGCCAAGCTCAGTGAGAAGCAGCGGAACTCTGTTGAGACCATGCTGAGCGAGATGGCATCCCTCGGGAGCGGCGATGGGCGCCACAGCAAGATCTTCAGCATTTCCAGAAGCATCGGAAAGGTAGTCGGCCCGGACTTCGAGCACGATTTCCTCCCCGAGGTGATCCAGGCAGCGATTGCCTCCGGCCACAGGGAGGGCTGCAAGCCAGGCTGCGCTCAGCGCCAAGCTGAGGCCGGTTTCCTCTCTGGAATCGAGGCGCATGAGATCTTCACGCCATCACTCACTTTCACCGGCTCTCGCAAGCGGAGCAAGGCGCTGGATGAAGAGCAGAACGAGGACGCTCTTGCCTACGAAGTGCCCTATCTCACCGGCGACTTCTTCACCGACATCGGTGTCGCTCGTGGCTTCGCTGACGCGCAAGGTCATCGATACATGGCAATCCGTGAATGGCGTGAAAAAACCCGCTCGGCTTTCGATGCGTCCCGGGGAACCTGGGGCGAGATCAACGGCGAGGAGGTATCCACTGCGATTCAGGTGTGGATCACCGACGAGATCTTCCCCGAGCTGTTGCGACAGAGCAACGAGCGCCTTGCGAAGGTTGAGGAGGCCAGTGGCACTGACAGCGACGAGTACAAGGAACAGCAGAAGACGGAAGGCCGGCTCATCGCCCGCGCCGACAGGTATCGAGGTAAGGCATCTGCCAGCAGTGCAGCACAGACCTTCTTCGGTGGGAACACCAGAACCTCTGACATCTTCGACGCTAATCCGGATCTGCTGCTCACGCCGGGCGGTGTTGTGGACCTCTCCACAGGTGAGCTGAGAGCAGCTACGCCAGAGGACTACTTCACCAAGCGCGCTGGCGTGGCATACGAACCGGGAGCCAAGTCTGACCTCTGGGACGAGATTCTCACCGCCTTCGAACCGTCCACCCTGGAATACCTACAAGTGATCGTGGGCCAGGGCCTCACGGGCTACCAGCCCTCCGACCCCTCTGTCTACTTCTTCGTCGGCGGCGGAGCCAACGGCAAGAGCACCTTCCTTGACACGGTGGTCGACATGCTGGGCGACTACAGCGAAACCCTGGATTCCGACATGCTCAGCGGCAATGACTCCTTCTCACGGAGCGGCTTCAAGGGCGTGCGGCTCAACCTCTTCGAAGAGACGGGTGAGGGCCAGCACCTCGATGACAAAGCCGTGAAGAAGATCACAGGAACCGACAAGATGCGCGGAGCGCAGAAGTTCAAGGATGAGGAGACATTCAAGGTCATCACCACGAACTTCATCACCACCAACGAACTGCCGCGAATCACCGCCCTGGATGAGGGAACCTGGCGAAGACTCAAGGTCTTCTCGATGCCCAACAAGTATGTGCGGCCAGAGAACTACGACCCCGCCACAGCACCGGCCAGCACGCGGCTCAGGAACCCAGCGCTCAACAAGGCGAACCAGAACCCGGAAATCCTGAAGGCCGCGATGGCTTGGGCTGTAGAGGGAGCCGTCAAGTGGTTTGCAGCGAACAAGCAAGAGCCGCCTGTGCCTCAGGCAATGATCGACGCGCAGAAGGAGTGGCGCTACCAGCAGGACAAAATCGGGTACTGGTGGACTGACTACATCGTGAAGGACGAAGAGCGTTTCGTTCTCCTCTCGGACCTCTATGAGACCTTCAAGATGAGCATGAAGGAGTCCGGTCGGGAACCAGGGTCGAAGCAGAAGTTCACTGCGGCCCTGGAATCCCACGCGCTCTTCCTGGAGGCCAAGGCCGAGTACAAGCAGCGAGTGAAGGTGCCTCGCGTTGACGGCAAGCTCACACCCGTCCACTCGACCACTACCGGGCCTTCCAGCAGCCATCCGCTCGCCGATCCCCCCGGCAATCTCTCTACTGCCGAAGATGCGGCGAAGGCTCGGTTCTGGGTCAAAGGCATCCGTTTCCGCACGGCCACAGACGAGGACGACACGGACAAGAAAGAGGATCTTGCGAGGACGCCTGCGGCTCGACCCTCATTCGTGCCCGGAGTCGATAACGAGGACGAGCTAGAAGAGTTCTTCGGCTACACCGAAGAGCTGGCCTATTGAGTATTCAGCCTGTCGGCTGTTAGGAGAACGGACATGCTATACGGATCAAGTAGAACCACGCCCACACCCGGAGCCAAGGACATCTGCCCTATCTGTGGGAGCGACCTGATCGCTAAGTGCGGGTCGATTGTGAGTTGGCACTGGGCGCACGCTTCAACAGAAGACTGTGATCCTTGGCACGAGGGCACTACACCCTGGCATCTCGATTGGCAGAGCGTAGTTCCTGTCGAACGCCGGGAGATTGTGCTCGGACGCCACAGGGCTGACATGGTGCTGAACAACGGGCTGATCTGCGAGGTTCAGCATTCTCCGATCAACCCTGAGCAGATCCGTGAGCGCGAAAGCTTCTACGCGGGCATGATCTGGATCCTCGATGCGCGGGAGCCTTATTGGAAGGGCAACTTCGAAGTCAGCCGCCCCTGGACCTTCAACAGGCGTGAGTATGTCTCGATCTGGTGGAAGTACAAGAAGAAGGCTGCCTGGACATTCAGACGGCAGGTCTACATCGATACGGGTGAAGACATCTACCGCTTCGAGGGGTTCCCCGATGGGCGCTACTTCACTCAGAAGATGAAGTTTCGCGCACGCAAGCTGGAGCGGTTCGAGTTCATCACGAGCCTCCAACGCGAGAACAAGAAGAAGCGGCGTCCGATGATTGCCTACTACGACGAAGACAAGCAGCGCGTGCGATGGCGCGCGGAATAGACCTACCCACCATTCACCCCCAACCCCGCTGAGGCGGGAGGAAGCAAGGAACTCATGACCAATGGAAATCGTAAACGCACCCGCTGGAACCTTCCCCTTTGGAAAGCACCGAGGCCACCTTCTTGAAGAGGTCGCCGAGGATCGGAGCTACTGCCTCTGGCTCTTCAAGCAGCCCTACTTCAAGAACAGCCATCCCGAACTCTACGAGTGCCTTCGGGATCTGGTCAGCCTCAATGACTTCATGCGCGAAGCGCGGATCAGCTACTGAGGAGGACGCCATGGAGAACATCACTGAACCTCTCGAACCAATCATCATCCGCAACCGGCTCTACAGCCTGACCGAAGCACCGCGAGGCGAGTCCCGCTACTGGCTGATCGGGAGCCAAAAGGAATCAACTCAAAGCCACTACAGCTTCAGGCAGGAGTGGGCGGGGCAGATCTCTCTTCCCTGAGAGGTGTGCGACACAACAGGAGGAACAAGCATGGGCAATACAGCCATCATGGATCGAGCCGAGGCTATCGCCCGGGAATCCGCTGGAGGGCCGGTCGCTGGAGTCCGGCTCTCCAAGCTGGTGCGGGACCACCGGGAGCCGGGGCGGATGCTCCGGAATCCTCGCCGCTTCGCTGTCTACTACAACCTGCCGGGGGATCAGCCCGGAACCCCTGGCCAGATGGCCTCGACCTGTCTCGAACTCACTGCCGCTGAGCTTCTTGAAATCACCTACCCATGAGCTGGTGTGCGACACCCAGGTCCACGATCCGAAGTTGGATCGAGGACCTTCGTTCGTCTGAACTAGGCGGATTGGCCTTGAGCCTTCTTCGCCTCGCGTCGTTTACGGTCCGCCTCTCTGCGCTTGGCTTTCCGCTCTTCTTCGCGGGCGAGCTCGGCTTCCTCTCGGCGCCGCATCTCAGCGACGAACTCTTCGCGCCATTTCGCCATGGCTTCTCGCCGGGCTCGCGACGCGGCTAGGCGCTCCTCATTCCAGGCCTGTATGGTGCTCTCGAAATCCGAGCGCAACCGGGGTAGGGCTGTGTCGGCCGGTTCACCCAGCACTTCATCGAGACTCCAGGTCTGGAGCGCCTGACGGCGGGGAAGCCAGATCCCGATCTGTCGGATGGCAAGTGAATCATCGAGATCGAGTAGCGCGTACCCGAGTAGCTGGAAGAGGGTATCCCTGATCCAGGGGTTCGTGAGCGTTTCAGTGGATTTGCAGTCGATCAGCGTATCGCCGAGAATCCAATCTCCATCGGCACCACCGACCAGTCCGCTCCCAGTGAAGACAGGATTCGGCTCGAACCGAAGCCCGCTTGTGATCGCTTGAATCCATGCGTCGATCTGATCGATAGATCCAGCCCTGAGCGCGGCAAGATCCTTCAGCATCATCGGATCGATGGATTCCAAGAGCATCTCGGCGCTCTTCGCCTTGCGCAGCTGTCTGCCCAGGGAACCACGGACGACCGTGGGGACGCCAGCGCGATAAAAGCTCTCGCACCACGCCAGAACAACAGCCAAGCGGTCGAGCGCTTCTGGATCACTGATGTTTCCCTCTGCATCCGCAAGCGCCAGGCCCTCTGTCAGCATTCTGGCCATGTGCTTCCCGCGGCTGATGCCGGTGGTGCTCCGGCTGAAGTATTCGAGGCCAGCAACTGCCACGGTCTCCTCGAGTGCGAAGCCGCCGAGCATCATCCTTGCGCGGTAGTCGAACGCTGTTCCGACGGGCGCTCCGTGGCTGCGCTTGTCCTCGACTTCGCGTGGGATAGAAACCGCCAGCTGATGAGCGGTCAGCGAGTTGAACCGAAGCTCGCGTGCTGCCTCCCTGCCGATGTTTCCCCGACTTCCGGCGAGGGCGAGCTGAGGAGCGATGTTAGCCAGAAACGGACGAACCGGAGAGAGCTTGCTCTTGAGGTGGTGTGTCAACGCCAATGGTCGGCTCGTTTCGTCTCGTTCGGTTTACTTGGCATCGTAGCCATAGCACTGATGTCGGGCATCGCCGGCGCCGCCGCCGTGGTGGCCACCTGGCGTGGGACGGGTGTCTGTGTGTATCGGTACGCTCGATGGGTGTGAGGGCAGATGACTTCTACAACCGGAGTTCCGATACCGACCCGTGGGGTTCAGCTGCGACTCCACAGCTCAACGAACCGCTCCTCCAGCAGGCGGCGAGCGGACCGCTGGGCGAGACGTCGGATGTCGAGCTGGCGGCGGCGTTGGCCCATTTCGTCCACAGCGAGTTCGAGCTGTACGGAACCTCCGGCTCATCCCTATCGAGGGATGACTCAGCTCTTATGGCCACGACGCTCACACGGGTACTTCAGCGCCTCGGCATCTCGGATTTCAGCTTGCCGTTTCGAGACTTCGAGGGCTTCCGCAGCTACTGGCTCAGAAACGATGGCTACGGCAGCTGGCAGGCCCGCCGAGACATCCTCAACGGCCTCTTCGATCCGCTCCACGAACAGCTCGAACGCCGTGAAGCGGCAACTCTCGAATGGACTCTTGCCTCTGGGATATCTCCCCATCCGGTCGTAGGCTGGCCGCGGGTAGACGAAGAAATCTCTGAGATGCGGCGGCATTTCAACATGGCCTCGACCCAGCAGGACTATTCCAACATCGGCAACGACTGCATCGCTGTGCTCGAAGCCCTGTCGGCAGTGGTCTACGACCATGACAGACACGGCTCGGCTGGTGAGGAGGAGCCTTCGGTGGCAAGAACGAAGGCTCGGTTCGACCGCTACATCGAGGTTGAGCTGCCTGGTCCCGAGAGTTCCCACCTTCGGAAGCTTGCTCGGGCTGCTGTGGAACTGGCACAGGCGGTGAAGCATCGCCGGGAGACCGCGACTCGTACCGAGGCCGGGATCGCGGCAGACTCTGTCATCCTTCTCGCCAACATGCTCCGGCGGCTTCAGGGCTAGTGGTCCGGCGAGCGACACCAGCGGGCAGCGTTCCGCGCTCGGATCGAGGCTCTTCCCTTGGGCTCAGGCGTCGAGGATTCCGTCCGGGCCGTTCTCGGCGATGACCTTGGCTCCTACGAAGACAAGGGCTCCGGCGACCACTACGCCTGCACCGACCACGACCTTGCCGAAGAGGGTGTCGAGGAAGCTCTTGTTCTCAGTGTCCTTCTGGAATTGCTGCCGTCCGGTGTCCTGGATCTGTTCAATGAGGAACTTTCTCTCCTCCCAGCTCAGGTCGTCCTTCTCCAGCTGTCCCTTGAGGATGGCGCGGATCTCCTGATAGGCGAGGTGAACCTGATCCTGACTCTGAGTGTTCGCATCGAGCGTCGAGACATGGGCCTTCTCCATCGTGTCCACGACTTCTTCAGCGAACTCCTTGAAGGCCGGGAACTGCTCGATGATCTTGAGCGCTACCTCGGTGTCCATGTCCGGCATCATCGCCGCGAACCGCACTATCTTGTCTCGGGAGAGGTTCCGCCAGGAGTCGATTCCCAGCTCCTTCTTGATGGATTCCTCGTCGTTGTACTTCACCGCAGCCCGCTCTCTCAACTCGACTAGCCAGATCATACAGTCGGGCGAAGCCGCCTCAGTGTCCCACTGGTGTGCGACACCACGGGACCACGATCCAAAGTTCGATAACGGGTTCTACTGCTTTCAGCATGTCATCTACCGATCGGCTCACACGGTCAGGATGAGTCTCAGTAGTAGCGGCTCAGAACGGAGCACAGCATGGCTGAGGGGTGAAAGAAACGGCTGACAAGTCGCTTTGATATTTGGCCGTGTCAACAACCGACGGAGGAGGCACGACCATGACCAAATATGGCTACGCCAGAGTAAGTACAGCCAAACAGGACCTCGAAGACCAGATCGCCCAGGTGGAGAGCTTCGGCGTGGATCGAAGCTACATCGAGCACGAGATCATCAGCAGCCGCAAGCAGAAGCGCGAGGCGCTGGAACGGGTTCTCGCAGAGCTTCGGGAAGGCGATGAGCTTCATGTGGTGAAGCTTGACCGCCTTGGCAGGGACATGGAGGAGCTGGGAGAGGTCGGCAGACTCCTGGAGCAGAAGAAGGTGAAGCTCGGCATCGGTGGCACGATCCACGATCCCAGCACCTTCGAGGGGCGAACCCTCTTCCTCGTGCTCTCGATGGTGGCTGAGCTTGAGCGAGAGTTCATCGCTGATCGAACCCGACGCAGGCTCGCACAGATGAAGGCTGACGGGAAGCACATCGGCAGGAAGCCAGCGCTCACGAAGCGACAGAAGACGGAGGCGGCGAAGGCATTCGCGGCGGGGCTGTCCAAGAGCCAGATCGCGAAGATATACGGAGTGGCACGCGCCACTGTGGCGAAGGCAATCGAACAGGGTAGCGACGAAGAGCGCATCGAGCGGGATCCCGAACTGAGGCGCACAGTCAGAGCCCAACAGAAGGAAGAGCAGGAAGCCGTTCGAAAGCTCGAAGCCGCCAAGCGCGCGGCAGACAAGGAGAAGGCGGAACAAGCAGAGGAGAAGATGGCATGACCACGCTGACATTTCCCACGTTGAGCGCGATCAACCGGCGACCCGGTCATGCCCTCAGTCTCCTCGAAGACATAACTGAGTCGGGCATCACAGTCCACATCGAGGACATTGACTTGACTGTAATTGACACGAGCGAACAGTCAACCGCAATCCGCCTAACGCTTGAAGCGATAGAGATGGCGAAACGAAACGCCTCGTCATCGACCGGACCCACACAAAATGAGCTGGCGCGGGAGGCCCTTCTTTGCCGCGACTACGGCCACCCACACTTCTACCCCACGAGGGACTCCTCCCATGCTTGACCTCAACGCGATTGAGCACGAGCTCGAAAGGATCGATGCCCAGCGAGCGAGCATGGATGAGCACGCTGAGGATGGCTACCAGAGGCCAGCAACTGCAGAACAGATCCGGCTGCTCTCCGAGCTGCTGAAGATGAGCCACGCTTCCCTCTGGATGGCCTTCGGCACGCTCACGCGAGGCACGGCCTCGGTGCTGATCTCCGGGCTGATCGAGGCTCGGGATCTTGAGTGGGAGCAGGCTGCTTGAGCTGGTGTGCGACACAACAGAAAGCCGGGAACCTGCTGACGGTTCCCGGCCTTCTTCGTGCTGTCAGCCATCCTCCTGGACATGGCCACAGTTCGGGCATCGCCAGACCGCATCGGTACCGATGAGCGCAGGCTCCATCCGGTGTAGGCACTCGGAGCAGTTCGGCGTGCTCAGCAGCTCGTCCCGCTCCCGGCGCTTCCGCCGCTGCTCTTCAAGATCGTCCATGGCTGGCCTCAGCGGTTGCCCTTGCTGCCGTTGTCGAAGGCGCAGAGCATCTGGCAGTTCTCCGCGACTGTCTTGCCGCCCTTGCTCCAGGGCACGATGTGATCGCCCGCCATCTCCTCGAAGGTGAAGTGCTTCTTGCAGACTGGGCAAACGCCCTTCTGGCGCTCGTAGGCCTCGCGCTTCTGCTTCTCCGAGAAGGATCTCAGGTTCAGGTGGCGCTCATCGCCGTCCAGCACATACGCGAAGATTCCAGACTTGCGCTGGATCTCGTCATCGAGAATCAGATCACTGACGCGCGCCTCCAGTGCGTCCGCGTCGATGATCTCATCCTTGAAGCGGTTGTAGAGCGGGCCCCACTTCACGCCCTTCATGTTGCTGCGGTAGTGGGGGAAGGTGGCCTTGACCCACTCGATGACAGTCTGGAAGTAGATCCAGAGCTTGCTCGCGTTGGGGTCGTCCTTGTGGAGGCCCATGTAGCCTTCCACATCGCCGTCATTGATCCACTGGATCACATCCTCCAGGTAGTCCTGGCGGATCGGTACGCCGCTCATATAGGCGCTGCCGAGCTGGTAGGCGGGGCAGTTGGTCTTGGAGAAGTACTGCTTGGCGCTCGATACCCAGGGGCCGCTGTAGATCGCGTTCAGCAGCTCCTGGTTGGTCAGCTTCTCGCCGGCAGTGTTGATGATCTTGAACCAGTCGAGCTTTTCGCTCGGCTCGCCTTCGCAGAGGTAGATGGTGATCTTATAGTCGAGGAGCCTCTGCTTCTCATCCACCTGCAAGTTGTTGAAGTAGCGCTGTTCGGGCTTCCCGAAGAGCGGCATGGCGAACTCGCCATCCACGTACTGGCAGAGGGAGATCGTTCGCTGCTGGCCGTCGATGACCTCGAAGGTACCGTCCTCCTGCACTGCCCAATACATCACGTTCAGCGGGAAGCCCTTGGAAGCAGTTTCGACCACCGCGCGCCGCTGCTTCTCGTTGTAGACGAACTCGCGCTGGTAGGGAGGCCGGATATCCAGATTCCCATCGAAGGCGACCACTCCACCTTCAGCATTGTCCAGATAGCCTTCGGCAAGCTCGCGGAGGGTCAGTTCGATGGGGGTGATCTTCATGAAGCGTCCTTGCTCCTACGGCGGATGAGAATGCGGGGATAGGTCTGAATGTAGGTCTTGCCATCCACGATGTAGTGGGTCTTGCGGGCAGGCGGAGTGGCGACCTCCAGCACGGCACCATCGTTCAGCTTGCCGACCTGGCTGCGCCTGCCCGTCGAGCTGACCTGCGTCTGCGTCGGGTACTTCTTGGTAGCAAGCTTCGCCCAGGTCTTCGTAATGCCGACAATCTCGAACTGATCGGGATTGTGCTTCGTGAGAAAGCCGACCGGCACACCCATCACACCGTCGTAGTCCGCTGGAATGTCGGCAGTCTTTGCAACCTCGATCCCATCGAAGTTGTCGTAGGACGGGTAAACCTTGGGATCGTAGCTCTTCCACACGATCAGATCCTCATGGCGTTTCGCGATGTCCAGGTTGGTGAGCCAGCACATCGTGCCAAAGCTGCGCCACTTCTGGCCGTCCTCATCGATCCAGAATCGAGTGTCCCGGGGAGGATAGTGGGCGGGAACTTTGAAAGACATGTCCCCGTTGTTGTAGCCGAGCCAGAGCTTGTTCGCCCGCACCAGCTCAAAGATGTCCTTCGTCGTGAGCGTGTTCTGGTTGCCGAGGATGATGAACTTCTTGTCGTACTCCATGAGCTGAGCGACGTACTCGCGGAAGAGAGAGAACGGAGGGTTTGAGACCACGATGTCAGCTTCTTTGAGAAGCTCGATGCTCTCCTCGCTCCTGAAGTCGCCGTCTTCCCTGAACTGACTGACTCCGATCTCGTCTAGATCGGGCACGCCGCTGCCGTTCTTGTCTCCTTCATAGACGAGATAGATGGCCTGGCTATCGGAGTTCTCGCTGAAGGAATCGACTGCCTGACTTTTGTAGCAAGCCGCGATGAGCTTCTTGAGGCCGAGCGTTTCGAAGTTGTAGCTGAAGTAATGGAAGAAGTTGCTCACCCGGGGGTCGTCGCAGTTCAGATAGACAGTTTTGCCTTTGAAGTGCTTCTTGTAGTGGCGAAGCTCTCGCTCGATGTCGGTCAGCTGAGTGTAGAACTCGTCCGCCTTCGCCTTCTTTGCAGCCGCCAAACTGCTATTTTTCCCCTTCGGCGCGCTCGCGCTCACGCCGCCGCCCACATCGCTGTACTGTCCACGGACCCGAGTCTATCCAGGGGTATCCGACACGATGACCGGGCGCCCCACGTCGAGGTCGCGAACCCGGGGGCAGAGCTGATCACACGGCCTTCTTTGTGCCCTCCGCGTTCACAGGCTGCGATCTCAGCGCGTGGCCCTCCAGGGACGCACATGCCAACCGTTTGAGGGCAAACGGGCTCAGATCGCGTATCCCTCGACGGGTCCTTCCGTGTTCGGCTTCCAGCCAAGCTCCGGCGCAACATACTTCGCGAACGACTCCAAGATATGTACACAATAAGCGACTCCCAATTGGTTCGGGATCGTCAGCATGAGCGTGTCCGCCGCCATCACGGCCTCGTCGGCCTTCAGCTGCTCGATCAGCTCGTCGGGCTCGGCCGCGTAGGTCTTGCCGAAGGTCGAGCGATAGCCGTCGATGATGCCGACCTGGTCGCTGTTCTCACGCGAGCGCAGTCCGAAGTAGGCGCGGTCGCGGTCGCTGACCAGCGGGAACACGCTGCGGCTCACCGAGACGCGTGGGGCGCCGGTGTGGCCCGCGTCTTTGTACGCGGCGCGGAACAGGTCGATCTGCTCGCGCTGCAGCTCATGGAACGGCTGGCCGGTCGCCTCGGTGAGCAGGGTCGAGCTCATCATGTTCAGGCCCATGCGCCCCGTGGTCTCAGCCGTCGCCCGCGATCCGGCACCCCACCAGATGTGGTCGCGCAGGGTGGGCGACTGCGGCTCGATGGCCAGGTAGTGACCCTCGCCGACCATGCGCGGGTCGCCGGGAGCGACGCGCTCCCCGTCGATCGCGCGGAGGAAGAGGTCGAACTTCTCGCGTGCCATCACGCTGCCGCGCTCGGTGTCGGCCTCGTCGTGGAAGCCGAAGGTCTCGTAGCCGCGCAGCGCCGTCTCGGGTGACCCCCGGCTCACCCCGAGCGCGATGCGGCCGTCGGCGATCAGGTCGAGCGCGGCGGCCTCCTCGGCGAATTGGAACGGGTTCTCGTAGCGCATGTCGATCACGCCGGTGCCGACCTCGATGCGCGTCGTGCGCGCGGCCATCGCCGACAGCAGTGGCATGGGAGAGGCGGCCTGGCGCGCCCAGTGGTGCACCCGCACGTACGCGCCGTTGACGCCGATCTCATCGGCACCCTCGGCGAGCTCGATGGTCTGGCGCAGCATGTCGCCGGCGGTGCGGGTCAAAGAGCCGGGCACGTCTGCGTAGTGCCCGAAGGAGAGGAAGCCGAATGCCTTCATGTCGTATGCAAACGCATGAAAGGCGGATGCTATTCCGCAGCGGGCAGCAGCAGGCCGTCGAGCACCAGGCGACGGATGCGCGGTTCGATGTCGGCCCACAGGTCGGCGAGCGGCACGTCGAACAGGTCGGCGAGCGCGGCGACGATCTGCCCGACGGTCAGTTCGCCGTCACACGCGCCGACGAACCCGGCGAGCGCGCTGTCGACGCCGATCGTGCGCCCGAAGCCGCCGCCCTGACGCAGCTCGATGACGCTCGGGTCGTCTTCACCGGGCATGTGGTGCCGCGCCTCGGTCACGTCGGGCGCGACCACGAGGCGGTCCGGGATGCCCGCGGCCAGCGCGTCGTGCGCAGCGAGGCCCGCACCGAGCGCACGGCCGAGGTTCGACACGGGCTGCGGGATGGTCTCGAAGCGGCGCAGCACCTCGGCATCCGGCATCGCACGACGCAGCAGGATGTACCCGAAGCCGACCGCGGTCACGCCGCGCTCGGCGAAGTCGTCGAGCCACGCGGCGAGCAGCCGCGTGAACTCGGCATCGCGCGGCAGGGTGCCGCCGTCGCGGATCCACAGTTCGGCGTATCCGAGCGGGGTGAGCTCCTCACGCTGGATCACCCATGCGTCGAGATCGGCGCCCACCCACGAGCGCACGCGGTCGAGGCCGCGCGCGCCGGCCCGCGACTCCCAGTTGCCGAGTAGCTGCGCGATGCCGCCCGGCGCGAGATGCGCCGGCGCGCGCCGCAGGAACTCCTCGACCAGGGCGTCGCCCACCAGGCCGCCGTCGCGGTACTCGTACGCGGGCACGCCGGTGGCCCGCGGGGTGATCACGAACGGCGGGTTCGACACGATCAGGTCGAACGCCTCCCCCGCGACGGGCTCGAAGAGACTGCCCAGGCGGAACTCGATGTTGTGCACGCCGTTCAGCTGCGCGTTCAGCTCGGCGTAGGCGAGGGCGCGCGCCGAGATGTCGGACGCCACCACCACGGCCGCATGCCGCGACACGAGCAGCGCCTGGATGCCGCATCCGGTGCCCAGGTCGAGCGCGCGACCCACGGGCACGGGGATCACCAGCTCAGCGAGGGTGCGCGATGCGCCACCGACACCCAGCACGTGATCGGCGGGCAGCGCCGAGCCGAGAGCGACCTCGTCGAGGTCGCTGGCGATCCACCACTCGCCGACCCCGTCGGCGTCGACGAACGACTGCGGCCGGATCAGCGCCGCCGGATGCACGCTCGCTCCCTGCACGCGGGCGAGACCCAGCGCGACCACGCCGTCGACCCCGACGCCCGGCAGCGCCCGTTCGACGGCGGCCTGCGGCTGCGGCATCCCGAGCACCCACAGCCGGCCCAGGGTGGCGAGCACGTCGTCGCGCGACCGGAGTGCGCGCAGGATCGGCTCGCGCAGTCCGCGACCGAGCGCGTCGTCGGCCTCGTCACCCCACAGCGACCGCAGCGGCTCGGAACGGAAGTCGGCGGCGTCGAGATCGGCGGCGAGCGCCCGTGTCAGAGCGGCGTCGGGGCGGGGCTGAGCGCGATCAGGCACGGCGGTCACTCTACGCGCCTTCAGGGTTCCCCGCGTTGCGCGCCCTAGAATCGGGGGCGTCGTCGGTGCTGGCATCCGGCGACCCGCACTCATGATCTCGACACTCCGCGAAGGCCGACGCCCGCGCGCGCGGCGGCTGCTGAGCCGCCTCGCCGCGGCGCTCGTCGTCGGTTCTCTCGGCCTGACCGCCGCACCGGCGGCGGTCGCCGACGACGCGGATGCCGAGCAGCCGGCCAAGGCGAGCGTCGAGATGTTCCTCTCGGTCGGCGACACCGGTGAGGCCGCGCTCGGCGCCCCGCTGCTCGGCAGCGTGACGATCGAGAACCCCACCGACAGCGACCTCACCCCCGGCAGCCTCAGCGTCGAGCTGAGCACCACCCCCCTCTCCGACGGCGCCGCGCTCGACGCGTGGCTCGACGGCGACACCCTCGGCGGTGCGTTCCGCACCCTGGCCGTCGAGAGCTCGCCTGCGGTCGCCGACGGGTCTGATGAGACGGTCGATCTGACGGTCGAGCCCGCCGCGCTGGGCGAGCTCGCTCCCGGCGTCTACCCGCTCCGGGCCCGGCTCACCGGGGCGACCACCACTGATGCAGCAGGCAAGACCGTGCCGTTGAGCGTCACCACCGGATCGGTGCTCGTCGTTCCCGCGCCCTCCGACGCCCGCACGGCGGTGATCGTGCCGGTCACCGCGACACCCGAGAACGGCGCCCTGCTCACGGCCGACGAGCTGAGCACCCTCACCGCCGAGGGCGGCTCCCTCGCCGAGCTGATCGACGCCGTCGCCGGCACCGGTGCGATCCTGGCGATCGACCCGGCGATCCCCGCATCGATCCGCGTGCTCGGCGACCGCGCTCCCGTCAGCGCCGGCCAGTGGCTGGAGCGCTTCGAGGCGCTGCCGAACGACATGTTCACCCTGCAGTTCGGCGATGCGGATGCCACGGTGCAGTCTCAGAGCGGGCGCTCCGAGCTGCTCGGCACGCCCGATCTCACCCCGCTTCTCGACCCCGCCGACTTCCCCGCCGTGGATCCGAAGCTCGAGCCGACCTCGAATCCCACCCCCACGCCCGTCCCCACCGCCGAGCCCGAACTGCCCGACAGCAGTGAGCTGACGGCCGTGCGCGGTGCGCAGGGCGGCATCCTCTGGCCGCGCCCGTCGGTGACCGAGCAGGATCTCGCCGCCTTCGGCGCCTACCTCGGCGACAAGGTCACCACGATCCTCCCCTCCACCTCGGTGCAGGGCGACGGGGCGGCCGTGCACAGCGCGGTCGACGCGCGTGACCTGCTGATCACCGACGCGGCGGCGTCCGCCCGCCTGTCGGCCGCCGTCGAGCAGACCGATCCGGCCGCGGCGGATGCCGGGATGGCCGCAGTCGCCGGGCACCTCTTCTTCGCCCGGCAGCGCAGCGCCCTCACCGCGGTCGCGCTCGAGCGATCCGAGACCCGCTCGCCGGAGGCGCTGCGCACGGCCCTCGTCGCGTTCGCCAGCCCGGGAGCGACGCTCAGCACACTGCGCGCCGGCGATCCGGCATCCGTCTCCCTCACCGAGACGACCGCCGGTGCGCGGGTGGCAGAGCTGAACAGCATGCTGGCCGCCGCCGACCGGCTCACCGCCTTCGCGACGATCCTCGACGAGCCGGCCGTGCTGCTCGTCCCGGATCGCATCCGCACGCTGCGGGTGATCGGGGTCGGCCTCACCGACGAGGAGTTCGCCGAGCAGGTCGCCGCTCACACGAAACGCGTGAACACCACCCTCGCCTCGGTGACCGTGGTCAAGCCGAAGCCCGTGCAGCTGTTCACCTCGGCCGCACCTCTTCCGGTCTGGGTGCGCAACGACCTGCCCTGGCCGGTCACCGTCACGCTGTACAGCACCCCCTCAGACAACCGTCTCGACATCCAGCCGGCGACCGAGGTGACGGCGCTCGCCTCGAGCTCGACCCGCGTCGACGTTCCGATCGAGGCTCGCGTCGCGAGCGGCCGCGTCGACGTGACCTTCCGGCTCAACAGCCCCACGGGGGTGCCGATCGGGCAGCCCGAGGTCGCCGACGTCACGCTGCGCGCCGACTGGGAGGGCATCGGCCTCGGCATCCTCGGTGCAGTGATCGTGCTGCTGCTGATCGTCGGCAGCCTGCGGATGGCTCGTCGCCGCAGAGCGGATGCCCTGCAGCAGGCTCAGGGGCCGACCGGGCCCGCAGAAGGAGAGCAGTGACAAGTCTCGGCCGCGCCAGCGCCATCCTCGGGGCGGGGACGCTGATCTCCCGCGTCACCGGCCTGATCCGCACGATCGTGCTGGTCGCCGCGATCGGCACGATCGGCCAGGCGGGTGACGCCTTCGGTGTCGCGAACCAGCTGCCGAACAACGTCTTCACGATCATCCAGACGGGCATCCTCACCGCGGTGATCATCCCGCAGATCGTGAAGTCCGCCAGCCACCGCGACGGCGGGCAGGCATACATCTCGAAGCTGTTCACCCTGGGCACGGTCGTCTTCCTCGGCGCGACTGTGCTGGCCATGCTCGCCGCGCCCTGGCTGGTGGCGCTGTACGGCCCGAACTTCACCCCCGAGCAGATGGCCCTCGCGATCGCGTTCGCCTTCTGGTGCCTGCCGCAGATCTTCTTCTACGGGCTGTATGCCCTGATCGGCGAGACACTCAACGCCAAGCGCGTCTTCGGGCCGTACACGTGGACCCCGGTCGCGAACAACATCGTCTCGATCGCGGGATTCCTCGTGTTCATCGCCCTGTTCGGCGACAACCAGAGCCGGGTGGATGTCTGGGATCCGACGATGATCGCGGTGCTCGGCGGCACCGCGACGCTCGGCATCGCCGTGCAGGCCCTGCTGCTGCTCTTCGCCTGGCGTCGCACGGGTCTGCACCTGCGCCCCGACTTCCGGTGGAAGGGCGTCGGCCTCGGCCAGGTGGGCACGCTCGCCGGCTGGACGTTCCTGATGGTGATCGCGGGGCAGATCGCCGGACTCATCCAGACCCGCGTCGTCACCGACTCGTCGGGCGACTACCCCTCGGTGTTCATGATGCAGGCCGCCTGGCTGGTGTTCATGCTGCCGTACTCGATCTTCGCGATCTCGATCGGCACCCCGTACTTCACCCAGATCGCCGAGCACGCCCACGCGAACCGGCGCGATGAAGTGCGCTCCGACGTCGCCCGCTGCATCCGGGTCGTGTCGCTGTTCATCGTCGGCTCGGGCATCGCCCTCGCCGTCGCCGCGGTGCCGGCCACGCGCATCTTCACCGAGAGCCCCGCGGATGCCGTCGCCGCGGCCCCCGTGCTGATCTGCTATCTCGTGGGTCTGCTGCCGCTGTCGCTGCTGTTCATCGTGCAGCGCGCGTTCTACGCGTTCGGCGACACCCGCACCCCGTTCGTGTTCACCCTCGTGCAGGTGGGCCTGATCATCGGCTTGTCGTACCTCGCCGCCGCGGTCGCGCCGCTCAGCCAGCTCGCCGCCGCGGTCGCCCTGGGGCAGTCGATCGCCGGGCTCGTGCAGACGGTGATCGCCGTGCTCATCCTGCGGCACCGTCTCGGCGGTCTCGAGCTGCCGCAGACGTTGCTCTCTCTCGGCCGCTTCGTGATCGCCGCCGTGCCCGCGGGCCTGGCCGGATGGGGCACCTACCTGCTGCTGGGCGCCGACCGGGGATGGGCCGCCGGGCAGACCGGATCGACGTTCATCGACAAGCTGCTCGGCGCGGTCGGCACCGGTGTGATCGGCCTCGTCGCCGTCGTCGTCTACGCGCTCGTGCTGCTGGTGCTGCGTGCGCCCGAGATGGATGTCGCCCGCAGGCTCGTCACGCGGATTCTGCCGCGACGCTGAGACCCGTCGAAGGCGGCGGCATCGGGCATCCGGACTCGTCGTCCTGCGCGGCGGCTCTCCCGGCGCGCGGGAATGCCACCCGGTTACCATGGGTTGAAGCAGACGACGCGGATCATCCCGCGCCCGCCGGACATCCGCAGCCTTAGGAGAGCACATGCGTCAGGTCATCATCATCGGCTCCGGCCCGGCCGGTTTCACCGCCGCGATCTACGCGGCGCGCGCCAACCTCGAGCCGCTGCTGGTCGCCAGCACCGTCGAGGTCGGCGGCGAGCTGATGAACACGACCGACGTCGAGAACTTCCCCGGTTTCCCCGACGGCATCCAGGGGCCCGACCTGATGGCCAAGCTGCAGGCGCAGGCCGAGAAGTTCGGCACCGAGGTGCTGTACGACGACGTCACCGAGCTTCAGCTCGACGGACCGGTCAAGAAGGTCATCCTGGGCAGCGGTGCGGTGCACGAGGCGTCGACGATCATCTACGCGACCGGCTCGGCCTACCGCAAGCTCGGGGTCGAGGGCGAAGAGCGCCTGTCGGGCTATGGCGTCTCGTGGTGCGCGACGTGCGACGGCTTCTTCTTCCGCGAGAAGGAGATCGCGGTCGTCGGCGGTGGCGACTCGGCCATGGAAGAGGCGACCTTCCTCACCCGCTTCGCCTCGAAGGTGTACGTCATCCACCGCAAGGACACCCTGCGCGCATCGAAGATCATGCAGGAGCGGGCGTTCGCCAACGAGAAGATCGAATTCATCTGGAACAGCACCGTCGACGAGATCCTCGGCGGCGACTCGGTCAGCGGTGTGCGTCTGCGCTCGACCGTCGACGAATCGACCCGTGAGCTCGCCGTCGACGGCGTGTTCGTCGCGATCGGCAACGACCCGCGCACCCACCTCGTGCACGACAAGCTGCGGCTCACCGACGCCGGCACGATTTGGGTCGACGGGCGCTCGTCGCGCACCTCGGTTCCCGGTGTGTTCGCCGCCGGCGACGTGATCGACCCGACGTACCGTCAGGCCGCCACCGCCGCAGGATCGGGCGTCGTCGCGGCGCTCGACGCCGAGCACTTCATCGCCGACCTCGAAGACGCGTCGGTCGAAGAGCCGGCGGCGCTGGCCGCCGAGATCATCGTCGGCTGAGACACCGGGAACACTTTCCGCTCACTCGACGTTGGTACGGGTGACACCGAACAAGGAGTATTCGTATGACTGCCAAGGCAACCACGCAGGCCACCTGGGAGCAGGACGTCCTGCAGGCCGAAGGACTCGTGCTGGTCGACTTCTGGGCCGCGTGGTGCGGACCGTGCCGCATGGTCGCGCCCGTGCTCGACGAGATCCAGGCCGAGAACCCCGACAAGATCACGATCCTCAAGCTCAACGTCGACGAGAACCCCGATCTGGCCATGAAGTACCAGATCACCTCGATCCCGGCGATGAAGGTGTTCCAGGGCGGAGAGGTCAAGACGACCATCATCGGCGCCAAGCCGAAGTTCGCCCTTGAGCAGGACCTCGCCCCGTTCATCGGCTGAGCCCATCCTGGGTCCTGAGCCCAACCTGGGTCCCTGAGCCCAACCTGGGTCCCTGAGCCTGCCGAAGGGCCCTGACCCCACGCCGGCCCCCGACCCCATCCTGGGTCCCTGAGCCTGTCGAAGGGCCTGTCACCATCTGCGGTGACAGGCCCTTCGTCGTCTTACGCGGCCAGCATCCGCCAGACGGTGGTGCTGAGCTCGGGGTACTCGTGCGCGATGCTGCGCAGCACGCTGTCGTTCCAGCGCGGATCGCGCGGATTCCCGCCGCGATCCTCGTACACGTCGGTGCGCAACAGCAGCACCACGAGCTCGTCGACCGACGGCAGCTCCGACATGAAGTCCCAGGGATCCTCGCCGCTGCGCAGCCGCTCGTGGACGAGCACCGAGCGCTCGTCGCCCGCCTCCGCGCGCAGCACTTCGAGACTGGCGCGGCGGGGGAACGAGGGGATCACCACACAATTCTACGAGCGCCGAGCGCGTGTGCGGCGCTCGACCTTCACATCCTCGCTCATCGATTCGAGCTCCCTCCCCTTCGTCTCGGCGACCTTGAAGTACACGAAGAAGAACGACAGCAGTGCGAAGAACGCGTAGAACCCGTACGCGAACGTGAGTCCGATCTCGGCGAACGCCGGGAAGGTCGTCGAGATGAAGAAGTTCGCCGCCCACTGCGCTGCCGCAGCCACCGCGAGAGCGCCGGCGCGGATCGAGTTCGGGAACATCTCCCCCAGCAGCACCCACACCAGCGGGCCCCAGGTCGCACCGAAGAACACCACGAACGCGTTGGCGCTGATCAGAGCGACCGTCGACCACGGGTCGGGAAGGGTGACCGCGCCCTCGGCATCCAGCGTCCCGAACGAGAAGGCGACCGCCATCAGCCCCAGCGTGACCGTCATCCCGATCGAACCGACCATCAGCATCAGCCGGCGACCGACGCGATCGACCAGCAGGATCGCGATGATCGTCACGACGATGTTCGTCACCGATGTGATGACGGTGATCGTCAGGGCATCCGACTCGTCGAAGCCGACCGACCGCCACAGGGTCGTCGAGTAGTAGAAGATCACGTTGATGCCGACGAACTGCTGGAAGATGCTCAGCAGGATCCCGACCCAGACGATCGGCTTCAGACCGAAGCGGTGGCCGCGCAGATCGCTCAGCGACTCGGTGCGCTCGGTGTTGATGGTGCCGGTGATCTCGGTGATCTTCGCCTTCACGTCGACGGTGCCGGTGACCAGGGTCAGCACCTCGGCTGCCCTGTCGACGTCGCCGCGTGCCACGAGGTAGCGCGGCGACTCGGGCAGGCGCATCGCCATGATTCCGTAGACGACCGCGGGGACGGCCTCGGCGATGAACATCCAGCGCCAGGCATCCAGCCCCCACAGCGGCTCAGCCGCGCCGCCCGCGACGTTCGCGAGAAGGGCATCCGAGAGCAGGGCGATGAAGATGCCGGTGACGATCGCGAGCTGCTGCAACGATCCGAGCCTGCCGCGGACGTGCGCGGGCGACACCTCGGCGATGTAGGCGGGGGCGATGACGGAGGCGGCGCCGACGCCGAGGCCGCCGACGACGCGCCAGATGATGAGGTCGATCACCCCGAATGCGAGGCCTGATCCGATGGCCGAGACGAGGAACAGCACGGCCGCGACGAGCATCGTGGGGATGCGCCCGTAGCGGTTGGCCAGTGGACCGGCGAACCACGCGCCGACCGCGCAGCCGATGAGCGCCGACGACACGGCGAAGCCCTTGAGTCCGACGCCGAGACCGAACGCCCCCGCCAGGGCATCCACCGCCCCGTTGATCACCGCTGTGTCGAATCCGAAGAGGAATCCGCCGAGCGCTGCGGCGATACTCACCCCGATGACTCGGCCGCGAATGCCCTTCGCCGGGCCTGCTCCTGCTGGATGTGTCATGATGCCCCTCCTCTTCCGGTGTTCCGGATGCTAGCGGAGCGCGCACACGGGCAGAAAGGGGCGTGCGCCGGGGCGTGGAAAGCGGTAGAGAGGGCGTGCGGGGTGTCGATCCTGCGCCCGAATGGCCGATGAGCACCGGGCGTACCCGGTGCTCATCGGCGGTTGTGGTGATCGACTCGGATCAGCGCGATCCGAACTCCTCTTCGCCGAGTTCGGCGAGAATC
The DNA here is from genome assembly GCF_053645675.1 of Microbacterium sp. NPDC055312. Classification (NCBI taxonomy): domain Bacteria; kingdom Bacillati; phylum Actinomycetota; class Actinomycetes; order Micrococcales; family Microbacteriaceae; genus Microbacterium; species Microbacterium sp. NPDC055312. The sequence continues at coordinate 91,812 of NZ_JBSHMU010000002.1, read as the reverse complement.
CGGTTGAGATCCTGGATCGACGCGAATTCGATCTTGATCTGGCCTTTTCGCGCACCGAGAGCGATCTGCACCCGCGTGTTCAGGCGATCACCGAGCTTGTGCGAGACCTCGTCGAGGTACGCACGGCGCGCCCCCGCGGTGGGCTTGCTCGACGGAGTCGACGTGGTGGGCAGGATCTTCGCGGCGGCCTCGGTGGCGCGCACCGAGAGGTCTTCGTTCACGACCTTGTCGGCGAGGCGCTGCATCTGCTCGGGCGTCTCGACAGACAGGATGGCACGGGCATGGCCGGCCGAGAGGACTCCGGCGGCGACGCGCTGCTGCACAGGCACCGGCAGGCGCAGCAGCCGGATGGTGTTGCTGATCTGCGGACGCGAGCGGCCGATGCGAGTGGCGAGCTGCTCCTGCGTGATGCCGAAATCTTCGAGAAGCTGCTGGTAAGCGGATGCCTCCTCGAGCGGGTTCAGCTGCGATCGGTGCAGGTTCTCGAGAAGAGCGTCGCGCAGCAGATCCTCATCTGCCGTCTCGCGCAGGATCGCCGGGATCGTGGCGAGGCCGGCCTCGCGTGCGGCGCGGGTACGCCGCTCGCCCATGATCAGCTCGTACTCGCCGTCCGCGTTCTGGCGGACGATCACCGGCTGCAGGACGCCGAACTCGCGCACGCTGTGCACGAGTTCGGCAAGGTGATCCTCATCGAAGTGCGTGCGCGGCTGACGGGGATTCGGAACGATGCTGTTCGGGTCGATCTGGATCAGCCGCACGCCAGGAACCTGCGAGAGCTCCGCCTCATCGGTGGCGGTGACGGTCTTCTCGGGCTGCGCGGGGGCGGCATCCGTCTTCACCTTGGTCGCGCCGGGGAAGAAGACGTCGACCGGACGCTCCGTCTGATCCGTCGTGGGGATGAGTGCGCCGATTCCCCGACCCAGTCCAGTGCGCTTGGCCATCATGCTCCCTTGTTCTGCGCGGCGGATTCCTTGCGCTGCGCGATCTCGACTGCTGCTTCCCGGTAGGCGACCGCCCCCGCCGACGTGCCGTCGTACGAGATGACGGTCTGTCCGAAGCTCGGAGCTTCGGAGACCCGCACCGAGCGCGGGATCACGGCGCTGAGCACCTGCTGCGGGAAGTGGGTCCGCACCTCGTCGGCGACCTGCTGGGCGAGGCGTGTGCGCGCGTCGTACATCGTGAGCAGGATGGTCGAGAGGTGAAGTTCTGGGTTGAGGTGCTTCTGGATCATCTGGATGCTGCCGAGCAGCTGGCTCAGGCCCTCGAGCGCGTAGTACTCGCACTGGATGGGAATGAGCACCTCGGATGCCGCGGTGAACGCGTTGATGGTGAGCAGTCCGAGCGAGGGCGGGCAGTCGATGATGACGAAGTCGACGGGATGGTCGCGCAGGTACTCCTCCAGAGCACGACGCAGACGGAATTCTCGGGCGACCTGGGAGACAAGTTCGATCTCGGCGCCGGCGAGGTGGATCGTGCTGGGTGCGCAGCGGAGGTTGTCGGACTCAGGACTGTCCTGAACGATCTCGCCGAACGGAAGATCGTTGATCAGAACGTCGTAGATGCTCTTGGTGTCGGCGGAATGCGTCACTCCCAGCGCCGTCGAGGCGTTTCCCTGCGGGTCGAGGTCGACCACGAGCACTTTCGCGCCGAGATCAGCGAGGGCGGATGCCAGATTGACGGCCGTCGTGGTTTTTCCCACCCCGCCCTTCTGGTTCGACACCGTGAAGATGCGGGTATCCCCGCTGAACTCGACCTCGACCGTCTTGAGCGCCTTGCGCCGAGACGAGAGGTCTGCGAGTTCCCGAGCGAGCGGGGTATCCATCCCGAAATCCTGGTTCGGCGATGCGTTGTCGGATGGTTTCACGTGAAACATCGACTCCTTTCGGGACCGTCCTCCACTCTACGTGATCACTCCCCCACTCCCCCGCCGCCCCACCCTCCCGTGCTCATTGAGCGAGGAGCGCAGCGACGAGTCGAAATGCCTGCCCCCCCCCGGTTAGGCGCAGTGCACGCATTCCCTTCCCCGGTCATTGAGCGAGGAGCGCAGCGACGAGTCGAAATGCTCGCCCCATCCCCAACCAGCCACACACCACCCCGAACACTCAGCTCCGCGACCCCCTACACCCGTTTCACGTGAAACGTGCATTCGCCGAGGAGCGCAGCGATATGTCGAAATCCTCGAGGCCCCCCAGTCATTGAGCGAGGAGCGCAGCGACGAGTCGAAATGTCCTCCCGTCCACAACCAGCCGAACACCGCCCCGCTCACGTAGCACCGCGAGCCCTCCAAACACCTTTTCACGTGAAACGCGCAGCCCACGCTCACCTTCACGCCGATCATCCACCCAGAAGCGCAGCGATATGTCGAAATCCCCGAGGCCCCCCCGGTCATTGAGCGAGGAGCGCAGCGACGAGTCGAAATGTCCTCCCGTCCACAAGCAGCCGAACACCACCCCGCACACGCAGCACCGACGCACCCGACAAACACCTGTTTCACGTGAAACGCGAATCCCACGCTCACCTTCACGCCGATCATCCACCCATAAGCGCAGCGATATGTCGAAATCCTCGAGGCAACCCCGGTCATTGAGCGAGGAGCGCAGCGAGGAGTCGAAATGTCCTCCCGTCCACAACCAGCAGCACGCCACCCCGAGAACGGAGCACCGCCGCCCCCGGCAAACACCTGTTTCACGTGAAACGCGCATCCCAGGCTCGCCTTCACGTCGATCATCCACCCAGAAGCGCAGCGATATGTCGAAATCCTCGAGGCACCCCCGGTCATTGAGCGAGGAGCGCAGCGACGAGTCGAAATGCCCTCCCGACCACAACCAGCAGCACGCGACCCCGATAACGGAGCACCGCCGCATCCGGCAAACACCTGTTTCACGTGAAACGAGCATCCCAGGCTCGCCTTCACGCCGATCATCCACCCAGAAGCGCAGCGATATGTCGAAATCCTCGAGGCCCCCCGGTCATTGAGCGAGGAGCGCAGCGACGACTCGAAATGCCCACCCGTCCACAACCAGCAGCACGCCACCCCGCACACGCAGCACCGCCGCACCCGGCAAACACCTGTTTCACGTGAAACGCGCAGCCCACGCTCACCTTCACGCCGATCATCCACCCAGAAGCGCAGCGATATGTCGAAATCTTCGAGGCCCCCGGTCATTGAGCGAGGAGCGCAGCGACGAGTCGAAATGCCCACCGGCCGCAAGGGCTCATCGAGCTACTCCTCTCCTCCGGTCATTGAGCAACCAGCGCAGCGACGAGTCGAAATGCCCGGAGCCCCCGCCTGCATTCGCACGCTGTCGACCATGATGAGTCAATGCGCAAGAAGGCCCTGTTTCACGTGAAACGTCGGGAGTTCACCGCGGCCCTGCGGATCGAAGGGCCCGCTCACGAGCGCTCCACCCTTTGATCGCCGCGAACCCACCTTCGACGAAGGCCAGGCGCTTTGCGTGACTCCATCCCTGGATCTGCTTCTCTAGGGCAAAGGCTTCGTCAATTCGATCGAACTCGGCCCACCAGATAAGCTCCACCGGACGGCGACCCGTCGTGTAGTCACTACCCAAACCCTGCTGATGTGCTGCTAGTCGGTCGTCGAGGTGCTTAGTGCTGCCCGCGTAGAACGTGCCATCGGCACAGCGCAGAATGTAGGTATAGCCGTTCATAGAAGAACTGTAGAGACAGCGCCTGGCCGACGAACCCCTGGGGTCGGAAGACCTGGAAAATCGACCCGCACGACGTCTTGTGCAGGACGAGTGACAACGCGGACTTGGAGATAGACGACGGACACAGCTATTCGTCGAACCGTGTGAGCTCTCGTGCCACAAGACAGTTTTCTCCGACACGGGCCGGACGTGCGTTTCGACTCGCTGCGCTCGCTCAACGACCGCCAGCCTGATGGGTGCAACGGGTGACTAAACACTGCTCTCATCTGAGAACGAGGGTGGGGGGAGCGCGGCGAACGCGCTGGGAGCGTTTGGACCCGCTGCGCTCGCTCAACGACCGACCGGTGTGCGAGGCGTTTCACGTAAAACGACGTACTCGATCCGTGCAAGAACGGGGGCGGGGTGAGCTCGCGCGAAGGCGCTGGGAGCGTTTCGACTCGCTGCGCTCGCTCAACGACCGGCAGCGTGCGGGGTGTATCACTTGAACCGAAGCGCTGTGCTGATGCGAGAACGTGGATTCGGGGCGCGGGGGCGTTTCGACTCGCTGCGCTCGCTCAACGACCGAGGGGTGCGCGAGGCGTTTCACGTGAGAACGAAGAGTTGCGCCCATGCGCGAGTGGGATGCGCGATGCAGGAGTGCGTTTCGACTCGCTGCGCTCGCTCAATGACCGAGGGATGCGCGAGGCGTTTCATGTGAGAACGGAGAGCTGCGCCCCTGCGCGAATGGGATGCGCGATGCAGGAGTCCGTTTCGACTCGCTGCGCTCGCTCAACGACCGAGGGGTGGGCGAGATGTTTCACGTGAAACGGAGAGTTACGCCTATGGGCGAACGGGGATGCGCGATGCGGGGGTGCGTTCGACTTGCTGGGCTCGCTCGGTGATCGCGAGGGTTACGCGCGGACGCGGGCGCGCACGACGCGAGTGGGCTCGGAGAGGAGGTCCTCCCCCAGCACCTGGACAGCGACATCCGTCACCTTGTGCTTCTTCAGCACCTTCTGTGCCGATTCGATTTCGGCCGGCACGTTGTGCCCCTTGAGTAGGATCAGCTCGCCGCCGTCCCTCACCAGCGGAGCGGTGATCGGGATTAGCGTGCGCATCGCACTCACCGCACGAGCCGTGACGACGTCGAACTCGAGGCCCACATCCTCGGCCCGTGCGCGCATCACTCGCACGTTGTCCAGGCCTAGAGCGTCCACCTGCTCATTCAGCCAGGAGACGCGTCGCTCCATCGGCTCGATCAGCGTCCACTGCAGGTCCGGACGGCTGATCGCCAAGACGAGGCCGGGCAGACCGGCGCCGGAGCCGACATCCGCGACCGAGCCAGAGAAGAGAGGCGCGGCAATGGCCGAGTTCAGGATGTGACGCGTCCAGATGCGGGGCAGTTCCAACGGGCCGATCAAGCCTCGCAGCTCCCCCTCGGCCACGAGCGCCGCCGTGAACCGGCGCGCCAGGTCGATGCGATCACCGAACAGCTCCACCGCGATCGCGGGCTCGGACTCGACATCGGAGGTGGTCATGACGGGGATCCTAGAACTCAGGGGGTGTAAGGGAAGGGCGTTTCGACTCGCTGCGCTCGCTCCACGACCGGGAAGCTCGCTCAACGACCGGGGGGTCGGCGACGGAACGTATGCCACGTTCCACGTGAAACATCAGCCGCGGGAGATCACCGTGTGCCGGTCAGCACCGTCGCCGTACGACTCCGAGGTGAGGCCACGCTCTGAGACGATGTCGTGCACCAGCTTGCGCTCGTAGCTCGACATCGACGGCAGGGACGCCTGGGTGGCACCCGCGTCGAGCTTGGCGACCGCGGCATCCACCAGCTGCTCCAGCTGACGCCGGCGCGTGTCGCGAGATCCGCCGATGTCGAGGATCAGACGCGAGAACGTGCCGGTCTTGCTCTGCACGGCCAGACGCGTCAGCTCCTGCAGCGCCTGCACGGTATCGGGCTCGGAGAGCACCGACAGACCATCGCCCTCCGCCTCGACAGAGACGTAGGCGCGCCCCTGGCGCACGTCGAGGTTCAGGTCGCCGTCGATGTCGGCGATGTCGAGCAGCTCCTCGATGAAGTCAGCGGCAACGTCGCCTTCGTGCTCGAGCTCCTCGAGCGAGGGAGCGGTCTTCACATCGTCGGTCATCAGTTGGAGCCCTTCTTCTTCGCACGCTTCTTGCTCATCGGCTGCTCGCGCTTCGGAATCTCGGCCTTCGCCTTCTCGAGCTCCTCGAACTTGCGCTGCTCTTCCGCCTCGTACACGGCAATCGGGACGACCTTGCCCTCCGCGTTGATCGCCTTGCCCTTGCGAGCCAGACGCTCTTCGCGCGCCTTCGCCGCCTCTGACCCGTGGGTGGGCATCTCGCGGATGACGAGGAACTGCTGCGCCATGGTCCACAGGTTCGACACGAACCAGTACATGACCACACCGAGCGGGAAGAACACACCCGAGAAGATGAAGCCCAGCGGCAGCACGTACAGCATGATCTTCTGCATCTGGTACGCCTGGCCGGTCTTGGCCTCGGGCGACAGGTTCTTCGAGATGATCTGCAGCTGAGTGAAGAACTGCGACACGATCATCAGCACGACGAGGATGGCGAGCAGGATGATCGCGGGGGTGTTCCCGCTGTTCCACGCATCGCCGAGAGTCTCATGCAGCGAGACGGAGCCGAGCAGCTTCGCGTCGTAGAACTCCTTGGTCAGCTCCGGGCTCAGGGCGCCCACCCCGCCCATTCCGGCCTCGGCATGCATCTTCACATCGCGCAGCACGCTGAACAGCGCGAAGAAGATCGGCATCTGCACCAGCAGCGGCAGGCAGCTCGACATCGGAGTCGTACCGTGCTTCTTGTACAGCGCCATGGTCTCGCGGCTCATCGCCTCGCGAGAGAGCTGATCCTTCTTGCCGCGATACTTCTCCTGAACTTTTCGCAGTTCAGGAGCGATTTCCATCATCTTCCGCTGGCTCTTGATCTGCTTCACGAACAGCGGGAAGACCGCAGCGCGCACGACGATCACGAGGCCCACGATCGACAGGACCCAGGTCACACCAGCGGCCGCCTCCATGCCGACGGCCGTGAACAGCCAATGCCAGGCGACCAGGATCAGCTCGACAGCCCACCTCAGCGGCCAGAGAATGATCCCGATGAAGTCGAACCCACCGCCGGAATCGGCCGGCGGGGTGGTGCTTGCGAGCAGGAGGTCAAGACCCACTGTTCAGTCCTTTCGAGCGGGTACGACGAACCCGCGCGGGGTCAGGTCGTATCGGAAACGAGCGTGGTGCTTGACGTCGTCGACGCCGCCCGCGCTCCACGGATTGCAACGCAGGATGCGCCAGGCCGAGAGCACTGCTCCCCACACGGCGCCGTTCTGCTGAACCGCTCCTACAGCGTACGCGGAACAGGACGGGTAATACCTGCACACATCCCCATAGAGCGGGGAGATCACGGCGCGATACAGGGTGAGGAATGCGAGAACGAGATTGCGGGGCAGCAGCAGGATGCCGCGCAGCAGATCGGATGCCCGGAACCGCGCCGTTCCGAAGGCGTAGGAGGGCAGCGCGCTCATGCCGGTGCCGATCCGACGAGAACGCGACGCAGGCAGCGCTCGACATCGGCGCGGAGGGAGGAGAAATCCGCTTCGGCGGATGCAGGAAGGGCACGGATGACGACATCCGTGCCCTCAGGAACCATGTCGATGAACTCCGCGCACACGGCCTTGAGGCGTCGGCGAACGGTGTTGCGAACCACGGCGGTTCCTACCTGCTTGCTGATGATGAACCCGAACCGGGGTGCCCGCTGGTCCGCGCCGGCGAGCACCGAGGTGATCAGGCGTGGTCCGCCGCATCGCGTTCCGCGGCGAACCACCTGTCGGTAGTCGACGCCGCGAGTCAGTCGATTCTGACGGGCGAGCACTGGGCGGTCAGGCCGAGAGCTCGGTGCGGCCCTTCGCGCGGCGAGCCGACAGGATGGCGCGGCCGGCGCGGGTGCGCATGCGGGCGCGGAAGCCGTGCTTCTTGGCGCGACGACGGTTGTTGGGCTGGAAAGTGCGCTTGCTCATGGAATCACTCCGGGAATGGTGTCACCGGGTCGAATCAACCGGAGACGGGGGGTACTGCCTGAATGGCATAAGTCAACCGATTAAGGGTACGACCTGCCGCGACGCAGGGCAAATCCGCGTCCGGATGCCAGGGTCTGCCGCATCCGATCGCGGCGCCATGACCGTCGAGTTGCGCACACCCATTATCCACAACTGTGAAGATCTCACTCGCACGTGAGACACCCGCGTGTTTCCGCGGGCGGCTTGCTGTTAACCGCACCGGTGACTACCGTGGCATCCGACGTTATCCACAGGGGAAGATCACGCTTGACGGCGCGTTTTCCACAACTTCGCCCGGAGCACCATGACCTCTGCCGCCCATCCCGATGTGCCCATCTGGTCGACCCTGCTCGAGCGACTCGCCGAAGACGATCGCGTCAGTCCGCAGCTGCACGGCTTCCTGAGCCTCGTCGTACCGGCCGGGATCATGGGCGGCGTGCTGTACCTGGACGTGCCCAACGACCTCACTGCCGCACAGATCAACAAGCGACTGCGGGTGCCCATGATGGAGGCGCTCTCGGCGATCGGCGACGAGGTCACCTCGTACCGCACGGTCGTGAACCACGAACTCGTCGACCAGCCGACGGCACCGATCGCCGTCTCGGACTTCGCGATCGCCGAGCCGGCGCGTGTCGAGTCCCCGATGGAGCAGCAGCCTGCTCCCCTGCGGCACGAATCGCGTCTGAACCCCAAGTACACCTTCGACAACTTCGTCATCGGGCAGTCGAATCGCTTCGCCCACGCCGCCGCGGTCGCGGTCGCCGAAGCCCCGGCGAAGGCGTACAACCCGCTGTTCATCTACGGCGATTCCGGACTGGGCAAGACGCACCTGCTGCACGCGATCGGCGACTACGCCCAGTCGCTCTATGCCGGGGTGAAGGTCAGATACGTCTCGAGCGAAGAGTTCACGAACGACTTCATCAACTCGATCGCCAACAACCGCGGCGCCGCATTCCAGAGCCGGTACCGCGAGGTCGACATCCTGCTCATCGACGACATCCAGTTCCTGCAGGGTCGTGCCGAGACGCAGGAGGCGTTCTTCCACACCTTCAACCAGCTGCACGACCACAACAAGCAGGTCGTGATCACGAGCGATGTCGCGCCCAAGCTGCTCACCGGCTTCGAGGACCGCATGCGCAGCCGCTTCGAGTGGGGTCTGATCACCGACGTGCAGGCGCCCGATCTCGAGACCCGCATCGCGATCCTCCGCAAGAAGGCGCAGAGCGAGTCGCTGCACATCCCGGACGAGGTGCTCGAGTACATCGCGACCGTCGTCTCGTCGAACATCCGCGAGCTCGAGGGGGCCCTCATCCGGGTCTCGGCGTTCGCGAGCCTGAACCGCTCGATGCTCGACATCTCCCTGGCCCAGACGGTGCTGCGCGACATCGTCGACACCACCGAAGACAACATCATCTCGCCGACCGACATCATCACGGCGACGGCGGCCTACTTCAAGCTCACGGTCGACGACCTGTACGGATCGAGCCGCTCGCAGCAGATCGCGACCGCACGCCAGATCGCCATGTACCTGTGCCGGGAGCGCACGAGCCTGTCGCTGCCGAAGATCGGCCAGCTCTTCGGCAACCGCGATCACACCACGGTCATGTACGCCTGCAAGAAGATCAGCGAGCTCATGAAGCAGCGCCGATCGCTCTACAACCAGGTCACCGAGATCACCACCCAGATCAGCCGTCGCTGATCGTGCGACACGCCTGATCCCACCGCAAATCGCGGCGGTTCTCCGCAGGGCCTGTGGATAAGTTGTGGAAACTCTCGCGTCCGGATGCCTCCGCCACCACCCACCTGTGGATAACCGGCATCGTCGCTCGAGAGCCTCGCACCTCCGTATCCCGCGGATTCCTCAGGGATTCCACATCTGACACGTGTGTAGTTTCCTACTCCCCGCTGATATCCACCGAGTTATCCACAGAATCCACAGTTGTTAACACCGTTAAGAGATTTCCATCTGGAGAGGGTTCATCCGATGACCAGACGGATGTGGACGAACCGGCGCCGATCTCGCAATCCGGGTGGTGGAGCGCTCGTCTCCTGCGGCTAGCATGGGATCGCCTGCAGTGCGCCCACTGCAGTGAGCCGAGGCAACGAGGGAGCGCCCGTGAGGTTCCAGGTCAACCGCGATGTGTTCAGCGAGGCTGTGTCCTTCGTCGTCAAGCTGCTCCCGCAGCGCAATCCGCAGCCGATCCTCGCAGGAGTGCTGATCGAGGCATCCGGTGAGGGACTGACCCTCTCGGCTTTCGACTACGAAGCCTCCGCCCGCACGACGATCGAGGCGACCGTCGACGAGCCCGGCACGATCCTCGTGCACGGACGCCTGCTCTCCGACATCGCGAGCCGCCTGCCCAACGCGCCGATCGAGATCGCCGTCGAGGACGACGGCGGGATCGCCGTCACCTGCGGATCGGCACGCTTCACCCTTGCGGCCATGCCGGTCGAGGAATATCCCTCGATCCCCGAGGTCACCGGCTCGACCGGCGTCGTCCCGGCTGAGGAATTCGCGACCGCGATCGCCCAGGTGGCCTTCGCCGCATCGCGCGATGACGTCACCCCGGTGCTCACCGGCGTGCAGCTCGAGGTCGCCGAGCACAACCTCAGCCTGGTCGCCACCGACCGCTACCGCGTGTCGCTGCGTGACGTGCCCTGGGACGGCGAGGTCGCCGAGCAGTCCGCACTGGTTCCGGCGCGCACCCTGACCGAGGTCGGCAAGACCTTCGCACACGCAGGCACCATCGAGGTCGCGTTCTCGGGCGCGGGCGACCGCGAGATCATCGCCTTCACCGCCGGCAACAAGACGGTCACTTCTCTGCTGATCAAGGGCAATTTCCCGCCTGTGCGCCGGCTCTTCCCCGAGCAGACCGACCACTACGCGGTGGTCAACACGGCAGAGCTCATCGAGGCCGTCCGTCGCGTCGCGCTGGTGCTCGATCGCTCGGCACCGCTGCGATTCACCTTCGGCGCCGACGGTGTGACGATGGATGCCTCGGGCAGCGAGCAGGCACGGGCATCCGAGTCGGTCGACGCGCACCTCAACGGCGGCGACGAGGTGACCCTGGGTCTCAACCCGCAGTACCTGCTCGAGGCGCTCGGCGCGGTCCGCAGCGAGTTCACCCGCGTCACGTTCACGTCGAGCGACAACGCGAACAAGCTCAGCCCGGTGCTCATCACCAGCCAGACCTCGGTCGACCAGGCCGGCCTCGATTCGTTCAAGTACCTGCTGCAGCCGAACCTCCTGCTGCGCTGAGGTTCTGCAGGGGCCGATGTCGGGGCCCGAAGGTAGGCTGAAGCGGTGATTGTGGAGCACCTGAACCTGGTCGATTTCCGCAATTACGCGACCGCTGACCTGGCTCTGCATCGCGGTCCGAATGTGCTGGTCGGCAGCAACGGCCAGGGCAAGACGAATCTCGCCGAGGCGATCGTCTTCCTCGCCACCCTGGGATCGCATCGGGTGTCGTCAGACGCCCCGTTGGTGAAGGATACGAAGGACTTCGCCGTCATCCGCGCGCGTCTCGCGCACGGAGAGCGCAAGGTGCTCGTCGAGGTGCAGCTGAACAGGCAGGGCTCGAACAAGGCCCGCATCAACGGATCCCCGTCGAAGACCAACGAGCTGCCCCGCTATGCGCACGTCGTGCTGTTCGCCCCGGAAGACCTGCAGATCGTGCGCGGCGACCCGTCATCGCGCCGACGATTCGCTGATCAGATGCTGATTCAGCGCATGCCGCGCATGGCCGGTGTGATCGCCGACTACGAGCGGGTGCTGCGCCAGCGCACGGCGCTGCTGAAGTCGGCGCGCGCCCGCGGCGTGCGCGGCGAGGGGCTGTCGACTCTGGATGTGTGGGACGACAAGCTCATCGCCCTGGGCTCGGAGATCATCCACGCGCGACTTCGGCTCGCCGCCGACCTGCAGGGTCCGGTGGCCGACGCCTACGCGGCGATCGCGGGTGCGGACCACCGTCCGCAGCTCGAATGGGCACTGTCGGTGCGCGGTGCGGTTCCCGAAGACGACTCCGACGACGAGGTCGACGCCGACGCCGATCCACGCGGCGAGATCGCCGACCAGTTCCGCTCGGCGCTGCAGGCCAAGCGCAGCAAGGAGATCGATCGCGGTCTCACCCTCGTCGGTCCGCACCGCGACGATCTCATCCTGCGCGTGCGCGACCTGCCGGTGAAGGGCTACGCCTCCCACGGCGAATCGTGGTCGGTCGCGCTGGCCCTGCGTCTGGCATCCGCCGAGCTGCTGCGAGCCGAGTCCCCGGCCGGCGATCCGGTGCTGATCCTCGACGACGTGTTCGCCGAGCTGGATGCCGACCGCCGCCAGCGCCTCGCGGCGCTGACCGCCGGCTACGAGCAGGTGATCGTCACGGCGGCCGTGGAGGCCGACATCCCCGAGCCGCTGCACCGTCATGTCGTGCGGATCAGCGCCGGCACGATCAGCGATGAGAGGGAGGATGCCGATGACCCGGGTCTCTGAGCCGGTCGACGGGCCGCAGCCTCCCGAGACGATCGCGACCTACCTGCGTCTGCGCGGGCTCAAGCCGAGCGCGAAGAACTGGAAGCGCCGGAAGCGCATCGAGGTCGACGACGACAATGCGCCGTTCACCAAGGGGCGCGATCCCGGCATGCTCGGCGATGTGCTGGCGAAGCTCACGAAGGACTCGGGGTGGGAGAAGACCCTCGCCGCCGAGGACCTCGTCAGGCAGTGGGCCGAGCTCGCCGGCGCCGACACGGCGAAGCACTCCGAACCCGTGTCTCTCGAGCGCGGGGTGCTCACGGTGAAGTGCGATTCGACCGCATGGGCGAAGAACCTGCAGTTCATGCGGGCGGTCATCATGACCGAGATCACCACCCGGTATCCCGATGCCGGCGTGCAGAACATCCGCTTCATCGGACCGGACGTGCCGTCGTGGAAATGGGGTCCGCGGGTTGTGCCCGGGCGGGGCCCGCGGGACACCTACGGGTAGGACACCACGGCCGCACCCTCAAGCGCTCAGAAGCGATCACACGGCGTTTGAGGCGCATGTCGACCTTCGCAACCCGCTAGAATGGGTACTACTTTCGATGTGGAGAACCATTTCTGATGACGCCTGAAGACAACGCCGACGACGCTTCGACGAACGCGCCGACCGAGAACAGCTCCGCGAAGGTCTCCGGCGACTACGGGGCCGACCAGATCCAGATCCTCGAAGGTCTCGAAGCCGTCCGCAAACGGCCCGGCATGTACATCGGCTCCACCGGGCCGCGCGGTCTGCACCACCTCGTGTACGAGATCGTCGACAACTCGGTCGACGAGGCCCTGGCCGGTCATGCCGACAACATCGAAGTCACCATTCTCGAAGACGGCGCGGTGCGCGTGGTCGACAACGGCCGCGGCATCCCCGTCGATCCGCACTCCTCCGATCCCAGCAAGTCGACGGTCGAGGTCGTGCTCACGATCCTGCACGCGGGCGGCAAGTTCGGCGGCGGCGCCTACGCCGTCTCGGGCGGTCTGCACGGCGTCGGCTCGTCGGTGGTCAACGCGCTCTCGACCCGTTTCGACGTCGAGGTCAGGCAGAAGGGCTTCGTCTGGCGGCACCGGTTCGCCGAGGGCGGCGTGCCGCAGCAGCAGCTCGAGAAGGGCGAGCCGACCGATGAGACCGGTACGGCCATCACGTTCTGGCCGGATCCCGAGATCTTCACCGAGACGGTCGACTTCGACTACGACACGCTGCGCACCCGCTTCCAGCAGATGGCGTTCCTGAACAAGGGACTGCGCATCGCGCTGCGCGACGAGCGCCCGGCATCCGCCCTGGAAGACGAGGTCGACGGCACCGTCGTCACCCGCCAGCCGGGCGACGTGTTCCTCTACGAGCGCGGTCTGGTCGACTACGTCGAGTACCTCAACAAGGTGCGCAAGGCCGAGGTCGTCAACGACGAGATCATCGCGTTCGAGTCGGAGGACACGGTGCGCAAGATCTCGCTCGAGCTGGCGATGCAGTGGACCACGTCGTACACCGAGAACGTGTTCACCTACGCCAACACGATCAACACGCACGAGGGCGGCACGCACGAAGAGGGCTTCCGTGCCGCGCTGACCAGCCTCGTCAACCGCTACGCCCGGGCGAACAACCTGCTCAAGGAGAAGGACGAGAACCTCTCCGGAGACGACGTCCGCGAAGGCCTCACGGCGGTCATCTCGATCAAGCTCGGCGAGCCGCAGTTCGAGGGTCAGACGAAGACCAAGCTCGGCAACACCGAGGCGAAGGCGTTCACGCAGAAGATCGTGAACGACCAGCTGGGCGACTGGTTCGACCGCAACCCGCAGCAGGCGAAGAACATCATCCGCAAGGCGATCGATGCCGCGACCGCGCGACTGGCAGCCCGGAAGGCGCGCGAGACCGCCCGCCGCAAGAGCGTGTTCGAGTCGGCAGCGATGCCCGACAAGCTCAAGGACTGCACGAGCAAGGACCCGTCGATCAGCGAGATCTTCCTCGTCGAGGGTGACTCGGCCGGCGGCTCGGCGGTGCAGGGGCGCGACCCGCACACCCAGGCGATCCTGGCGCTGCGCGGCAAGATCCTCAATGTCGAGCGCGCGCGACTCGACAAGGCGCTGGGCAATCGCGAGGTGCAGGCGATGATCCAGGCCTTCGGCACCGGCATCGGCGAGGACTTCGACATCGAGAAGGCCCGCTATCACAAGATCGTGCTGATGGCGGATGCCGATGTCGACGGCCAGCACATCACCACCCTGCTGCTCACGCTGCTGTTCCGCTACATGCGCGGACTCATCGAGGCCGGATTCGTGTACCTCGCGATGCCCCCGCTGTACCGCCTGAAGTGGTCGAACGCGCCGCACGAGTACGTGTACTCCGACGCCGAGCGCGATGCGCTGCTCGCCCACGGAGCCGAGAACGGCAAGCGCCTGCCGAAGGATGCCGGGGTGCAGCGCTACAAGGGTCTGGGCGAGATGAACGCCAAGGAGCTGTGGGAGACGACGATGGATCACACCACGCGCACGCTCCGCCAGATCACCATCGACGACGCCGCCGCGGCGGACGAGATCTTCAGCGTGCTGATGGGTGAGGACGTCGAGTCGCGACGCACCTTCATCCAGCGCAACGCCAAGGACGTCCGCTTCCTCGACATCTGACGTCGCGACGATTTCCAGGAAAGAACATGACTGACGAAGAACGCCCCGACATCACCGCGGGCCACGAGCACGGCCGCATCAACCAGGTCGACCTGCAGTCCGAGATGCAGCGGTCGTACCTCGACTACGCGATGGCGGTCATCGTCGGCCGCGCGCTGCCCGACGTGCGCGATGGTCTCAAGCCCGTGCACCGCCGGGTGCTGTACGGCATGTACGACGGCGGCTTCCGCCCCGACAAGTCGTTCTCGAAGTGCGCGCGCGTCGTCGGCGAGGTGATGGGCCAGTACCACCCGCACGGTGACACGGCGATCTACGACACCCTCGTGCGCCTCGTGCAGCCGTGGTCGCTGCGATACCCGCTCGCGCTCGGCCAGGGCAACTTCGGCTCCCCCGGCAACATGGGCGCCGCCGCCCCGCGATACACCGAGACGAAGATGGCCCCGCTCGCGCTCGAGATGGTGCGCGACATCGAAGAGGACACCGTCGACTTCTCGCCGAACTACGACGGGCAGACGCAGGAGCCCGACGTGCTGCCGGCGCGGTTCCCGAACCTGCTCGTCAACGGGTCGATCGGCATCGCGGTCGGCATGGCCACCAACATCCCGCCGCACAACCTGCGCGAGGTGTCGGCCGCGGCGCTGTGGGCGCTCGAGAACCCGCACCTCCCCCGCGAGGAGCTGCTCGAGGGTCTCATCCAGCGGGTTCCGGGCCCCGACTTCCCGACCGGTGCGCAGATCCTCGGCACCAAGGGCATCCACGAGGCGTACCGCACCGGCCGCGGCTCGATCACGATGCGCGCGATCGTCGAGGTCGAGGAGATCCAGGGCCGCACGTGCCTGGTGATCACCGAGCTGCCGTACCAGGTGAACCCCGACAACCTCGCGGTGAAGATCGGCGACCTGGCCCGTGACGGCAAGATCACCGGCATCGCCGACATCCGCGACGAGTCCTCCGACCGCACCGGTCAGCGTCTCGTCGTCGTGCTCAAGCGCGACGCGGTGGCGAAGGTCGTGCTGAACAACCTGTACAAGCACACCCAGCTGCAGGAGAACTTCGGCGCGAACATGCTGGCGATCGTCGACGGCGTGCCCCGCACGCTCGGCATCGACGGATTCATCACGCACTGGCTCGATCACCAGCTGGACGTCATCGTGCGGCGCACCGGCTACCGGCTGCGCAAGGCGCAGGCGCGCATGCACATCCTGCAGGGATACCTGAAGGCGCTCGACGCGCTCGACGAGGTCATCGCCCTGATCCGCCGCTCGCCGACCGTCGACGAGGCGCGCGAGGGTCTGAAGACGCTGCTCGACATCGACGACGACCAGGCCGAGGCCATCCTGCAGATGCAGCTGCGCCGCCTCGCGGCACTCGAGCGGCAGAAGATCATCGACGAGGCCACCGAGCTCGAGCTGAAGATCGCCGACTACAAGGAGATCATCGCCACCGAGGCGCGTCAGCGCGACATCGTGCGCACCGAGCTCACCGAGATCGTCGACCGGTTCGGCGATGAGCGTCGCACGCACATCCTGCACGGCTTCGACGGCGACATGTCGATGGAGGACCTCATCCCCGTCGAGGAGATGGTCGTCACCGTCACCCGCGAGGGGTACATCAAGCGCACCCGCAGCGACAACTACCGCTCGCAGCACCGCGGCGGCAAGGGAGTCAAGGGCGCGCAGCTGCGCGCCGACGACCTCGTCGAGCACTTCTTCGTGACCACCACGCACCACTGGCTGCTCTTCTTCACCGACAAGGGACGCGTCTACCGCACCAAGACGTACGAGGTTCCCGAGGCGGGGCGCGATGCGAAGGGCCAGCACGTGGCCAACCTGCTCGCCCTGCAGCCCGACGAGAAGATCGCCCAGGTGCTCGCCATCAGCGATTACGAGGCGAAGGACTACCTGGTGCTCGCCACCCGCAGCGGGCTGGTGAAGAAGACCCGCCTCGGCGACTACGACACCAATCGACAGGGCGGGGTCATCGCCATCCGTCTGCGCGAGACCGACGAGCTGGTCAGCGCGAAGCTGGTCAACTCCGACGAGGACATCCTGCTCATCAGCGCGAAGGGCATGTCGGTGCGCTTCCACGCGACCGACGAGGCGCTGCGTCCGATGGGCCGCGCCACCGAGGGCGTGCGCGGGATGAAGTTCAAGGACGACGAGGACTGCCTGCTCTCGGCATCCGTCGTGCACGACGACTCGTTCGTCTTCACCGTCACCGACGGCGGGTACGCGAAGCGCACGACGGTCGCCGAATACAAGGTGCAGAAGCGCGGCGGAACAGGCATCAAGGTCGCCAAGCTGAGCGACGAACGGGGCGTTCTCGCGGGTGGTCTCATCGTCTCCGAAGACGACGAGGTCTTGGTGGTTCTCTCCAGCGGCAAGGTGGTACGCTCTGCCGTGGCCGAGGTGCCGGCGAAGGGTCGGGACACGATGGGAGTCGTGTTCGCCCGCATGTCCGGTGATGACCGCATCCTCGCCGTCGCCCGCAACAGCGAGCGCGGCATCGAGGAGGATGACGAGTCTCTCGGCGAGATCGAGGTCTCCGAGCCCGCCACGCCACCCGCTGACACCCCCGAAGCCTGATCCGAAGAGAGCACCGATAGATGAGTACAGTCGCTGACAAGCTGGCGAAGAAGTCCACGCGCAAGACCGGGGGCAAGCAGGTGCGCCTGCGCCTGGTCTACGTCGACTTCTGGTCGGCTGTGAAGCTGTCGTTCCTCGGAGCGGTGGCGCTGGCGATCGTCACGATGGTGTCGTTCTTCCTGGTGTACCTCGTGCTGCAGGCGACGAACGTCATCGCGCAGGTCGGCAAGATCCTCGACACGCTCACCGACGGAGCCATCGACCTGTCGAGCCTGATCGGGCTGCCGCAGATCATGGCCTTCGGCGCGGTCGTCTCGATCCTGAACCTCATCGTGTTCACCGTGCTCGGCGCGGTCATCGCCGGAATCTACAACCTGGCGGTGAAGGTGACCGGCGGGCTGCTCGTCGGATTCATGTCGAACTGATCTCTCTGCACGAAGACCCCCGGCCGTCGTGGCCGGGGGTCTTCGCGCGTTTCGGGCGTTCCGGGCGATCACACCACGCCGGTGGTGCCGAGCAGGGTGCCGATCAGCCAGGTGACGAGCAGGGCGATCGCGCCGCCGACGACGAGCCGCAGCGATGCCAGCCCCGCTGACGCACCGCCCACCCGTGCCGAGATCACGCCGGTGGCTGCCAGGGCGAGCAGCACCGCGGCGAAGGTGACGGGCACCCGCCATCCGGGCGGGGGCAGCAGGATGGCCAGCAGGGGCAGAAGTGCGCCGATCGTGAACGAGATCGCCGACGACAGCGCCGCGTGCCACGGGTTCACCAGGTCGTGCTGATCGATGCCGAGTTCGACCTCGAGGTGCGCCGCGAGCGCGTCGTGCTCGGTGAGCTCGATCGCCACCTGCTGAGCGGTCTCGTCACTGAGCCCGCGCTGCCGGTACAGGTCGGCGAGCTCGGCCAGCTCCTGCGACGGCATGGTGCGCAGCTCTTCGCGCTCCTTCTCGATCAGCGCGCGCTCGGTGTCGCGCTGACTGCTGACCGAGACGTACTCCCCCAGCGCCATCGAGATCGCCCCGCCCACCAGGCCGGCGAGGCCGGCGACGAGCAGTGCCGCGTTGTCGGTGGTCGCGCCCGCGACGCCGACGACGAGCGACGCGACCGAGACGATCCCGTCGTTCGCGCCGAGCACCCCGGCGCGCAGCCAGTTCAGGCGCTGCCCCGTTCCGCTCGAGTGCGGCTCGTCGTCGTGCGTTGCGTCCGATGCGCTCATGCAGCCAGTGAACCACGTCGCGTGCGGGGCGGCGGGTAGGGAAAACCCGAATGCGGATGTCTGGCTGGCTCCGTGTCGGGATGCGCGGGGGAACCGTAGCTTTGAGTCATGACCATGAACCCGACTCCCCCGGCACCGCGCCCCTCCGGGGCCGCGCACATCGCGCCGCCCCCGGCGCCCGCCCCGCCGGCGCCCGCACCCGCGGCGACTCGGTCGAACGCGGATGCCGCACGGCCGCCGCTGCGCATCGTCCTCACCATCCTCCAGCTCGCCGCGCTCGGGGCTGTCGGCTCGGCGGCGCTCGCCGCACTGAGTGCGGTGCTCGGCGTCGGGCTCGCACTGCTGCTCGTCTTCGGCATCGGCCTGCTCTTCCTCATCGGCGTCGTCTACGCGATCTACGGTGTCGCGTGGTTCGAGGTGCGGCGGGTGGGAAGCCTGTACGGCGTCGACCTTCCCGACCTGCGCTGGCGAGAGCGCACCCGGCCCGGCTTCGGCGGATGGCTGCGAAATCTCGCGCGACAGTCGGTCGACGGGCGCATGTGGCGCACGATGCTCAACTTCGTGCTCGCGTGCATCCTCGGCACGGTCGTGCTGCGGCTGTTCTGGGGCGTGATCTGGTCGGTCTTCTTCGCATTCGCGCCGCTGTCGTCCGAGGGCAGCATCGCCGGACCCTTCGGCAGCTATCTCGCCGTCGAGTGGGCGCCGCTGATCGGCATCGTCGGCGTGATCGTCGGCGTAGCCGGGATGATCGGCCTCGCACTGCTGCATCGCGTGCTGAGCCGCGCACTCGTCATCCCCAGTCGCGAGGCCGAGCTCACCGCTCAGGTGCGCACGACCACCGCCCAGCGCGCCGGAGCGGTGCGCGCAGCCGAGCTCGAGCGCACCCGCATCGAGCGCGACCTGCACGACGGCGTCCAGCCCCGGCTGGTGTCGGTCGGGATGACGCTGGGCCTCGCCCAGCAGAAGATCGACGCCGATCCGGCGGCCGCGAAGGCGCTGATCGACGAGGCGCACACCTCGACGAAGGCCGCGATCACCGAACTCAGGCAGTTGGCCCGCGGCATCCACACCTCCGTGCTCGACGACCGTGGCCTCGACGCCGCCCTGTCGGCCCTGGCCGGCCGATCGCACATCCCGGTGCAGCTCGACGTGCGCATCGATCCCTCGGCGACGGGAGCCGGCGCGTCCTGCCGCGACGCGGAAGCGGCGGTCTACTTCGCGATCGCCGAGTCGCTGACCAACGCGGCCAAGCACTCCCGCGCCAGCGAATGCCGCGTCGTCGTGCGCAGCCGCGACGGCGGGCTGTGGGCCCGCGTCGAGGACAACGGCATGGGCGGCGCGCAGGTGCAGCCGGGCGGCGGCCTCGACGGGATCACCAACCGGGTGATCGCCGCGGGCGGCACGTTCCGCCTGGACAGCCCCGCGGGCGGTCCGACCAGCCTGGAGGTGAGCGTGCCATGCGCATCCTGATCTGCGAGGACTCGGTTCTGCTGCGCGAAGGACTCGTCCGCCTCCTCGACGACGCCGGTCACGAGGTCGTCGCGGCGCTGCCCGACACGACCGGCCTGATGGATGCCATCACCGAATCCGCCCCCGACCTGGCGATCCTCGATGTGCGACTGCCACCCACGTTCACCGATGAGGGCATCCGCGCGGCGCTCGCCATCCGGGCGGCGCTTCCCGCGCTCGCCATCCTCGTGCTCTCGCAGTACGTCGAGGAGCGCTACGCCAGCGACCTCATCGCCGCCCAGACGGGACAGACGCAGGGTGGCGCTCTCGGCTACCTGCTCAAGGACCGGGTGGCCGACGTCGCCGAGTTCGTCGAGTCGGTCGAGCGCATCGCGGCCGGCGGCACGGTGCTCGATCCCGAGGTGGTCGCGCAGCTGCTCACCCGGCGCAACCGCGACGAGCGGATGCTGCGACTGACCGAGCGCGAGCGCACGGTTCTCGCGCTGATCGCCGAGGGCAAGTCGAACAGTGCGATCGCCGGGATGCTGTTCCTCAGCGAGGCCAGCGTCGAGAAGCACATCACCGCGATCTTCCAGAAGCTCGGGTTGGAGCGCGAAGACGGTAACCGGCGGGTGCTGGCCGCACTCGCTCACATCGAGAATCACGGCTCGGCCGACGCCGGCCGCACGGAACAGGGAGGGCTGCGATGAGCGGCACGAAGAAGAGCATCGGCGCGATCACCGTGGTGATCGCCGCAGTCGGCGGGGTGGTGATGCTCGGCTCCGCGGCATCCGCAGCCGTCACCGGACTGCAGCAGATCGGCCCGCAGTCGGGTCAGCTGACAGCAGACGTCGAGGGCGTGAACTCGATCGACGTCGAAGTGGGCGGGGCGAGCATGCGCGTCCTGTTCGACGACGTCGACGACGCCGAGCTGCGGGTCGAAGGCGCCTCCACCGGCGGGTGGCTGATGCGTGCCGACGACGGCCGGCTGAAGGTCCGCGGGCCCGACCGGGGCTTCGACTGGTGGAGTCCGGACTGGCTGCGAGGCGACCAGCAGGCGACCCTCGTGCTGCCGCTCGCTCTGGAGGGAGTGGATGCCGAGCTCACCCTGCACGCCGGCCGGCTCGACGTCGCGGGTGAGTTCGCCGATCTGGGAGTCGATGTGAACGCCGGATCGCTCGCGCTGGCCGGGGATGCTCGCGCGCTCGACATCGAGCTGAACGCCGGGCGCGCCGATGTCGAGCTGCGAGGCGTCGAGCAGGCGCAGTACCGGATCAGCGCGGGTCGCGTGGTGTCGACCCTCACGAGCGTGCCCGACAGTGTCGACTTCACAGTGTCGGCCGGAGCGCTCGACCTCACGCTGCCCGACGAGGAGTACGACCTGCGCCGCGAGGTGAGTGCAGGATCCCTGGACAGCAGCCTCGATCAGAGCAGCTCCAGCCGGCATCGGATCACGGGGAGCGTCTCCGCCGGATCCGCGACGCTGCGTCCCGGCGGCACCGCGGAATGAGTCGAAACGCCCGGCCTGTGCGCAGGCCGGGCTCGATTCGCTTTTCGGCAGGATCATCCGGTAAAGTCTTGGAGGTTGACGGGGCTATAGCTCAGGCGGTTAGAGCGCTTCACTGATAATGAAGAGGTCCCAGGTTCAAGTCCTGGTAGCCCCACTCAAGACGACGAAGAAGGCCCCGCTCCGGCGGGGCCTTCTTCGTCGTCACAGCTCGGGGCCGCGCACGATGCGCACCGGTCCGCGGGAATCGCCGATCTGCACCGGCTCGCCCTTCTGCGTCACGATCACCTGCCGTTCGTCCGCCAGCCGAGCGGTGACGCGCCGCACGTCGTCCATGATCGACCGCCACGACTGCGCGCCGACCGTGCGAGCGACATCACTCGGGCAGATCGACGACGCGTGGCGCTTGCGCACGAGGGCGCGCACGGCCGCGGCGATCCGCTCGTCGAAGTCCGCGCCGGCGCGCTCGTCCCACCAGGGCGCTCCCCTCTCGCCGAGGGCGGTCTTCGCATCGTTCACCCGGCGTCGAGCGTCGCTCTCCCCCGCCTTCACGGCGCGTCGCGCCGACATGAGCTCGTCCACCAGCTCCTGACGGAACGAGTCGGGGATCGACGGGTCGGTCGCCCGCCACCGCCGCCCGTCGACGATGATGTGGTGACCGTCGGCCGTCATCTCCGGATCCATGTCACAAGCATCCGCCCGACGCGCGCTCACCGACAGGGACTTGACCTCGCTGCCTCGCTGCCGGCAGTTTCCCGACACGCGCGGATGCCCGGCCGCCGGCGGCGATTGCGACGGCGAACCCGGCGGCATGTATCATTGACGCGGTGCTCGCACCGTGAGGGGCCTTAGCTCAGTTGGTAGAGCGCTTGCTTTGCAAGCAAGATGTCAGGAGTTCGAATCTCCTAGGCTCCACAAGAGAAGAAAGCCCCGGCATTGCCGGGGCTTTCTTCCGCTTCACGGAAGCGCTGTTCTCTTCATCCGCAGACAGTGCCAGGGTGGACGCATGACTCTGCCGCACGCTGACATCGATCCGGACGGACTTCTCGAGTACTCGGTGGTGTTCACCGATCGGTCGCTGAACCACATGTCGACGCGCTTCATCGGCATCATGCAGCAGACCATCGACATCCTCTGCGAGGCGTACCGCGCCGACAGCGCCGCACTCGTCAACGGCGGCGGCAGCTTCGCGATGGAATCCGTCGCCCGCCACCTCGCCACGGGCAGGCGTGCCCTGATCGTGCGCAACGGCCTGTTCTCGTACCGCTGGTCGCAGATCCTCGAGATGGGCGGAATCGCCTCCGACGTCACCGTCTGCCTCGCCCGGCCCGACAGCGATGACGTGCAGGCGGCATGGAGCCCGGCGCCGATCGACGAGGTTGTCGCCGCCATCCGCGCGAAGCGCCCGGAGGTGGTCTTCGCGCCGCACGTCGAGACGGCCGCCGGCATCATCCTGACCGACGACTACGTCCGCGCGCTCGCCGACGCGGTGCACGAGGGCGGCGGCGTGCTCGTGCTCGACTGCATCGCCTCCGGTGCGATGTGGGTCGACATGCGCGCCCTCGGCGTCGACGTGCTCCTCTCCGCCCCGCAGAAGGGGTGGAGCGGGTCGCCGGGAGTCGGGTACGTGATGCTCAGCGGGAAGGGCAGGGATGCCGTGGCATCCGGCACCGCGACCAGCTTCGCCCTCGACCTGAACCGCTGGCTCGGCATCTCCGACGGCTATCGGGACGGCTCAGCCGGATACCACTCGACCATGCCCACCGACACCATCGCGCGCAACCTGCGCCAGATGGTCGAGACCCGCGAGCGCGGCTTCGACACGCTGCGCGCCGCGCAGATCGACCTTGGCACGCGCGTGCGCGCGCTGCTGGCCGAGCACGGGATGCCGTCGGTCGCCGCACCGGAGTTCGCTGCGCCGACCGTGGTGGTCGTGCACACCGCCGATCCCGAGCTGCGAACCGGCGCGGCATTCCGGCAGCACGGAGTGCAGGTCGCGGCCGGCGTGCCCCTGCACTGCGACGAGCCGGAGGGCTTCTCAACGTTGCGGGTCGGGCTGTTCGGCCTCGACAAGCTCGGCGACGTGGATGCCGCCGTGGCCCGCCTCGAGCGAGCGCTCATCGATCTTCGCGTCTGAGCATCGACGGGCACGCCGGAACGCCGTCGTTCCGCGGGCGGGCGACCCCTCGGTTTATTCTGAAGGGTGCGCCATGCCCATCGTCGACGGTACGCACAGGAGGAGTCTGTGGCGGAGATTCTGCGAGTGGAATCAGACGACAGCGCCGATGTCGCGGAGATCTGGAAGACCTTCGTGCCCTCGGCGTCCCTGCTGCACATCGACCCGGCCGAGTTCGCATTCCGGTGGCGGTCGGCGACGCTGAGCGACGTCGCGATCGTGCGGTACTCGCTCACCGCCGAGGTGCACTCCCGCGTGCAACCCGAGGATCAGCTCTTCGCATGCCGGCTGGTGGCCGCCGACAGCGAGCTGCGCACGCGGCGGTCGATCATCGAACCGGGGATGCCGTGGGCGACCGACAGCGCCCAGGTCGAAGCCGAATGGACGGGCACGGCCGAGGTGTCCGCCCTCATCCTCGATCGCGTGCGCGCGCAGGAGCTCGCGCGCCGGATCACCGGAGACGAGCTGCTCTCGCTGCGGCTGACGTCGGTGCATCCGCGGTCGGATCCCGCGGCGCGTCAGTGGATCCGCGCATTCGACTACCTGCTCACCTCGGCGATGTCGCTCGACGGTGTCGACGACGAGCTGATCGAGGCGGGTCTCACCCGTCATGCTCTGACGAGCATCCTGAGCTGCTTCCCCTCGACCTTCTCGTCGGCGATCACCCGCGACGGCGGCGGTCACGGCGCGGCCACCGTGCGCCGGGCACTGACCTACATCGACGAGAACGCCCACCGGCCGATCACCGTCGATGACGTCGCCGAGGCCGTGCACATCTCGACCCGCGGGCTGCAGTACGCGTTCCGCCGCAGTCTTGACACCACTCCGACCGAGTATCTGCGCCGGGTGCGTCTGGACGGCGCGCATCGCGACCTGCGCAACGGCGGCACCGACGAGTCGGTGTCGCAGATCGCGCGGCGCTGGGGCTTCGCCAACGGATCGCGGTTCAACGCGCTGTACCGGCAGACGTACGGTCGCACGGCCAAGGAGACGCTGCGCGGGGATTGAGTGCGCGAACCGTTCAGAGAACGAACAGCGGTTGCGCGTTGCGTTGCGCGGCGGACCCCGAGGATGCACGGGGTGGCGGGGCGCTCGTACGGTGAGGACAAATGGGACTCATCTACTACGGCAACTCACCCGATCCGATCGAGGTGGACGATCGCACGCTCGCCCACATCAAGGTCGTGATCGCGCTGAAGCTGCGCCGAAACGAGAGCTTCACGCTGTCGTGGCGGCATCCTGACGGATCCGGACGATCGACGCTGTGGCTGCACCCCTCGATCCCGCTGCGTTTCAGCTTCGACGAGCCCGTGGCTCCCGAGCTCAGCCAGCAGTGGCTCAGAGAGCTGTCGACCTCCGCGAACACGAGCGGTGGCATCCTGCTCACCGAAGAGCACATCGAGCCCGTCGAGACCGTCTGACCGGAAGTCGGCCGCACCGCGACTACTGTGAGTGCATGGACCTGCGCGTCGCCGCCTACGGGATCGTCACAGACGACGACGGGCACGTGCTGCTGGCCCGGTGGGTCGAGGGGCGTCGCATGGCGTGGACCCTTCCCGGCGGCGGACTCGAGGAGGGGGAGGATCCCGAGCTCGCCGTGCGCCGTGAGCTGCGCGAGGAGACGGGCTTCCGAATCGAGACGACGGCGCTGCTGGGCATCCACTCGCGGGTGATCCCGGCGTCGCGACGCGTGCGCCGCGACGAGAAGAAGCTGCCGCTGCACACGCTGCGGATCGTCTATCGTGCCGAGATCACGGGCGGAGAGCTGCAGTTCGAGAAGAACGGATCCACCGACAAGGCGGCGTGGTTCACCCTCGACGAGGTGGCCGAGCTGCAGCGGGTGAAGCTCGTCGACATCGGCCTGCGAATGGCCGGCCTGCTGCCGACCGCTGCCGGCTGAGCGCTGCGATTCCCGGGCGCCGGGCCGTCGGCCGCGGCGCCTCGCCGACCGTGGGCGACGCGCCATCCGGCGGGGCGAGACGGGCCGGCATACCGTCGTGCGCTGATATCGTGCGAGCATGGCTGCCGCACCCGCAGGGATGCTCGGCCGCTGGCCGGTGTCAGACGGTCGCGGGCAGGGCAGGGCCGACCGCGGTCCCGCTGAGGACGACGGAAGCCGCGCCCGAGATCCTCGCCGGATCCCTCCCGTCGGCCGCTTCCTGGCGGTCGCCGCGCTCACCGGGACGGGCATGCTGGCCGTCGCGGCATCGTTGGGCATTCCGGCGGCGAGGCTGGCCGTGGCGGGCACATCGTTCGCCGCCGCCACTGCGCTGTTCGCTGTGCTGCTGTCGCGCCGTCATCCGCATTCCCGCCTCGGCGCGGCGAACGTGGTCACTCTCGTGCGGATGGCCATCGTCGCGCTGCTGCTGGGTGTGCTCCCCGCGAGCGGCCCCCTCACCGACGCGGTCGTCGTGCTGACGGTAAGCGCCGGCACGCTCGCGCTGGCCCTCGACGGCCTCGACGGCTTCCTGGCCCGCCGTCAGGGAACGGCGTCGCCGTTCGGGGCCTCCTTCGACATGGAGGTCGACGCGGCCTTCGGCCTGGTGCTCGCGCTGCTCGCCATGCACGGCCCGGCCGGTGCGCTCGCACTGCTGCTCGGCCTGCCGCGGTACCTGTTCGCGATCGCCGCCGTCGTCGCTCCCTGGCTCAACGGCCCACTCGACGAGCGGTACAGCCGCAAGGTGGTGTGCGTGGTGCAGCTGATCGCCCTGCTGACGCTGCAGCTGCCCTTCCTGCCCCCGACAGCGGCGGTCGCGCTGGTCGCGGTGACCGGACTGTCGCTGGCGTGGTCGTTCGGCGTCGACGTGCGCGCCCTCTGGAGACGCCGGGTGCCGTCGTGAGCACGACGGACGAACCTGTGACGCGGCACCACCGGGCGCGCCGCCGGCTGATGCGCGCCGTGCAGACCGCCGCCGCCCTCGTGCTGCTGCTGCTCGTCTGGCGCATCGCCGGAGGCGCGGACGCGCTCGACCTCGTCCGCGGCGCGCACGTCGGCTGGCTGGCGGCGGCGCTGATGCTGCTGATGGCGCTGACCGTTCTCGGCGCGCTGCGCTGGCGCCTGACCGCCGCGCCTCTGGGCATCCGGCTCGGCATCCGCCAGGCGATCGGCGAGTACTACCTGGCGCAGCTGGTTAACACCACCGTGCCCGGCGGCGTGCTCGGCGACGTCGGCCGCGCCGCACGCTCGCGCCACGACGCCGGAGCGGCCGCGGCGGCCGGAGCGGTCGTCGTGGAGCGGACGATCGGGCAGTTCGCCATGCTCGTCGTGCTCACCACCGGCTTCGTGGGCACGCTCGTCGTGCGCCCGTCGATCGACTGGCCTCGCCCCGTGCTGACCGCCCTCGCGGTGCTGCTTCCGCTGGCCTGGGGCACGACGCTCGCCGTGCTTCTCAGCCTGCGCGCGCAGCGGGCAGGCTCGGGCCGGGCGGCGCGCGCTGCGCAGGGTCTGCGCCGCAGTCTGCGCGCCGCGCCGTGGCAGCAGGTGATGCTCGGCGCGGCCACGGCGAGCTGCGTGCTCGGCGCGTTCGGCTGCTGCGCGCTCGCGATCGGTGCGCCGCTCAGCTTCGCTGCGGTCGTCTCCGTCGTGCCGCTGGTGCTGCTGGCCATGCTCATCCCCGTCTCGATCGCCGGCTGGGGGGTGCGCGAGGGCGCCGCCGTGGCGCTGCTGCCGATCGCGGGCATCAGCGCGTCGCAGTCCCTCGCGGTCAGCATCGCCTTCGGCCTGACATCCCTGCTCGCCGCGCTGCCGGGAATCGGCGCCGTGTGGGCACGACGGCGCCACTCGAACCGCGGTGACCTGACTCCCCCCGACGTGCACGGCCTGGACGACGTGCGTGCCGCACCGGCGTCGTCACCGAACCGATGACTCGCCTCGAACATCAGGAGACCTCATGAACGACCTGCATCACACCCCCGTGCTCTCGCGCCGCACGCTTCTCGGCGCGGGCGTGCTCGGCATGATCGGTCTCGGCGCCGTGGCCTGCAGCGCGCCCGGGGGCGGCCGGCCGTCGGCCGGCGACCCCGCGAAGGCCTCGCTGCAGCTCTCGTGGCTGCACTCCGTGCAGTTCGCCGGCAGCTACATCGCGCTCGACCGCGGCTGGTGGCGCGACGCGAATCTCGAGGTCAGCCTGCTGCAGGGCGGTCCGAACGCCCCGGTCGAACCGCCGGTGGTGTCGGGAGCGGCGCTGATCGGCATCTCCGCCGCCGACTACACGGCGGCGGCGGTGGCCGAAGGCGCGCCGTTCAAGATCATCGGCGTCGCCATGCAGAAGAACCCCTTCGTGATCGCCTCGCTGCCGGCGAAGCCGGTGAACGAGCCGAAAGACCTCGAGGGCCTGCGCATCGGCATGGCCACCGCGAACACCCCGGTGCTCGAGACGCTGTGCACGCTGAACGACGTCGACATCGATCGCATCGAGGTCGTTCCCACGCAGTACTCCGCGCAGCCGCTGCTGGCGGGAGAGGTGGACTGCCTGCTGTGCTGGGAGACCGATCTGCCCGTGGCGATGGCGGTGCAGGGGGTCGAGTCCGTGACCATGCTGATGGCCGATCACGGCTACGTGCTGCACTCGCAGACCTACATCGCCACCGAGCAGAGCCTGGCCGAGCGCCGCGACGAGCTCGTGGCGCTGATGACCGGTGAGATCCGCGGCTGGGAGAAGTACCGCGAAGACACCGATGCGGCCGCGCAGCTCACGCTGAAGATGTTCCCCGACGCCGGTCTCGACGCCGAGGTGCAGAAGCTGCAGGCGCAGCGGCAGGTTCCGCTGATGTTCTCCGATCTCACCGACGAGCACGGCTTCGGCTGTTGGACCGATGAGACCGTCGAGGCGAATCGCAGGACCCTCGCCCTGCTCGGTCGTGACGTCGATGCCGACCTGTGGGATCGGTCGATCCTGGAGCAGATCCATGGTGGCTGAGCCCCCGGTCGTTCATCTTGCCGGGGCGAGCAGGACGTTCGGTGATCTCGAGGCGCTCACCCCCACCGATCTCACCTTCGCCGCCGGACAGACGACGGCGCTGGTCGGGCCGTCGGGCTGCGGGAAGTCGACCCTGCTGCGCCTCGTCGCCGGTCTGGAGCGGCCCAGCAGCGGCCGGGTCGCCATCGACGACGCCCCACCGAGCGAGGTCGCCGGGCGCGGCGACCTCGCGGTGGCATTCCAGGATCCGTCTCTGCTGCCGTGGCGCACCGTGCGCGGCAATATCGCGCTCGCCCTGCGACTGGCTCGTCGCCCCGCCGATCCGGATGCCGTCGACCGGCTCATCGCGCTGGTGGGTCTGCACGGCTTCGGCGACGCGCGCCCCGCCGAGCTGTCGGGCGGCATGCGTCAGCGTGCGGCGATCGCCCGTGCGCTGGTGACGCGCCCGCGGCTGCTGCTGCTCGACGAGCCCTTCGGCGCGGTCGACGAACTGACCCGGCAGGACCTGCTCGTCGACCTGCCCCCGCTGTGGCGCGAGGGCGGCGCGACGACGCTGCTCGTCACCCACTCGATAGTCGAGGCGGTGCGCCTCGCGGACCGGATCGTCGTGCTCAGCCCGCGTCCGGCGCGGGTGGTGGCCGACGTGGTCGTCGATCTGCCGCATCCCCGCACGGCGGACAGCGTCCGCACCCCGGGCTTCGAGGCCGTCCTCGACGAGGTGACCCTCGCCCTCGCCCGCTCGCGGGGTACGGCGGCCGCATGAGCGCGAGTCCCCCTGTGGTGCGGCGCCGGCTGCTGACCCTGCTCACGGTGCTCGCGCTGCTGCTGCTCTGGGAGGCGGTCGCCCGGCTGCTCGCCGGCGCATACGTGCTGGCCGCGCCGAGTGAGATCCTGCTCACGCTGAAAGACGACGCCGGACTGCTGCTGCGCGCGCTCGGGGTCACCGGCGCCGCGGCGCTCGCCGGTTTCGTGCTGGGAAATCTCGCCGCCGTCGCCCTGGCCGCGCTCGCGGTGCTGCTGCCGCGCACGCAGCCGGTGATCACCACGGTCGCGCTGGTCGTGTTCTGCCTTCCGCTGGTGGCGACCGGCCCCGTGCTGCGGGTGGTGCTGGGCCCGGGCGACGGCCCGCAGATCGCCCTGGCCGCGCTCGCGGTGTACTACACCACGATGATCCCCGTGCTGGTCGGTCTGCGCGCCGCCCCGGCCGGCTGGTTCGATCTCGTGCAGAGCTACGGGCGCGGGCATGCCGCCGCCCTGCGGTACGTGCGGGCACGCGCAAGCCTGCCGTACCTCGTCGCCGGGCTGCAGATCGCGGCGCCCGCGGCGTTCCTCGGCGCGATGGTCGGCGAGTTCACCGGCGCCGAGAGCGGACTCGGCGTGCTGACTGTGCGCGCCGCTCGTGATCTCGACGTGCAGCTGACCTGGGCGATCGCCACCGTCGCGACCATCGTGTCGGTGCTCGCCTACGCCCTCGTCGGCGCCGTGGGGCGTCGGATGCACGCGGGCCCGCCTCCGCTCATCCTGGCCCCGCCGCGCCCGCCCGCCTCGGCCGCGCACCGGGTGCGCCGCGCGATGGCATCCGCCGTCGGCTTCATCGTCGTGATCCTCGTGCTGTGGTGGGGTGGGATCATCGTCACCGGGCTGAACCCGTTCTTCGCCCGCACGCCGGTCGACGTCGCGCGCGTGCTGCTCGGCGTCGACGACGAGGGCGCGGTGCGTGACACCCTCGTCGCCGCGCTCGGACAGACGGCCGCGCTCGCCGTGCCCGGCTACCTCGTCGGTCTCGCCGTGGGTGCGGGGCTCGCCATGCTGCTCGTGCTCGCTCCGCCGATCGCGGCGGTGAGCATGCCTCTCGCCATCGCCCTGCGCGCCGTGCCGATCGTCACGACCGCTCCCCTGGTGGTGCTGCTGCTCGGTCGCGGGCCGGTCGGCGGTATCGTCCTCGTGGCGATCATGGTCTTCTTCCCCACGCTCATCGCCTGCCTGCAGGGACTGCGCCAGGCACCGGGGCAGGCACTGGACGTGCTGCGCAGCTACGCGGCATCCGACCTCACCGCCCTGATGCGGGTGCGCGTACCCGCGATGCTGCCGGGCTTCTTCGCCGCCGCGCGGATGAGCGTGCCGGCGGCCGTGCTCGCCGTCACCGTGGTGGAGTGGCTGGCCACCGGTTCGGGGATCGGCAACCTCATGGCGCTGGCGGCGTCGCGCTCGGGATACGACCTGCTCGCCGGAGCGACCGTGCTCGTCACCGCGGCGTCGGCGCTCGGCTACGCACTGGTGGGCGCGGTGGAATCGCGCGTGCTGCGCCGCTACGCACCGGAGCAGCAGTGGTGAGCCGGGCCGTGTTCGCCGTGCCGGGCGACCTGCACACGGTGACCGGCGGCTACGTCTACGAGCGGAACCTGCTGGAGGGGCTGCGCGCGCTCGGCCTCGAGGTCGCCCATCTCGCGCTCGGCGATTCGTTTCCCGAGCCCAGTGCCGCCGATGTCGCTGACGCCGCCGCCGCGCTCGCGGCCGTCGACCGCGGGGTGCCGCTCATCCTCGACGGCTTCCTGGTCGGCGCGATGCCCACCGCGGCGCTCCAGACCGTCACCGCGCCCATGGTCGGCATCGTGCACCACCCCCTCGCGCACGAGGACGGACTCGACGACGCGCGCAGAGAGCACCTGTTCCGCACCGAGCGCGACAACCTGACCCTGCTGCGCGCGGTGCTCGTACCCAGTCCGCACACCGCGCGGATCCTGATCGGCGAATACGAGGTCCCTGCCGAGCGGGTGATCGTCGCCCGGCCGGGAACCGAGCCGCCGCGCCCGCCCACCCCCTCGTCGTCGGCTGTCGGTGCGACGGGCGACACGTCGCCGCTCGTTCTCGCGGTCGGCATCCAGCACCCGCGCAAGGGTCATGACGTGCTGCTGCGCGCACTGGCCCGGCTCGCGGACCTGCCGTGGCGGGCGGTGATCGCGGGCACGCCGCACGACGCCGACCACGTCGAAGAGCTGCGCCGGCTGACCGTCCGGCTGGGTCTGCAGTCGCGGGTGCGGCTGGCCGGCGCGGTGAGCAGCGCCGAGCGCGACGCACTCTACCGAGCGGCGGACGTGTTCGCCCTCGCCACTCGCTACGAGGGATACGGGCTCGTCTTCGACGAGGCCCTCGCCCACGGCCTGCCGATCGTGTCGTGCCGTACCGGAGCGGTTCCCGAGACGGTGCCGCCGGATGCCGGGGTGCTGGCCGCACCCGACGACCCGGAGGCGTTCGCCGATGCGCTGCGCCCGCTGCTCGTCGACCGCGCGCATCGAGCCCGCCTCGCAGCGGCCGCAGCGCGCGCCGGTGCACGGCTGCCGACATGGGAGGACACCGCTGAGGTCGCTGCCGGCGTACTCGACGCGGTGCTCGCCGACGTGGTCGACGGGCTGTGAATCAGCGACGGCTGTCGGGAGACGCTTCGGGCTGGGAGATGTCGGCGATCGTCGCGCCGTAGGCCCGGATCAGATCGTCGGCCTCGACGAAGAGACTGTAGCCGTGGGCGCCCGCGCCCATCGCGATGCGCCGCCCGACGATGGTCTCGTCGGCGTACACGGGCCAGTCGGTAGTGCTGCCGATCGGCACGATCGTGCCTCGCTCGAAGCCGGTGGCAGCCAGAGCGAGCTCGGGCTCGGGCAGGCGCAGCCTGTTCACGCCGACGACGGCGCGCAGCTTCGGCCACGAGATGGAACGTCCACCGGGCACCAGGGCGAAGACGTAGGGGGCCCGGTTCCCCGAGCCGGTCGCCGAGGTCTTCACGACGAGGGTCTTCACGATGTCGGAGGGCTGCAGGCCGAGAAGGGCCGCCGCCTCCGGCAGACTGCGCGCCTGCGGCCGCTCACGGATCTCGATGTCGAGTCCTCGAGCGGTCGCAGCAGCACGCACCCGCTGATGCGGGTCGGCTTCGATCACGCGTTGGGCGGCGACAGCGGGTCGTCGGCGACCCACAGCTCGTCGTCGGCGCGCAGTGCCTGCCAGGCGGCGGCGACGACGCCGACCGCCGCGGCGACGCCGAGCACGATGGCGACGACCGAGCCGAAGCCCATGCTCTTCTTGGGCGGGGCGACGTGACGGGGGCCCCAGCCGAGATCGTGACGCTTCTTGTTCGCGACATCCCACGCCGACAGCGCGGTTCCCACGACGCCACCCACGACCGGCACGACCCGGTGGTCGACGACGTGCTTGCCGAACTTGACGCCGCGGTCGACGGCGGGTGCGAGGTGACGCTCGTACGAGTCGTGCACGGTGGGCAGGACCTGCTCGCGGTTGAAATGCCCGAGCTGGCGGCCGGCCTCACGGGCGACGTCGGCAGCGTGCCCGACGAGAACCTGCTGCGACTCCCAGAGTCGTCCGGCGTCCTGCTGAAGTCGACGCAGTTCCTTCTTGCGCTTGCGGCTGAGATTCACGTTGCTCTCCCGTCGGTCGGTCGATGTCCGTTCCGCTGATCATCCAATCACAACACACTGGATACGAGCAGAGTCTGGCGGTCGGCGTGAGGAAAGGAGAGAATACGCCGCGCTCGCACAGGGCGGCTCTGCGACAATGGATCCATGCCTCATGCATCTCACGTCGCAACCCTGCACACCAACCACGGTGACATCGTCATCAACCTGTTCGGCGATCACGCTCCGAACACGGTCGCCAACTTCGTCGGCCTCGCCGACGGCTCGAAGGCGTGGACGCACCCCGCCACCGGCAAGCCCGGCGAGGGCGCGCTGTACAAGGACGTCATCTTCCACCGCATCATCCCCAACTTCATGATCCAGGGCGGCGACCCGCTCGG
Source organism: Microbacterium sp. NPDC055312 (assembly GCF_053645675.1). NCBI lineage: Bacteria > Bacillati > Actinomycetota > Actinomycetes > Micrococcales > Microbacteriaceae > Microbacterium > Microbacterium sp. NPDC055312. Next base: position 58,263 of record NZ_JBSHMU010000002.1, on the reverse strand, counting down.
TCAGGGCATCGGCGGTCCCGGGTACAACTTCAACGACGAGATCCACCCCGAGCTGAACTTCAACGACCCGTACGTGCTCGCCATGGCCAACGCCGGCCTGCGCCGCAACGCCATCACCGGCCAGGCCGAGGGCACCAACGGCTCGCAGTTCTTCATCACGACCGACCCGACCCCGTGGCTGCAGGGCAAGCACACCATCTTCGGCGTCGTCGCCGATGACGCCTCGAAGGCTGTCGTCGACGAGATCGCCGCGGTGCGCACCGGCGCGCAGGACCGTCCCGTCGAGGACGTCGTGCTGCACTCCGTCGACGTCGTCGCCAACTGACCCACGACCGCTCGAGCCGATCCGGATGACCTCTCCTGATTTCACGCGCAACCGCGAGAACTTCTGCTACCGGCATCCGGATCGGCAGAGCTTCGTGCTCTGCCAGCGCTGCACGCGCACCGTCTGCGCCGACTGCCAGACCCAGGCACCCGTCGGCGTCATCTGCCCGGAGTGCATGAAGGCCGACCGCAAGGCGCGGACACCGGCGCAGCGCCGCGCAGGTCGCGTCTGGCGCTCGGGCGCAGACTCCTCGAAGCCGATCGCCACGTACGCGATCATCGCCGTGACCTCGGTGGTGGGCGTGCTGCAGCTGCTGCTCGGCCCGATCATCAACCAGACCCTGCTGTTCGCGACGCCGTACCTCTTCCCCGACATGTTCGGCGGCGACTTCTCGTTCCAGCCGTGGCGGCTGCTGACGACGATGCTCGTGCACTCGGGCATCACGCACTTCCTGCTGAACATGCTCGCGCTGTGGATGATCGGTCGCAGCCTCGAGCCGCTGCTCGGCCGATGGCGGTTCGTCGCCCTCTATCTGATCGGCGGGCTCGGCGGCTCGGTCGCGATGGCCGTGCTCGATCCCGTCGCCGCCACGGTCGGCGCGTCCGGCGGCATCTTCGCCCTGATGGGTGCGCTGCTCGTGATCGGCCGGCACATCGGCGCCAACATCCGCGGGATACTGGTGATCCTCGCGATCAACCTCGCCATCGGCTTCATCCAGACGCTCAACATCGCCTGGCAGGCGCACATCGGAGGAGCGGCCGTCGGCGCGCTGATCGGCCTGATCTTCGCCCGTACCCGCCGGCACTCGCAGCGCACGGTTCAGATCCTGCTGCTCGTCGTGCTCACGATCGTGCTTCTGGCCATAGCGTTCCTCGTGTCTCCGGTGGTGCTGCGCAGCCTGTTCTGACGCTCGCCGCGCCTCGTTCTGCACACACTCTGCACAGGCTGTCCACACGCCTCTGCACAGCATTGCGCCCAGTTATCCACAGGACTGTCCACACCTGGGGAGAATTACACCGGTGTTATTCACAGGTGGAGAGGGGTGTTGACAACCCTCTGGGGAAAAGCAGGACGCCCTCTCACCGGGCCGTGAGAGGGCGTCTGTCGAGCAGCGGACCGCCCGATCGCGTAGAGGACTGTCAGCGCCAGCGGGTCGTCATCAGGAAGCCGATGAGCGCGATACCCAGGCCGATGCCGAGGTTCCACGAGTCGAGGCCCGGGATGGGGAAGCGCGAGCCCGAGACGTAGTAGACGAGGATCCACGCCAGGCCCAGCAGCATAAAGCCGACCATGACGGGCTTGAACCACACGGCGTTCGGAGCGGCATCGCCCTCGGGACGCTCGACGGCGGGTTCTTCGGGATTGCGGTCACGTGCCATGCGCATCATTCTAGCCGGGCGAATAGACTTCCCCCTATGCATGCGGTCGCGACGTCCCGGGCTTCACGCCCGGGCGCTGAGCCGGCGCGTCGACGCTCTCACGCGACGTTCGCCAGCGTCATAGGCGAGCTGCTGCTCACCGCCGGCGCGGTCGTGCTGCTGTTCGTGGCCTGGCAGATGTGGATCGGCGATCTCATCATCGGCGCGGAGAACAACGCGAAGGGCGCCGAGCTGTCCGCCCAGTGGGCCGACTCCCCGCCGCCCGAGCCGCCACCGTCCGTGCAGCAGGGCGACGAGACGGTCTACGAGCCACCGCTGCTGGCGCATCCGGGGGATGCGGAGGTGTTCGCGAACATGCGCATCCCGCGCTTCGGCGACGACTACAACGTGCACATCGCCGGAGGCACCTCACGCGAGCGCACTCTCGACAGGATCGGCATCGGCCTGTACGAGCAGTCGAAGATGCCGGGACAGGTGGGCAACTTCTCGCTCGCCGGACACCGCACCACGTGGGGCAAGCCGTTCAACCTCATCGACACGCTCCGTCTCGACGACGCGATCGTCGTCGAGACGGAGGCCGGCTGGTACACCTACCGGTTCCGCAATCTGCAGTACGTGAAGCCGACGGCGGGCGACGTGCTGCTCGACGTGCCGCAGATGCCGCAGGTGACTCCGTCGGATCGGTTCATCACCCTCACCGCGTGTTCGCCGCTGTACTCGCTCGCCGAGCGCATCGTCGCGTACGGGGTGTTCGAGAGCTTCCAGCCGCGCGCCGAGGGGGCACCCGCCTCTCTGGCATCCGCCGACGCGGCCGGGCCGTCTGCCGAAGGAGTCCGCTGATGTACGCCGCTCTCTGGCGCCTGCTGCCCGGACCGTGGTGGCTGCGCCTGCTCATCGTTCTCGTGCTCGTGGCAGCAGTGCTCTACGGGCTGTTCTTTCACGTGTTCCCCTGGATCAGCCCGCTGATCACCCCCGGCGAGGTGGACCTGCAGTGACGCCGCGGGTGCTGGTGGTCGACAACCACGACAGCTTCGTGCACACCCTGATCGGCTACCTCCGCGAGCTCGGTGCCGAGGTGGTGATGGTGGAGGCGGACGGCGCGGGCGCCGCTCCGGATGCCGAGCTGCGCCGTCACTGGCGAGAGCGTCTGCGCGGGTTCGACGCCGTGATGATCTCGCCCGGACCCGGCTCACCCGCAGACGCCGGAGCCTCGGTCGACGTCGTGCGCCTGGCCGCGCAGACGAGGATGCCGCTGCTCGGCGTCTGCCTGGGACACCAGGCGATCGGCGAGGCCTTCGGCGGCGCGGTGAAAGCCGCCCCCGAGCTGATGCACGGCATGGTGTCGCAGGTGAGCCATGACGGCTCAGCGCTGTTCGAGGGCATCCCCTCGCCGTTCGCCGTCGGACGCTACCACTCGCTCGCGCTCGACGACGCGTCCCTGCCGCCGACCCTGCGGGTCACCGCTCGCGCCGAGCACGGCACGATCATGGCGGTGGCCCACGACACGCTGCCCGTCGTCGGCGTGCAGTTCCATCCCGAGAGCGTGCTCACCGAGCACGGGCACCGCCTGCTCGGCAACTGGCTGGCGACGGTGTCGGCGGCCGCGTCCGCCGGTCAGCCGGCCGCCGGCACGCAGTAGCGCAGCTCGACGGTGGAGTGGATGGGCACCTCGCCCGGCGACTTCGACATCGAGGCGACCACGTTCGGCGTCTGTCCCTCAGCGCACGGGCCGAGCTCGACGGGCTCCGCCTCAAGGCCCAGCTTCTCGAGCTGGCCCTTCGCCGCATCCATCGAGAAGCCCGTCATGTCCTCGAGGGTCACGTAGCCGTTGGCGACGACGAGGTCGATGACCGTGCCCGGGGCGACCTGCGCACCGGCCCGCTCGCTCGCGCTGAGAACGGTTCCCGCCTGCGCGTCCTTGTCGTTCTGGGGTCGCACCGTGCCGAGCTCGAGCCGAGCGTCGTCGAGCACCTGCTTCGCGGCATCCTGGGACAGCCCCTCGACCACCGGCATCTCCACCGTGTCGGCGCCGGTCGAGACGTACACGATCACCGAGGTGCCTGCCGTCAGCTTCGCCCCGGTGGTGGGTGACGAGCGGATGACGCGTCCTTCGTCGAAGTCGACGCTCGCCTCTTCGCGCATGTCGGGGATCAGCCCCCGTTCCTCGAGGGCGTTCTCGGCGTCGGTGGCGGTGAGATTCACGAGGTTCGGCACGGTGACCGACGACGTCGGAACGTCTTTCGGCTGCACGGCCAGGGTGACCACCCAGATGAGCACCGAGACCAGAAGCACCGCGAGCAGGGCGACCCCCGCCCAGATCCACGCCACCGGCGGACCGGACTGGGTGCGGGTCATCGTGGTGTCCGAGCTCAGCTGACGCAGCGACCGAGCGGTCTCCTGCGCCTGGCGCGGGTTGGAACCGTAGAGCTCGCTGGTGAGCGCGCCGATGTCCTTCTTGGTCGGCGTCTCGCCGTCGGCGACCGCCTTGAGGGCCAGACGGAACGATCCCGCGTCGGGGAACCGCTGATAGGGGTCCTTCGCGAGAGCGCGCAGCACGATGGCATCCATCGACCGGGGCAGCTGCTCGTTGACCTCGGTCGGCGGCAGCGGCGTCTCGCTGACGTGCTGGTAGGCGACGGCCACGGGGGAGTCGCCGCGGAACGGCTGACGGCCCGTGAGCATCTCGTACAGCACGACCCCGGCCGAATAGAGGTCGGTGCGCGCATCGACCGACTCGCCCTTCGCCTGCTCGGGTGAGAAGTACGCCGCGGTGCCGAGGATCTGCGTCGTCTCGGCGACGGTCGACGACGAGTCGGACACGGCACGCGCGATGCCGAAGTCCATCACCTTCACGGTGCCCTTGTCGGTGATCATCACGTTGCCCGGCTTGATGTCGCGGTGCACGACGCCGGCGCGGTGCGAGTACTCGAGTGCCTCGAGGATGCCGTCCTCGTAGCGGATCGCGTCGGCGACGGGAAGCGGCCCCTGCGCGATGATGTCTTTCAGCAGGGTGCCGTGCACCAGCTCCATCACGATGTACGGCTCGGTCTGCTCGGTCGAGTCGGACTTCTGTGCCCCGGATGCTGTCGAGTGGGTCCCTGAGCCTGTCGAAGGGTCGCCGGCGTCGTAGACGCGCACGATCGACGGATGCGACATGCGCGAGGCCGCCTGCGCCTCGAGACGGAACCGGGTGCGGAACGCCGTGTCGCGCGCGAGCTCGGGGTCGAGGATCTTGATCGCGACCTCGCGACCCAGCGTCAGGTCGTAGCCACGGTGCACGCTGGCCATGCCACCTTGACCGATGACCTCATCGACGCGGTAGCGACCCGCGATGATGCGCGGCTCTGGCGACACAGACGACTCCCCTCAGACCTCGTGGACCCCCTCCAGATTACTGGGCGGGGGCTGTGCCCTGGCTGTCGCCGCCACCGACGACGGGCGGGGTCGGGGTGGCTGCGGCCTCGATCTGCTTCTCCATCTGCGGGGAACGCGGGGAGGGCAGGTCGTTTCCGCAGAATGCGACGTAGCTGGCGGTCACCGTGGCACCCGGAGTGCCCGTGATGGTGATCGGTGCGCTGAGCTGACCGCGCTCGAACGTGCGGTCAGCCTTGCCGTCGTCGAAGGTCGCGTTGGTGAGCTTGACCTCGTACGCCGACAGCGGCGGCACGCCGCTGGGGCACTCGAAGTTCGTCCAGTTCAGGGTCACTGTGGCACCGGTGGTGGGGGTGCCGCTGAGGCTCGGGGCCGAGGACGGCGGCGGAATCGTGACCGCGGCCTTGTACGTCGTGAGCGTGATCAGGGTGCCCTTCTCGACGTTGCCCGATTCGCTGACGCTCTGCACCCAGCCCTCGCGGTCGGGGGTGGGGGCGGCGGTGTTGCCCGCGACGCACTCGCCCTCCAGGCCGGCGTCAACGAGGGTCTGCTTGGCCTCGTCGCACGGCCGCTCGGTCAGATCGAGGTCGCCGACGTTGACGAGCACCTTCTCGGGCGCACTCGGCGTGGCCGAGGTCGGCTTCGGTTTGGGCTTCGCCGGGGTCGAGGACGACGCCGGGGGCGCCGCCTCATCCTGATTGCTGAGCATGGCGATCAACGTGCCGCCCAGCACGAGCACGAGCAGCGCGATCAGGGCGATCAGCGGCCACGTCCACGGGCTGCGCTTGCGCTTCTTCTCCTCTTCCGGCTCGGTCGCCGTCGTCGAGGCGACGGCTGCTCCCGAGGGCAGCTGAGCGGTGGTCGGCAGGATGCGCGTGGCCTCCTCGCCGCCCATCCCGGTCAGGATGCGCGTCGCGTCATCGGCATCCGCCACACCGGCACCCGCGATGGCGGGCACCGCGATCGCGGCCGAGTTCAGGTCGCCGCGGCGCAGCGCCTGCGCGGCACGCGAGACGGTCGCCGCCGACGACGGCCGATCGGCCGGCTTCTTGGCGATCATCGCCATCACGAGGTTGCGCACGGGCACCGGCACCGAGTCGGGCAGCGGAGGCGGCTGCTCGTTGATCTGCGCCATCGCGATGGCCACCTGCGATTCGCCGGTGAACGGCCGCTTGCCGGCGAGGCACTCGTAGGCGACGATGCCGAGCGAGTAGACGTCGGTCGCGGGCGACGCGGCGTGCCCCGAGGCCTGCTCGGGCGACAGATACTGCACCGTGCCCATGACCTGTCCGGTGGCGGTCAGCGGCACCTGGTCGGCGATGCGGGCGATGCCGAAGTCGGTGATCTTCACGCGTCCGTCGGGCGTGATCAGCAGGTTGCCCGGCTTGATGTCACGGTGCACGAGACCGGCCGCGTGGGCGGCCTGCAGCGCGGATGCCGTCTGGGCCACGATGTCGAGCGTCTTGTCGGCGCTGAGCGCACCGTCGCGCTCGAGGATGGTCGACAGCGCCTCACCGGGCACGAGCTCCATGACGAGGAAGGCCGAACCGTTCTCCTCGCCGTAGTCGAAGACGCTGGCGATGCCCTCGTGGTTGACGAGCGCGGCATGACGGGCCTCGGCGCGGAAGCGCTCGAGGAACCCCGGATCGCCCATGTACTCGTCCTTGAGGATCTTGATGGCGACGGTGCGACCGATCACATGATCGGTCGCCTCCCACACCTCGCCCATGCCGCCGATCGCAATCCGCGACAACAGCTCGTAGCGTCCTCCGAACGACACACCCTGCGTCGGCCTCATCTGCCCAGCACCGCCTCTATGACCTTCTTGGCAATCGGAGCGGCGATCGCGTTGCCGCTGCCCGATGTGCCTCTTCCACCGCCGTCTTCGACGACGACTGCCACCGCGACCTGCGGATTCTCCGCAGGCGCGAAACCTGTGAACCACAGCGTGTACGGCTTGCCGCCGTTCTCCGCCGTGCCTGTCTTCCCGGCGACGTCGACGCCGTCTATTCTTGCACCCGTCGCCGCGCCCGATGCGACGCCCTCGACGAGCACTGCGGTCAGCGCGTCGGCCGTCTCGCGATCGAGCGCCTGCGCGAACGCCTCGTCGTCGAACTGCTTGTGCACGGCGAAGTCGTCGCCGATCACGGCATCCACCATCCGCGGCTTCATCACGGTGCCCTCGTTGGCGAGACCCGCCGACATCATCGCGATCGTCAGCGGAGTCGCGGTGACCTTGCCCTGGCCGAAGCCGGTGAGGGCGGTCGCATCGTCGCTGAGCCCCGACGGGTAGATCGACGGGGTGACGGCCAGGGGGATCTCGAGATCGGTGTTGAACCCGAACTTCTCGGCCATCTCGCGGATGCGCTTGTCGCCGAGTTCGACGGCGAGCTCGGCCATCGGGATGTTGCAGCTGAGCTTCAGCGCCTGTGCCAGCGTCGTGGTCTCGCCGTCGCCGCAGGCGCCGCCCCACGCGTTCGACACGGTCGTGGTCGTACCGGGCAGCGTGTAGCGCGCGGGGTTCGGGAAGGTCGAGTCGAGCGTCCACTGGCCGGATGCCAGGGCGGCGGCGGCCACGATCACCTTGAAGGTCGAGCCGGGCGGATTCAGGTTGCCGCCGATCGCGCGGTTGTAGAGCGGCTTGTCGGGGTCGGTCGACAGGCGGTCGTACTCCGCCTCGACGGCCGCGGGGTCGTGCGCGGCGAGGGCGTTCGTGTCGAAACCAGGGGTAGACAACATCGCGAGCACGCGGCCCGTGGCCGGTTCGATGGCGACGACGGATCCCTTCAGACCCTGCATCGCGTCGTACGCGGCCTGCTGCGCGCGCGGGTCCATCGTCAGCTCGACGCTGAGACCCTGCTGCGGCTGGCCGGAGAGGATGCGCTCGATCTCACCGAAGAACGCGTTCGAGCCGGTGCCCGACAGATCCGAGTTGAGCGCCTGCTCGATGCCCGTGCGCGAGTCGAGCACGGGGTTGTAGTAGCCGGTGATCGGCGCCCACAGCGCCGGATCGCTGTACACCCGCTGGTACTGGTAGCGATCGTCGGCGGCCTCCGAGGTCGCGACGGCCGTGCCGTCGACGATGATCGATCCGCGCTGGATCTGGTAGCTGTCGAGTCGCGTGCGCGTGTTCGCGGGATTCTGCGCCAGGCTGTCGGCGTCGACCACCTGGATCCAGCTCGTCGCGACGAACAGCGACAGGAACATGGCGAGGATGACGAAGCTCAGCCGTCGTAACTCTTTGGTCATCAGCCGATCACCACCCTGGGCTGACGGCGCACGGCGTCGCTGATGCGCAGCAGCAGGGCGACGATGAGCCAGTTGGCCACCAGCGACGAGCCACCGGCGGCGAGAAACGGCGTGGTCAGGCCGGTCAGCGGGATGACCCGGGTGACGCCGCCGACCATGATGAACACCTGCAGCGCGATCGTGAACGACAGGCCCGCGGCGAGCAGCTTGCCGAAGTCGTCCTGACCTGCCATTCCGATGCGCAGACCGCGACTGATGAACACCATGTACAGACAGAGGATGGCGAACAGCCCGACGATGCCCAGCTCCTCGCCGAGGCTCGGGATGATGTAGTCGCTGTGCGCGAGCGGGGTGATCTGGGGTCGGCCCTGCCCCCAGCCCGTGCCGATGAGACCGCCGTGGGCGAGCCCGAAGATGCCCTCGACGAGCTGGAAGCTGCCGCCGTTCGCGGCGATGACGTCGGGGTCGAACGCGTGCAGCCAGTTCGTGAACCGGCCCTGCACGTAGGAGAGCACGCGCGTGGCGAGGAACACGCCGACGCCGACGCCGGCGAGTCCGATGAGCACCCAGCTGGTCTTGCCGGTCGCGACGTACAGCATGGCGATGAACATGCCGAAGATGAGCATTCCGGTGCCGAGGTCGCGCTGCGTGACGATGATCAGCAGCGAGATCAGCCACACCACCAGCACCGGTCCGAGCTCGCGCATCCGGGGCCAGGTCATGCCGAGGAACTTCTTGCCGACCGAGCTGAGGCTCTCGCGCGTGCGCACCAGATAGCCGGCGAAGAAGATAGCCAGGCAGATCTTCGCCAGCTCACCCGGCTGGAACGAGAAGATGCCGCCGATCGAGACCCACACGTCGGCGTTCGCGCCGCGGGCGCGCAGGCCGGGGACGAACGGCAGGATCAGCAGGACGATTCCGGCGAGGCCGGAGACGTAGGTGAACCGGTAGAGAATGCGGTAGTTGCGCAGCGCGATCACGAGCGCGATCGCGCCGGCCAGCGAGATCGCCGTCCAGGCGAGTTGCTTGGTCGAGAACATCTCCCAGCCGGTGTACTTCTTGGCGATGTCGATGCGGTAGATCATCGCGATGCCGAGTCCGGAGAGCACCGTCGCGATGGGCAGGACGAACGGGTCGGCATCGGATGCCACGACGCGCAGCACCACGTGCAGCGCGAACACGAGCACGGCCAGTCCTCCGCCGATCGCGAGGATCATCGGATCGATCGTGCCGAGCGCGCCCAGCTGCACGAGGGTCAGGGATGCACCGGAGATGAGCAGGGCGAACAGCAGCAGCCAGAACTCCCGGTTGCGCTGCTTCTGCGGCATCCGGATCCTCTTCAGCGCTTTCAGCACGCTGGTGTCGGCCGAGACGGCGGTCATGGCGTCGGCACCTCCGTGGTCGCGGTGGGGGTCGGCTGCGGCTGCACCGGCTGGGCAGGCAGCACCGTCTTCGCGAGGCGGTCGGTGATCGCCTCGGCGTCGGCGAGCGAGCGCGCGTTGATCGTCCGCTCGACCGACGAGCGCTGGTACGACTGCAGATCGGCGAGCAGGATGCCCGTGTCCTTGACCTCCGTCGACAGCGAGAACGGACCGATGCTCTGCTGCACGCCGCGGTAGATGACGACGCTGTCGTCGTCGGCGCCCACGAAGTAGCGGGTCTGCGTCCAGTTGTAGGCGAGCAGACCGGCCCCGAGCAGGGCGAGCACGGCGAGGAACATCGCGACCAGCCAGGCGATGCGGCGCCGGCGAGCACGACGTCGATCCTCCTCGATGATCTCCTCGAAGAAGTCGTCGGAGTCGGGCTCGAAGTGGCTCGGCTCGTTCGCGGCCTGCAGCACGGGGTGCAGCCACCCGGTGAGGGAGGGCCGCGGCGCCGGCACCGGCAGATCGGACGGGTTCGACGCGGCGCCCACGATGGTCGGCGTGCCGGACGAGAGCGGGTGCGCGCCGCCCACGTCGACGAGCACCATCGTCACGTTGTCGGGCGCGCCGCCGTCGAGGGCCTGCTTGAGCAGATTGTCGGCGGTGCGGCCCGGGGCGAGCCCGAGACGCATCGCCTTCGCGATGTTGTCGTCGTCGACCACGCCCGACAGGCCGTCGGAGCACAGCAGCCAGCGGTCGCCGGGCCGAGTCGGCATGACGAACATGTCGAGATCGGGGGCGATGTCCATGTCGCTGAGCACGCGCATGAGCACGGAGCGGCGCGGGTGGTAGCGGGCCTCTTCGACGGTGATGCGGCCCGAGTCGACCAGGCGCTGCACGAACGTGTGGTCGGTGGTGATCTGGGTGAGCGCGTCGTCGCGGTACAGATAGATGCGCGAGTCGCCGATGTGGCCGATGACCGCGTGGTCGTCGACCATCACGACGGCGCAGAGTGTGGTGCCGAGTCCGGCGAGCTCGGGGCGCTCCTTCGACGCCCGCACGAGGTCGCCGGCCGCAGTGGTGGCCGCGGCCTGCAGCTCGGCCTGTGCGTCGTCGGTGGAGTCGAAGGCGCGATCGAGCGGCTCCATGCGCGCGACGGCGAGTGTCGAGGCGACGTCTCCGCCGGCGTGGCCGCCCATGCCGTCGGCGACGACGAACAGGTTGGCGCCGGAGTACCCGGAGTCCTGGTTGTTGGAGCGGACCTTCCCTGTGTGGGAGATCGCTGCACTCGAGCCCTCGAAGACCATCTGGATGCGGGGCCTTAGGATCGCAGCTCGAAGGTCGTGGCGCCCACCTTGATGGGGGTTCCGATCGCGACCTGCAGGGGCTTGTCGCCGAGGCGACGCCCATCCAGGTAGGTGCCGTTGGTGGAGTCGAGATCCTGGATCGTCCAGATGTCGCCGCGCTTCGACAGCCGCGCGTGGTGGCTGGAGGTGTAGTCGTCGCGGATCACCAGGCCCGACTCGCTGGAGCGGCCGATCGACAGCGAATCCGCCGAGCCCAGCGGCACCTCGAGCCCGGCCTTGGGGCCGGAGGTGATGATCAGGTGCGTGGGGACGCGGCCGTTCGCGGGCTCCCTCGGTGCCCGGGGAGCGGAAGCGGGAGCGGGAGCGGGAACGGCGGCCGCCTCACCGGCGGGCATCTTGCGCACGCGGACACCGAACAGATCGGCGCGAAGCGAATAGACGACGCCGAAGACGAAGAACCACAGCAGCACCAGGAAGCCGATGCGCAGCAGCAGAAGAACGAGTTCGCTCATCGACGTGTTCCCCTCTCGGACCCTGAGTTCCCCTGGGTCCCTGAGCCTGCGCTCCCCTGGGTCCCTGAGCCTGCGCTCCCCTGGGTCCCTGAGCCTGTCGAAGGGCTCACCGGCACGACGTGGAAGGTGAGCTCGGTGCGCCCGATCGTGAACGATGTGCCCGGGGTGAGTGCGGTCTCGCGGATCTTCTGCCCGTCGACCTTGGTGCCGTTCGTCGAGCCCAGGTCGCGCAGCATCCCGCGCTCGCCGTCCCACAGGATCTCGGCGTGCCGGCGGCTGGAACCCGCATCCGAGATGGTGATGTCGGCGTCGCCGCCGCGGCCGATCACCGTGCGGGCGCTGGTGAGCGGATACCTGCGCCCGTCGATCTCGACGACGCCCTGCCAGTCGACGGTGCTCTCGACGGAGGAGGAGTTCACCCGCACGACGCCGGTGGCGACGCGCTCGTCGGCCTCCATCGAGATGTGCAGCGGTCCGGCGAAGCTGTACCCCTGTGCCCGGGCGTGCGTCGTCAGCAGCGCGAAGAGCTCTTCGTGCAGCGCGCGTCCGAGGGCGGACATCCGCTGGTGATCGTCGGGGCTGAGTCGCACGAGGTAGTCGCTGGGCGTGATGATGCGGTCGCGGCTCACCACAGCCGCGTTCGTGTCGGCCTCGCGGCGCAGCGCCGAGGCGATCTCGACGGGCTGGATGCCGCTGCGGAAGGTCTTGGCGAACGCGCTGTTCACAGCGCGTTCCAGACCCTTCTCAAAGCTGTCAAGTAGTCCCACGAGGTTCCTTTGGCATGCCGACCGGTAGGGCCATCGTAGTCAGGCGGGCTGGATGACCGCTTCAGGACGTCGGCCCGGTTCGAAGCAGGCCGTCCATCGTGATAGCCTTTCGAGGTTGAGTTCTTCGGAATGAGACGACGCGCGAGTGGCGGAATAGGTAGACGCGCTGGCTTCAGGTGCCAGTGCTCGCAAGGGCGTGGGGGTTCAAGTCCCCCCTCGCGCACACAGTGGTGAAGGCCCCGGATCATCCGGGGCCTTCACCATTTTCGTGCGGGGTGGGCGAAGAACATCACGCCGGTTCGGGCGCATCGGCGGACAGGTACTCGTCGAGCACGAGCTCGCCGGAGGCGTTCAACGCCATCATGATCGCCGTGATCCGCTCCGGCCCGACCGGTGGCAGGACGGCCGCGTCGAAGCCGAACTGAATCGGGATCGCCGGATGCACCCAGATCGTGGTTCGCGCGTCTTCGGCGTCGTCGCCGCGCAGCCAGGTCAGCAGGAAGCTCTCATTGCGACGCAGCTTGGTGCCGATGACGATCTTGAGATGCACGAGTGTCTCATCGTCGATCGTGATCGCCGGCTCGCTGCTGTCGTACTTCAGTCTTCCCATACTGGATGATAAGCCGCCCCGCGTTCCGGGCGCGGTCATTTCGATCGCACCGCAGCCCCACGGTCCGCGTCTCCCGTCACCACTCGCGGTACAGAGCCGCCAACGCCTGCACCCCGCCTGACCGATACGCGCGCAGCTGCCGGTTCGATCCGGTGCCCTCCGACCGCAGGCGGGCCAGATGCTCGTCGACGAAGGCCTCGTCGCCGAGGTCGGCGAGTGCCGGACGGATGCCGTCGAGCATCCGCTCGGTCGCCGCCCACGCGTCTTCGATCTCACCCTCGGGCGTGAACAGCCGCGCATCCATGCCGTGACGGGCGGCCAGCCACAGCGCCGCATCGAGTTCGGGGGACGGCGGAGCAGCGTCGGGGAGATCCTCGGTCACGGCTATGGCGCGCGTGAATGACGCCTGCAGCAGCGCGTCGTCGACCCGCAGCTGTGCGTCGGCGACCCGCGTCTCCACGGTGTCGAACCTCTCCGACAGGCGCACCGCCCACGACGTGGATCCGCGCGAGGGGAGCAGCCCGACGGTCACCATCTGCTCGACCGAGCGGTGATAGTCGTCGGCGTCGTGAAAGGCCGGGGGCGCCCACGAGACCGGAAGCCTGCGGATCAGCACGCTGCGCCAGCTCGCCAATCCGGATGCCACACCGTAGCTGAACGGCGAGTTGGCGCTGAGCGCGAGCAGCACCGGCAGCCAGGCCCGCACCCGGCGCAGCGCGCGCACCCGCTCTTCGTCGCCGAGAACCTCGATGTGCACGTGCAGGCCGTTCACGGCGTGCTGCCTGGTGAGCTGGCCGAGCAGGGTCGAGACGTCGTCGTAGTGGGTCGACGCCGAGATCAGCGGTGCGATCCACTGCGCGAACGGAGCTCCGGTGGCCGCGACGACCGCGTCGTCGGGAGCCAGTTCGGCGAGCATCCGGCGCATCCGGCTGAGCTGCGATCCGGCTGCGCTCAGCGTGCGGACGGGATCCGTCGCGCACTCGACCTGGCAGGTGAGGTACTCCGACGTGATCGCGCCTCCGCCCGACACCGGACCCTTCGCCCGCTCGACGATCCCGCCGGCCGAGAGGGGAACGAGCGCCGACCCGTCGAGCAGCACGAACTCCTCTTCGACGCCGAAGCGCGCGGCATCCATCTGCTTCTCCTGTCACCCGGGGATACGACAAGCGCCGCCGACCCGGGGGTCGACGGCGCGATGTCAGGCGCAACGGCCGCGAAGACTACTTGTCGAACGCATCCTTCACGTCGTCGCCGATCTTCTTGGCGTCGGCCTTGACCTGGTCGGTCTTGCCCTCGGCCTGAAGACGCTCGTTGTCGGTGGCATCGCCGATGCCCTCCTTGGCCTTGCCCACGAGCTTCTCGGTGTTGTGCTTGGCGTCGTCCATGGCTCCCATGGCGTCTCCCTCCGTTCGGGGCGGGATCACCGCCCGGTCTGACGTGGAGATGCCAGCGTGTCACCGGGGTGCGGGATCAGGCCAAGGGATTGACAGTCGCGGCGGCGGGGGTTAGTGGTCGACATCACCCGCGGATGCTCAAGGAGTCATCCCGCATGAAGCGGCTCGGAGAGGTCGTCGGCCTCGCTGTGCTGACGATTCCTCTCCGAGCCTGCAATCCCCCTGTTGTCCCCCAGGTCGTATCCTGGGGGTGCATGTGGTGGGATCTGATCGTTTGTTCCCCGATTCCCCTTCGGTGACGGCTACTCCCCAGTTTCCGACGATCTCCACATGCGGTCGGTTCCTTCGCCTGCATCTCCCCAGTAGCTGAGGCGAGGGGCCCGCTCTCATCATGGCACTGATTCTCGGATTTGTCCCCCATATGGGGGACAAATTTCTCGAGAACGGTGTATGCTGAATGCTGACGCACCCTCCGGTCGTCTTCGGCCCTCACCGCTCCCCCCGCGGTGGGGGCCATCCACGTTTCGTGCAACATTTGGATCACCTTCCGATTCGACCTGTTGACGGATGGGTCCCCTGGGATAGCGTTAGCGCAGTCGGGGCGTCCTGCGTCGACATGGCAATCAGCAGAACGGCAGTAGATGAGCACCCAGGGCACGGTCAAGTGGTTCAACTCGGAGAAGGGCTTCGGCTTCATCTCCCCCGATGACGGAGGCGCCGACGTGTTCGCGCACTACTCCGCGATCCAGTCCAACGGCTACCGCTCACTCGACGAGAACCAGCGCGTCGAGTTCGATGTGGCACAGGGCCCCAAGGGCCTTCAGGCCGAGAACATCCGCCCTCTCTGAGGCGAGTTCATGAACTCCCCGGTGCCGATCGGCGCCGGGGAGTTCTGCGTCTGCGGGGTGTGCAGTTCGGGGGCCGACACTCCAGATGTCGGACAGATCCTGCGAGAACGTCCGACATCTGGAGTGTCGGCCCCAGGATCGGCTCGACTTCGGGGCGTTCAGCCGAGCAGCAGGGCGTGCAGCTCGTCGGCATCGGCCACCCGCGCCGTCGCGCCGTCGGCCTCGTCCGGATGCCCGAAGCCCCACTGCGAGAAGATGACCGGGATGCCGTGCTCGGCCGCGCCGTCGACATCGTGGTGACGGTCGCCGATCAGCACGGGGCGCGACACGTCGACACCGGCGGAGCGCAGTCGGTCGAGCGCCTGGCCGACCACGAACGCCTTACCGTCGTGGTTGCCGACGCTTCCAACCCTGGCACCGGAGACGGCGGTGAACAGCGGCGTCAGCTCATAGTGGTCGAGGATCGCCTGCACCTGGTTCTCGGGCTTGGTGCTGGCCGTCGCCTGCGGGATGCCCGCGGCGTGAACTGCGCGCAGCACGTCGGCGACGCCGGGGTAGAGGTCCACTGAGGCCGCGTATCCGTCTGCCGCGGCGAGAGCGCGGTACCGTCGCACCGCCTCTTCGGCCTGCGCGGCGTCCATTCCGGCGCGCAGCTCGAACGACTCGAGCATCGGCGGGCCGATCCACGACGACAGCGCCTGGGCATCCGGCTCGGGCAGACCGTACGACGCGAACACCTGCTGCAGGCGGGGGAGGATGCCGGCGGACGCGTCGGCGATGGTGCCGTCGACGTCCCAGAGGATGCAGGTGTATGGCGAAACGGGCATGCACCCAGCCTACGTGGCGCAGAGGATGCTCAGAAAAGCCGGGGGATGCCCGACTCGATGCCCTTCATGCCCTCGTAGTCGAGTACCACGCACCGGATGCCGCGATCCTCGGCGAGCACGCGTGCCTGGGGCTTGATCTCCTGCGCCGCGAAGACGCCGGTGACCGGGGCGAGATGCGGGTCGCGCCCGAGCAGCTCCAGGTACCGGGTGAGCTGCTCGACGCCGTCGATGTCACCGCGACGCTTCACCTCGACTGCGATGGAGGCGCCACGGGCATCCCGAACCATCAGGTCGACGGGACCGATCGCCGTCGGATACTCGCGACGCACCAGCGTCGCACCCTCGCTGATGAGGTCGACCTGCTCGGCGAGCAGCCGCTGCAGGTCGGCCTCGACGCCGTCCTTCTGCAGGCCGGGATCGATGCCGAGGTCGTGCTGCGAATCGTGGACGATCTCGTAGATCTGCACGCGCAGCGCATCGCCGGTCTTCTTGTGGGTGACGCGCCACACCTCGATGACGCCGGCGCCGGCCTCCTCCTCACCGGGGATCTCGGGGGAGAGCGAGCACGGCGGGCTCATCCAGTTCAGCGGCTTGTAGCTGCCGCCGTCGGAGTGCACGAGCAGGCTGCCGTCGCCCTTGTGCACCAGCAGGCGCGTGGCGAGGGGCAGGTGGGCGTTGAGTCGACCGGTGTAGTCGACTGCGCAGCGGGCGATGACGAGACGCACCCGTCGAGCCTACTTCGTCAGGGCCGGGTCGTCGGCGTGCAGCGGCTTCGCGGCCGACGAGAACAGTCCCGACATCACCACGAGCGCCACGAGGATGAACAGGGTGTTCAGCAGTCCGATGTGCTCGCTGATCAGGCCGAGCACGGGCGGGCCGCCGAGGAAGGCGACATAGCCGATGGTCGCCGCGGCGCTCACCCGGGCTGCGGCCTTGGCCGGGTCGTCGGCCGCGGCGGACATGCCGAGCGGGAAGCCGAGCGAGGCGCCGATACCCCAGAGCGCGGCCCCGAGCAGCACGAGCGGGAGGCTCTGCGCGAGGATGAAGAGCAGGATGCCGGATGCCGCGGTCGCGGCGAGCACGCGCAACACGGCGACCCGACCGAAGCGGTCGACGAGCGGACCGCCGCACAGGCGCACGGCGGTCATGCCCACCGAGAACACGGTGAGTGCGAGCGCGCCCATGCCCACGTCTTCGCCGTGGCCTTCGACGACGCCGAGCGCGATCCAGTCGTTGGCGCCGCCCTCGGCGAACGACATGCCGAGCATGACGATGCCCAGAGCGTAGGTGCGCGGTTCGCGCCACGCCTCGAGCGCGGTGTGCAGACGTCGGCGCACCGACGGCTTCTCGTCGGGCGCAGGGTCGAGGGCCGCCTCGCGCACGGGCACCTGGAAGAAGCAGACGACGGCAGCGGTGAGGATGATCGCGCCGATGATGCCCGCATGCGCGGCGACGTTCATGGAGAGCACGGCGGCTCCTGCACCGGCGCCGGCTCCGATGACCGTGCCGAAGCTGAAGAAGGCGTGGAACACCGGCAGGATCGTCTTGCCCATCTGCTGCTCGATGGCGGTGGCCTCGACGTTCATCATCACGTCGACCGATCCGTTGCCGAAGCCGAAGAGCACCATGCCCAGCACGACGACGGGAATGGACCCGAACACGTCGGTGCCGACGCCGATGAGGATGACGCCCGAGCCGAAGAGCACCATGCCGATCAGCATCCCCAGGCGCGCGCCGGTGCGGGCCATCACCACCGGACCGGTCGAGATGCCGATGATCGACGAGATGCCCATGCCCAGCAGCAGCAGGCCGATCTGCGCCTTGTCGATCTGCAGCGCGGCGGCGATGCTCGGCACCCGCGACGCCCAGGTCGCGATCGACAGGCCACTGGCGAGGAAGATCGCGAAGATCGCGACGCGCCAGCGGACGAACTGCGAGCGGGTGAGGGCGGTGTCCATCCGGACAGTGTATCGAAACGATTCGATACACGAGCCCGCCGGTGGGTGTCGGGAGCTATCCTCAGAGCATGGGCACCGGGATACGACGAGCGACGATCGCCGACGTCGCGCGCGAGGCCGGGGTGTCGACATCGACGGCATCGGTCGTGTTCAGCGGCAAAGTGAACGTCGCCGACGCCACCCGCGAGAAGGTGCTCGAGGCGGCTGCGGCTCTCGGCTACACCGGACCCGACCCTCGCGCCGCATCGCTGCGCACCGGTCGCAGCGGAATCGTGGGCGTGGTGCTCGCCGGTGAGCTGCGGCACGCGTTCCTCGACCCCGTCACCACGGTGATGATGGACGGCCTGACCGACGCGCTGGCCTCGATCAGCACGGGGATCCTGCTGCTGCGCGACGACCCGCGTGACGACGAGCCGCCGGCCATCGCCGAGGCGCCCGTCGACGCCGTCGTGCTGATCGGATGCTCGGCGCGGGCCGGCGAGCTGCTCGAGGTCGTGCGGCAGCGCGGCCTGCCCGTCGTGGTGATCGAAGGCGATGCGGGCATCGAGGTGCCGCAAGTGACGCTCGACAATCGAGAGGCGAGCGCGACCATCTCCCGGCATGTATTCCAACTCGGGCATAGACGAGTGGCGACCATCACGCTGCCGGTCGACTCGGCGCGGGAGCGCGTGCCGCTGACTCCGGCGAGGGAGGCGGCGGCCACCGTCTCGGTCACGCTCGACCGGCTGGCGGGCTTCCGCGAGGTGTTCCCCGACGCGCTGGCCATCACCGCGGGGGGCAGCCTGGTCGACGAGGGCTACCTCGTCGCCCGCATGCTGCTCGCCACGGACGAGGGAACGCTGCGCGACGACCGGCCGACCGCGATCGTCGCGCAGAGCGACCTGCTGGCCGTGGGCGCCATCCGCGCCGCCGAGGAGCTCGGGCTGCGCGTGCCCGACGACCTCAGCGTCGTCGGCTTCGACGGCATCGCCGCCGACGGGCTCGGGTCGCTCGAGCTCACGACGATGGCGCAGCCGGCGCTCGAGAAGGGCCGCGCAGCGGGGGAGCAGGTGGCTCGGATGCTCGAGGGCGAGGCGGGCGAGTCGGTGCACTTCTCGTGCGAGTTCCGCGCCGGCGAGACGGCTGCCGCGCCGACAGTGCGCGACAGACCCGTAGAATAGAGTTACATCGCCCGCCTGTGCCGGAAGGCCTCGACGAGCTTGAGGAGCCGCTTATGCTGTTGCTCCTCGCCGTGTTCCTGGCGGGGTCGATCGTTCTTCCCCTCCTGGTGCGCTGGCTCGGAGCACAGGCATTCGTGCTCGGCGCGGTCGTTCCCGCCGCGGCGTTCGTGCACGCTCTCGTGCAGGCGCCGCGGGTGCTCGACGGGCGGGATGCACCCTTCGAGCTGTACCGGTGGATACCGCAGCTCGGCCTGAACGTGTCGATGCACATGGACGTGCTCGGCTGGGTGCTGACGCTGATCGTGACCGGGGTCGGTGCCCTCGTGCTGCTGTACTGCCGCTGGTACTTCCACGACGAGGGCCGCGAGGTCGGCCAGTTCGCCGGCGTGCTGCTCGGCTTCGCCGGGGCGATGTACGGGCTGGTGCTCACCGACGACCTGGTCATGCTCGTGATGTTCTGGGAGCTCACGAGCATCCTGTCGTACCTGCTCATCGGCCACTACCGGCGCCGCGCGGCCAGCCGACGAGCCGCCCTGCAGGCCCTGCTTGTGACCACGCTCGGCGGACTCGTGCTGTTCGTCGGGGCGATCCTGCTCGTCGTCGAGACCGGCACGGCCAGCATCCGGGAGCTGCTCGCCCTCGCCCCGACCGGACCTCTGGTCGATGCCGCGATCGTCATGCTGCTCATAGGCGCGATCTCGAAGTCGGCGCTGTTCCCGTTCCACTTCTGGCTGCCCGGCGCGATGGCCGCGCCCACGCCGGTCAGCGCGTATCTGCACGCAGCGGCGATGGTGAAAGCCGGAATCTACCTCATCGCGCGGTTCGCGCCGATCTTCGCGCTCTCGGCCCCGTGGCGGCCGATCGTCATCACACTGGGCGTGCTCACGCTGCTGCTCGGCGGCATCCAGGCGCTGCGCGAGACAGACCTCAAGCGCATCCTGGCGTTCGGCACCGTCAGCCAGCTCGGGTTCTTCGCCGTCGTCGTCGGCTACGGCACGCCGGCCGCGGCACTGGCGGGCCTGGCCCTGGTGATCGGGCACGCGCTGTTCAAGTCTGCGCTGTTCCTCATCGTCGGTGTGATCGACCGCCAGCTCTCCACGCGCGACATCGACGAGCTGTCGGGCGTCGGCCGGCAGGCGCCGGTCATGGCGACCGCCGCGTTCATCTCGGTGGCCTCGATGATGGGCGTCGCCCCGACGATCGGGTACGTCGCCAAAGAGTCGACCCTGGCCGCCCTGCTCGATGACGCCCTGCACGGCTCGGCGTGGGGGTGGGTGGCGCTGGTCGGCGTGACCGTCGGCGCGATCCTCACGGTCGCCTACGGCTGCCGGTTCCTCTGGGGCGCGTTCTGGCGCAAGAAGGATGCCGACGGCGCCTTCATGCCCGAAACGGCATGGCCGGATCCGCCGGTGGGCTTCCTGTCGGCTCCGATCGTGCTGGCCGGCATCACGATCGCCGCCGGCATCGGGGCGCCCGCCGTCGACGTGGCCCTGCAGGGCTATGCGACGACGCTGGGATCCGAGGAGCCCGGCCATCTTGCCCTCTGGCACGGACTCGAACCCGCGCTACTGCTGTCTCTGGGCGCGATCGGCGTGGGCATCGGGGTGTTCGTGCTCAGCATCCGGACCCGATGGGATCGTCGTCGCCGCCTGCTGCGCTTCACCGCCGCCGACGCGTACTACCTCGTCATGCGCGGCGTCGACCGACTCTCGGTGCTGACCACGAGCGTCACGCAGCGCGGTTCGCTGCCGCTGTACGTCGGCACGATCTTCGTCGTGCTTCTCGCCGCAGAGGCCACCGCGCTCGTCGCCGCGATGCCGGATCGACTCGCGCTCTCGGCGTGGCACACGCCGGTGCAGATCGTCGTCGCGCCGGTGATGGCCATCGCGGGCATCATCGCCGTGCGCGCCCGCAAGCGCTACACGGGAGTGGTGCTCGTCTCGGTGACAGGGCTCGGCATGGTCGTGCTGTTCGCAACCAGCGGCGCTCCCGACCTCGCGCTCACCCAGATCCTCGTCGAGACCGTGACCATGGTCACCTTCGCCCTGGTGCTGCGCCGGCTGCCCTCGCGCATGGGCGAGCACAACGCGTCGGTGGGGCGGATCCCGCGTGCCGTGCTGGCCGTCGGTGTCGGCGTCGTGATGGCCTTCCTCGCGATCGTGGCGACCCAGGCGCGCATGTTCGACCCGATCTCGATCGACTTCCCGCAGCTCGCCTACGACCTCGGCCACGGCAAGAACGTCGTCAACGTCGCCCTCGTCGACCTGCGCGGATGGGACACGATGGGCGAGC
Organism: Microbacterium sp. NPDC055312; assembly: GCF_053645675.1. Lineage (NCBI taxonomy): Bacteria > Bacillati > Actinomycetota > Actinomycetes > Micrococcales > Microbacteriaceae > Microbacterium > Microbacterium sp. NPDC055312. The sequence goes on along the minus strand of NZ_JBSHMU010000002.1, from coordinate 36,899 downwards.
TGAGCGTGCTCGTGCTGGCCGCGACCGGTGTGGCATCCCTCGTCTTCGTCACCCACCGCGCCGACCTGCTCTCGGCCACGCGCGACCTGCCCGAGACGGCGCGTCGGTCGACGGCGCGCCGGCCGATGGTCGAGACCGACGAGGGCCCGCGATTCCAGACCGCCGAGAACCGCGGCGCGCCGCGCGCATGGCTGGTCAGCGGTCAGCAGATGAAGGCGGAGAACCGCTCTATCCTGCTCGAGGTGATCGTGCGGGTGCTGTTCCACACGATCATCCTCGTGTCGATCTACCTGCTGTTCGCCGGACACAACCTGCCGGGCGGCGGCTTCGCCGGGGGACTGGTCGCGGGGATGGCGCTGGTGATGCGCTACATCGCCGGCGGGCGGTGGGAGCTCGGGGCTGCCGCCCCAACCGACGCCGGGCGACTGCTCGGCGGAGGACTGATCCTCGCCGTGGGAGCCGCACTGCTGCCGCTGTTCTTCGGCATGGCGCCGCTGCAGAGCGCGGTGTGGGAGGCCGAGGTGCCGCTGCTCGGCCACATCGAGTTCGTCAGCTCGACGGTCTTCGACATCGGCGTGTACCTCGTCGTCATCGGGCTCGTGCTCGACGTGCTGCGCAGCCTCGGCGCCGAGGTCGACCGGCAGGCCCTCGAGACGCGCAGCAAGGGGGCGGTCATCTGATGGACGTCTCGCTCACCCTCATCGTGATCATGGCCGTGCTGTTCGCCGCCGGCGTGTACGCGATGATGGAGCGCAGCCTGACCCGCGTGCTCATCGGCTTCCTGCTGCTCGGCAACGCGACGAACCTGCTGCTGCTGATCGTGATGGGCGTACCCGGATCGGCGCCGTTCTACGGCGAGGAGGGCGCAGTCAGCGACCCGCTGCCGCAGGCGCTGACGCTGACCGCGATCGTCATCACCTTCGCCGTCTCAGCATTCCTGCTCGCCCTCATCTACCGCTCGTGGCAGCTGGGTCAGGCGGACACCGTCGAGGACGACCTGGGCGACATCGCCGTGCGTGAGCGCACGGATGCCGAGGAGGACCTCTTCGACGACGAGTCCACCCCCGAGGACGAGGAGGCGACCACCGACTTCGTGGGCGTCACCACCGCTCCGATCACCGTGCTGAACATGCGCGATCACCCTGCCATCGTCGACGACGCGCCGGTGGATGTTCCGGATGCCCGGAATGCCGGCCCTTCGGCAGGCTCGGGGACCCAGGGAAGCCGGGACGAGAGCGGAGGTCGCCCGTGAGCGCACTCGTCCCCCTCATCGTGATGCTGCCGCTGCTCGGCGCGGCTCTCACGCTGATCTTCGGCCGCAGTCCCCGGCTGCAGGTCGTCGTCACCACGGTCACCCTCGTGACGGTCTCGATCATCGCGGCGGTGCTGCTGCTGGCGGTGGATGCCTCGGATCAGCCGTTCGCCGTCTCCGTCGGCGGGTGGCCCGTGCCGTTCGGCATCATTCTCTACGTCGACCGCCTGGCGGCGCTGCTCGTGCTGATCTCGAGCATCGTGCTGCTCGCGGTGCTGCTCTTCTCGATCGGTCAGGGTGCCGCCGACGGCGCCGAGGAGACGCCGATCTCGATCTTCAACCCGACCTACCTCATCCTCGCGGCCGGCATCTTCGACGCGTTCATCGCGGGCGATCTGTTCAACCTCTACGTCGGATTCGAGATCCTGCTCGTGGCGTCGTACGTGCTGATCACGCTGGGCAGCACCGAGTCGCGCATCCGCACGGGCGCGGTGTACATCGTCGTCTCGCTCGTGTCGTCGATCCTCTTCCTCGCCGCGATCGCGCTGATCTACGGTGCCGTCGGCACGGTGAACATGGCGCAGGTCGCCGAGCGCGTGGCCCAGCTGCCGCAGGAGACCCAGCTCGTGCTGCACCTGATCCTGCTGGTCGCGTTCGGCATCAAGGCCGCCATCTTCCCCGTGTCGTTCTGGCTGCCCGACTCGTACCCGACCGCGCCCGCGCCGGTCACGGCGGTGTTCGCGGGCCTGCTCACCAAGGTCGGCGTGTACGCCCTCATCCGCACCGAGACCCAGCTGTTCGCGAGCAGCGACATCAACACCCTGCTGCTGATCGTCGCGCTGGCCACCATGGTGATCGGGGTGCTCGGCGCGGTGGCGCAGGCCGAGCTGAAGCGGATCCTGTCGTTCACCCTGGTCAGCCACGTCGGCTACATGATCTTCGGTCTGGCGATCGCGACAGAGGCTGCGATCGGGGCGACGGTGTACTACATCGTGCACCACATCGTCGTGCAGACCACCCTGTTCCTGGCCGTCGGACTGATCGAGCGCAAGGCGGGCAGCACGTCGATCCTGCGAGTGAGCGGTCTGATGAAGGCCGCGCCGGTGCTGGCGGTGCTGTACTTCGTGCCCGCCATCAACCTCGGCGGTCTGCCGCCGTTCTCGGGTTTCATCGGCAAGGTCGCGCTCTTCGAGGCTGCCGCCGCGGTGGGCACACCGCTCATGATCGTGCTGATCTTCGGTGGCATCCTGACCTCGTTGCTCACCCTGTACGCGCTCATGCGCGCGTGGAACCTCGCCTTCTGGCGCGAGGACGACGGCGGCGCCGAGAGCGACGGCCGCATCGAGTACCTCGGCAACGCGCCGGCGGCCGACGAACAGGGCGAGACCCGCGAGATCCCCCCGATCATGACGTATGCCACCGCAGGCATGGTGGCGGTCACGGTTGCGCTGACCCTCTTCGCCGGTCCGCTGTACGCGATCTGCGACCGCATCGGAGCGGGGCTGCTGCAGCCCGTCACGCTCGAGCTGATCGACGAGGGGGCGAGCTGATGCACCCCGAGTCCCGGCGCCGCATCGTGCGCGACATCCTGCTGCAGCTGCCTTTCATGATCTGGCTGGTGCTGCTCTGGATGCTGCTGTGGCACCAGTTCACGCCGCTGGCGGTCGTCACGGGCATCCTGGTCGCGATCTTCGTGACCCGGGTCTTCCGCCTGCCGACGGTCGAGTTGGTGGGTCGGGTGAACGTCTGGCACTCGCTGGTGTTCATCACCCACTTCCTCGGCGCTGTGGTGGCGGGCGCCATCAGCGTGACGATCCAGGTGTTCGACTTCCGGCGCCAGCCGGGGGCGGCGATCATCGCCATCCCGCTGCGGTATGCCGACGACATCCTCACCACGCATGTCGCCGTGACCGCCTCGCTCATCCCCGGGTCGCTGGTCGTCGAGAGCGACCGCGACCGACGCATCCTGTACCTGCATGTGATCGGCGTGCGCACCCGCGCCGACGTGGACCGGTTCCGTGAGGGTGTGCTGCGCTGGGAGCGCCGCATCGTGCGCGCCGTCGGCACGCCGGAGCAGCACCGGGCGCTCAAGGCCGACGAGAAGGGAGGCGCACGATGAACCCGCTGCTCATCGCCATCCTCGTCGTCTTCGGCGTCGCGGCCATCCTCGCCGTGATCCGGATCGTGCGAGGCCCGTCGATCCTCGACCGCACGGTGGCATCGGACGTGCTGCTCACCGAGGTGATGTGCGTGCTCGGCGCCGACATGGCGATCAACGGGCACACGCGCAACATCCCCGTCATGCTCATCATCGCCGCCGTCGGCGTCTTCGCATCCATCTCCGTCGCCCGCTACGTCGCACGAAGGGACAACACGACACCATGACCGTGACATCGTTCCTCGAGATCGCGCTGCCGGCGTCGGTGGCCGAGACCATCGCGCTGACCCTCGTGCTGCTGGGCGCGATCCTCTGCCTGTCGGCCTCGGTCGGTCTGCTGCACTTCCGCGACGTGCCCAGTCGCCTGCACGCGGGAACCAAGCCGCAGGTGCTCGGTCTCGTGCTCATCTGCCTGGCCATCGCCGTGGCGCAGCGCACGATCGGCGGCATGCTGCTGGGCCTGGTGATCGTCATCCCGGTGATCCTGCTGCAGTTCGCGACCGCGCCGCTGTCGGCGCACATGGTGGGCCGTCAGGCGTACCGCAACGGCACGATCCAGGCGCACACCCTCGTCGTCGACGAATACGCCGAGTCGAAGCAGACCCCGCCCGCCGCCGGCTGACCGTCCCCGCGGGCGCCTCCCGCCCGCCGCGGCCCGGGAACCCGGGAGCCCGGGCTCCTGGCGCCCGGGAGGCGTACGATCCGGGGGCCGACACTCCACATGTCGGACCGATCCCGGGCATCCGGCCGACATCTGGAGTGTCGGCCACCGAAGTGTGACCCCCGTGACAGCCGCCCGTGGGCGGGGCGCCGGGTCAGAGGTCGCGGATGAAGTCCCGGATCGTTGCCGCCGCTCCCGAGGATTCGCTGATCAGCGTGCCGTGGCCGTGGTCGGGGATCTCGGCGAAACGGGCATCCGGAACCATGTCGACGATCTCCAGGCACCAGGTCATCGGGGCGAGCGGATCGCGCTGCCCGCGCACGACGAGCACCGGAACCTCCACGCGCGGATACGCGTTCTCGGGGGTGTGCACGATCGTCGCCTTCATCTTGCGCAGCAGATGCGGCCCGCCGCGCAGGTACTCGCGGGCACCTCGCCAGAGCACCTCGGGCCGCTCGTGCAGCAGGTCCCAGAGCAGGTACCCGGCCTGAGCCCGGATGCTGCGCGACGCGCTGTTCACGGTCGGGCCGGCGAGCACGAGCGCCGAGACGACATCGGGGTGCCGCACTGCGATCTCGGCGGCGATCTGACTGCCCATCGAATGCCCCAGGATCACCGCGTCGTCGATACGGCGACTGCGCAGATAGGCGGCGATCAGGTCGGCGTGACGCTCCATGGTGAGGGTGCGCGCAGGCTCGGGCGCCTCGCCGAAGCCGGGCAGGTCGAGCCCGATGATGCGCCCGTCGAGGTGGGTGGTGAGGTCGAGGTACACGCTGCGGCCCATGCCGATGCCGTGCACGAGCACGATGGGTCGCGGGCCCCTGCCGAAGTCCTCGTGCACGAGAGTCGCTCCGGCGTACGTGAACTCGCCGATGTCGGCCGGGGAGCCCTCGGGTGCGAGCAGACGTTCGGGCATCCCTCTACGCTACCGGGCCGCGCCGACGACCATCCGACCGACACCGCTACCCGGCGGGGGTGAGCTCCAGCCGATCGACGGCGGCCTTCGCCACCGCCTTCGTCGTGAACGCCCACGGCTTCTGCTCGCCCTTGGCCCAGTCGCCGGTCTGATCGGTGTAGTGCGGGTTGAACGCGTGTCCGCTCGCCCCGGTCAGATGGTTCCACGTCGACGCGTCGAAGTCGTCGAGGTCGATGACCATGCGCATCGACGGCACGGTGACCGTCGCGTACGACTCGCCCAGGCGCCACCCGGTGGCGTTCACGACCGACGATCCTCCGCCGACCGGGTACGGTCCGCGGTTGAACAGCATCTCGATCGGCGCGATGCCCGACGTGCCGAGGGTCGCGTGGGTAAGCGACAGCGCGTGCAGGTCACCCCAACGCCAGGCGGTCACGTCCTCGCCCTGCAGCCCGGCCAGCTCGTCGTAGGCCTGGTCGGCCGACAGCGCGAGCATCGACTCCCTGTCGTCGACCCCGACGCGCTCGTTCTGCCACAGCGGATCGTTCTCGTCTTCGAGCATCTGCCCGACGACCGTGAACAGCCGCCCCTGGTCGTTCACCGGCATCGAGACCTCGCGGTCGATGAAGACGTTGCGCACCAGGTTCGACCACAGCGCGTTCGCGTAGGCCGCGGCCGGGGAGGCCGGTGCGTTCTGCGCGTCCCACGTGCGAAGCAGCTCGAGGGCGGCCTTCGGTCCCTTCCGCGTGACCGTCACCCCGTCCATCGCCGCGACGAGCTGCTTGCCGATCCACATCTCCTCGTCCATCTGGATCTCGCGCATGTCCTGCGCGGTGAGCGGCGCAGCCGCCGCGCGGCGCTCGATCAGATGCGCGATGCGCGCGGCGCGGTAGCCGTAGTCCCAGTCCTTCGACAGGAAGTAGGCGTAGTCGTCGCTGACGATCGCGTTGTTCGCCGTGACGATGTAGCCCTCGGGCGGGTTGTACGACACGGGCAGCTCGTCGAAGGGGATGAAGCCCTGCCAGTCGTAGCTGCTGTCCCAGCCCGGCTGCGGCAGCGTGCCGTCGCCCGTGCCGCGGATCGGCAGGCGCCCCGGCGCCTGATAGCCGATGTTGCCCTCGAGATCGGCGTAGATCAGGTTCTGCGCGGGCACGTCGAAGAGGGATGCCGCGCGGCGGAAGCCCTCGAAGTCCTCTGCCATGTTCATCGCGAACAGAGCGCTGGAGGTGGTGCCCGGGTCCAGAGCCGTCCAGCGCAGGCTCACCGCGGTGTCGCCGGCGGGGATCTCCGGCGCACCCTCGAGAGCGAGAGGCTGGTCGCCGACGCTGACCACGGGGTCGTCGGCGATGGCGGTGAAGTCGTCGGTGAGGCCCGAGATGATCGGGCCGTGCGCGGTGCGACGGATGGTCAGCGGCACGTCGTCGCCGCCGGCCACCTTGATGACGTCCTCCTCGACCTCGAGCGGGGCCAGCGCGCCGTCGCGCCAGTACGAATCACCGTCGAGCTTCTCGACGTACAGGTCGGCGACATCGGTGGTGAGGTTCGTGAACCCCCACGCGATCTTCGCGTTGTGACCGATGACGACACCCGGCATTCCCGAGAACGAGAACCCCCCGACGTCGAACGGGCACGCCTCGCTCACCTTCCGGCACTTCAGCTGCACCTGGTACCAGACCGACGGCAGCGCGGCGCCGAGGTGCGGGTCGTTGGCCAGCAGCGGCATCCCACTCTCGGTCAGATCACCCGACACGACCCACGAGTTCGACCCGATACCCTCGCCCGCACCGCCGAGCAGCATGCTCGCGGCCTCGATGACGCTGTCTGCCTCGCGCCATTCGACGGTGCGCAGGGCATCGGTGATCTCGGCCTCGCCGCCACCGGAGTACGACGCCGGGGCGGCGTCGGTCGCGACCGGGTCGACCGGGGATATCTCGGGCACGATGACGGGATTCTTCGCGAACGGGTAGGCGGGGTAGAGCCTCTGCACCAGATCGCCGGTCTGCTCGGTCGTCTCGCCGGCCTCGGCGAGCTGCGCCGCGAGGAGGGCCCGGTCGGTCTCGTCCTCGATGTTGGTGCGCAGGTCCCAGGCCATCGCCTTCAGCCAGGCGACGGAATCGGCAGGCTCCCAGGGTTCGGGCTCGTAGTCGGGGTTCTGCATGCCCAGAACGGCATACTCGAGCGAGAGCTCGGCACCCGACCGCGACGCCAGGTACGCGTTCACGCCGTCGGCGTACGCCTGGTAGTAGCCGCGAGTGGTCTCGTCGAGCGCCTCGACCTCCTGCTCGGCGATCGCCCGCCAGCCCAGGGTGCGCAGGAACTTGTCGGTGCCGACCTGCGACGCGCCGAACATCTCCGCGACCCGGCCCGAGGTCACGTGCCGCCGGAAGTCCATCTCGAAGAAGCGGTCCTGCGCATGCACGAAGCCCTGCGCGAACAGCAGATCCTCTGAGGTCGACGCCGTGATGGTCGGGATGCCGCGGTCGTCGCGCTGCACGGTCACCGACTTGTCCAGCCCCTTCAGTGACAGCTCGCCCGACGTCTGCGGGAACGATCGCTGGATCGTCCAGGTGAGGAAGAACGCGGCGGCGACGGCGATCACGACGAGGGCGGCGACGACGAGGAACGCGATTCTTCCGATGCGGGTGGCGAGGCTACGCGGTGGTGCCGCAGCGCGGGTATCAGTCGTCATCGGCGGAAGTCCTCAAGGGTAGGTGGGACTGCGTCTCACGTAGTCCGGGTGCGCGTCTCGGGCAAGCGCGCGCCCTGGCATCCTACCGACTAGCCCGACGAGATTACATGAGCTTCGTCGACTCCAGCGCCGCCAGCATCTTCTGATTGCTGTGGATGAACGGACGCCGCAGAACCAGCCCGAGCAGCAGCGTCGGCAGCGCGAACGCCAGCAGCCAGCCGAGCGACACCCAGTAGTCGCCCTGGTAGATGCCCGCGATCGCCGAGCGCATCGCGTTCACCGCGTGGGTGGCCGGCAGGAACGGGCTGATGCTCTGGAACCACTGCGGCAGCACCTGCAGCGGATACGCGCCGCCGGAGCCGGAGATCTGCATGACCAGCAGCAGCACCGCCAGCGCCTTGCCGGCGTTGCCGAAGGTGACGACGAGCGTGTAGATGATCAGCGTGAACACGAGCGACGCGACCCACCCCGCGAGGATGAGCAGGAACGGATGCTGTGGGTGCACCTGCGTGAACAGCACGCTGCCGAGACCGAGCAGCGAACTCTGCAGGAAACCGACGACCGCGAAGATGCCGAACCGCCCGAGGTAGGTCTCGGTGGGGGAGAGGTCGGGGAGGCCGGTGGCGCCGCCGCGCGGCGGGTCGACGCGGATCGCGACCGAGGTCAGCAGCGCACCCACCCACAGGGCGAGCACGGTGTACAGCGGCGTCATCGCGGCGCCGAAGCTGACGACCGAGTACACCGGCACGCGGGTGAGCTTCACGGGTTCGGCGAGGTGAGCCGCGAGGGCATGGGGGTCGGCGCCGATCAGCTCGGTCAGCGCGGTCAGGTCGCCGGTGTCGATCGCCGTCGTGAGAGCCGCCGCGACCGCGTCGAACCGTCCGGCGGTCTCGGTGAGCGAGTCCGAGATGCCGGAGGTGAGTGCCTCGGCATCCGTCAGCGTCGACCCGGTCGACGACGATCCGGTGAGCGAGCGCGCCGCGGACGACAGATCGTCGCCGATCGAGGCGACACCCGAGCTGATGCCTGCGAGCGTCGAGGCGAGGGCGTCCAGCTTCGGGCGCAGGCTGTCGGTATACGAGCGACGGGCGTCGTCGACCGCGGCCTTCGCCTGCGCGGTCAGCTGGGCGATCTCGGCGCGGGTGCTCTGGCTGGCCGTGTTGGAGGAGGTGATCTGCGTGGCGGCGTCGTCGAGACGCTGCTGCAGGGCTGTCTGCCGGGCGATGGCGGCGTCGATGGCCGACACCGACGCGTCGAACGCGTCGAGCGCGGTCTCGGGCAGCACGGGTCGCACGTCGTGGACGAGTCCGTCGCGCAGCGTCTGCAGCTGATCGACCTGGACCTGCACGCGGTCCGCCAGGGCGGCGATCGTGCGCGCGGCGCTCGCCGACTGCGAATCCATCGTGGCGAACACCCGGTCGATGCTGTCCGACACCGACTGGTAGCTGTCGGACGTGCCCTGCAGTGCCGCGTCGAGCGACGCCGTGGTCGACGACAGCACGTCCTTCAGCGATGCGGCGGCGTCCTTCCCGCCGCCGAGCGCCCCGCGGGCGTCGCGCAGCGCGTCGCCCGAGCCGCTGACCAGACCGGACGCGCTCTCGACCAGGGGCCTGCTGGACGCGATGAGCGAGGTGAACATGTCGGCGGTCGCTGCCCCCGCGCGCAGCTGCGCGGCCACCGATTCGACCCGTGCCTGCAGCCTCGACAGCGCCGCCTGCGTGTCGGCGTCGTCGAGATAGCTCGACAGCGACGTGATGATGTTCATCCCCGCTTCGCTGAGCGTCTCGGTGAACACCTCGTTGACGCTCTTGGTGACCTCACTGGCGCCCTGCCCGGTGATCTTCGGGGCCAGGGCGTTCTTCTTCTCGTTGAGGTAGTAGTCGATGCGTGTGCGGTCGCCGCCGTTCGCGTAGAACGTCATCATGTCGGCGCTGAAGGTGGTCGGCAGCACGATCGCCGCGTAGTACTCGCCCGACCGGGTGCCGTCGATCGCGTCATGCTCCGAGGTGATGACCCAGTTCAGGTCGTCGTTGGCGCGCAGCGCTGAGACGACCTGCTCGCCGACGTTGATGCGCAGCGGCATGAGGTCGCTCTGATACCCGTCGTCGGTGTTCGCGACCGCGACGGTGAGGTTGCGAGTGTTCTCGAACGGGTTCCAGCTGGCGATCACGTTGAACCAGGTGAACAGCGACGGGATGACGACGAGCCCGAACAGCACGATGACGGCCATCACGCTGCTCATCGCGCGTCGGAGGTCGTGCCGCATGACGGCGAGGACGTTGCTCACTGGTCGGCCTCCTTCTCGGTCGGCTGGTCGGGTTCATCGGACGCCGATTCCGGATGCTCGGCGGCAGGCTGATCGGGATCGGCCGGGTCATCGGCATCCGGCGCCTCGGGATCGGCCGGGTCATCGGCATCCGGCGCCTGCGGGGCGTCGTCGGCGAACAGGTCGTCGAGGGCGATCGTGTCGTCGTCGGGTCCGCTCTCGGCGACGGCCTCCTGCTCGGGCGGCGTCTCGTGTCGGGCATCCGGATGCTCGAGCACCGCCGTGCCCGTCGATGAGGTGACGTCACCGCTCGCAGACGTCGCGGCCGCGGTGGCCACGGTGGGCTCCCACCCGGCATCCGCGAGGAGCTCGCGCTGCGAGGAGTTCTCGATCGCGAGGGCGCGGCGCAGCTCGGCATCCGGCATCTCGCCCACCTCGGCGGCCTGCTCGATGCTCTGCCGGATGTACTCCAGCGCGACGACGAAGCCGATCAGCAGCAGGCACCACAGCGCGCCGAGGCCGAGCACGACGGCCTTGGCGCTCGGGATTAGCCATCCGCACAGCGCCAGCACGACCAGGCCCGCGACGCCGACGATCAGCGTGAGACGCAGGCGCGTCGCGTGGCGCTCGGCGAAGCGCTGGGCGCGCCGCGCGACGTCGGCGCGGAAGCCGTCGCCGTCGGTCAGTGCCCGGATGATCTCGGGCGTGCGACGGCGTCCGGTGATGTGCACGTCTTCGCTGACCATCAGCTCGGTCTCGGCCAGGCGCCGGTTGAACAGGCGGGTGAAGTTGCCGAGCCGTCCGCGCAGGAGCAGCCCGAGCACCCACGCCAGCACGACGAAGATCGCCAGCATGCCCATGAAGCCCCACCAGTGGCCGTCGTAGAAGCCGCTGATGGTCTCGCGCATCGCGTCGATGCCGTAGGTGAACGGCAGGAAGGGATACAGCCCGCGGAAGAAGTCGGGCATCATCTCGATCGGGTACAGGCCCGAGGCGCCCGGGATCTGCACGATCACCAGCAGGATGCACAGGCCCTTGCCGACGATGCCGAAGCACACCGATAGTGCGTAGATGATGCTGAGATAGGCGAGTCCGATCAGCACGCCGGTGCCGACGTAGGCGAACGGGTTCGCCGACTGCACGCCGATCACGAGGTTGCCGACCGTCACGAGCACGGCCTGGAACACGACGATCGTGGCGAACAGCAGCCACCGGCCGACGTACGCCTGGCGCACGGTGATGCCCTCGACGCCTTCGGTGTCGACCTCGACCCGGAAGATCACCATCAAGACGAACGCGCCGATCCAGAGCGAGAGGTTGGTGAACAGCGCCGCCATCGCCGACCCGTACGCGGGCGTCGGGAACATCGTCTTCGTGCTGACCTCGACGGGTGACGCCATGAACCGTGCGATCTCGTCGGGCTGCAGGCCGCTGACCTCGCTGAGCCTGCTCCAGATCTCGGCCGATCCGAGCGCGAGCACGTCGGTGCGCACGGTGGCGAGGGAGGTCTCGGCGGTGGCCAGGTTGCCGTCGAACGCGGCCAAGGCGTCGGAGGCGCCGGCGAGCTGGGTTTTCAGCCCCGTGAGCAGGCTCTGCGCCTGAGCCACCTGGGCGCGCTGCGAGCCGAGGGCCGCCGAGAACGCGTCGGCGCTCGCCGCGAGCTGCGACATCGCCCGGTTCAGCTGCGGGACGCTCTGCGTGAGCGCGTCGCGGATCGCCGTGGCCGAGGTCGCCGCCTGGCCGACGGCGCCGTTGACGCTGTCGGCCGCGCCGGTGACCGCCGTGATCGTGCTCGACACGTCGGCGGTCAGCTGCGTGAGGTCGGTGAGCACCTGCTGGTCGGCGGCGTTGCGCTGCTGCAGGGCGTCGATGGCGGCACTCAGGCGCTGCGCCGCGGGCGAGCCGGATTCGGTGCGGTCGAGCGCCGCCTGCAGCTCGTCGAGCGCGGCGGCGTTCGACTCGATCACCGCCTTCAGGTCGTCTGCAGTGGTGGCGACGGCGGCGTTCGCCTGCTGCAGGCCGGATGCCAGGATCGCGATCGACCCGTTCATCTTCGCCGCGGCATCGGCGATGAGCGTGGCACCCGAGACATATGCGGATGTGACCCGGTCGGTGACGGTGAGCAGCTCCTGCTGTGCTTCGCCGGCGATCTGCTGCGCCTGGCCGACGGACGTCTGCACCTCGCCGAGGGTGCGGTCGACCTTGTCGAGAGTGCCGGATGCCCGGTCTATGCCGTCTGCGGCATCCGTCAGGCCGGTCTGCAGATCGGCGAGCCGTCCGCGCGCCGACGCGACCTTGCCGACCGCCTCGTCGAGTGCACCCGCCGTGGAGTCGCGGGCATCGGTGAGGCGGTCTTCGGCATCCAGCCCGGCGTCCTTCAGCTGCGTGCTGACCGCCTCGGCGACCGTCGAGACGAAGGTGCTGTTGATCTGGTTGTCGAGGGTGGATGCGCCGACGTCGGTGATCTTCGGCGCGATCGCGCTGGCCTTCTCGTTGACGTAGTACTGCAGCTCGGGCCGGGTGAACTCGCCGGTCGTGATGCTGAGGAAGTCGTGGCTGAAGTCGGGCGGGATGATGATCGCCGCGTAGCTGCGCCCGCTGCCCACGGCATCCATCGCCTCGTCCTCACCGACGAACTCCCAGCCCAGCTGATCGTTCTGCTTCAGCTCGCTGACCAGCTCGCCGCCGATGTCGATGCGGCCGGTGAGCTCGGATGACGCTCCCGCGTCCTGGTTGACGATGGCGACGCTCACCTGCTGCGTGTTCGAGTAGGGATCCCAGAACGCGACGATGTTGAACCAGGCGTACAGCGAGGGGGTGACGATGACCCCGATGATGATGATCCACGCCTTGCTGACCCGTGCCAGCCTGCCGAGATCGCGGCGGTAGACGCTCCACGCATTCGGCTTCGCGCCGGTGTCGGTGTCGCTCACGCGGGGGTCTCCGTGATGTCGGGGTGGGCGGTGATGTCGGGGTGGGAGGTGATGTCGGGGTGGGCGGTGAGTAGCTGGTCGGTCTCGCGCCACGATAGTCCGGCGATGCTCAGCACGGTGCGGACCGCGAGATTCGCCGCGCCCGTGCTGGAGGCATCCGTGCGGGCGACGACGGTGCGCGCGATCTCCTCGATGAGGCGCGCGAGCGTGGGCGCCATCAGGTCGGTGCGGAAGCTGCCGTCGTCCTGGCCGCGCTGGACGAGCTGCGCGACGGCTCTGCGCAACGGCGCGAGGGCGGCGGCGGTGTGCTCGACGTGATCCTCGTCGAGTGCGAGCGCCGCGGCGAACTGCACGTGCGCGGCCTCCTGCCACAGCCGAGCGGCGAGCCGGGCGAGGGCGATGCGGGCGTCGGCGTCGGCGACCGACTCGGCGATCGCGTTGAACCGCTGCGCCCCGGTGCTGATCAGCTCGCGGATCAGCGCGTCGCGGTCGTCGAAGTGCCCGTACAGGGTGCGCCGGCTCAGCCCCGCGCTGCGCGCGATGACGTCGACGCTCGCGTACGGGTCGAGTGCGAGGGTGCTGCGCGCGGCGTCGAGGATGCCGGCACGGTTGGCGCGCGCATCGGAGCGAGGGGAGCGGGACATCCCTCAAGGATAAATATGTTGCACAGGTCTGTGCAACATAGCTCGGCGGATTCCCAGCGACGCGATACAGAACGGGGGCCGACACTCCAGATGTCGGACGTTCCTGCAGGATGTGTCCGACATCTGGAGTGTCGGCCCCCGAAGTGTGCGTCCGGGAGGCGGGCTGCCGGAGGCTCAGTCGGTGCCGGAGTCGAAGGCAGCGCCCTCGGATGCCAGGTCGACCGCCTCGGCGAGCTGCTCGTCGTCGGTCTCGGATGCCGAGATCTCGGCCGCCTGACCTGCGGTCACCTTGCCGACCAGCTCGCCCGTCGCGCCGCCGACCAGGCCGAGGCCGGCGTACTGCTCGAGGCGCGAGCGCGAGTCGGCGATGTCGAGGTTGCGCATGGTGAGCTGGCCGATGCGGTCGACCGGGCCGAAGGCCGCGTCGCCGACTCGCTCCATCGAGAGCTTCTCGGGGCCGTACGACAGGTTCGGCGAGACGGTGTCGAGGATCGTCCAGTCGTCGCCGCGGCGCAGACGCAGGGTGACCGTGCCCGAGATGGTGAGCCCCACCCAGCGCTGGATCGACTCGCGCAGCATGAGCGACTGCGGCTCGAGCCAGCGGCCCTCGTACATCAGCCGGCCCAGGCGCCGACCCTGCTCATGGTAGGTGGCGAGGGTGTCTTCGTTCAGGATGCCGTTGACCAGGCGCTCGTAGGCGATGAACAGCAGCGCCATGCCGGGGGCCTCGTAGATGCCGCGCGACTTGGCCTCGATGATGCGGTTCTCGATCTGGTCGCTCATGCCCAGGCCGTGGCGACCGCCGATCGTGTTCGCCTCCATGACGAGCGCGACCGGGTCGGTGTACTCGACGCCGTTGATCGCGACGGGACGCCCGCCCTCGAAGGTGACGGTGACGTCTTCGGTGGCGATGTCGACCGCGGGGTCCCAGAACTTCACGCCCATGATCGGGTCGACGGTCTCGAGCGACACGTCGAGGTGCTCGAGGGTCTTCGCCTCGTGCGTGGCGCCCCAGATGTTGGCATCCGTCGAATACGCCTTCTCTGCCGAATCGCGGTACGGGAATCCGCGCTCGACCAGCCACTCGCTCATCTCCTGCCGGCCGCCGAGCTCGGTGACGAAGTCGGCGTCGAGCCACGGCTTGTAGATGCGCAGGCGGGGGTTGGCCAGCAGGCCGTAGCGGTAGAACCGCTCGATGTCGTTGCCTTTGTAGGTCGAGCCGTCACCCCAGATGTCGACACCGTCGTCGCGCATGGCGCGCACGAGCAGCGTGCCGGTGACGGCGCGGCCGAGTGGGGTGGTGTTGAAGTACGTCTTGCCGCCCGAGCGGATGTGGAAGGCGCCGCACTGCAGGGCCACGAAGCCCTCTTCGACGAGTGCGGTCTTGGCATCCACCAGACGCGACTCCTCGGCGCCGTACTCGAGCGCGCGGCCGGGGATCGAGGCGATATCGCTCTCGTCGTACTGGCCCAGGTCGCCGGTGTAGGTGAAGGGCACGGCGCCCTTCTCGCGCATCCACGCGACGGCGACGGAGGTGTCGAGACCACCGGAGAAAGCGATGCCGACCTTTTCGCCGACGGGGAGGGACTGGAGCACCTTGGACATGGATTCAAGTCTATCGGCGTGCGGCGTGTCGCCTTTTCCGATGGTAGGGCCGCACGCGGTGCAGGAGAACGCACGAAACACAGGAGGATTCGGCCGAGATCCTCCTGTGTTCCGCGGGAGCTCCTGTGTTTCACGAGGTGGGCGGGTGCCGGTCGCAGAGGTAGCGTGGGCCGCATGGGTCAGGCAGTGCTGTGGGGCGCGGTGGCGGCATCGCCGCTGCTGGTCGGCGCGCTGCTCGCGCTGATGCGCAGGTGGCCCGACCGGCTGCTCGGCATCATCCTCGGCTTCGGGGCCGGTGCGCTGATGGCATCCATCGCCTTCGAGCTGTGGGAGCAGGGCGTCGAGCTCGCCGGCCACCTGCCGCTCATCGCCGGAGTCGCCGCCGGCGCCCTCTGCTACTACGTCGCCGCGCGCATCCTCGATGCGCGACAGGCGAAGCGGAAGGCGGATGCCGGTGGCGGGTCGCTCGCGATCGGAGCGCTGCTCGACGGCATCCCGGAGCAGCTCGTGCTCGGCATCGGACTCGCCTCGGGCGAAGGCATCGGCGTCGCCCTGATCGTCGCCATCATCGTGTCGAACCTGCCCGAGTCGATCGGCTCGGCCTCCGACCTGCTGGCCGGCGGAATGCGGCGCAGCCGCGTGGTGCTGCTGTGGGCGGGCGTCGCCGTGCTCTGCGCGCTCGCCACCGTGGGCGGATTCGCGCTGACATCCGTCGTCGACGACAGCTTCCGCGCCGGGGCCAACGGCTTCGCCGCGGGAGCGCTGCTGGTCATGCTCGTGGACTCGATGATCCCCGAGGCGCAGAAGAAGGCGACGGAGTCGACCGGTCTCGCGACGGTGACCGGGTTCGCGTTCGCCGCGTGGCTCGCGCTCGCCTCCTGAGCCGCGTCCGGGCGATTGCGGGCAGCACTTTCGGGCGGGGAACGCACGCCGGGGCGGATGCTGGCGGGCGATGCCTCCTCCCGAGTGCGGGTCCTCCTCCCGAACGGCGGCGCTCAGCCCAGCCGCTCAGCCAGCCACGCCGCCTGGCGCTGCCACTGCACGCCCAGCCCGCCCTCGTGCTCGTTGAACGCGTACTCCACCACCTCGGCACCGCCCCGGTGACGGTTGGCCGCGGCGTACACGGTCGACGGCGGGCACACCGGATCCATCAGCGCCGCCGAGTACAGGGCGGGAGCGTCCGCGCGAGCGGCGAAGTTCACGCCGTCGAAGTACGACAGGGTCTCGAAGGTCTGCGCCACGGCATCCCGATGCACCGAGAGGTAGCGCACGATCTCCTGATACGGATCGCGGTCGGTCAACCCGACGGCCCGCTCGAAGTGGCACAGGAACGGCACGTCGGGCATCACGCCCACCAGGCCGTCGCTGAGTCCGGCCGCCGCGATCGCGATGCCGCCGCCCTGGCTGCCGCCGGTGACCGCGATGCGGTCGGCATCCACCTCGGGCAGGGCGCGCACCGCGTCGATCAGCAGCACCGCGTCGGTGAACACGCGACGGTAGTAGTACTGCTCGGGGTCGTCGATGCCGCGGGTCATGAACCCGGGAGCCGAGGCGCCGGTGCCGTGCGGGTCGGGGGTCGACCCGCCGGTGCCCCAGCCGCTGCCCTGGCCGCGGGTGTCCATGAACACCCACGCGTACCCGGATGCCGCCCAGCCGAGGCGCTCGTGCGGCAGCCCGCGCCCGCCGCCGTAGCCGTTGTACTCCACCACCGTCGGCAGGGGTCCGGTCGCGCCGGCGGGTACGACGTACCACCCGCGCACGCGGTCGCCGCCGAACCCGCTGAACGTCAGGTCGTACACGTCGACCAGCGTCAGGGGCGTCTCGACTCTGGTGCGCTCGGCCGGTGCGGCCAGCCGGCGCGACGAGTCGAGCGTGCGCTGCCAGAACGCGTCGAAGTCGGCGGGCTCCGCGACGGTGGGCCGGTACGTGCGCAGCTCGGCGGGAGACAGATCGAAGCGAGGCATGACGATCAGCCCGCCGCCACGAACAGGCGTCCGGCGCCGGTGATGCGCACCGTGGCGGGGCGCGAGATCAGCACCGCGCGACCGCGCGGCATCGCGATGCGCTCGTCGTCGGATGCCAGCTCGAACTCGCCGTCGGTCGCGAGCGCGATGGCGGCACCGTCGAGCGTGATCTCGCCGTCGGACTCGACGGTGTAGAGCTCGAACCCTGGATCGTCGGAGGCGCCGCGGCCGGCCGGCCGGAAGACGCGGATGCCGTCCGACACGACCTCGGGCACCAGGCGGGCGTCTCCGCCTTCACGAGCGTCGAGAACTCGGTCGAGTTCGACCGTGTCGATGTGCTTGCCGGTGAGACCGCCGCGCATGACGTTGTCGCTCGGGCCCATCAGCTCGATGCCCGAGCCGCGCAGGTAGGCGTGGATGTTGCCCGCCGGCAGCCACAGCGCCTCGCCGGCGCGCAGCGTGAGGTGCTGCAGCATGAGCGCGCCGAGGATGCCGGGGTCGGCCGGGTGCGCCTCGGCGATCCGCGCGAGGAGCGCGAAGCGGGCATCCCGTTCCGCGACCGCGGTCACGGCCGTGACCAGCGCCGGCAGGCTCTCATCTCCCGAGAGCAGCCACAGGAACGCCCGGCGGATGCCGTCGGCGCCGGCCAGGTGCTGCTGCCAGGTCTGCAGCGCCGCCGACGCGTCGGGCGCAGCGTCGATCAGCCCGGCGAGAGTCTGCAGGTCGGCCTGCACCTCGGCGGCGGGCCGGAAGCCGCACAGTGCCTCGAACCCGTCGTGCAGGGCCACGATCAGCTCGGGCTTGGCATGCGGGTCGCGGTACGTGCGGTGCGGCGCGTCGACGGGAACGCCGAGGGCGTTCTCACGCTCGAAGCCCGCCTGTGCCTGTGCGGTGCTCGGGTGCGCCTGCAGAGACAGCGGCTCTGCCGCGCACAGCACCTTCAGCAGGAACGGCAGGGTCGCCCCGGTCTCGCTCTCCCACGCCTCGAGCGTCGACCACGGAGCGCCGCCGACGATCCTGCTCGGCGCGGACGGGTGCGCGCCGAGCCACAGCTCGGCCTCCTTGCGTCCGGTCGGAGCGGTGCCGCGCACGTGCGCGACGCCGTCGACCAGCCCCCAGGCGTAGTCGCGGGGCGTGTTGTCGATCTCGAGGAACAGAGGGTTCGTCATGATGCGGCTCCGATCGGGTGGTCAGGTCGAGGTGTCAGCGGGTGCGCTCGGCGAAGCGCTCGTGCAGCGGATGCTCGGAGCCGAGCCCCGCGAGGGCCACGGCGCCGTCGAGGCCGGACCCGGCGGCCGGCACGAACCGGGCATCCGGACGCTCGGCGCGCACGATCTCCTCGAACGCCGACCGGATCACGTCGGACCCGAACACGCCGCCGATCGCTCCGACGGCGGCATCGGCCGGCGCGTCGGTGACCCGCAGCGCCGCGAGCACAGCCGTCGCGAGCTCGGCTGCGGCGGCGCGGCAGATGCCGATCGCGACGTCGTCTCCGGATGCCGCGTGCGCGGCTGTCGGCGCGGCGAACGATGCCACGGTGCGCACGCGATCCTCCGACGACTGCAGGGCGACGTACGCGGTCTCCAGGTCGGGCCAGCGCTCCTTCACGACCGCGGTCAGCGCCGTCGCGGGGCCGCGGCCGTCGTGCGCGCGCATCACCGCATCCAGCGCTACGCGGCCGATCCAGAAGCCGCTGCCCGCATCGCCCATGATGTGGCCCCAGCCGTCGACGCGGGTCGAGTGCTGGGGTCCGACGCCGAGCGTCACCACCCCGGTGCCCGCCGCGACCACGGCGCCCTGCTGGTCGCCGAGCACCCCGAGGAACGAGGTGACCGAGTCGTGGGTGACGACGATGCGCTGCACGTCCGCGAGATCGGGGTGCTGCATCAGGGCATCCGCCTCGCCGTCGGCCGAGGTGAGGCCTGAGACGCCGAAGGTCACGGTGTGCGGCGCCTGCCCCGCCACCCGGGTCACCTCGGCGACGACCGTCGTCAGCTGCGTCAGCAGCGGCCGGTCGGTGAGCACGCCGGGGAACAGCCACTCCTGAGCGCTGCCGCCCGGTGCGACGAGGCGGGTCTTGATGCCCGTCTGGCCGGCGTCGATGGCGAGAAGCGTGTGCTCGGGCAAGTGGACTCCCTGATCGATCGAAGGCCGCGTCGCACGGCCAGAAGCCAGCGTAGGACACCTGCGATGGTCGCGACGGCTCCGATGTCAAGGCCTGGTCACCGCGGCCGGGCGCGCGGTGTACTGAGGACTCACTCGCCCCCAGCGAAGGAGACACCGTGACGTCCCTATGGCTCGACGACCAGCGTGAGCGCATCCCCACCGACACCTTCGAGCCCGGCGCCCGCTACGACGCGGTGGTCGCCGGAGCAGGTCTCACCGGACTGACCACCGCCCTGCTGCTCGCGCGGGCCGGCCTGTCGGTCGCGGTGCTCGAGGCCCGGTTCGTCGGGGCTGCGGCGACCGGCAACACCACCGCCAAGCTCAGCCTGCTGCAGGGCGGGGTGCTCTCGGGCATCCGCTCGCGCGGGTCGGATCGGGTGCTGAAGGCCTACGTCGAGGGCAACCTCGAGGGCCAGCAGTGGATGCTGCGCTATCTCGCCGAGCACGGCGTCGCCGTCGACCGCCGCGATGCCTTCACCTACGCGGGGACGGAAGACGGTGTGCGCTCGATCGAGAAGGAGTACGAGGCGTGCCGTGCGGCCGGGCTCGACGTCGAGCGGGTGAGCGAGCTCGAGCTGCCGTTCCGCGTGCACGGCGCCATCCGGCTGCGCGAACAGGCGCAGTTCGACCCGATGGACGTGCTGCGCGCGCTCGCCGCGGATCTGCGCGAGCGCGGCGGGGTGATCGTCGAGGGCGTGCGCGTGAA
The DNA here is from genome assembly GCF_053645675.1 of Microbacterium sp. NPDC055312. Taxonomy (NCBI): domain Bacteria; kingdom Bacillati; phylum Actinomycetota; class Actinomycetes; order Micrococcales; family Microbacteriaceae; genus Microbacterium; species Microbacterium sp. NPDC055312. The sequence continues at coordinate 16,939 of NZ_JBSHMU010000002.1, read as the reverse complement.
GGACGTCGACACCGGTGAGCCGAGCCGGGTGATCACCTCGGTCGGCGACGTGCACGCCGGCACCGTCGTGCTCGCCACGGGGGTGCCGATCCTCGATCGTGGCCTGTACTTCGCCAAGCTCAAGGCCAACCGCTCGTACGCGCAGGCGTACCGGATGCCCGATGCCGCCCGCATCCCGCAGGGGATGTACCTCTCGATCGACGCACCGACCAGGTCGCTGCGCACCGCCTCGCACGACGGCGAGCAGCTGCTGGTGGTGGGTGGCAACGATCACGACGTGGGGCGGGCGTCGGACACGCAGGCGCTGGTGGACGACCTCGAGCAGTGGACGCATCAGCACTTCCCTGGCGCCGAGCGCACCCACGCCTGGGCGGCGCAGGACTACCAGTCGCTGAACATGGTGCCGTTCGTGGGCTGGATGCCGCGCACCGGCAAGCACGTCAAGATCGCCACCGGCTACAACAAGTGGGGCATGACGAACGCCGTCGCGGCGGCGCTCAGCATCGCGGCCGAGGTGCTCGACGGGAACATCCCGTGGGCGCAGACGCTGCACCACCGCATCACCACCCCGAAGGATCTCGTGCAGGGTGCGGTCGCGGGCGCCGAGGTGGCGCGGGACGCCACGACGGGGTGGATCTCGGCCGAACGGCATCCACTGCCCGAGGCGCCGCCTGCGGAGGGCGAGGGCGTCGTGGGCAGCGCCGACATGAAGCCGGTCGCGGTCTCGACCGTCGACGGCGTCACGTGCCGGCTGTCGGCGGTGTGCACGCACCTCGGCGGCATCGTCACCTGGAACAGCGCCGAGCGCTCGTGGGACTGCCCGCTGCACGGCTCGCGCTTCGCGGCCGACGGCACCCTGCTCGAGGGTCCTGCGGTCGAGGACCTCAAGCCGGTCGACGAGCCCGAGCTGCCCGGCGACGAGCACGTGCCGGTGGACGACGTCGACTGACACTCGTCGTCAGAAGCCCGGGTAGTCCTGCAGTCGCTGCTCGAACTCGGCCCGGTCGGCCTCGGGCAGCACCCGGCGCGCGAAGACGACGAGCTGGATGCCCTCGAGCGGCTCGCCGGTCTGCGTCGCGATCGCCTCGCGCTGGGTGCGGAACTCGCCGGTCGGGTCGTTGGAGAGGTCGTACGCGTACGCGTAGAAGCGCATCGGCCCGGGGTAGCTGTCGCCGTAGTACTCCCAGGTGTGCTGCCGGGAGGGGTCGGTCGAACCGTACAGCTTCGCGACCATGTCGTCGGAGATGCCCGCATCGATCTCGTTCAACGGATACAGATCGCTCAGGCCGCGCTCGAGCAGCACCTCGCTGATCGCCTGCATGACCTGCCGCTTGCGCGCGTCGTCCTGCACGGGCTGCCGGGTCGTCCACACCGTCGACGTGTACTGGCGCAGCATCGACTCGCCGCCGTACCCGTTGCGCTCGGGACTGACGTCGACCGTGCCGCTCTGCACCCAGGTGAATCCGTAGCGGTCGCTCACCCGCTCGCGAATGGCGGCCATCAGCGCGTCGCCGTCGGCCTGCACGCCCTCCAAGGAGGGGCCGTTCAGCGCCTCGTCGGGTGAGAAGTCCTTCACGCCCGGATACGCCTGCTCGTGCCGCTGCTGCTCGGACTTCGTGCCGTCGTACGCCTGCGTCGTCGACGAGTACAGGGCGCCCGCGGCGCCGACCGTCGCGACGTTGAAGACGAGCGAGACGGCCAGCGCGATCGCTCCGAGCATCCGGCCGCGGCGGGTGAGCAGCGCCGCGACGATCACGCCCACGACGGCGAGCTGCAGCACGAGCAGCGTCACGCCGTACAGGGTGTCGGTGCCACCGGCGAGCATGAGCAGCAGCAGGATCACGGCGAAGAGGCCCGTAGCCGAGATGGCGGCGAGCCCGCTCCCGTTGACGCCCTGCTTCCGGACGGCGGCCGGGTCGGTGTACGTGACACCGGATGCCGGGGGCAGCCCGGCTGCGGCATCCAGACCGCCCCGAGCGCGAGCCGCACCCGCGTAGCCACCGGCCGGGGGAAGGGGAGGCGCCCCCTCCGACCCGCCGACGTATCTGCTGCGCTGACGATCTACCACGGCCTGTCCGTTCCCCCGCCGGAGCCCTCGTCGCCCTTCCCGCCGCCGAGCTGATCCTCGCGTTCCTGCGCGCCCTGGTTCAGGCGGTCTTCGATGTCGTCGAGCTTGTCCTGCGGCGTCGGCGGCTGGTTCTCGCCCTGGTCGGGCTGCTGCGGCTGCCCGGGCGGGGGCTGCTGGCTCTGATTCTGCTTCTCCTGCTGACGCTGCTGGTTCTCGTCGAGTGTGTCGCTCATGTCGCGGTTCGGCTGCGGCGACTGCTGCTGGGCGGCCTCGCTGCGGCACTCCTCTGGCGTCCCGACGGTGACCTCGAGCGCCTCACCGTAGAACTCGGCGGCCTTCGCGGCGTCGCCGTCGGCCTGCGCGGCGTCGCCCTGCCGTTCGATCACCAGCGACAGGTTGATCAGCACCGGGCACACCTGCAGGCCCTGGGCGAGCGGAACCGCGCGCTCGAGCTCGGACCGTGAGGCGGCGAGGGCGTCGGCGCCCCCGAGCGCTGTGCCGATGTTGTACGGCGCCGCGAACGGCTCGAACCAGTTGACGACATCCTGGCCGCGGGCGGCCGACTCCGACTCGGCGTACGCGCCCGAGACGAACGAGCTGATCGACGTATGCGCGAACGCGTACATGCTCAGCAGCTTCGCCACGAACAGCAGGGCGGCGAGCGTGAGAGGCAGGGTCGCGATCACGACCCAGCGGCGGATGCTGCGGCGCCGGCGGTTCACGGCCAGCAGCGTCGCCGCCGCGTCCGGCTGGGATGGCTGGGGAGTGGTCATCGGTCACCTCCGTCGCGGGGTGGGCTGGGCCCTTCGACAGGCTCAGGGACCCAGCCCTTTTGGGCCCCTGAGCTTGCCTTCTGGGCCCCTGAGCTTGTCGAAGGGCGGAGCAGTCCGCGGAGCCGCGTGACCTGCATCGTCGCACGGGCGAGCTCGACGCCCACCATGATCATCAGGATCACCGCGAGGACCCAGTACAGCTCGATGACGTTGCCGACCTCGCCCGAGGCGGCGTAGTCGGTGGTGCTCGTCGGCGCCTCTGGCAGGTCGATCACGGCATCCGCCGCCCGGGCCTGGTACTCGACGCCGAGCTGCTCCGACACCTGTCGCAGGTTGTCCTCGTCGATCACCGACAGCGCCGGGCCGCCCTGGTACTCGATGTAGTCGCCGCCCTCGGTTCCCTGGCCGGTCGTCTTGCGCATCGGCCCGCCCTCGGTCGTGCCGTACCCGAGCACCGCGCCGCCGTCGACGTACTTCGCGCTCGAGGCGAACGACTCGGGCTCGCTCGACGCGGTCTGCTCGCCGTCGCCGAGGTAGAACACCATGCGGCCGCGCTCGGGCGACGCCTTCGCCGCCGCAGAGAGCGTGTCGGCCAGCATCCGGTTCGCGATGCCGATCGACGACCCGCGTGACTGGTCGGTCACCTCGGGGCGCATCACGTCGAGCGACGAGATGAGCGCTGTGGCGTCGGTCGTGAGCGGCAGGCGCAGCTGCGCCGCCGCGTCGAAGCTGATCAGCGCGAACCGCGCGCCGGGATACTCGTCGACGATCGCCTGCACGTCGGCGCGCACGCCATCGATGCGCGGCCGGTCACCCGCCCAGTCCTCGGCGACGATGCTCGCCGTCGTGTCGACGACGATCACGACATCGGTGTCGGTCGCGAGGGTCTGCGATGTGCCGCCCGGGATGCCGGGACGCAGCAGCATGACGAACACGACCGCGATCATGCCCAGGCGCAGGGCCCACAGACCGCGCTGCGGTCCTCTCACGATGACGCGGACGACGAGGAAGGCCGGCACGGCGCACAGCAGCGCGAGCAGGATCGGATGCAGGACGGGCTGGAGGATCATGACCGCCCCCTGCCGGCATCCCGCACCAGGGTCACGAGCACGACGAAACCGAGCACGGCCACGAGCATCAGCGCGATCCACAGGTTCGGGCTGTCGACCAGGATCACCTGCGCCTGACCTTTCAGCGTCGTCGCCTCCTGCTTCTGGATCTCGGCGATGATGTCGCCCACGGTCGTCGTCGCGCGCAGCGCGTACGACTGCCCGCCGGTGAGCTTCGCCGCGTCGGCCAGCTGCGCGCTGACCTCGGCGTCCTTGCCCTGCACCGGGTTGAGTGCGAACACGCGCACCTGCTGCGACTTCGCGTACTGCGCCGCCTCTTCGACCGTGAGGATCGACGCACCTGCGAGCTCGTTGTCGGTCGCGAGGATCACCGAGCGGCTGCGCTCGTCGTCCTGGTGATCGAAGCGCATGGTGCAGGCGGCGAGGCCGTCGCCGATCAGCGAGGCGCCGGGGCCGTTGAGCGTGCCGACCCAGTGCTCGGGGGTCTCGTCGGCGTAGTCGAAGCTGCTGCGCACGCTGCGCAGCTGCTCTTTCACGAACGCGTAGTCGTCGGTGAGGGGGAACACCTGCACGGGCGAGCTGTTGAAGATCGTCAGCCCGATCCGCTCGCCCTCGAACCCCTCGAGCAGCTTCTCGAAGACGGTGAGCACCTCGACGTCGACGTCCGACATCGAGCCCGACACGTCGAGGCAGAGCATGATGTCGCGGCTGGCGTTCACGGGCTGCACGGTCTTCGGCGCCATCGGCCGAGCGGCGACGACCCCGCCGAGAAGCACGGCGATCGCGCCGAGCGCGACGATGCCCGACAGCAGCGCCATGCGCCGGCGCACCGCGGCGCGGAACGAGGGCAGCGCGCGCAGCCGCTCGGCCCGCGAGACGAGCGCCGCGGGGCCGGCGTCGCCTCGTCGGCCCGGCCGGATGCCGATGACCGCGCCGATCACGACGGCGGCGATCAGCACGCCGACGGCGACGAGCGGCATCCACCAGATGTTCAGGGTCACGTCGTCACCTCAGTGCCAGCTCGTGACGACGGCACGTGCCGCTTCGGCACCGTAGACGGGATCGATCGCCGGCCCGCGCTGGAAGATGCTCGGGTAGTAGTGCCGGCGGATCGCATCGATGAGGGCGGGATCGACGCCGCGGGCCACGAGGTCGTCGAGGGAGAGCACCGGGGCCTCGAGGCCGGAGTACTCGTTGACGAAGGCGCGCACACTGCGACTCAGCTCGAGATTCGCCTGCCGGGGAGGCATATTCCCAGAACGGTATGCGTCTTCGATGCGCTGGACGTCGGCCAGGTACTCCCCGCGCAGCTGATCGAGGACCGCCGCTGTCGGCGGTGCGAGTGCGGACTCTCCCGGCAGCGTGATGCTCTGCTTCGGTCGGGTCAGGGCGATCAGCAGCCACGCGGCGCCGGCGAGCAGCAGCAGGATGCCGATCGCCAGGACGATCCAGCCCCAGCCGTACTGCGTGGGCGGGTACAGCTCGTCAGGAGCGGGCATGCGACCTCCTGTTGAGCATTGCGAGCAGCGTCGGCACCGCGGTGCTCTGCGCGCCGAACTCTGCGTGCGTGATCTCCAGCCGTCGCAGCGTCGCATCGCGCACACCGGTGTGCACCGCCTCGTCGGCGGCGAGCTCGGCCATCACCTCGGCGTCGCCGTGCACGAAGTCGGGGATGGCCCAGCCGCTGTCGACATCACGACGGTGCGTGCCCCGGCCGTCCGGCCGGATGACCGGATCGGCGTCGCGCACCGTCAGCCACAGCAGATCGTGCTGCACCGTGAGCCGGCGCAGCAGGCCCTCGGTGTCCGGCGTGATCGGCGTCTCGTCGGTCACGAGCACGACGATCATGCGCCGCGCGATGTTGCGCGCGGTGTAGCGCAGCAGGGCATCCCGATCCGACGCCGCGGTGCTCGCGTCGATGGCCGCGCTGATCGAGCGCAGCGCGTGCTCGAGCGCACCCTCGCTGCTGCCCGTCGCCAGCCGGCGCACCCGCGCGCTGTCGCCGTAGATGACCGAGAAATCGTCGCCGTGGCGCACGGTGAGAAAGCCCAGCGCGCCGGTGAGCAGCACGGCGAGATCGCGCTTGCCGCCCTCGTCCTCGGCGAGGGCGCGCATGCCGCGACCGGTGTCGACCAGGAACAGCACCGTGTGCTTGCGGGTGGCCTTCGTGCGCTTGATGAGCGGTTCGCCGTGCCGGGCGGTGGCCCGCCAGTCGATGTCGCGCACCTGATCGCCGAACTCGTAGGGGCGCAGATCCTCGAAGTCCAGGCTGCGCCCGCGCAGCAGCGAGGCGTACGCGCCGTCCAGCGCGTGCATCGACTTCTGCGACGAGCGGATGAAGAGCTTCGCTCTCACCTGGGTGATCAGACTTGCCACAACGGGGTCCCTGAGCTCGTCGACGGGCTACGGCGTCGGCACCGACGCGAAGATCTGGTCGATGATGTCTTCGCTGCGCACGCCCTCGGCATCCGCCTCGAAGGTCAGCAGCACCCGATGCCGCAGCACGAGGTGGCGCAGGTTGCGCACGTCCTCCGGCAGCACGTGGGTGCGGCCGTTCAGCAGCGCCAGGGCGCGCGACGCCTGCAGGAAGGCGATGCTCGCGCGCGGGCTCGCGCCGTACTTGATGAACCGGGCGCGCTCTTCGCCGATGTACGGCGCGGGGTTGCGGGTGACGTAGGCGATCTGCACGATGTAGTTGCGTATGGCGGGGTCGATGTACACCCGCGAGGCGATGTCCTGCAGGTCGTGCACGTCGTCGAGGCTGATCGCGCCCGCGACGTGACGGTCGGGGTCGAGCGCACCCGAGTCGATGCGGTTGAGGATCTCGAACTCCTCGGCGGGGCTCGGGTACTCGACGATCGCCTTGAGCAGGAAGCGGTCCATCTGCGCCTCGGGCAGCTCGTAGGTGCCCTCCTGCTCGATCGGGTTCTGCGTGGCGATGACGAGGAACGGGCGCGGCAGCGGATGCACCTCGCCGCCGATCGTGGTCTGCCGCTCCTGCATCGCCTCGAGCATCGCCGACTGGGTCTTCGCGCTCGAGCGGTTGATCTCGTCGAGCAGCACGAAGTGCGCGTGCACAGGACCCAGGATGGTGCGGAAGCTGCCGGTCGCCGCGTCGTAGATCTGGCTGCCTGTGATGTCGCTGGGCAGCAGGTCGGGGGTGCACTGGATGCGCTTGAAGCTGGCCTTCACGGTATCGGCGAGGGTGCTCGCCGCGGTCGTCTTCGCAAGTCCCGGAACCGACTCGAGCAGGATGTGCCCGCCGGCGATGAGCGCGACGAGCAGGCTGACGCGCAGGCTGTCCTGCCCGACCATCTTCGTCGCGTAGGAGTTCGAGATGACCTGCAGGATGCGCTGCGCGCGCGCCAGATCGTCGGTGCTCGAGGGGGGAGCCTGCGAGGGCGATCCGGCAATCGGGAACTCAGACATCTCTCACTCCTCGTGCGCGTCGGGCGCTCGTCGACGACCGAGAACCCCCGGTACAGGGTAACCGCCCCGTCGACGCCACCTGCTGCGGGTCACCAGCACTCCGATCAGGCACAGCGCACCGCCCAGCAGCATGAGCGGCGTCGGCACCTCACCCAGGATGATCCACGACAGCAGGATCGCGATCGCCGGCACGACGTAGGTGGTCGCCGACGTCTGACCGGCCGTGCTGCGCTGCAGCACGTACGCCCAGGTCGTGAACGCGATGGCAGTGGGGAAGACGCCGAGGTAGATCACCCACAGCGTCGCATCGAGCGGGGCGGTCTGCAGTGCGCCGACGAGATCGCCGGTCCAGGGCAGCAGCGCGATCGTTCCCGCCGTCGCGCCGAGCCAGGTGAGCGTGGTCGAGTCGACGCCCCCGCTGAGCAGATGCTTCTGCAGCAGGGTGCACCCGGCGTACATCACCGCAGCGAGCAGCGCCAGCAGCAGCCCGGTGACGTCGGCGCCGCCACCGTCGGTCTGCGAGGTCATCCCGATCAGCACGACGCCGAAGAAGGCGATCGGCGCGCCGATCAGCAGCGGCGCGGGGAAGCCCTCCCGCAGGAAGAGTCCGCTGAACACCACGACCATGAGCGGTGCGAGGTTCACGACCATCGCCGCGGTGCCCGCGTCGAGGGTGAGCTCGGCTGCGTTCAGCGCCAGGTTGTAGACGCAGAACCACGCGACGCCCCAGACGGCGACGAGCGGCAGGCGGCGGCGGGCGGGCATCCGGATCCCGGCGCGCAGCGCGATCAGGGTCAGCGCGACGGTGCCGACGGCCATGCGCAGCAGCGCGAGAGCGCCCGGGGCGTAGTGCGGCCCGGCGCCGCGGATGCCGATGAAGGCGGATGCCCAGAGCGCCACCGTCACGAGTGCGGCGAGCAGCACGAGCGTTCCGCTCGACGGCGGCGTGGCACCGGGCGGACGACCGGTGGCGGGTTCGGGTGGCGCGGGCATCCTCCGATCGTCGCAGGTGCCGGCGACAGAGAGGGAGCGTCGCCGCATGACGCCCGCCCGGGAAGCGGCTGAGACCTCTCCGATAGGATGGGACAGCCCGATCTGGGCCAGCTCATCTGCCGGTGCAAACCCGGCGAAAGCGTGCAGCACCAGGGGGTACACGCATGCCAGGAATCGTGATCGTCGGCGTCCAGTGGGGCGATGAGGGCAAGGGCAAGGCCACCGACCTGCTCGGCGAGCGCACCGACTGGGTGGTCAAGTTCAACGGCGGCAACAACGCCGGGCACACCGTCGTCATCGGCGACGAGAAGTACGCCCTGCACCTGCTGCCCTCCGGCATCCTCAGCCCCGGCGTCAACGCGGTGATCGGCAACGGCGTCGTCGTCGACCTCGCCGTGCTGTTCCAGGAGCTCGATGCGCTCCAGGCCCGCGGCGTCGACATCTCGCGCCTGAAGGTCAGCGCCAATGCGCACATCATCACCGCCTACCACCGCACCCTCGACAAGGTCACCGAACGCTTCCTCGGCAAGCGCCGCATCGGCACCACCGGCCGGGGCATCGGGCCGGCATACGCCGACAAGATCAACCGCGTCGGCATCCGGGCACAGGACCTGTTCGACGAGAACATCCTGCGGCAGAAGGTCGAGGGAGCCCTCGATCAGAAGAACCACCTGCTCGTGAAGATGTTCAACCGGCGCGCGATCACGGTCGATGAGATCGTCGACGACCTGCTGTCGTACACCGAGCGGCTGCGTCCGCTCGTCGCCGACACCGGTCATCTCGTCGACGAGGCCCTGAACCGCGGCGAGGTCGTCGTGTTCGAGGCGGGACAGGCCACCATGCTCGACGTCGACCACGGCACCTACCCGTTCGTGACCTCGTCGACTGCGACGGCCGCGGGAGCGGCATCCGGATCCGGCGTCGGACCCAACCGACTCGACCGCATCGTCGGCATCGTGAAGGCGTACACGACCCGGGTCGGCTCGGGACCGTTCCCCACCGAGCTGGACGACGAGATGGGCGAGTGGCTGCGCAAGACCGGGTTCGAGTACGGCACCACCACCGGTCGCGACCGCCGCACCGGCTGGTACGACGCCCCGATCACCCGTTACGCGACGCGCGTGAACGGCATCACCGATATCGTGCTCACCAAGCTCGACGTGCTCACCGGGCTCGAGCAGATCCCCGTCTGCGTGGCTTATGACGTCGACGGAGTGCGCTTCGACGAGGTGCCCGTCAATCAGACCGACTTCCACCACGCGAAGCCGATCTACGAGAACTTCCCCGGCTGGAGCGAGGACATCTCGACCGCGCGCACCTTCGACGACCTGCCGCAGACTGCGAAGGACTATGTGCTCACCCTCGAGCGGATGAGCAACACCCGCATCTCGGTGATCGGCGTGGGGCCCGCCCGTGACCAGGTCATCGTGCGCCACGACCTGATCGACTGAGCTCCGGGGCGAACCGTGCGCACAGTTGTCGGCTGGCTGAACGGATGTCGGTCGATCCGCCAGGTCTCAGCCGACATCCGTGCAGACCGCCGACATCCGTGCGAGAAAGGCGAGGGGGCGGAGGCAGCATGACCCGGTTCTGGGTGGGCGGATACGGCGCCGACATGGACGGGGATGCCGAGGGCATCGGCCTCCTGTCGGTCGATGACGGTGGCGGGCCGTCGACGCTGCGGCATCGTGACACGGCCGCGCCGGTGGCATCCCCGTCGTGGCTGGCCGCGCATCCGACGCTCGACGTCGTCTACGCGGCGCTCGAGGGCGACGGCGCGGTGCAGGCGTTCGCGCGCGCCGGCGAGGCGGCGCTGCGTCCGCTCGGCGAACCGGTGCGCGCCGGCGACGGCGTCTGCCATCTCGCGGTCTCGCCCGGCGGACGGATGCTGATCGCCAGCTGCTACGGCGACGGGCGGGTCGTGCGCTTCGGCATCGCCGACGACGGCGGCCTCGTGCCTGCGGGCGTCGACAAGGCCGCAGCCCTCCGGGCCGCGCTGTTCGGCGAGGGTGGTGCCGTGTCTGCGCTGCACAGTCCGGGGATGTACATTCCGGGGGCCGACACTCCAGATGTCGGACCGGATGCCGAGATCGGTCCGACATCTGGAGTGTCGGCCCCCGATTCGTATCGCGCACAGGACCCGTATCCGACGCCGGCGGGGGAGGAGCCGCGGGCGTCGCACGCGCACGCCGCGGTGTTCCTGGCCGACGGGCGCATCGCGACCACCGACCTCGGGTTCGACCTGGTGCGCATCTGGCGCCCTTCGGCAGGCTCAGGGACCCAGGTGGGGACAGGCTCAGGGACCCAGGTGGGGACAGGCTCACGGACCCAGGTGGGGGCGGGCCTGGTGCTCGACCACGAGGTCGTGCTGCCGCGCGGCACGGGCCCCCGGCACATGGTGGTGCACCCCAGCGGGCACCTGCACGTGGTCACCGAGTACTCGTGCGAGGTGTTCACCCTGGCATCCGCCCGCGACGGACGCTGGGGCCTCGTCGCCGCGACCACGGCATCGCCGATCGCCCGGGTGGGCTTCGACTTCCCCGCCGAGCTCGCCGTCTCGCGCGACGGCGACACCCTGTACACGGCGCTGCGGGGCAGCAACACGCTCGCGGCGTTGCGGGTGCGCGGGGGCGGCGACATCCTCGAACCCCTCGCGCTCGCCGACTCCGGCGTCGACTGGCCGCGCCACCACCTCGTCTACGACAGCACGCTGCTGGTGTCGGGGCAGCGCTCCGGAACGGTCAGCGTGGTCGACCTCGACGAGCGCACCGGCGCCCCGCGCGATGTGCGCCACGTCACCGAGGCGCCGACGCCGACGGTGATCCTTCCCGCCCGCTGAGCGGGGCTCAGCCCGGCATCCGCCACTGCGCGGGCGGACCGTCGCTCGGGTTGAGCGGTCGGTACGTCCGCCACACCGACACGAACCGGTAGCCGCCGTACGCGAGGGCGGCCGCGACGACGGCGAGTCCGGATGAGAGCCCGATGGCCACCGAGCCGGGCTGAGGTGCGCCGAGGAACGCGCTCAGCCCGCCGAAGAACATGCCGGTGACGGTGCCGTTCACGAGCGTGCTGAGCATCGCCGACGAGCCGAGCACCTGCTCGAGCGATCCGCGACGACGCAGGAATGAGTAGGTCACCGTCATGCCGAGCTCATCATCGTGCACCGAGGCGAGGAAGAGCTCGGCCGCGGTGGGGTCGAGACGCTGGTAGCCGGCGCGGATGCGGTTCATCGCCAGCACGTACATCAGGTCCTCCTCCGCGACCACGAGCACCCGCATGAGCGTGAGCAGACCGACCGCGGCGATGAATCCGAGGATGCTGAGCGCCGCCACGGGGAACCACGACGCGAACCCGGATGCCTGCCCGAGCAGGCCGATCGTGACCAGGCCCGCCGAGACGAGGGTGAGGTGGATGGAGATCCGGCTGAGCACCTCGCTCTGCGCCGTGCTGCGCGCAGCGAGCAGGCCCCAGTGCTCGGTCGAGAGGATCTGCAGTCGACGAGCGAGCTCGGGGTCCGAAGCGCCGGCCTCGGATTCTGACGTCATGTCCCATCGTCGCACCGTGGCCGGGTCGAGCAGAAGGGCATGCGACGTCACGGAAGGCCGCATTCGTGTCAACCCCCGACGGCGAAGCCGCGCCGTCCGCAAGACTGGCCGGATGAGCGACGAATACGACGTCATCGTGCTGGGCGCGGGTCCCGTCGGCGAGAACGTGGCCGACCGAGTCGTGCAGGGCGGGCTCACCGCCGTCATCATCGAGAGCGAACTCGTCGGCGGCGAGTGCTCGTACTGGGCGTGCACCCCGTCGAAGGCGCTGCTGCGGCCTCTGCAGGCGCTGCGCGCGGCCCAGCACGTGCGCGGGGTCGACGGGGGCGGCATCACGACCGCCGAGGTGCTGGCCCGGCGCGACGACTTCGTGGCCCACTGGTCGGACGACGGTCAGGTGGAATGGCTGCACGGCGCCGGCATCGACCTGGTGCGCGGGCACGGCCGGCTCACCGCGGAGCGCGAGGTCACCGTGACGGCAGACGACGGCGCCGAGCGGGTGCTGCGCGCCCGGCATGCGGTCGCGATCGCGACCGGGTCGGATGCGGTGATCCCGGGCATCCCGGGCCTTGCCGAAGCGAGTCCGTGGACCAGCCGCGAGGCGACCGGCGCCGAGCACGTGCCCGACTCGCTCGCTGTGATCGGCGGCGGGGTCGTGGCGGTCGAGATGGCGACCGCCTACGCCGGGCTCGGCGCGTCGGTCACCCTCATCGCCCGGCACGGCCTGCTCGAGCGGATGGAGCCGTTCGCCGGCGAACAGGTCGTCGAGGGGCTGCGCGCACTGGGGGTGGACGTGCGGCTGAACACGCAGACCACCGCCGTGCGCCGCGACGCGCACACCGTCTCGCTGACCCTCGACGACGGTCACGAGGTGACCGCGGCGGAGGTACTGGTGGCGACGGGCCGCACGCCGCGCAGCGCCGACATCGGGCTCGAGACCGCGGGGCTGCGGCCGGGGCTCTCGATCGAGGTCGACGACACGATGCGCGTGCCGGGCAGCGACTGGCTGTACGCCGTGGGCGACGTCAACGGCCGGGCGCTGCTGACGCATCAGGGCAAGTATCAGGCGCGCGCCGCCGGCGACGTGATCGCCGCCCGCTCGCGCGGCGAGGTGGTCGCCGACCACACGTGGGGCCGTCATGTCGCGACGGCCGACCACGCCGCGGTGCCGCAGGTCGTGTTCAGCGAGCCGGAGGTCGCCTCGGTGGGGATGACCGCGGATGCCGCGCGCGAGGCCGGCCGTGAGACCGAGACCGTCGACGTCGACCTGGGCTCGGTGGCGGGTGCGGGGCTGCACGCCGACGGCTACCGCGGGCGGGCGCGCATGGTGATCGACGTCGAGCGCGAGGTGATCCTCGGGATGACGTTCGTGGGGCCCGACGTCGCCGAGATGCTGCAGGCGGCGACGATCGCGGTGGTCGGCGAGGTGCCGATCAGCCGGCTCTGGCACGCGGTCGCGGCCTATCCGACGATGAGCGAGGTCTGGCTGCGGCTCCTCGAGGAGTACGGCAGGGAGTCCGCATGACCGCGGGGCGGGGTGCGAGCGGCCGGCCGGCAATCCGCCGGGGCGACGGCTCCGAACCCGGATTGCGGGCAGGGAGAGATTTCGCCGCGATGTCGGTGATGTCCCCTACCCTCGAAGGGATGCCAGGAGGTACGTGCATGAGAGCGGTCCCCGCAGGAGCCGTGAGCCGATGATCGAGTTCCGGTCGGTCACCAAGACGTTCCCCGATGGCACGCGCGCCGTCGATGACTTCAGCCTGGTCATCCCCTCACGCAAGACGACCGTGTTCGTCGGGTCGTCCGGCTGCGGCAAGACGACGCTGCTGCGCATGATCAACCGCATGGTCGAGCCCACGTCGGGCGAGGTCGAGATCGACGGCAAGAGCGTGCTGGGCGGTGACCCGGTCGCGCTGCGGCGCAGCATCGGCTACGTCATGCAGAACTCCGGTCTCATGCCGCACTTCACCGTGCTCGACAACGTGGCGACGGTGCTGCGCCTCACGGGCGTCTCACGTCGCGATGCGCACGTGCGGGCACGCGAGATGCTCACCACCGTCGGTCTCGACCAGTCGCTCGCCGAGCGCTATCCGAGCCAGCTCTCGGGTGGTCAGCAGCAGCGCGTGGGCGTCGCGCGCGGGCTCGCCGCCGATCCGAACATCCTGCTCATGGATGAGCCGTTCGGCGCGGTCGACCCGATCGTGCGCGCCGATCTGCAGCAGGAGCTCGTCCGCCTGCAGAGCGAGCTCGACAAGACCGTCGTGTTCGTCACGCACGACATCGACGAGGCCTTCCTGCTCGGCGACCAGGTCGTGATCCTCGATCGCGGAGCGCGGATCGTGCAGGTCGGCAGCCCCAGCGAGATCATCGAGAACCCGGCGGATGCCTTCGTCGAGGCGTTCATCGGCGCCGAGCGGGGCCGCCGCGCGCTGACCGTGAAGCAGACGCCGAACGGCCAGGTGGTCGTCGACTCGGAGGGGCGCACGCAGGGCCGCCTCGTCGGCACGGGGGAGTCGACCGCATGAACTGGGTGGTGGACAACCTCGGGCTCATCGTCGAGCTCACGGTGGACCACCTGCGTCAGAGTCTCATCCCGATCGCGCTGGGCTTCGTGCTGTCGCTGCCGCTCGGCTGGGTCGCCTGGCGATATCGGCTGGTGCGCGGTCCCGTCATCGTGCTCACCGGTCTGCTCTACACGATCCCCTCGCTGGCGCTGCTGATCCTCATGCCCGCAGCCTTCGGGTACTCGGTGATCAGCGAGGAGAACCTGATCGCCGCGCTGACCATCTATGCCGTCGCGATCCTCGTCCGTGCCGTCGCCGACGGGCTCGACTCGGTGGATGCCGGTGTGCTGCAGGCATCGACCGCCATGGGCTACGCGGCACCGCGGCGCTTCTTCACGGTCGAGCTGCCGCTCGCCGGGCCTGTCATCCTGGCGGGCCTGAGGGTGACCGCGGTCTCGACCATCTCGCTCGCGACGGTCGGCATCCTGATCGGGGTCACCAACCTGGGCTACCTGTTCACGAACGGGCAGCAGCGCCGGCTCATCGCGGAGGTGCTCGCCGGCGTCGTGGCGGTGGTGATCATCGCCCTGGTGGTCGACGTGCTGCTGATCCTCGCGGGGCGGATGCTCATGCCGTGGACGCGGACGGCGACCCTTCGACAGGCTCAGGGGCCCAGGGGGCAGGCTCAGGGACCCAAGGCCCAGGGGCCCAAGGCGCAGGGATCGCAGGCGCAGGGGCCCAGAGGGCAGGCTCAGGGACCCAAAACGCAGGGGCCCAGTGAGCAGGCGAAGGCGGTCAGCGCATGAACCTGTTCGCCGAGGCGTTCGCCTGGCTGTTCTCGCCCGACCGCCTGGTGGGCACGTACGCCCTGCCCACCCTGCTCGCGCAGCACCTGATCTACACGATCATCTCGGTCGCCGTCGCCGCGGCGATCGCGCTGCCGGCGGGCTGGCTGATCGGCCACACCGGGCGCGGGCGCGAGATCGCGGTCGCCATCTCGGGCGCCGCGCGGGCCATCCCCTCATTCGGGCTGCTCGTGCTGCTGGTGCTCGTGCTCGGCATCCTGCAGACGCCGCTCGCGGCCGTCATCACCTTTGTGCTCCTCGCGATCCCCTCGCTGCTGGCCGGCGCCTACACCGGACTCGAGGCCATCGACCGCCGGGTCATCGACGCGGCGCGCGCGATGGGCATGACCGAGTGGCAGATCTTCACCCGGGTCGAGCTGCGACTCGGCCTGCCGCTGCTCGTCGGCGGTCTGCGCTCCGCGCTGCTGCAGGTGATCGCCACCGTCACGATCGCCGCCTACGTGAACCTCGGCGGGCTCGGATGGCCCATCATCCAGGGCATCCCGCTCAGCCGCTTCGACCAGGTGCTCGGCGGCGCGATCCTCGTCGCCGCTCTCGCCCTCATCGTCGACCTGCTGATGGCGCTCGCCCAGCGCGCCGCCGTCCCCGCGGGGCTGCGCGCCGCGGCATCCGGAACACCCGCTTCGACGTCGCGCGCTCGCCGCGTGGCATCCGCCCCTGCCTGACCGACACCGAAAGGCCCGCCATGTCCATCCATCGCAGAACCCGCACCGCGCTCACCGCCGGTATCGCCCTCGTCGCCGCCCTCTCCCTGGCCGGCTGCGGATCGAACGCGAATCCGCTCGACAAGCCCAGCGCCGACAGCGGCGACACCGGCGGCGACACGATCGTCATCGGCTCGCAGGCGTACTACTCGAACGAGATCATCGCCGAGATCTACGCGCAGGGTCTGGAAGACGCCGGCTTCACCGTCGAGCGCAAGTTCAACATCGGCCAGCGCGACGCGTACATGCCCGAGGTCGAGTCGGGCAACATCGACCTGTTCCCCGAGTACACCGGCAACCTGCTCGAGTACCTCGACAAGAAGGCGACCGCCACCAGCCCCGACGACGTGTACGCAGCCCTGAAGGAGGCGCTCCCCGACGGGCTCACCGCGCTGCAGTACGCCGACGCGAGCGACCAGGACACGTACACCGTGCTGAAGTCTTTCGCCGACGAGAACGGGCTCACCTCGATCGCCGACCTGTCGAAGCTCAGCGAACCGGCGACCATCGGCGCCGCACCCGAGTTCGAGCAGCGCCCGTACGGCCCCGCGGGTGCGAAGGATGCGTACGGCATCGACCTGAAGTTCTCGGCCACGGGCCAGGGCACCCTCGACGCGCTGCTGGCCGGCACGGTGCAGGTGGCCGACATCTACTCCGCCGATCCCGCGTTCCAGACCGAGGACATCGTGGCGCTGAAGGATCCCGAGAACATGATCCTCGCGTCGAACGTCGTGCCGCTCGTCTCGAGCGACATCGCCGACGAGGTCAGCAAGGTCGTCGACGCGATCAGCGCCGAGCTGAGTGCCGAGGACCTCGTCGCGATGAACGTGCAGAGCACCGTGGACCAGAAGTCGTCGGCCGACATCGCCAAGGCATGGCTGAAGGACAAGGGTCTGATCTGACCCGGCCCTGAACACCGGCGCGGCCGGGTGGGTTCGCCCCCCCCCCCCCCCCCCCGCCCCCCCCCGGGCCACCCCCCCCGCCCGC
>NZ_JBSHMU010000001.1:0-897016 GCF_053645675.1 Microbacterium sp. NPDC055312 | reverse complement strand
ACCCGCACCGACATCACCGACCCAGCTGACTAAACTGCCAGCAACCGTTCACAATTCGAACGCCGAAACCGTTCAGTTTTCGAGCGCCGCCGACAGTGTTCATCGGCGATACCGACATCACCGAGCTCTCCCTAGATGCTGTCACGCGGTTCCGCCGGCGCCACGTCGGCTTCGTGTTCCAGTCTTACAACCTCATTGGCCACCTGACCGTCGGTGAGAATATCCAGCTGCCGATGCTGCTCGATGGACGACGCCCCGACGTGCAGTGGCAGCAGACTCTCATCGACTCCGTCGGGCTGAGCGGCATGACTGAGCGGATGCCGAGCGAGTTGTCGGGAGGCCAGGCTCAGCGGGTTGCTATCGCTCGCGCGCTCATCACGAGGCCGACCGTCGTCTTCGCCGACGAGCCGACCGGTGCGCTCGACCGCCGCACTGGCGATCAAGTGCTCGAGGTGCTGCGCGGTGCGGCCAAACGGTTCATGCAGACGCTGGTTCTGGTTACCCACGACCCGCATGTCGCCGCCACCGCGGATGAAGTGCTTTTCCTGGCTGACGGACGACTCGCTGGCAAGCTCGTGGCGCCAACCTCGAGTCAGATCGCCGCCCGTCTCGTCGACCTGGGGCGATAGCACCATGTGGTCCTTCGCCCGCTCAGCAGTACGCGCTTATCGTGCAAGCCTCGTCGGTAGCTTCCTTATTGTGGTCTCGGCCGCCGCTCTGCTCACAGCGAATGGTGTGCTCATGGAGACCGGCCTTCGCGGCGACGCCCCTCTGCTCACTACTGCGGCCGCCTCGTTCGCGGGCACGGCGATCCTCGTTGTTCTCCTCGTCGTCGCCTCCACCTTCGCCTCGGCGTTGCGACAGCGGACCGCTCAATTTGCACTTCTCCGCGCCGTGGGTGCCACCCCGCGGCAGGTGCGCTCGATGGTCACGGCGGAGGTCGTCATCGTGTTCGCGCTCGCGGCGCCACTCGGCGCCATCCCGGGACTGTTTGCTGCGAATCTGCTCATGCCAGCATTGGTGTCTGGGGGTGTCGTGGCGGGCGGGCTCGATCTGGTGATCTCGCCACTTCCCGTGATCGGTGCGCTACTGCTGCTGTTTCCGACCGCGCTGATCGCAGGACGGCTCGCGACCCGCAAGACAACGAGGGTTAGCCCGACCGAGGCCGTTCGCGGTGGTTCGGCTGAGTCATCCGATCTTTCTGCCGCACGGCGGATCACGGCGCTCACGCTTCTCGCGTGCGGTCTCGTCGTTGCGGGTACGCCGTTCGTTGTGCCGGGCACGCTGGGTAGTGCTGCCGGAGCGATATCCGCATTCCTGATGCTCGCCGCCGCCGCGCTGGCAGGTCCGGCAATTGTCGGCGCGATCGCCCGACGGGCAGCGCGCGCCACACGCTCGTCGAGCAACGCGGCGGCCATGCTCGCGCTCGTGAATAGTCGCGGTTTCTCGCGTCGACTCACGGCAGCGATCATCCCGCTCGCCCTCTTCATGGCGCTCGGCACTGTGCAGACAGGGGTGAACGGCACTGTGGTGGATGCCGCGGGTATGCAGTTGCGTGCCGGTCTGGGGTCGGATGTCATCATCATCACTTCGCCCGACGGCGTAACAGCCGAGCAGGCAGAGGCCGTCGCATCCACTCCGGGTATCGACGCAGTGGTTGCCAGTTCGACGGTCCTCGCGGAGGTGAAGCTTGAGGGCGGCAACGCACCTGATTCTCTCTCGTGGGAGCAGACTGGCCTGCGCGCCGTGACCGGCAGCACTTCGCGACTGATCGATGTCGGTGTCACGGCCGGCTCGCTGGACGATCTCACCGCTGCCAACACGATCGCCGTGAGCGGCGACAGCCAGTTCGGCACAGGTAAGGGCGTCGGCGACACCGTGCAACTGCGCTTCGATGGAGGCGCCGAGATGTCGCGGACAATCGTGGCCGTCTATGACCGCGGTCTGGGATTCGGCGACTACATCATCAGCGAGTCGTCCGTGCCCGGCCCCAATAGGCCGGCGGTCGCTGATCAGGTGTTCGCGCTGGGGTCGGCAGATGTGTCCTCGCTCGGATTGCAGGCGGTGTCTGTCGACGATTACGTGGATGAAATCGTAAAGGGAGCGGCATCGCAGCAGCAACTGGGGGCGATCCTGTTGTTCGTGCTCATCTTCTTCATCGCGACCGCTGCGGCAAACACCCTCGTGATGCTCACCAGCGCGCGTAGGCCAGAGTTCGCCCTCCTGCGCCGTATCGGCACGACCCGCAGTCAGCTGACCGGGATGATCTCGATTGAGTCAGTGTTCGTCATGGCCACGGCCTTGGTGATCGGCACTCTCTCCGTGGTTCCGGCACTTGTGGGCGTGGCCTACGGCATGCTCGGCATCTTCTCGTTGGCGATCGACTGGCCAGTGTACGGAACACTAGCTGGCGCAGTCGTGCTGATCGCAACAGTGGGGATGCTCGTGCCCGCAATGGTGGGGACTCGAGGCCGGGCATGACCGAAACTGATCCAACACGAAAGCCCCTGGCCTACTGAACTGCTCCTCGGGAGTTGGACTGAGAAATTCAGTTCAACTCCCGAGGAGCAGTTGTATGTGCGTAAGAAGTTCGTTGTCGGTTCAGCAGCGCGAGGCGGCGGCAGCGTGGTTCGAGCGCGATTGGCGACAAAGCTGTCGCGACGAAGTTAGGCATGTCGCGGTGGCCGATCAAGCGCCTGTATCAGTGCTGGCAGATCAACGGTCGAGGAGCAGTGGCAATGAAACCCGCGAAGACGTCCTACTCGTTCGAGTTCAAGCTCGCAGTGGTCGGTCGGTTCTTCGCTGGGGAGGACGCGACCGAACTCGCACAAGCGCTGGCGCTCTTTTCACCGGTTCTGGTCAGGAACTGGGCGTCGACCGGCCGCTCGGAGTTCGAGGCAGGCACACTAAGGGTGACGGTGTGTCTCGCAGCCTCGCCGAGATCGCGAGACTGCCCGTCCGGCCATGGCTCTACGCAGAAGTCTTTACAGATCGAGATGACGTGTAAGGATCTGCCGCATCTTCTTACACGTTCGGGCGCTACTTCGATGCATCATGCTCGGCTGACCGCTTTCAGACCGGGGCGACTCAGTGAGCTCCTCCGTCGTCGGTCCAGACGTTTAGCTCGTTCATGAAGAGCTCGTCGAGCATAGGCGCCTCGTAGCGTCCGTTGGCAACGTCGTGACCGTTGCGGAAACTGAGCCCGGCCACGTGATGGTCTTCAACGATCCACCGCAACTCATAGCAGGCTCGATAGCTCGGCGGCCAGTAGGAGCAGAAGCGTCCCTCGGAATCGACGTGCCACTCTCCTTTAGTCGGTCGGCCTCTCTCGACATATGTGGTCCCGCCAGCGGCATCAAATGTCTGCGTCGATCCGTCTTCGTAGTGGAGTGGCCCCCTGGTCACCGCGTAGGGGATCTCCTTCGGTGAGACGGTGTCCTCATCCTTCATGGTTGGTTCCTCCCATGGTCTGCGGCATGCGACCGCGCTTGCGGGGTCGCATGCGGTTGTCATCAGACGACTGCCTCCTCGATGAGCTGGTAGATGTTCGCGCGGCGCAGGTCGGCAGCGTGGAAGACGAGCCCGTCGCCCCTCTCCGGCGGCTCCACTGCGACATGTCGCACGCACGTTGCGGCGAGATCTCGCTCCCGCTGCGACATGATGACAAGACCGATCACTGTTGTGTCGGAACCGACAGCGTTGGTTGCCGTCCCGCTGATGTCGCGAGTGACGTGTCTCGCGATGCGGTCGACACGTCGTCGAGAAGCGCCGTCGGCGCCTTCGAACGCCATCACAACCGTCCGGGGCATAACCTGGTGTAGGGCAGCAGTGACTTCCTGGCGGATCCGAGCGACCTCGGACCTCCGGGATCGAAAGCCAAGCATTCCTCTGATTCGGTACGCGGCCAGCACCAGCCGCTGGTCCTTGGCTGTGGGCATGTCGGACGCCAACGGGACCAGTGCAAGGAGGGCAGCGTCGTCCCCGATCCGGATCGAGCTCATCTCAGACATCGCGAGATCCGATCTGAGTCATCGGCCACGCCAACGCAAAATTGCTGCGCGAGAACTTAGTTGCAGCAGACAGTACGCCGCTCAGTCCTGCACTTCCGCCAGCATGCATCGTCAACCTTCGCAAAGAATCTTGGGTCACTGCGTCACGCCTTCCCGCGCGATTGGCGACCATGGCCGTCAGCCCGCATGCGGTTCGCGATCCACTGCAGCGACTACGAGTGAACGTGACCAGGCTCGTGCGCGTGGCTGTCGAGCTCGGCCCGGACGTGGTCCATGTCCAGCGCTCGAACCTGAGCGATCAGGTCCTCCAATGCCGGCTTCGGCAGTGCGCCTGCCTGGAAGAACACCCGGATCGAGTCACGGTAGACCGCCACGGTGGGCAGCGCACGGATTCCGGTGACCTGGGAGAGCTGGGTAGCGGCCTCCGTGTCTACCTTGCCGAACACAATGTCCGGATGCTCCTCAGAAGATGCCTCGTACACAGGCGCGAACGCCTTGCACGCCCCGCACCAGGTCGCCCAGAAGTCAAGGATGACGATCCCGTCGCGTCCTGTGATCTCCTGAAAGTTCTCGTCCGTAACTTCGATCGTCGCCATCTTCTAACCTCTCGCGTGACTCAAACATGACTGGACCTGATGGTCCGTTTTCAATCTTCGTCGATCATACGCCGATCCGCAGCTGAAAATGGGGAATGCCAGCACACTAATGGACCTATGGGGCCAGTGCGGATTCTTTGGGATCTCTCTCCTGATCGATAATGGCATCATGACGTCGCCTCTAGCTCCCACACACATCGACGGCCTTGTGCCCGACACGACGCACACGCCGTTTCTCGCGCGGACGGGCAGGGGTCGCAGCCTGAGAGTGATGTGCGGCGCCGTCAGACGTGGCGGCTACTTTGCTGGGCGTGGTTGATGCCGGGGTCATCAGAGGCTGCCGTCGAGGCCCCGGGCGGCGAGGTCTTTGATCAGAAAGCGGTCCGGCTGGCGAAGCGGGAGCGGCTGATCGCTGTCCGGACGGATGCCGCAGGAGGCGCTTACCCGGTGAACGTTCCGGTCACCGACACGATTCCCGAACTGCGTGCGCGGTTTGGAGCTCTTGAGGCCGGTGCAGAGACGGGGGTGACCGCCGCCGTCTCTGGCCGTATTGTTTTCAGTCGCAACACGGGCAAGCTGTGCTTTGCGACCCTGCAGTCCGGTGACGGCAGCCGCATTCAGGCGATGGTGTCGCTCGCGGTCGTCGGCGAGAAGTCGCTGCAGGCGTGGAAGGAGCTCGTCGATCTCGGCGACCATGTCTTCGTGTCGGGTCGGGTCCTCTCGAGCCGCCGCGGCGAGCTGTCGATCATGGTGTCGGAGTGGCGCATCGCGGCGAAGGCGATCCTTCCGCTGCCGAACATGTACTCGGAGCTCAGCGAGGAGAGTCGGGTGCGTAGTCGCTATCTGGATCTCATCGTGCGCGATCAGGCGCGCGTGACCGTGGTAGCCCGCGCCATGGTCAACTCGAGCCTGCGCACCACCCTCGCCGACCGCGGGTATCTCGAGGTTGAGACACCCATGCTGCAGGTGCAGCCGGGTGGCGCCAGCGCCCGCCCGTTTGTAACGCGCTCGAACGCATTCGACACCGACCTCTACCTGCGTATCTCCCCGGAGCTGTTCCTGAAGCGCGCTGTCGTCGGGGGCATCGACCGGGTGTTCGAGATCAACCGTAACTTTCGCAATGAGGGCGCCGACTCGACGCACAGCCCCGAGTTCGCGATGCTTGAGGCGTACGAGGCCTATAGCGACTACCAGAGCATCGCCGACCTTACCCAAGAGCTGATCCAGAACGCCGCGATCGCAGTCGCGGGTTCGACGACTGTGACATGGACGGACGGCACGGAGTTCTACCTCGGAGGTGAATGGGATCGCGTCTCAATGTATGAGTCGCTCTCGCAGGCCGCCGGCCGTGAGATTACGCCCGATACGTCGCTCGCCGAGCTACGTGCCCTCGCCGCGGTCGAAGGCGTCGAGGAGCCGGCGCACGTCATCCATGGCAAGCTCGTCGAGGAGTTGTGGGAGTACTTCGTCAAGGGCAACCTCGAGCGGCCCACGTTTGTGATGGACTTCCCGATCGATACAAGCCCGCTCGTGCGTGAGCACCGCTCGATCGCAGGCGTCGTCGAGAAGTGGGACCTGTATGTGCGAGGCTTTGAGCTCGCGACGGGCTATTCCGAGCTCGTCGACCCGGTCATCCAGCGTGAGCGCTTAGTCGAGCAGGCCAAGCTCTCTGCGCGTGGTGATGCCGAAGCGATGCTGATTGACGAGGAGTTCCTGCGGGCACTGGAGTATGGGATGCCGCCGACAGGCGGGATGGGGATGGGGATCGACCGGCTGCTCATCGCGATCACCGGGCTTGGCATCCGCGACACAGTCCTCTTTCCACTCGTCAAGTAGAGCGCACGCCTGCGCCGCGGGCGCGACGCATGGTTGACGTGTGTACTCGATTCCGGTGGACGCGGGTGGCGTTCGCGTCACGGGTCTGATCCCGCCCTGCGCGCATGCATCAGGCGGCCCTCTTGAGCTCTGGCTTGCAGGGCTCAAGTGCCAGCAAGCGACGCCAGTAGTCCGGCAAGTTCACCGTTACCGAATCATGGTCAAGTCTGGCGATCACGAGGTCTCGAGGACGTTCACCTATCGCGTGACGACAACCTTGCCGACGCTGTGGCCAGACTCCACTAGTTCGTGGGCTCGGCGCAGATTCTCGGGCGTAAAGCCGTCGAATCGGCTCGTAAGGGTGCTGACTATGCGACCGTCGTCAACCAGACGAGCTACGGCTTCCAAGAGTTTTCCCTGCTCGCCCATATCGGGCGTCTCGAACTTGGACCGGGTGAACATCCACTCTTGGTGCCAGGTGATGCTGGTTTGTACGAGCTTCGAGCTCGCAATCTGCGACGAGCTGTCAATCGTGGCGAGTTCGCCGAAGGGGACCAGCAGGTCCACGTAGGCATCGAAGTGGCGAGCGGTCTGCGGCGAGAATATCCAGCGAACTCCGTCAGGTGCGACTTCGCGCACCGCCGCGGCGAGATCGGTGGAGTGGTCGACGACGTGGTGAGCGCCCATCAACGTCGCGTACTCGATGGATTCCGGGCGGGACGCAGTCGCCACTATGGTCACGCCGGTGAGCTGTCGCGCGAGCTGTGTCAGAATCGATCCGACTCCGCCAGCGCCGCTGACCACGAGGAGGACCCCCGCGCTTGATTGGTCGAGGCGTAACTTGTCGAAGAGGGATTCCCAGGCCGTGATGGTCGTGAGGGGGAGGGCTGCCGACGCCGCGAAGTCAAGAGTGACGGGCTTGTGCCCGACGATCCGCTCGTCGACAGCGTGGTAGTCGGCGTCCGTGCCGTCGCGAGTAATGTCGCCGGCGTAGTAAACGTCGTCTCCGACCGCAAAACCAATTACATCGGAGCCCATCGCGACGACCGTGCCGGCCGCGTCGAATCCGAACAGCCCGGTCTGGCCAGCAGGCAGTCCGGCACGTCGCTTAGTGTCGACGGGATTCACGGAGACGGCCTCGACTCGCACGAGGAGGTCACGGGGACGGATCAGCGGAAGGGATCGTTCGACCTCTGTAAAGGCAGAGTCAGCCGCGATAGGGCCGTGCGAGACGATGAGCGCAGACATCCGAGAAGGAAGGTCGGGGGTGGTAGAGGATTGCTGATTCACGGTGTTTCGCTTTCTGAATCGCCTCGGGTTTACATGAGAGCGGGTTCTCCTAGTAGCGGCTGCAATTGAGATCTGATCTCCGGTCCTGCTTTTTCGAATCTCTCGATTGAGACGTCCGACCGGGTCTTGCAGACCACCTCAAAACTGGTCCACAAAGTCCAAAATTGCAGGCTTCTCCAACTAGTCTTGAGCAATGGCCACAATGACATGTTCCCGGATCGTCTCGATCGCCTCGGACTATCTCGACGGCGTACTCCACCCCGAGGAACGGGCAGAGGTTGACGCACACCTGGAAGGCTGCGACGCCTGCCCGCAGCACCTCGCCCAACTGCGGACCACCATCAAGATTCTGGCCGAACGACCAGATGTCGTGGTGCCTGACGAAATACGGCGTGTACTCGCCGAAACGTCTGCCAACGAATCTCTGGCTGATGTGGCAGCTCAGGCTGCAGCTGACCACACCGGGTACCTGCTCAGGCTCGCTCGGGCCTTCCGGCCCGAGGCGCCTCAAGACGCGATCCAGTCCACGTGGCTGCGCGCCCTGAACGAGGGTCCGGAAGCGTTCACCCGCGAACGCCTGACCCAGTTACTGCTAGTCCAAGGCGATAGTGACCCCGAAGTACGGTCCTGGAACGATCACGACGGCGGCGCAGATGCAACCGTCGAGCAACTTGATGCCGATGCCGACGAGGCCGAGTTGTTTTACCCCGCGTTCTACGGCGAGGGCCCCGACGCTGGGGCGTGGATCGACCAGCCCAACGCGTGGCCCGATCAAAACCGGATCCTCAGCCCGGAAACGGATCTGACAACCACCGAGTTGTACGGCGTCGTCGACGATGCGCTTGGCGACCTGAGCCCACTGCAGGCTACGACGGTCAGTTTGGTGGACTTCGAAGGTGTCAGCAGTGAGCGCGCAGCGACGACCCTCGGCGTCGGGGTCGTCGATCTCCGCCGTGCGCTGAACGCGGCCCGCAACCACCTCCGTGGTTCTCTGGACGGCTATTTGGTCACCGACACCTGAGCAAGCACGGGTCAGCTACCGGCTACCAGCACGCGGGGAGCGCACCTGACGGGTGTGACGGTGTCGATCAGGGTGATGACGGCCGGCGGTGGGTACCGGTATCTGTTGAACTCTGTCGTGATCGGTGATGGTGACCGTGATGCGGCGTCAGCGCTGACGCGCTACTACTTGGAGTCGGGCACACCGCCGGGCATATGGACAGGATCCGGGCTAATCGGACTCTCAGGCGGCGTGGCCACGGGTAGAGCGGTGAGTGAGGAGCAATTGCGGCGGTTGATGGGGTTCGGGCTGGACCCGAACTCTGGTGAGCCGTTGGGTCGTCCGTACCGGAAATTTGCGACTGCAACGGAACGAGTCAAGCGGCGCGTTGAGAAGTTCTCTGACACGCTTACCGACGAGGAGCGCGCCGCTCAGGTTGCGCTGATCGAGGCTGAAGAAGTGGGGAAGCCAACCGGTGCGCCAGTGGCGGGCTTCGATCTCACGTTCTCCGCACCAAAGTCCGTCTCCACCCTGTGGGCTGTGGCCGACGGTGGCACCCAGGCGCTCATTTCCCATGCGCACCACGCTGCGATGCACGATGTGATTGCGCTGTTGGAGCGCGATGTCGCGATGACCCGGGTAGGCGCAAAAGGGCCACGCGGCGCGGTCGCCCAGGTCGACGTTCAGGGCGTGATCGCGACCGCCTACGATCACTACGATTCCCGGGCGTTGGATCCGCAGCTCCACACCCACGTTGTCGTCGCGAATCGTGTGCAGGCCGCCGACGATGGGAAGTGGCGAACCCTCGACTCCCGCGCCCTGCACTCCGCGGTCACTGGCTTGTCCGAGTACTACAACGCTGTTTTGTCGGATCATCTCGCGCGCGGGGTTCGCGTGTCGTGGGAAGGGCGCGAACGCGGTGCGGGCAGGATGACGGTGTGGGAGATCGCCGGAGTGCCGCAGGAGTTGATGGACGAGTTCTCTTCCCGCACTCGTGACATCGAACGGGTCAAGGACCGTCTCGTCGATGGGTACGTCGCCAAGCACGGCCGTCAGCCTTCCCGGTCCCGGCTATGGCACATCCGCCAGCAAGCGACTCTCGAGACTCGTCCCGCGAAAGAATTGCACTCGCTCAGCGACCTCACCTCTGGGTGGCGGCGGCGGGCGTCCGCCTTCCTCGGCCGTGACGCCACCGGGTGGGCGCGTGAGCTCGTCCAGGCGGGCACGGACGAGGCATTGCTGCGCGCCGATGATCTCCCACTCGACGAGATCCAGCAGATCGCAGACGTCGTCGTCGCGAACGTCGCCGACCGACGCTCGACGTGGCGGCGGTGGAATCTTCACGCCGAGGCAGTCCGCCAGACCATGCCGCACCGATTCGCGTCCACCACCGACCGTGAAGCCGTCGTCGGGCTGATCGTCGACGCGGCTGAGACCGCCTCCCTGCGGCTCACACCGCCGGAGCTGGCGAGCAGTCCCACCGTGTTCCAGCGCCGCACGGACAGAACGAGCGTGTTCCGCCCGAAGGCATCCGCGGTGTATTCGTCCGAGAGTGTCCTCGCTGCCGAAGATCGTCTCCGTGCCGCCGCGCAGCAGCGCGATGCCCCGACCGTCCCGCTCGCGATGATCACTGCCGCCGCAGGAGCCCGACGGGGCAACAATCGTCTGCTCGGCGCAGACCAGGCCGACGCGATCGGGAGGATCGCAGTGTCCGGCCGGAGGTTGGACGTCCTGGTCGGGCCCGCCGGGGCGGGCAAGACCACGACGATGAAAGCGCTGCGTCGGGCGTGGGAGAAGCGGTATGGGAAAGGGTCCGTGGTCGGACTGGCTCCGTCTGCCGCGGCGGCGGCGGTCCTCGGGGAAGAGCTCGGGATCACGACGGAGAATACCGCGAAGTGGATCTATGAGCACCGGCAGGGCAACTGGGATCTGAAGGCACGCCAACTCGTCATCATCGACGAGGCCTCCCTCGCGGGCACCTTCGCGCTGGACCGGATCACGGCGCACGCCGTTGACGTGGGAGCGAAGGTCCTGCTGGTCGGCGACCACGCGCAGCTGCAAGCAGTCGACGCCGGTGGCGCGTTCGGGCTGCTTGTCCGCGACCGGGACGACGCCCCGGAATTACTGGACGTGAGGCGGTTCCGCAACGACTGGGAGAAGCAGGCTTCCCTCCAGCTCCGCCTCGGCGATACCGACGCGATCGACACCTATATCGCGCAAGAACGTGTCGTCGATGGCGCCCACGAACAGATCCTCGACACCGCCTACCGGGCATGGCTCGCCGACCGTACCGGCGGAAAGGTGTCGGTGCTCATCGCCGAGACGACGGACACCGTCACCGAGCTGAACGACCGTGCCCGCGGCGACCGGATCCTCATGAGAGAGGTCGACGAGGGCGGCGTCCGGCTGCGCGACGGTACCCGAGCATCCCGAGGTGACGTGATTATCACCCGACATAACGACCGCCGCCTCGCCCTCGGCCGGACATGGGTCAAGAACAACGACCGATGGCTCGTCACCGCCGCCCACGACGACGGGTCCCTCACCGTGCGACGAGAGCGATCGCGGTGGCGGACTGCGATCACCCTCCCTGCGGACTATGTCGCCAAGAATGTCGACCTCGGGTATGCGATCACCGCCCATCGCGCCCAAGGCGCCACCGTTGACACCGCCCACGCCGTTGTTCCTCCGGAGATGACCCGGGAAGCGCTCTACGTCGCGATGACCCGCGGCCGGGAAGCGAACACCGCCTACGTCGCGACCGACGAGCACCACCTCGAAGTGCATCAGCACCGCGACGACTTGCAGAACACGTCCCGCTCCATCCTGTATGGCATCTTGCAACACACCGGAGCCGAACTCTCCGCGCGTGAGACCATCACTGCGGAGCAGGAGGAGTGGGCATCGATCGCGCAGCTGGCGGGCGAGTACGACACGATCGCACAGGCCGCGCAGCACGACCGCTGGCTGGCACTGCTGCAGCAGGGCGGGCTCGACGAGACCACCATCGACGACCTCATCGACACCGATGCCTACGGGATCCTCGCGGCCGAACTGCGCCGGCTGGAAGCCGAAGGGCACGACATCGACACGCTCCTGCCTCGCGTCATCCAAGCCGGTGGCATGGCAGATGTCGAAGACCTTGGCACGCTGCTGCGCTACCGCGTCCAGGCCGTCGCCTCCCGCTACACCCCGCCGGCCCGGCGCCGCCAGTTCATCACGGGCCTCATCCCCAGAGCCGTCGGGGCGATGGATCCGCAGATGCAGCAAGCCCTCACCGAACGCGAGGAACTGATCACCGCGCGTGCCCGCACCCTCGCTCTCCAAGCACTCAGCGCACCGGAACCGTGGGTGTTGAAGCTCGGCTCGGCGCCGACCGACCCGGGCGTGGTAGCGGATCAGACCCGACTACTGGCCGTCGTTGTGGCCTACCGGGATCGCTATGGCATCACCACGGCCGGTGATGCGCTCGGCCCGATCCCGGACCGCGATGCGCAGCGCATCGACTACGAACGCGCCCGCGCCGCCGCCGCTGGGCTGCGCGACCAGACAGCCACAGCCACAAGTCCCGCGCCGCCGCCGTCTCGTGAGGCGACCGGCCGCAGCCTGTGACCACTGGGACTACCGATCGCCACCGGCCCGGCGTATCCTTGCCGTAGCGGCAGGAAGATAGTTGGGCTGAGTCGGATCTTCGGATCGGATGAGGCAGGGCCCCCTCTTCGGGAGGGGGAAGGATCGCGCATTTTGGGCCTCGCCGCACACCGATATCGGTTGTACCTGAAATGAGGACCCATGCTGATCCACTTGCTCTGGAGCCTGAGCATCCGCACCCGGCGTTTCCTGCGGACCTGGGCGCCCACCAACATCCTTCTTGACTGGTTCCGCAACCGTCTCTGGTCCGGCACCGTCGCCCTCCTCGTGCCCATCGGTGTCGCGTACCTCGCGGGCGCATGGGTGGTCACGGCCGTGATCGGTCAGGGCTGGCCGGAGTGGCTGTACCTGCTGTTCTTCCTGTTCCTGTGGAACGCGGGAAAATTCCTCTTCTTCCTCCCCGTCGAAGGGCTCAGAGCTCTCACTCACGCACCCCGTCGCGCAGCGGCTGCGGTTCGGTCCCGTCGTGAGCAGCGCCACGCTGCGCAGCGATCGCAGGCCCAGCCGGACGAGGTGCTCCGCTAGGCGCTCAAACGGCACGAAGCCGAGGACCGCACCGCTTCGACCGTTGAGGTGACGTCGGTGCGGGTGCGGCCCTACGCGTCGCGGTCCTGCTCCAGGCGGTACTCCCACTCCTCCGGTCGGACGATCTCGAGCTCGTCGAGGGCGAGGTCGGTCGTGTCGATGACGTACTCGCTCTCGCCGCGGGTGTCGTTGAAGTGCGCGAGCACTCGATCGCGGGGGACGTCCATCTCGAAGATCTGATGCCGGTGCCCGGCGACGGCGCCCACCCGCGTGGCGAACCAGTGTGCGCGTTCGAAGCTCGTTGTCCACGACATACCCAGCTCGTGCCCCTCGGTCGCGGCCCGATATACGGTCAACTGCTCGGGCAGCGTGGAACGCTCCCGCAGCTCATGCTCGTGAAGGTAGTGGTCGTCGGCACCGGCGAGCTCGAAGGCATACAGCCACACGTCGTAGTCGGCCGCGCGACCTGGCCATTCGCACGTCGTCCACGCATCCTCCAGGCCGAACCGTATCTGCTGCGGGTCCGTCAGTCGGTCCATCGCGATCGCGGTCAGCAGGAGCGCGGGCTTGTCGTTGCGCCCGGCACGAGCCGACAGGTCTTCCCACCTCATCGGCGGGGCCTGGTCCGCAACCCGGCCACGTATGAGGGCTCCTCTTGCCAGATCATGCGGATGAATCTCGTACATCCCGCGATCCTGCTCGTCTTGGGGCCCACCGGGCAGCGACTGATCCATAGCCAGAAGGTACGAGGGCGACGCGGTCTGGAGTGGCAGGTGCGACGAATGTTCACGCAAATAGGTCGGACGGCCCCCGGTAGTCCAGCTCGACGAAGCCTCCCACCCCGATCGCGGTGACTTTCAGTAGTCCCTGACGACGCGGATTCAGGTGCGCTGTCAGCACTCCGACTTGCCGGGCATCTGCTGCCTCGAGCACGGTTGTCTCGTCGGATTGGGAGATCGCTCGGTATGGCTCATCGGCGCTGGGCTGATAGCCAGAATTCCAACTCGCCGACGCCTTGTGCACTTCGTGAACCCACGTTCGCTGTCGGAGGGCGACAGTCCGAGTGGCGAAGCTCATCCACAACTCGCGGGTGGTCGGTGTGGGCCACGAGGCGTCCCTCGCCGCGGCTTGTGTTGCCTCGGAGATCATCCACTCGTGTAGGCCGCCGGGGGTTGTGAATGCGGCTTCGGTTGACTCTGCCGCGGCGAGCGATCCCGACCGGGAGGCGAAGCCTGCTCGCATCAGTGTCGACGCGGCCCTGTTGAGGGTGCCGGCTTCTACAGCAGCGACGCTCAGTCCGGTCTCGGGACTGGATAGGTCCCAGGGGAATGCGTCGGGGTTGGGGTGTGCTGCAGCTCGGACACGGACGGCCTCGAGTGCCCACGGGAGACGATACGCCAGGGTGTCTTCGATGAATTCAGCCGTTTCAAGGCTGTCGTCGGCCGCGATCTCTGCGACTGGGCGCCCTTGCAGCCATCCGACCAGGATGTCCTCCCAGTTGTCTGGTCGAGACTTCGGAGTGAATGGGAAGATATCCAGCACGATCCTGCCGAAACGGGTGATCGCGTCGACCGCTTCGTCGTCCATACCGAGTTGTATGGACGCTTCGGCGATTTGCAGGTGACGGTTGAGTTGCTCAGCGTTCGAATCGAGTTCCCGGCCGGTCGCGAGGCCAACGCCGGCCAGGTAATAGCCGCGCCGCTGATCCGGTGTGGTGCTCCGCCAGATAACTCCAGCTCGGGCTACGAGACCTGTTCGTAGGGCGTTGCGCACGGGTTCCTGGGAGCGAGCGATCGTCCGTGCCCATAGCGATGAAGCGAGAACTGCATCGAGCGCGGCGCCGAGATCCTGCTCCGTGACAGACGAGTCACTGAGCAGGCCGAGGATCGCACAATCCAGACTTGCGAGCTGGCCCGGCCAGGACTTCAGGGCTTCGCTCGTGGTCTCTTCGTCCTCGGCGGCGATCACTGGGAAGGACCAGTCGGCAAGCCCGGTCACGTACGCGGTGAACTCGTCCCAGTCGACCTGGCCGAGACTGTCGGACATCCTTTGGAGCATGGTGGACAGGAGTCGGACGAGTCCGCTCTGCATGTCCCGCAGCTGAGAATCTTCGACGAGCTGTTCCCAGTTCTGTCTTGCTCGTCGGGTGGGCTCGAACATCGGATGCACCACGAGTCCGGACGAATCGACGAATGCTCGTCCTGCCCGGCCAACGATATTGCGGAACTCGGCGGCGTCGATGATCTTCCGGTTGCGCCACAGACTGTGCACCACGAGCGAGCTCGCCGAGAGGTTCAGTCCTTGCGCCAGCGTGGGGGAGGAGATCGTGATCTTCAGCTCTCCCTGTTGCAGAAGCTTCTCGACTTCTCTGCGGTAGGGACCCGGCAGAGAGCCGTGATGGATGGCGACGCCCATGCGCAGGCAGGCAAGGAGAGGATGGTCGGCTCCGAACCATTCTTCGCCGATGCTGAGTGCGGTGTTCAGGACGGTCGGGTCGGCGTCGAAGACACTGTGGAGCGCGCCTTGCCGGGCCAGCTTGACGATCAGTTTGGCGAAGGCGTTGACAGAGGTCTTCAGCGGGCAGAACACCAGGACGGTCTGGCCGTCATCGACCAGGCGCCAGGCGGTGGCCAGCGTCAGCTCTTGCGCGTCTTTCGGGAACGGGAGCTTGCGTTGCTTGCTGGGGACGGTCTCCGCGGTGAGGAACCGGGGGACATAAGGTTCCTCACCGCCGACAGTGATGTTCAGCCTCGCGTTGTCTTCGCGCCAGACGACTTCCCCGTATCGGAGGATGGTGGGACGCCAGTCACTGCTGATCAGTCCGTCGGGTTCATCGTCTGTGAGCCAATCGACGAAATCCTTCACCTCGTCGCCCTCGGGCAGGATCGCTGAGAGGCAGATGATGCGACGAGTCTTCGCGTCGGGGCGGCGGAGGAGTCGCTGGATCTGGATCTCGTACCGCACTTCCCGCTCGTTCGCTCCGATCATGTGTCCCTCGTCGAGCACGATCAGCCCGACATCGTTGAGTAGATCCGGGTCGTTGCGGAGGGCGAAGTCGAGCTTCTCGGGAGTTGAGACCACAATGTCGCGCTCCTTGAGGATGCTCTCGTCGACATCGCTGACCCCGGTGGTGCCGTACAAGGATGAGATGGTCTTGCCGAGAGGGACGAAGGTGCGTTCCAGAGCGGTCTCGGTCTGTGCGGAGAGCGCCCGGAGCGGGGTGACGAACACCACTCGTTTGCCTACGGCGAGGGTCGCGAGGATGCACAGTTCGGCGATGCGGGTCTTGCCGGCGCTCGTGGGCAGGGATAGCACGAGGTTGTCTTGCGTGTTGAGCACCCGTGACGCGGCTTCCAGTTGGGAGGGCCAGAGGTCGATCTCGGAGCGTCGTCGGCGGAAGAGCGAGGCGATGAATGTGGCGCGCAGGCGATCCCAGTCGCCTGCGTTCCCGCTTCCAGGACCTGCTGGCAGGACCACGTGGAAGCTGGACTCCCACAGGCCCCGCAGCAGGTGGATCGCCAGCCGATGACACCACCACTGCGGCACCATGCTCAGGGCGGCCGCGCCGCGCATTCCCGCCTCGAGCCGTGCAATGGCGTCCGTGAGGAGAGCGGGCTCGCCACGTTCGAACGCCAGCATGGCCGCGCTGATCGCACCCATGAACGCGTCGGTCATCGCGGCATCGACGACATCCAGGACATCGACCCCGCCCTCAAGGTCATCATTCCCGTCACCCGGGTCGAGCGTGGAGCGCAACTCCTCGGCAAGGCTCGCATCCGCCGCCTTGTCATCCGCGCGGCTTCCGGAGACGAGCCTCGTCAGGGTGTCCAGATCCCGGAGCATGAGCAGCACCAAGCATCTCTCGGTGGGGGAGACATTCTGATCGTTGCGCGTCGCGGCCAGAAGTGAATAGGCCCGTGCTGAGAATCGGGCGAGATGAAAGCTAGCTGCGGCCACCACCCGATGAAAACCCAGTTCTGGCGTTATCTCCCCTCGGGCGATTACGGATTCGATCGCTGCCGCTGCGTTCTCGAATGCCTGCCGGGACACTTCGGCAGATCCCTCCAGTTCGCTCAGTTCCAGTCCGTGCTCCAGAAGCGCGTAACCGTAGGAGAGGAGATCGTGGCTCAGAAGGACGTCAAATGGGGGAGCGTCCTCCGGGAGAGCCCCATCGCGCCATATCATTGCGCGCGCTTCCCCGCGGGCCAGGAGTCGCCCACGGAAGCCCGCCGCCGTTGCCCGACCGATCGCGGTTTCGAGATCCTCAACGCGCCCGGGCATCACGGATCACCTTCTCGAAGACTCGACGGATGAACGCCTGGTGATCCGGGACCTGTAGCCCCACACCGAGGCGGCGGATCTTGCCCGTATATGCCTTGGTGTGACTCCGCAGCAATTTGAGAGGGTTGTTGCCGGAGAACGTGAACAGCAGATGCAATACATCGCCCGGACGGACGCGTCCACGAAGCTGGACGGCGAGGATCTTCACGTGCAGCTTCGTTTCGCCCATCTCGCGTAGACGCGCGGCGACGAACATGAGCGCGTGGGGTGTCGGCAGACCGTGTTCGCTCAGCAATGCTGTTTCTGCCTCGTCCAGTGTCGAAGTCGACAGACTCGCGCGACTCTTCGCCTCGCCCTTGAGGAACTCGAGCTTGTCGTCGTCCACCATGCGAACGCCGAGGAGATCGTCGCCGCGCATCGGCATATCGCGGCTGTCCTTCCACCGCAGGCGCGCGATCATGCGGTAGCCGAGCTCCCGCGCCACGTACTGAGTGCCGAGGATCTCCCCGAGTTCGCCCGACCGGGTCCGCTTGCTGACCGGTAGCTTTCCGTTGAGGACCTCTGCCGCCTCCGGCTTGCCGAGCTCGCGTAGCACGGTCGCGATCTCATCTGCAGACACGTAGTGACGGGGCACAGCAGCAGCGGCCCATGTCACCCCCGCCTTCACCGCAGCCTCGTCAGGCGGCACCATCCGCACAACTTTGTGAGAGCCGACGTCCTCCCGGGTGGTGGTCACCCACGTCTTAATCCGAGCCATCCGAACAATCCTCCAAAAGTGGCCAGGTCAAACGAATAATCCGGCCTGTGGGGCGCCTGAAATTGCGCATGGTGAGACATCGGCAGAGATGACTGCTCATTCGAGTTCCCATCGACGCGTCGATGGTTCCCACACGGCTTCGCCGTCGAGTCCGTCGATCACGGGATCAATGAACGCAACGACAGCGGCGATCGCATCGACGAACCGCTGTGGAAGTCCATGCACAGTCGATACCAGGCCGTTGCGGTAAGCGGCATACGTTGTTGCTCGCAGCGTTCCCAGACCTTCGGTGGCCTGCGACAGGGGAGTCAGTGCGACGCCACGGAAAGCCGCCGTCGCTTCGACCGCCGCGCGTACCGCATCGCAGCGCACGGCCTGCGTGCCGGTGAGGATGTGAATGTCGGCGAAGTCCCGCACGCGAGTGTTCGCCCGACCCAGGTCGATCGCGGTGACCAGCTTCTCGGCCAGCACCGTTTCGATCGGGTAACCCAAGATTCGAATCGGTGCAACATCTGGCCGCAGCGCAGGCAGCTCCACCAGGCGAGGTGCCGGGGTCACTGGGTCTCCGAAATTGATATCGAGACGCAGCTTCACCTGGGCGGTGGCAAGCTGCGCGCCCATCGTTACCCGAACGCCCGAGTAGAGCGCGTCGTCACGGATCACCGCGGTCGTCACCGTGTCGGGAAGGAACTCCACACCGTCGTCCGGATCCTCAAGCGACGCGATCTCGGCGACACGCTCGGCGACCGTCGCCTCGTCAGATGCCATGTTCCTCGCCAGCGCGTCCGCATCGACGGTGGGACGACGAGTTCCGAAGGACGCCAGCAGCATCCCGCCCTTGAGAACAAAGTCATCCGCGTACGACGAGTGGGACAGGCGCGCCAGCCACCGTTCCACGACATACATCGTCAGCAGCTCCTGTGTGCCACGTTTCTCCCGGCGGGCACGGTTCTGCAAATCCAGATACGCGCGTCCTGCCGCACTGTCTCGCGTCGGCCGGCTCACCGGGCGCTCGCGACGTCGAGAGCAGCACGCACCGGCCCGAACGTGCCCAGCGCCTCCGCATACTCCAGAAGCAGCGCGGGTCGCGCCCCACGGGAAGATAGATAGCGGTTGAGAGCGGCATGCGCGGTCGGCTCGCCAAGTCGACGGCGGAAGCGCATGAGATCCACCACCGTGCGCGCCGCGTCGTAGATCCGCACCGCCTCACCGGGCCCCGCCTCGAACGACGACAGGCCGAGCTCGAACGTGGTCTCCTCGAAGCGGAACACGGTCACTGGCGGGTAGTCGATCACAGGGGTGTGCGAGCGTTTCGGCACCGCGATCTGCACCGCGGGCGGCATCTCGTCGGTCAACTCGTGGAGCGCAGCCGCCGACACGCAGCACACGATCGCCCGCGGCGACCGATACGCGACCGCCAGCACATCCGGATACGACGCCGGTGGTGCGTCCGCGCGGCGAAACACGCCGCGGGAGAGCTCCACGATCTGCCCCGCATCCCGCCACGCATAGAGGTCACGCGGATGCACCCCCTGCGCCCGCGCCGTCTCCGTCGTGAACGTCAACGGCAAGCCCTCACCGATCGCCTTCATGGACAAAATCCTTGCACACAACAGGCCACTGTGTGCGTATTTTATCCGAGCCGAGTGTTGCCGCTCGACCCTGCGCGGCGACGGGGAAGCGGTCTCGCCCGAGCAGACTGGACGGATGTGTACTGAGCACCATCCCAATAGTCCTCACCGATCTGCATCCTTTTCCAGAGGGTCCCGACGCTACGCAACCGGTGCGCTCCGCAGAAAGGGGGACGTCGTTCGTGGCTAGGCCCCGCACCCCGATCGGCACCCACGGGGTCATCGCGCACCGAAGGCTTCCCGGCGGTCGGCACGAGGCCCGCACACGCTACCGTGACTGGGACGGCAAGAGCCGCCACGTCCAATGCACCGCCGATACCCGGCCGGCCGCGGAACGAGAGCTCAAGAAGAAGCTCTCCGAGCGGTCCCTGTTCCATCCCGGCTTCACCGGGATGAGCGCCGACAGCTCGTTCCCCGCACTCGTGGACTACTGGCTCGAGGACATGGAAATCGAGGACAGGCTCTCGCCCACCACCAGACAGCTCTACGAGCGGAACATGCGCACCCTGGTGCTGCCCTTCTTCACAGACCTAACCCTCCGAGAGATCGGCGTTTCCCGCTGCGACCACTACCTCAAGCAGCTCGCCAAGCTCAGCTACAACCGAGCACGCCAAGCACGCGTCGTGCTGCGCCTCGCCCTCGGCCTGGCCGTGCGGCACGAGATCATCGCACGCAACCCGATGGACTACGTCTCCCGGCTACGCCGACCACCGCGCATCCCTGACTCCTTCACCCCAGAGGAAATCAAGAGCATCCGCGCCGCGATCCGCAAGTGGGAGCAGCGCGAGATCCTCGCCGGACCCCGACCCGACGAGCAACTTGGGCACATCGTCGAGGTGATGCTCGGCACCTCCGCACGCATCGGTGAGGTCCCTGCAATACGCCTACAGGACCTCGACCTCACCGGCCCGATCCCGACGGTGCGGATCGCCGGCACGATCGTCAGCCGTCGCGGCGAGCCCACCCACCGGCAAGACCATCCCAAGACCGCCCGCTCAGTGCGGCGCGTCGCGCTCCCCGCTTTCGTCTTGCGCGCCGTGCGTGCCCGCCTCCAGCGGGTATCGAGCATCGATCCTGACGAGTTGCTGTTTTCCACGCGGGCAGGGACGCCGTTCACCACGAACAACGTGCGCCGCCGTCTGCGCGACATCATGGACAAGGCCGGCATCGCCGGCGTCACCCCGCACCGCTTCCGACGAACTGGTGCGACGACGATCAACGATGCCGCCGGCATCAACCTCGCCGCCGATCTGCTCGGCCACTCAGACCCGATCATCACCCTGCAGCACTACGTGCGGCGCAACGAGGCCGTCAACCCCGCTACCGCCGACTACCTTGAGGAAGCCTTCGGGTTGGCGAGCTAACCGACTACCGAACCCAATCTCGGTCCAGGTCCCGCGCCGCGTCGCCCGGGCTGGGCAGGGGTGAGGAACCCGGCCCCGCGTGCGGCGGCGATCCAGTCGCGGACTGTGGCCTCGGGGCGAGCGAACCGTGCCGACATTCGGCGCAACAGACCGGCGCCCGCGATGGCTTCCTCCAGATAGGCGTGCGCGACAGCTTCCAGCAGGTCGTCCGGCAGTGGCGGGCGCCCGCGCTTGGTTTGTCGGGCAGCTTCCACGGCTGACTCCAGCGCTGAGGTCTCCTCCGAGGTGAGCTCGTCCGGGCCTCGGTCATTACCCATCAGCACCATCACTCCCTCGGTGCGCCATTCCTCCTGAGCGAGACGCTGCTGCGCCAGAGCGATGATGCGGCCCAGCGGGATCCGCCTGAGCAGATCGCTCGTGATCAACTGGCGGGACTCGGCCTCGCCAACCTCGTCCTCCCCAGCTGGTGCGGTGTCATCGATGAAATCGCCCCACTGGTCGAAGTATCCCCACGATGTTCGGAAGAGCTCAAGTTCGGCGATCTCAAGGCCCTTCCCGCGGTTGATCAATATCCCGTAAACGATCACCGGGAACTCCTTCGATCGGAACACGAAGTCGCTGACGTAGTCCTTGCCGCGGGACCGCTCCTTCAGATAGAGCTCCAGACGCTGTGCCTGAGGAACGAACTCGTCCTCGTCGTCGGACTCCTGCCGCTCCCAGCCGGGCTCGAACATCGAGCCCTTGAACAGATCGGCCAGCTGCCGATCGCGACTGCGCTCGTAGGATAGATCGCGAACAGCCGGGTGGTCGGCCCGGAGCCGCTGCTCGTCCTCCGGAGCATCAGGGTTGACGAAGTCATCGGGACCGAATTCGGGGCGCGGTGTCATAGAACCACCGTAAATCAGCATGTACGCGAACAAAATGGAAAAACATACCGACTTGGTCAGCAGGGATACTCGGCAAGTCCGGCCATCGATCTATGGCTCCGCACGAGAGAATCAGTTCGTGAACGAGGACGACCAGATCGCGATGCAGGTACTCGCCGACACCCTCTTCGGCAAGGGGTGGAGCCGCGCGCTGCCCGCGAGCATGATTGAGGTCTTCACACAGATCCTCTTCGAGCAACCGCCCACGCGCGCCGAACTCGATGCCCGCCTTCGACAGTCCCGGCACTCCCCGGAAGGGCTCGACTCGTCAGCGTGGGAGCCTCTTCACGACTGGACTGACGAAGAGATCGCACGGCTGGACGAGGACTTCGGACAGCCAGACGATGAGCCGCGCGCCGCGTCTGAGCTGAACGCGAAGGAAGCTGCCCAACGCGAGATTGACCTTGCGACGTTCGAGCGCTACCTCGCCGCGAAAGAGGTCCCCGTCGCACACACGATCGGTGCTCTCCTAGACCTTCTCATCGCATGTGACGTGGTTAACATTGACGACAGCGGCATGCACTCGATCAACCCGCTAGCGCCTTTACCTGGCGAGGCTCTGCCCCTCGATGCCGATGAAGCCGTTCTGCAGGACAGCATGCGATGGGAACGACTGCACGAAGCCACCGCTCAGGAGATCATCCACCTCTTCCGTCCCGAAGGAGCGGAGGTCGACCACCTGCTCACCGACCTCGGCCAGCTTGCCAAGCACCTCGACCAAGACCCCGAAGACGTCCGCAGCGCCCTCCTTGCCCTGCTCGGCAACGGCGACTTCTCCGCCGGTGTCAACATCGAGACAGTCACCGTGCACGACTCCTTCATTCTGCGCATCGACTGGGAGGCGTTCCGCGCCTCACGCATCTCGATCCGCCACGGAAGCCCAAACGCCGACTGAGCCCGCACGAACGCAGTCCCGCTGAGGCCGCCGCCTTCCGTCTCGCGACTCGAGGACAGTCCAGCTCTGAATGAACCTCGCCATCTCGCGCGAGTCGGGTGCGCCGGGAAGAAGCCGTCGACCTCGCACAGCGGGGTGCTTGGAGGAAGCCCCCGGGTAGCGGGCCGACGCAGGGACCCATCCACCCACAGATCCCGGTCACCGGGCTCTCGCCGCGTGTCGAGATGGTGGGTGGAGCCTGCAATGGGAACATCGAACTGAACCCAATCAAATGACGGGTGTCACTTTCATGTGCCGCCCTCCAAACAAGGAGGGCGACAAGCTCACTGTCGCCTCGCCTCAAACGAGCGTGAGGAGGCGCCATGACAGCCACAGAGGATCTCCGTGGACGGCTTTGGTCCGACGAGCCATCCAAGATCGACTTCCTCGCAGCGCGCGCGATCGCGGAAACCGTGTCTGACGCCGTCCTCGACGATGCGCTCGATCCGCTGGCAATCGGCCTCTCCGGCCCCTGGGGTAGCGGCAAGACAACTGTCCTTGAGCTCATCAAGGCGGACCTCGACGCTCGCAGCGAATCCGAGAAGGCCAAGATTCTCACGGTGCGCACGGACCCCTGGCGTTACGACCCCTCGGTCGGAGCAAAGGAAAGCCTGATCGGTGAGGTCCTCGACGCCATCGCCGCGGAGCTCGCGGAACGTCTCGTCGGCGTAGACGAGTCCAAGAGCGCCAAGATCAAGAAGCTGCTGAAGAAGCTCTCCGATCGCATCGACTGGGCGAAGGCCGTGAAACTCGCAGCCAAGTCCTCACTCACATTGCAGATTCCGGGAATTGACGACGTCCTGGGGTTGATACGAGAACCCAGCAAGGACGGGGACAACGGTAAGGACGAACCGCGCGGGCTTGCTGGCTTCAAAACAGAGTTCACCGAACTGCTGGGATCCGACGAACTTGCTCACGTTCGTCGGATCGCAGTGCTGGTCGATGATCTTGACCGGTGCCTTGTCGACACTGTGGTTGAGACGTTGGAGGCAATACGCCTCTTCCTCAGCGTCGAAGGCATGGCGTTCGTCATCGCGGCGGATGAGGACAGGGTCGCCGACGCGATTCGTACCAGGCTGCCCGAGTGGACCATGCCGACTGAGCGTGACGGGGGCGAGGACGCGCTGCCCACGGAGTCGCCGTCCAAGCTGTACTTGCACAAGATCGTACAGACCACGGTTCCGTTACCGGCCCTCGGCGCCTTCGACACCGAGTCCTACGTGCTGCTGCTCCAGCTACAGAACCGCATTGACAGTCGCTTCACTGACAATCAACTTCAAGGAATCATCGCCGAGTGTCAACGACTTCGGGCGGTCGGGGCGCTCGATGATCTCAAGGCGCCCGACGGGCTCGATGTGCAGCAGGAGCTATCCTTCGCTCGACGACTGACCACGATCCTCTACGAGAAGTTGCGCGGAAACCCGCGGCGCATCAAACGCTTCCTCAACGACCTGAACATCCGACGTTCGATCGCGGCGCGGCGCGGAATCGAGCTGGAGTTCGATGTCGTCGCCAAACTCATGGTGCTCGAGGTTCTGTTGCCAGATCAGTTCCAGGCGGTCTTGTCCTGGCTCCGCACTGGCGAACTTCGCGATCGTCTCGAAGCACTGGAGACGCAGGCTAACCGGCCGAAGCAGGAGAGTCCGATCGAGTCCGACGGTACTGATGGGAGAAATGAGCCGATCGCACCGGAGGCGATCGGTGAGTCCACCGACACGGACCTCGACGATGAAGCTGATGACAAAACGGAGGTGGATGCAACAGTTGCGCCGAGCTCCTTGACCAGCGTCGCACCGCACTTCGCTGATGACATGATTCGTTGGGCGAAGCTACCGCCCGATCTGCACGACCTTGATTTGAGCCCATATCTTCACCTCGCGGCATCGTTCCGGGGCGATCTACTTGTCAGCGCCGAACTGTCCCAGCACCTCCGCGATCTTGCTGCGCAGCTGGCGTCGACACGGACCGTGGATCGGCGCCAACTCACAGACGACAGCCTCCGAGCGCTCACGATCGACGACGTGAGCCAACTTGTGCGTCACCTCGCATTGCGCGCCCGTGACCGCGTTCAGGAGCAACGCGGCGCGGTCTCGGGAATCGTTCGGCTCGCGGGCATTCATCCGTTTGCGCAGTCCGCTGCTCTCGACGCGTTCCGTCGTCTTCCGGCGTCCGATCTGCAACCAGGCACCGCCGTGATCCTCGCGGGCACCGACATCCCCGGGATCAAGGACGTAATCAACGGTCTTGCAGCGAGGCTGCCGGACGGCAACATCAAGAAGGCACTCACAACGCCTCCGCCCAAGGGAGGACAACACTAGTGGGCACGAAAGGCTCTTACTCCGGCAGTCCCGCTGGCGGTGAGGTTCGCGACGGCCTCGACGACTGGCTCGCCAGCCTTCCAGGCGCGGGTGGCGCACCACCGCCAACAGGTGACGGCCAGGCCCAACCCACATTGCTTTCACCGCTGAAGCCGTCCTCGAACACGCCTGCGGGTCGCGTGCTTCCCGCGGCAAGGCTCTTCAGCTCATCGCGCGGAGGAGGAGCTTCCGCCCGCGGACGTCGCAGCACCGACTCACTCACGCGCTCAGTCTCCGGCTCCGCACGATCAGCCGGTCGAGGTGCCGCCGCGGCGTATGCGTACCGCACAGGTGACGCACAGACGCTACGGGATCTTGGTCTCGACTATGACGCGTTGCGTGCAAACCCGAACGTCTTTGACGTCGTGCATCAGATCGCCCAAAAGGTCTGCGAGGATCTTCCGCCGGGAACGATCGATACCGCGGAGCAGATGGAGGTCGTCGGTCGACTTGCCGAGTGGCTTGTGGAGAGTGACATCGCCGGCGCCCAAGTTTCCCTTGGCCAGATCGCCGAAGAAGCCGTCGCACTGATCCTTGCAGAGGCTTACCTTGTGGAGACAGCCTCGACACTCAACGCCAAGGAGATGACCGGAGCCCAGCGCGCCGAGTTCGAAGACGGCGTTCGCCAGGCCGCCGAGGAGCTTGCCGCACATGCCAATCTCACTCCGGCTGGGCCGAGTCCTGACGAGTTCACCAGGGCCATCGAGGACGGCCTCGAATACCTCCGAACGATCTACGAGGGGCACTGATGGCCGAATTCGACCTCCGCTTCCAGATTCCTGGAACCGTGACCCGTCAGGCTGCTGAGCACACCTTCTACTGGCCTGCCGATGGTAAGGGCACTTTCAACACT
This sequence comes from Microbacterium sp. NPDC055312, assembly GCF_053645675.1. Lineage (NCBI taxonomy): Bacteria > Bacillati > Actinomycetota > Actinomycetes > Micrococcales > Microbacteriaceae > Microbacterium > Microbacterium sp. NPDC055312. The sequence continues at coordinate 871,026 of NZ_JBSHMU010000001.1, read as the reverse complement.
CCGCTCGGTCCGCGGCTGGGCAAGCTCGGACCGGTGCGACACGAGAACATCGAACTCTTCCGCCTGGCCGCGATGGTCTACGCCGCAGATCGCTCCGTGCCCAGGCAAGTTGGGCGGGTGAACTGGACCCAACGTCGCATCGCGCTCACCGTCCCTGTTCACAATCCAGACTCTTGGAACGCCCTGGCCGGTGACCTCCAGAGTCTCCTGGACTTCCTGTCTGGCGACGCATGGCAGCTCACCTTCCGGCGTGCACGCATCCCGCGAGAAGAGATCACAGCGAACGGCTACCCGAACGCGCAGCGGATCGTGCTCATGAGTGGTGGGGCTGACTCCGCAACTGGCGCGTTCCTCGCGCGCACGAGACCAGAAGAGCATGTCCTCGTGTCTCACGTCGGGGCCACATCGATCTCACCGATACAGAAGGACGTCGCTAAACGAATCCGAGAGCTGCGACCGGCTGGCTCCGTTCAGCACCATCAGCAGATCGTATTCACGCGTCGAAACGCCCAACCCGGAGGACACTCGTTCCGAAACGAATTCACAACTCGCACGCGCTCCTTCCTCTTTCTCGCGCTCGGTCTTGCTACCGCCTCGATAAACGGTGCGGAGTTGTGGATACCCGAGAACGGCTTCGCCTCGTTAAACCCGCCTCTCGGGCCAGACCAGCTCGGGAGCCTCTCGACTCGCACGACCCATCCATGGTTCCTGGCCGAGCTCGCGCGGCTTGCCAAGCAAGCTGGTGCATGGGCCAACCTCTCAAATCCGTTCGCTACTCGGACCAAGGGCGAGATGTTCCGGTGGCTCGCTGACGAGGTCGGCGATGACGCCGCTTCCGAACTGCTCAGTGCCACAAGCTCGTGTGCCTTTACGAACAAGAGGTGGCTCGGCGTCGCCGCCACCGATCACTGCGGAACCTGCTTCGGCTGCCTTGTCCGCCGAGCTTCCTTCGCCGCCGCACGGATCGGCGACCAAAGCACCTACGTGATCGACGCACCCCCCAACGACACTGCGAAGGCGCAACTCGAGAGAACATCCATCCTGCCGAGCATCAAGGCGTTCGTCGCTCGGGGAATCAGAGTCAGCGATATAGCGGCCATGCGCCTACCCGACGGTTACAGCGCCGGCGAAGCGCGCGACCTGTGCCTGCGCGGCTCCAAGGAGTTGGGCTTGCTCACATGACCAGTTGGCCGGCACTTGACGTCCACGCTCATATCGATACGGCAATAAGCGCTCAAGACCTGCTCAGCCTCCGCGCAGTCATCTTCGCGGCTAGTCGGAGCCTGGAGGAATCACGCATTGCGCTTAAGCGACAGCACAAGGATCTCCTCACGGTCTGGGGTGTCGGAGTTCATCCCGGCGTGAAGGCCGCTCTAGACAGCTACGATCCCGGCGAGTTCGAGGCTCTAGTTGGGCAGACAGCGTACGTGGGCGAGATCGGACTAGATGCCAAGGTGCCATCCCGACTCGGCAAGCAGCGTGAGGTGCTGGAGTCACTCCTCACCCGACTACAAATCACGCCACGCCTGACATCAATCCACAGCTACGGCGCGACAGCAGAAGTTGTGGACGAGCTCGCGCGCACACCCATCACTGGCGCGGTCCTGCACTGGTGGCTCGGCGATAGAACAACCACCATCCGAGCTCTCGACCTCGGCGCATACTTCTCCATAAACGCCGCTACCGTCCGGCGTGGCGAGGCACTCGACCTGGTTCCTACCGATCGCCTGTTACCAGAGACCGACCATCCCGATGGCAACCGTAGCGGCGCGCACCCTCGCCAGCCCGGGAACGTTGACGACATCGAATCATCGCTGGCAGAGAAGCGCGGACTCAGCACCCCCGAATTCCGTCTACAGACGTGGAAGAATCTCGCTTCGCTGACGACAGACACGAACACGAAGCACCTCCTTCCGGTACGCATCGCGGCCATCATCGACGCGGCTGCTTCCAACGTCTGATGACACTAGGCCCACTAGATGCGACGACGATCGCGCCCTCCGGGCGTCGTACATGATGTAGAACCAGGTTGAGATGCTGGCTGGTGGATTCCGACGCAAACCCCGCGTAAACGTCGGAAGCGAGGAGTCCATCGCTCGCTGACCCTGCGTTGACCGGGACCAAACCGGGACCAGATCCATGCAATTCATGCAATGCAGGACGTGAAAACGGGCCTTCTGCAGAGCGGAGAAGCCCGGAAAATCAAGGAAAACTGCTGATCCGGGTACCTGGGGGTCAAGGGGTCGCAGGTTCAAATCCTGTCATCCCGACAGAAAAGCCCAGGTGAGAGCAGGCTTCTCACCTGGGCTTCGTCGTTTCTGTTGTCCTTTTCGGAGGGGTTTATGGAAGCATCCGACCGCGGACACTGATGCCATCCGGGACGCTTCGATTGCGGCCGTTGTGACGAGCCGGGACCTGGCCGGGACCTACAGTCCGTTTTGGGTCGCGATCGGCAGCCTCTTTCGTCGCCGAGGTGCTGTCGTTCGGCTGGACATGACGAAGCTGTCGCGGTCGTGGTTCTCGTGTCCGTCGAGGAACGCGTTGGCGCGTGCGGCGGCGTCGGTGAGGTGCCTGGTGTCGGGGTGGAGGTAGCCGCGGATAGTCTCGATCGATTTGTGGCCCGAACTCAGTACACGTCGAGAACGTGACGAAAGTCAGGTCGATTCAGTGCGGGCCGGGGAAGTCGCTTGTCTCCTGGACCTTTTTGGCGGGGAGCTTATAGTCGAACCAAATGCGGTGCGTCCCATCCGCGTCGACTGCGATTCCGCCTCCGCCCGAGATTCCTGTCAACTCCCCAGTGCCGCTCGAGGGGATAATGACCAACGACTCGTCACTCCGGACATCTCCGACCGTCGTTGCCGAATGTGAGAAATTGAACGTACCCGACCGGCCGCCGAGCACGCCTTCGAAAGACTCCATTGCGACATACCCGCCGACGTCGGTGGCCGCGTCAAGAGCGTACGTGAATACCGTCACCGAGCGTCCGGCGACATCTCCCGTGAACTGCTTCTCCATTCTCATTACCGCCACGGAGGTGGCAGTCACCGGCCCGGTATCCATGTGCGGGTCGACGGGGGAGAACGCTTCTACAGTGAAGGTCCCTGAGGCTTGCATGTTGCTCCTTTGATTCTCTGAACTCCATAGTCACGCCCGAAGCAGGAGCGCGGCGTCACGGTCGTACTCGTCGGCTTCGTCGCGCAGCTCAGGCTTGCTCAGTTCGTCGGCTTTCGCGCGTGAGAAGACGGCAAGCTGGTAGAGCCGGCGGATCGCCACCTGAACGACGGCGTCGACGGTGAGAGGGATGCTCCCGACATCCGGCCCGTAAGCGTCTATCAGTAACTGGATGCGTCGTGACACGTCGCGCCCGGTCGGCGCCCCGACCGGCGGTTCGCCCGTGAGTGGAACCATGCGCGTGGCGAAATAGGCGATGTCCCAGATTCGCGGGCCGGGCGAGCACATGTCGAAGTCGATCGCACCGACGATCGTGCCGTCGTCGAACGCGAGATTGTGCGGGGAGAAATCGTTGTGGCAGATGACCTCCACGGGCACCTTGGTCGCCGACTGCCAGGTGCTCTCATCGAGCGGGAAGCCGATGGATGCATCGTGCAGTTGGCGCAGCATCCGCGCACCCTGCTCGAGCGCGGCATCCGTCCAAACCCAGTTCGGCAGCGGATAGGCGGGAACGAAAGCGTCGATGAAGCTCAGGGTCTCGTGCGTTCCGTCGAACCCGATCGGCTCCGGCGCCCAGTCGATTCCTCCGCGTTCGAGGTAGCGCAGGTAGCGGTGCACGGTCGGTGTCCACGGCCCGCCCACGCGACGGACCGTGTCGCCGTCTCGTACGACGGTGTTCATGTTTCCGCCGGACATCGCCTGCTGCATGTCGTTCATGAAGTTTCCTCTTCTAGTCGTCGGTCTCGGGGATGAGCACGGTCGCGAACGCTATCCGGCGCTGCCCTTCCTTGCGCTTCTCCAGATAGGGCGTGAGCACGGCCATGAGTTCAGCCTGCAGTTTCTCCAGGTCCTGAGTGTCGAGGTGGAGTACCGCGCGGGCGAACCCCAAAGAGCCCCGCAGATCCGTGCGGTCGTCGTCGAGGAGCCGCTCGAAGTCGTTCGAGAGTCCGCTGAGGAACATCGTGAACGCCGAGCGCAGTTGTACCGCGTCCATCGCCTGCAACTCGCCGTGGCCCACGTGCGCCATTCGGTCGCCCAGTGCGAGCGTGCGCTCTGTGGCGCCGCGGACATGTCGTTCCTCGATGACAGCCAGGATGTCGGCCTCGAGCAGCGCCGCGACGTGCCGATACAGGGTGGCCTGCTTGACCTCGGGCAGCGCTTCACGCAGCTGAGTCGTCGTCATGCTGCGGCCCCCGAGTTGCTGAATGATCTTCATGCGCACTGGATGGAGGACGATGTCAGCGATCTGCTGCTCTTCAGCCACGAGTGTTCTCCCAACCATTCTCATCATGATAATGTTCTCATCACGACAACAACCATTGAAGCAGAGGTGAGCGCGATGACGCAGGTGAGCTACGGGCCAGAGGGAGTGGACATCCGATTCCCGGGCTGGGAAGCGACGATGGCCGGCCGGGGCTTCCTGCGCGTGCCGCTCGCCGCCCTCCGGTCGGCTCGGGTCGAGCCAGGCTGGACGTCGGAGATCCTGGGCATGCGCTCAGGACTCGTCGTGTCGGGCTACCGCAAGCTCGGTACCTTCACGCATCCCTCCGGGGTGCGTCGGCTGGTCTCGATGAAACGCGGCCTGCCGCTGCTGCGGCTGAGCACGGTCAGAGGCGAAACCGGATTCGACGAGATCCTGCTCAGCACTGAAGACGCGGGCAGCATCGCGCAGGCGATCTACGGGAGCGTCGCCCGATGAGTGTCGCACCGATCGAGATCACGGGGCTCGCCAAGCGCTTCGGCACTGTCGACGCCGTCACGGATGCGACCTTCAGTGCGGCGCCGGGGCGCGTCACCGGTTTTCTCGGGCCGAACGGCGCCGGAAAGAGCACCACACTGCGCATGCTGCTCGGCCTGATCCGTCCCTCCGAAGGGACAGCGCTCATTCTGGGGAAGCACTATCGGGATCACCGCCGTCCGGCCCGCCTCGTCGGAGCGGTGCTCGACATCGCCGGTGCGCACCCGAGAACGACCGCCCGGCAGCACCTCCGCACCTACAGTGCGCTCTCTGGCCTCTCCTCGAAACGCGTCGATGCGGTGCTCGAAGAGACCGGCGTCGCCGAGTTCGCCGATCGTCGTATCGGCACGTTCTCCACCGGGATGCGTCAGCGCCTCTCGCTCGCGACCGCGCTCCTCGGGGATCCGGAGATCCTTGTGCTCGACGAGCCCTCGAATGGCCTGGATCCCGTCGGCATTGTGTGGCTGAGGACGTTCCTGCGGACTTTCGCGGCGACAGGTCGCACCGTCCTGCTGTCCAGTCACGTGCTCGGTGAGGTCGAGCAGACGGCCGACGACATGGTCCTCATTGATCGAGGCCGAGTGACGCGAACGTGGCCGCTCAGCGAACTTCGCTCGAATGGGGATTCGCTGGAGGACGTGTTCCTTCGCGCCACACAGGAAGGGGCACCGCTGTGAAACTGATCCACGGTGAGCTGATCAAGCTCGTCACTCTCCGCCTTGCGCTCTGGACGATCCTGCTCGCGGCGATGTGCGGGATGCTGCTGACGGGTGCCCTCGCTCTGATCGGCCCCGAGAACGCGACCCCGCCGATGCCCGGACTCGACACCGTCGAAGGCGTCGAGATCGTGCTCGGCCTTCCTGCTGTGCTGCTGTTCGTGCCCGCCCTCATCGGCACCATTGCCGTCACCTCCGAGTACCGGCACCGCACCATCGGCACGACGTTTCTCGCAGCGCCGAGACGCGGGCGAGTGCTCGGTGCGAAGCTCGTCGTCTATGCGCTTCTCGGTCTGAGCTACGGCATCATCTGCTCGGCCGCATCCGGAGTGGCGTTATACGCAGGCGCCGCGGCGCGAGGAGTCGCGATTCCGGTCCCGGTCGGAGAGATCGTGGTCCCGCTGCTCCAACTCGCGCTTGCGGCTGCCGTGTACATGGTGCTCGGAGTCAGCATCGGCGCGCTCGCCCGCAACCAGCTGATCGCGATCGCCATCGTGCTCGGCTACTTCTACTTGCTCGAGTTCGTGCTCATGATGATCCCCGGTGTGAACTCCCTTTACCCGATCCTGCCCGGCGGAGCGACAGCCTCGCTGACGAGCTTTTCCTTCCTCACGGATGCCCTGGCCGAGCAGACCTCCCTCGGAGCTGCTTCCCTCGCGTCTCCGGTGACAGGAGCCTTCATCCTGCTCGCCTACGCGGGCGTCGCCGGTCTTCTGGCCATACTCGTTCCCCTTCGCCGAGACCTCAGGTGACGAGTCAGTAGCATTCAGCGGCGCGAGTGCACCCTGCATCCGGTCGGGGAGCGACACGCTGGGAACGACGAAACCTGTGCTCGCCTCGCCACAATGGGAAGGTGGAGCGCTACCAGCGGATCCTGGCCGAAGAGCTGCTCCATGCCCGAAATTTCACCAGCGAGGACGTTCGCTCAGCGCCAATCGGTGTCCGGAACATCCGTTACAACTACCTCCCCCGCCACTCGGGAGCAGGCGGGCAGCCCCCGGCGTCCCGATTGCGAGAACACGACACCAACGTCCAGCCCACACACGCCGGGACCTGGAGCCTGTTTTGGGTCGCGATCGGCAGCCTCTTTCATCGCCGAGGTGCCGGCGTTCGGCTGGGCATGACGGGGCCGTCGCGGTCGTGGTTCTCGTGTCCGTCGAGGAACGCGTTGGCGCGTGCGGCGGCGTCGGTGAGGTGCCTGGTGTCGGGCGGAGATAGCCGCGTGTGGTCTCGATTGATTTGTGGCCGAGGATGCCTTGAAGGACATGGAGCGGGATGCCTGCTTCGGCGAGCCAGGTTGCTCCGGTGTGGCGGAGCCCGTGGCGGGTGAGGCTGGGTAGCTCGAGTTCGGTGACGAGTTGGTTCCACTTTGTCGCATCCCGCACCGATGCTGTGGTGAGCACGCCACCGCGAGGGCCGGTCAGGAGCCGCTCGTCGGGTTCGCGGTTGTGGGTGAGTCGTTCCAGCACAGGGGTGAGGGCTTGCAGGATGGGGACGTGGCCGATGTCGCGCCCTTGGTTTGTTTGGTGACGAGGCCTCCTGCGCCGGGGTAGGTTTGGCGGCGGATCGTGACGATGCGTTGATCCCAGTCGATGTTGCCGACTTGGAGGCCTGAGATTTCGGAGCCGCAGGCGGCTAGGAGAGCGCCGAGCATGACGAAATCTGAGTAGCTCTGATGCACCTCCCCGCATCTATCGGCCAATGTGGTGAGGTGGCGAGCGACAAGCCTCTCGTCGAGTCTCGGGTCGTCGTGGTGATCGACAGCATCCTCGGATTCCCGGGTGACAGCTCCACGCTCGTCGAGCATCTCGCGGGTCTGCACTCACTGGGGCGGGCGGAGCTCGATGTGGCATCGCTCTTCGCCCGTCCACGGGCCCTCGTCGAATCGCGCCTGCGTTCAGCGGATGTGATCCTCGGCTACGGTGGCAGCAACCTGTGGGCGGCCCACGCCTGGCACGCGACAGGTCTGGCACCGGCGCTCGCGGAGCTGCTGACCGAGAAGGTGTACATCGGGTGGAGCGCCGGCTCGATGATCTTCGCTCGCCGATGCACCGCTGGCCCGCCGACTTCGACGATCAAGACGAACTCGAGCTGTTCGGACTCGAGTCCGTCGCACCCGCCGTTCCCCTGTTCGACTGGTTCTTCGCCGGCCACCTGGGCGCGGACTGGATACCCGCCGACGCAGAGGAACGGTTCGCACGAGGCGCTGAACGCTCGAGCCAGGAGGTCCGGTTCGTCGACGAAGACACCGCGCTTCTCATCCGCGATCCGACACAGGAGCCGACCGTCATATCGTCTGGCCGGTGGCGACGCCACGGCGTCGACGGTTCGCTCATCTCGGCCCGTTGATGGCCGGCATCCGGTCAACCAGTCGTCACGCCGCAACCAGCACCGAGATCACATTTCCTGCGGGATCCTTGAACCACGCGATCTCGGGGCCCGACGCGCCGTCCGGACCCATCCGCGCGATGCCCTTGTCGTCAGTGCCGAAATCGGGGTCGGTGTAGATCTTGGTGACCACACCGCGGGCGTTCAGATCATCGACGGCGGCATCGATGTCGGCCACCGCGAAGTTGAGAACGGTGTACGTCGCCGGAACGTGGTCCGGCTTGTCGTACACGAGGATCGAGCCGCCCTGCGGCAGGCCGATCTCGAGGAAGCCCATCGGGTTGTTCGAGACCGGCATGCCGAGCGTCTCGCCGTAGAACGTGCGGGCGGCGTCGAGGTCGTCGACGCTGAAGCCGCTGAAGACCCGCTCGGGGGTGAATGCGCTCATGAGCCAATGGTGCGCTCGCAGACGGCGCATTTCCACCGCTTCTGAGACCGGCGCGCCGGCATCCCGAGATCAGCCCCGATCCACCGCCGACCGCTCGTCGACCCGCGTCTTCCTCAGGCTCGCGACCGTCGCCACCGCGATCGTTCCCGCGATGAACAGCAGCGACAGCCAGATCGGGATCTCGGGGATCACCGTGATCGGCTCGCCACCGTTGATGAACGGCAGCTCGTTCTTGTGCAGCGCGTGGACGAGCAGCTTCACGCCGATGAAGGCGAGGATCACCGCGAGTCCCTGGGCGAGGTACACGAGCCGCTCGAGCAGGCCGCCGATCAGGAAGAAGAGCTGGCGCAGCCCCATTAGCGCGAACACGTTGGCGGTGAAGACGAGGTACGCCTCCTCGGTCAGCCCGTAGATCGCGGGAATGGAGTCGACGGCGAAGATGAGGTCGACGAAGCCGATGGCGACGATCGTCAGCAGCATCGGCGTCACCCAGCGGCGGCCGTCCTTGCGCACGGTGAGCCTGTCTTCGTGGTACTCGTCCGTCACCGGCAGGTGCCGGCGGACGAAGCGCATGAAGCGGCCGTCGACGACGTTCGAGTCGCCGTGCGAGAACGCCTGCTGGTAGGCGAGCACCAGCAGCAGGGCACCGAACAGGTAGAAGACCCAGGTGAAGTTCTCGATCAGCGCGGCACCGACGGCGATGAAGACGCCGCGTAGGATGAGCGCGATGACGATGCCGATCATCAGCACCTTCTGCTGATAGATCTTCGGCACGGCGAAGCTCGACATCACGATCAGGAACACGAAGAGATTGTCGACCGACAGCGCCTTCTCGGTCAGGTAGCCCGCGAAGTACTCACCGCCGAACGTCCATCCAGAGACCACACCGACGCCGACACCGAACACCAGCGCGAGGGCGATGTAGAACGCCGACCAGCGCGCCGATTCGGCGATCGTCGGCTCGTGCGGTCTGCGGACATGCGTGAAGAACTCGTAGACGAAGAAGGCGACGGTCACCGCGACCGTGATCATCCAGACGAGGGGGCTGACTTCCAAGGGGTCTCCTGACCTGAGGCGAACGAATCGACGCCAAGGTCTTCTCCATTCCCGAATCGGGAACCGGTGGACCGGGATGCGAATGCATCCGTGGTGACGACCCACCGCGCGGGAGTACTCCCCTTGCGGTGACCAGTGTAACGGCTCCCGCAATGCATCTTGAATGCCCTCCTCGCACCCTGCGATCCTCACCTGCGAGACGACGAAGTTCGATAAGAGGAGTGTCAATGGAGATCTCACGACGCGGATTCCTGGTGGCGGGCGCAGCCTTCGGCAGCGCCGCGCTGATCGCAGGCGGTGCGCAGCCGGCCCTGGCATCCGCTTTGCACCTCGCCGGCGCTCTCGACCCGGCGGATGTCGAGGCGCGCGCTCTCGCGCTGTCGCCGCCGGTCTTCCTGCTCGAGACACACGTGCCGCGGCAGTTCTCGACCGGCAAGGGAAGCACGATCTCGATCAGCGCCGAGCGCGGCAAGGTGGGCGCCCACAGCCTGAAGTGGAAGCACGCCGCCCGCGGAGTGCTGACCATCAAGGAGCCCCTGCGCTACCAGGCCAGCCGCTACACCGCCGGCATGGATCAGGCGCTGATGGGCACCGTCGACACCTTCTCGATGTGGGTGTACAACTCCGAACCCACCACCGATCGCCTGCGCGTCGAGTTCGGCCGCGGCGCGACGACCGACACGGTCTTCGAGTTCGGGCTCGACTTCACCGGCTGGCGCACCTGCTGGGTGCGCCTCGGCTACGACACCGAGGGCACTGCGCACCACGCGATGAACCGGGTGCGCTTCATCGCTCCGCGACGCGCGGGCACCCTGTTCATCGACCAGGTGGTGCTCAACACCGAGATGCGTCCCGACCACCCGACACCCGACCGCCAGGCCCCGTTCGTGCAGCCCGAGATCGCCGAGGCCGACAACCGGCACTGGCTCGACCTGGTGCGCTTCGATGACGACCTGGCCGCGGCATCCCTTCCCGCCGCCGACGGTGCCGCTGATCTCGCCGGCATCCGTGCCGCGCTGCTGAAGTCCGCCACGGTCGCCGCCGACGTGACCCCCGCCGGGCTCGCCAAGGCGAAGGAGCAGGTCGCCGAGCTGGGTGTGCCCGAACGGGCATCCGGAATCCCCGCTGCACCCGGCTCGTACATCAACGGCTACCAGTCGGCGATCCTGCCCGCTGAGATCCGCGCCGACGTCATGACGCTCGCATCCGCGGTCGCGCTGCGCGCCTACGGCACCCGCATGCGAGCGATCGCTGCGGCGTCGGCGAAGGCACGGGCCACCGGGGCAGCCACGGCGCCCGAGTTCGACGAGCTCTACCTGCGCATGTACGCACACCTCGAAGACCAGGGCTTCGCGAAGGACAGCGCGCAGGGCACGATCCACCACATCGGCTACCAGTACCGCGAGGCCGCCGACTCGTTCCTCGTCGCGCAGCCGCTGTTGACCGAAGCCGGACTGTGGCGGCGCGCGATGGACAACCTCGCCTGGTTCGTCGGACTGGGCCGGCTCACGCACGACTTCAGCGACCCGGCGGAGTACGGCGGCATCATCGACGTGCAGAACACTCTGCTCAAGCCGATGGCGATCTGCGCGGTCGGCGCCGGGACCGTCGACGAACAGTGCCGCCTGCTGGCCGCGCTCACCCGCTTCACCGAGCGCTCGCTGAGCACCTCGCCGGGGATCGAGGGAGGGCTCAAGCCCGACGGCACGATCTTCCACCACATGGGCCCGTACCCGGACTACGGCCGCGATGCGCTGGTCGGGATGGCACCTGTGGTCGCCCTGCTGCACGGCACGGACTTCGCCCTGGGCGCACCTGCGCGCGCCGCGCTGCGCCGGGCGCTGCTCACCCAGCGCCTGCACGCCAACACCACGCAGTGGCCGATCGCGCTCACCGGCCGCCACCCCGACGGCGGGCAGGGACTCTCACTCAACCCGTTCACGGCTTTGGCGGCGACGCCGATGCCGGGGGAGGACGGCGCATTCGACCCGGAGGTCGGTGCGGCCTTCCTGCGGCTGCTGCCGCCGAACCCGTCGGCCGCGCAGCGCAGCCTCGCCGCCGATCTGCGCGAGGCGGGGATCGAGTCCGAGCCTGCGCCGAACGGACACTGGGCGCTGGGCTACGCGGCCTGCGGGCTGCACCGGCGCGGCGAGTGGCTGGTCGCGCTGCGCGGCCACAATCGCTACCTGTGGTCGAGCGAGATCTACGCCAGCGACAACCTGTACGGTCGTTACCTCGCCTACGCGTCGGTCGAGGTGCTCGCCCGAGCCGATGAGAGCGGGCAGATCACGCATCCGGCGAACGGGTACGTGCACCCGGGCTGGGACTGGAACCGCATCCCCGGCGCGACCACGAAGCACCTTCCGTGGGAGCTTCTGAAGGGCGACCTGAGCGACACGATCGAGATCATGCCGCTGACGCGCTCGGCGTTCGGCGGGGCAGGTTCGTTCCAGGGCGAGCACGGTGTCTTCGGGATGCACCTGATCGAGCATCCGAGGTTCGATCCCACCCACACCGCGAAGGTGTCGCGGTTCAGCTTCGACGATGTGATCGTCTGCCTGGGCAGCGACATCGCGAACGACGACCCGCAGCACAGCACCGAGACCACGCTGTTCCAGGTCGCCGTGCCGACCGCAGACGGCACCGACGACGCGACGCAGCTGACCCAGCCCACCGGTGTCGTCGATCCGCTCGGCAACGGGTTCCACCTGCCCGCCGGGCAGCGCCTGCGCCGCATCAGCGCGGTGCAGACCGCCCCCGACGAGAAGGACACCACGACGGCATCCGTTCCGTACGCGACGGCGCTCATCGATCACGGAACAGCACCCCGCGGCGCCGGCTACGAGTACGCCCTGCTGGTCGGCGCCGGAGAGCAGCGCACGGCCGACTTCACCGCGCGGATGAGCACCGACGACGCGCCCTACTCCGTGGTGCGCAAGGATGCCGCGGCGCACGTCGTGCACCATCGCGACACCGGCATCACCGGTGCAGTCGTCTTCGCCGACCTGACAGACCTCGACGCGGCGATCACCGCCGTCGACGCCCCGTGCCTGCTGATGTGGCGCAGTGACGAGCAGACGCTCGCGCTGTCGGTGACCGACCCCGACCTGCATCTGTACGAGGGCGACGATCCGGACCAGTTCGCCGCCGACGGCAGCTACGTCGGGGCGAACACGAGCTATTCCCGCCCGTGGCGGCGCAACACCAGCGCGCCGTCGCAGATCACCCTCACCGTGCCGGGGAGATGGTCGTGCGCGGCGGAGGGCGTCACCGCGCGTGCGGCCGGCGACACGACGACGATCACCGTGACCTGTCGCGACGGCGCCTCGCGCGATCTCACCCTGACCGCCATCGGGTGAGATCGGGCGCGGGCCCGTCGTCGGGGATGCGGTGAACCGCGGCGAGACGCTCGGTCTGGCGTCGATGGGATACTGGCGGCACCATGACGACCACGACGATGCTGCTGCTCGCCGACACGCACATCCCGGCGCGGGCGAGACGACTGCCGCGTGCTGTGCTCGACGCGATCGATGCATCCGACGTCGTGGTGCACGCGGGGGACTGGGTCGACATCGCCACCCTCGACCTCATCGAGTCGCGATCCCGAGAGTTTCACGGCGTCTACGGCAACAACGACGGGCCCGAGCATCGCGAGCGGCTCCCCGAGATCGCGCGCTTCACCGTCGGGAACCTGCGCTTCGCGGTCATCCATGAGACGGGGCCGACGGCGAAGCGCGAGCAGCGCATGGATCAGGTGTTCGCCGACACTGACGTGCTGATCTTCGGGCATTCGCACATACCGTGGGACACCGTCACGCCACGCGGCATGCGTCTGCTCAATCCCGGGTCGCCGACCGATCGGCGCCGTCAGCCGGCGTGCACGATGATGAGCGTGCGGATCGACGGGGGAGCGCTCGACGTCACGCTGATCCCGGTGAACCGCGACGAGTGAACCGCGACGGTGAGCCGCTTTCGGTGAACCGACGCCGATCATCGAGATCGATTCTCTGAAAGCGCGACGAACCATATCACCGCGGGTCATTCCGTGATAATGGTCGCCCGAACGCGGCATCGCCCAATAGGCTCCAAGAAGCGGAGCATTCTCGAGCGGCTCTGCATGTGTATCGCGCTTCCGGGGGGACTCTCTACCCGCGTCTCTCCTGCGCGGGTGATGGGCGGACGGATGAGTGGGCAGGCTCTGCTGACGGTACCGGCGATCGGCATGCGCGCCGCACAGATCCGAGCGGAAGACCCGCCGGCCCGGAGGGAAGGCGCGGTGCCGCGACTCACGTGGGTGCTGTGCGCTGCGCTGCTGCTCTGCGGGTGCATCCTCGTCTCGGCGGCGACCACGACGGATGCCGACTGGTGGCACCTCTACTTCAGCAGACTCGGCATGATGGGCGACTTCTCCAGCTTCGCCTTCAACGGCGGCCTCATCGCGAGCGGGGCGATCATCGCCGGCTCGTCGTGCATGCTGCGGGTGCGCTTGACCGGTGTGATGCCGTTCGCCCGACGCTCGCGCATCGCCATGCGGGTGATGCCTCCCGCGATCGCGGGTCTGGGCGTCAGCCTGCTCGCGATCGGCGCCTACCCGCTGTCGGTCGACCCGATCGCGCACGAGCAGGCCACCAACGGCGCCGTGCTGTCTTTCGCGTTCCTGCTGCTCTCGCACCGGGTGCTGCTGTGGCAGCTCGACCCCGCCCTGCGCCGCGCGACGATCATCAGCGCGGTCACGATGATCGTCGCGCTCGCCGCGTTGAAGGCCGAGGTGATCTCGCTCACCGTGTTCGAGGCGATCGCTTTCGCGATGATCCTCTGGTGGGTGCACCTGCTCGAGCAGATCGCGCACCGTCACGCGTCGCAGACCGGCACCACGTTCTCGGGGTGGCGGCGCCGACGCGGTCGCAAGCGGGAAGCCGTGCACGCGGATGCCGTCGAACCGACGGCGGGTCAGGATGTTGCGGCGCGCCGCGCTCGTGCGACGACGATGCCGCGCCGCGACGTGGCGAACCCCTGCAGCATCTCGCGCAGCTCAGCCGCGCCCACGTCGGCGCCGAACGCGTCGGCGCCCGGCTCGAGCATGATCCCGGATGCCAGGGGCCCGGCGATCACCGGATCGAAACCGAGGTCGTCGATCAGTCGCGACACGACATCGAGATCGTCGGCTGCATCCCCGGCGATCGCGATCGCCTTGCGCCCCGGTGCCCCGGCGCGGCGAGCCTCGTCCTCGAGGTCGTGGTACCCCATGTGCCCCAGCCCCTTCACGACGCGCGCGCCCGCGAGGTGCCGCTGAACCAGCTGGCTCGTCGAGGTGCGCGGGTCGTCGAGGTCGGGCCGATCGCCGTCGGCACCCCACCAGTAGTTCATGGCGTCGACGACCAGCATCCCGCGCATCTGCGTCGCCGGCAGCGTGCGGTACCGGCCGAGCGGCAGCGCCAGCACCACGGCATCCGACACCGCGACCAGGTCGGAGACGCTCATCGCCTCGGCTCCGATCGCGGCGATCGCGCGGGCGATGGGAGCGGGATCGCCCGAACGCGCGACGACCACCCGGTATCCGGCATCCACCGCGAGCGACGCCAGCACACGCCCCAGCCGGCCGGCGCCGATGATGCCGAGCGTCCGGATCGGCGAGGTGACAGTCACCCCGTCATCGTACGGCGGCCCGCCCTGGCGCCGGCGCGGCGTGCTCAGTGGTCGCGCAGCATGTCGATGAGCTCGGCCTTGCGCTTGCCGGAGTATCCCTCGATGCCCAGCTCCTTCGCGCGCTTCTTCAGCTCATCGACCGTCCAGTCGTCGTAGTCTCCGGACTTCCCTCCCCGACGTCCGACCGTCGAGCGGCCGTCGCGGGCCGCGGCGTTCGAGATGCGCGCCGCCTTCTCCTTCGATGCGCCGTCATCGCGCAGCTTCTCGTACAGCTCTTCGTCCTTGAGCTCTGGCTGGTTCGGCACGGCCGCCTCCTCGGGTCGTCGGACGTCGCGGTCAGCGACTGGGACGACCGTACGCGCGGCCGGCGCCCGGCCGAACGGCCTTGACACCACCACAGGCCGCGCCTATCCGCTCACCGCCAGGCGGCTTCGTCGACGCGCGGCGGATGCTCGCCCGCGTCGTGCACGCGCATCCGGTTCACGTAGACGGCGAGGATCTCGAACCCGTCGTCCAGCGCTCTCGAGTCGGGGAAGCGCTCGCTGTACACCTCGCCGAGACGCCGGCGCTCCTCGTCGCGGGTGATGCGCGCCCTGCCCTCCAGCTGCACGGAGATGTCGGCTCCCGTGACCGCGACGGCCACCTGAGGGCGCTCGCGGATGTCACCGACCGTGCGCGAGTCGCCGGCGGCGTCGAAGATCAGGACGCCCTCGTCGGTGGCGGTGAGCCCGACGTACGCGGCCTGGGGTGCGCCGTCCCGCCCGACGCTCGCCACGACGCCCGACCCGCACACGCGGATGAAGTGCGCGACGGCCGCGCGATCCGACGCCCTGATGGTCATGTACCGACGGTACGCCCCTCGCCGCCGCACGGCGAGAGGGTCTTCGATCGCTCGATCAGACGGCCCGCTCCCACCGCTCCACCGGCCCGGGCACGACGGTGAACAGCGGGTGTGCGGTGGGTGTCGTCGCCCGCCACCGCACCGCATCCGCCGGACTGCGCTGGTCGAGCTTCGCGCCCAGGTGCTGCCACTCCAGCATCAGCTGGCCGTCGGTGACCGGGATGACGTCCACGGGCGATCGGGGTGTGATGATCCGCCCCCGGTCGAAGCGGTAGCCACGGGCATCCGCGTCATCCGCGACCGAAGACAGATACGCTCCGACCGACGCGAGCGGGTCGGCCTGCGCACGGAACCGCTCGAGCTGCGGATGCCTGGTGTACCCCTTTGTGCGCCCCGCGAGAACCGCCTGAGCGAGCAGCGTCTCGCGCCAGCAGGCGACGAGAGCCGCCCGATCGAGGTGAGCGGGGTGCAGCGACCAGATCCTCACCCGCGGCCATGCTCCTCCGTGCTGGCTGCGCTGACGACCTGCTCATCCCGGTCGCCAGTCGGCTCGGCATCGCGCCGGCTGAGCTTCGACGGCCACCAGATCGCGCGACCGATGTCGTAGCCGAGCGCGGGCACGAGCAGCGAGCGCACCACGAACGTGTCGAGCAGCACGCCGAAGGCGACGATGAACGCCAGCTGCACGAGGAACAGGATGGGGATCACCGACAGCGCCGCGAACGTCGCGGCCAGCACGAGCCCGGCGGAGGTGATCACACCGCCGGTCACCGCAAGGCCGCGCAGGATGCCCTCGCGCGTGCCGTGTCGCTTCGACTCCTCGCGCACCCTGGTCATCAGGAAGATGTTGTAGTCGATGCCCAGCGCGACGAGGAACACGAAGCCGAACAGCGGCACCGCGGGGTCGGCGCCCGGGAACCGGAAGACGCCGTTGAACAGCAGCGCAGCCACGCCCATCGCCGAGCCGAACGAGAGCACGGTGGTGAGGATCAGCAGCACGGGGGCGAGCACCGCCCGCAGCAGCAGCATGAGGATCACGAGGATCACGCCCAGGATCACCGGGATGATCAGGTTGCGGTCGTGGATCGATGCCGTGTTCGTGTCGACCGCGGTGGCCGTGACGCCTCCGATCTTGGCGCCGGTCTCGTCGAGTTCGGCGCGCAGCCGGTCGACCGTCGCCTCGGCATCGGCCGAGTCGGCGGCATCGGTGAGCGTGCCCTGCAGCAGCACACGCCCGTCGATGACCGTCGGCTCCGGCGCGGGGGTTCCCGGAGGGCCGAACGCGGTGATGCCGTCTGCGGTGACCGGGGCGCTGCCCGACGGCGAGTCCTCGGCGGTCACGCTGACACCGTCCACGCCGTCATCGGAGAGCAGCACGTCAGCAGCATCCTGCAGCCGGTCCTCGTCGCCGAGCACGTACGCGGGGCTGCCGGATCCGCCCGGGAAGTGCTCGCCGAGCACCTCCTGGCCGTCGCGCGCCTCGGAGGCGCCGAGCACGAGATCGGACTGCGGCACGCCCGTGGCGTCCAGCTGCACGACGCCCACCGCGGCGATCGCCAGCACGATCGCCGTCGAGATCCAGATGAGGCGCGGGCGGGTGCGGATGCCGCGCGCGAGCCGCGGCCACAGTCCGCCGCCCTCCAGGGGGCTCACGTCGGCGACCCGCTCGGGCTCGTACGTCGGACGCCGGGGCCAGAACGCCGCCCTGCCGAACAGGCCGAGCAGGGCGGGAAGCAGCGTGAGCGCGGCAAGCATCGCGAACACGATGCCGATCGCCGCCACCGGACCGAGCGTGCTGTTCGACTTCAGGTCGCTGAGCAGCAGGCACAGCAGACCGGCGATGACGGTGCCCCCCGAGGCCAGGATCGGCTCGAACGAGCCGCGCCACGCCGCCGCGACCGCCGCCCACCGGTTCTCGGTGACGTGCAGCTCCTCCCGGAAGCGCGCGACCATCAGCAGCGAGTAGTCGGTCGCGGCGCCGATGACGAGGATGAACAGGATGCCCTGCGTCTGCCCGCTGAGCAGCAGGATGCCGAACTTCGCGGCCCACCACACCACCAGCAGCGCCACGCACAGCGCGAACAGGCTGGTGCTGAGCACAACCACCGGCAGCAGCAGCGAGCGGTACACGATCACGAGGATGACGAGCACGGCGGCGAGGGCGACCAGCAGCAGGATGCCGTCGATGCCGGCGAATCCGGCGACGAGGTCGGCGGTGAAGCCGGCGGGCCCCGTGATGTACACGTCGACGCCGTCGGGCACGCTCTCGCGCAGGTCGGCCGAGAGCGCGCTGGAGATCTCGCCGATGTCGGCGTCGGCGTCGATCGGCACGAACGCCTGGGCGGCGAGTGCGTCGTCGGAGACGATCACGGGGGAGGAGCCGTCTTTCACGCCCTCGGCGGTCGTGGCATCCTCGAGCGCGGACGTCAGCTCGCCCTTCAGCGCGTCGTCGATCTCGGCGTCGGAGGAGAAGACGACCACCGCCGGGATCGAATCGGAGCCGAGGAAGTCGTCGAGAGCGCGCTGCACCTCGGTCGCGTCGGCCGAGTCGGGCAGGTAGGTCGTGCGGTCGTTGGAGGAGACCTCGTCGATCTTGCCGAACAGCGGGCCTCCGAGACCTGCCCCGGTGAGCCAGAGCAGGATGAGTGCGGCCGAGATCAGGACACGCCACACACTGCGCAGCTTCTTCTTCTGCTGCTGCTGCGTGCGCAGCTGCGCTCGTGTCGTCATGGGTGTCCTCTCGTCAGCACAACGGTACCGGCCCGAAGAAGGGCCGGCGGAGGACTTGACAGGCCTAGCATGAGGGCATGCAGAGAACGCTCGTCATCGCGGCATCCGCTCCGGTGCCGAGAGGCAATCATGTGGAGATCGCGCAGGCTGCCGACGGCACGGTGATCGCCGTGCGCGACCTCGACCGGGCCATTCAGTACGAGGTGCGGGACACGACGCGCGAGCAGCTCGACATCTGGCGTGCGGTCGTGCGCGACTGCCGCGTCACCGCGACGGCGCGTGAGCCGCGCACGGTGCTCGTCGTGGGCTTCTCGGACGCGGTGTCGGCTGCCGAGGAGGCACTGAGCGAAGCGGATGCCGCGGCCGAGGCGGCCAAGGCGGAATCCGACCGCTGGGGCGGGGCCGACAAGCCACCGGCCGAGGTGCCCGAGCGATTCTGGTGACCTGCACCCGGACGCGCGCCGCGGACTGACGGTCAGCGGAAGTCGCGCGAGCGGTGCGCGAGACCGGTGCGCAGGTCTTCGAACGCGTCGGCGAGCACGTTCGTGACGCCCTCCGGAGAGCGCTCGAGAAGCCCGCGCACGATGAGCGCGGGGGAGTCGCGGGCCACCCGGCGATAGCGGGCCCAGACGCCTGTCGTGCAGATCACGTTCACCAGCCCGTGCTCGTCCTCCAGGTTCAGGAAGGTGACGCCGCTGGCGGTCGCCGGACGCTGCCGGTGCGTGACCACTCCGGCGACCTCGATGCGCCGCCCCGTCTCGTGGGTGCGCAGCCGGGCGGAGGTCAGCACGCCCCGCTCGTCGAGCGCGGCTCGCAGGTGCGACATCGGATGATCGTCGATCGAGACGCCGGTCGCCCACAGATCGGCCGCCAGGCGCTCGTACCCCGACTGGTCGGAGAACAGCGGCGGCTGCACCGAGAGCGCCGTGCCGGGCAGGAAGCGCGCCCGGTCTTCGGCGGCGGCGCCCGCGAGCCAGATCGCCTCCCGTCTGCTGAGTCCCAGGCACTCGAAGGCCCCGGCGGTGGCCAGCGCCTCGATCTGCGCCGTGGTGGCGTCGGTGCGCCGCACCAGGTCGTGCAGGTCGCGGAACGGTCCGTGCTCGTCACGTGCCGCGACGATCCGCTCGGCGAGCTTCACTCCGATCCCGCGCACCCCCGACAGTCCGAGCCGCACGGCGAACCGACCGTCGCGGCGGTGCGCCCCCGATTCGTCCGGGGCGGAGATGTCGAACCGCTGTGGAGTCGGCTGGTCGAATGACGCACAGGACTCCCGGCCGGTCGGTCCCATCCCGGCACCGGCATCCGGCCCTGCCCCGGAATCGGGCGCGCCGACCGGTTCCAGCCCGTCCATCACGCCGGACGCGTGCAGGTCGGGCCGGCGCACCTGCACGCCGTGATGGCGGGCGTCCGCGGTGAGGGAGGCCGCCGAGTAGAACCCCATCGGCTGCGCCCGCAGGAGCCCGGCCAGGAACGCGGCTGGATAGTGCAGCTTGATCCACGAACTGGCATAGACCAGCAGCGCGAACGACAGCGAATGCGACTCGGCGAAACCGAAGTTCGAGAACGCCTGGATCTGCGCGTAGATGCGATCCGAGACCTCCGTGCTCAGGCCGCGCCGGCTCATGCCGGCGTACAGCTTCGCCCTGACCCTCTCGATCTTCTCCAGCCCGCGCTTCGAGCCCATCGCCCGGCGCAGCAGATCCGCCTCGTCGGCGGTGCAGTCGCCGATCGCGGTGGCCATCTGGATCAGCTGCTCCTGGAAGATCGGCACGCCCAGCGTGCGCTTCAGGATCGGCTCCAGATCGTGGTGCGGGTAGGGGATGTCGAAGGGCACCGGCTGCTCGCCACGGCGCAGCCGCTCGCGGTTCTCGGCATCCACCCTCTCCTTCTCGATCTTGCGGCGCACGAACGGGTGCACCGCACCGCCCTGGATGGGGCCGGGGCGGATGAGTGCGATCTGGATGGCGAGGTCGTAGAAGCAGCGCGGCTGCAGCCGGGGCAGCAGACCCATCTGCGCCCGCGACTCGACCTGGAACACCCCGATCGAATCGGCCCGGCAGAGCATGTCGTACACCCCCGGCTCTTCCTTGGGGATCGTCTCGAGCGACCAGTGCTCCCCGGTGGACGCACGGATGAGATCGAAGCAGTGCTGGAGAGCGGCGAGCATCCCGAGTCCCAGCAGGTCGAACTTCACCAGCCCCATCGAGGCCGCGTCGTCCTTGTCCCACTGGATCACCGTGCGCTTCTCCATGCGGGCGTGCTCGACCGGCACCACCTCGCCCACCGGACGGTCGGTGAGCACCATCCCGCCGGAGTGGATGCCGAGATGCCGCGGCGCCCGCAGCAGGTCGTCGGCATAGCCCAGCACGTCATCGGGGATGTCGTGGCCCTCCACCGGCTGCAGTCCCGAGCTCCACCCGTCGACCTGCTTCGACCAGGCATCCTGCTGGCCGGGGGAGTACCCCAGCGCTCGTGCCATGTCGCGCACGGCGTTCTTCGGCCGGTACTGGATCACGTTCGCGACCTGGGCGGCGCGCTCGCGGCCGTAGGTCTCGTACACCCACTGGATGATCTCCTCGCGGCGGTCGGAGTCGAAGTCCACGTCGATGTCGGGCTCTTCGGTGCGGGTGGTGGCGAGGAAGCGCTCGAACGGCAGCCCGTACAGGATCGGATCGACCGCGGTGATGCCCAGCAGGTAGCAGACCGCGCTCGCCGCGGCCGAGCCCCGCCCCTGGCACAGGATGCCCCGGCGCCTGGCCTCCTGCACGATGCCGTGCACGATGAGGAAGTAGCCGGGGAAGTCCTTCTCGTCGATGACATCGAGCTCGCGTTCGATCCTGGCGCGCCCCGCAGCGTCGAGACGCGGATACCGTTCGGGCACGGCCTGCCAGACGAGGTGACGCAGCCACGTCATCGGCGTGTGCCCGGCGGGCACCTCCTGCTTCGGCAGCGCGGGGCGGGCGGATCGCAGCGGGAAGGCGCATTCGGCGGCCAGGCTCAGCCCGTGCTCGATCGCCCCCGGATAGCGGCGGAACCGGGCCGTCATCTCGGCGCCGCTGCGCAGATGCGCGCCGCCGTGCGCGGGCAGCCACCCGTCGAGGTCGTCCATGCTGCGCACCGCACGCACCGCGGCCACCGCCTCGGCCAGCCGCGCGGTCTCGGGTGAGGCGTAGTGCGCGTTGCTCGTCGCGACCACCGGCAGCCCCAGGCGCTCGGCGAGCTCGGCGAGGGCGTCGTTGCGGCGGGTGTCGAGCGGGTCGCCGTGATCGAACAGCTCCACCACCACGCGGTCGTGACCGAACAGGTCGACGAGCCGCCGCAGCGGAGTCTCGGCATCCCCGGCCTCCAGCCCGCGCCGGACGGCTCCCTTGCGGCATCCGGTCAGCACGGTCCAGTGCCCTTCCGCCCGCGCGGCCAGCTCGTCGAGGTCGTACGCCGGGCGCCCCTTCTCGCCGCCGCGCAGCTGCGCGGCCGAGATGGCACCGGAGAGGCGGTGGTAGCCTTCGGTGCCGCGGGCCAGCACGAGCAGATGATCGCCCTCGGGGTCGGGGGCGCCCACCCGGCTCTTCGGCGACGGGCGCTGCGACCCGGAGGTCAGCGGCCGGGCCGGATTCTCGGCGATGCCGAGCGAGAGTTCGGCGCCGTACACGGTCTGCACCCCGGCATCCATCGCCTCGGCCACCTCGGCGAAGCGGGATGCTCCGTAGAAGCCGTCGTGATCGGTGATCGCGAGCGCGCTGAGCCCCAGTCGCTCGGCCTCGGCCAGGAGGTCCTCGGGGGAGGAGGCGCCGTCGAGGAACGAGTACCAGGAGTGCGCGTGCAGTTCGGCGTAGGGCACGGCGTCGGCCGGCCGCTGCACCTCGAGGTGCGCCGTCGGACGACGACGCCTGCTCACCGGACCCGGGTCGGCGCGAGGACGCACCGGCTCGCTCTGCACCGGTGCGGGGCCCTCCAGGTCGAGGGTGCGCTCGAGCTGATGCCAGGTCTGCCCGGGGTTGTTGTGCCAATTCATCAGCGGTACCGCCCCTCGGCCCACCAGCCGTCCGACGAGTGGAACACCAGCCAGGCGCGGTGCCCCGCGTCGAGCAGCTGGAAACGATGCCCGGAGCGGGCGCGCTCGGCATCCCACCGGTGCTCGTGCACCGGCCACGGACCCGCCCAGCCGACCACCTCGCTGTCTTCGATCAGTGCAGGCGGGGTCGACAGCGACCCGCGTTCGTCGATCTCGACCTCGGCGCCCTCCGCACCGCTCACCCGCACCGGGCGCATGGGCGTGTACACCTCGGTCGGCAGCGGGTCGGGCAGGCTGCCCGGCCACGGCTGCGAGGGGTCGCGCTGCACGAGCGGTCGCTCCCCCCACGGCGTGAGCACCTGACGGTCGGCCAGCATCCGCCCGCCCGCCATCGCCGCCGTGCTCACCCCGCGATGGCCGAGCAGCGTCTGCACGCGCGAGACGGCATGGTGCAGTCGCTCGTCGGTGCCCGAGCCGAACAGGCCGGGCTGATGGTGGGCGGCGTCGTCGACCGCGATCGGCGAGAGGCGCACCCCGACGATGCCGCGGAAGGCGTGAGCGGCATCGTCGGGTGCGTCGTCGACGATCGTCTCGAGCTGCCAGCGCACCCGGTCGACCAGATCTCCCGCGTCGAAGCAGGTCGGATGCAGCCAGGTGCGCGAGAAGACCGCCCCGTCGTCGTCGGTGAGGTCGATGCGCACCTCGGTGCACACGGCCGACACGTCGGCGAGGGCGAGCAGCACGGCATCCGCCGTCTGCCGCACGGCGAACGCGATCTGGTCGGACTGCCCGAGCGGCGTGTCGAACTGCACCTCGCGCGCCAGCTGCGGGTCGGGCGGGCGCGGGGTGAGCGGCCGGGAGTCGGCTCCGGATGCCAGGTCGTGCAGTCGCGAACCCTGCTCACCGAACCGCGAGCGCACCGAGAGGGCGTCGAGGGCGGCGAACCCGCCGAGGGTCGACACCCCCAGCCGGCGCAGCAGGTCGGCGAGCTCGGGGTCGCCGAGCACGTGCAGGGGGAGCGGGGCGAGGAACGCGCGAGACGCCCCCGGGGGGATCACCGTCCAGGGATCGATCCCGTCGACACCGGACGGAGCCGCCCGGGCGGCGAGCTCGGCGGTGAACATGCCGTCGCCCACGCCGATGCGCACGTCGCCGAATCCGGCATCCGCGAGCATCCGCACCAGCGCGGCC
Organism: Microbacterium sp. NPDC055312; assembly: GCF_053645675.1. Classification (NCBI taxonomy): domain Bacteria; kingdom Bacillati; phylum Actinomycetota; class Actinomycetes; order Micrococcales; family Microbacteriaceae; genus Microbacterium; species Microbacterium sp. NPDC055312. The sequence goes on along the minus strand of NZ_JBSHMU010000001.1, from coordinate 847,149 downwards.
GCCGCGCCCTCTTCGCCGTCGTGGTAGCGCGAGATGCCCCGCGAGCGCAGCGCGGCGAGCCCGGGACGCAGCAGATGCACCCCGGGCGCGTGCGCCTCGATCAGCCGCAGCACGGGCAGGAACGCACGTTCGTCGGCCGTCTCGTCGTGCGGCAGGATCCGCAGCGACGGCAGGCTGCTCTGCGCCTGCCGCTTGCGCTGCCCGACGCGCACTCCGTGCGCCCGGGCTGACTCGGTGCAGGCCGACACGACGCCGGCGCGTACGAGAGCGGTGGGCGGATGCGGGGGTGCGGCGCCTAGCGCGGCCCGCAGCGGCCAGTCGGGGAACCACAGCACGTGCACGCGCATCACCTCGCCCGCGGAGGGCGCAGCCGCGCTCATGACGCCACCGCCCAGCTCGGGTGGGTCGGCAGCGACTCGCGCGGGTCGAGCGCGGGCTCGGCGGCGACGTCGATGCGGCCGAGATCATCGGGCAGTCGCACCCGCAGGCTCTTCGGCACCGGCGTGGAGCGGGTCTGCGCGGTGACGGTGACCGTGCGATCCGAGAGCAGCCCCCATCCCTCGCCGAGCCCTTCCCAGTGCGGGTCGTGCAGCGTGATCAGCCCCTCGCCCTGCGGCCAGGGGGAGGTGGTGAGCAGCGTGCAGCCGCGGTCGCGCAGCCGTGCCGCGAGGCGTGCGGCATCGGCATCGCGCACGCGGGAGCCGGGATTCATCGCGATCAGCGGCACCACCTCGGCCAGCGCCGAGACGACGGCGAGCCAGCGCTCACCCGGCTCGGGCACGAGGATCAGCCGTGACAGGTCGATGCCGAAGGCGGTCGCCGCCTCGAGACCGAGCGTGGGCATGCCGATCGCCGCGCACCAGCCGCCGCGCTGCGAGAGCGCGCTCATCAGCGCGAAGATCAGGCTCGGCGAGGGCGAGACCGAGTACACGGCGCCGGTCAGCAGCCCGCCCTGAGGCAGCAGATCCCGCAGTGCGGCGGGCATCGGCAGATGCGCGTCGTCGCTGCGACGGCGCTGCATGCGGCCGATCTCGCGGCGCAGGCGCAGGATGTCTCCTGCCCGTTCATCGGCGGGGGAGAGTGCCGCGGTCGTTCTGATCCCCATGCATCCATCCTCGAATAAAGCTTCGAACACTTCAAGTCGTCCTGCGAGACTAATTCGGACATCCGACATCGCCGCTCTCGGCGCGGTCGACCTCGAGATCCTCGACGTCGGGGTTCTCCACAGGCGCCCCCGGCGCTCGCCGCTTTTCGCCTAGCCTGCGAACGTGACACCCCACTCCGTCGCCGTGCTGATCGTGCACCTCGCGATCGCCGCGGTCGGCGTGTGGCTCATCGCGATCGATGCGCGCACGCACCGGCTGCCGAACCGCATCGTGCTGCCCACACTGGCCACCCTGGTCCTGCTCGTGATCGTCGAGGCGCTCGCCTCGGGCGACGCGGAGCGGCTGACCCGATCCCTGCTCGGAGCCCTCGCGCTCGGCGCGTTCTTCGCCGTGCTGCGCTTCGCGTCGCGACGGGGCATGGGCGGAGGCGACGTGAAGCTCGCCGCCGTGATCGGACTGGTGCTGGCCTGGCACGGCTGGCAGATCCTGCTGCTCGGCGCCGCCGCGGCATTCCTGCTCGGCGCCCTGCACGCCCTGGTGCTGATGGCGCTGCGACGGGCCACTCGGCACACGCGGATCGCGTTCGGGCCGTGGATGATCATCGGCGCGGCCCTGGCGATCGGGCTCGCGTGAGCGATCGGGCTCGCGTGAGCGCCTCGGCCGGGCCGTCGGCGGGTGGGGATAAGGTGAGCACATGGCAATCGCACGACTTCACGGCGGCCCGCTCGACGGGCAGATCATCCCGCTCGACGACGCGGATCAGGATTCCCTGATCCTGCCCTACAGCGAGACCCAGCTCATCTACCGGCGCGAGGGCGACGCGACCAACACCGGCGCGCACGACGGCCCCACCGAGACCGGCTTCTGGTTCGTCGAGTCGGGCGACGACATCAGTCCCGGCGACGACTGACCGCGCGGCGCCGGTGAGTGCAGAACCGCAGCGCTCGTTCGAGATCGAGCGCAAGTACGACGCGGATGCCGACACGCGCCTCCCCGACTGGTCGGGGATACCCGGGGTCGTCGCGGTGAGTGACGGCGAGCCGAGAGAGCTCGACGCGCGCTACTTCGACACGGCGGACGCCGCGCTCGCACGCCACGGCGTCGCCCTGCGCCGGCGCACCGGCGGGCCCGATGCCGGCTGGCACATCAAAGGACCCCGCCAGGGTGACGGCCGGCTCGAGCTGGGCTGGCCGCTCGGTGAGACCGATCGACTGCCCGACGCGGTCGCCGAGACCGTCGCGCAGTGGACGGATGCCGAGCTGCACCCGCTCGCACGCATCGAGAACTCCCGCACCGCCTTCCACCTGCTGAGTGCAGACGGCGTGATCGCCGAATTCGTCGACGACCACGTGCGTGCGACGGATCTGCGCACCGGCACGCGCACCGAGTGGCGCGAGTGGGAGATGGAGCTCGGGCCCGCCGCTCCCGCCGACCCCGCTCAGCGGGAGGCGTTCTTCACCGCCGTCGAACGCGCGGTGTTCGCGGTCGGCGGTCGCGAGCCGTCGTCGGGATCGAAGCTCGCCAGAGCGCTCGGACACTGACCGGGCAGCATCCACGACGCAACCCCTTTCATCCGCTGCGTCCGACGTGCTTGAGTCGCACCATGACCCATGCCGTGCAGCTGCGCTCCATCCAGACGCTGACACCCGAAGCGACGCTCGAACAGCACACGGTCCGCGACATGTTCGCCGCGCAGCCCGGCCTCTCCCGGCTCGCCCGGCGACTGATCGCCACCTCGTTCGACGGCGCCGGGGTGCAGACCCGGCACACCGTGCTCGACGAGCTCGACCCGACTGCGGCGATCGACGAACCGCAGTTCCTGGATCGCACCACCGGTGCACTGCTCGAGCCCGGTACCGCCGCGCGCAACGACATCTACGCCAGAGAGGCCGACCGGCTCTTCATCGAGGTCGCCCGGCGCAGCATCGCCGCCGACCCCGACATCTCGGCATCCGACATCACGCACGTCGTGACCGTCTCGTGCACCGGCTTCCACGCCCCGGGCCCCGACTACGCCATCGTCCGTGCCCTGGGCCTCTCCGCCGCCGTGCAGCGCTACCACCTGGGATTCATGGGCTGCTACGCCGCGCTGCCGGCGCTGCGCGCCGCCGCCCAGTTCTGCCGAGCCGACCCCGACGCCGTCGTCCTGGTGGCGAGCGTCGAGCTGTGCACCCTGCATCTGCGCTCGTCGGCCGACCCCGATGCGATCATCGCCTCGTCGCTGTTCGCCGATGGCGCCGGCGCCGCCCTCGTCACCGCGCGCCGTCTGCCCACCGACGCGCCGGGGTTCCGCATCGACGCGTTCCACACCGCACTCATCCCCGACGGGGAGGACGACATGGCGTGGACGATCGGCGACACCGGATTCGAGATGGTGCTCTCCACGCGGGTGCCGCAGCTGATCGGCACGCACATCGACGACGCGCTGGGGGCGCTGTGGCAGGGTGATGACGACATCGCCGACGGGCTCCGCCGGCGCCGGATCGGCGACGTCGTCCGGCACTGGGCGATCCACCCCGGCGGGCGCAGCATCCTCGACCGCGTGCAGGAGAGTCTCGCGCTCGACGACGGGCAGCTGGCCCCGGCGCGCGAAGTCCTGCGCACCCGCGGCAACATGTCGAGCGCGACCGTGCTGTTCGTGCTGCAGCGCATCCTCGAGCACGAGACGCCGCGGCCGGGCGAGCGCGTCGCCGCGATGGCGTTCGGCCCCGGCCTCACCGCCGAGAGCGCGCTGCTCACCGTGGCGGGGCGCGACGATGAAGGGTGAGCGCGCTCGCGCGGTCGATCTGCGCCGACGCGCCGTCGATCTGCCCGAGCGGATGGATGCCGACGACGCCGACCCGAAGATGCTCGCGCGCACGTATGCGCTCTTCACGTACGTCAACGCGATCCTGTCGGGGCGACGGGGCTTGCACAACCGCGAGATCGACCCGCGCGCCCGGCACGGCAGCATTCGGGTGCTCGACATCGGCTGCGGCGGCGGGGACATCGCCCGGTACGTCGCCCGCCGGTTGCGCAGAGACGGCATCCGCGCCGAGGTGATCGGCGCCGACATCGACCCCCGGGCGGTGCGGTGGGCATCGGATGCCGACGACGACGGCCTCGTGCGGTGGCGCTGCGCGTCGAGTTCGCAGCTCGCGGCGGAGGGGGAGCAGTTCGACGTCGTGCTCTCCAACCACGTGCTGCACCACCTCAGCGCGGAGCAGCTGGCCGGCCTCCTCGACGACTCCGTGCGCCTCACCGCGCCCGGGGGGATCGCCGTGCACGGCGACATCGCCCGCAGCCGCACCGCCTACGCCGTCTTCGACGCGCTCACCCGGCTGATCGCAGGAACCCTGCTGAAGGGCTCGTTCATCCGCGAGGACGGGCTGCTCAGCATCCGCCGGTCGTACACCGCGGCCGAGCTGGCCGCCGTCGCGCCACCGGAGTGGCGTGTGCAGCGGCGCTTCCCGGCGCGACTGCTGCTGGTGCACGCCGGGCACCTGTACTGATCGCCGCAGCCGGATGCAGAAGAAGGCCCGATCCGCGCGGACCGGGCCTTCTTCTCGAGACGGATGTCACATGTTGATCATGTGACCGGCGAGACCGTGGAAGGCCTCCTGCAGCGCCTCGGACAGCGTCGGGTGGGTGTGCACGTTGCGTGCGGCCTCGAGAGCGGTGAGGTCCCACTTCTGTGCGAGGGTCAGCTCGGGCAGAAGCTCCGACACGTCGGGCCCGATCAGGTGACCGCCGATGAGCTCGAGGTGCTCGGCGTCGGCGATCAGCTTGACGAAGCCGACCGGCTCGCCCAGGCCGTTGGCCTTGCCGTTCGCGCTGAACGGGAACTTGGCGACCTTGATCTCGCGACCCTCGGCCTTCGCCTGCTCCTCGGTGAGGCCGAAGCTGGCCACCTGCGGCTGGCAGAACGTGGCACGCGGCATCATGCGGTAGTCGCCCAGCGTCTGGGTCTCGGCCTTGCCGATGGTCTCGGCTGCCACGACGGCCTGCGCCTCGGCCACGTGGGCCAGCTGCAGCTTCGCCGTGACGTCGCCGATCGCGTAGATGCCCTCGACGTTCGTGCGCATGTGGTCGTCGATGTCGATCGCGCCGCGCTCGGTGAGCTTCACACCGGTCTTGTCGAGTCCGAAGCCCTCGATGTTCGGCGCGAAGCCGACCGACATGAGCACCTTGCCCGCGGTGATCTCGCCCGGCTGGCCGTCGCGCGTCTCGTAGGTGACGTGCACGGACGAGCCGTTGTCGGTGACCGTCTTCACCGCGGTGGAGGTGAGGATGTCGACGCCGAGCTTCTTGTACTGCCTCTGGATCTCCTTCGAGACCTCCGGGTCCTCGTTGGGGAGGGCGCGGTCGAGGAACTCGATGATGGTGACCTTCACGCCGTAGTTCGTCATGACGTAGCCGAACTCCATGCCGATGGCGCCGGCGCCGACGATGACGATCGACTCGGGCAGCTCGCGCGAGAGGATCTGCTCCTCATAGGTCACGACGTTGTCGCTGAGCTCGACGCCCGGCAGCAGCCGAACCGTCGAGCCGGTCGCGATGATCGCGTTGTCGAAGGTGATCTCCTCAGACGAGCCGTCGCTCTTGGCGACGCTGATCGCCTTCGGGCCGGTGAAGGTGCCGCGACCCTCGTACTCGGTCACCTTGTTCTTCTTCATCAGGAAGTGGATGCCCTTGACGTGCGTCTCCGCGACCTTGCGGCTGCGGTCGAACGCTGCGCCGAAGTCGAAGCTCACATCCCCCGAGATGCCGAAGAAGTCGGCCTTGTGCGTGAAGGTGTGGGCGACCTCGGCGTTCTTGAGGAGCGACTTCGAGGGGATGCATCCGACGTTCAGACACACACCACCCCAGTACTTCTCCTCGATGATCGCGGTGGACAGGCCGAGCTGGGAGCTGCGGACGGCGGCGACGTATCCGCCAGGGCCCGCGCCGAGGATGACGACATCGTAGTGTGGCATGCCCTCAGCCTAATCCCTGGCTGACGGTGGGCGCGGGACGCGACCCGGCAGACGGATCCCTGACCGAGGGTGGGCGCGGGACGCGACCGGGCAGCGGCGAGGGGCGGACCTGGATCGGGCCTCCTCCCCGGCCCCCGCATCAGATAGTCTGGAGTGCCGGAGGAGGGAGAACCGTGACAGACGACAGCATCGGCGCCGGAGGCGCGATCCACCGCAGCGGCAGCGAGAAGCGCCACGACGTGACACAGACGTTCGGACACGACTCCGATCTCTCTTTCGTGCCCTTCGGAGCCGACCTCACCGAACCCGAGGCGGCCGCGATCTCGGCGCTGCCGTCCGGATCCGCGCTGCTGCTCGTGCGAGCCGGTGCGCTCGCCGGTGCGCGCTACCTGCTCGACTCCGATGTGACCACCGTGGGCCGGCATCCCGAGGCCGACATCTTCTTCGACGATGTCACCGTCTCGCGTCGTCACGCCGAGATCACCCGCTCGGGTACGGCGTTCGAGATCGTCGATCAGCGTTCGCTGAACGGCACCTACGTCAACGGGGAGCGGGTCGACCGCAGTGAGCTGGCCAACGGCTACGAGCTGCGCATCGGCAAGTTCCGGATGAACTTCTTCGCGTCGCCTGTCGATCTCGCGACGGCGACCGCGTGATGGCGGCGGCTGGCGCCGCCAGGGACCGCTCCGCATCCTCGGGTCTTCTGAGCATCGGTCAGGTTCTCGCCCGGCTCACCCCCGAGTTCCCGCAGCTCACCTCCAGCAAGCTGCGCTTCCTCGAGGTGCAGGGTATCGTCTCCCCCTCGCGCACCGAGTCCGGCTACCGGAAGTTCTCGGCCTCGGACGTCGAGCGTCTGCGTGCCGGGCTCACCCTGCAGCGCGATCACTACCTGCCGCTCAGCGTCATCCGCGAACAGCTCGACGAAGCCGAGGCGAAGGGTGAAGGCTGGGGCAGCATCGCTCCGCCGTCGATCTCGCCGCCGGCCCGACGCCGCCGGCGCGATGAGCTGCTGCTGCACACCGGTGCGACACCGCAGCTGCTCAACGACGCGATCAGCGCGGGGTTGATCGTAGGGGCCGAGCACTACACCGACCAGGCGGCGTCGATGCTGTCGGGTCTGGTGACGCTCGCGCGCCACGGCATCGAACCCCGCCATCTGCGCAGCATGCGTCAGAACGCCGAGCGCGAGGCCGCGCTGATCGAGTCTGCGCTGTCGACGCTGCTGCGGCGCACCGACGCCGCGTCGCGGGGGAGAGCGGCGGAACTCGCCCCCGAACTCGCCACGCACATCGACGAGGTGCGCCGTCAGCTCGTGGCCCAATCGCTCGAGCGGGTGCTTTCGTAACGAACGGATTGCGACACACCCTCCCCGCGGGTCGGATGTCGTTGCCGGGGCAGGGGTCCTGCTCTACCGTGGGGAATAAGCCGTTCAGGAGGGACAGAGTATGAGTGCGGATGGGCTTGCAGGCGACCCGCGGTTCGTGACCGAACTCCTGTTCACCGACGGTCTGCCGGCGATGGACGACGAGGTCGGATACCGTGGTGCGGTCGCCGCTCGCGCTGCCGGCATCACGTACCGCCAGCTCGACTACTGGGCGCGCACCGAGCTGGTCGTCCCGACCGTGCGCGGCGCATCGGGCTCCGGTTCGCAGCGCCTGTACGGGTTCCGCGACATCCTCGTCCTCAAGCTCGTCAAGCGACTGCTCGACACCGGCATCTCGCTGCAGCAGATCCGCACCGCGGTCGAGCAGCTCCGCGCCGCGGGCATCCGGGATCTCGCCGGGACCACGCTGATGAGCGACGGCGCCTCGGTCTACCTGTGCACGTCGAACGACGAGGTCATCGACCTCGTCAGCCGCGGACAGGGCGTGTTCGGCATCGCCGTCGGCAAGGTGCTGCGCGAGGTGGAGTCGACGCTCGTCGAGTTCGACCCCACGGTTCCCGACCCCGTCGACGAGCTCGCCGCACGCCGCTCCAAGCGCACCGCCTGAGCCTTCACGTCGACTACACGCGACAGGCTCAGGGCCCTTCGACAGGCTCAGGGACCCAGCGACAGGCTCAGGGAGCCAGGGCCTGCGGATGCAGACGAAGAAAGCCGCCCCGAGGGGCGGCTTCTCTGTGCGGACGCGGCTCTCAGGCCGTCGCGCCACCTTCGGGCACAGGCACGCGACCGGTGCGGATGATGCGGTCGAGCAGCGCGTCGAAGTCGGCGGCGAGCTCCTGGGCCGAGTCGCCCGGCCAGATGTGCAGCGGCTTCGCCGCTCCCTGCGCCTGCTGCAGCGACGTGCGCTCGGGCAGCTGCGGTGAGAGCACGAGCGGACCGAACATGTCGCGCAGCTCCTTGATGCGGAACTGGTGCTCGATCGACTGAGGGCGCACGCGGTTCACGACGATCCCCAGCGGCTGGAGGCGTGGGGAGAGGCCGCGACGGATCTCCTCGATGGCTCGCAGCGCACGATCGGCCGCCGCGACCGAGAACAGGCCGGGTTCGGTGACCACCATCACGCGGTCGCTGGCGGCCCACGCGGTTCGCGTGAGGGCGTTCAGCGAGGGAGCGCAGTCGATCAGCACGAGGTCGTACTCGCTCTCGACGGTCGCCAGCGCCTCTTCGAGCTTCCACACGTCGCGGACGCTGGGGTGCGGTCCGTCGAAGTTGATGGCCGACGGGCTCCCGATGAGCACGTCGATCGTGCCGGGATGCACCTTCGCCCACCCGCTGGTGGTGATCGCCTGGCGCACCACCTTCTCCTTGGGGTTGCCGAGGACGTCGGCGATGTTCAGGCGTCCGGCGATCTGGAGGTCCATGCCGGTGGACACGTCGGACTGCGGGTCGAGGTCGACGACGAGGGTCCGGATGCCGCGGGCGAAGGCGGCGGAGGCGAGACCGAGAGTCACGGTCGTCTTGCCGACGCCTCCCTTGAGGGAGCTGACGCTGAGTACGTGCACGTCCTACACGTTACCGTGCGCTCCCTCGGGCGGCGCTCAGCGTCGTGCGGTGCGTTCGCGCCGGGCCGTCCTTTTGCTCGTGATCAGGCGGGAGCACTAACCTTGTCGGGCGCCTACAAAGGTGCGAGCTGGGAGTGAACCGTGAACCCGAAGAAGAGCGTCGATCCCGAAGAAGACGATTCGAGGGGCGTCCTCGACGACACCCCGTCGTCGGACACGACGGGAATCGGCCTGGTCGGCAGCACCGCGCACGTCGAGGTCATCCTCCCCACCGGCGGGTATGACGACGAAGCCGATGACGAGGCCGTCGATGACGAGGTCGTCGAGGGAGAAGTCGGCGCGGTGATCACCGACCTCATCATCGACACGTCGGCCGTCGCCGACGCCGAGGTGCTCGCGCGGATCCAGCAGGAAGCGCCCGACGTGGTCATCGAGCTGCCGGCCGAGGATCTTCCGATCAGCCGGCCGGAGGCGTCCGACGACGCGGACCGGATGGACCGGCCGGCACCGGGCGAGGTGCACGACGAGGGTGCGGTCGTCGCGGAGATCATCGACGACATCGACCACGCCGACGACTCGGCCCCCGAACTCGCCGCATCCGAGGACGAGACCGTCGCGGAGACGGCCGTCGAGACCGAACCGGATGCCGGATCCGAGAGAGCATCCGACGCTGTCGAGTCGCACGTGACCGTCATCGAGGTCGATGACGACGATGACGACGACGACGACGATGATGACGACGACGACGACGATGACGACGACGATGACGACGATGACGACGATGACGACGACGACGACGATGACGATGACGATGACGATGACGATGACGATGACGATGACGATGACGATGACGATGACGACGTAGGTATCGATCACGTCGACGACGACGGCGGACTCGTCGACCCGCGCGAGGACGACGTCGACGAACAGGGAGAGCGGGATCGTGTCGACCGGCCTCAGGTGCCGGGGAGCGCAGCCGTGCTGCTCGATCCGCCCCGACCTTCCGAACCCGCAGAGGAGACCCTTCCCGTGGCATCCCTTGACCCTGCCCCCGCCTCCCGGCCGGCAGTCCCGCAGCCCGCGGAGATCGCCCTGACCTCGAAGCGGCTCGACGACCTCGGATCCGCGGCGACCAGCGAGAGCGCCGACCTGCTGACCGCAGACCGCCTGCTCGACCCGGCGCGCATGACCAAGCCCGAGCCCGAGGGGCCCTGGAGCCACCTGCTGTATTCGATCTCCGGTGGCCGCATCAACGTCGGCGACGGCCGCAAGGCGCGCGAGCGCAAGCAGCTCAGTGCGCGCATCGCGGCCCCGCTCGCCGGCACAGCCCGCTTCGTGCCGGTGCTCTCACGCAAGGGCGGCGTGGGCAAGACGACCGTCACCGCCCTGCTCGGCATGGCCCTCGCAGACGCGCGCGACGACCGGGTCATCGCCGTCGACGCCAATCCCGATCGCGGCACTCTCGCCGAGCGCGTGGTCGGATCGCACACCAGGTCGGTGCGCGACCTCGTGCGCGCACAGCACGACATCCGCGGGTACCACGACGTCTCGGCGTTCGTGGCCCGCGACGAGACCCGTCTCGACGTGCTCGCATCCGACGCCGATCCGCGCGTGTCCGAGGCGTTCGGCGACGGCGACTACCGCGATGTGGCGACGGTCGCCGCGCAGTACTACTCGCTGGTGCTCACCGACTCCGGCACCGGCATCGTGCACTCCGTGATGGGTGCCACCCTCGACCTCGCCGACCAGCTCATCATCGTGTCGGGGCTGAGCGTCGACGAGGCGCGACTGGCATCCGAGACGATCACCTGGCTCGAGTCGAACGGACACGCCGCGCTCGCCCGCGAGGCGATCGTCGTGCTGAACCAGTCGAACCCCGGCGCGCCGCTGGTGCGGCTGAGCGAGCTCGAGGCGCACTTCTCTACCCGGGCCAAGCACGTGCTCCGCGTCCCGTACGACCCGCAGATCGCCGGGGGAGGCGCGATCGACTTCGGCCGCCTGCAGCCGGCCACCCGGCAGGCGGCCCGCGAGATCGCCGCGGCCCTCGTCGAGGGACTGCGGGCGAGGGCCGCCTGATGACGGTGCGCGAGATCCGCCTCTACGGCGACCCCGTGCTGCGCACCGTCTGCGAACCGATCGTCGAGATCGACGACGGTGTGCGCGCACTCATCGCCGATCTGATCGACACGGTCGAGCTGCCCGGTCGGGCCGGAGTGGCCGCCAATCAGATCGGCTTCGCCCTGCGCGCCTTCAGCTACAACATCGACGGCGAGATCGGGTACGTCATCAACCCCGTGCTCACCGAGGTGCGCGGTGAGGCTGTGCCGACGGGGGAGGGATGCCTGTCGGTTCCCGGTCTGTGGCACGACACCCCCCGGCACCCGTGGGCTCGGGTCGAGGGCATCGACCTCGACGGCGCCCCGGTCGTGCTCGAGGGCGAGGGTCTGCTCGCGCAGGCACTGCAGCACGAGACCGACCACCTCGACGGGCGCGTCTACCTGAGCCGTCTGCAGGGCGAGACCCGCAAGCTGGCCATGCGACAGGTGCGCGAGAGCGACTGGTTCTGACCCGGGACGCGCCCCGGCCGACCGAGAGGCACGAGGAGCCGTCCTGGTACGACGAAGGGCCCGCGCGGTGCGCGGGCCCTTCGCGTGCACATCACCCGAGCGGCGTGGTGGTCGTCTGCACCGGAGCGTCGTAGATCTCGGTGATCGCATCGGCGAAGTCATCGAGGATGACGTTGCGCTTGATCGACATCTTCGGGGTCAGATGTCCGCTCGCCTCGGTCCACTCCACCGGAAGGATCGTGAACTTCCGGATCGACTCGGCGCGGGAGACCATCTTGTTGGCGCGGTCGACCGCGCGCTGCACCTCTTCGCGCACCGCCGGGTTGCGGCTCGCCTCGCTCAGCGACATGTCGCCGGGGAGGCCGTTGTTCGCCAGCCACGTCGGCAGCATCTCGCTGTCGAGCGTGACCAGGGCCGAGATGAACGGCTTCTGATCGCCGAGGACGACGACCTGGCTGACGATCGGATTCGAGCGGATCGGATCCTCGAGCATCGCCGGGGAGACGTTCTTGCCACCGGCGGTGACGATGATCTCCTTCTTGCGGCCGGTGATCGTGAGGAAGCCCTCGGAGTCGAAGCTGCCGATGTCGCCGGTGCGGAACCAGCCGTCGTCGAAGGCTGCCTCCGTGGCCTCGGGATTGTTCCAGTACTCCTTGAAGACGTTGATGCCCCTGACCTCGATCTCGCCGTCGTCGGCCAGGCGCACGCCCACACCGGGGAGGGCGGGGCCGACGGTGCCGATCTTCGACTTGTGCGCCAGGTTGACCGTCGCCGGAGCGGTCGTCTCGGTCAAGCCGTAGCCCTCCAGGATCACCACACCGAGGCTGTGGAAGAAGTGACCGAGGCGGGCGCCGAGAGGCGCGGAGCCCGACACGGCGTACGCGACGTTGCCGCCCATGGCCTCGCGCAGCTTGCCGTAGACGAGCTTGTTGAACAGCGCGAACTTCATGCGCAGTCCGAACGGGATCGGCTTGCCCTCCTCACGCAGGGTGGAGTGCTCGATGGCGGCTGCGGCCGCGGCGCGGAAGATCTTGCCCTTGCCCCCGGCCTCCGCCTTCTGCTCAGCGGAGTTGTACACCTTCTCGAACACGCGGGGCACCGCGAGCAGGAAGGTCGGCTTGAACGAGCCGAGCGCCGGGAGCAGCTGCTTCGTGTCGGGCTGGTGTCCGGTGCGCACGCCCGAGTGCACGGCGAGGATCGAGATGAACCGGGCGAACACGTGCGCAGTGGTGATGAACAGCAGGGTCGAGGCTCCCGGTGCCGAGACGACCTCGTCGAGGGCCTTCGCGGAGTTGCGTGAGAGCTCCACGAAGTTGCTGTGCGTCAGCACGCAGCCCTTCGGGCGCCCGGTCGAGCCCGAGGTGTAGATCAGCGTGGCGATGTCGGAGCCCACGGCGATGCCACGGCGGCGTTCGATCTCGGCGTCATCGACCTCGGCACCGCGCGCGGTGAGGGTGTCGATCGCTCCGAGGTGCATCTGCCAGATCTCGCGCACGAGCGGCAGGTCGCCACGCACCTCATCGGCGCGGGTGAAATGCTCGGCGGACTCGACGATCAGGGCGGTCGCTCCGGAGTCCTCCATGATCCACTGGATCTGGGCGGGGGAGCTCGTCTCGTAGATGGGCACCATTACCGCGCCGGCGTAGAACAGCGCGAAGTCGACGAGGGTCCAGTCGTAGGTCGTCTTGGCGATGAAGCCGACCTTCTCACCGGGCTGGATGCCGGCGGCGACGAAGCCCTTGGCGAGAGCGACGACCGCGGTCTCGAAGTCCTTCGCGGAGATGTCGCGCCATCCGTCACCCTCGGGCACGCTGAACAGTGCCAGATCGGGGGTCTTCTTGACCCTCTCGGCGAGCAGATCGCTGACGTTCCCCTCCGGGTCGGCAGGGACGATTGCGGGGACTTCGAACTGGGCCACGGCAGCTCCTTCGGCACCGGTCGGACGGGTGTCCTAGAAGTCTATGGCATGAGACCCAGTCGCACCTCGGAAGAAACTCGGTCGCGACGGCGTCGCGGCGCTAGACTTCCCACGATGTTCTACTGGCTGATGAAGTACATCGCGATCGGCCCGCTGGTCAAAGCGATCTTCCGACCCTGGATCGTGGGGCGTGACAACGTCCCCACCAGTGGCGCGGCCATTCTGGCGAGCAATCATCTGTCTTTCGCCGACTCGATCTTCCTGCCGCTGCTCATCGACCGGCCCATGTCGTTCCTGGCCAAGAGCGACTACTTCACCGGCCGGGGGCCGAAGGGCTGGGCGACCAGGATCTTCATGAAGGGCACCGGCCAGATCCCCATCGACCGCTCCGGCGGGAAGGCATCCGAGGCGTCTCTGAACACCGGCCTGCAGATCCTCGGCCGCGGCGACCTGCTCGGGATCTATCCCGAGGGCACCCGCAGCCCCGATGGTCGGCTGTACCGCGGGCGAACGGGCATCGCGCGCATGGCGCTCGAGGCGAAGGTTCCGGTCATCCCGGTGGTCATGGTCGACACCGACACGGCGATGCCGATCGGCCAGCGCATCCCGAACATCATGCGCGTCGGCATCGTGATCGGCGAGCCGCTCGACTTCTCGCGATACGAGGGCATGGAGAACGACCGGTACATCCTCCGGTCCGTCACCGACGAGATCATGATCGCGCTGCAGCGCCTCGGAGCGCAGCGGTACGACGACGTGTACGCCTCGACCGTGAAGGACCGCCTGCCGGTCGGCGCGCCCGGCCGCCCCTGACCTGCCCGTCGGATCCGAGCCCTCGTCCGGCCGCTTGTCACAGGGCCGATCGGCCCTGTCAGCGGACACTAAGCTTGAGCACATGCTTCCCTCGCACCCTGAACTCGACGCGTGGCGATCCCTTCCCATCAAGCAGCAGCCGCAGTGGCCCGACGCCGAGCGCGTCGCCGAGGTGTCCACGCAGCTGGCCGCGCTGCCGCCGCTCGTGTTCGCGGGCGAGGTCGACAACCTCCGCTCGCGGCTCGCCCGCGCGGCATCCGGCAACGCCTTCCTGCTTCAGGGCGGTGACTGCGCCGAGACCTTCGCGGGTGCCACCGCCGACCAGATCCGCAACCGGATCAAGACGGTGCTGCAGATGGCGGTCGTGCTCACGTACGGCGCATCGATGCCCGTGGTGAAGATGGGCCGGATGGCGGGTCAGTTCGCCAAGCCGCGCTCGAGCGACAGCGAGACCCGCGGCGACGTCACGCTGCCGGCCTACCGTGGCGACATCGTCAACGGCTTCGACTTCACCGAGAAGTCGCGCACGGCCGACCCGGGGCGCCTGCTGCAGGGCTACCACATGGCCGCCTCGACCCTGAACCTCATCCGCGCCTTCACGCAGGGCGGTTTCGCCGACCTGCGCGAGGTCCACTCGTGGAACAAGGGCTTCGCGCAGAACCCCGCCAACCAGCGCTACGAGCGCATGGCGGCCGAGATCGATCGCGCGATCAAGTTCATGGAGGCGGCCGGCGCCGACTTCGAAGAGCTCAAGCGCGTCGAGTTCTTCACGGGCCACGAGGGCCTGCTGATGGACTACGAGAGCCCGATGACCCGCATCGACTCGCGCACGGAAACCCCGTACAACACCTCGGCGCACTTCCTCTGGATCGGGGAGCGCACCCGCGAGCTCGACGGCGCGCACGTCGACTACTTCTCCCGCATCCGCAACCCCATCGGCGTCAAGCTCGGGCCGACCACGACCCCCGAGACCGCGCTCGCGCTGATCGACAAGCTCGACCCGAACCGCGAGCCGGGGCGGCTCACCTTCATCACCCGGATGGGCTCGGGGAAGATCCGGGATGCCCTTCCGCCGCTGCTCGAGGCGGTCAAGGACTCCGGCGCCACGCCGCTCTGGGTCACCGACCCCATGCACGGCAACGGCATCACCACGCCGAGCGGCTACAAGACGCGGCGCTTCGACGACGTCGTCGACGAGGTCCGCGGGTTCTTCGAGTCGCACCGCGCGGTGGGCACGTTCCCCGGCGGCATCCACGTCGAGCTCACGGGTGACGACGTCACCGAGTGCCTCGGCGGCTCGGAGCAGATCGACGAGGCCGGCCTCGCCACCCGCTACGAGAGCCTGTGCGACCCCCGTCTGAACCACATGCAGAGCCTCGAGCTCGCGTTCCTCGTCGCGGAGGAGCTCGAGAAGCGCTGAGCTCACGCACGTGCAGACGAGAGCGGCCGCCCGGAACACCGGGCGGCCGCTCTCGTCATGTCGGCGGATGCCGAGTCAGCAGAAGAAGCCGGGGGTGAGGGTCACCGTGGTGCCACGGGCTGCGCTGCCCGTCGGGTCGTAGCTGCACACCTTGTAGACGTCCCAGTACTTGCCGCCGAGGGGCAGCCCGATGTCCTCGATGGTGGGATTCACCTTGAAACCGGCGCCTTTGAGCGCATCGACCGCCTGCCGCACGGTCTTGCCCTTGACGTCGGGGATGGGCAGCGGCTGCGGACCCTTCGACACGGTCAGCGTCACCGTGTCGCCCGGGCGCCACGGCCCGCCGTCCGGACGCTCGGAGCTCTGCGCGATGATGGATCCCTTGGCGACCGAATCGCTCCAGTCCTCCGGGCGCTCGTCCGCGACCTTCAACCGGGCCTCCTCGAGCAGGCGCACCGCCTCGTCAAGGGGTCGCCCGGTGACGTCCGGCACCGCGCCGAGCGAGAGCTGGATGAGCGCCGCGTCGTCTTCGAACACCTCGCAGCCGTCGGCGCAGCCGTACGCCTCGCCGTCGTCGCGCGGAGTGATGCGCACGTTCAAGACGAGACCCTTGTCGAGCTCGTCGAAGTACTCC
Organism: Microbacterium sp. NPDC055312; assembly: GCF_053645675.1. Taxonomy (NCBI): domain Bacteria; kingdom Bacillati; phylum Actinomycetota; class Actinomycetes; order Micrococcales; family Microbacteriaceae; genus Microbacterium; species Microbacterium sp. NPDC055312. Next base: position 830,790 of record NZ_JBSHMU010000001.1, on the reverse strand, counting down.
TCGACATCGTCCGAGACGTTCACGCGGTTCTCGGCGAGGATGCTGCGCACCTCGTCGGCGCTCTTGCCGCGCAGCGCCGGCAGCTCGTGCTTCGCGGGGCCGGTGGAGACGACGAGCGTCACCGTGCTGTCCTTCTCGACCCGCTCGCCCTCGCCCGGTGCCGATTCGATGATCAGCCCGGGGTCGACGTCGATCGATGACCGCTCCGCCCTCTCCGGGACCAGGCCTTCCGACGTGACCGAGGCGGCGGCATCCTCGTAGGTCATGCCCGCGACCGCCGGAACGGGGATGAGCGAGCCCGGACCCGATCCGAACCACCACCCGAGTCCGCCGGCGAGCACGGCGAGAAGCAGCACGACCGTGAGCAGCACCGCCCCGGTGGAGCGTCGACGCGCCGTCCGGCGAAGCAGCCGAGTGGCGTTGTCGACCGACTCCCCGGCCTCTTCGACGGGGCTCGGCAGCAGGGCGGTGCCGGGCAGGATCTTCGTGACGGACCCCGAGTCGTACTCGCGTGCGGAGGCGTCGGTCGCGGTCGGTGCGGGCGAGACGCCGATCTCGCGCTCGATCTCCCGCAGGCGCGTGAGCATCGCCTTCGCATCGAGAGGGCGATCGTCGGGCGACTTCTCGGTGGCCCAGAGCACGAGCTCGTCGAGCGGTTCGGGAACCGAGGGGTTGCGTGCACTCGGTCGGGGCACCTGCTCGGTCGCGTGCTGGAAGGCGATCTGCATCGGCTGCTCGCCTTGGTACGGCTGCTCGCCGACGAGCATCTCGTACAGCATGATGCCGAGGGCGTAGATGTCGCTGCGGGCGTCGGCCGTGCCGCGGGTGACGAGCTCCGGCGCGAGGTAGGCGATCGTGCCGAGCAGCTGCGCGCCGGTTGCCGTGTTCGCGGTCGTCGCTCTGGCGAGGCCGAAGTCGCCGATCTTGATCCGGCCGTCCTCGGCGAGCAGGACGTTCTCGGGCTTCACGTCGCGGTGCACGATGCCGGCGGCGTGCGCGGCCGCGAGACCGGACAGGATCGCGTCCATGATCGTGATCGTCTGCGTGATGGTGAGCCGCTTCTGCTCGCGCATCAGCTCGCGCAGCGTGATGCCGGGAAGGTACTCCATCACCAGGTACGCGAGTTCGCCGTCCTGCCCCTGATCGAACACGTTCACCACGTGCGGATCGGCGAGCCGGGCCGCGGCTCTGGCCTCCTGGATGAAACGGCTCTGGAACGCAGAGTCGTCGCTGAGATGCGCGTGCATCACCTTGAGGGCGATCCGCCGTTCGAGGCGCATGTCGGTGGCGACGTAGACGGTCGCCATGCCGCCGCGAGCGATTCGGGCGCGAACACGATACCTGCCGTCGACAAGCCGCCCGATGAGCGGGTCGGCCTGCGGAGTGTTCACAGGTCGAGTCTATGAAGAACAGGCCGGGAGAACGGGCAGCGGCGCACCCCAGGCGGGTTTCGATCCGGTGACGATGGGCGCGTCATCGCAGTGCGGCGAGCCACTGATGCGCCTGCGTCTCCCACATTCCGTAGCGATCGGGGTAGGCCGACACCTGCACGGCCTGCGCGGCGGCGGTGAACGGCATGTCCTGCCACCCGGTGATGTCGAGCAGTCCTCGGCTCGCGGCGCCGTTCGGGTCGGCAGGGCCGCCGTAGAACACGCGGATGCTGCGGTCGGCATCCATCGCCTGTTCGGGTGCGCCCCAGCCCTGGCTCGGACGCTGCTGGAACAGCCCGAGCGAGTCGCGGTCGCCGTGGTCGAGGTTGCGCATCGACGACTCGACCATCGCGGTGGCGAGCGCAATGGCGATGCCGCGATCCGGCACGCCGAGCTCGCGTCCTATCCCGACGATGCGCGCCGCATGAGCGGTCTGCTCGGCATCCAGCGCTGCCGAGCGCTGCCCGGTCGTCGTCGCCGACGCGGGAGCCGGGGCGGTCAGTCGAAGAGCCTGGCCCGGGTAGATGATGGCGCCCTCGCCGAGTCCGTTCGCCTGCAGCAGGCCCGCCACGCTCGTGCCGTGCTTCCTGGCGATCCCGAAGAGCGTGTCGCCCGCGGTGACGGTGTGCGAGTCGGGCGCCGCGGCGGCCGGAGGAGCTGCAGGTGCGGCGGAGACGGGTGCGGCCGCCGGCGCCGCGCCGGCCGCGATGCGCAGCGTCTGACCGGGTCTGATCATCGCGGAGCCGCCGAGGCCGTTGAGCGACATGATCGCCGAGACCGTCGTGCCGTACCTCTTCGCGATGGCGAACACGGTGTCTCCGCGGACGACCGTGTGCGCGGCCGCCGGGGCGGGAGCGACGGGAGGCGCGGGTGCCGGCGCCACGGCCGGCGGCGCGGATGCGGGGGAGAGACGCAGCGTCTGCCCGGGGAAGATCACCGATCGCCAGCCCAGGCCGTTCCACGCGAGCAGGTCGGCGGCGGCGATGCCGTGGCCTGCGGCGATCGACCAGACGGTGTCGCCCGGTCGGATCGTGTACTCGGCGGGCGGTGCGACGGCGGGCCGGACCGCGGTGTGCGCAGCGCCGCCCACGACCGAGAGGGCGCGCAGGCCCGGCCCGTGGCTCGCCGCCGCGGTCGCGCGGATCTCGTCGGCGCCCGCGGGCGCGGCGGTCAGGGCGGCTGCCAGGGTGCCGACGACGGCGGCCGGTGCGGTGATCCGCATCGCCGCGGTGCGCGGGTTGGTGATGTGCATGTCGTCTCTCCCGGAAGCGCTCGTGGATCCACAGAAACGCTGACACGCATGTAAACGGATGTCAACAGCTGTGACTGCTGTGACGAGAGTGATCCGTGTGAATGCGTGCGCTGTCCGGACGCACGGGTGAGATAGTGGAGGGGTGTCTGAGAACGCTGCTGATCCCTCCGCCTGGCTGACGATTCCCGAACTGGCCGAGGCGCTCCACGAGACGCCGGGTCGCGTCCGCCGGCTGCTCGACGAGCGCTACCTGGTCGGCTCGCGTCGCAACGGCGCGTTCGCGGTGCCCGCCGTGTTCATCGTCGACGCGCGCCCGCTGCCCTCGTTGCGCGGCACGATCATGGCCCTTCAGGACGCCTCGTTCTCGGACGACGAGGTCATCGACTGGCTGCTCGCGGAGGAGGAGACGCTCGGCCGCACGCCGATCGCCGCGCTTCTCGCCGGGCACAAGAGCGAGGTCCGCCGCGTCGCGCGAACACTCGCCTGACCGGACGCCCGCGCTCGCTGCGCTGCCGGTTCAGGCCGATCGGGCGATCGCGGCTTCGGCCAGACCGTGCAGGGCCTGAGAGGCGCTCTCCTTCAGCTCTGCGTCACGGAGCGCTCGCACCGCGGCATCGCTGTACTCCGCGATCATCCGCTCGACCTGCGTCGCGGCCCCTGTCTCGCGGATCAGCTCCTGAAGCTGCGCGACCTCGGCTGCGCTGAGATCGGGGTCGCCGATGCGCGCATCGAGGTGCGCCCGGGCATCCGGTGGCAGAGCCTCGCGGGCGATCGCGATGAGCGCGGTGCGCTTGCCCTCGCGCAGATCGTCGCCCGCCGGCTTGCCCGTGATCGCGGGATCGCCGAAGACGCCGAGCACGTCGTCGCGCAGCTGGAAGGCCATGCCGACCGGATGCCCGAACGCGCGCAGCCGCGCGAGCAGCCGCTCATCGGCCCCGCCGAGGGTCGCGCCGAGGAGGATCGGCTGCTCGACGCTGTACCGCGCGGACTTCAGCGCGACCACGCGCAGCGCGCGTTCGAGCAGAGAGGCCGGCGGGTTCACGCTCCACGCCGACTCCTCGGTCACGTCGAGCATCTGACCGACGGTGACGTCGCGCCTCATCCGGGCGTACTCCGCGCGCGTCGGCGCGGCATGCGGATGCCCGATGAGGCTCTCCTCGAGCAGGTCGTCGCTCCAGGCGACGAGGAGGTCGCCGAGCAGCACCGCCGTCGAGCGGCCGAACGCCTCGGCATCGCCGTGCCAGCCGGCGTCACGGTGCGCGGCTTCGAGCGCGCGATGCGACGCCGGGCGTCCGCGGCGGGTATCGGAGTTGTCGATCAGGTCGTCGTGCACGAGCGCCGCGGACTGGAAGATCTCCAGCGCCGCGCCGAGACCCCACAGCGCGTCATCAGCGGTCGCGGCGTCACCCGCGGCCGCGAGCCAGCCCGCGTGCGCGAACCTGGCTCGAAGCCGCTTCCCGCCCTGCAGCGTGGCGGCGGCGGCGTCGAGGAACAGGTCGGCGTCGGGACCGTACTCGGCGCTTCGCGAGCGGATGCTCTGCACGAACCGGTCGAGTCTCTCGGCGACGGCGTCGGTGACGAGGGAGGAAGACACGATTCCCAGCCTAGATGCAGACAATCGGGCGATGCCCGGCTAGCCGACCGCCCCGCGCGCGGGTAGACTTGGATGACCGAACCGAGGGGGTTGGACATGCCTCTTTCCGAACAAGAGCAGCGCATGCTCGATGAGATGGAACGTCATCTTCTCCAGCACGACGCGGACGTCGTCACAGCGCCGTCCGGCGACCGGTCTCTGAGCTACCGAAACCTGGTCTACGGCGCCCTTCTGCTGCTCGCCGGCATCGGCGGTCTCGTCGCCGCGGTCGCGGCAGGCGACAGACTCGGAGCGGTCGGCAGCATCATCCTCGGAGTCGTGGCGTTCCTGGCCATGCTGGGTGGTGCGATCCTCGCCTTCACGCCAGTGCGTCGCACCGTGCCGTCCGGTGCGTCGTCGCACCCTCGCGGCCCGAGGGCCAGCGACTCCTCCTTCATGGATCGCATGAACGACCGATGGGATCGGCGACAGGACGAGCGCTGAGCCGAACCGCTGACCTGACCCACTGAGAGACCCGGATGCCCAGCATCCGGGTTTTTTCGTGTCTGCCGACCTCTGTGTGACGGCGAGCCCTCCACCGGCCCTCCACCCGCCCTCCACCGCGCTCCACCCAGCCTGATCCGCGGAACCACGCGTGTCTCGACAGCATCGGGGATCACCTTCGCGAGATTCGCACGGATTGGTCGTAGGTAAGTGGAGCGAAGTGGAGTAAAGTGGTGCGCACCTCGAGTTGGCCGGACGCAGAGGGGGTGATGGCCAGTGCTGCTGGGTACCCACACGCCGAAGCTGGACGACAAGGGCCGCGTGATCCTTCCTGCGAAGTTCCGCGAGGACCTCGCCGGCGGCATCGTGGTCACCCGCGGCCAGGAGCGCTGCCTGTACGTGTTCAGCACCGCCGAGTTCGAGGCCAAGCACGAGCGGATCCGCGAGGCTCCGCTCACCGACAAGCAGGCCCGCAGCTTCCTGCGCATGTTCCTCTCCGGAGCCAGCGCCGAGATGCCCGACAGCCAGAACCGCATCACCATCCCCGCGCACCTCAGGCAGTACGCGGGGCTGGAGAAGGAGCTGGTCGTCACGGGAGTCGGCGCGCACGCCGAGATCTGGGACGCCTCCGCCTGGAACGCCTACCTCGAGAGCAACGAAGAGTCCTACGCCGATCTGGAACAGGAGGTGATTCCCGGCTTGTTCTGACCACGGCTGTGATGCCTCGCCGCTCCGCCCCGACACACTTCCCCGGTGCCGGGTCGAGCGGAGAGGAATCAGAGCCGGAGGTCACGGGAGAAGATCATGAGCATCCGCGACATCCACACACCCGTGCTGCTGGAGCGCTGCATCGAGCTGCTCGCACCGGCGCTGCAGCAGGACGGCGCGGTGCTCGTCGATGCCACGCTCGGCATGGGCGGTCACTCCGAGGCCTTCCTGGAGCGCTTCCCCGGCATCCGCCTGATCGGACTCGACCGCGACACGGACGCGCTGCGCATCGCGGGCGAGCGTCTGGCGCCCTTCGGCGACCGCGTCACGCTCGTGCACACCGTCTACGACGAGATCGGCCTGCACGCGCAGGGCGCGTCGGCGATCCTGTTCGACCTCGGCGTCTCGTCCCTGCAGCTCGACGAGGCGGAGCGCGGCTTCGCGTACTCGAAGGACGCGCCGCTCGACATGCGCATGGACCAGACGAGGGGACGCACCGCCGCGACCATCCTCGCGGAGTACAGCGAGGGCCAGCTCCGGCGGATCTTCGAGCGCTTCGGCGAGGAGAAGCTCGCCGGCCGCTACGCCCGCTTCATCGTGCAGGCGCGCGCCGAGCGTCCGCTCACCCGCTCGGGCGAGCTCGTCGACCTGCTCGTGGCCGCCACGCCGGCCGCCGCGCAGCGCGCCGGCCATCCCGCCAAGCGCGTGTTCCAGGCGCTGCGCATCGAAGTCAACTCCGAGCTCAGCGTGCTCGCCGACGCCATTCCCGCCGCGATGGACGCGCTCGTGGTCGGAGGGCGCATCGCCGTCATGGCGTACCAGTCGCTCGAAGACCGCCTGGTCAAGCAGGCGTTCTCGGCGGCCTCGTCGTCGACCGCGCCCGCCGGCCTGCCCGTCGAGCTTCCGGAGCACGCCCCGCGCTTCCGGACCCTCACGAAGGGCGCGGAGCTGGCGAGCGATGAGGAGAAGGCGCGCAACCCGCGCGCGATACCCGTGCGGCTGCGCGCCGCAGAGAAGCTGAGGGAGTCGGCATGAGCCTGCAGATCGCGCGGGCCCTGCCGCGCCCCACCCCGCGTGTCGACCCGCCGCGCCGGCTCACCCCGGTCGCCGCGCCCGCACCCGCACCCGCACGACGCCCGCGACTCGCGTACGCAGCCCTCGCCGTCGTAGGCGCCCTCGCGATCGGCGCCGCGCAGATGGGTATCTCGCTCGCCACCACCCGCGACGCCTTCGTGCTCGCGGGGCTGAACACCCAGCAGCACGAACTCGGCCTGCAGAAGCAGGCCCTGCACGAGCAGCTGATCGGCATCAGCTCGCCCCAGTCGCTGGCGAAGAAGGCGGATGCCATGGGGCTCGTCGTCGCTGGATCCGCGTCGTACCTGCGCCTCAGCGACGGGCAGGTCCTCGGCGCCGGAGACGGCGCGAGCGCGGCATCCACCGTCAACCCCAACGGGGGGACCGCGGTCGGCAACGCCCTGCTCGTGCCCCCGCCGGCACCGCCCGCCGACACGGCGCCGGACGACGGCGCCCTCGCAGACGGGGTGTCCGACGCCACCGTCGTCCCGCCCGAGCCCGCAGGCCCTCCCGTCGTCACCGGCGGACTTCCCACCCCTGTCACCCGATAGCCCACCGCCCGATAACCCACCGCACGGAGACGCGCATGACGACTCGAGCCACTCGTTCACAGCGGCGACGCACGGTCGTCGCCCTCGCGGTGATCCTCATGGTGCTCGGCGCCTTCGTGTTCCGCCTCGTGGACATCCAGGTGGTGCACGCCGACGACCACGTCGCCGAGGGCGTGAACACCGGCAACCTCGGCTCGACGCAGGTGATCGCCGGTGCGCGCGGCGACATCACGGACGCTGACGGCACCGTGCTCGCCTCGAGCGTGACGGTGTACGACGCCGAGCTGTCCCCGGTGCTGATCCGTCAGTTCGAGGAGCAGACCGACAAGCGCAAGAAGCCGAAGCTCGACTGGGCAGAGGCCAGCGAGCGCATCGCCCGCATCGCCGGCCTCACCGCCGACGACCTGCGCGGCAGGCTCGCCCAGAAGCTCGCGGAGGATCCGGACTCCCAGTATCTCGAGCTCGCCCGCGGGCTGAGCACGGAGCAGTACCTCGAGCTGCGCGCGCTGAAGGCCGACCAGGGGCTCGCGTACATCGCGATGACGCCGCGGTCGGTGCGGGTGTACCCGAACGGCGCCGTCGCCGGCAGTGCGCTCGGCTTCCTCGACGGGTCGGGGACAGCCCAGTACGGCGTCGAGCTCATCGCCGACGAGTGCCTCACGCCCGAGAACGGCGAGATGACCTACCTTCGCGGGCAGGGTGGTGTGAAGATCCCCGGCAGCGAGCAGATCACCCCGGCCACCGACGGCGGCACGGTGGAGCTCACCATCAACAGCGACCTGAACTGGTATCTGCAGCAGATGCTCGCCGAAGAGGTGCAGAAGCAGGGCGCGCAGAGCGGCACGGTCACCGTCGTCGAGGTGAAGACCGGGAAGATCCGCGCCATGGCGGAGGCGCCCACCGTGGACCCCAACGATGTCGACGGTGTGCCGGCGAACCTGTGGAAGTCGCAGATCTTCACCCACACCTACGAGCCCGGTTCGACGTTCAAGCCGATCACCGCCGCGACGCTGCTCGAGGAGAAGGCGGTCACGTCCGACACCACCGTATCGGCGGCCAGCCGGGAGCGCTTCCCGAACGGCGCCAACATCGGCGACGCGTTCTCGCACCCGCGCTACGACTACACCCTCGCCGGCGCTCTCATCGACTCGTCGAACGTGGCACTGTCGAAGTTCGGCACGATGGTCGCGCCCGAGACCCGCTACGAGTACCTGAAGAAGTTCGGTGTGGGTGAGAAGACCGACATGAACTGGCCCGCCGAGGAGCCGGGCGGGGTGGCACCGCCCGAGAAATGGGACAACCAGTCGCTGTACGCCACCACCTTCGGGCAGGCGTTCACCGTCACGCCCGCGCAGGTGGTCAGCGCCTACCAGACCCTCGCGAACGACGGCGAGCGGATCGGCCTGAGCCTGATCGAATCCTGCACCGACAGCGACGGCGAGGTGCACCGGACGCACACCGAGCGCGAACGCGTCGTGTCGGCTGACACCGCCGCGCAGGTGCGCCGCATGCTCGAGAACGTGGCCGTGCAGGGCGGGCTCGCCGACACGGTCGCCGTTCCGGGGTACCGGATCGGCACCAAGACCGGCACCGCGCAGACGCCGGACGGACACGGCGGATACAAGGCGGGGGTGTACGAGACGAGCATCCTCGGGGTGGCTCCGATCGAGGATCCGCAGTACGTCGTGATGGTCACTCTCGACGAGCCGACTAGGATTACATCATCCGCGGCCACTGCGCCTGCTCTGCAGAAAGCGCTCACCCAGGTGCTCAAGACCTACCGCGTCGCCCCCTCTTCGCAGCCCATGGACGAGCTGCTCCCGAAATTCGACTAGCCGGCATCCCGCCGCGCAAGGAGATGCAACATGATCGCCCTTCCGCTCGGCGAGATCGCCGAGATCCTCCGCGGCGAGCTGCGCCTGCACGCCGCCGACACGGCTGACACCGTCGTCGACGGTCTCGTCGACACCGACTCCCGCGAGATGAGCCCGGGCGCGATCTTCGTCGCCAAGCCCGGTGAGACCACCGACGGGCATCGCTTCGTGCCGACCGCCGCCGAGGCCGGGGCCGTGCTTGCCATCGTGGAGCACCCCGTCGAGGCGCCGATCACGCAGATCGTCGTGGCCGACGCCGTCGCCGCCCTGGCGGATCTCGCGCGAGAAGTGGTCGCGCGCGTGCGCGCCGCCGGACGGCTGCGGATCGTGGGCATCACCGGGTCGAACGGCAAGACCACGACGAAGAACTTCCTCGCGCGCATCCTCTCCGACGAGGGTGAGACGGTCGCTCCCGTCCGCTCGTACAACAACGAGGTCGGCGCGCCGCTGACCATGCTGCGCGTGACACCGGACACCCGTTACCTGGTCAGCGAGTTCGGCGCCGCCGGACGTGGCAGCATCGCGCGCCTCGCCGGTCTCGTCGAGCCCGACGTCTCGGTCGTGCTGATGGTCGGCCTGGCACACGCCGGGGGATTCGGCGGCATCGAGCAGACCGCGCTCGCGAAGTCCGAGCTGGTGTCCGCGGCACGCGCAGACGGCACCGCCGTGCTGAACGTCGACGACCCGCGGGTCTGGGCGATGCGCCGCATCGCCGAGGAGCGGGGCATGTCGGTGGTCGGGTTCGGTCAGCATCCGGATGCCGAGGTGCGCGCCGACCGCATCGAGGTGACGTCCGACGGCACGACCGCGGCCGTCATCGCCGACGGCGAGGAGATCCCGCTGCGGCTGCAGGTGCTCGGCGCGCATCACTCGAGCAACGCCCTCGCCGCGATCGCGGCGGCCCGCGTGCTCGGCGTGCCGGTGCGCCAGTCGATCAGCCGTCTGGAGACGGTGCGGATCGCCGAGCGCTGGCGCATGGAGCCGATGGGCTCCGACCGCGTGCGGATCATCAACGACGCCTACAACGCGAGCCCCGACTCGATGGCCGCGGCTTTGCGCACCCTCGCGCAGATCTCCGGCCCCGGCGAGCGGACGGTCGCCGTGCTCGGCGCGATGAGCGAACTCGGCGAGACGGCAGGGGAGGAGCACGACCGCATCGGGCTGCTCGCCGTGCGGCTGAACATCCAGCGCATCGTGGTCGTCGGGGCGGACGCGCGGCGTCTGTACCTGGCCGCGGTCGGCGAGGGATCGTGGGACGGCGAAGCCGTTCATCTGCCCGACCAGGACGCGGCGTTCGAGTACCTGAGAGGCGAGCTGCGCGACGGGGATCGGGTGCTCGTGAAGTCGTCCAACTCCGCCGGGCTCCGGCACCTCGGCGATCGTCTGGGAGAATCGTTCTCGTGAGGTCTTTGTTGATGGCGACTGCGATATCGCTCGCCTTCTCGCTCTTCCTGACCCCGGTCTTCCTCAAGGTGTTCCGCCGGATCGGCTGGGGGCAGGTCATCCGCACCCCGGAGGACATCGCCAACCCGAGCCACGAGGCCAAACGCGGCACGCCCACGATGGGCGGCGTGATCTTCATCCTCGGCACGATCGTCGGGTACTTCGCCGGGAGCTTCTTCGGCGGCACGACTCCCGCCCTATCAGCCATCCTCGTGCTGTGGCTGATGGTCGGCTTCGGCATCGTCGGCTTCATCGACGACTACATGAAGGTGCGCAGCCAGCGCAGTCTGGGGCTCTCGGGCTGGCGCAAGGTCGTCGGCCAGCTGTTCGTGCTCGTGCCGTTCGGCATCGTGGCGCTGAACTTCCCGAACCGCCTCGGCCAGTACCCGGCCAGCGGCTACGTCTCGCTCTTCCGCGACATCTCGTGGCTGAACCTGTTCGCCTTCGGGGCGGTGCTGGGCTGGATCCTCTACCTGATCTGGGTGTCGGTGATCGGAGTCGCCACGTCGAACAGCGTGAACCTGACCGACGGGCTCGACGGCCTCGCCGCGGGAGCGGGCGTCTTCGTCGTGGGTGCCTACAGTCTCATCGCGTTCTGGCAGTTCAAGCAGTCATGCGTGGGATCGCTGATGGCGCAGGCCGGATGCTACGAGGTGCGCGAACCGCTCAACCTGGCGACGGTCTCGGCCGCGTTCGCCGGCGGGCTGGTCGGATTCCTGTGGTGGAACGCCCCGAAGGCGAAGGTCTTCATGGGCGACGTCGGCTCGATGGCGATCGGCGGTGTCATCACCGCCATGGCGATCCTGACCCGCACCGAGCTGCTGCTGCTGGTCATCGCCGGCATCTTCGTGCTGTCGTCCGGGTCGGTCATCCTGCAGCGCGCCTACTTCAAGATCACCCGCGGCAAGCGGCTGTTCCTGATGAGTCCGTTCCATCACCATCTCGAGATGCGCGGCTGGGCCGAGGTGACGATCGTCGTGCGGCTGTGGATCATCGCCGGGCTGCTCGCGGTGTCGGCCGTGGGACTCTTCTACGTCGACTGGCTGATCCAGGCATGAGCGCCAGGCTCGACTCGCTCACCAGCTGGCACGCCGACTGGTCGGGGCTGCGTGTTGCCGTGCTCGGTCTGTCGATGACGGGGTTCTCGGCTGCCGACACCCTCACCGAGCTCGGCGCCGACGTCCTCCTGCTCTCGGAGAGCGCGTCGGACGAGTACGCCCGACTCGTCCCCGTGATCGGCGCGCGCCTCGAACTCGGCTCGCTGGCGGAGGTGCCCGCGGCGCTCAGCGACTTCGCTCCCGATGTCGTCGTCGCCTCTCCCGGGTTCCCGCCCTCGCATCCCGTGATCCGCTGGGCACAGCAGAACGGCATCGCCCTGTGGGGCGATGTCGAACTGGCGTGGCGGGTGCGCGACAAGGTGCTGCGCGCCGACGGGACTCCGGCCGAATGGGTGCTGATCACCGGCACGAACGGCAAGACCACGACGACCCGGCTCACCGCGACTCTGCTGCAGGCGGGCGGCCTGCGCGCCGCGCCCTGCGGCAACATCGGCATCCCGGTGCTCGACGCGGTGCGCGATCCCGGCGGCTTCGACGTGCTCGTCGTCGAGCTGTCGAGCCACCAGCTCTGGTACATCGGGCAGTCCGCCGCGGCGGGGCAGCTCGTGCCGCACGCCGCCGTCTGCCTGAACCTCGCCGACGATCACCTCGTCTGGCACGGCAGCGCCGACGCGTACCGCGAGGCGAAGTCGTTCGTGTACCGGCACACGAAAGCGGCCTGCGTCTACAACAAGACCGATGCCGCGACCCTGCGCATGGTCGAGGAGGCGGACGTCACCGAGGGCGCCAGAGCGATCGGCTTCGATCTCGGCACCCCCGGACCCAGCGATCTGGGCGTCGTCGACGGGATCCTCGTCGACAGGGCCTTCCACGACGACCGCCGGCACAGCGCCCTCGAGCTCACGACCGTCGCCGAGCTGCGCGCGGTCGGGCTCGACGCGCCGCACATCGTGCAGAACATCCTCGCCGCGTCCGCGCTGGCCCGCTCCCTCGACGTCGCGCCGTCAGCCATCCACGACGCCCTGCAGGGCTTCGCGCTCGACGCGCACCGCATCCAGCTGATCTCCGAGCACCGCGGCATCCGCTGGATCGACGACTCCAAGGCGACGAACCCGCACGCCGCAGCGTCGTCGCTGCGCGCCTACCCGGGTGCGGTGTGGGTCGTCGGCGGAGATCTCAAGGGCGTCGACCTCGCCGAGCTCGTCGCCGGTGCCGGCCGCACGGCCGCCGCCGCGATCGTCATCGGTGTGGAACGCGAGCCCGTTCTCGCGGCATTCGAGCGACACGCATCGCAGGTGCCCGTCTTCGAGGTCGTCCCCGGTGAGACTGGGGAGGTCATGGATCGCGTCGTGGAACTGGCGACGGGGATCATCGACGGCGAGGGGACGGTTCTGCTGGCCCCTGCCGCGGCATCCTTCGACCAGTTCTCCAGCTACGCGGACCGAGGAGAGCGCTTCGCGCAGGCGGTGCGCGCATGGATCGAGCGATCCGGATCGTAGACGGGGAGGGCGGATGACGCAGACGACCAGCCCTCCGCGCACCGGCGAGCGCGGTCTCGCCGCCCGAGTCCTGCTCGGCAGGCGGTTCACGCCGCCGACCACGGAGTTCGTGCTCATCGCCTCGACCGCGCTCGTGCTCACCGTCTTCGGGTGGGTCATGGTGCTCTCGGCCACCAGCGCGCGGGCCGACCCCTGGGACGGCGCGCTCAAGCAGGGGATCTTCGCCATGCTCGGCATCCCGCTGATGCTGCTCATCAGCCGGATGCCCGTCGCCTTCCTCGGCCGGATCGCCTGGCCCGCGCTGATCGGCGCCACCGCGCTGCAGCTGCTCGTGTTCGTGCCGAGTCTGCGTGTGTCGTCTTACGGCAACACGAACTGGGTGAACATCGCGGGATTCCAGCTGCAGCCGTCCGAGTTCCTCAAGCTCGCCCTCGCCCTGTGGATCGCCTTCGTCCTGCTGCGCAAGCGCGCACGCCTGGGCATCTGGCACCACGTGTTCATCCCGGTGGTGCCGGTCTCGATCATGGTCATCGCCACGGTGCTCGGCGGTTCCGACCTCGGAACCGCGATGATCCTCGTGCTGATCGTGCTCGGGGCCCTGTTCTTCGCCGGCGTCAAGCTGCGGCTGTTCATCCTTCCGCTCATCGGCGGTGTCGTGGCGGTGCTCGGCTACGCGCTCACCAGCGACAACCGGATGCGCCGCATCCTGTCGGCGTTCGATCCTGAGTCGTGCGACCCGACGAGGGAGTGCTACCAGGCGGTGCACGGCATGTGGGGGATGGCCAACGGCGGCATCTTCGGCGTCGGGCTCGGCAATTCGCAGGAGAAGTACGGCTGGCTGCCCGCCGCCGAGAACGACTACATCTTCGCGATCGTCGGCGAGGAGCTCGGCCTGATCGGCTGCGTTCTGGTGCTCGCCCTGTTCGCCGTGTTCGCGGTCGGCGTCTTCCGCATCGTGCGCCGCTCGGCCGATCCCTTCGTGCGGGTCGCCGCCGGCGGCATCGGGGTGTGGATCCTGGGTCAGGCGCTGATCAACATCGGCGTCGTGCTGCGCGTGTTCCCGGTGATGGGCGTGCCGCTGCCGTTCATGTCGCAGGGCGGCACCGCGCTCATCTCGGTGCTCGCCGCCTGCGGCGTGCTGCTGGCGTTCGCGCGCACGCTCCCGGCCGCGAAGGCCGACGACCCCGCTCAGCCGACGCGCGGACGAGGCGCGGCGGCGCAGGGTAGGGTCACCAGGTGACTTCGTACCTCCTCGCCGGCGGTGGCACCGCCGGCCACGTCAACCCGCTGCTCGCCGTCGCCGATCTGCTGCGCGATCGCGCCGACGGCGACGTGCTGGTGCTCGGCACGAAGGAGGGGCTCGAGGCGCGTCTGGTTCCTGAGCGCGGTTACGAACTGCTCATCGTCGACAAGGTTCCGTTCCCGCGTCGCCCCGACGGCGCCGCGATCGTGTTCCCCGCACGCTTCCAGCGGGCGGTGTCGCAGGTGCGCCAGCACATCCGCAGCCGCGGCGTGGACGTGGTGGTGGGCTTCGGCGGCTACGCCTCCGCCCCTGCGTACGTCGCCGCCCGGCGCGAGCGCGTGCCGTTCGTGGTTCACGAGGCGAACGCCAGACCCGGCCTGGCGAACGTGCTCGGCGCCCGCACCGCAGCCGCGGTCGGCGTCGCCTTCGAGGGCACGCCGCTCAAGCGCGGCGAGGTCGTCGGCATGCCTCTGCGTCGCGAGATCGTCGATCTCGACCGCCGGGCGACGCGGGCCGAAGCGGCCGCGCACTTCGGTCTGGATGCCGATCGCCCCGTTCTGCTCGTCTTCGGGGGATCACTGGGGGCGCTGCGACTCAACGAGGCGTTCGCCGGCTCGTGGGCCGATGTGCTCGCCGCGGGCTGGCAGCTGCTGCACGCCACCGGTGAGCGCAGCGACCTGGTCGATCCTGACGTGCCGGGCTACGCGATGCGCCGCTACATCGACCGCATGGACCTCGCGTTCGCGCTGGCCGATCTGATCGTCTCCCGCTCGGGCTCGGCCACGGTCAGCGAGGTCAGCGCCCTCGGCATCCCCGCCGTGTACGTGCCGTACGCGGTCGGCAACGGCGAGCAGCGACTCAACGCGGCATCCGCCGTCGAGGCGGGGGCCGCCGTTCTGCTCGACGACGCGACCTTCGACGGTGACGTCGTGCGCGAGAAGATCGTCCCGCTGCTCGGCGACCGCGCCCGCATCGACGCGATGGCTGCCGCAGCCGAGCGCATCGGCTCGCGCACGGGAGCAGAGGACCTCATCGCGCTGATCGATCGCGCACTCGCCGAAAAGTAGACTGGGAGCGACATGATCAGACCCGACCTCTCCCTTCCGATCCCCGAGACCATCACCTCCGCGCACTTCATCGGCATCGGCGGATCCGGCATGAGCGGGCTCGCGAAGATGTTCCTCGACGCGGGCATCCGCGTCTCCGGCTCCGACCGCGCCGACAGCGCCGGCCTGCGTTCGCTCGCGGCCGCGGGGGCGACCGTGCACGTGGGGCATGACGCCGCCCACCTCGGCGACGCCGACACGGTGATCCACACCGGCGCGATCTGGCCCGAGAACCCCGAGTTCGTCACCGCGAAGCATCGCGGACTGCACGTGATCCACCGCTCGCAGGCGCTGCACTGGCTGATCGGCGGCCGTCGCCTCGTCTCCGTCGCCGGAGCGCACGGCAAGACCAGCTCGACCGGCATGCTCGTCACCGCCCTGCACGCACTCGGCGCCGACCCGAGCTTCGTCAACGGCGGCGTGATCGAGCAGCTCGGCGTCTCGAGCGGCACCGGGGCCGACGAGCTGTTCGTGATCGAGGCCGACGAGTCCGACGGCACCTTCCTGCTGTACGACACGGCGATCGCGCTGATCACCAACGTCGACCCCGACCACCTCGACTTCTTCGGTTCGGAGCAGGCGTTCTACGACGCCTTCGTCCGCTTCGCAGACCGGGCACGCGAGGCGGTGGTGATCTCGAGCGACGATCCCGGAGCGCAGCGTGTGCGGGCCGGCCTCAGCCACCGCAGGGTCGTCACATTCGGGCACGCGGCCGACGCGGATCTGCGCATCGACGACATCGTCACGACCGGGGGTGTGTCCGCGACCCTGGTGCACGGAGGCGAATCGGAGCGGATGCGGCTCGCCGTGCCCGGCGCGCACAACGCGATCAACGCCGCCGGCATCGTCGCCGTGCTGCTCACGCTCGGCCACGGCCTGACCGAGGCGGTGCGCGCGGTGGAGGGCTTCGCGGGGACCGTGCGCCGGCTCGAGCTGCACGGCGAAGCCCGCGGGGTGCACGTGTACGACGACTACGCGCACCACCCGACCGAGGTGCGCGCCGCCCTCGAGGCGATGCGCGGGGTCGCCGGATCCGGCCGCCTCATCGCGATCCAGCAGCCGCACACGTACTCGCGCACCCAGCACATGTTCCGGGAGTTCGCCGCGGTGCTCGAGGAGCTCGCCGATCACACGGTGATGCTCGACGTCTACGGCGCGCGCGAGGATCCGGTGCCCGGTGTCACGGGAGAGCTGGTCAGCGGTGCGTTCGCCGACCAGGCGAACGTGCACTACGTGCCGGACTGGCAGGAGGCGGCCGACTACACGGCCCGCATCGCCCGCGACGGCGACTGCGTGGTGACGCTGGGCTGCGGAAACGTGTACCAGATCATCCCGCAGGTGCTCGACGCGCTGCGCCGCCCCACCGAGGACTGACATGCGGCGCCCGGCACCGCTTCCCGCATCGCCCGAGGAGCCGACCCCGGGAGATGATCCCGATGTCGCGTCGCCCGAACCCCGCCGGCGCCCTCTGCTGCGCTTCGGCGGCGCGGGGGAGCGGGATGCCCGTGGGCGGGAGTCCGGAACGGCGGATGCCGACCCGGCTGCCGATCCGGGTTCCGTCGGCGGCCACGCGGCCGACGAGCACTCTGTGACCGCGGTGATCGCGGGGGAGGTCGAGGACGCCGCGCCCTCCGTCGTGCGCAGCAGCGAGGTCTGGCGCGCCGCACGCGCGCGCCGCAAGGCGCTGCGCGCGGAGATCCGCCGCTTCACGCAGCGCTCCCGACGGCGCCGAATCGCCGTGTGGGGGACGGTGGGCGCTCTGGTCGCCCTCGTGCTCGGCAGCGTGATCGCCGCGTACAGCCCGCTGTTCGCCGTCGACGAGATCACGGTCGCCGGAGCGACGAGCGTCGACCCCGCCGTCGTGCAGCAGTCGCTGGCCGATCAGATCGGCCGGCCTCTCGCCCTGGTCGACACCGGCAGCGTCAGATCGGCGCTGGCGGAGTTCCCGGTCATCGAGTCGTACGCGCTGGAGATACGCCCGCCGCGCGAGCTGCTGGTGCGCATCGTCGAGCGCACGCCGGTGGGCGCGATCCGCGACGGCGACGCGTACTCGGTGGTCGACGCCGCCGGGGTGGTGCTCTCGTCGAGCGAGGAGCGGCCCGAGGGCACACCCGAGCTCGAGATCACCGGCGGCCTCGGCTCGACCGCGTTCCACAGTGCGGGCCTGGTGATGAGATCGCTGCCGGCCGACTTGCGCGCGACAGTGACCGAGGTGAGGGCGACGTCGGGCGACGACGTCACACTCAGCCTGGCCGACGGCAAGACCGTGGTGTGGGGGAGTGAGAGCGATTCGGCACGCAAGGCCGCGGTGCTGGTGCGATTGATCGCCGCCGCGCCCCAGTCCAGCACGTTCGACGTGTCGTCTCCGACCGTTCCGGTCGTGGGTTGAGAGCAGATCGCGGCGACACGCCGTGTCGGTGCGCGCGCACGTCGATGTTGCGCATACCGTCGTTGACGAGAACGCAATACCGGGAAACAGTTTAACCCTCTCGTTGAGGTTTAAGGTTTATCCCTCGTCAGGCTCGAATAACGGAGGCCGGCCATGAGCCAGAACCAGAACTACCTCGCCGTGATCAAGGTCGTCGGCGTCGGCGGTGGCGGCGTCAACGCCGTCAACCGCATGATCGAACTCGGACTCCGCGGAGTCGAGTTCATCGCCGTCAACACCGATGCGCAGGCGCTGCTGATGAGCGACGCCGACGTCAAGCTCGACGTGGGTCGCGAGCTCACTCGCGGGCTCGGTGCAGGAGCCGATCCCGAGGTGGGTCGCCGGGCAGCCGAAGATCACGCCGAGGAGATCGAACAGGCGCTCACCGGAGCCGACATGGTCTTCGTGACCGCCGGAGAGGGCGGCGGCACCGGCACCGGCGGCGCGCCCGTCGTCGCGCGGATCGCGAAGTCGATCGGCGCGCTGACCATCGGCGTCGTGACCAAGCCGTTCTCGTTCGAGGGACGTCGTCGCCAGAGCCAGGCCGAGGCCGGCGTCGCCAAGCTGAAGGAAGAGGTCGACACCCTCATCGTGGTGCCGAACGACCGGCTCCTCGAGATCAGCGATCGCGGCATCTCGATGATCGAGGCCTTCGCCACCGCCGACCAGGTGCTCCTCGCCGGTGTTCAGGGCATCACCGACCTGATCACCACGCCCGGGCTCATCAACCTCGACTTCGCCGACGTGAAGTCGGTCATGCAGGGTGCCGGTTCCGCTCTGATGGGCATCGGCTCGGCGCGCGGTGCCGACCGTGCCATCAAGGCCGCCGAACTGGCCGTCGAGTCGCCGCTGCTGGAGGCGTCCATCGAAGGCGCTCACGGCGTGCTGCTGTCGATCCAGGGTGGATCGAACCTCGGCATCTTCGAGATCCACGATGCCGCCGACCTCGTCAAGGAGGCCGCGCACCCCGAGGCGAACATCATCTTCGGAACGGTCATCGACGACACCCTCGGCGACGAGGTGCGCGTCACGGTGATCGCCGCCGGCTTCGACGGGGGCGAGCCCGCCCCGCGGCTGGAGCCGATGGTGATCGAGCGTCCGGCCGCCGATCCGCTGCCCGAGGTGCGCCTCGACGAGAAGGTCGCCGCGGAGCGCCCGGAGCCGGTCAGGCCGCCCGTGACGCCCGCACCGGTGGCATCCAGCATCGAGCCGGCGTTCTCGGACGACGACATCGACATCCCCGAGTTCCTGAAGTGACGCTCCGCGCGCGGCTGTCGGCGATAGACGAGCGCGTCGCCGACGCCGCGCGCCGGGCAGGCCGGGATCCGGGTGAGATCACCCGAATCGTGGTGACGAAGTTCCACCCCGCCTCCCTGGTGCGCGAGCTGCACGAGCTCGGCGTGACGGATGTCGGCGAGAACCGTCAGCAGGAGATGACGGCCAAGCGTGCCGCCCTCGACGGGCTGGACGTGCGCTGGCACTTCATCGGGCAGGCGCAGACGAACAAGGCCTCCGCCATCCGCCGGGATGCCGACGTGGTGCACTCGGTCGACCGGGTGAAGCTCGCCGACGCGCTGCACCGGGCGGATGCCGAAGGTGACCCGCTGGACGTGCTCGTGCAGGTCAATCTCACCGAGGATGCAGGGCGGGGCGGCAGTGCCGTCGGCGACGCCGAGGCGCTGGCGGAGCACGTGCTCACGCTCCCGTCGCTCCGGCTTCGGGGGATCATGGCCGTCGCTCCGCTCGACGAGGAGCCGTCGCGTGCCTTCGCCCGGCTGCGCGGCGTCGCCGATCGCATCCGCGCGCTCGAGCCCGGCGCCGGCTGGATCTCAGCCGGGATGACCGGAGATTTCGAAGCGGCGATCGACTCCGGCGCGACACACCTGCGGATCGGTTCCGCAATCACAGGACCCCGCCCCGACCGGGGTTAGCCTTTCAACCAGACCAGCCCGAACGTTCGAACCGGAGGACACGATGGGTAACCCGCTGAAGAAGACCATGGTGTATCTCGGCCTCGCCGACGAGGAAGAGGTCTACGAGGAGGAAGTCGCGCAGACGCCGGCTCGAGCCTCCCGAGACAAGCACGAGACGCCCGAGCGAGACGAGACCGCACCCGCACCCGTCACGCCTCTGCGTCGCCCGACGGCCGTGCGTCAGCCGGCAGCGGGCGCGGTCAACGAGATCCTCACCGTGCACCCGAAGCAGTACCGCGACGCGCAGATCATCGCCGAGAACTTCCGCGAGGGCGTGCCGGTGATCATCAACCTGTCGCAGATGAGCGATGCCGATGCGCGCCGTCTCATCGACTTCGCCAGCGGACTCTCGCTCGGCCTGTACGGCCGCATCGAGCGCGTCACGAGCAAGGTCTTCCTGCTCTCGCCCGAGAACATCGCGGTGTCCGGACAGGGCGGACTCGCGCAGGCGGACTCCGCCTCGTTCGACTCCTGACCCGTGGGAGCGATCCTCAGCATCGTCGGCGGCATCGCCGAGCTGGTGCTGACGCTGTACGTTCTCGTGCTCATCGCGAGACTCGTGCTCGAGTACATCCCGATGTTCAACCGGTCCTGGCGACCGAAGGGTGCCGGGCTGGTCGTCGCCGAGGTCGTCTACACCGTCACCGACCCGCCGATCCGCTTCTTCCGCAGGCTGGTCCCGCCGCTGCGCATCGGATCCATCGCGCTTGATTTCGGGTTCATGCTGACCATGCTCAGCGTGTTCATCCTGATGACGGTCATCCGCGCTCTCACCTGAGCATCTGAGCAGGCGTGCATCGCGTCGCTCAGCCTGGGGGACTATGCTTGGCTCCCAGACGCGCGCCCCGGGTACGCGTCGAATGAACCACACCGCCGGCTCTCAGCGACTGGCAACCGAACTCATCGAAAGAGGAGCCACCCATGGCACTTACCCCGGATGACGTCGTCCACAAGGAGTTCCAGCACGTCCGATTCAAGGACGGCTTCGACCCCGAAGAGGTCGACGACTACCTCGACGAGATCGTCGTTGAATGGCGCAAGACCATCGAGGAGAACAACGAGCTGAAGGCGAAGCTCGCAGCGTTCGAGTCCGGCGAGAACGCTCCGGCTGCTGCCGCCACGCCGACGCCCGCTCCCGCCGCGGCCACCGAGGGCTCGCCCACGGGCACCTCCGCCGGCATCATCGAGCTCGCCCAGCGTCTGCACGACGAGCACGTCGCCGAGGGTGAGGCCAAGCGCAAGCAGCTCATCGAAGAGGCCGAGACCGAGGTCGCCCGCATCCGCACCGAGGCCGAGGCGAAGCAGCGCGAGGAGTCGGCACGACTCGAGCGCGAGCGCAACATGCTCGAGGGTCGCATCACCGAGCTCCGCGAGTTCGAGCGCGACTACCGCGGCAAGCTGCGCGCGATGATCGAGGGTCAGCTGCGCGACCTCGACCAGAAGTCTTCGACGGACTCGACTCCCGTCTCCGCCATCGGCCTGTAGGTCACTCTTGGCAGGACGTCGTCCCCTTCGTCGGTCGGCGGCCGGCACCATCGTCGCTTCTCTCGCGGCGATCGTGCTGGCCGCCGATCAGTTTGTGAAGCACCTCACCATCGAGAACCTGCCCAAGCACGAGGCCGTGCCGGTGCTGGGCGAGTTCCTGCAGCTGTACTACGTCCGCAACTCGGGCGCCGCGTTCTCGATCGGCTCGAGCATGACGTGGATCTTCACGATCGCCATGGCCGTGGTGGTCGGGGTCATCATCTGGAAGACCGTCGAGGTGCGCTCACGACTCTGGGCAACTGTTCTCGGTCTGCTGCTCGGCGGGGTGCTCGGCAACCTCACCGACCGCCTGCTGCGCGAACCCGGGTTCGCCGTCGGCCATGTCGTCGACATGATCTCGATGCCCTGGATGATGCCCGCGATCTTCAACGTCGCCGACATCTTCATCGTCTCCGGCATGATCTCGGTCGCCCTGCTGGTCGTGTTCGGTCTGCGCCTCGACGGCACGCGAGAGCGTGATCACGCGACGACTCCGGATGACGCGACGAGTCCGGACGACGCGACAGCGGACGGCACCGACGACGCGACCGCGTCCGCGGGGATCTGACCGTGCAGTCTCGCAGCCTTCCCGTCCCCGACGGGCTCGACGGACAGCGCGTCGACGCGGCGCTGGCGAAGATGCTCGGGTTCTCACGCACCTTCGCGGCCGAGATCGCCGAAGCGGGCGGCGTCACCCTCGACGGGGCCGCGCTCGGCAAGTCCGATCGCCTGCGCGCGGGCGGCTGGCTCGACGTGACCTGGGCGCCGAAGGAGGCGCCGAGGATCGAGCCGATCCCGGTGCCGGAGCTCGGGATCGTGCATGACGACGACGACATCGTCGTGGTCGACAAGCCGACCGGGGTCGCCGCCCACCCGTCGCTCGGCTGGGAAGGGCCGACCGTCGTCGGCGCTCTCGCCGCCGCGGGCTTCCGAGTCGCGACCAGCGGAGCGCCCGAACGGCAGGGTGTCGTGCATCGTCTGGATGTGGGCACCAGCGGTCTCATGGTCGTGGCGAAGACCGAGAGCGCCTACACCGTCCTCAAGCGCGCCTTCAAGGAGCGCACGGTCGAGAAGATCTACCATGCGGTCGTGCAGGGGCATCCGGATCCCCTGACGGGCACGATCGACGCGCCGATCGGTCGCCACCCGAACCACAGCTGGAAGTTCGCCGTCGTACCCGACGGCAAGCCGTCGGTGACCCACTACGAGACGCTCGAGGGCTTCCCCGGGGCTTCTCTGCTCGAGATCCATCTCGAGACCGGCCGCACGCATCAGATCCGCGTGCACATGGCCGCGCATCGGCATCCCTGTGTCGGCGATCCGCTCTACGGCGCCGACCCGACCCTGTCGGCGAGACTGGGCCTCACCAGGCAGTGGCTGCACGCGCATCAGCTCGCGTTCACGCATCCGGCGACCGGACAGTGGGTGCAGTTCGAGTCGCCGTACCCTGCAGATTTCCGGCACGCGCTCGACGTGCTGGACCCGGGACGCGAATGGGACTGATCCGACTCGATCTCAGCGCCTGACGCGACCGCCGCGGAAGGTCGCCGGGTCGTCCTCCGCCATCGCCAGGGCGATCTTGCGCAGATGCGCATCGTCGACCTCACCCATGGCCGCGAGGTCGTAGAAGCCCACCTCGGTCAGCTCCCCGTCGGCGGGATGCGGGTCGCCCGACACCCACGTGCAGCGGAAGACGAGGTCGAGGTAGTCGACCTGATCGCCGTTGGCGTAGGTCACGCGGGGCATCTGCTGCACCAGCGCGAGCCGGTCGACCGAGACGACGACGCCCGCTTCCTCCAGGCACTCGCGGGCCGCGGCATCCGCCGGCTCCTCACCGGGTTCGACGATGCCCGAGATCGCCTGCCACGCGCCGTTGTCGGCGCGCCTGCCCAGCAGCACCTTCTCATCGCGGAAGACGATCGCCGTCGCGCCGACCAGCGAAAGCGGTGCGGTGCCGATGCGCTCGCGAAGGGCGAGGACGAACTCGGGAGTGGCCATGTGCTCCAGCGTATCGACGGCGCACGTCATCGGCGCAGGCGAACGAACCGAGGTAGGACGAAATCACGTGGATCCTCCTGCTCCGGTGCGTTCTCCTGCCTGCGGACAGCGCTCACGCAGCCGGCCGCCTCAGCGTATCGATCGTGCCCCGACCGGGTTGTCGGAACCGCCTCGTAGACTCGATGCATGGCCTCCGATTCCTTCGTGCACCTGCATGTCCACAGCGAGTACTCCATGCTGGACGGTGCGGCGAAGATCACCTCCATGACGCAGGCGGCGGCCGACTACGGGATGCCGGCGATCGCCGTCACCGACCACGGGAACACCTTCGCGGCGTTCGAGTTCTACAACGCCGCGAACGCCGCGGGAGTCAAGCCGATCATCGGCCTCGAGGCGTACGTGACACCCGGAACGCACCGCAGCGACAAGACGCGGGTGGCCTGGGGCACGGCGGACCAGAAGAGCGACGACGTGTCGGGATCAGGCGCGTACACGCACACCACGCTGTGGAGCGAGACCACCGCCGGCATGCACAACCTGTTCCGGCTGAGCTCGCTCTCGAGCATCGAGGGCTACTACTTCAAGCCGCGCATGGACCGCGAGCTGCTGCAGACGTACGGCAAGGGCCTCATCGCCACCACCGGATGCCCGTCGGGAGAGATCCAGACCAGGCTGCGGCTCGGCCAGTACGACGCGGCGCGCGCGGCGGCGGCCGAGTTCCAGGACATCTTCGGCAAGGAGAACTACTTCGCCGAGATCATGGACCACGGTCTCTCCATCGAGCGGCGGGTGATCAGCGATCTGCTGCGGCTGTCGAAAGACCTGAACATCCCGCTCGTCGCGACGAACGACTCGCACTACACCCACCAGCACGAGGCCGACGCGCACGAGGCGCTGCTGTGCGTGCAGTCCGGTTCGACGATGGACGACCCGAACCGGTTCAAGTTCGACGGCGACGGCTACTACATCAAGACCGCGCAGGAGATGCGGCAACTGTTCCGCGATCACCCCGAGGCGTGCGACAACACGCTGCTGATCGCCGAGCGCTGCCAGGTCGAGTTCGACACCAAGGCGAACTACATGCCGCGGTTCCCGGTGCCAGACGGCGAGACCGAAGACAGCTGGCTGGTCAAAGAGGTCGAGAAGGGACTGCACTACCGGTACCCGAACGGCATCCCCGACAAGGTGCGCAAGCAGGCCGAGTACGAGACCGGCATCATCCTGCAGATGGGCTTCCCCGGCTACTTCCTCGTCGTCGCCGACTTCATCAACTGGGCCAAGGACCACGGCATCCGGGTCGGACCGGGCCGCGGTTCGGGTGCCGGATCGATGGTCGCGTACGCGATGAGGATCACCGACCTCGACCCGCTCGAGCACGGACTCATCTTCGAGCGCTTCCTCAACCCCGACCGCGTCTCGATGCCCGACTTCGACGTCGACTTCGACGACCGTCGCCGCGGCGAGGTGATCGAGTACGTGACCGAGAAGTACGGCTCCGAGCGCGTCGCGCAGATCGTCACGTACGGCACGATCAAGTCCAAGCAGGCGCTCAAGGACGCCGGCCGCGTGCTCGGCTACCCGTTCAGCATGGGCGACCGCCTCACCAAGGCCATGCCGCCTGCAGTGATGGGGAAAGACATGCCGCTCAGCGGCATGTACGACAGCGCGCACCCGCGCTACAAAGAGGCGAGCGAGTTCCGGGCGCTGATCGACACCGACACGGATGCCAAGCGCGTCTTCGACCGCGCGCTGGGGCTCGAGGGGCTGAAGCGGCAGTGGGGCGTGCACGCGGCAGGCGTGATCATGTCGTCGGATCCGCTGCTCGACATCATCCCGATCATGAAGCGCGAGCAGGACGGTCAGATCGTCACGCAGTTCGACTACCCGTCGTGCGAGGCGCTGGGTCTGATCAAGATGGACTTCCTGGGGCTTCGCAACCTCACGATCATCTCGGACGCGCTCGACAACATCCGGATGAACAGGGGGGAGGAGGTCGATCTCGAGCACCTCGGCCTCGACGACCGCGCGGTCTACGATCTGCTGGCCCGCGGCGACACGCTCGGCGTCTTCCAGCTCGACAGCCCGCCGCTGCGTTCGCTGATGCGGCTGATGAAGCCCGACAACTTCGGCGACATCTCGGCGCTCATCGCGCTGTACCGCCCGGGACCGATGGGGGCGAACTCGCACACCAACTACGCGTTGCGCAAGAACGGCCTGCAGGAGATCACGCCGATCCACCCCGAGCTGGAAGAGCCCCTGGCCGACATCCTGCAGGAGTCCTACGGTCTGATCATCTATCAGGAGCAGGTCATGGCCATCGCGCAGAAGGTCGCCGGGTTCAGCCTCGGCCAGGCCGACATCCTGCGCCGCGCGATGGGCAAGAAGAAGAAGTCCGAACTCGACAAGCAGTACGAGGGTTTCTCGGGCGGGATGAAGGAGCGCGGCTACGGCGAGGGCGCCGTGAAGGCGCTGTGGGACATCCTGCTGCCGTTCTCGGATTACGCGTTCAACAAAGCGCACTCCGCGGCCTACGGTCTGGTGTCGTACTGGACCGCGTATCTCAAGGCGAAGTACCCGGCCGAGTACATGGCCGCCCTGCTCACGAGCGTGGGCGACTCCAAGGACAAGATGGCGCTCTACCTCAACGAGTGCCGGCGCATGGGCATCCGGGTGATGCCGCCGGACGTGTCCGAGTCGATCAACTTCTTCGCCGCCGTCGGCGAAGACATCCGCTTCGGCCTCGGCGCGGTGCGCAACGTCGGCAGCAACGTCGTCGACGGGATCGTCGCCTCCCGCGCTGACGGTCCGTTCACCTCCTTCCACGACTTCCTCGGCAAGGTGCCGCTGCACGTCTCGAACAAGCGCACCGTCGAGTCACTCATCAAGGCCGGCGCGTTCGACTCGATGGGCGACACCCGACGCGCGCTGATGGAGATCCACGAAGACGCCGTCGAAGCCGCCGTCGACCGCAAGCGGAACGAGGCGCAGGGCGCGATCGGCTTCGACTTCGACAGCCTGTACGACGGCATGGAGGAGGCCGCTCCCGCGAAGGTGCCTGAGCGCCCCGAGTGGATCAAGAAGGACAAGCTGGCGTTCGAGCGCGAGATGCTCGGGCTGTACGTCTCCGACCACCCGCTCGCGGGGCTGGAGGTGCCGCTCGCCAAGCACGCCTCGATCTCGATCAACGACCTGCTCACCTCCGAGGATCTGCAGGACGGCGATCAGGTCACCGTGGCAGGTCTCGTGACCAGCGTGCAGCATCGCGTGGCCAAGGCCAGCGGCAACCCGTACGGCATGATCACCGTCGAGGACTTCAACGGTGAGGTGACGATCATGTTCATGGGCAAGACGTACACCGAGTTTCAGCACACCCTGCAGCAGGATGCCATCCTCGCCGTGCGCGGACGGGTCTCGCGTCGCGATGACGGGCTCAACCTGCACGCGCAGTCGGCGTTCGCGCCCGACGTCGGATCGTTCGACGCCGCAGGACCGCTCTCGCTGCTGGTGGCCGAGCAGCGGGCGACGGAACGGGTCATGAACGACCTGGCCGACGTGCTGCGCCGCCACGCCGGCGAGACCGAGGTGCTGCTGCGCGTGCACCGCGGCAGCGCCGCGAAGGTGTTCGAGGTGCCGATGCCGGTGAAGGTGTCCGCCGATCTGTTCGGCGACCTGAAGTCGCTGCTTGGCCCCGCCTGTCTGGGCTGAGCGTCACCCCGACACGACGCATCGAACTCCAGGGTGCGGTGAGTAGGATCATGACTCGCGTGGCCACCCCACGAACGAAAGGACCCTCGATGAGCTTCGACAGGCCCGGCAGCGCCCACGACGCCTCAGCCGACGAGCCCCGTCTGCGTGCGGATGTGCGCGCCGAGGCGGGCATCGACCCCGACGAGATGGACCCGGCCGGGATCGACCCGGACGACGACGGAGTGCTCTACGAAGACCAGGTCCAGCCCGAGTACGGCATCCTCGGCTTCACGCTGCGCGAGCTCATCATCATCGGCGCCTGGCTGGTCGGCTTCGTCGCCTCGTTCTTCCCGCTCGGACCGATCGGCAGCACCGTCTGGACATCCGGCATCCACTGGATCCTCATGATGGGGGTCCCGACAGTGGCCGTCTTCCTCGTCGTGCTGCGCCGGTTCTCACCCGACGGGATCCGCCGTGTGGGATCGCTGGGAATCGACCAGTTCGCCTCCGTCGCGGCCGCGGTCGCCGCCGTCTCCTGGGCTCAGGTGCTGTGGCAGCAGGTCGCCGCCACCGTCGAGACCGGTGTGCTGCTCATCGGCTGGGTCGCCGTGGTGGGGCAGCTGGCGACGCTCGTGCTCACGGCTGCCACGGTGTTCGCCCCCGTGCTGCCGCGACTGCGCGACGACTTCCACGGACGCCTCGAGACGCTGGCGCACCGCAACGCCAACCCCGTCCGTCCCGTGATCCCGCGCCCGCGAGCCGAGCGTGAGCCCGCTCCGCCGGCGGTGGACACGGCCGCTGCGGCCCCGCAGGCGGAGGGCGTCGATTCCGCAGCGGCTGCGCCACCCGCGGCCGCCGAACCGCGCGTCGACACCGCACTGACGATGGTCATCCCCGCCGCGACTGCGGTTCCGGATGCCCGCGATCGGGCATCCGCATCCGATCGCCGCTTCGCTCCGGATGCCGGAGATGCGGAGCCGGCATCGCCGGCGGCCGCGCCGTTCGCGCCGTACGAGAGTGACCCGCAGCCGCTCGAGGCGCAGCCGGTCGACATGGTCGCAGCGTCCGACGGGCCGGCGGAGCCTGCGCCGGAGACGACCGCGCCCGAGGTCACCGCGCCCGAGGTCACCGCACCCGAGGTCACCGCACCCGAGTCTGAGCCGGTCTCCCACGAGCCGGTCTCGTACGAGCCGGCTCCCACCTCACCGTCCGGGCCGGAGGCATCCGACGCTCTGCCTGTCGCGCCAGACCGCCGGGATGACGACAGCGAGGTGCTGTACAACACGGCCGCCGTCGAAGCGCTGCAGAGCATCTTCGCCGACGACGCCGCCGACCCGAGCCCGTCCGTCGAGCACAACACCGCGCCCGACGGCATGGCGGGCGCCGCGGCCGGCGATGCCGCCGATGACCAGCCGCTGCGGCGCACCCGTGGCGAGCAGATCGCCGAGACCGACTCCGTCGGTCAGCCCGAGCCGTTCTGGATCCTGGCGCCCACCGAGCGCGACGTGCTCGACGAGCGGGGCCAGCCGCTGTTCCGGATCGGTCCGACCGCGTGGGCGCTGGCCATCGAAGACCGCGGCGGGGCGTTCGTCGTGCGACATGAGGACGGCCGGATCGGCTACCTCCACGACATCCTCGACATCACGAAAGGCTGAGCGCGTGCGCACGATCGACCTCCGAGGGCAGTCCCTCTCACCCTCCGACATGCTCGCGGCCGTGCCGCGAGCCACGCAGGCGCGTGCCGAGGCGCTCGAGGCCGCCGCCGCGATCGTCGACGCCGTGCGCACCTCCGGCGAGGTCGCCCTGCGCGAGCAGGCTGAGCGCTTCGACCGGGTGAGCGGTCACGCCATCCGCGTCCCCGCCGAGCACGTCGCCGAGGCCGCAGCGTCGGTCGACCCCGTCGTGCGCTCCGCGCTCGAGGCCGCCATCGACCGGGTCCGTCGGGGCTCGGCGGCGCAGGTCCCGAGCCCGCAGACCACTCGGATCGGACCCGGCGCGAGCATCACCCAGCGTTGGCAGCCCGTGACACGCGCGGGGGTGTACATCCCCGGGGGCAAGGCGCCCCTGGCATCCAGCGTCGTGATGAACGTCGTCCCCGCGCAGGTCGCCGGCGTCACCTCCATCGCCCTGGCATCCCCGCCGCAGGCGGCGCACGGCGGTCGGGTGCACCCGACGATCCTCGCCGCCGCCGACCTGCTCGGCATCGACGAGATCTACGCGATCGGCGGGGCCGGCGCGATCGGCGCCCTCGCCCACGGGGTCGCCGATCTCGGGCTCGACCCCGTCGACGTCGTGTCGGGCCCGGGCAACAACTACGTCGCCTCGGCGAAGCGGGTCGTCGCCGGCGTCGTCGGCACCGACTCCGAGGCCGGCGCGACCGAGATCCTCATCGTCGCGGATGCTGCGGCCGACCCCACCCTGATCGCTGCGGACCTGATCAGCCAAGCGGAGCACGACGAGCAGGCGTCCGCCGTGCTCGTGACCGATTCGGTCGAGCTCGCCGAACGCGTCGCAGCGGTGGTCGCGGACCTCGCCGCCGGCACCACGCACGCCGCGCGCGTCGCCGAGGCCCTCGCCGGCCCGCAGTCGGCCATCGTGCTCGTGGACGACCGCGCGATGGCCGAGGCCTTCAGCAACGCCTACGCGCCGGAGCACCTCGAACTGCACCTCGCCGACGCCTCGGCCGCCGCGGAGCGCTTCACGAGCGCGGGTGCGGTGTTCGTCGGCGACCAGACACCGGTCAGCCTCGGCGACTACCTGGCCGGCAGCAACCACGTGCTGCCCACCGGTGGTCAGGCCCGCTACGCCGCCGGACTCGGCGCGTACACGTTCCTTCGTCCGCAGCAGGTCATCGAGTACGACCACGCCGCCCTCGCCGAGGTCAGGGCCGGGGTCGTCGCGCTCGCGAACGCCGAGATCCTGCCCGCGCACGGCGACGCCGTCGAGGCGCGCTTCACCGACGCCTCCCGGTGAGCCCGAGGGCGAGCGAGTAGGCTGACCGATCATGCACTGCCCCTTCTGCCGGCATCCGGACTCCCGCGTCATCGATTCCCGCACCAGCGACGACGGCCTGTCGATCCGCCGCCGCCGACAGTGTCCGGAATGCGGTGGACGGTTCTCGACGACCGAGACGGCGAGCCTCATGGTCATCAAGCGCTCCGGCGTCATGGAGGCGTTCAGCCGCGACAAGGTGATCGCGGGCGTGCGCAAGGCGTGTCAGGGCCGTCCGGTCACCGAGGCGAACCTGGCACTGCTCGCGCAGAAGGTCGAAGAGGCCGTGCGGCAGACCGGCGTCTCGCAGCTCGACACCAACGAGATCGGGCTCGCGATCCTCGGCCCGCTGCGTGAGCTCGATGAGGTGGCCTTCCTGCGTTTCGCCAGCGTGTACCAGGCGTTCGACTCGCTCGACGACTTCGAGCGCGCGATCGGCGACCTGCGCGCCGACCACGTGGCGGCGGAAGCGGAATCCGACGACCGGTAGCCTTGGGCAGTGATGTACTCGCTGCTCTTCCGCCACGTTCTCGCGCGCTTCGATCCCGAATTCGCGCACCACGCCGCGATGGCGGTCATCCGCGCGCTCGGCCTGCCGCCCCTGTCGTGGGCGGCGCGCGCGCTGACAGCACCCCGCCCGGAGCAGCGGGTGCAAGCGCTCGGGCTGGAGTTCCCGTCTCCGTTCGGCGTCGCCGCCGGCTTCGACAAGAACGCCGTGGGCGTGCGCGGCCTGGATGCGCTCGGCTTCGGGCACATCGAGATCGGCACGGTCACCGCCATCCCGCAGGAGGGCAACCCGAAGCCGCGGCTGTTCCGCCTGATCCCCGACCGCGCCGTCATCAACCGGATGGGCTTCAACAACGAGGGGGCGGATGCCGCCGCACGCCGGCTCACCGCGCTGCGCCGGCGTGCTCCTCGCGCCGTGATCGGGGTGAACATCGGCAAGAGCCGCGTGGTCGCCGTCGAGGACGCCGTCGCCGACTACGTCACGTCGGCCGTGCGGCTCGCACCGCTCGCCGACTACCTCGCCGTGAACGTCTCGTCGCCCAACACCCCGGGCCTGCGCGGCCTGCAGGCGGTCGAGACGCTCGCTCCGCTGCTGCGCGCGGTGAAGCAGGCGGCGGGCGAGACGCCGCTGCTCGTGAAGATCGCCCCCGACCTGCCCGATGACGAGATCGCGGCCATCGCCCGCATGGCGGTGGCGGAGGGACTCGCCGGGATCATCGCCCACAACACGACCATCTCGCGCGACGGCCTGATCACCGACCCGGCGGTCGTCGAGGCCGCGGGTGCGGGCGGACTCTCCGGCGCGCCGCTGAAGCAGCGCTCGCTCGAGGTGCTCGCCGTCGTCAGGAGCGCGGTGCCGGCCGATTTCTGCGTGATCGCGGTCGGGGGAGTGGAGACCGCCGACGACGTGCAGCGACGACTGGATGCCGGTGCCACCCTCGTGCAGGGGTACACCGCGTTCCTGTATCGCGGACCGCTGTGGGCCAGGCAGATCAACAGAGGCCTGCGCCGATGAGCGGCACAGGCCTCGGAACAGGACCTGGGTCCCTGCCTCGCGACAGGACCTGGGTCTCTGCCTCGCGAGAGGACCTGGGTCTCTGCCTCGCGACAGGACCTGGGTCCCTGAGCTTGCCGAAGGGTCAGTCGGGATACTGACCGCGGCGCACCTGCGGCTTCGGCAGACGCATGAAGCGCATCTGCAGCGACCGCATCGCCGCGTACCAGCCGAGCCCGCGCTCGCGACGCTCGAGGCCGAACTTCGCGGCGACCTTCTTCTTCACCCGCATGCTCAGCAGCACCATGTCGGCGACCGCGAGCAGCATGTATCCCCACAGGCCGACCATCGCCCACAGCTGCACCGCGGGGATGTTCACGAGGCTGAGCACGATGACCAGCAGCATCGCGGCCATCAGCCACTCGGAGATGTGCCAGCCGGCGTCGACGTAGTCGCGCACCCAGCGCCGCTGCGGGCCGCGGTCGCGCGTGGGAAGGTACTTGTCCTCGCCGTTCTCCATGCCGATGCGGGCCCGCTGCCGGCGCGCCTGCAGGTCGGCCTTCGCCGCAGCGCGGGCCTCCTTCGTGTTCGCGACCAGGGGGCGGCGGTTGGCGGCCTCGCGCTCGGCACGGGTCGGGGTGGCGCGACCCTTGCCCACGGCGGGCGTCTCAGGGGCGTCGTCGGCGGCGGGGGTGGGGTTGGGCACGTTCGACCTCAGTTCGCAATCGGGTTCGCCTTAAGATTACTCGCATGACATCCCCCGCATCGCCCGCCTCGTCCGCCGCGGAGACCGCTCTCCTCGAGGCGGTGGCCCTCGGCATCCCGTCCGCTCTGGCCGATCTGGGGGCGCTGGTGCGCATCCCCGGTATCGCGTGGCCGGCGTTCGACCAGACCCAGCTCGAGCGCTCGGCCGAGGCGGTCGCCGAGCTTGCGCGCGGCACGGGGGTCTTCGACGACGTGCGCGTGCTGCGTGCGCACGTCGACGACACCGACGAACTCGGCCAGCCCGCCGTGCTCGCCACGCGCGCGGCCCGCAACGGACGCCCGACCATCCTGCTCTACGCCCACCACGATGTGCAGCCGCCGGGCGCCGACGAGCTGTGGGACACCCCGCCCTTCGAGCCGACGGTGCGCGACGGACGCCTCTACGGCCGCGGCGCTGCGGACGACAAGGCGGGCATCATGGCCCACATCGCGGCGCTGCGCGCGGTCGCCGAGGTGCTCGGCGACGACCTCGACCTCGGCGTCTCGCTGTTCATCGAGGGGGAAGAGGAGTACGGCTCGCGCTCGTTCGCCCGCTTCCTGCGCGACAACGCCGACGCACTGCGCGCCGACGCGATCGTCGTGGCCGACTCGGGCAACCTCGACTCCCGCACGCCCGGGCTCACCGTCTCGCTGCGCGGCAACGCGCGCTTCACGCTCACCGTTCGCACTCTCGAGCACGCGTCGCACTCGGGCATGTTCGGGGGAGCGGTCCCGGATGCCATGATGGCCGCCGTCACGCTCCTCGCGACACTGTGGGATGCCGACGGCGCGGTCGCCGTCGAGGGGATGACCAGCAGGGATGCGCAGACGCCCGAGTACACCGAGGAGACGCTGCGCGACGAGGCCGGCCTGCTGGACGGCGTCAGCCCGATCGGTCGCGACGACATCTACGGCCGGATCTGGAACAAGCCGTCCATCACGATCACCGGCATGGACGTCACGAGCGTCGCCGAGGCGTCCAACACCCTTCTTCCCGAGGTCAGTCTCGTGATCAGCGCCCGGGTCGCGCCCGGCCAGAGCGCGACCGACGCCTACGCCGCGCTCGAGCAGCACCTGCGCCGGCACGCCCCGTTCGGCGCCGAGCTGACCTTCTCCGATGTGGACCTCGGCGACGGCTTCCTCGTCGACACCTCGGGGTGGGCGGTCGAGCTCACCCGTGCGGCGATGGGAAACGGCTACGGAGTCGACGCCGTGGACCTGGGCGTGGGCGGATCCATCCCCTTCGTCGCCGACCTCGTCCGCGAGTTCCCGGGCGCGCAGATCCTCGTGACCGGTGTCGAGGACCCGCACTCCCGCGCGCACAGCCCGAACGAGTCGCTGCACCTCGACACGTTCCGCAACGCCGTGCGCACCGAGGCGCTGCTGCTCGCCAGGATGAACGAGCGCGCCGACTCCTGAGCCGTCGTGGTGGGCGCACTGTCGGATCGGCCCTGCCGACACCGGCGGCGGTAGAATCGTGCACGAGCAGCGAGACCGCGCTGCCCGTTGCAAGGAGTTGAGATGAGCGACACCACCCTGACCTCAGAGCCCACCGCCGCCCCCGCCCACGGCGTCTCGCTGACCGAAGCCGCAGCTCTGAAGGTGAAGAGCCTGCTCGAGCAGGAGGGCCGTGACGACCTCCGCCTGCGCGTGGCCGTGCAGCCCGGCGGATGCTCGGGCCTGATCTACCAGCTGTACTTCGACGAGCGCTACCTCGAAGGTGACGAGACCGTCGACTTCGACGGCGTCGAGGTCATCATCGACAACATGAGCGTCCCCTACCTCGAGGGCGCGTCGATCGACTTCAAGGACACCATCTCGGAGCAGGGCTTCACGATCGACAACCCCAACGCAGCCGGCAGCTGCGCCTGCGGCGACAGCTTCCACTGAGGCGCGTACCTGCGTGGTTGGCATGAATCGCGTGTGAGGTTGCCCTAGACTTGAGTCTGCTCCTGTCCGAGATCTGAAAGGTGCATCGTGCCCTCGAAACGCCGCCTTCGTTGGGCCGCGCTCCCGCTGGGAGCAGCGGCAGCTGTGGCCCTGGCGGGATGTACTCCCACCGAACTCAATGGATTCCTCCCGGGCTTCGTCGAAGACGGCACCCCCGCGACCAACCAGACCGAGACGGTCTCCGGTCTGTGGGTCACCTCGTGGGTCGTTCTGCTCGCCGTCGGCGTGATCACGTGGGCCCTGATGGGATGGTCCCTCGTCATGTACCGCCGGCGCACCGGCCAGACCGGTCTTCCGGTTCAGCTGCGCTACAACATGCCGATCGAGATCCTGTACACGGTGATCCCGCTGATCCTCGTGCTCGGCATGTTCTTCTTCACCGCGCGCGACCAGACCGAGATCGAGACGCAGTGGGATGAACCCGATGTCGAGGTCACGGCGATCGCCAAGCAGTGGGCGTGGGACTTCCAGTACGGCGGTGACGACGAGGCCGAGCCCGTGTGGACCATGGGCGTGCAGGCCGATCCCGACGAGAACGGCGACATCGAGCGCGAGAAGCTTCCGACGCTCGTGCTGCCCGTCGACAAGAAGGTCACGATCGACCTGCAGTCGCGTGATGTGATCCACTCCTTCTGGATCATCGACTTCCTGTACAAGAAGGACATGTACATCGGCAAGGACAACTCCTGGTCGTTCATCCCCACGCGCGTCGGCGAGTACGACGGCAAGTGCGCCGAGCTCTGCGGTGAGTACCACTCGATGATGCTCTTCAACGTGAAGGTCGTCGAGCAGGACGAGTACGACGCATACCTCGAGACCCTGCGCGAGCAGGGCAACACGGGCGACATCACCGACGCCTACGACCGACTCAGCAATCTCCCCGGGAACGGCGCGAGCACGAAGCCTGGGGAAGAGGAGTAAGCCATGACCACCACAGCTGAACCCACGACAGCGCCGGGCGCACGCCCGACCACGCTGCCGCCGCGTCAGGCAGCCCTGCTCACCTCCTCCCGCGTGGAGCAGAAGGGCAACATCGTCGTCAAGTGGATGACATCCACCGACCACAAGACGATCGGGTACATGTACCTGATCGCCTCGGTGCTGTTCTTCCTCCTCGGCGGCGTGATGGCGCTGATCATCCGTGCCGAGCTGTTCGCGCCCGGCATGCAGATCGTGCCGACCAAGGAGCAGTACAACCAGCTGTTCACGATGCACGGCACGATCATGCTGCTGATGTTCGCGACGCCGCTGTTCGCCGGCTTCGCCAACGCGATCCTGCCGCTGCAGCTCGGTGCCCCCGATGTGGCGTTCCCGCGACTGAACGCGTTCGCCTTCTGGCTGTTCACGTTCGGATCGGTCATGGCGATCGCCGGCTTCCTCACCCCGCAGGGTGCGGCGTCGTTCGGATGGTTCGCCTACCAGCCGCTCGCCAACTCGTCGTTCTCGCCGGGTGTGGGCGGCAACCTCTGGATGCTCGGTCTCGGCATGTCCGGTTTCGGCACCATCCTCGGCGCGGTGAACTTCATCACCACGATCATCACGATGCGCGCGCCGGGCATGACCATGTGGCGCATGCCGATCTTCTCCTGGAACACGCTGATCACCAGCCTGCTGATCCTGATGGCGTTCCCCGTGCTCGCCGCGGCGATCCTCGCCGCTGCCGCCGATCGCGTGCTCGGCTCGCACATCTACGACGTCGCGAACGGCGGCGTGCTGCTGTGGCAGCACCTGTTCTGGTTCTTCGGACACCCTGAGGTCTACATCATCGCGCTGCCGTTCTTCGGCATCGTGTCCGAGATCTTCCCCGTCTTCAGCCGCAAGCCGATCTTCGGATACAAGACGCTGGTCTACGCGACCATCGCGATCGCCTCGCTCTCGGTTGCCGTGTGGGCTCACCACATGTACGTGACCGGCGGTGTGCTGCTTCCGTTCTTCGCCCTGATGACGATGCTCATCGCGGTTCCGACAGGCGTGAAGATCTTCAACTGGATCGGCACGATGTGGCGCGGCTCGATCACCTTCGAGACTCCGATGGTGTTCGCCCTCGGCTTCCTCGTCTCGTTCGTGTTCGGCGGCCTGACCGGCGTCATCCTCGCGGCCCCGCCGCTGGACTTCCACCTGAGCGACTCGTACTTCGTGGTCGCGCACTTCCACTACGTGGTGTTCGGCACCGTGGTGTTCGCGATGTTCGCCGGCTTCTACTTCTGGTGGCCGAAGTGGACCGGTCGCATGCTCAACGAGCGTCTGGGCTACATCCACTTCTGGATGCTGTTCATCGGCTTCCACATGACGTTCCTCGTGCAGCACTGGCTGGGCGTCGACGGCATGCCCCGCCGCTACGCCGACTACGCCACCCACGACAACTGGGAGTGGGGCAACCAGGTCTCCACGATCGGTGCCATCATCCTCGGCGCATCGATGCTGCCCTTCTTCCTCAACGTGTGGATCACCGCACGCAAGGCTCCGAAGGTCACCGTCGACGACCCGTGGGGATACGGTGCATCGCTCGAGTGGGCGACCTCGTGCCCGCCCCCGCGTCACAACTTCACGTCGATCCCGCGCATCCGCAGCGAGCGTCCGGCATTCGACCTGAACCACCCTGAGGCCGCGGAGCACCCGGTGGGCGTCGCAGCGGGAGAGGTCAAGTAAGTCATGCGCAGCAATGTCATCCTCTGGTGGATCATCGCGACCTTCTTCACGATCGCGTCCGCCATCTACACGGTCTGGAACCTCGTCGATCCCTTCCACGGGTACGTGGAGTGGGTCGGCACCGTGGCCCTGCTGTTCGTGGCCTTCATGGGCGCCATGATCGCCGTCTACCTGCAGCGCACCTACAAGGCGCAGGGCGGCGAGCTGCCCGAAGACGTGCTGACCGCCGACATCGACGACGGTGACCCCGAGCTCGGCGAGTTCGCGCCCTGGTCGTGGTGGCCGCTGGTCCTCTCCGGGTCCGCAGCCGTCTTCCTGCTCGGCCTCGCGGTCGGCCACTTCCTCCTGCCGATCGGCCTGGCGATCTTCGTCGTGGCGATCGTCGGCTGGGTGTACGAGTACTACCGCGGACACTTCGCACGCTGACGCGTCTGTCCGACCGCAGAAGGGCCCCTGGATTCGTCCAGGGGCCCTTCTGCGTACCCGGGTCGGCGGCCGTGTGCGTCAGTCAGGGGCGGGTGCGCACGCGCGGCACGCCGGTGAGCGGGTCGATCGGACGACGGTGGATGCCGTCGTGATCCTCGACGGGATACCCCTCGCGCACCCAGTACTCGAAACCGCCGATCATCTCGCGCACCCGGTAGCCCAGCTTCGCGAACTCGAGCGCACCCTTCGCGCCGGCGTTGCAGCCGGGGCTCCAGCAGTACACGACCACTGACGCGTCCGACGCGATCTCCTCGCCGGCCCGATCGGCGATCTCGCTGTAGTGCATGCGGACGGCTCCGGGAACGCGTCCCTGCGCCCACGCCTCGTCCGAACGCACATCCACCACCACGAGCCTCGTACCGGCCTTCTGAGCGGCATACACGTCGCTCGCGTCGGTTTCGAACTGCAGCTTGGCGGCGAAGAAGTCCTGTCGATCCATCATCGTCACAGGCTACTCTGCAGCGTGCACCGGCAGCCGAGAATGACGGTGGGCGATGGCTGCACGCGTCCGCGAGTCGAATGGTTCCGTCCGCGAGCCGGATGGCTCAGCCCCGCGAGCCGGATGCCCGCACCAGCCGCCCACGGAGACGACTGAGGGCCCGTCCGAATCGGACGGGCCCTCAGTCGTGGGGGAGTACGGCTTACTTGCCGTCCTCCGACTTCTTCCTGCGCTTCTTCGCAGGCTCCTGAGCGATCACCGAGCTCGGGGTGTTCGGCGTCTCATCGACGTGCAGGTCGGTCTCCGCGATCTGGGCCTCGGAGGTCACACCGGCGCGCGCGTGAGCACCGGCGATCTCCGCAGCCTCGATCTCGGCGTCGTGCGCCAGCGTGTGCTGCTGGTGCGCGTCGGCTGCTGCGATCTCGGCCTGGGTGAGCGGCTGCAGGCGGTCCTCGTAGAACCAGCGCGAGATCGAGCTGCGCAGGTTCTCGTGCCACGGGATGCGTCCCTTGGCGTTCGGCCGCACGACGAGGGGCTCGTAGGTGGCGTAGTCGATGAGCTTCCAGCGGTCGTACACGTCGACCGGCTGGTGCACCTCGATGAACTCGCCGCCGGGGAGGCGCACGATGCGACCCGACTCGTAGCCGTGCAGCACGATCTCGCGGTCCTTCTTCTGCAGCGCGATGCAGATGCGCTTCGTCACGAAGTATCCGAGGATCGGTCCGACGAACAGCAGCGCCTGCAGGGCGTGGATGACGCCCTCCATGGTGAGCATGAAGTGCGTGGCCATGAGGTCGGACGAGGCCGCAGCCCACAGCACTGCGTAGAAGATCACTCCGGCGACACCGATCGCGGTGCGGGTCGGGGCGTTGCGGGGACGGTCGGCGAGGTGGTGCTCGCGCTTGTCGCCCGTGATCCACGCTTCGATGAACGGGTAGATCGCCACGACGACGATGAACAGCCCGAGGACCAGCACGGGGATCACGATGCCGAGCGAAAGCGTGAAGTTGCCGATCATCACGTCCAGGTGCGGGGGAGCGAGGCGCAGGGCACCGTCGGCGAAGCCGATGTACCAGTCCGGCTGCGTACCCGCCGAGATCGGAGACGGGTCGTAGGGGCCGTAATCCCAGAACGGCAGGATCTGGAAGAACGAGGCGATCAGCACGATCACACCGAAGACGATGAAGAAGAAGCCGCCCATCTTCGACATGTACACCGGCATCATCGGGTAGCCGACGACGTTGTCGTTCGTGCGGCCGGGGCCGGCGAACTGGGTGTGCTTGTTGATCACCATCAGCATCAGGTGCAGTCCGATGAACGCGATCACCAGAAGCGGCAGCAGCAGGATGTGCATCGTGTACAGGCGGCCGACGATGTCGTCACCGGGGAACTCGCCTCCGAAGATGAGGAACGAGGTCCAGGTGCCGATCAGGGGCAGTCCCTTGATCATGCCGTCGATGATGCGCAGGCCGTTGCCCGAGAGCAGGTCGTCCGGCAGCGAGTAGCCCGTGAAGCCCTCGGCGAGAGCGAGGACGAACAGCACGAAGCCGATCACCCAGTTGAGCTCGCGCGGCTTGCGGAACGCGCCGGTGAAGAACACGCGCAGCATGTGGATGCCGATGCCCGCGATGAACACCAGCGCCGCCCAGTGGTGGATCTGGCGAACCAGGAGACCACCGCGGATGTCCCACGAGATGCGCAGCGCCGACTCGAACGCCGCGGTCATCTCGACGCCGCGCAGCGGTGCGTACGCACCGGTGTAGTGCGTGGGTGCCATCGAGGCCTGGAAGAAGAACGTCAGGAACGTTCCAGACAGGAAGACGGCGACGAACGCCCAGAGCGCGATCTCGCCCAGCATGAACGACCAGTGGTCGGGGAAGATCTTGCGACCGAGCTCCTTGACGAAGCCGGACAGGCTGGTGCGCTCGTCGATGTAGTTCGCCGTCGCGCCGATGAAGCGTCCGCCCAGGGGCTTCTGCTTGGTGTCCTCTTTAAGAGTTGCGGTGCTCAATGACGCTCCCAGAAGCTCGGGCCGACGGGTTCGGTGAAGTCGCTCTGCGCGATGAGGTAGCCCTCATCGTCGACGGCGATGGGCAGCTGCGGCAGCGGACGCGCTGCCGGGCCGAAGATGACCTTGGCGTGGTCCGTGACGTCGAACTGCGACTGGTGGCACGGGCACAGCAGGTGGTGGGTCTGCTGCTCGTACAGCGCGACGGGGCAGCCGACGTGTGTGCAGACCTTGGAGTAGGCGACGATGCCGTCGTACGACCAGTCCTTGCGGTCCTCGGCCTCGATCAGCTGCTCGGGGCGCAGGCGCATGAGCAGCACGATGGCCTTGGCCTTCTCCTCCATGTAGCCCTCTGCGTGTCCCAGCTCGGCGAGCGGCTCGGGGATCACGTGGAAGGCCGAGCCGAGGGTGACGTCGGCGGCACGGATGGGTGTGCCCTCGGGGTCACGCGCCAGGCGCATGCCCTTCTTCCACATGGTGTGCTTCAGCAGTGCGACCGGGTCGCCCGCGAGGGGGTCGCCGTTCGCGTTGTTGTGCGGAGCGAGGCCGCGGAACAGGGTGAGGCCGGGCAGGATCGAGGCGACCACGGCGGCGATCAGCGAGTTGCGGATCACGGCACGACGGCCGAAGCCGGAGTCCTCGTTCGCGGCCGCGAACGCCTCGACGGCGCCGGCGCGGGTCGCGTCCTTGCCTCGGGTCGGGTGGCGGTGCTCGATGTACTCCTTGTCGGACATCAGCGCCTTCGACCAGTGGATGGCGCCGATACCGAGCGCCAGCAGCGCGAGAGCGATGCCGATGCCGATGTACATGTTGTTGTGGCGGATGTCGATCGCCAGGCCGCTCTCGATCGGGAACAGCATGTATGCGGCGACCGCCCAGATGCTGCCGGCGAGCGACAGGTAGAACAGGGTGTAGACCGTGCGGACCGCCGCCTTCTCGGCGCGCGGGTCCTTGTCGGTCATCCGCTCACGGTGTGGCGGCAGTCCCGGGTTCTCCGCAGGATCGCTGACTGCGACGCCCAGCCCCCGCGAGGGCTGGTAGGCCCTGTCAAGAGCCTGCGTGTCGTCGTCGTGTGCCATGGTGCTCCTCGTACGTAACTCTTCGATGACAGTGCGTCAGTTGGACTTCGCCGTGATCCACACGGTGAGGGCGACCAGTGCGCCGATTCCGAAGATCCAGATGAACAGGCCCTCCGAGACCGGACCGAGCGACCCGAGCGTGAAGCCGCCGATCTGCACGGCCTCCTGCTGGTAGACGAGGGCGGCGATGATGTCGCGCTTGTCCTCGGTGCTCAGGTTCATGTCTCCGAAGACCGGCATGTTCTGCGGGCCGGTGACCATGGCCGCGTAGATGTGCAGCGGGCTGGTCGAGCTCAGCGCCGGGGCGTACTTGCCCTCGGTCAGCGCACCACCGGCCGCAGCGACGTTGTGGCACATCGCGCAGTTGATGCGGAACAGCTCCGCACCGTGTGCGATGTCGACCTCGTCGCTCGCGCTGTCGGGGTTCTGCTTGCCGGCGGTCACCCAGTCCTCGGGGTAGCCCGGTCCGGGGGCGACGCTCTGCACGTACGCGGCCATGGCGCGGATCTGTGCGTCGGTGAACTGCGCGGGCTTCTGAGGCGCCTGCGGTCCCTGCATCTGCAGCGGCATGCGGCCGGTCGCCACCTGGAACTCGACGGAGAGCTCACCGACGCCGATGAGGCTCGGTCCTTCGCTCGTGCCCTGCATGTCGAGGCCGTGGCAGGTGGCGCAGTTCGCGGTGAACAGCTTCTGGCCGTCCTCGACGGTCAGCTCTGCCGTTGCGCTGCTCTGCGTGCCCGTGGTCGATGCCATCGCAGCCGACGCACCGGCGTAGACGCCGCCGGTGAGCAGCAGACCGGCGCCGACCAGGGCGGCAGCGGCGAGGGGACTGCGGCGACCGCGCGAGCGGTGCTTCTTCTCTCGTGCCATTTCGAAAAATCGCTCCGCTCTTATTTCAGGAAGTAGATGACGGCGAACAGGGCGACCCACACGACGTCGACGAAGTGCCAGTAGTACGACACGACGATCGAGGAGGTCGCCTCCTTGTGGCCGAAGTTCTTGACGGCGTACGCACGGCCGATGACCAGCACGAAGGCGATGAGGCCGCCGGTGACGTGCAGGGCGTGGAAGCCGGTGGTGATGTAGAACGCCGAGGCGTACGAGTCGGCGGTGATGGGCAGGCCCTCCGCCACGAGCTGGGCGTACTCCCACACCTGGCCGCTGACGAAGATCGCGCCGAGGATGAAGGTGAGCCAGAACCACTCGACCATGCCCCAGCCGAACAGGCGGCGACGCCCGAACGCGTTCACCTTGCCCTTGTCGATGCGGTACGGCTGCAGGTCTTCAGCGGCGAACACGCCCATCTGGCAGGTGAACGACGACGCCACCAGGATGACCGTGTTGACGAAGGCGTACACCACGTTGAGCATCTCGGTGCGGTCCGCCCAGAGCTCGGGTGAGGTGCTGCGCAGGGTGAAGTAGATCGCGAAGAGTCCCGCGAAGAACATGACTTCGCTGCCGAGCCACACGATGGTGCCGACAGCGACCGGATTGGGGCGCTTGATGGTTCTTGCCGCCGGGGCATACGTCGCTGAGGTGGTCACCAGACCATTATGGCCGATTCCGTGCGGGGATTCTCGCACCGACGTGGCCCGTCGTGCTGTCCGGCGACTTAGGAGAACCTAAGAAGTGCCTGCGAATGTGCCGCATTCCCGTGCTCAGCCCGGCGTGGGTGGCCCGAGAACATGCCGTCATCTCGAGACGACAGCATCCGGCGCACGATTAGGATCGCAGTCATGGCTGACACCCTCACCTGGCCCGATCTTCTCTCGACCCTCCTGGATCGCCGCGATCTGAGCGTGTGGGAGTCGACCTGGGCGATGCGACAGGTCATGCGCGGGAAGGTGACGGATGCCCAGCTCGCCGGCTTCCTCGTGGCGCTGCGCGCCAAGGGCGAGACCATCGACGAGATGGTCGGCTTCCGCGACGCCATCCTCGAGGCCGCCGTCCCGCTGCCCGTCTCCTCGGATGTGCTCGACATCGTGGGCACCGGAGGCGACCGCATCGGCACCGTGAACATCTCCACCACCGCGGCGATCATCATCGGGGCATCCGGCATCCCGGTGGTCAAGCACGGCAACCGCGCTGCGAGCTCGTCGTCGGGGTCGTCCGACGTGCTGGCCGCCCTCGGCCTCGACATCTCGCTCGACCCGGAGCGCGTGGCCGCGGCGCTCGAGCGCACCGGCATCACGTTCGTGTCGGCGGCAGCCTTCCACCCGGGATTCAAGAACGCCGGCGTCGCGCGGGCCGAGCTCGCGGTGCCGACCGTCTTCAACATGCTGGGCCCGCTCTGCAATCCGGCGCGCGCCGAGGCCAACGCGGTGGGCGTCGCGCAGCTCGACCGCGTGCCGCTGATCACCGGCGTGTTCCGCACCCGCGGCGCGACCGCGCTCGTCTTCCGCGGCGACGACGGGCTCGACGAGCTCACCACCACGGGGCACAGCCGCATCTGGGAGGTCACGCGCGGAGACATCCACCAGCACGACCTCGACCCGCGCGACCTGGGCATCCCGCTCGCCGACCTCGGCGACCTGGTGGGCGGCTCGCCCGACCACAACGCATCCGTCCTGCGGCGCACCCTCGCAGGTGAGACGGGCGCGGTTCGCGAGATCGTGCTGCTGAACGCGGCCGCCGGCATCGTTGCGTACGAGCTCTCGCACGATTCGACGCTGACGCAGGTCCCGATGGTCGAGCGGCTGCGCGATGCGTACACGCGCGCCGCCGCCGTGATCGACGACGGACGCGCCTCCGCCAAGCTCGACCAGTGGGTGCAGGTCACCAGGGAGCCGCTGCCCGCCTGAGCGGCGCGGATCGATCGTGGACGCCGCCGACGCCCTCCTCGAGATCGCCTCGCTGCTCGAACGCGAGCGCGCATCCCGCTATCGCGCCAAAGCCTTCCGGCAGGCGGCGACCGTCGTGGCCACGCTGCCGCAGGACGTGCTGAACGACCCC
Source organism: Microbacterium sp. NPDC055312 (assembly GCF_053645675.1). Lineage (NCBI taxonomy): Bacteria > Bacillati > Actinomycetota > Actinomycetes > Micrococcales > Microbacteriaceae > Microbacterium > Microbacterium sp. NPDC055312. The sequence goes on along the minus strand of NZ_JBSHMU010000001.1, from coordinate 787,066 downwards.
ACGAGGCTCAGAGCGCAGAAGGGCATCGGCGACTCCACGTTCGCCGTCATCCGGCAGGCGCAGGAGGGCCGGGTGCCGGACTACCTCGTCGAGCTGCGCGGCGAGGTCGAGCCCGAGCGCCGCTCCGCGCTGCGCGCGCGGCTGAAGGGCGACCTGCACAGCCACACCGACTGGTCCGACGGGACGACGCCGATCGAGACCATGGTGGCGGCCGCACGCGCGCTCGGCCACGAATACCTGGCCATCACCGACCACTCGCCGCGGCTGAGGGTGGCGCGCGGTCTGTCTGCGGAGAGGCTGCGCGAGCAGATCCCGCTGGTGCGTGCGCAGTCCGGCGACGGTCTCACCGTGCTCGCCGGCATCGAGGTGGACATCCTCGAGGACGGAGCGCTCGATCAGACACCCGAGATGCTCGACCAGCTCGACATCGTCGTCGCATCGGTGCACTCCAAGCTGCGGATGGATGCCGGACCGATGACCGCGCGGATGCGGGCAGCTGTCGCGGATCCCCGCGTCAACGTGCTCGGACACTGCACGGGACGTCTCGTCGAAGGGTCGAGGGGCACGCGTCCGCAGTCTCAGTTCGACGCGAGAGCGGTGTTCGCCGCGTGCGCCGAGAACGGTGTCGCGGTGGAGATCAACTCGCGCCCCGAGCGCCAGGACCCGCCCGACGACCTGATCGCGCTCGCCCTCGACGAGGGGTGCCTGTTCTCGATCGACTCCGACGCGCACGCGCCAGGGCAGCTGTCGCTGCTCGATCACGGAGCCGAGCGCGCCGAGGCGGCAGGAGTGCCGGCGGAGCGCATCGTCACCACCTGGGGGATCGAACGGCTGCGCGCCTGGGCACTCGGCTGAGAGCGCGCGGCTGAGGGTGCGCCGCTGAGTCAGCCGGCGTCGCCGGCGGGTGCCAGGGCGCTCAGCGCGCGGGACATCGACGAGCCCAGGTTCCATCTCTCGGCGAGGGCGTCGGCGGCATCCCGCGCGGCGGCGTCCAGCCCGCCCAGCGCGACGCCCGGCGCGGAGACGTCGAGATCGGTCGCGACCTTCACCACGGTGGGAGCCACGTCGAGGTAGTCCGAGCCCTCGGCGAACCGCGCCGTCACGGTCGCCGTGAGATGACCGTCCGCGGCGGCGGCCCGGATGCCCGCGAGGTCGCCGTGCGCGCGCAGCAGGCTCGCCGCGGTCTTCTCACCGACGCCTTTCACACCGGGCAGGCCGTCGGAGGCGTCGCCGCGCAGGGTGGCGAAGTCCGCGTACTGAGCGGGGAGCACGCCGTACTTGGCGACGACCGTCTCGTCGGTGACGACCTCGAGGTTGCTCATGCCGCGCGCCGTGTAGATGACACGCACGTCCCGGCTGTCGTCGACGAGCTGGAACAGATCGCGGTCGCCGGTGACGATGTCGACGGGCAGGGCCGCACCGGTGGCCAGCGTGCCGATGACGTCGTCGGCTTCGTGCTCGGCCGCCCCGATGATCGGGATGCCGAGGATGCCGAGCGCCTCGCGGATCAGCGGGATCTGCTGCTGCAGGGCATCCGGAACCTCCTCGACGTCGGGAGCGTCGGTCACCTCCTCGACCACACGGTGCGCCTTGTAGCTCGGGATCAGGTCGACTCGCCACTGCGGACGCCAGTCGTCGTCCCAGCAGGCGATGAGCTGCGCCGGCTGGTAGAGCGTCACGAGCTTGGCGATGATGTCGAGCAGTCCGCGAGTCGCGTTCACCGACGTCCCGTCGGGCGCCTTCACCTTGTCGGGCACGCCGAAGAACGCCCGGAAGTACAGGCTGGCGGTGTCGAGCAGCATCAGACGTTCGGTCACCGCTCCAGCTTAGGAGCAGAGGGGGAGCGGCCGGACGGCGGATCTGATAATCTGAAGCGTCACTCGTGGCAGGCCTGTGCCTGCCCTCGTGGCATCGCATTCAACAGCCAACCGCTTCGAGGATCCACCCGGCGTGCGCGCCGGCCGTCGAAGCCCGATCATCCATTCACAAGGACAACCCACTACATGACTAGCGCAACGACCGCCCCGGCCACCAAGCAGGTCGCGATCAACGACATCGGCTCTGCTGAGGACTTCCTGGCCGCGGTCGAGAAGACCCTGAAGTTCTTCAACGACGGCGACATCATCGAGGGCACGATCGTCAAGATCGACCGCGATGAGGTTCTGCTCGACGTGGGCTACAAGACCGAGGGTGTCATCCCCTCCCGCGAGCTCTCCATCAAGCACGACGTCGACCCCAACGAGGTCGTCGCCGTCGGCGACCAGGTCGAGGCCCTCGTTCTCCAGAAGGAGGACAAGGAAGGCCGTCTGATCCTCTCCAAGAAGCGCGCCCAGTACGAGCGCGCCTGGGGCGACGTCGAGAAGATCAAGGAAGACGACGGGGTCGTCACCGGCACCGTCATCGAGGTCGTCAAGGGCGGCCTCATCGTCGACATCGGCCTGCGTGGCTTCCTGCCCGCCTCGCTCATCGAGCTGCGCCGTGTCCGCGACCTCACCCCGTACCTCGGTCAGGAGCTCGAGGCGAAGATCCTCGAACTCGACAAGAACCGCAACAACGTGGTGCTCAGCCGCCGCGCCCTGCTCGAGCAGACGCAGTCGGAGTCGCGCACCACGTTCCTGAACAACCTGCACAAGGGTCAGGTCCGCAAGGGTGTCGTCTCGTCGATCGTCAACTTCGGTGCGTTCGTCGACCTGGGCGGCGTGGACGGTCTCGTGCACGTCTCCGAGCTGTCGTGGAAGCACATCGAGCACGCCTCCGAGGTCGTCGAGGTCGGCCAGGAGGTCACCGTCGAGATCCTCGAGGTGGACCTCGACCGCGAGCGCGTCTCCCTGTCGCTGAAGGCGACGCAGGAGGACCCGTGGCAGGTCTTCGCCCGCACCCACGCGATCGGTCAGATCGCACCGGGCAAGGTCACCAAGCTCGTTCCGTTCGGTGCGTTCGTGCGCGTCGCAGACGGCATCGAGGGCCTCGTGCACATCTCCGAGCTCTCCAGCAAGCACGTCGAGCTGGCCGAGCAGGTCGTGTCGGTCGGCGAAGAGGTCTTCGTCAAGGTCATCGACATCGACCTCGAGCGTCGCCGCATCTCGCTGTCGCTGAAGCAGGCCAACGAGTCGGTCGACCCCAACGGCACCGAGTTCGACCCGGCTCTGTACGGCATGCTCGCCGAGTACGACGAGAACGGCGAGTACAAGTACCCGGAGGGCTTCGACGCCGAGACCGGCGCCTGGAAGGAAGGCTTCGACGCTCAGCGCGAGGCCTGGGAGCAGGAGTACGCCGCTGCGCAGGCCCGCTGGGAGGCGCACAAGGCTCAGGTCGTCAAGGCCGCCGAGGCCGAGGCTGCTGCGGGCGACGACTTCGGCGCTCAGACGTTCTCGACCGACTCGACCGGTGCCGGCACCCTTGCCGACGACGAGGCTCTCGCCGCGCTGCGCGAGAAGCTCTCGGGCGGCAACAGCTGATCACCGAGCACGTCAGAACGGGCCGTCACCTTCGGGTGGCGGCCCGTTCCGCATATCCGGAACCCGGCCGTCGCGTGACAGGATGGGCGGATGCCACTCATCGCGCTCACCGGAGGCATCGCCTCGGGCAAGTCGACCATCGCCGGGCGCCTCGCCGAGCACGGTGCCACCGTGATCGACGCCGACGCGATCGTGCGCGAGGTGCAGCGGCCGGGCAGCCCCGTGCTCGATGCGATCGCCGCGGCCTTCGGTGGGGAGATGATCGCCGCTGACGGGTCGCTGGATCGCGCCGCACTCGGCGCACGCGTCTTCGGCGACGACGCCGCACTGCGGCGGCTGAACGCCATCGTGCATCCCGCCGTGCGCGCACAGTCGCAGCGGCGCTTCGACGCCGCGTTCGCCGCCGATCCCGCGGCGGTGGTCGTGTACGACGTGCCGCTGCTCGTCGAGGCGCGCGTCGACGACCCGTGGGATCTCATCGTGGTCGCGGATGCCCCGGCCGACGCACGCGTGCAGCGGATGACGCAGCTGCGCGGCATGACCGAGGAGGATGCGCGGCGCCGCATCGGCGCGCAGGTCTCGGACGCCGAGCGCCGCGCGATCGCCGATGTGGTCATCGACACGTCGGGAACGCTCGAGCACACGCTCGCGCAGGTCGACGCACTGTGGAGCACACTGACCGCGTCGACGTGACCGCGGGGTGGCGTGCATCCGCCCTCGGTGTCGGTGGCTGCTCGTAGGCTGGACGGATGCAACCCACGCGCAGCGTCCGCCCCTTCGAGGTCGTCAGCGAGTACATGCCGGCGGGCGACCAGCCGCAGGCCATCGCCGAGCTCGCGGCACGCATCAACGCCGGCGAGACCGACGTCGTGCTGCTCGGAGCCACCGGAACCGGAAAGTCGGCGACCACGGCCTGGCTCATCGAACAGGTGCAGCGGCCGACCCTGGTGATGGCGCACAACAAGACCCTGGCGGCGCAGCTGGCGAACGAGTTCCGCGAGCTCATGCCGAACAACGCGATCGAGTACTTCGTCTCGTACTACGACTACTACCAGCCCGAGGCGTACGTGCCGCAGACCGACACCTTCATCGAGAAGGACTCCTCGGTCAACGCCGAGGTCGAGCGACTGCGTCACTCGACGACGAACTCGCTGCTCAGCCGACGCGACGTCGTCGTGGTCTCGACCGTGTCGTGCATCTACGGTCTCGGCGCTCCGGAGGAGTACCTGCGAGCCATGGTCGCGCTGCAGGTGGGGGAGCGCTACGACCGCGACGCGCTGATCCGCCAGTTCATCGCCATGCAGTACAACCGCAACGACGTCGACTTCTCGCGGGGCAACTTCCGGGTGCGCGGCGACACGATCGAGATCATCCCGGTCTACGAAGAGCACGCGATCCGGATCGAGCTGTTCGGCGACGAGATCGAGGCGCTGTACTCGCTGCATCCGCTGACCGGCGAGGTCATCGCCAGGCTCGACTCGGTGCCGATCTTCCCCGCCTCGCACTACGTCGCCGGGACGGACGTCGTGCAGCGCGCGATCGGCACGATCGAGCACGAGCTCGAGGAACGGCTGGCCGAATTCGAGCGTCAGGGCAAGCTGCTCGAGGCGCAGCGCCTGCGCATGCGCACGACCTTCGACATCGAGATGCTTCAGCAGCTCGGCTTCTGCTCGGGCATCGAGAACTACTCGCGGCACATGGACGGGCGGATGCCGGGCGAGCCGCCGCACACCCTGCTCGACTTCTTCCCGGACGACTTCCTGCTCGTCATCGACGAGTCGCACGTGACCGTGCCGCAGATCGGCGCCATGTACGAGGGCGACGCGTCGCGCAAGCGCACCCTCGTCGAACACGGCTTCCGGCTGCCCAGCGCGATGGACAACCGTCCGCTGCGGTGGGACGAGTTCAAGAACCGGATCGGTCAGACGGTGTACCTGTCGGCGACGCCGGGCAAGTACGAGATGGGCATCGCCGACGGCGTGGTCGAGCAGATCATCCGCCCCACCGGCCTCGTCGACCCGCAGATCATCGTGAAGCCGTCGAAGGGCCAGATCGACGACCTGCTCGAGGAGATCCGTCTGCGGGCCGAACGCGACGAGCGCGTGCTGGTCACGACGCTCACGAAGAAGATGGCGGAAGAGCTCACCGACTTCCTCGGCGAGCACGGCGTGCGGGTGCGATACCTGCACTCCGACGTCGACACGCTGCGACGCGTCGAGCTGCTCAGCGAGCTGCGCGCCGGGGTCTACGACGTGCTGGTCGGCATCAACCTGCTGCGAGAGGGGCTCGACCTTCCGGAGGTGTCGCTCGTCGCCATCCTCGACGCCGACAAGGAGGGCTTCCTGCGCTCGGGGACGTCGCTGATCCAGACGATCGGCCGTGCGGCGCGCAACGTCTCGGGCGAGGTGCACATGTACGCCGACAACATGACCGACTCGATGGCCAAGGCCATCGAGGAGACCGAACGTCGCCGGGAGAAGCAGATCGCGTACAACAAGGAGAACGGGGTCGATCCGCAGCCGCTGCGCAAGCGGATCGCGGACATCACCGAGGTGCTCGCCCGCGAGGCCGCCGACACGGCAGACATGCGATCGGCGCGCAACAAGAGCGGCAGGGGCAAGTCGCCGACGCCGAACCTGCGCCGCACGGGGATCGCCGCCGAAGGCGCGACGCAGCTCGAGGAGACGATCGCCGATCTGTCCGACCAGATGCTCGCCGCCGCCGCCGAGCTCAAGTTCGAGCTGGCCGCGCGTCTGCGCGACGAGGTGCAGGATCTGAAGAAGGAGCTGCGCGCGATGGAGCGGGCCGGGCACGCCTGATACGCCGACCCGGGCGGCCTTCGGCGATCAGGGGCAGTGCATCAGCGGCTTCGGCCCGCTGCGGTCGATCGTGTGCTGATTCATCGCCCTGCCGCACAGCGGGCAGGCACGCTGCGCTCGCTCTTCGGCACTGGGCGGCAGGGTGGGCTCGTACGGCCCCACCGATGCGGGCCCGGCGTACTTGATCAGATTGATGTTGAACCACGCATAGAGGCCGCCGGCCTCGCGGATGCGGGTGCGCAGCGGGACAGGGGCGGGGGTCTCGGCCATATCTTTAGTGTACTGAACATCTCTGCACGTAGAATCGGTGGCATGACGTCCGACGACGAGCTGCTGCGACTCGAGAACCAGCTCTGCTTCGCCATGGTCACCGCGGCGCGCAACGTGGTCGCCGTCTACCGGCCCATCCTCGAGCCGCTCGGCCTCACGCACCCGCAGTACCTCGTGATGCTCGCCCTGTGGGAGCACTCGCCACGTTCGCTCACCGACCTGGCCGCAGAACTCGCGCTCGAGCCGGCGAGCGCCTCGCCGCTGGTCAAGCGGCTCGAGAAGGACGGGCTGGTCCAGCGTGCGCGCAGCGCGGCGGACGAGCGCCGTCTCGACATCACCCTCACCGATGCCGGCCGCGCGCTGCGTGCCAGAGCCGTCGAGGTGCCGCATGCCGTCATGGCGGCCGTCGGGGCGGGCATCGAGGAAGTGGCCTCGCTCCGTGATGCGCTGAAGCCGTTCGCCGGTCGCGACGCTCGTTCGCCCTCGGCTGACGCGGAGCCCAGTGTCGGTGGTCGCTCCTACACTTGAACGGTGCCCATCGTTCCCGTCGCCTCCGCCGCAAAACTGAGTGTTCGCGGTGCCCGCGTTCACAATCTGAAGAACGTCGACATCGACATCCCCCGCGACTCGCTGGTCGTCTTCACCGGGCTCTCCGGGTCGGGCAAGTCCAGTCTCGCGTTCGACACGATCTTCGCCGAAGGACAGCGACGCTACGTCGAGTCGCTCAGCGCCTACGCCCGCCAGTTCCTCGGTCAGGTCGACCGCCCCGACGTCGACTTCATCGAGGGTCTGAGCCCGGCCGTCTCGATCGATCAGAAGTCGACCAACCGCAACCCGCGATCGACCGTGGGCACGATCACCGAGATCCACGACTACATGCGTCTGCTGTGGGCGCGCATCGGCATCCCGCACTGCCCCGAGTGCGGTGAGCGGATCCAGCGTCAGACGGTGCAGCAGATCGCCGATCAGCTCGTCGAGCTGCCCGAGCGCACGCGGTATCAGATCGTCGCGCCGGTCGTCACGCAGAAGAAGGGCGAGTTCGTCGACCTCTTCAAGGAGCTCGGCGCGAAGGGCTACTCGCGCGCGATCGTCGACGGCGAGCTGATCCAGCTCGCCGAGCCGCCGACTCTGAAGAAGAGCTACAAGCACGACATCGCCGTCGTGGTCGACCGGCTCGTGGCATCCGACGACATCCTCGGCCGCGTCACCGACTCGGTCGAGACGGCGCTGGGCCTTGCCGGCGGCATCATGCAGGTCAACTTCGTCGATGAGGAGGGCGACGCCGCCTGGCAGTCCTTCTCTGAGAAGCTCGCCTGTCCGAACGGACATCCCATCGCGCTCACCGAGATCGAGCCGCGCACGTTCTCGTTCAACGCGCCGTTCGGCGCGTGCCCGGCCTGCGCGGGCCTCGGCACGCGGATGTCGGTCGACGTCGACCTCCTGCTGGGCGACGAGGACCTCTCGATCAGCGAAGGCGTCATCCTGCCGTGGACCACGCAGGGCAAGGGTCTGTTCCAGTACTACGAGCGCCTGCTCGACGGGCTCGCCCGCGATCTCGACTTCTCGCTCGACACGCCCTGGAATCAGCTGCATTCCGACGTGCGCGAGGCGGTGCTGCGCGGCGACAACTACAAGGTCAGTGTCAAGTGGAAGAACCGCTACGGGCGCGAGATGCGCTACACGTCCGGGTTCGAGGGCGTCGTGCCGTACATCGAGCGGCAGTACCAGCAGGCCGAGTCCGACACTCAGCGCGGCCGGTGGGGCGAGTACCTGCGAGAGGTGCCGTGCCCCGTGTGCGACGGCGCGCGACTCAAGCCCGAGGTCCTCGCGGTCAAGGTGCACGGTCATTCGATCGCGGAGGTCTCGGAGCTCAGCCTGGCCGACGCCAGCACCTTCATGCACGAGCTCGAGCTCACCGAGCGCGAGGCGAAGATCGCCGCGCAGGTGCTGCGTGAGATCCGCCTGCGCCTGGAGTTCCTGCTGCAGGTGGGCCTGTCGTACCTGAACCTCGGACGTTCGGCCGGTTCCCTCTCCGGCGGCGAAGCGCAGCGCATCCGGCTCGCGACGCAGATCGGTTCCGGGCTGACGGGCGTGCTGTACGTGCTGGACGAGCCCTCGATCGGACTGCACCAGCGTGACAACCGCCGCCTCATCGAGACGCTGGTGCGTCTGCGCGACCTCGGCAACACCCTGATCGTGGTGGAGCACGACGAGGAGACGATCGAGGCTGCCGACTGGGTCGTCGACATCGGCCCGGGCGCCGGTGTGAACGGCGGCGAGGTCGTGCACTCCGGCCCGTACTCGGCGCTGCTCGCCGAGTCCGCATCGATGACCGGCGACTACCTCGCCGGTCGGCGCGAGATCGCCCTGCCCGACAAGCGCCGCAAGATCGACAGGAAGCGGATGCTGAGCGTCGTCGGCGCCAAGGCGAACAACCTCAAGAACGTCACCGCCGACTTCCCTCTGGGCGTGCTCACCGCGGTCACCGGCGTGAGCGGCTCGGGAAAGTCGTCTCTCGTCAACGACATCCTGTACCAGGTGCTCGCCGGCCGGCTCAACGGGGCCCGCACGGTGCCGGGCAAGCACACCAGGGTGACCGGGCTCGACAACCTCGACAAGGTCGTGCACGTCGACCAGGCGCCGATCGGGCGCACCCCGCGATCGAATCCCGCCACCTACACGGGCGTGTTCGACCGCATCCGCACTCTGTTCAGCGAGACGCCCGAGGCGAAGGTGCGCGGGTATCTGCCGGGCCGCTTCAGCTTCAACGTCAAGGGCGGGCGCTGCGACGCCTGTTCGGGCGACGGCACGATCAAGATCGAGATGAACTTCCTGCCCGACGTGTACGTCGACTGCGAGGTCTGCCACGGCAAGCGGTACAACCGCGACACCCTGGCCGTGCACTACAAGGGCAAGAACATCGCCGAGGTGCTCGAGATGCCCATCGCCGAGGCGGCCGAGTTCTTCGAGCCGATCCAGGCGATCCACCGGTACATGAAGACGCTCGTCGACGTCGGCCTCGGCTACGTGCGGCTGGGCCAGGCCGCGACCACGCTCTCGGGCGGCGAGGCGCAGCGCGTCAAGCTGGCCACCGAGCTGCAGCGGCGAAGCAACGGACGCAGCATCTACGTGCTCGACGAACCGACCACCGGTCTGCACTTCGAAGACGTGCGCAAGCTCCTCGAGGTGCTGAACGGCCTCGTCGACAAGGGCAACACCGTCATCGTCATCGAGCACAACCTCGACGTCATCAAGTCGTCCGACTGGGTGATCGACCTCGGCCCCGAGGGAGGATCAGGCGGCGGGCAGATCCTCGCCACGGGCACCCCCGAGCAGATCGCCGAGGTGGCGGAGAGCCACACGGGCGCCTTCCTCGCCGAGGTCCTCGGGCAGGAGCGCGACTCGCGCAAGGCCGGCTGATGGCGGACGTCCTCCCGTACAAGCCGCGCGCGGGGGAGATCCCCACCGACCCCGGTGTATACCGCTTCCGCGATGCCGACGGCCGGGTGCTGTACGTCGGCAAGGCGAAGAACCTCCGTCAGCGGCTGTCGAATTACTTCGCCCCGCTGCGCACCCTGCACGAGCGCACGCGACGGATGGTCACGACCGCGGCATCCGTCGAATGGACCGTCGTCGCGACCGACGTCGACTCGCTGCAGCTCGAGTACATGTGGATCAAGGAGTTCGATCCGCCGTTCAACGTGCGCTACCGCGACGACAAGTCGTATCCGTTCATGGCGATCACCCTCGCAGACGAAGCGCCGCGCGTGATGGTGACGCGCAACCGGCGCATCCCCGGTGCGCGGTACTTCGGCCCGTACCCGAAGGTCTGGGCCGTGCACGAGACCATCGACCTGATGGTCAAGGCGTTCCCGATCCGCACGTGCAGCGACTCCAGCTATCGACGTGCCATGCAGACGGGCCGACCGTGCTTCCCCGGCCAGATCGGCAAGTGCGGTGGCCCGTGCTCGATGAAGGTCACGATCGACGAGCACCGCGCGATGGTCGACGACTTCGTGGCCTTCATGGCGGGCGGTGACGAGCGCTTCACGCGCGATCTCACTAAGCGCATGCAGGCGGCCTCCGCCGCGATGGACTACGAGGCGGCGGCGCGCTTCCGCGACAAGCTCACCGCGATCGACGCCGTGCTCGGCAAGAGCGCCCTCGTGCTGCCGTCGGATGAGGATGCCGACCTGTTCGGCATCGCCGAGGACGAGCTGTCGGCGGCCGTGCACCACTTCGTGATCCGCGGCGGCCGCGTGCGCGGTGTGCGCTCCCTCACCGTCGACAAAGAACTCGACATCAGCCGGGGAGAGCTCGTCGACCAGATCCTGCAGCGCGTCTACGGCGACTCGTCCGACATCCCGCGTCGCGTGCTCGTGCCCACCCTGCCCGACGACGCCGCCGAGCTCGAGGAGTGGCTCCGCGCCCGCCGCGGACGCCGGGTCGAGATCGCCGTCGCTCAGCGCGGGCAGCGCGCCGATCTCATGCGCACCGCCACCCTCAACGCGCAGCAGACCCTGCTGCGGCACAAGACCCGGCGCACCAGCGACTATGTCGCTCGCACGCAGGCGCTCACCGACCTGCAGGAGGCTCTCGGCATGGCCGAGGCGCCGCTGCGCATCGAATGCTTCGACATCTCGCACCTCGGCGGCACGAACGTCGTCGCATCGATGGTGGTCTTCGAAGACGGGCTGCCGCGCAAAGATCAGTACCGCTCGTTCAACATCGCCGAGACGACCGACGACACCGACTCGATGTACCAGGTGCTCATGCGCCGACTCGCCCGGGTCGACTCCGGCCCGGAGCCGGCGGATGACGACGAGGACGAGGGAAGACGACGGCCGCGCTTCGCCTACCGGCCGCAGCTGCTGGTCGTGGACGGCGGTCAGCCTCAGGTGCAGGCGGCCGCGAGGGCACTGCGCGACAGCGGACGCACAGAGATCGCACTGTGCGGCATCGCCAAGCGGCTCGAGGAGATCTGGGTGCCCGACGATGACTTCCCGGTCATCCTTCCGCGCACCAGCGAGGCGCTGTACCTCGTGCAGCGGCTGCGTGATGAGGCGCATCGGTTCGCCATCACCCACCAGCGCAAGCGCCGCCGTCGCGACATCCAGACGGTGCTCCGCGAGATCCCCGGGCTCGGCGACGCACGCATCAAAGCGCTGCTCACCCACTTCGGGTCGGTCACGGCGCTGCGCGCGTCGACCCCCGAGCAGATCAGCGAGGTGGCGGGCATCGGGCCGGTGCTGGCATCCACCATCCACGCCCATCTCGCGGGCGGACAGGCGCCCGCGACTCGGTAGGCTTGTCTCAGCGAAGGGAGCACGGATGGCGGCCGCAGAAGAGGGCGAGTTCCTCATCGTCACCGGGATGTCGGGAGCCGGCCGCACCACAGCGGCGAACGCACTCGAGGACCTCGGCTGGTACGTGGTCGACAACCTGCCCCCGCAGATCCTGCGGCCCCTTCTCGAGCTCACCGACATGGGTGCCGGGAACCTTCCGAAGATCGCGGCTGTCGTCGACGTCCGCGGTCGCGGGCTGTTCGACGAGCTGCCCGATGTGTACCGTGTGCTGCGCCGCCGCGGTGGGGTGAAGGTGCTCTACCTCGACGCGTCCGATGACGTGCTCGTGCGTCGATTCGAGGCCGTGCGCCGCCCGCATCCGCTACAGGGCGACGGCACCCTGCTCGACGGCATCCGCACCGAGCGCGCTCGTCTGGCCACCATCCGCGAATCGGCCGATCTGCTCATCGACACGTCGACGCTGAACATCCACCAGCTGGCGATGCAGGTCACCGAGATGTTCTCGGAGGAGGGCACGGCCCGGCACCGCCTCACCATCCTCAGCTTCGGCTTCAAGTACGGTCTGCCCACCGACGTCGACCTCGTGGCCGACATGCGGTTCCTGCCGAACCCGTTCTGGAACGAGGAGCTGCGCGACTTCACCGGGCGCGACGAGCCGGTGCGCGAGTACGTGCTGGGCCTGCCCGGCTCCGAGCAGTTCCTCGACGCGTACGCCGCGGCGCTGCGCCCGGTGCTCGAGGGGTATCAGCGCGAGAACAAGAGTCACTCGACGGTCGCCATCGGCTGCACCGGCGGCAAGCACCGCTCGGTGGCGATGAGCGAGGAGCTGGCTCGCCGCCTGGCCGACGTGCCCGGCGTCGCCGTCAACGTGCGCCACCGCGACCTCGGTCGGGAGTGACTGCCGATCCGGCGGCATCCGCCCGGCGGGAGGCAGCCGCTCGGGTCGGTGCGCGGCCTCCGGGCCTTGTAGGCTAGTCCCTTGCGTCGCGATCCGACGCCTGGATCATGAGGAGTCCCGTGGCACTAACCACCGACGTCAAGGCCGAGCTCGTCAGCGTGCGCAACGCACCCCCGACGGTGCGCGTCGCTGAGGTGACGACCATCCTGCGTTTCGCGGGCGGTCTGCACTCCATCGCCGGTCGCGTCGCTGTCGAGGCCGAGGTGGATGCCGAGCTGCTGGCCCGTCGGGTCAGCCGCGACCTCGCCGAGATCTACGGCGTGCGTCCCGAGATCGCGCAGGTCAAGGCCAGCGTCGCGAGCACGAGCGGATCCACGAGCGGCGCCCGCTGGGCGGTCCGCGTCATCGCAGCGGGGGAGACCCTGGCGCGCCAGACCGGTCTGCTCGACGCGCGGCGCCGTCCGGTGCGCGGCCTGCCCAACCGCCTCACCACCGGCTCCCCCGAAGAGCTCGCCGGCATCTGGCGCGGGGCTTTCCTGGCATCCGGATCCCTCAGCGAACCCGGACGATCGGCCATGCTCGAGATCTCGTGCCCGTCGGGCGAGGCGGCGATGGCGCTCGTCGGCGCCGCGCATCGCCTCGGCATCGCGGCGAAGGCCCGCGAGGTGCGCGGTCTGCCGCGCGTGGTCGTGCGCGAAGGTGAGGCGATCCGCGCCATCCTCACCGCGATGGGCGCTCGCCGCACGGCCGTCGCGTGGGAGGAGATGCGCCAGCGCCGCGAGGTGCGCGCAGGCGTGAACCGCCTCGTCAACTTCGACGACGCCAACCTGCGTCGATCGGCGCAGGCTGCCGTGGCCGCATGTGCTCGCGTGGAGCGCGCGCTGGAGATTCTGGGCGACGACGTGCCCGAGCACCTGCGCACCGCGGGAAGCCTCAGGCTCGCGCATCGCGACGCGAGCCTCGACGAGCTGGGCCACCACGCCGACCCGCCGCTCACCAAGGACGCCGTCGCCGGTCGCATCCGACGACTGCTCGCGATGGCCGACAAGCGGGCTCAGCAGGAGGGCATCCCCGGCACCGAGGCCGCCGTGCCCGTCGGTCTCGACGGCTGAAGTCGTGGCGAGTCCGTCATTCGGAACATCCGGCCGCCCGCGGCGTTGTCGTCAGTAGGATGAAAAACGTCTGCTCTGCGAGGCACTTCGGCGTCGCAGAGGATCGGCAAGCGCCGTGGCGCGGCGCGGATTGGATGAAATCGACATGGCGACCTACACGCTCCCCGACCTTCCCTACGACTTCGCGGCACTGGAACCGCACATCAGCGGCAAGATCATGGAACTGCACCATGACAAGCACCACGCCGCATACGTCGCCGGTGCCAACGCGGCACTCGACGGCCTGGCCGAGGCCCGCGAGAGCGGCAACCTCGCAAACGTGAACAAGCTCGAGAAGGACCTCGCGTTCAACCTCGGCGGTCACGTCAACCACTCGATCTTCTGGACCAACCTCTCGCCCGAGGGCGGCGGACAGCCCGAAGGCGAGCTCAAGGCCGCGATCGACGAGTTCTTCGGCTCGTTCGAGAAGTTCCAGGCGCACTTCGCCGCAGCCGCGGCCGGCATCCAGGGCTCGGGCTGGGCGGTGCTCAGCTGGGACCCGATCGGTGCGCGCCTGATCATCCAGCAGCTGTTCGACCAGCAGGGCAACACCGCGCAGGGCACCATCCCGCTGTTCCAGCTCGACATGTGGGAGCACGCCTTCTACCTCGACTACCTCAACGTGAAGGCCGACTACATCAAGGCCGCGTGGAACATCGCGAACTGGGAGAACGTGGCGTCACGCTTCGAGATCGCACGCGAGAAGACCTCCGGTCTGCTGGTACTGTCGTGAAAGACCGGCGTCCTAATGGGCGCTCGGCCCATTAGGACGCCGTTGTCCGTGCATTCCGTAAGAATTACGCATTTCCCCGAGTAAGAACCAGGAGACTTTCGTGTCTGTCAAGATCGGTATCAACGGCTTCGGTCGTATCGGACGTAACTTCCTTCGTGCGGCGCTCGCACAGAACGCTGACATCGAGATCGTCGCGGTCAACGACCTCACGGACAACGCCGCACTGGCGCACCTGCTCAAGTACGACTCGGTCGGCGGGCCGCTCGGTGTCGAGGTCACCCACAAGGGCGACGTCATCACCGTGGGTGGCAAGGACATCAAGGTGTTCGAGGAGCGCGACCCCGCTGCCCTGCCGTGGGGCGAGCTCGGCGTCGACATCGTCATCGAGTCGACCGGTCGCTTCACCAAGGCCGCCGACGCCGCGAAGCACATCGCCGGCGGTGCCAAGAAGGTCATCATCTCGGCGCCCGGCACCGATGTCGACGGCACGTTCGTGATGGGCGTGAACGAAGACACCTACGACTCTGCCACGATGAACATCATCTCGAACGCCTCGTGCACCACCAACTGCCTCGCGCCGCTGGCCAAGGTCTTCAACGACAAGTTCGGCATCGAGCGCGGCTTCATGATGACCGCGCACGCCTACACTGCAGACCAGAACCTGCAGGACGGCCCGCACAGCGACCTGCGCCGTGCCCGTGCCGCCGCGGTCAACATCGTTCCCGCATCGACCGGTGCAGCCAAGGCGATCGGCCTCGTGCTTCCCGAGCTCAACGGCAAGCTCAGCGGCTCGTCGTATCGCGTGCCGGTTCCCACCGGCTCGATCGTCGACCTCACGATCATCGCCGAGCGCGACGGCCTCACGGTCGACGAGATCAACGCCGCGTACCGCGAGGCCGCAGCCGAGGGGCGCCTGCAGGGCATCCTGGAGTACACCGAGGACCCGATCGTCTCGAGCGACATCCAGCTGAACCCGCACTCGTCGATCTTCGACGCGGAGCTGACCAACGTCAGCGGCAACCTGGTCAAGGTCTCGAGCTGGTACGACAACGAGTGGGGCTACTCCAACCGTCTCGTCGACCTCACCGAGTACGTCGCCGAGCGTCTCTGAGTCATGGCGCTGCGCACTCTCGAGTCACTGGGGTCCCTGGCGGGCAAGCGGGTCATCGTCCGCTGCGACCTGAACGTCCCGCTGAAGGACGGCGTCATCACCGACGACGGTCGCGTCCGGGCCTCGCTGCCCACCCTCACGGCGCTCACCGCTGCCGGCGCACGCGTGATCGTGTGCTCGCACCTGGGGCGGCCTGACGGCGCGCCCGACCCCCAGTACAGCCTCGAGCCGGTCGCGCAGCGACTGTCGGAGCTGCTCGACCGGCCTGTCGCCTTCGCGACGGACACCGTGGGCGACTCCGCACGCGAGATCGTGGCAGGTCTCGAGGACGGCGCGATCGCCGTCCTCGAGAACCTGCGGTTCAACCCCGGTGAGACCTCGAAGGACGACGCCGCCCGCGGCGCGTTCGCGGGCCAGCTCGCCGAACTCGGCGACGCCCTCGTCTCGGACGGGTTCGGGGTCGTGCACCGCAAGCAGGCCAGCGTCTACGACCTGGCCGAGCGCCTGCCGTCGGCCGCGGGACTGCTGATCGCCGCCGAGCTGGACGTGCTCGACCGGCTCACCGAGAACCCCGAGCGCCCGTACACGGTCGTGCTCGGCGGATCGAAGGTGAGCGACAAGCTCGGCGTGATCTCCCACCTGCTGCCGCGCGTCGATCGGCTGCTCATCGGCGGCGGGATGCTCTTCACCTTCCTCGCCGCTGAGGGCCACCCGGTGGCCTCCAGCCTGCTCGAGAAGGATCAGCTCGACACCGTGCGCGGCTACATCGCCGAGGCGAAGCAGCGCGGCGTCGAGCTCGTGCTGCCGACCGACGTCGTGGTCGCCTCCGGGTTCGCCGCCGACGCGGAACACGAGACCGTCGCTGCGGATGCCATCGAGCAGAGCCCGTTCGGAGCATCCGGAATCGGACTCGACATCGGGCCTGACACGGCGGCGGCGTTCGCTGAGGCCGTCCGCGGCTCGAAGACCGTCTTCTGGAACGGCCCGATGGGCGTGTTCGAGTTCCCGGCCTTCGCGGCAGGGACGGAGGCCGTCGCGCAGGCGCTCACCGAGATCGACGGTCTCGGCGTGGTCGGCGGCGGGGATTCTGCGGCCGCCGTGCGTCAGCTCGGATTCTCGGACGATCAGTTCGGACACATCTCGACGGGCGGAGGCGCCAGCCTCGAGTTCCTCGAGGGCAAGAAGCTACCGGGCCTCACGGTCCTCGGATGGGAGTGAACCCTGTGACCAGCGCGCAGAACCGCCGCACCCCGCTCATCGCGGGCAACTGGAAGATGAACCTCGATCACCTGCAGGCGGTCGCGACCGTGCAGAAGCTGCACTGGACGCTGAAGGACGCCGGGCACGAGGGCGACTCCGTCGAGGTGGCGGTGTTCCCGCCGTTCACCGACATCCGCAGCGTGCAGACGCTCATCGACGCCGACAAGATCCCGTTCGCGCTCGGCGCGCAGGATCTCTCAGCACACGACTCCGGCGCGTACACCGGAGAGGTGTCGGGCGCATTCCTGTCGAAGCTCAGCGTCGGATACGTGATCATCGGCCACTCCGAGCGTCGCGAGTACCACCGCGAGGACGACGCTCTCGTGAACGCCAAGGTGAAGGCCGCGCTGAGGCACGGCCTCGTCCCGGTGATCTGCGTGGGCGAGACCGCCGAGGACCTCGAGAAGTTCGGTGCCAGCGCGGTGCCGGCCGGCCAGCTCGAGAAGGCGCTCGAGGGCGTTCCCGCGTCGGCGGACATCGTCGTGGCGTACGAACCGGTCTGGGCGATCGGCTCGGGTCAGGCGGCTACTCCTGCCCAGGCGCAGGATGTCTGCGCCGCGCTGCGCGGCGTGCTCGCCACGGTGCTCGACGAGGACGCGGCTGCTCGCACTCGCGTGCTCTACGGGGGATCGGTCAAGTCGGGCAACATCGCCAGCTTCATGCGCGAGCCCGACGTCGACGGCGCGCTGGTGGGCGGCGCGAGCCTCGTCGTGGACGAGTTCGCGGCGATCGTGCGCTTCCAGAAGCACGTCGGCGTGTGAGTCGGGACGGGGCGCGCGAGCGCCTCGTCCTATAATTGACCGCTAGACGGGCATTCCGGCCCCGGCGAAAGGCTTTCCTCGTGCAGGTTCTCGAGTTCGTTCTGCAGGTGCTCACTGGCGTGACCAGTGTGCTGCTGACGCTCCTCATTCTTCTTCACAAGGGCCGCGGTGGCGGCCTGTCCGACATGTTCGGCGGGGGGATGTCGGCTGCGGTCGGCTCATCCGGTCTCGCCGAGCGCAACCTCAACCGATTCACGATCGTGCTCGCCCTGATCTGGTTCATCTCGATCGTCGCGCTCGGTCTCATCACGAAGTTCCAGGTGATCTGATGGCTACCGGAGGAAACGCGATCCGCGGCACACGTGTCGGCTCGGGTCCCATGGGAGAGCAGGACCACGGCTACCACGCCGACCGCATCCCCGTGTCGTACTGGGACGGACTCGGCAACGAGACCGTGCGCTACTTCGCGGCCGGTCTTCCCGATGAGGAGATCCCCGAGACCATCGACCACCCGCAGAGCGGCCTGCCCGCAGGGCGCGATCGGCAGAACCCGCCGATGCTCGCCAAGCCGGAGCCGTACAAGACGCACCTGGCGTACGTGAAGGAGCGCCGCACCGACGAAGAGGCGAAGCAGCTTCTCGAGGACGCCCTCACGCAGCTGCGCGAGCGCCGCGGCGGCAACTGAGAGTCGACGTCAAGAACCCCCGGAGTCACCGACTCCGGGGGTTCTTCACGTCACGCGAGCACAGTGCCGGACGCACGCGAAGAAGGCCCCCACCGTGAGGTGGGGGCCTTCTTCAGAAGAGGGGATGACGGGAATCGAACCCGCGTCATTAGTTTGGAAGACTAAGGCTTTACCATTAAGCTACATCCCCGGAATTCCGGCGGTGTCTCGCCTCTCAGGCGCCCGCTGAGCGGAGCACCTCGTAAAGCATAGCGGACGGAGCCACGTGTTCCGTCCGTTAGACTCGTCAGGGCCGTTCCCGTGCGCGGGTTCAAGCCGGGGCGTAGCTCAGCTTGGTAGAGCGCCCGCTTTGGGAGCGGGAGGTCGCAGGTTCAAATCCTGTCGCCCCGACCACGGTCGAAGACTTCACGACCGCGTCGTCAACGCGGAAACCACAAGGAGACACATCAGCATGGCCAACAGCACCGTCGAGAAGCTGTCCCCGACCCGGGTCAAGCTCACCATCACGGTCACCCCTGAGGACCTCAAGCCCAGCATCGCCCACGCCTACGAGCACATCGCTCAGGACGTGCAGATCCCCGGCTTCCGAAAGGGCAAGGTCCCGGCTCCGATCATCGACCAGCGCGTCGGCCGCGGCGCCGTCATCGAGCACGCCGTGAACGAGGCCCTCGACGGCTTCTTCCGCGAGGCCGCGGCCGAGCACAACGTGCGCATCGTCGGCCGTCCGGCCGCCGACATCACGCAGTGGCCGAACGAGAAGGACTTCTCGGGTGACCTGCTCGTCGACATCGAGGTCGATGTGCGCCCCGAGATCGAGCTTCCCGAGCTCTCCGAGATCACCCTCACCGTCGACGCCGTCGAGGCCGACGAGGCCGCGATCGACGCCGAGCTCGACAGCCTGCGCGCGCGCTTCGGCACCCTGATCCCCGTCGATCGTCCCGCCGCCACCGGCGACTTCGTCGAGCTCGATCTCGTCGCCACCATCGACGGCGCCGAGATCGACCGTGCCGAGGGCGTGTCGTACGAGATCGGCTCCGGCGAGCTGCTCGAGGGCATCGACGAGGCGCTCGACTCGCTCACCGCGGGCGAGGAGACCACGTTCCGCTCTGCTCTCGTGGGCGGCGATCACGCCGGCGAGCAGGCCGAGGTGTCGGTCACGCTCAAGGCTGTCAAGGAGCGCGAGCTGCCCGAGGCCGACGACGACTTCGCTCAGATGGCGTCGGAGTTCGACACGGTCGCCGAGCTGCGCGACAGCCTCGCCGAGCGCGTTGCACAGCAGGGCGTCTTCACCCAGGGTGCCGCCGCTCGCGACCAGCTCATCGAGACGCTCCTCGAGCAGGTCGAGATCCCCGTTCCGGCGCAGCTCATCGAGGACGAGGTGCACGCGCACCTCGAGAACGAGAACCGCCTCGAGGACGACGAGCACCGTGCCGAGGTCGCCGAGGCCAGCGAGAAGCAGTTCCGCACGCAGGTGCTGCTCGACACGATCGCCGAGAACGCGAACGTGCAGGTCTCGCAGGAGGAGCTCAGCCAGTACCTCATCCAGTCGGCCGCGCAGTACGGCATGGCTCCGCAGGAGTTCGTCGAGGCGCTGCAGGGCGCAGGCCAGCTGCCCGCCCTGGTCGGCGAGGTCGCCCGCAACAAGGCGCTGGCGGCGACCCTCGGCAAGGTGAACATCGTCGACAGCAACGGCAAGAAGGTCGACTTGTCGGAGTTCATCGGCGACGCCGAGGACGACGACGCGGCTGCGGCTGAGGCTGAGGCTGAGGCTGAGGCTGAGTCTGTCGAGGACAAGCCCGCGAAGAATAAGGCTCCCGCGAAGAAGAAGGCTCCGGCCGAGAAGGACGCCGACGCCGAGGGTGACGCAGAGAAGCCCGCGAAGAAGGCTCCGGCCAAGAAGGCAGCTGCGAAGAAGGACGAGGCCGAGAAGGCCGAGTGATCATCGCATGATCGAACGAAGGGCGGATGCTGCGGCATCCGCCCTTCGGCGTATGAGGAGAGACGACATGGATCATCTGCCCGACCAGTGGCAGTCGCGCGTCGACGCGGTGTGGGACGACGACGCCCTGGACGACCGAGAGCGCATCGCCCGGATCGACGAGATCGCCGCGGAGCTCGACGCAGGGCATCCGGTCGCACTGTTCGAACGCGCCGGTGCGCGCGACAGCGCGGGGGAGGAGGAGGCGGCCGAGCCGCTCTATCGGGCCGCGCTCGACGCCGGCCTGGATCCCGATCGGCGCACGCAGGCGGTCATCCAGCTCGCCAGCACCATCCGCAACCTCGGCAGAGTCGACGAGTCGCTCGCGCTGCTGGCCGACGAGTACGAGCGCACGCGCGGACAGGCACTGGCCGACGAGGCGGCGGCGTTCTACGCCCTCGCGCTGGTCTCGTCGGGTGACGCGACGCGCGGGGCATCCATCGCCCTGACCGCCCTCGCCCCGCATCTGAACCGCTACACGCGTTCGGTGACCGGGTACGCCGCCGAGCTGCTCGAGGGGCCGAGGGCATGAGCGCCGTCCCGCCACGCTGATATGCCGACGGCGAACACGGCCGGGGGCGCACGCCGCCGCCGGTAGATTCGAACCACCGACACACGGAAACAGGAGCTGACATGGCTGAACCCCTGATGGCGACGAGCGTCTTCGACAGACTGCTCAAGGACCGCATCATCTGGCTGGGCTCTGAGGTGCGCGACGAGAACGCGAACGAGATCTGCGCGAAGATCCTCCTTCTCGCCGCCGAGGACTCGGAGAAGGACATCTACCTCTACATCAACTCTCCCGGTGGGTCGATCACCGCGGGCATGGCGATCTACGACACCATGCAGTTCGTGCCCAACGACATCGTCACGGTCGGCATCGGCATGGCGGCCTCGATGGGCCAGCTGCTGCTGACCAGCGGTACCAAGGGCAAGCGCTACATCACCCCCAACGCCCGCGTGCTTCTGCACCAGCCGCACGGCGGCTTCGGCGGAACCGCGAGCGACATCCAGACCCAGGCGCAGCTGATCCTGTCGATGAAGCGCCGCCTGGCCGAGATCACGGCGGGTCAGACCGGCAAGACGGTCGAGCAGATCAACGAGGACGGCGATCGGGACCGCTGGTTCACCGCCGACGAGGCCCTCGAGTACGGCTTCGTCGATCACATCCGCGAGCACGCCAGCGACGTCACCGGCGGCGGCGGCACCGGCGCAGACCAGTAAGGAAGGCACACACACATGCACACACCCACCTTCCGCGCTGCCGGAAACCTGCCCTCCAGCCGCTACGTGCTGCCCCAGTTCGAAGAGCGCACGGCCTACGGCTTCAAGCGCCAGGACCCGTACAACAAGCTGTTCGAAGACCGCGTGATCTTCCTCGGCGTGCAGGTCGACGACGCCTCGGCCGACGACGTCATGGCACAGCTGCTCGTGCTCGAGAGCCAGGACGCCGAGCGCGACATCACCATGTACATCAACTCGCCGGGCGGATCGTTCACGGCGATGACGGCGATCTACGACACCATGCAGTACGTCGCGCCGCACATCCAGACGGTCGTTCTCGGACAGGCCGCCTCCGCGGCATCCGTTCTGCTCGCCGCGGGAACCCCGGGCAAGCGACTTGCCCTGCCCAACGCCCGCGTGCTCATGCACCAGCCGGCGATGGGCGAGGCCGGCCACGGCCAGGCATCCGACATCGAGATCCAGGCAGCCGAGATCCTGCGCATGCGCACCTGGCTCGAGGAGACCATGGCTCACCACACCGGCAAGGCGGTCGAGCAGGTCAACCGCGACATCGACCGCGACAAGATCCTGTCGGCGAGCGAGGCGCTCGAGTACGGCATCGTCGATCAGGTGCTCACCTCGCGCAAGCGCGCCTGAGCCGCTTCACTGACGCCCCCTCCGGCCGTCGCCCTCCCACGCAGACTCCGCTCTGCGGACGGGTGGCGACCGGAGGGGGCGTCGACGCTTGTCCGGAGTCGTAGGGAACTGGCGGCCGGGCAGAACGCCGGGTCACGTCCGGCCCGGGTGTGGCGCCGGCTCAGATCTGCAGCACGGCGGTGCGCCGTCGTCGCGTGTGCAGGGTGGACAGTTTCGGGGTGCGCCACTTCTGCTCGGCATCCCACCAGGCCGGGCCGCGGATCTGCGGGAGACCGTTGTTCATGCGGATCTGCCACCCGGATTGGCCGAGGGATCGGTGGTGCCACCAGCAGAGGGGCACGCCGTTGTCGGTATGCGTCGGGCCGCCCCGGGCGTGCTCGACGACGTGGTGGATCTCGCACCAGGTCGCGGGGACGTGGCATCCGGGGATCAGGCATTCCCGGTCTCTGGCGACGATGGCGCGTCGTTGGTGAACGGTGAACACGCGGTCGGTGGTGGTGATGCCGATGATGCGGCCTTCGTCGAACAGCACGCGCTGGATGGCTCCGGTGCAGGCGGTGTGGGTCGCGACGTGTAGCGGAACGGCGGTCTCGGATCCGGGGAGGGTTGCCCAGCCGGTGCCGGCTGCGAGGTCTGCGGCGTCGACGTGCACGACGAGGGTGGGGGCGGCACCGCCGAGGGAGGGCGTCTCGCTGTGTCGGGCGGCGATCCCGAGGGCGGCGGCGAGGGCGTCGTGTCGCTTCTGGGCGGGGGTGCGCGGATCGATGACCTTGCGCGGATCGCTGTTGAACTCGTCATCGCTGCCGGGCTCGTCGTCGAAGGTGGACCGGACGCCGGTGTCGGGAGCACCGCCGACCTTGGGGTTGTTGTAGGCGTCGTCGATGAGCTGGAACTGCGCGGCCAGCTCGGGGGTGAGGTGTCCCCGCACGGGGTGGAGACCGTCGCGCACCCGGCCGATCGTGAACCCTCGGCGCGCCTGCGCGCGCTCGTCCGACGGTTCGGCGCCGTCTGGGTCGAGAGCGATCGCGAGAGCCGACGCGAACTGCTTCAGCTCTTCCGCCGACGCCCGGGGCGCGTGCCCGCGATCACCGTGGTCGACGTCGTCGTGGTCGTCGTGGTCGTCGGGGAGGTCGTCGCCGCGGGCGAACGCGGCGAGGTTCGCGTCGGCCCACATCCGCTGCTCGACCGTGATCCGATCCCGCGCACGCTCCAGCGGCGCGACGGACGCGAGCAGACCAGCGACGCCGACGGCACCGTCGAGCAGCGCCTCGCGCATGGCGGGCCAGCGGGCCGGCATCCGCTCCCCCGACACGAGACTGATCTCGCGTTGCACGGCCTCGGCTGCCCGAATGATCCGCGCCGCGGTGGGCACGTCGACCAGCGCTGCACGGCGGAGCATCTCGTTCATTCCCCGGCATCCGAACCGATGCCCGAAGTCCACATCAGCGGTGGCGACGGTCTCGACGATGCCCGCGTCTGCCAGCCGGGAGATCTCTCCGAGCCCGGCCAGCGCCTCCGTACGCTCCGGGTCGGACAGCCCCGCAAGAGCGTCGCTCGACAGCAGATCGCGCAGGCCGGCGGCGACCTGAGCAAGAGCATCGGCGGGGCTGTTCATACCTCCATTCTGACGAAGGCCACCGACATTCGCGGGCTCGGTTTCCCCAGATCAGAAAACGTTTCGGGACGAGTTCTCCGGGCGCCCGGCCCGCGCCGCGAGACTTGCCTTCCAGCACGAGACAGCGCTCCGCACGGGCCGTCTCGTGCTGGAACAGAAGTCTCGCGGGTGGCGGCGACAGCGAATGCGCGGCGGGACAGCCTCACCGTGCTCATCTGAGCACCAGTGCGCGCGGCTGACGGTCGCCTCATAAGCTGGATGCGGAAGGAGGATGCCGTGGACGACGAACTGCTGATGGTGCGTGTCGCCGAGCTCTCGTACGACGAGAACAAGACGCAGGACGAGATCGGCGCCCTCCTCGGCATCTCCCGCTGGAAGGTCGGCCGTCTGCTCGTGCAGGCCAGGGAACGCGGCATCGTGCGCATCGAGATCGTGCACCCCCGCGCCCGGCGACTCGGTCTGGAGCGAGAGCTGATCGAGCGGTTCAGGCTTCGGGATGCCGTGGTCGTGCCCGCACCGGACGATCAGGACCTCGTTCTCGAGCGCGTCGCACGTGCGGCCGCCGACATGCTGACCGCCCTGCGCCCCGTGCCGCGCACCCTCGCCGTGAGCTGGGGGCGCACTCTCACCGCCATCGCCGACGCGCTGCCGGAGGGGTGGACGCACGGCGTCACCGTGGTGCAGGCCAACGGGGGAGTGAGCCTGAACCGTCGAGCCGGCGGCGCAGCATCCGTCGCCGCCACGATCGCCCACCGCGGAAACGGACAGGCGATGCTGCTGCCGAGCCCCGCGATCCTCGAGCGCGTCGAGACCAAGCAGGCCATCGAATCCGACCGCACGGTCGCCGCGATACTCGAGCAGGCTGCGGCCGCCAACACGTTCCTGTTCACCGCCGGACCCGCCGATGCGGGATCCGCGCACGTCGAGAACGGGTATCTCACCCCCGACGACATCGCCGAGCTCGTCCGACGCGGCGCCGTCGGCGATCTGCTCGGCCGGTACATCGACGCGGACGGCAACATCGTCGATCCGCAGCTCGACGCACGAACCGTCGGCGTCGCGCTCGAGCGACTGCGAGCCGCACCCCGATCCATCTTCGTCACAGCCGGTGCCGCCAAGCACGACATCGCGCGTACAGTCGTGAGCACCGGCCTGTGCAGCATCGTGGTGACCGACGAATCCACCGCCCGTGAACTCCTGGAGGACAAGTGACGACAACAGAACTGGCTCGCCGCAGCGCGGTCGATGTGCTGGGCGGTGAGCCCGACGACCAGACCCTGCGGCGCTTCCTGCACGGCCTGCCCGGCGTCGACGCCGTCGGCCTCGAGCAGCGTGCGGCCGGCCTCGGGACCCGGTCGATCAAGACCACCTCGAAGGCGTGGGCGCTCGACAAGATCATCTCGCTGATCGACCTGACCACGCTCGAGGGCGCCGACACCGCCGGCAAGGTGCGCTCGCTGGTCGCCAAGGCGAAGACGCCGGATGCCGCTGACCCGAGCACCCCACTGGTCGCCGCCGTCTGCGTGTACGGCGACATGGTCGGGCACGCCGTCGACGCGCTCGGTGCGCTGCACGGCGACCCCGACGACGGACGCATCTCGGTCGCCGCCGTCGCGACGGCCTTTCCCTCGGGGCGGTCGTCGCTCGAGATCAAGCTGGCCGACACGGCGGATGCCGTCGCCGCGGGCGCCGACGAGATCGACATGGTCATCGACCGCGGTGCGTTCCTCGAGGGACGCTACGGGTTCGTGTTCGACCAGATCGCCCAGGTCAAGGAGGCCTGCCGCCGTGAGGACGGCAGCTACGCCTCGCTCAAGGTCATCATGGAGACCGGCGAGCTGAACACGTACGACAACATCAAGCGCGCGTCGTGGCTGTCGATCCTCGCCGGCGGCGACTTCATCAAGACCTCCACCGGCAAGGTGCAGCCCGCGGCCACCCTGCCGACCACGCTGCTCATGCTCGAGACCGTGCGCGACTGGCATCGCGCCACGGGCCAGAGGATCGGCGTGAAGCCGGCCGGCGGCATCCGCTCGTCGAAGGACGCCATCAAGTACCTCGTCACGGTCGCCGAGACGGCAGGGGAGGAGTGGCTGCAGCCGCACCTGTTCCGCTTCGGCGCCTCGAGCCTGCTCAACGACGTGCTGCTGCAGCGTCAGAAGCTCATCTCCGGACACTACTCCGGACCCGACTACGTCACCATCGACTGACAGGAAGAGTGCACATGTCATTCCTGGAATACGCTCCGGCTCCCGAGTCGAAGGCGATCCTGAACCTCAAGGACAGCTACGGTCTGTTCATCGACGGCGAGTTCGTCGACGGCACCGGCGACAGCTTCCACACCATCTCACCCGCCGATGAGAGCCGCATCGCCGAGATCTCCACGGCGTCCGACGACGACGTCGACCGGGCGGTCACGGCAGCCCGGCGCGCGCACGACAAGGTGTGGTCGAAGATGAGCGGCCGCGACCGCGGCAAGTATCTCTTCCGCATCGCGCGCCTCGTGCAGGAGCGTGCCCGCGAGCTGGCCGTCGCCGAGAGCCTCGACAACGGCAAGCCGATCAAGGAGAGCCGCGACGTCGATGTGCCGCTGGTGGCATCGTGGTTCTTCTACTACGCAGGCTGGGCCGACAAGCTCGACTACGCGGGCCTCGGCGCGAATCCGCGTGCACTGGGCGTCGCCGCGCAGGTGATCCCGTGGAACTTCCCGCTGCTCATGCTCGCGTGGAAGGTCGCCCCGGCTCTCGCCGCCGGAAACACCGTAGTGCTCAAGCCTGCCGAGACGACCCCCCTCACCGCGCTGATCTTCGCCGAGATCCTGCAGCAGGCGGGCCTCCCCGCCGGCGTGGTCAACATCGTCACCGGCGCGGGTGCGACGGGAGCGACCCTGGTCAGGCACCCGGACGTCGACAAGGTGGCCTTCACCGGCTCGACAGGTGTCGGTCGCGAGATCGCCAAGGCCATCGCAGGCACCGACAAGAAGGTCACCCTGGAGCTGGGCGGCAAGGCTGCGAACATCGTGTTCGACGACGCGCCGATCGACCAGGCGGTCGAGGGCATCGTGAACGGGATCTTCTTCAACCAGGGGCACGTGTGCTGCGCGGGCAGCCGCCTGCTCGTGCAGGAGTCGATCCACGACGAGGTCATCGACCGGCTCAAGCACCGTCTGTCGACGCTGCGTCTGGGTGATCCGCTCGACAAGAACACCGACATCGGCGCGATCAACTCCGCCGCGCAGCTCGCGCGCATCCGCGAGCTCAGCGACATCGGCGAGGCCGAAGGCGCCGAGCGCTGGACGGCGGACTGCGCGATCCCGGAGAAGGGCTTCTGGTTCGCCCCGACGATCTTCACCGGCGTCGAGGCCTCGCACCGCATCGCCCGTGACGAGGTCTTCGGGCCCGTGCTGTCGGTGCTGACCTTCCGCACCCCGGCCGAGGCGATCGCCAAGGCCAACAACACCCCCTACGGACTGTCGGCCGGCATCTGGAGCGACAAGGGCTCGAGGATCCTGGCCGTCGCCGACCGGCTGCGTGCCGGAGTGGTGTGGGCGAACACCTTCAACCGATTCGACCCGTCGAGCCCGTTCGGCGGCTACAAGGAGTCCGGTTACGGCCGCGAGGGCGGCCGCCACGGCCTGACCGCGTACCTGAAGGGAGCCTCGGCATGAGCAAGCGCCTCACTGTTCCGAAGACGTACAAGCTGGCGATCGGCGGCGCGTTCCCGCGCAGCGAGTCCGGGCGCACCTACGAGGTCGTCTCGGCGAAGGGCGCCTTCCTCGCGAACGCCGCGAAGGCATCGCGGAAGGACGCCAGAGACGCAGTCGTCGCCGCGCGCGCCGCGGTGAAGGGCTGGTCGGGTGCCACGGCGTACAACCGCGGCCAGGTGCTGTACCGCGTCGCGGAGATCCTCGAAGGCCGCCGTGCGCAGTTCATCGACGAGATCGTCGACCAGGAGGGCCTGTCCGCGGGCGCGGCCGGCGCACAGGTCGACGCGGCCATCGACATGTGGGTCTGGTACGCCGGCTGGTGCGACAAGTACGCACAGGTGGCCGGAAACGCGAACCCGGTGTCGGGGCCGTACTTCAACATCTCGGTGCCCGAGCCGACCGGCGTGGTCGCGACGATCGCGCCGCAGGACTCCGCGCTGCTCGGCCTCGTCTCGGCCATCGCGCCGGCGCTCGTCACCGGCAACACGGTCGTCGTCGTGGCGAGCGAGCGGTACCCGCTGTCGGCCATCAGCCTGGCCGAGGTGCTCGCGACCAGCGATGTGCCGGGCGGCGTGGTCAACGTGCTCACCGGATCGCCGGCCGAGATCGCCCCGTGGCTGGCATCCCACGCCGACGTCAACGCGCTCGACCTCACCGGCGCCGGCTCTCTGGACTGGGTCGACCTCGAGATCGCCGCGGCCGACACGCTCAAGCGCGTGCTGCGTCCCGGCGGGCCGGAGGCCACGCTCGACCGGATCACCGCGTTCACAGAGACGAAGACGGTGTGGCACACCAAGTCGATGGTGTGACCGGCAGCATCTGACACGGGACCCGACTCCGCCGACGGCGGAGCCGGGTCCCGTGTCATCCGCCCGTCAATGCGGCCCGACGTCGGAGCCAGCGGTTACGCTCGAAGGACGATCTCTCATTCCCCCGAGGAGGACGCGCATGGCACGCATCGGTGAAAGCGCTGATCTGTTCAAATGCTCTTTCTGCGGCAAGAGCCAGAAGCAGGTGCAGCAGCTCATCGCCGGTCCCGGCGTCTACATCTGCGACGAGTGCGTCGAGCTGTGCAACGAGATCATCGAAGAGCGCATGGCCGAGGCCGGCACCGGCCCGGTGGCCGACTTCGAGCTGCCGAAGCCCCGAGAGATCTTCTCGTTCCTCGAGGAGTACGTGGTGGGCCAGGAGCCGGCGAAGCGCTCGCTCGCCGTGGCCGTGTACAACCACTACAAGCGCGTGCGTGCCCGGGGCACGATCCAGTCCGCCGAGCAGAAGGCGGAGGAGGTCGAGGTCGCGAAGAGCAACATCCTCATGCTCGGCCCGACCGGCTGCGGCAAGACGTATCTCGCGCAGACGCTCGCCAAGCGCCTGAACGTGCCGTTCGCGGTCGCCGATGCGACGGCTCTCACCGAGGCCGGCTACGTCGGCGAGGATGTCGAGAACATCCTGCTCAAGCTGCTGCAGGCGGCCGACTACGACACCAAGCGCGCCGAGACGGGCATCATCTACATCGACGAGATCGACAAGATCGCCCGCAAGGCCGAGAACCCCTCGATCACCCGCGACGTCTCGGGTGAGGGCGTGCAGCAGGCGCTGCTGAAGATCCTCGAGGGCACGGTCGCCTCGGTTCCGCCGCAGGGCGGGCGCAAGCACCCGCACCAGGAGTTCCTGCAGATCGACACGACGAACGTGCTGTTCATCGTCGCCGGCGCCTTCGCCGGGCTGGAGGAGATCATCTCGGCCCGCGTCGGCAAGCACGGCGTCGGCTTCGGCGCTCCGCTGCACGACAAGGGCAAGGACCTCGACCTGTTCAGCGAGGTGCTGCCCGAGGACCTGCACAAGTTCGGGCTCATCCCCGAGTTCATCGGCCGTCTGCCGGTCGTCACCTCGGTGTCGCCGCTCGATCAGGATGCCCTGGTCGACATCCTCACCGGGCCCCGCAACGCGCTCGTGAAGCAGTATCAGCGCATGTTCGACATCGACGGCGTGCAGCTGGAGTTCGAGGATGACGCACTGCGTTCCATCGCCGACCTCGCCGTGCTGCGCAAGACCGGCGCGCGCGGCCTCCGTGCGATCCTCGAAGACGTGCTGGGCCCGATCATGTTCGAGATCCCGTCGGCGGAGGATGTGTCGAAGGTCGTGGTCACGAAGGCCGCGGTCGAGGACGGCGCCCCTCCGACGGTCGTCCTTTCGCGCAAGCGCAAGAGCGCCTGAGCGGCGTGACAGACGAGCACCCGCAGGCCTGGCGGGTCGCCGACAGCACGCAGATCGTCAAAGATCGCTGGATCGACCTGCGCGCCGACATGTGCGTGGACGGTCGAGGCCGCACCATCGCGCCCTACTACGTCCTGAACCCGGCCGACTGGATCACCGTTCTCGCCGTCGACGAGTCGGGTCAGGCGATCGTGGTCGAGGAGTACCGTCACGGTGCCGGCATCGTCGCGATCGGACTGGTAGGCGGCGCGGTCGACGAGGGGGAGAGCCCCAGGGATGCCGCGCTGCGCGAACTGCGGGAAGAGACGGGCTATGTCGCCGGCGAGATGATCGACCTCGGCTCGACCTGGGCGAACTGGGGAAACCACACCAACCGGTCGCACCACTTCCTCGCGCGGGGCTGCCGCCGGGTCGCCGCGCAGTCGCTCGACGACAGCGAGATCATCACCGTGCACCTGGAGCCGGTCGACTCCCTCGGCGATCGACTCGAGCAGAGCTACCACCTGCTCACCTGGATGAAGGCGATGCCGCGGCTGCACGCGGCTGCAGCCGACTGAGCAGGGCATCGCCGGGGTCGTGCATCTTTCCGAAGTGCGGCCGCAGCCGGCGCCGGGCCCTCAGCCCTCGAGTCCGCGGCGCTTCAGCAGCGGGGCGATCTCGGCATCCCGACCGCGGAAGTCGCGGTAGGCCTCCAGCGGATCCTTCGAGCCGCCCACGCCGAGCAGGCGCGAGCGGAAGCGGTCACCGTTCTCGCGCGTGAGTCCGCCGTTCTCGCGGAACCACTCCACGGTGTCGGCGTCGAGCACCTCGCTCCAGATGTACGAGTAGTACCCGGCGCTGTAGCCGCCTGAGAAGACGTGCGCGAAGTACGCCGACGAGTAGCGGGTGGGCACGACGGGGTTGAGCAGCCCCACATCGGCCAGCGCCGCGCGTTCGAACTCCGCGACGTCAGCCACTGCTGAGCCGGCACCGACCCGGTGCCAGGCCTGGTCGAGCCAGGCTGCCGCCAGGTACTCGCTGGTCGCGTGGCCCTGGTCGAACGTCTCCGAGGCGCGCAGCCGCTCGACGATGCCGGCGTCGAGCGGCTCGCCGGTCTCGTGGTGACGTGCATAGCTGCTCAGCACCTCGTGCCACAGGATCCACATCTCGTTGACCTGACTGGGGAACTCGACGAAGTCGCGGAACACGTTCGTCCCCGAGAAGTGCGGGTAGGTGACGCGAGCGAACAGCCCGTGCAGCGCATGGCCGAACTCGTGGAACAGCGTGGTGACCTCGTCGAGGGTCAGCAGGGTGGGCATCCCGTCGGCGGGGCGTGAGACGTTGAGGTTGTTCGCGACCACCGGCAGGGTGCCGCGCAGAGCCGACTCGCTGACGATCGGGTTCATCCACGCACCGCCGCGCTTGGTGTCGCGGGTGTACAGGTCGAGCACGTAGAGCCCGACCGCCGAACCGTCTTCATCGTGCACCTCGAAGACCCGCGCATCCGGATGGTACGACGACAGATCCGAGCGCTCGGTGAAGGTGATGCCGTACAGCTTCGTCGCGGCGAAGAAGACTCCGTCGCAAAGCACCCGCTCTGCCTCGAAGTACCCTCGAAGCTCGGCCGTGTCGATGTCGAAACGGGCCTGACGCACCTTCTCGGTGTAGAAGGCCCAGTCGTGGGCCGCGAGGGTGAACGGCTCGGCCTCGTTCTCGTCGATGATCTGCTGCAGCGCCGCGCCCTCGCGCTGCGCGTTGCGAGCCGCCGGAACGGCCAGCTCCCGCAGCATCCGCTCCACCGCCTCCGGGGTGCCCGCCGTCTCGTCGGCCGTGATGTACGCGGCGTGCGATGGGTATCCCAGCAGCGCGGCCCGCTCGGCGCGGAGCGCGACGATCTCGGTGAGCACCGCGCGGTTGTCGTTCTCGTTCCCGCGTGCGGCACGGGCGAGCGACGCCTGCATGATGCGGCGGCGGCTCTCGCGCACGGTGAGGGATGCCAGGTACGGATGCCCGCTGAACAGCGGCAGCGACACGAGGTACCTGCCCTCGAAGCCGCGCTCGGCAGCGGCGCGGGCGGTGGCGCTGAGCTCACCCGCGGAGAGGCCGTCGAGCTCTGCGGCGTCGTCGAAGATCACCGCGAGATCGTTCGTGTCGCTCAGCAGGTTCTTCTCGAACGTCGTGCTGAGGGTCGACAGGCGCTGGTTCAGCGCGGTCAGCCGCGCCTTCGACTCGTCGTCGAGCGCCGCACCCGCATGCGTCATCTCGCGGAAGTGCCGCTGCACGAGGTAACGCTGCTCGTCGGCGAGGTCGAGCCTGTCGAGCATCGCGTGCAGCTGCGCCACCCGCCCGTACAGCGCGCCGTCGAGGCGGATCGCGTCGTCGTGCGCGGCCATCAGCGGGGCGAGCTGCTCATCGATCTGCTGGATCTCGGGCGTCGCATCCGCTGAGCTGACGGTGTAGAAGGCGTGGGCGACCCGATCCAGCGTCTCGCCGCTGCGCTCCAGCGCCTCGATGGTGTTCTCGAAGGTCGGCATCGAGCGCACCACGGTGATGGCCCGCACCTCGGTGAGGTGCTCGTCGAACGCCGCCGCGAATGCCGGCAGGTAGTGCTCGGGCCGGATGGCCGCGTAGTCCGGCATCCCGTAGGGGAGCGTCGACGGGGACAGCAGCGGATTCGAGGCCTGGGTCATGAGGCGAGTCTATGATCACACCATCAGCGGCTGAGCCGGCCCATTACTCGCTGCAGTCCTTCGACGACCAGCCGGACGCTGCGTCGGCGCAGGGTCTCGGGGCGGGCCAGCACGTCGATCAGCCGATGCGTGCTCACACCCAGCAGGGGGATCCGCACGATCTCGCTGTCGTCGACGCTGCGTGAGGTGAACCGGGGGAGCAGCCCGACCACGTCGCCCGCGGCGACGGCGGCGGCCACCGCCCCGTAGTCGTTGATGCGATGCTGCACCCGCGGAGCGACGTTCGCCACGGCGGCGATCGCCCCCAGCACGTCGTCGGGCGAGTAGCCGATCCGGCTCGTCACCCAGCGCTCGGCGGCGATGTCCGACGGTGACACCGACGAGCGATCGGCGAGCGGATGCGACGTCGCGACCGCCACGTCGAGCGGTTCGCGCACCAGGGTCAGACTGCGCACGCCCTGCGACGGCCAGGGTTCGGAATGCTCCATGCGATGCGCGAGCACGAGGTCGTACCGTGCGGTGAGCGCGGGGAACTCGCTCTGCGCGACGTCCTCGTCGGTCAGCTGCACGGTCGGCGAGTAGTCGCTCTCGGCGAGGTCGCGCAGCAGCGCACCGAACAGAGCCTGACCGGCGCTGTGGAATCCGCTCACCGTGACCACCCCCGCGGCATCCTGCTCGAACGCCTCCAGCGCCCCGCGGGCGGCGGCCATGGCGTCGAGTGCGGCGCCGCCCGCCTCGGCGAGAACCCGACCCGCAGCGGTCAGCACGAGGGTGCGCCCCTGGCGGCGGGTCAGCGGCGTGCGCACGCCGCGCTGCAGCGCGGCGAGCTGCTGCGAGACAGCCGACGGCGTGACGCGCAGCGCATCGGCCACGGCGGTGACGCTGCCGAGGGCGCCGAGCTCGCGCAGGATCTGCAGCTGATGGAGTTCCACGCCCCCATCCTAGTTTCAGCAGAACTTAACGAACCGTGCAGAAAGACGTCGTTGCTCTACAAGGTCGAGTGGAGTGAGATCGAAGCATGAAGGCACTGTTCAAGAGCGCGCCGCGCGCCGGCTTCGAGCTCGTCGACCGACCCGATCCGGTGGCGGGCGCCGGCGAGGTCGTCATCCGCGTGCTGCGCGCGGGCATCTGCGGCACGGATCTGCACATCCACCGCTGGGACGACTGGGCCGCGTCCGCGGTCCAGACGCCGCTGATCCCCGGGCACGAGTTCTACGGCGAGGTCGTCGAGGTCGGCGACATGGTGCACGACATCTCGATCGGCGACCGTGTGTCGGGCGAGGGGCACATCGTGTGCGGCACGTGCCGCAACTGCCGCGCGGGACGCCGGCAGATGTGCATCCGCACCATCGGCCTCGGCCTGCAGCGCGACGGCGCCTTCGCCGAGTACCTCTCCCTTCCCGCCACCAACGTCTGGGTGCATCACGACGACGTGACGCCCGAGCTCGGCGCGATCTTCGATCCGCTCGGCAACGCCGTGCACACCGCGCTGATGTACCGGGTGATCGGCGAGGACGTGCTGATCACGGGATGCGGCCCGATCGGCCTCATGTCGATCGCGGTCGCCCGCCACGCCGGCGCGCGGTTCATCGTCGCGACCGACGTCAGTGCGCCGCGGCTGGAGATGGCGACGCAGATGGGCGCCGACGCGGTCGTCGACGTCTCGCGCCAGGACATCCGCGAGGCGCAGCGTGCGCTCGGAATGCGCGAGGGCTTCGACATCGGGTTCGAGATGAGCGGCGCGCCCGCGGCGCTTCCGGCCATGATCGACAACATGAACCACGGCGGTCAGATCGCCATGCTCGGACTTCCCAGCGCGGGCTTCGACATCGACTGGGGCAAGCTCGTCACCCACATGCTCACGATCAAGGGCGTCTACGGGCGCGAGATGTTCGAGACCTGGAACGCCATGGGCGCCATGCTGCAGACCAGCGCGACCCTGCGCGAATCGATCACCCGCGTGATCGCCGACGTGATCCCCGCACGGGATTGGGAGCGCGGCTTCGCCGCCGCCGAGTCGGCCGGCACGGGCAAGATCATCCTCGACTGGACCGAGCTGTGAGAACCGAGCTGTGAGAACCGAGCTGTAAGGAGCTGTCATGTACGCGACATTCAAGGATCACCTGCAGGCCGAGCTCGCCGGCATCGAGGAGGCGGGACTCACCAAGCGGGAGCGCGGCATCAGCGGACCGCAGAAGGCCGAGATCGTCACGGGCGGGCAGGAGGTGCTCAACTTCTGCGCGAACAACTATCTGGGCCTGGCCGACGACCCGCGCATCCTCGACGCCGCCCGCCGCGCCCTCGACGAGTGGGGATACGGCCTGGCGAGCGTGCGCTTCATCTGCGGAACGCAGGAGCAGCATCTCGAGCTCGAGCGGCGCCTCGCCGCCTTCCTCGGCACCGACGACGCGATCCTGTACTCCTCGTGCTTCGACGCGAACGGCGGCGTCTTCGAGACGCTGTTCACCGCCGACGACGCGATCATCTCGGACGAGCTGAACCACGCCTCGATCATCGACGGCATCCGGCTGTCGAAGGCGCGCCGGCTGCGCTACCGCAACCGCGACATGGCCGATCTCGAGGAGCAGCTGACCGCCGCGGCGGATGCCCGATTCCGCGTCATCGTCACCGACGGCGTCTTCTCGATGGACGGCTACATCGCCCCGCTGCGGGAGATCTGCGACCTCGCCGAGCGCCACGACGCCCTGGTGTTCGTCGACGACTCGCACGCGGTGGGCTTCGTCGGCGAGAACGGCCGGGGCACGCCCGAGCTGTGCGGCGTCGCGGACCGAGTCGACATCTACACCGGCACGTTCGGCAAGGCGCTCGGCGGCGCCTCCGGCGGCTATGTCGCCGCGCACCGCGACATCGTCGCGCTGCTGCGCCAGCGCTCGCGGCCGTATCTCTTCTCGAACACCCTGGCGCCGGCGATCGTCGCGGGCACGCTGACCGCGCTCGATCTCGTCGAGGGCTCGGCGGATCTGCGCGCGCGGCTGACCGGGAACGCCGAGCTGTTCCGCCGCCGGATGACCGAGAAGGGCTTCGACCTGCTGCCGGGCGAGCACCCGATCGTGCCGGTGATGTTCGGCGATGCCGCGCTCACCGCGCGCATCGCCGACGAGATGCAGCGCCAGGGCGTGTACGTGACGGCCTTCAGCTTCCCCGTGGTGCCGCGCGGCAAGGCGCGCATCCGCGTGCAGCTCTCCGCGGCGCACACCGTCGAGCAGGTCGAGCGCTGCGTGGCCGCCTTCGTCGCGGCGCGGGCGGCGGTCAGCTGACCGCGCCGGGCTAGTAGCGCCGGCGCCGGCGCGACCATCGGATGCAAAGAAACCCTTGCAAAGGTTTATTTGCAAGAGTATCTTTGCATCCATGACCACCAACGACGCTCCGGGCCGCACCCTCGAACCGAGTGCGCTGAAAGCCCTCGCGCATCCGCTGCGGGTGCGGATCTACGACCTGCTCAGCGAGCGCGGTCCGCAGACCGCCAGCACTCTGGCGGCACTGATCGGCGAGACCTCGGGTGCGACGAGCTACCACCTGCGCGCTCTGGCCGCGCACGACCTCATCCGGGAGGTGCCGGACCGCGGCACGGCTCGTGAGCGGTGGTGGGAGCGGCCCAAGGGGCGCATCAACATGCCGGGACCCGCAGAGGCGATGTCTCCGTCGAACCGCGCTGCGGCCCAGATCGTCACGACGGAGTTCCTCCGCCTGCGTCATCAGACGCTGATGGACTACGTCAATCGTCCCGAGTCCGAGCAGCCCGAGGGATGGCGGGATGCCGGCCTCATCATGACCACCACGCTCGACATCACGGCCGAGCAGATGGCCGCGCTGCAGCAGGAGCTCACCGCAGTCGTCGATGCGGCGGTCGAGCGCTATCGCGGGCAGGAATCGCTGCCCGGAACCCGGCGCGTGTCGCTGCGCGCCGAGGTCTTCGATCTTCCCGTGGCGAACAGCCGCGGCACGATGAACCAGGAGTGACCATGTCCACAGCGACTCTTCGCCTCGTCTCGCCCACACCGTTCGAGCGTCTGCTGCAGCAGATCGCCGCAGCGCTCACCCGTCACGTCGAGCGGCGCATCGCCGCTCGAGCCGAGCGCCGCGAGCTCGCGCTCGACCTGCTTCGTCAGCAGCAGACCAGACGTCACGACCCGCGCGAGGTCGACCACCTTCTCGCGACGCTCGGGATCACGCACCGCTGATCCCGCCCCTGAGATGGCGGGAGAGGAGAGTCAGTCTTCGAAGGGGCGGGCGACGACCTCGCCGGATGCGGTGAGGAAGACCTCCCACCCGGCATCCAGTTCCGCGATCGGGCGTCCCTCGAGCCAGGTGAGGGTCCAGTGGCCCTTCGACAGGCTCAGGGACCCATTCGGCAGCTGCGCCTCGACCTCGGCGATCGCCGGGCGCAGCGCTTCGGGGACGGAGTCCGGCGGCTGGGTGCCGGCCTCCCACCTCGTGCCGAGCTGCATGATCAGCCCTCCACCGGTGCCAGCTCGATGGCGGTGACCGCCAGCTCGTCCGCCTCGGCGAACGACAGCTCGGCGATCCGGCCCACGGCCCGCAGATCGTCGGCCGCGGCGCGCAGCGCCTCGATCCTCTCCGCGGGCGCGGCGACGGTCGCGGACGCGACCGGGGTCTTCTGCGACGCCTTCGCCTCGGTCTTCGCCCGGCGGATGCCGATCAGGGCCGCACTGGCGGTGGCGAGCACGGCGGCGTCACCGTCGATGCCGAGCGGCTCGGGCCACGCGGCGGTGTGGATCGAGCCCTCCTCGAACCACGACCACGCCTCCTCGGTCGCGAACGACACGATCGGGGCGAGCAGGCGCAGCAGGGTCGACAGCGCCAGGCGCAGGGCGAGCGCGGCCGAGGCCTGATTCACGTCGGTCTGGTCGTACGCGCGCTCCTTGACGAGCTCGAGGTAGTCGTCGCAGAACGTCCAGAAGAACGCCTCGGTGACCTCGAGCGCCTTGGCCTGGTCGTAGTTCTCGTACGCCGTGGTCGCCTCGCGCACCACCTGGTCGAGAGCGGTGAGCATCGACGCGTCGAGCGCGTGCGTGACCTGCGCGCCCTCAGGCACGGGGAAGGAGAGCACGAACTTCGCCGCGTTGAGGATCTTGATCGCGAGCCGCCGACCGATCTTCACCTGGGTCGGGTTCTGCGGGTCGAAGGCGGCATCCATGCCGAGGCGGCTGGAGGCCGACCAGTAGCGCACCGCGTCGGAGCCGTGTTTGTCGAGGATGTCGGCGGGCGTGACGACGTTGCCCTTCGACTTCGACATCTTCTTGCGGTCGGGGTCGACGATGAAGCCACTGATGGCGGCGTTGCGCCACGGTGAGCGCTGATCCTCGAGCGTCGAGCGCAGCATCGTCGAGAACAGCCAGGTGCGGATGATGTCCTGGCCCTGGGGGCGCAGGTCGAACGGTGCCACGGTGCTCCACAGCTCTTCATCGCGCTGCCAGCCGCCGGCCAGCTGCGGGGTGAGCGACGACGTCGCCCAGGTGTCGAAGATGTCCTGTTCGGCGTCGAATCCGCCCGGCACGCCGCGCTGATCCTCGGTGTACCCCTCCGGCACGTCGGTGGTCGGGTCGATGGGCAGGCTCGCCGGCGACGGGGTCAGCACGCGGTCGTAGTCGCGCTCGCCGTTCTCGTCGAGGGCGTACCAGACGGGGATCGGCACGCCGAAGAAGCGCTGACGTGAGACGAGCCAGTCACCGGTGAGGCCGCCCACCCAGTTCTCGTAGCGCACGCGCATGAAGTCGGGATGCCAGCTCAGTTCGCGGCCGTTCTCGAGCAGCTGCTCGCGCAGCTGCGGGTCGCGGGAGCCGTTGCGGATGTACCACTGGCGCGTCGAGACGATCTCGAGCGGGCGGTCGCCCTTCTCGAAGAACTTCACGGCGTGGCTGAAGGGCTTGCCGACCTCGAGCAGGTCGCCCGACGCCTGCAGCTGCTCGACGATGATCTTGCGGGCGCTGAAGACGGTCTTGCCGGCGAGCTCCGCATACGCGGCGCGGCCCGCGTCCGACGTGATCGCCTCGGGCGCGTCGGCGAGCACGCGGCCGTCCTTGCCGAGGATCGTGCGGTTCGGCAGATCGAGCTCGCGCCACCAGATGATGTCGGTCACGTCGCCGAAGGTGCAGATCATCGCGATGCCCGAGCCCTTGTCGGGCTGGGCGAGGTGGTGCGCGAGCACGGGCACCTCGACGTCGAAGATCGGGGTGCGCACGGTCTTGCCGAAGTACGGCCGGTAGCGCTCGTCGTCGGGGTGCGCGACGAGAGCCACGCAGGCGGGCAGCAGCTCGGGGCGGGTGGTCTCGATGTGGATGTCGCCGGACCCGTCGCTCTTGCGGAATGCGACGCGGTGGAAGGCGGCCTGCTGCTCGCGGTCCTCGAGCTCGGCCTGGGCGATCGCCGAGCGGAAGTCGATGTCCCACAGGGTCGGCGCCAGGGACTGGTACGCCTCGCCGCGCTCGAGTCCGCGCAGGAACGCGAGCTGGCTCTGGCGGATCGTGTCGTCGGAGATGGTGCGGTAGGTCTGGGTCCAGTCGACGCTGAGGCCGAGCTGGCGGAACAGCGCCTCGAACTGCTTCTCGTCCTCGACGGTCAGCTTCTCGCACAGCTCGATGAAGTTGCGGCGGCTGATCGGCTGCTGGTCGGCGGCGCGGGACGACTTGTTGTCGCCGCCCTCGAAGGGAGGCGTGAAGTCGGGGTCGTAGGGCAGCGTGGGGTCGCACCGCACGCCGTAGTAGTTCTGCACGCGGCGCTCGGTGGGCAGGCCGTTGTCGTCCCAGCCCATCGGGTAGAACACGTTCTTGCCGCGCATGCGCTCGAAGCGCGCCTTGATGTCGGTGTGCGTGTACGAGAAGACGTGCCCGATGTGCAGACTGCCGGATGCCGTCGGCGGAGGAGTGTCGATCGAGTAGACGCTGTCGCGTCCGGATGCCGTGGCCCGGGCGCGATCGAAGAGGAAGGTGCCCTCATCCGACCACCGCTCACCCCACTTCGCTTCGAGGCCTTCGAGCGCGGGCTTGTCGGGGATGGTGGACATGGCGGACTCCTCGAGCGATGTGTGCGGCACTGTGTGAGCGTGCCTGAGTGTGGGTTGTCCGGCGAGTCTACCGGTGGTCGCGTGACCATCCCTAGATCGACTCCGTCCAACAATCGCCGATAAGATGGAGCGTTCCCCTTCACCCGCACTCATCGAGGTTCCCGTATGCCTTCCTTCCCCGTGCGTCGCCTTCTGCCGCTGGCAGCCCTGGCCACGGCATCCGCCCTTCTGCTCAGCGGCTGCGCAGGGCCGGCCGGCGATGCGAGCGGCTCTGACGCCGAACTCGTCTGGGCCATCGAGGGCGCCAACCTGTCGGCCGGCCACATGGATCCGCAGACGAGCCAGCTCGACGTATCGGGCATGGTGCAGCGGCAGGTGCTCGACTCGCTCGTCTTCCAGGAGGCCGACGGGTCGTTCTCGCCGTGGCTCGCGAAGAGCTGGCAGGTCTCCGACGACGGGAAGACCTACACCTTCGACCTGCGTGACGACGTGACGTTCTCGGACGGCACCGCGTTCGACGCCGCAGCGGTGAAGGCGAACTTCGACCGCATCGTCGACCCCGCCACCAAATCGGCGCAGGCCGCGAGCATGCTCGGCGGCGAGCTGTACGCCGGAACCGAGGTCACCGGCGAGCACACCGTCGAGGTGCGCTTCACCCAGCCGTACGCGCCCTTCCTGCAGGCTGCGAGCACCGCGCAGCTCGGCTTCTGGTCGCCGAAGGTGCTCGAGAAGTCCGCCGACCAGCTCGCCGCGGGCGGGCCGGACGTCACCGTCGGCACGGGTCCGTTCGTGCTCAGCGAGTACACCGCCGACCAGGAGATCGTCTACACCCGCAACGACGACTACACCTGGGGCCCCGACGGCGCGACGGCTCCGAAGATCAAGACCCTGCGCGTGGAGCTGCTGCCCGAGGCATCCGTCCGCGCCGGCGTGCTCTCGTCGGGCGAGGCGGACGTCGCGACCCAGCTGCCGCCGAACGTCGTCTCCGACCTCGGCGACGACGTCACCGTCACCGCCAGGGAGTACCCGGGCCTGCCGTACTCGCTGTTCCTCAACGAGAAGCACGGCGTGTTCGCCGACCAGAGGGTGCGTCAGGCGTTCTCGCTGGCGATCGACATCGACGCCGCCGTCGACGAGATCTTCTTCGGCGAGTTCCCGCGGGCGTGGAGCATCCTCGGCCCGACGACCCCCGGCTACGACAAGAGCCTCGAGGGCAGCTGGCCGTTCGACGCCGACAAGGCGAACGCCCTGCTCGACGAGGCCGGCTGGACCGAGCGCGGTGCCGACGGCATCCGGATGAAGGACGGCCGGCGTCTCTCGGCCCGCTGGATCGCCTGGACACCGATCTCCGACGACCGCACGGCGCTCGCGAACGCAATCCAGTCGGATCTGAAGGACGTCGGCTTCGAGATCGTCCGCGAGAAGCTCGAGCCGGCCGCCTACAACGAGCAGTACGGACCCAAGACCTATGACCTCACCGACTGGGACTTCTCGGGTGTCGATGCCGACCTGCTGCGCAGTCACCTGGGCACCGACGGCTTCCAGAACGCCTCGCAGGTGAGCGACGCCGCCGTCGACGACCTGCTCGAGCGCGGGTTGTCGTCCTCCGACACCGACGAGCGGGCGAGGATCTACACCGAGCTGCAGCAGTGGAACGCCGAGCACGTCGCCATCGTGCCGCTGTACGTCTCGTCGCTGATCACCGGATCCGCGACCGGCGTGCAGGGACTGGAGTACGACCTGTACGGGCGCCCGCTGTTCTACGACGCGAGCGTCAGCCGCTGACGTGCGGCGCGCCCTGACCCGGCTCGCCGGGATCGCCGCGTCCGCCGCCCTCGTGCTGTGGGGCGCGGCGACGGTGGCGTTCCTGGCGTTCCGGATCATCCCGGGCGACGCCGTCTCGGTCATGCTCGGCCCGCAGGCCAAGGTCAGCGAGGCGGTGAAGGCCGGTGTGCGCGCCGAGCTCGGCCTGGACCGCCCGCCCCTCGAGCAGTACCTGTCGTACATCGGCGGACTGCTGCGCGGCGATCTGGGGACGTCGTATCAGCTCCGGATGCCGGTGAGCGAGGTCATCGGCAGGCAGCTCGCCCCGACCCTGCAGCTCACCGCGCTGGCGCTGCTGATCGCGGTGCTCATCGCGCTCGCCGTGGCGCTGCTCGCACGCCGCGGGGTCGCGCGGGCCGTGCTGGTCGCAGGAGAGCTGATCGTGCTGTCGTCGCCGGTGTTCTGGATCGGGATCGTGCTGCTGGCCGTCTTCGCGTTCGGGCTGGGATGGTTCCCCGTGGCGGGCACCCGCAGCCCCGCGACCGTCGTGCTGCCGGCGCTCACGCTCGCCCTTCCGGTGTCGGCGCTGATCAGCCAGGTGCTGCGCGACGGCATCGACGAAGCCGAGCGGCAGCCGTTCGCCGAGACCGTCCGCTCCCGCGGCGCCGGGCCGTCCCGCCTCGTGCTGCGGCACTCGCTGCGCCACGGTGCGGCGGGCGCGCTCACCCTCACCGCGTATCT
This sequence comes from Microbacterium sp. NPDC055312, assembly GCF_053645675.1. Classification (NCBI taxonomy): domain Bacteria; kingdom Bacillati; phylum Actinomycetota; class Actinomycetes; order Micrococcales; family Microbacteriaceae; genus Microbacterium; species Microbacterium sp. NPDC055312. Next base: position 744,998 of record NZ_JBSHMU010000001.1, on the reverse strand, counting down.
CATCGGCTCGCTGCTCGGCGGAGCGGTGCTCGTCGAGACCGTCTTCGCGCGGCCGGGGCTCGGGCGGGTGACGCTGACCGCGATCGTCGACCGCGACCTTCCGGTCGTCGCGGGCGTGATCATGCTCAGCGCGCTCGTGTTCGTGATCGTGAACGCGGCGGTCGAGCTGCTGCATCCGATCATCGACCCGAGGCTGCGCGCGCGGACGGGCGTGTTCGAGGCGCCGACCCTCGAGGAGCGCCGATGATCACGCGCCGGGTGGGCCTGGGGTGCGCCGTGGCGTTCCTCGCGGTGGTCGCGCTCGCCGCCGTCTTCCCCGACGTGCTGGCCACCCACGACCCGCTGCGCACCGATGTGCGGGCGGCGCTCGAGGCGCCGGGAGCGGCGCACCTGTTCGGCACCGACCAGTCCGGACGTGACGTGTTCTCCCGCGTCGTGCACGGTGCGGGTCGCTCGGTGGGCATCGGCCTGCTGGCGACGGTGCTCGCCGTGCTCGCCGGTCTCGTGCTCGGCTCGCTTTCGGGCGTCTCGCCGCGGGTGGTGGATGCGGCGGCGATGCGCGTCACCGACATCCTGCTCGCGTTCCCCGAGTTCCTCATCGCGCTGATCGTGGTGGCGGTGCTCGGCCCGGGCGCGGTGAACGTCGCCATCGCGGTGACGATCGCGGCGGTGCCGGTGTACATCCGCCTCGCCCGCACACAGACCCGCACGCTGCGCATCGCCGAGCACGTCGAGGCGGCGCGGATCCTCGGCGTCGGTCCGGTGCGCACCTTCACCCGGCACGTCGCGCCCGGGGTGCTCGGCTCGCTGAGCGTGCTCGCCACGATCGGCATCGGCTCGAGCATCCTCGCCGCCGCCGGTCTCAGCTTCCTCGGCCTCGGCCCCTCCGAGCCGGCTCCGGAGTGGGGGCTCATGCTGTCGGGCGGGCGGAACGTGCTCGGTCGCGCCTGGTGGATCTCGGTGTTCCCGGGGCTCGCCATCACGCTCACCGTGATCAGCGCGACCGTGATCGGCCGGACTCTGCGTGCCCGAGCCGAGGGGAGGCGCGCATGAGTGCGGTGCACATGCGCGGGCTGCGGATCGCAATCGACGGACGCGCCGTCGTCGACGGGGTCGACATCGACGTCGCCGCGGGGGAGTGCGTGGCGATCGTCGGCGAGTCCGGTGCCGGCAAGTCGCTCACCGCCCGTGCCCTGCTCGGGATGCTGCCCGCCGGTGCCCGCATGGCGGCGGACGATCTGCGGATCGACGGCATGGAGGCCTCCGGCCTGAGCGAGTCCTCGTGGCGATCCCTGCGCGGCCGGCGGATCGCGCTGGTCTCTCAGGACGCTCTGGCCGCCCTCGACCCGCTGCGCCGGATCGGCCGCGAGGTCGCCGAGCCGATGGAGATCCACCGCCTGCACCCCGGACGCCGGAAGGAGCAGGTCGTGCGGCTGCTGGCATCCGTCGCCCTCCCCGAGCCGGAGCGCAGGGCCCGCAGCCGCCCGCACGAGCTGTCGGGCGGGATGCGTCAGCGCGCCCTGATCGCGTCGGCGCTCGCCGCAGATCCCGCCGTGCTCGTCGCCGACGAGGCGACGACGGCGCTGGATGCCACCGTGCAGGCGCGCATCCTCGCGCTGCTGCGCTCGATCGCCGATGACGGACGGGCCGTGCTGTTCATCAGCCACGACTTCGCGGCCGTGCGGAAGGTCGCCGACCGGGTGCTGGTGATGCGCGAGGGCCGCATCGTCGAACACGGACCGGTCGCGGAGGTCATGACATCACCGCGCCACGAGTACACCCGAGCGCTCGTCGAGGCGAGCGCCCCGCGCCCGCGCACACCGACCCGCGAGCCGGGCGAGACGCTGCTGCGGGCGCGCGACGTGTCGAAGCGGTTCGACCGGCCGGCCGTGGTCGGCGCATCGTTCAGCCTCGGATCCGGACGCACCCTCGGCATCGTCGGCGAGTCGGGCTCGGGCAAGACGACCCTCGCGCGGATGCTGATCGGCGTCGACCGCCCCGACAGCGGATCGATCGAATGGGCGAGGGCGCAGCGGGTGCAGCTGGTGCACCAGAACCCGCTGGGTGCGCTCGACCCGCGGTGGACGATCGGCAGGTCGATCGCCGAGGCGCTGCAGGCCGCCGGTGTCCCTCGCGGCGAGCGCCCCGGCGCGGCGGCTGCCCTGCTCGCGGAGGTGGGACTCGACGAGGCTCTCGGTCGTCGACGCCCACGGCAGCTCTCCGGCGGGCAGCGTCAGCGCGCGGCGATCGCCCGCGCGCTCGCCGCAGACCCGCAGGTGCTCGTGCTCGACGAACCCGTCTCGGCTCTCGACCCCACGGTGCGTGGCCGGGTGCTCGACCTGCTCGCGCGCCTGCAGACCGAGCGGCAGCTCACGATGGTGTTCGTCTCGCACGACCTCGCGGTGATCGCCGCGGTGTGCGACGACGTGCTGGTGATGCGCGACGGGGTGATCGTCGAGCAGGGACGAGTGGCCGACGTGTTCGCCGAGCCGCAGCATCCGTTCACCCGGGAGCTGCTCGCCGCCGGACGGTGAGCAGCGGAGCCGGCACGGAAGGCGCGTCTGCTCCCAGCGGAATCCCAGGTTCGCTAGGGTGGGGCGCAGCAGCGACGACGAGGCCGCTGCCGGAAGGAAGCTCACAATGACTCCCGTTCTCCTCATGACCATCGGCTTGGCGATCTTCGCCGTCGGGTACCTGTTCTACTCGCGATACCTCGCCAACCGGGTCTACCGACTCGACGCGTCGTTCGCCACCCCCGCTCACGAGCTCAACGACGGCGTGGACTACGTGCCGACGAACAAGTTCATCCTCTGGGGCCACCACTTCACCTCCGTCGCCGGCGCGGCGCCGATCGTGGGACCTGCCATCGCGGTGATCTGGGGGTGGGTTCCGGCCTTCCTCTGGGTCACGCTCGGCACGGTGTTCTTCGCCGGCATGCACGATCTCGGAGCGCTGTGGGCGTCGACCCGCAACAAGGGCCGATCGATCGGCGCCCTGTCGGCGCGCTACATCGGCAAGCGGGGTGCCGGCCTCTTCCTCGTCGTGATCTTCCTGCTGCTGCTGATGGTGATCGCCGCATTCGCCGTGGTCATCAAGAACCTGCTGATCTCGACGCCCAGCGCGGTGATCCCGACCTGGGGAGCGATCGTGGTCGCCCTGCTCGTCGGCATCGCCGTGTACCGGCTGCGCTGGCCGCTGCTGCCCGTCACCATCGTCGGCGTCGTCACGCTGTACGCGCTGATCGTGCTGGGCGACCGGATGCCGGTCGTGCTGCCCGAGGACTTCCTCGGCATGGGGCCGGCCACCTTCTGGATCCTGGCGCTGTTCGTCTACGGTGCGATCGCCTCGCTGCTGCCTGTGTGGGTGCTGCTGCAGCCGCGTGACTACATCAACGGCGTGCAGCTCTTCGTCGGGCTGATCCTGCTGTTCGGGTCGGTGCTCACCGCGACGCTCTTCTCGGGAGCCGCACCCGAGATCGTCGCGCCCGCGATCAACACGGCCGTTCCCGAGGGGACGCCGAGCATGGTGCCTCTGCTGTTCGTCACCATCGCGTGCGGTGCGATCTCGGGATTCCACGGCATGGTCTCGTCCGGCACGAGCTCGAAGCAGCTCGACAAGGAGACCGATGCCCGGTTCGTCGGCTATTTCGGCGCGGTCGGCGAGGGGCTGCTGTCGCTCGGAACGATCCTCGCGGTGATCGCGGGGTTCCGCACGGTCGCCGAGTGGGACGAGGTGTACAGCGCGTTCGGCGCGGGCGGCGTCGGAGCCTTCGTGACCGGTGGCGGTGCGCTGATGCAGGCGGGCATCGGGCTGCCCGCCTCGCTCAGCGCCACGGTGCTCGCCACCATGGCGGTGCTGTTCGCGGCGACGACCATGGATACCGGCATGCGCCTGCTGCGCTTCGTCGTGCAGGAAATCGGCGACTCGGTGAAGCTGCGGATCACGAAGGTGCCCGCGACGATCGTCGTCGTCGTGGTCGGTCTCGGGCTGACCTTCTCGCAGGGCCTCGGCGGCGACGGCGGTCTGCGCATCTGGCCCCTGTTCGGAACGACGAACCAGCTGATGGCCTCGCTGACGTTGTCGATCATCGCGGTCATGCTCATCCGCAAGCGCCGCAACCCTCTCCCGGCGCTGATCCCGCTGGTGATCGTCTTCGTGCTGTCGTTCTGGGCGGCGATCGAGCAGCTCGCGTCGTTCGCCGATCCCGCGAAGGCGGACTGGCTGCTGTTCGCGCTGGATGTCATCATCATCGCCTCGAGCGTCTGGGTCGCCGTGGAGGCGGTGCTCGCGATGCGTCGCGCCGCACTCGAGGAGCCCGAGCACGAGGACGCGGACGCCCGGCTCGAGGCGGTGCGCGAGGAGGTCTGATCGATGCGTCGCACTGAGGCGGTCCAGCGGCTGCGCGCGCGCTGGGCCGCCTTCAGCCGGGGTCTTGCGGAGTACTACGCAGGTCCCTACCGTCAGATGCTCGCTCGCGAGCAGCGCGATGCAGACGACCTGTTCACGCTGATCGTCCTCGGCGAGGCGCTCGGGGTGCCTGATCCTGCCGCGTACTACAGCGTCGAGCTCATGCCGCTCGTGGCCGGCGACTTCCACCGCTGGCACCGCCGGATGGGCATGCCGCGCTCACCTCTGGATCACGTCTCATGCTGCTAGAGATCCTGCAGCGCGATCTGCTGTTCGTCGGCGGCAAGGGCGGCGTCGGCAAGACGTCGCTCTCGAGCGCACTGGCGCTGGGGCGGGCGCGCACCGGGGCACGGGTGCTCGTGGTCTCCACCGATCCGGCGCACAGCCTGGGGCATCTCTGGCGGCGCACGATCGGGGATCAGACCACGCGGCTCGCGCGCTTCGACAACGGCGGCGCGCTGCACGGCGTGGAGATCGATCCCGGGGCGACGGTGGATCGTCACCTCGCGGCGGTGCAGCAGACCATGCTGCGTCTGCTGCCCGAATCACAGCACGGCTCGGCGCGCGCGCATCTGGAGCGGGCGCGCATCGCGCCCGGCAGTCACGAGGCCGCCGTGCTGGAGCGGATCGCCGAACTCGCCGAGCTCGGACGCCGTGACTACGACCTGGTCGTCTTCGACACCGCGCCCTCCGGGCACACCCTGCGACTGCTCGCGCTGCCCGGCCAGCTGGCGGGATGGACCGACGCGCTGCTGCGCAACCGGGATCGCTCGGAGCGATACGCGGCGGCGATGCGGGGGCTGACCGGTCGCGGTGATGTGCAGGCCGAATCCGAGGCGACCCTGCGACGCACTCTCGAGCTGCGTCGTGCGCGCTTCGATGCGCTCGGCACCGCGCTGTCCGACCCGGCGCGGACCGGATTCGTCGTCGCGTTCGTCGCCGAGGCGCTGCCGGTCGCCGAGACGCTCGACGTCGTCGGCGTGCTGCGCACCCTGAAGGTCGACGTGGCCGCACTGATCGCCAACCGTCGCTCCCCGACGGATGCGGGCCCGCTGCTCAGCGCACGACGCGCGGCCGAGGACGTGCAGCTGGAGCAGGTGCGCGAGCAGGTGCCGGGCTCGCCGATCATCGAGGTCCCCCTGATCCCGGGCGAGCTCACCGGCCGGGACGCGCTGGAGAGGCTGGCCGATCTGCTGCTGGCGCCCTCGACCTGATCGCGCGCTTCGAACGCACGGGGCAGCGGGCGGCTGATTGAGGCGAGATGAGCATAGTGCTACATTGCTAGCATGCAAGCAAACGAACCCAAGGTGCAGTTCAACGTGTACCTGCCGCGGGACCTGGTGCGTGCGGTGAAACATCGTGCCGTGGATGACGGCTCGAGCCTGTCGGCTCTCGTCGAGCGCGCCCTGCGAGCACATCTGGATGGAGGAGAGTCGTGATGAGTGCAGAGCAGGCCAGTGCTGAGCAGGCCGGTGCTGAGCAGGCCGGCCCGACGGCGAAAGGCACAGCGGTGACCAGCACCGTGCAGCAGATCGTGTACACCCGCGATGAGTCTCGCTGGCACGCGCTCGCCGCGGCGCTGGGGCTGGCGGGGTCGTTCCCGCCCGAAGCCGGCTGGGCGGAGTTCGACGGTGGGGGAGTGCTCGCCGTGCACGCCGAGACGCCTGACCATGCCGACGGCACGTGCGATCTGCACCTGCTCGTCGACGACCTCGATGCTGCCGAGCGGGCGCTCGCGGGGCGCGAGGTCGAGCGAACGCATCTGGACGGGGTCGGCGACCTGCTCGTCATCCGCGCAGCATCCGGTGTCGTCATCAGCGCTTCGGCGGGGACGCGCGCGACGGCCGGGGCGGTCTCGGTGCAGCCGATCTGGTTTCAGGACGACGTCGACGAGGCGTGTGAGATCCTCACCGCGCTCGGACTGCGCGCCGACATCGCCGCAGACCGCGGCGGGTGGGTCGAGATGCGTGCCGCCGGCGGCGGCACGGTCGGCGTGCACTCGGCTTCGGGTCGCAGCGAGGGATCCGGCGCAGGCATCGGGCTGAGCTTCCTCGCCGAGGGTGATCTCGACGCGCTCGCCGAGAGGCTGTCGGATGCCGGTTTCCCGGCATCCGTCGTCGATGAGTCGTACGCGCGAACGATCCGCATCGCGGAGCCGGACGTGTGGATCAACGGCGCGCAGGACGACCTGTACGGATATCACCGGGTGAGCTGACGGCTCTGGCGTAGACTGTACGTACACGCGTTGATCCGGCCATCACCGGGGAGCTCTCGGAAGAACGCTTCGACAGGCTCAGTGACCCAGGGGGTTGCTGAGCAGGGGAGGCTACTAGAACCGAGCGGGGCAGGCCCGTCATCGCCGCAGTGAGAGTGGTTCTCGGCCGAGCGGTCGGGAGCACGTGAGGTGGTACCGCGGTCCGCGCGTCAGCACGGGTCGTCCTCGCAGCAGCATCCGACACGATCACTGCGAGACGAACATGACCTACCCGCGCCCGTCGACAAGCTCAGGGACCCAGTCCGCCTTCGGCCCTGCCGCCGTCACCCCCAGTCCGAGCTTCCCCGAGATCGAGCGCGAGGTGCTCGACTTCTGGAGGGCCGACGACACCTTCCGCGCCTCGATCGCGCAGCGCGAGGGCGCCGATGAATGGGTCTTCTACGACGGCCCGCCCTTCGCCAACGGTCTGCCGCACTACGGGCACCTGCTCACCGGCTACGCGAAGGACGTCTTCCCGCGCTTCCAGACGATGCTCGGCAAGAAGGTCGATCGCGTCTTCGGCTGGGACACGCACGGCCTTCCCGCCGAGCTCGAGGCGATGAAGCAGCTCGGCATCACCGAGAAGAGCGAGATCGAGCAGATGGGCATCGACGTCTTCAACGCGAAGGCGCGCGACTCGGTGCTCACCTACACCCGCGAGTGGCAGGACTACGTGACCCGCCAGGCCCGCTGGGTCGACTTCGAGCGCGGCTACAAGACCCTCGATCTCGGGTACATGGAGAGTGTGCTGTGGGCGTTCAAGACGCTCTACGACAAGGGCCTCGCCTACGAGGGCTACCGTGTGCTGCCGTACTGCTGGCGCGATGAGACCCCGCTGTCGGCGCACGAGCTGCGCATGGACGACGACGTGTACAAGGACCGTCAGGACCCGTCGGTCACCGTGACCTTCCCGCTGGTCGGCGCCAAGGCCGAGGCACTCGGCCTCACCGCCGTCCGCGCCCTCGCGTGGACGACCACCCCGTGGACCCTGCCCACCAACCTCGCCCTCGTCGTCGGCCCCGAGATCGAGTACGTCGTGCTGCCCGGCGGGCCGAACGGCGCCGCGGACATCGTGCCGGGCGACGACCCGGCCGAGAGCGACGCACACCGCTACCTGCTCGCCCGCGACCTGCTCGGCGGGTACGCCAAGGACCTCGGCTACGAGTCCGCCGACGACGCGCTCGCCGCGGTGCAGCAGAGCGTGCTCGGCGCGGAGCTGGCCGACGTCGCGTACGACCGGCTCTTCGACTACTACGCGGATGCCGAGACCTGGGGCACCGAGAACGCCTGGCGCATCCTCGTCGACGATTACGTCACCACCACCGACGGCACCGGCATCGTGCACCAGGCGCCGGCCTACGGTGAGGACGACCAGCGGGTGACGAACGCCGCCGGCATCCCCACGATCATCTCGCTCGATGACGGCGGGCGTTTCCTGCCCTCTGTCACCGACGTCGCCGGACAGCTGTGGATGGATGCGAACACCCCGCTCATCCGTCTGCTGCGCGCGGCGGGCCGGATGCTGCGCGAGCAGAGCTACGTGCACTCCTACCCGCACTGCTGGCGCTGCCGAAACCCGCTGATCTACAAGGCCGTCTCGAGCTGGTTCATCCGGGTCACCGACATCAAGGACGACCTGCTGGCGAACAACGAGCAGATCACCTGGGTGCCCGAGAACGTCAAGCACGGCCAGTTCGGCAAGTGGCTCGAGGGCGCGCGCGACTGGTCGATCAGCCGCAACCGGTACTGGGGCTCGCCCATCCCGATCTGGAAGAGCGACGACCCCGAGCACCCCCGCGTCGACGCGTACGGATCGCTGGAAGAGCTCGAACGCGATTTCGGCACCCTCCCGCGCAACCCCGAGGGCGAGGTCGACCTGCACCGGCCGTACATCGACGACCTCACCCGTCCGAACCCCGACGACCCCACCGGGAAGAGCACGATGCGCCGCATCGAGGACGTCTTCGACGTGTGGTTCGATTCGGGCTCGATGCCGTACGCACAGGTGCACTACCCGTTCGAGAACCATGACTGGTTCGACTCGCACTCGCCGGCCGACTTCATCGTCGAGTACATCGGGCAGACTCGCGGCTGGTTCTATGTGATGCACGTGCTCTCGACCGCGCTGTTCAACCGCCCGGCGTTCACCGGCGTGAGCTGCCACGGCATCGTGCTCGGCAGCGACGGCTACAAGATGTCGAAGTCGCTGCGCAACTATCCCGACGTCAGCGAGGTGCTCGACCGGGACGGGTCGGATGCCATGCGCTGGTTCCTCATGTCGAGTTCGGTGCTGCGCGGCGGCAACCTCGCGGTCACCGAGGAGGGCATCCGCGCGGGTGTGCGCGAGTTCATCTTGCCGCTGTGGAACTCGTGGTACTTCTTCGCGACGTACGCCAATGCGGCGGCGGGCCCTTCGACAGGCTCAGGGACCCAAGCAGGCTCAGGGGCCCAAGCAGGCTCAGGGGCTGCGGGAGGATACGAGGCGACCTGGCGCACCGACAGCACCGATGTGCTCGACCGTTACATCCTCGCGCGCCTCGGCGACCTCGTGCGCGAGGTGCGCGCCGACCTCGAGGGCCTCGACTCCACCACGGCATCCGCGCGTCTGCGTGACTTCGCCGAAGTGCTCACGAACTGGTACATCCGCCGGTCGCGCGACCGCTTCTGGGACCCTTCGACAAGCTCAGGGACCCAGATCGACTGCTTCGACACGCTGTACACCGTGCTCGAGACGCTGACGCGCGTCGCGGCGCCGCTCGTGCCGCTGATCAGTGAGCGGGTGTGGCAGGGACTCACCGGCGGGCGCAGCGTGCACCTGACCGACTGGCCGGATGCCGACGCGTTCCCCGCTGCCGACGACGTGCGTGACGCGATGGACGCCGTCCGCGAGCTCTCCAGCGTCGGCAACGCGCTGCGCAAGAAGCAGAAGCTGCGCGTGCGCCTGCCGCTCGCCCGCCTCACCGTCGTGTCGCCGCTCGCCGCCGATCTCGCGCAGTTCGAGGGCATCCTCCGCGAGGAGCTCAACGTGAAGAGCGTCGAGCTCGTGCAGCTCGCCGAGACCACGGCATCCGATTACGGCATCAGCCACCGCCTGAGCGTCAACGCCCGCGCAGCCGGCCCTCGCCTCGGCAAGGAGGTGCAGAAGGTCATCCGTGCCGCGAAGGAGGGCTTCTGGACCGAGGAGAACGGCGTGGTGACCGCCGACGGCATCGTGCTGGAGCCGCACGAGTACGACCTGGTGCTCGAGACCTCCGGACGCCCCGAGGGCGAGGCTCTGGCGCTCGTGCCCGGCGGCGGATTCATGCTGCTGGACACCGCCACGACCCCCGAGCTGGAGGCCGAGGGTCTCGCGCGCGACGTGATCCGCGCGGTGCAGGACACCCGAAAGAACGCCGGCTTCGACGTGAGCGACCGGATCCGCCTCACTCTGCGTTTCGACGACGTGGAAGACGGGGATGCCGTGAACGGGGCGTTCCATGTCGCGAATGTCGCGGGAGAGACCCTTGCTCTCGAGCACACCCTGCTCGGCGCGGACGATGCGCTCGCCGAGAGCGAGTTCAGCGCCGTGATCCCCAAGGGCACGTACGCCAATCGCGGCGACTTCACTGTCGCCGTGAGCAGGATCGGAGGACAGCAGTGAGCGACACCCAGCGGGCCGACGTCGTCTACGAGAAGCTGCTCGAACGGGCGGGGGAGCGGTGGGTCCAGCCGCGCAAGGAGCGGGTCGCCCGCATCCTGACCCTGCTCGACGACCCGCAGCGCACCTACCGCGTGGTGCACATCACGGGCACGAACGGCAAGACCTCGACCGCGCGCATGATCGAGAGCCTGCTGCGCTCGCACGGGCTGCGCACGGGGCTGTTCACCAGCCCGCACCTGAAGCGCTTCACCGAACGGATCATGATCGACGGCGAGCCGATCGCCGACGGGGCGATCGCGGACGCCTGGGACGAGATCGAGCCCTTCATCGGCATCGTCGACGCCGAGCTCGAGACGGCGGGCGACGCCCCGCTGACGTTCTTCGAGCTGCTCACCGTGCTCGCGTTCGTCGCGGCGTCGGACGCACCGGTCGACGTGCTCGTGCTCGAAGTCGGCATGGGCGGGTCGTGGGATTCCACCAACACCGCCGACGGCGACGTGGCGGTCTTCACGCCGATCGACATGGACCACGCCGACCGTCTCGGAGACACCATCGAGGCGATCGCCGAGGTGAAGGCAGGCATCATCAAGACCGGCGCCGCCGTCGTCTCAGCCGAGCAGAAGCCCGAGGTCGCCGCAGTGCTGCGTCGTGTCGCGGCCGAGCAGGACGCGACGATCGCCGTCGAGGGCGAGGACTTCGGGCTCAGCGATCAGAAGCTCGCCGTCGGCGGCCAGCTGATCGGCATCCGCGGCCTCGCCGGCGAGTACATCGACGAGTATCTGCCGCTGTACGGCGCGCACCAGGGTCACAACGCCGCTCTCGCCGTCGCCGCGGTCGAGTCCCTGATCGGCGGCGCGTCGCAGCGCATCGTCGGCGACATCCTCGCCGACGGGCTGCAGAACGCGACGTCACCGGGGCGTCTGCAGCTGGTCGGCATCGCGCCGACCGTGGTCGTGGATGCCGCGCACAACCCGCACGGCGCCGCGGCACTCGCCCGCTCGCTCGACGACAGCTTCGACTTCGACGAGTGGGGGCTCGTGCTCGGCGTCTTCGCCGACAAGGACGCGGCGGGCATCGTCGATGAGCTGCTGCCGCAGGTCGCCGAGGTGTTCGCGACGGCTCCCGACTCCGATCGGGCAGCGGATGCGGATGCCATCGCCGACCTCGTCGAGCAGCGCGGCCGCCGCGCGAGCGTGCATCCCACCCTCGCTGACGCCGTCGACGCGGCGCGTGAATGGGCGGCGTCGGCCGACCGCCGTGCCGTCGTCATCGCCGGCTCCATCGTGCTGGCAGGTGAAGCCCTGCTGCTCTCGGAGGAGGAGGACTGGAAGTCGGGGTGGCGCGCATGAGCGCCCGCGCCGCGCGACCGGCCCGCCCTTCGCGCACTCTGGTTCAGAAGCTCGGGTCGATCGTGCTGGGATTCGAGGCGATCGGCGCCCTGCTCGCCGGCCTCGTGATCTTCGGGCTCAGGGCGCTGCCCGCGGGCATCCCGCCGTGGTGGGGGGTCGTCGCCGGAGTGGTCGTCGCGATCGCGCTGATCGCAGTAGCCGGCGCCATCGCGAAGCCGTGGGCGATCCCCGCCGGATGGGCACTGCAGGTCATCATCGCCCTCGGCGCGCTGCTCGTGCCGGCGATCGCGTTCGTCGTGCTGATTTTCGGCGGCATGTGGGCGTATGCGACGATCGGTGGGGCCCGCATCGACCGAAAGCGGCCGGCGGGCCCGCCGGCAGAACCTCACACAGAGAGCGAATGACATGGCCACTGAAGAAACCCTCGTCCTCGTCAAGCCCGACGGCGTCGCCCGCGGCCTGACCGGCGGCATCCTCGCCCGCATCGAGGCGAAGGGCTACTCGCTCGTCGACCTGCGTCTCGTCGAGCCCGACCGCGACCGGCTCGCCGCGCACTACGCCGAGCACGAGGGCAAGCCCTTCTACGAGCCGCTGCTCGAGTTCATGATGTCGGGCCCGTCGGTCGCGATCCGCCTCGCCGGCAACCGCGTGATCGAGGGCTTCCGCTCCCTCGCGGGAACCACAGACCCGACCACCGCCGCGCCCGGCACCATCCGCGGCGATTTCGGTCGCGACTGGGGCCTGAAGGTGCAGCAGAACCTCGTGCACGGCTCGGACAGCCCCGAGTCCGCAGCACGCGAGCTCAGCATCTGGTTCGACTGAGCACGGACCGCAGACGGCAAGAGGGACGCCCGATCGGGCGTCCCTCTTCGCGTGTGTGCGATCTCGCGTCTGTGCGGTCAGAAGACCATGTCGACGACCTCGCCGAGCAGGTCGAGGCCGGCGAGCTGCGCCATGGCGATGATGATCGCGTAGGCGAGGATCGTCGCCAGCGGCACCCACACCATGAGACGCCCCGCGCGTTCGCGTGCCGCTGCGGAGAGCCCGAAGGTGCCGTTGCGTGCGAGATGCACCGCCGTGGCGAAGAACGTGGGAATCGTCACGGCCCAGGTGGCCATGCACCACGGGCACAGGGTGTGCAGGTTGTAGATGCTCTGACCGATCAGCCAGCACACGAAGACGACCGCGCCGAGTACGCCGACCCCGAACAGAGCCCAGAACCAGCGCGGGAACCGCACTCCGGCGAGCACGGCGACGCCCATCACCAGCACGGCCATCCACGCGGTCACGCCGATCAGCGGGTTGGGGAAGCCGAACACCGCGCCCTGCCACGAGCCGAGGTTCTTGTCGCACTGCAGCATGACGCTCACGTAGCAGCTCGACGTCGCGCCCGGATTCTCGAGCACGTAGAACTTCTCGATCGTCAGCTGGAACGCCGCCCACCAGCCGAGTACCGCGGCGACGATGAGCCAGATTCCGTAGCCGACGTGACGGGTGCGCGCGGTGGTCATGGCGCGATTATCCCAGCGGCGGCTATGCGGCTCGGGAGAATCGCGGCGCGCGAGTCGGATGCTGTTCCACCGTCGGGTCGCGGAAGTGCGATAATGACTGAAGATGACGTCGTGTTCACACGCGATCGAATCGACAAGACTTCGGGGTGATGTGCCCCAGGCGGTCGCGCCAGAGAGCCGACCTCCAGCCGATCGAGTTCGCGGCCGCTGTTTCGCCGCACGAGTTTTCGCGGCGCACGCAGTGCCCGCGCAGGGAGCTAGCCAGAGATGGCCGATGAGAACGATGACAACAACACCCCCACCTTCGACGACACTCCGGCGCAGCCGGTAGTCGAGGAGACCTCGCTTCCGGAGGCGGATCAGCCCGCCACCGCAGAGCCGGATGTCGCAGAGCCGGATGCCGACGAGCAGTCCGCGTCGCAGGCATCCGAGCCCGCCGCTCCGGCCGAGCCCGCAGCTCCGGCTGAGCCCGCAGCTCCGGCTGAGCCCGCAGCTCCGGCTGAGCCCGCAGCTCCGGCTGAGCCCGCAGCTCCGGCTGAGCCCGAGGCGCCGAAGCCCGTCACCGCGGTGAGCCTGGGGCTGCTGCCCGAGGTGTTCGTCTCGAAGGTGTCGACCCAGCTGCACTTCTACGCACCCGAGATCGTCCCGCTGCCCGCGCGCGGCAGCCGCGACGACGACGAGGGCGACGATCGCGACAGCGCGTTCCGTCGCGGACGCGGCCGCCGCCGCGGCGAGAGCGACGAGACCCGTGACGAGCCGCGCCAGCGCCAGCGTCACGTCGAGTACATCACCGAGCCGAAGGCCATCAAGGGCTCCACGCGCCTCGAGGCGAAGAAGCAGCGTCGCCGCGACGGCCGCGACGCAGGCCGTCGCCGCCCGGTGGTGACCGAGGCCGAGTTCCTCGCCCGCCGCGAGTCCGTCGACCGCATGATGGTCGTGCGGTCCAAGAACGGCCGCACGCAGATCGGCGTGCTGGAAGACGACGTGCTCGTCGAGCACTACGTGGCCCGCAACCAGGATGCCTCGCTGATCGGCAACGTCTACCTCGGTCGCGTGCAGAACGTGCTGCCCAGCATGGAAGCCGCGTTCGTCGACATCGGCCGCGGCCGCAACGCCGTGCTGTACTCCGGAGAGGTCGACTGGGACGGCGTCGAGACCGGGAATCAGCCCCGTCGCATCGAACTGGCGCTCAAGGCCGGCGACCGGGTGCTCGTGCAGGTCACGAAGGATCCGGTCGGCCACAAGGGCGCCCGTCTGACGAGCCAGATCTCGCTCCCGGGCCGCTACCTGGTGTACGTTCCGGGCGGCTCGATGAACGGCATCTCGCGCAAGCTCCCCGACAACGAGCGCGCTCGTCTCAAGCGCATCCTCAAGGAGGTGCTGCCCGAGTCGTCGGGTGTGATCGTGCGCACCGCCGCGGAGGGCGCCACCGAGGAGCAGCTGACCCGTGACGTGCAGCGTCTCACCTCGCAGTGGGAGCACATCCAGAAGCAGGTGCAGACGCAGCAGGCCCCGGCGCTGCTGCACGCCGAGCCGGATCTGCTCGTCAAGATCGTGCGCGACGTCTTCAACGAGGACTTCACCCGCATGACCATCCAGGGCGACGACGCGCGCCAGACCATCCGCGCATACCTCGAGAGCGTCGCGCCTGACCTGCTCGACCGTGTCGAGACCTACACCGACGACGTCGATCCCTTCGACGCATACCGCATCACCGAGCAGATCGAGAAGGCTCTCGACCGCAAGGTGTGGCTGCCGTCGGGTGGTTCGCTCGTGATCGACCGCACCGAGGCTATGACGGTCGTCGACGTCAACACCGGCAAGTTCGTCGGCTCGGGCGGAAACCTCGAGGAGACCGTCACCAAGAACAACCTCGAGGCCGCTGAGGAGATCGTCCGTCAGCTGCGCCTGCGCGACATCGGCGGCATCATCGTCGTCGACTTCATCGACATGGTGCTCGAATCCAACCGCGACCTCGTGCTGCGCCGCCTGGTGGAGTGCCTGAGCCGCGACCGCACGAAGCACCAGGTCGCCGAGGTGACCTCGCTCGGACTCGTGCAGATGACCCGCAAGAAGCTCGGCCTCGGTCTTCTCGAGACCTTCAGCGAGGCGTGCGACGTCTGTGCCGGGCGCGGCGTGATCGTGCACCACGACCCCGTCGTCAAGCACCGCAGCAGCAGCGGCTCGAACGGCGGCGGCCAGAACCGCCGGTCGCGCGGGGGATCGTCACAGCAGTCCGCACCCGCTGCCGAGAAGCAGTCGTCCGCCAACGGCGGCACTCACAGCATCACGGAGGTCGCCAAGTCCGCCCTTGCCGCGATCGCCGCGTCGACCATCGTCGTGAACGACGACGCAGCTCAGGCCCAGGTCCAGGCGCAGGGCCAGCCTGCTGCCGAGCAGCAGCCGACGGCCGAGAGCGACGCCCCCAACGGAGCCTCGAGCGAGCGCCCGAAGAAGCGCAAGAAGCGCGGTGGCGAGCGCAAGGGCGCTCCGAAGACGCAGACCGAACAGCTGCTCGATTCGGTGCTCGACGCGCTTCCCGAGCCGAAGGCGCCCGGCCAGGGCCGCAACCGGCGTCGGGTCACGACCGCCATGCTGACTCCGAACTCCTCGACCGACGGATCAGCGACGGTCGCGCGCTCGGACCCGCAGCCCTGACCGGATCAGCGACGGTCGCGGGCTCGGACTCGCAGTCCTGATCGGATCAGCCGCCTGGTGAGCTCCTTGCCGCCCACGTGCACCGCACCGGCGGCGAGGAGTCTCGGCAGCGCGTCCGCCGGCACGTCGTAGTGGTCGCGGTCGAAGGCGCGGCGGGGGATGCCCTGCTGTGCGGCGAACGCGTGCAGCTCGTCGAGGTCCGAATCGCTGACGAGATGCGCCCACAGCCTGCCGTGTGCGGGCCAGATTGCGTCGTCGACGAGAACGGTCATGCCGTGATCCTAGACGCGACCTGCGTCCGGCCCGCTTTGCGGCATCGGCGATGATCCGGTAAAGTTGTCCCTTGGTGCGAGACCCCTGGCGGCTTTGCCGATCGCAGGAGAAGTCTTGCGTCCGCATCCTTCGCCCCCGGCGATGAACGCAAGCAACAGTCTTCCCGTGAGATTCCCGGAGCGATCCGCTCCCCAACGAAACAGGTATGAAGTGGTTTACGCAGTAGTGCGCGCCGGTGGCCGGCAGGAGAAGGTCGAGGTCGGCACGATCGTTCAGCTCGACCGTGTTCAGGCTGCCCAGGGCGAGAACATCGAGCTTCCCGCCGTGCTTCTCGTCGACGGTGCCTCCGTGACCACCGACGCCGACAAGCTGGCGAAGGTCAAGGTCACGGCTGAGGTTCTCGGCAACCTCCGCGGACCGAAGATCGTCATCCAGAAGTACAAGAACAAGACCGGCTACAAGAAGCGCCAGGGCCACCGTCAGGAGCTCACGCGCGTCAAGATCACCGGCATCAAGTAAGCACGGAAGAGGCTCAGCACATGGCACACAAGAAGGGCGCGAGCTCGACCCGCAACGGTCGTGACTCCAACGCACAGCGACTCGGCGTGAAGCGCTTCGGCGGTCAGACCGTCAACGCCGGCGAGATCCTCGTCCGTCAGCGCGGCACGCACTTCCACCCCGGCGCAGGCGTCGGCCGTGGCGGCGACGACACCCTGTTCGCTCTCGAGGCGGGCGCCGTCGAGTTCGGTACCAAGGGCGGCCGCAAGGTCGTCAACATCGTCGCAGCCGCTCAGTAAGAGCAGCAGACTTCCTGGACGGGGCGGGCTTCGGCTCGCCCCGTCCTCGTATCCCAGCCCAGTGCGGGCCAGGGACCCAGTTCAAGGAGTGACATGGTCACCTTCGTCGACACCGTCACGCTGCACCTCCGCGCAGGCAAGGGGGGCAACGGCTGCGTCTCTGTGCGCCGTGAGAAGTTCAAGCCGCTCGGCGGCCCGGACGGCGGCAAGGGCGGCGACGGAGGCGACATCATCCTCGTCGCCGACCCGCAGGTGACCACGCTGCTGTCGTACCACCACTCGCCGTATCGCAGCGGCGGAAACGGCGGCTTCGGCATGGGCGATCACCGCTCGGGCTACGACGGCGAGTCGCTCGAGCTGCCCGTCCCGGTCGGCACCGTGGTGAAGAGCGTCGACGGCGAAGTGCTGCACGACATGATCATCCCCGGCGAGAAGTACGTGGTCGCCGAGGGCGGTCACGGCGGGCTCGGCAACGCCGCACTCGCCTCGCCCAAGCGCAAGGCGCCCGGATTCGCGCTGCTCGGCACCCCCGGCCAGGAGCGCTCGGTCGTGCTCGAGCTGAAGACCGTCGCGGATGTCGCCCTCGTGGGGTACCCGTCCGCGGGCAAGTCGAGCCTGATCGCCGCGCTGTCGGCGGCACGGCCGAAGATCGCCGACTACCCGTTCACCACCCTGCATCCGAATCTCGGCGTCGTGCAGGCCGGCGACAGCCGGTACACCGTCGCCGACGTGCCTGGCCTGATCGAGGGCGCGAGCGAGGGCAAGGGCCTCGGGCTCGAGTTCCTGCGCCACGTCGAACGCTGCAGCGCTCTGCTGCACGTGCTCGACTGCGCCACCCTCGAGCCGGGTCGCGACCCGCTCTCCGATCTCGACGTCATCCTCGCCGAACTCGCCGCCTACGAGGTGCCCGAGGGTCAGACGCCGCTGCTCGAGCGGCCGCAGATCGTCGCCCTGAACAAGGTCGACGTGCCCGAGGCGCGCGATCTCGCCGAGATGGTGCGCCCCGACATCGAAGCGCGCGGCTTCCGGGTGTTCGAGATCTCGACGGTCGCCCGCGAGGGACTGCGCGCACTGAGCTTCGCGCTGGCCGAGCTCGTCGACCAGCATCGCGCCGAGCTCGCCGTGGAGGTGCCGCGCGAGCGCGTGGTGATCCGGCCGAAGGGCGCGAAGGAGCAGTTCTCGATCCGCGTCGAGGGCGGCACCTACGGCAACATCTACCGCGTGCTGGGCGAGAAGCCGGTGCGCTGGGTGCAGCAGACCGACTTCCAGAACGAGGAGGCCGTGGGCTACCTCGGCGACCGCCTCGAGCGTCTCGGCGTCGAGACCGCCCTGTTCAAGGCCGGTGCCGTCGCCGGTGCGACCGTCATGATCGGCACCGGCGAGAACAGCGTCGTCTTCGACTGGGAGCCGTCGATCGCGTCGACCGCCGAGCTGATGGGCTCCCCGCGCGGCACCGACATCCGCATCGGCGGATCGAACCGCCGCACCACCGCCGAGCGTCGTGAGCAGTACCACGACATGATGGATGCCCGGGCCGCGGCCCGCGCCGAGCTCGAGGAGAAGCGCCTCGCCTCCCGCGAGGACGAGGAATGACCGCGCGCAGCCGCGCAGAGCTCAGCACCGCGAACCGCATCGTCGTCAAGGTCGGATCCTCGTCGATCAGCGGGGAATCGTCGTGGCGCATCCCGATGATCGTGCAGGCGCTGTCGTCGGCGCACCGTCGCGGCGTGGAGATCGTCCTCGTCTCATCGGGGGCGATCGCCACCGGCATCCCGTACCTCGCTCTCGACTCGAGGCCGACCGATCTGGCCACCCAGCAGGCCGCCGCGGCCGTCGGGCAGAACGTGCTCGTCTTCCGGTACCAGGAGGCCCTGCGACCGTTCGGCATCGTCGCCGGCCAGGTGCTGCTGACGACCGGTGACCTCGAGCACCCGACCTCGCGCAGCAACGCGCAACGCGCGATGGACCGGCTGCTGTCGCTGCGCATCATGCCGATCGTCAACGAGAACGACACCGTCGCCACTCAGGAGATCCGCTTCGGCGACAACGACCGGCTCGCGGCGCTCGTCGCGCAGCTCGTCGGCGCGGATGCGCTCGTGCTGCTCAGCGACGTCGAGTCGCTGTACACGAAGCCGCCGTCAGACCCCACCGCGGTGCCGATCGAGGAGATCCCGGCGGATGCCGATCTGAGCGGTCTCGAGTTCGGCGCGTCGGTCGTCAACAGCGTCGGCACCGGGGGAGCGGCGACGAAGGTCTCCGCGGCGCGCATGGCCGCGGCATCCGGCATCGGGGTGCTGGTGACCAGCGCCGACCTGGTCGGCAAGGCTCTCGAGGGGGAGCAGATCGGCACGTGGTTCGCGCCGTCGGTCGTGGGGTGAACCGTCGGCGTCATGCCGGCCCGGGGCCTGTTCGGGCGTCGATACACTGACCGGATGAGCACATCCGTCGTCACCGATGCCCTTGCGGACACCGCACAGGATCGCCTGGTGCGTGCCAAGGAGGCTTCGCGTTCGATCGCGCGGCTGACCAGCGCCGACAAGACGCGTCTGCTCGAGGCGATCGCCGCGGCGATCGCCTCGAGCACCGCGCGGATCGTCGCGGCCAACGCCCTCGACGTCGAGCGGGGACGGGCGGATGCCATCGGCGAGTCGCTCATCGACAGGCTGCGCCTGGATGAACGGCGAGTGGCGGCACTGGCATCCGCTGTCCGCGACGTCGCGACTCTGCCCGACCCGATCGGACAGGTGATCGGCGGGCACCGGATGCCGAACGGCGTCGCCCTCGAGCAGGTGCGGGTTCCGTTCGGCGTGGTCGGCGCGATCTACGAGGCCCGACCCAACGTGACGGTCGACATCGCCGCGCTCGGGCTGCGCGCGGGCAATGCCGTGGTGCTGCGCGGCGGCAGCGCCGCCCGCGAGTCGAACACGGTGCTGGTCGCGGTGATGCGCGACGCGCTGCAGGAGTCGGGGCACGACCCCGAGGCGATCCAGAGCGTCGACGACTTCGGCCGCGACGGGGCGAAGGCCATGATGCACGCGCGGGGTCTGATCGATGTGCTCGTGCCGCGCGGCAGCGCGTCGCTCATCGAGACCGTCGTGACCGAGTCCACCGTGCCGGTCATCGAGACCGGCGCCGGCGTGGTGCACATCGTGATCGACGAGTCGGCGCCGATGGACTGGGCGCGCGACATCGTGCTGAACGCGAAGGTGCAGCGGCCGAGTGTGTGCAACGCGGTCGAGACGGTGCTGGTGCATCGGCAGGCGGCTCCTCAGCTGATCCCGGTGATCGCGAGCGCCCTGCTCAGCGAGGGGGTCGCCATCCACGGCGATGACATGGTCGCGGGGCTCGTCGCCGGCACGATCCCGGCCACCGAGGACGACTGGGCGGCCGAGTACCTGGGGCTGGAGATCGCGATCAAGGTCGTCGACGACCTCGATGAGGCGCTGGCGCACATCCGCCGGTACAGCACTGGGCACACCGAATCGATCATCACGACCGATTCCCGCAACGCCGAGCGGTTCCTCGCCGAGGTCGACTCCGCCGTCGTGATGGTGAACGCGTCCACGCGTTTCACCGACGGCGGTGAGTTCGGGTTCGGCGCCGAGGTCGGGATCTCGACGCAGAAGCTGCACGCGCGTGGCCCGATGGGTCTCGGCGAGCTGACGAGCACGAAGTGGCTCGCGCGCGGGTCCGGTCAGATCCGCGGGTGAGGACTAGAATGGACAGGCGTTTGCTTGCCATGTCAGGAACGGAGTCAGGATGAACCTCATCGCACAGATCGCGATGGCCGCAGCCGAGACGGAGCACCACGGCAACGTGGCCGCCGAGACCTTCATCTTCGGCGCCATCGCCGCGCTGGTCTTCGCCGTCATGGGTCTGGTGACCCTGTCGTTCCGCCACGTCGCGAACCGTCACGCGGCCAAGGCCGAGGCCTACGCCCTGAGGCACGGCAAGGACGGCCACGGCCACTAGGACCGCATGCACGATTCCAGCGCTCGGGCACCGCGCATCGGCGTGATGGGTGGCACGTTCGACCCCATCCATCACGGTCACCTGGTCGCGGCGAGCGAGGTCGCGCACTCGTTCGGCCTCGATGAGGTCGTGTTCGTGCCGACCGGTCAGCCCTGGCAGAAGCAGCACGTCTCGCCGAGCGAGCACCGCTATCTGATGACGGTGATCGCGACGGCGTCGAACCCCGACTTCACCGTGAGCCGCGTCGACATCGATCGCGACGGACCGACCTACACGATCGACACGCTGCGCGATCTGAAGGAGCAGCGTCCGGATGCCGAGCTGTTCTTCATCTCCGGCGCGGATGCCGTGGCGCAGATTCTCAGCTGGAGAGATCATGATGAACTGTGGGATCTCGCCCACTTCGTCGCCGTCTCGCGGCCGGGACACGTGCTGAGCACGGACGGACTGCCCACCGACGATGTGAGTCAGCTCGAAGTGCCGGCGCTGTCGATCTCGTCGACGAACTGCCGCGAGCGAATCGCCGACGGTCAGCCGGTGTGGTACCTGGTCCCGGACGGCGTGGTCCAGTACATCGCGAAGCATCATCTGTATCGGAGCAAGGCATGAGCACTGAAGAGGACGGGCGCACCCTCACGCGTAAGCAGCTGCGTGAGCTTCGCCTGACCGGCTCGACACCGGTCGTCAGCGGTGAGGAGGCGGCCGCAGCGCGGGCCGCGCAGGCCGAGAGGCCGAACGACGCTCCCGCGGAGTCCGCGCCCGCCGAGCCGCACGCGCCCGACGCGGCCGAGCCCGCCATGGTCGAGCCCTCCTCGGCCGAGCAGAACGCCGTCGACCCAAACGCCGCTGAGCCGACCGCGTTGAGCGCGACGCCTTCCCCCGCTTCAGCTGCTCCGCTCACCCGACGCGCCGCACGTGCGCAGGAGCGCCGCGCCGATGCCGTCGCCCCCGCCGAGCAGCCGAGTGCCGCCGAAGAGCCGAGTGCCGCCGAAGAGCCGATCGTCGCCCAGCCCGTCGTCGAAGAGCCCGTCGTGGAGCCGACCGTCGTCGAAGAGCCGGTCGTGGAAGAGCCGGTCCTCGAAGAGCTGATCGTCGACGTGCCCGTCGCCGACACCCGCGCCGTCGCGCCGCAGGAGGCCCAGCCCGCGGCATCCGGTCCTGACGTCACGCCCGCCTCGCCCGCAGACGGCGTGGCGAAGACCGATGCCGAGCCCGAGCGCCCGATGGTCGGAGCCGCCTTCGGCATCGGCGTCAAGAGGTCGCCGTCGGGCCCGGGCATCCCCGCGGCATTCGACGAGCTGCTCGAGACCGGTTCGGCCGGTTCGCACAAGACCTCGAGCACGCTGATCTTCACGCCGTCGCCCGGCGCCGGTTCGCTCTCCGGGCCTGTCGCGTCGACCGGTGAGCTGCTGATCACCGGCACCTACGCGCTGCCGGACGGCATGGGCTCTCAGGGCCACGCGCTCGGCACCACCGACGGCAAGGACGTCGACGCCGTGCTGATCGACGGCGAGCTCGCGCCCGCGTCGTCGCCGACGCCCATCGCCGCAAGCTCGGCGATCAGCACGTCGAAGCCGGCCGGCGAAGTCATCCGCCCGCCCGTTCCCGACAAGGGCAGCAAGCTCACTCTCACCCTCGCGATCGTCGCCGGGGGTCTCGCGCTCGCGCTGGCCGCAGCGCTGATCATCGCCTTCACCACAGGAGTCCTCGGTTGATGCAATCCCCTGAAACCGCCGCAGAGATGCTGCAGATCGCCGCTCGTGCAGCAGATTCGAAGGGCGGCGAGGATCTCGTCGCCCTGAACGTCTCCGAGCCGTTGCCGCTCGTCGACATCTTCCTGCTGGTGACCGGGAACAGCGAGCGCAACGTCGCCGCCATCGCCGACGAGATCGAGGACCAGCTTCTCGAGGCGGGCCACCGTCGCGTGCGCCGCGAGGGCCGCGCCGAGTCGCGCTGGGTTCTGCTCGACTTCGGAGACCTCGTCGTGCACGTGTTCCACGCCGAAGAGCGCGTCTACTACGGCCTCGAGCGGCTCTGGAAGGACTGCCCGGTCGTACCGATCGACCTTCCCACGCACGCCGCGGGGGAGTGATCCCGCGCGGTCGGTGAGCGCGTCGCCTGGTCGTCAGTCGACGCGTTCGTCGCCTGCCCAGGCGTCGTCTTCGTCGTCGGCCCCGGATGCCATCCGGTCGGCGTCGATGCTGTCGATCCGGTCCGGGTCGGCGTCGGGATCCAGTTCGACGTCACCGTCGACCTCTCGGGTCGGAACACCCGCGTTCTCTTCGAGATCGGGGTCTTCGGGCAGCATGTTCGGGGTGGGATTCGACATGATCGCTCCTGTTCGTGATGACGCTGTGCGCGTCGCGTGCGGTGAATCTAACCCGGTCTGATCCGGCAGTGGATCGGCTTGACGGTGCACCTCTCAACGGCTAGCCGACCCGACACTCCCGACCCGGCGGCGCGATTTGGTGCTCGCCCGCCGGTGCGTAGTATGCTGATCAGGTTGCCGAGTTCGGCAGCGAAGATGGGCCTGTGGCGCAGCTGGTAGCGCACCTGCATGGCATGCAGGGGGTCAGGGGTTCGAGTCCCCTCAGGTCCACCACACAGTCCTCGAGCGCGCTTGAGCACGTCGTTGCCGTCTTGGTCGACCTTCTCCATGCCGAGCGGCCCGCTGCTGACCACCCACACCGGGTGCGCGGCGAGCTCGTCGGCATACGTCACGTTCGAGGTTCATGTCACGGCGGTCACGCGCGACCACGCGGCATCCGACACGGCCTCCGACGACATCGTGTCCGGATTCGCCAGGAACTCATCGCGGTGCAGACCGGGCATGACTCGGTAGCGGATGGACCCGGGGACGCTGCCCAGCTCGAGCACACGCCAGAGCGCCGCCGCGTAGTCGTGGGCCTGCTGCGGCCCGTCCCATTCGTAGAGGCCCCGATAGACGCCCGATTCGTCATGAGTGCACCACAGTTTGGAGACCAGCCCCGGGAACCCGACGAAGAGTGGAGTGTTCAACAGGCTCTCGACTTCGAACAGGCGGTGGAGGGTGCGCCCGCGCAGGAGACGGAGCTTGAAGGCGACCACCAGTACGCACGGATACGCAGCTGGTCGACGCTCGACGGTCGTTTCGCGGTAGACCCTCGTCGTGCTCCCGTCGGCGAAGCGCAGCACACGCCCGACGTTTCCGCGTGGGAGATGCACCCGGCCTCGAACAAGCATCACCGCGCTGGCCCCAACGCAACGCAGTACTCGTCGCCAGGCTCGGCCCCTCGGTGCTGGTTCACAGCTGCTCGTCATCATGCCCTCCCCTTGGCAAGATGCGCTGGGGATCGGTGCATCGGCGGGCCTTTCGTCCTCTCAGCTTTGTGAACAGCTGACGAGCGGATGCTGGGCTGATCCCGCATGGCGAGCGGGGGCGATTCCAACGCTCAGCAAAGAGGCCCCGCGCGTGATCGCGGGGTCTCCATGTCTCCGGGCAGTCCGGCGTCAGCCGGCCAGCGCTGCGCAGTCGCCTGTGGCGTTCCTGGCGATCATGTTGCCGTACCCGAACACCCCGGGAACCAGTCCGGAGCAGGTGAGGTTGCGGCCGATCTGGTTGCGAACGACGAACACGTCGTTGATGCCGCTGCCGGCCTCATCGTCGAGTCCGGTCATCCGGATGTCGGACAGCGTCACGTTGCCGCCGATGCGGTTCCACATGACGCCGATCCACTCCTCGACGATCCCGTTCACGGTCAGGTTGCGATCGATCGTGTTGTTCTTGATCGACCACGGGATGTCGGAGCCGCCGCCGGTGACGGTGACGTTCCCGCCCACGGTGACCCCGTTGAGGAAGACGCCGATGGCGCCGTTCACCGTGATGTTGCCGCCCACAGAGATGTCGGAGCTGCCCTCAGGATCGGTCGCGCAGGGATGGCCGGAGTTGCCGGGCATGCCCGGCTGACAGCCGAGCCCGATCATCGATCCGGTCGCGCTGATGACATTCCTGTCGACCGTGATGACAGCGGGGGCGCTCTGGGCGTCGAAGATCGCCCCCTCGAGCACCATGAGCGAGCGCGTCACGTGGATCTCCGCGCCGGCGTCCACGCCGCACATCCCGGCGATCGTGAGTGTGGAGTAGGTGCCGGACGGCACCGTTCCCTCCGTGCAGGTGTAGTCTCCTGCGGCCGCCGTCGCGGCCGTCGCCGGTGCAGCTCCCCACAGCAGGGCGCTGGCGACGAGGACTGCTCCGAGTGAGCGCCATCCAGATCTCATGTCCGAACCTCTCCGTTCCTGCGGTCGCGGGCGACCGCGCCAAGAGGACCATTCCCCTCCTGTGGTCCGGGCATCGTCGTCGACGCCGTGTCACGCACGGTACCCCGCGGCGTGGCAGGCGTCATCGGGGCGAAACCCCCTGCTCAGAGCAGCGTCGTCAGGGCGTAGACCACGAACAGCAGCAGGTGCGCAGCGCCCTGCACCGGGCGCGCCCGCCGCGCTCGGAACGTCACCAGCGTCAGCAGCAGCGTCAACCCCAGCAGCAGCAGATTCAGCGGGCTCTCGGCGAGCACGACGGTCTGTCCGGTGATCAGCCCGATGGTCAGCACGGCGGGGATCGTGAGTCCGGCGGTCGAGACGAGAGCGCCGTGGCACAGATTGCTGACCCGCTGCATCTCGCCGGCGAGAGCCGCCCGCACCGTGGTGATCGTCTCGGGCAGGAACACGATCATCGCGATGAGGATGCCCGACAGCGCGACCGGCGCGCCGAGGCGGCCGAGTCCGTCGCCGAGCAGCGCGGCCATGTCGTGCGAGAGCAGCACGATGGGCAGCGCGAGTGCGAGCAGCAGTAGGGTGCGCGCGATGACCTCCGGACGGTGCTCGGCCGGCACGAGGCCGTCGGACGAACGGGGCGGCGCGTCACCGGCATCCGCCCGCATCCCCACCTCCTGGAAATCCGCCCTGCGCGCGCCCAGCTGCCGCACCAGGAAGAACGCGTACAGCAGCACGACGAGCACGATCACCGCGATCGCGGCGGCCGGCGGGTAGGTGCCCGCATCGCCCAGCACGGCCGGGAGAGCGAACGCGACGGCGAGCAGCACGACCAGCATCCCGAGATAGGTGACGACGCCGGCGCGGTTCGCGTGCCGATCCGGATGCCGGCTGCCGCCGACCACCAGCGCGACGCCGACGACGAGATTCATGATGATCATCGACACGGCCATCACCGAGTCGCGGGCGATGGTCTGATGCTCGCCCGGGCCGAGCATGACGGCCGAGATGAGGATCACCTCGATCGCGGCGATCGAGAGGGTGAGCACGAGCGTTCCGTACGGGTCGCCGAGCCGATGCGCGAGATGTTCGGCCTCGGTGACGACGCCGAACGCGCACACGATGATGACCGTGACGATCGCGGCCAGGGTCAGCCACAGCAGGGCTGTCGGCAGGTGACTCTCGAGCAGGGGAGCGAGCGCGAGGAGCGCGCCGAAGGATGCCCAGCCGAGCACGAGGCGGAGCACGGCGGTGCGCGTCAGAACCGAGCGCAGGAGGGCGGAACGGGTCACGGTGCGAGCCGAATCTGCGGGGCCGTCCCCACCTGTGATGTCGCCGCCGGGTCGTCCCGCCGGTCGCGTCAGCACCAGGCTAGCAAGCAGCACCACGCTGGCAAGCAGCACCACGCTGGCACGCAGCACCGGGCGGGCACGCCGCACCGAGACCCGCACAGCAGACGATCGGAGTCGCGGAGTAGCGTCGACACCATGCGTGCTCGAGCGATCCGTGCCGCCGCGGCTGCGGCCGTGGCAGTGTGCCTGCTCGCCGCCTGCGCACCCACCACGCCGTCCGCCGCGCCCTCCGAAACCCGGCACACCTCGTCGAGCACCCCGTCGCCCGAACCCCGCCCGCCGCGCGACCCCGCGGCCGAGGCCGTCGCGGCGATGAGCGTGACCGAAAAGGCCGCCAGCGTCGTGATGGGGCACATCACCGGCACCGACCCCGCCGCGCTACGCGCGTACATGCAGTCGACGCCGCAGGGCGCACCCCTGGGTGGGTTCATCCTGATGGGCGGCAACATCGGAGCCGATGCGGCCCAGGTCAGGGCGGTCAGCGATGCGGTCACCCTCGACCCTGCCCTGCCCCCGCTCATCGCGATCGACGAGGAGGGCGGCGTCGTCCGTCGCCTGCCGTGGGACACGCTGCCCGGCGGGCGGGGGCTGCAGAGCCTCGACCTGACGCAGACCGAGGACGTGTTCGCGCAGCGTGCTGCCCTCGTCGCCGAGACCGGCGCGAACGTCAATTTCGGCATCGTCGCCGACGTGCCGGCAGACGCCTCATCGTTCATCGCCTCGCGCGCGCTGGGTGCCGACGCCGATTCCGCGTCGTCGCACGTGACGGCCGCCGTCGACGGCGAGGAGGGCATCGTGCTCTCGACGCTGAAGCACTTCCCGGGGCACGGCGCCGCGCCGGGAGACTCGCACCATGGCATCCCCTCGACGGCGATGACCTTGGCGCAATGGCAGGCGGCTGACGCGCGACCGTTCGTCGCGGGCATCGACGCCGGCGCCGAACTGCTCATGTTCGGACACCTGGCGTACACGACCGTCGACCCGGCCCCCGCGTCGCTGTCGGCGCGCTGGCACGAGATCGCGAGAGACGACCTCGGCTTCGACGGTGTGATGATCACCGACGACCTGGGCATGCTCCCGGCATCGGGCGTCGCCGAGTATCGAGATCCCGTGTCGAACGCGGTGACCGCGCTGCAGGCGGGCAACGACATGGTGCTCATGGTCGCGGGCTCGACGGCCGAGACAGCGCCGCAGATGGTCGCCGGGATCGTCAGCGCCGTCGCCGACGGTCGACTCAGCGCCGACCGCCTGCGCGACGCCGCCGAGCACGTCATGCGGCTGCGGATGCAGCTCGCGGCCGCACGCTAGTCGCGTCCGAGCCACGCCGTCAGCAGCGCCTCCCGCAGCGCGTTGCCGCGTTCGGCGAACGCCCGCTGCTGGCGCACGTACTCCGCTTTGCCGTCGACCGTCTCGATCCGCACCGGCCGCACACCCCAGGCCGACAGGTCGTACGGCGCAGCCTCCATGTCGAGGCGGCGGATGTCGGACGCGAGCTCGAAGGCATCCAGCAGCAGCTCACCGGGAACGAGCGGGCCGAGCTTGACCGCCCACTTGTACACGTCCATCCCCGCGTGCAGGCATCCGGGCTGCTCGAGATCGGGCTGACTCTCGCGGCTCAGCGGCAGACGGTTGCGCGGCACGGCGTCGTCGGTGAAGAAGCGGAACGCGTCGAAGTGGGTGCAGCGCAGCTCGGCGGCCTCGACGACGGAATCCGTCCCGGCACCGCCGAGTCGCAGCGGCACGTCGTGCCGGTGCTCGTCGGCGCGGTAGACCATCGCCCACTCGTGCAGCCCGAAGCATCCGAACTGGCCCGGTCGCGCGGCGGTGAGGCGCAGCATCCGCTCCACGAGGGATGCCAGCTGAGGCTTCTCGTCGCGGAATGCGATCGCGTCGGGCGCGTATCCACCCGGATCGACGCCGGGCGAGTACCAGCGCCACCCGGCGCGCTCCTCGGCATCCTGCAGCGTCACCCCGGCACCCGGATGCCACCGCCGCAGCTGCGCGGGCTTGTACGAGTAGTACGTGAAGAGGAAGTCCTCGACCGGATGCTTCTCGCCGCGCTGCTGCCGGGCGCGATGCGCGGCCGTGAGCGTGTCGGCGCGCTCGGCGTGCGCCTGCGCGCGGGACGTCCACTCGTCGCGCGTCAGCGTCGTCATGACCGATCGGCGAGGATGCCGACCTCGGTGAGCCGCTCGCGCAGCCCGGCGCCGTCTTCGGCGCTCACCCACGGCACACTGCCCTCGGCGTGCTCGCCCGACGCGCGACCACCGGCGAGAACCGCCTCGGCCGGCAGCAGGCGACGGATCGCGACGGCGGCGACCAGCGATGGATGCTCTTCGAGGAACTGCGAGTAGATCGCCTCGTCGTGCTGGCCGTCATCGCCGATCAGCAGCCAGCGCACGTTCGGGAACTCCTCGGCGAGCCGGCGCAGGTTGCCGATCTTGTGCTCCTGCCCGCTGCGGAACCAGCGGTCGTGCGTGGGACCCCAGTCGGTGAGCAGCATCGCCCCGGCCGGGAAGAGGTTGCGGCTGAGGAAGCGCGTCAGCGTGGGGGCGACGTTCCACGCGCCGGTGGAGAGGTAGATCACCGGCGAGCCCGGGTTGTCGCGACGCAGCTGCTCGAGCAGCACCGCCATGCCGGGAACGGGGGTGCGGGCGTGCTCGTCGACGACGAACGAGTTCCACGCGGCGATGAACGGCCGCGGCAGCGCCGTGACCATCACGGTGTCGTCGACGTCGGAGATCACGCCGAAGTCGACATTCTCGTCGACGATGAGGGCGGTGGCGTCCACGGGCTTCTGCCCCTCGACCGACATCGAGAAGGTCTGCCAGCCCGCAGGCAGGTCGGCTTCGACGACCGAGTCGATCACTCCGCCGCGGTCGGCGACGACGGTGTGCGTGCGCCCGCCGATCTCGACGACGACCGAGGCGAAGCTGACCGGGATGCTGACGAACGAGCGCCACCCGCGCACGCTGGCCTCGCCGCGGGTCTTCTTCAGCGGCGCCGGGACGATCAGCACGCGGCCGACCACCCGCACCCAGCCGGCTGTGCTGCCGTAGCCGGGGAAGGGAACCACCGTCGCCGAACGACCCCGTCGGCGGGCGCGGCGCTCGCGCCAGACGTGGACGCGGTGTTCGAGACGGGCGAACCAGTGGATCTTCGCCGGTGAAGCAGCAGACATCGTCTCCAGTCTTTCACGCCTGGGCTGCCGCGGTCACGGTGCGGTGTGCCGCCCGCCGTCGTCGGCCTCGCCGACGCGTCGCATGTGCCGCTCCTCGCGCCGGGCGAGCAGCTTCTTCCCGCCGAGCAGCACCACGAGCAGCGCGACGATGATGCCGACGAACACGTATCCGGCGTAGTGCACCCGCTGGGACAGTTCGGGGTAGCTGCCGGCCGCCGTCGCCGCGACGCCCACGTACAGGCCGGCCCACAGAGCACAGGCGGGCAGCGTCCAGGCGATGAACCGGCGATACGCGTACCCGCTCATGCCGACCGTCAGCGGAACGAGGGAGTGCAGCACCGGCAGGAAGCGGGAGAGGAAGATCGCCAGGCCGCCGCGTCGATGCAGGTACCGCTCCGAGCGACGCCACTGCTCTTCGCCGATCCGCCGGCCGAGCCACGACGCGCGGATGTACGGACCCGCCCAGGTGCCCAGCCAGAATCCGATCGATTCCCCGATCAGCGCGCCGATCACCACGGTCACCCCCAGGGCGACGCCTTCGACCCAGCCCTCCACGCCGATCGCCGCGACGAGCACGACTGTGTCGCCCGGCACGACCAGGCCGATCAGGATGCTCGTCTCGAGCAGGATCGCCACACCGGCCAGCACGGTTCGCAGCACGGGATCGACGGCCTGAACGGCCTCGATGACCCAGAGCACGATGTCGTTCACCCCATGAGCGTAAAGCCTGCGACGGAGCCATACGCTGTGAAGGTGCCCGCACCCGCTCCGCTCACCGCCCGCGCCGTCGCGCGTCGGGCGGGCGCGCACCGTCCTGAGGCGGACGCGCTCTTCGCGCACCTGTTCGCAGACGCCGGCCCGGCGTTCTGGCTGGATGCCGGGCCCGACCCGCACGCCGGGTGGAGTCTCATCGGCACCGGCGTCGTCGAGCTGGACCTCGACGCGGTGCGCCGCGTCGATCTGAGCGGCCCGGCGGCGGCATCCGGCCTTCCCTTCCTCGGCGGCTGGGTGGGATGGCTGCCGTACGAGACCGGCGCGGCGGCGAACGGCGCCCCGGTCGCCGCCACCGCCACGGCGCCCACCTGGATCGCCGTCACCCGTGCCGTCGCCGTGGACCACGCGACGGGCGAGGTGCACGCCCTCGCCCCGGCGGCGGAGATCGCCGCGTGGGCGGCGGAGGTGGGCGATGCGCTCGCCGCCCCGCCGCTCGAGCCCGCCCCGCCCGCCCCCGCCGGGCAGACCGCGTCATCGCGTCACGAGGTCGCCGAGTACACCGCTCTCGTCGAGGAGTGCCGCGTCGCGATCCAGCGCGGCGACGCGTACCAGCTGTGCCTGACCACCCGGTTCACCTCAGCCCGTCCCGACGACCCGCTGGCCGTCTACTGCCGGCTGCGCGCGGCGACGCCTGCCCACCACGGCGGATACCTGCGGGTGGGGGAGCAGCACGTGCTCAGCGCCAGCCCCGAGCAGTTCCTCGCGACGGACGGCGGGCGCGCGTCGACGAGTCCGATCAAGGGCACCCGCCCCCGCGGTGTCACGCCGGCGGACGACGCGCGGCTGGCGGAAGAGCTGCGGACGGATGCCAAAGAGCGCGCCGAGAACGTCATGATCGTCGACCTCATGCGCAACGACCTCTCGCATGTGGGCGTTCCCGGCACGGTCGAGGTGGAGCGGCTCTGGCAGGTGGAGACGTATCCCGCGGTGCATCAGCTGGTCAGCACGGTCAGCGTGCGGCTGCGCGACGGGGTCACCTTCGGCGACCTGTGCGACGCGGCGTTCCCGGCCGGCAGCATGACCGGTGCGCCGAAGCTGTCGGCGATGACGATCCTGCATCGCCTCGAGCAGGCGCCCCGCGGCATCTACTCCGGATGCTTCGGGCACGTCGGCCTCGACGGCAGGGTCGACCTCGCGATGGTCATCCGCACGATCGTGGTCGACGCGGATTCGGCATCCGTCGGTGCCGGGGGCGGGATCACCTGGCTCTCCCAGCCGGACGCCGAGGCGGCGGAGGTCGCGACGAAGGCGCGCGCCCCGCTCGCCGCGCTCGGCGCGGTGCTGCCGCAGCCCTGGCGGGACCTGCTGCCGGTTTCCTGAGCGCACACCGCTCGCGATACCCTGGAAACACCCGATTTCCGGGCTGTTCCGCATCGTCAGATTGGCCGTTCCTTGACCGAGCACGCGTCCCACGCCGAGTCCCCTGAAGTGATGTCTGCGCACGACATCCAGCTCAAGTGGCAGGAGTACTGGGCGCAGAACGAGACGTTCGCAGCGGGCGGCGACGACGACGATCGGCCCCGCAAGTACATCCTCGGCATGTTCCCGTATCCGTCGGGCGACCTGCACATGGGTCACGCCATCAACTACCTGTACCCCGACATCGTGGCGCGGTACTGGCGTCATCGAGGGCACAACGTGCTCAACCCGATCGGCTGGGACTCGTTCGGCCTTCCCGCCGAGAACGCCGCGATCAAGCGCGGCGCCGACCCGCGCGAGTGGACCTACAAGAACATCGAGCAGCACAAGGCCGGATTCCGCGGCTACGGCATGTCGTACGACTGGTCGCGCGTGCTGCACACCTCCGACCCCGAGTACTACAGCTGGAACCAGTGGCTGTTCCTGAAGCTGTACGAGCGCGGCCTGGCGTACCGCAAGAAGAGCGCCGTCAACTGGTGCCCGAACGATCAGACCGTGCTGGCGAACGAGCAGGTCGTCGACGGCCGATGCGAGCGGTGCGGCGCCGAGGTCGTGAAGAAGAAGCTCACGCAGTGGTACTTCAAGATCACCGAGTACGCCGACCGTCTGCTCGACGACCTCGACACGCTCGAGGGGCACTGGCCGCACAAGGTGCTGCAGATGCAGCGCAACTGGATCGGCCGCTCGACCGGCGCCGACGTCGACTTCGTCATCGAGGGTCGCGACGAGCCGGTCACCGTGTTCACCACGCGCCCCGACACCCTGCACGGCGCGACGTTCTTCGTGATCGCCCCCGACTCCGATCTGGCTGCCGAGCTGGCATCCGGATCGTCGTCCGAGGTGCGCACGCGTTTCCAGGACTACCTCGAGACGGTGCAGAAGCAGACCGAGATCGAGCGGCAGTCGACCGACCGTCCGAAGACCGGCGTGTTCCTCGAGCGCTATGCGGTCAACCCGGTCAACGGCGAGCGGATGCCCATCTGGGCCGCCGACTACGTGCTGGCCGACTACGGTCACGGCGCGGTCATGGCCGTGCCCGCGCACGATCAGCGCGACCTCGACTTCGCCCGCGCGTTCGACCTGCCGGTCAAGGTCGTCGTCGACACCACCGTCGCCGGCGGCGCGAACGAGGGCGAGGATCTCGCCGAGCTCGACCCCGCGGCGACCGGCACCGCGCTGGTCGGCAACGGCCGCCTGGTGAATTCCGGCGACCTCGACGGCGTCGACAAGGGCGAGGCGATCGCCCGCACGATCGCTCAGCTCGGCGAGGCGGGCACCGGCCGCGCCGCGAAGAACTACCGCCTGCGCGACTGGCTGATCTCTCGTCAGCGCTTCTGGGGCACGCCGATCCCGATGCTGCACCTCGACGACGGCAGCGTCGTGCCGGTGCCCGAAGGTCGTCTGCCCGTGCAGCTGCCGAGCGTCGAGGGTCTCGACCTGCGCCCGAAGGGCTCGTCGCCGCTGGGTGCGGCCGAATCGTGGGTGCGCACGGTCGATCCGGCATCGGGTGAGCCGGCGCTGCGCGACGCCGACACCATGGACACCTTCGTCGACAGCTCGTGGTACTTCCTGCGCTTCCTGTCGCCGCACAGCGACCAGTTCGCCTTCGACCCCGCCGAGGCCAAGCGCTGGGCGCCGGTCGACGGGTACTTCGGCGGTGTCGAGCACGCGATCCTGCACCTGCTGTACGCGCGCTTCATCACCAAGGTGCTGTTCGACCTGGGTCTGATCGACTTCGAGGAGCCGTTCTCGAACCTGGTCAACCAGGGCATGGTCATCATGGACGGCGCGAAGATGTCGAAGAGCAAGGGCAACCTCGTCGAGCTGTCCGACCTGCTCGGGCAGTACGGCGCCGACGCTCTGCGTCTGGGCCTGGCGTTCGCCGGCCCCGTGGAAGACGACAAGGAGTGGAACGGCGTCTCGCTGTCGGGCGCGCAGAAGTTCCTCTCCCGCGCGCTGCGCGTCGCCGACGAGGTGTCGAGTGAGCCGGGCGCGGCTCCGGATGCCGGTGACCCGGCCCTGCGCCGCATCACCCACCGCCTGCTGGCCGACGCGCCGGCGCTCGTCGAGCAGACGAAGTTCAACGTCGTCGTCGCCCGTCTCATGGAGCTGGTGAACGGCATCCGCAAGACGATCGACACCGGCGCCGGAGCCGCCGATCCCGCCGTGCGGGAGGCGGCCGAGACGGTCGCGATGATCGTCGAGCTGATCGCCCCGCACACCGGCGAGGAGATGTGGTCCCGGCTCGGGCACGAGCCGTCGGTCAGCGCGGTGCAGTGGCCGGATGCCGATCCCGCGCTGCTCGTGCAGGACACGGCGACCGTCGCCGTGCAGGTGAACGGCAAGGTGCGCGCGACCCTGGACGTCGCCGCCGACATCTCCGACGCCGACCTCGAGGCCGCCGCGCGCGCCGATGAGAAGGTGCAGCGCTCCCTGGAGGGCAAGGAGATCGTGCGCGTGATCGTGCGCGCGCCGAAGATCGTCAACTTCGCCGTCAAGGGCTGAGGTTCTGCCGGCGACTGTGCACATCCTTCCCTCCTGAGGGAGTTGTGCACAGTCCCCGGGATCCACGGGTAGCGGCCCGTGGCGGGCGGCCTAGCGTGACAGGGTGTCAGCCGACGAGTCCGCAGAGCCGGATGCCCGCGCGCGCCCGCGACTGAGGCTGGGCATCGGCGCGGCGGTGACGCTCGGGCTGGTGGTGCTGTCGGCCGCGGTCGGCTGGGGGATCCTGCGCGGGCAGGCGGCGCCCACCGAGAGCATCGCGCTGGACGGCGCCTCGACGGCGTCGGCCGGAACCGACGACGGTGCCGGGCACGGGTCTGCCGTCGCGCCGGCCGAGGGGCTGTACGTGCACGTGCTGGGGGAAGTCGTCACCCCCGGCCTGTACATCGTCGATCCGGATGCCCGGCTGGTCGACGCCCTGGCGGCCGCGGGTGGCACGCTCGAGTCCGCCGACCTGCAGGCGGTGAACCTCGCCCGCCCGCTGAGCGACGGCGAGCAGATCGTCGTGCCGAAGATCGGCGCGGAGCCGCCGCCCGGCGCGGCGGAGGGCGGCGGGGGCGGCGGCAGCGGCGCCCAGACCGACGGCGTCGTGAACCTCAATACCGCCGACCAGACCGCGCTCGAGACGCTGCCGCGCATCGGTCCGGCGCTCGCGCAGCGGATCATCGAATGGCGCGACGAGAACGGGCGCTTCCGCTCGGTCGACGATCTGCTGGCCGTGCCGGGAATCGGGGAGAAGCTGCTCGCCGGTGTGCGCGAGAAGGTGCGGGTGTGAAGGATCTGCGCACGACCGTGGTCGCGGTGGTGCTCTGGGGGATGGGCCTGCTGCTCATCCACATGCCGGGACTCGTCGCCGTCGCGATCCCGGTCGTGCTCACCGTGGCGGCGCTGCTCGTGGTCACCCGTCGCCGCCGAGCGGGGCTCATCGTGCTCGTGCTGCTGTGCGGGGCGGGTCTCGCCGCGACCATCGCGGCCGCGCAGCCGGCGCGCGACACCCTCGCGACGCAGGACGGGCACGTCATCGAGGCGCTCGTCGAGGTCAGCTCATCGGCATCCGTCGGCAGCGACGGGCGCCTGTGGTTCGATGCGCAGACCGTCGCGATCGGTCCGCCCGGGCACCCGCAGCGCGTCTCCGGCCCGGTGCGGGTCGGCGTCGCGCCGATCGACGGAGCAGACCTCGGTGCCGTGCTCCAGGTGACCGGGCAGGGCAAGCGCACGGATGCCGGCGAGTGGGCCGCCCTCGTGCTCTTCGGCACTCGCGCAGAGGTGACGACGCCGGCATCCGGGATCTTCGCCGTCGCCGCGACCACGCGCGCCGAGTTCATCGAGCGGGCGAGCGGATTGCCCGAGCCGGGTGCCGGGCTGCTCCCGGGACTCGCGGTGGGCGACACGAGAGCGGTGCCGGACGATGTCACCGCCGCGATGCTGGCATCCGGGCTCAGCCACCTCACCGCGGTCAGCGGGGCGAACTGCGCCATCGTCGTCGCGGCCGTCTTCTGGCTCGTCTCGCTGCTCGGCGGAGGGCGGCTGCTGCGCATCGTGCTCGCGCTGCTCGCCCTCGCAGCGTTCGTCGTGCTCGTCACACCCGAGCCGAGCGTGATCCGCGCGTCGGTGATGGCCGCGCTCGCGATGCTCACCCTGCTGCTCGGGCGGCCGAGCGCCGGCCTTGCGATGCTGTCGCTGGCCGTCTGCGGGCTGCTCATCGCCGATCCCTGGCTGTCGGCGACGCCCGGATTCGCGCTGTCGGCGGCGGCGACGGCGGCGCTGCTCGTGCTGTCGCGTCCGCTGCTGCGCGGTCTCGGCCGCTGGATGCCCGTGCCGCTCGCCCTGGCGCTGTCGGTGCCGCTCGCGGCGCAGCTGGTGTGCGGGCCGATCGTCGCGCTGTTCTCCGACACGCAGTCCGTGGTCGGAGTGGTCGCCAACCTTCTTGCCGCGCCCGCCGCTCCCATCGCGACCGTCATCGGGCTGCTGGCCTGCCTCACCTCTTCCGTGCCGGCACTGGCGGATCTGCTCGCGGCGGCAGCGTGGCTGCCCGCGGCGTGGATCCAGACCACCGCGACGGTGTCGGCGGAGCTGCCCGGTGCCACCGCGGCCGTTCCCGCAGGTCCCGTGGCCGCGGTCGTGGTCGCGGTGCTCAGCGCCGCCGTGACGCTGGTGCTCGTGCGCCCTCGCTCGCGGCGGCTGCGTCTCACGGCCGCCGCCGTGGTCGTCGTCGCGGTGGCCGCCTCGATCGCACGGATGCTGCTGAGCGGGCCGCTCGCATCGATGACCACGCCGGGGGCGTGGGCGATCGCCGCGTGCGACATCGGGCAGGGCGACGCGGTGCTCGTCCGGTCGGGCTCGCAGACCGCGCTCGTCGACACGGGACCGGATGCCGAAGCCCTGGCCGACTGCCTCGCGCAGACCGGCACCGACCGCATCGACCTGCTCGTGCTCACCCACTTCGACCTCGACCACGTGGGAGCGGCGGCCACGCTCGCCGGCCGGGTCGCCTCCGTGCTGCACGGACCGGTCGCCGAGCCCGACGATCAGCGGATCCTCGATGAGCTGCAGGCCGGTGGTGCCGTTCTGCGGGACGGATCGGTGGGCACGCACGGGTCGCTGGGACCGGCCGAGTGGCGGGTGGTCTGGCCGCCGCCCGACTCGGCGGCCTTCCCCAGCGGCAACGACGCGAGCATCGTCGTCGACATCGCCGGCGGGGGAGTGCCCCGGATGCTCATGCTCGGCGATCTCTCGGCTGCTCCGCAGCGCCAGCTGCTCTCGAGCGGCCGTATTCGCGGCGAGTACGCGGTGGTCAAGGTCGCGCATCACGGCAGCCGTGATCAGGAGCCGGCGCTGTACGCGCAGATCGCCGCACCGGCGGCGCTGGTCAGCGTGGGGGTGGACAACGACTACGGGCATCCGCGCGAAGAGACGCTGGCGCTCCTCGAGGCCGCAGGTTCCCGCACGCTGCGCACCGATCAGCGCGGCCTCGTGCTGCTCGGCCAGCAGGACGGTGAGCTGGTGGTGTGGACAGAGCGCGAGGAGTAGGCGTCACGGGTGAAGGTCGGCACCCGCCGGTAGGCTGAGAGCATGGCAGCTCCCCGTTCTTCGGCACGCAGCACGGCCGCGAAGGGCGCCAAGATCCCGCAGGTGTCGTGGCGCGAACCGCGCCCGGCGCCGATCGTGCTCGTGTCCGGCCCCGAGGAGGTGCTCGCCGAGCGCGCGATCGCCGGCGTGCGCGACTACCTGCGTGCCGAAGACCCGGCGCTCGAGGTCAGCGACATCCGTGCCGACGACTACGCCGCGGGCGCCCTGCTCACGCTCACATCGCCGTCGCTGTTCGGCGAGCCGCGCCTCGTGCGTGTGGCGGGCGTCGAGAAGTGCACCGACGCGTTTCTGCAGGAGGCCGTGCGCTACCTCGACGCGCCGCAGGACGGCGCGACCGTGATCCTCCGCCACACCGGTGCCACGGTGCGCGGCAAGAGGCTGCTCGACGCCGTGCGCGCGGGCACCGGCGGCGGCATAGAGATCCCGTGCGCCGCCGTGAAGCGCGACTCCGACCGCGTCGACTTCGCAGCCGGCGAGTTCAAGGCGGTGAAGAAGCGCATCCAGCCCACCGCGCTGCGCGCGCTCGTCTCGGCGTTCGCCGACGATCTCACCGAGCTGGCGGCCGCGTGCCAGCAGCTGATCGGCGACGTCGAGGGCGACATCACCGACGACATCGTCACGAAGTACTACGGCGGCCGGGTCGAGGTGTCGGCGTTCGTCGTCGCCGACACGGCCATCGCCGGTCGCTACGGCGAGGCCCTCGTCGCGCTGCGCCACGCCCTGGCATCCGGAGCCGACCCCGTGCCGATGGTCGCGGCGTTCGCCATGAAGCTGCGCACCATGGCGCGCGTGGCCGGCCGCCGCGAGCCCAGTCGGCAGCTCGCGCAGCAGCTCGGCATGAAGGATTGGCAGGTCGACCGCGCGCGCAAGGATCTGGCCGGGTGGAACGAGCGCTCCCTCGGCATGGCCATCCAGGCCACCGCACGTGCCGACGCCGAGGTGAAGGGCGCCGCACGCGACCCGATCTTCGCGCTTGAGCGCATGGTGACCGTCGTCGCCACCCGCGACGCGTTCGCTTCCTGATACAGCAGAAGGCCCGCCCCGCGAACGGAACGGGCCTTCACAACGTTGGAGCTATCTGGGCCCCTGAGCCTGCCGAAGGGTCAGAGCGCGGCGACCTTCTTGGCGATGGCCGACTTGCGGTTCTTCGCCTGGTTCTTGTGCACGACACCCTTGCTGACGGCCTTGTCGAGCTTCACGGACGCGAGCTTGAGGGCGCCCTCTGCGGCCTCCTTGTCGCCGGAGGCGATGGCCTCGCGGGTCTTGCGGACCAGCGTCTTCAGCTCGCTCTTGACGGCGCGGTTGCGCTCCTGAGCCTTCAGGTTGGTCTTGTTGCGCTTGATCTGCGACTTGATGTTTGCCACGTGTGGACACTTTCTGTCTGGATGGATTCGGTGTGCTGCCGACGGTAGAGGGACGCCGCACAGCGGTCGTGAGGGACGAACCCACACGCAAGCCAAGAGTCAATGCTACCAGCACTGACCCGGTGGTGCAGAATCACGCCGCCGGATGCCAGGCGCGACGGGCATCACGACTGTGATCGCACGACCGCGACCGCGAGCCGCAGCACAGCGTTGAACACCGTGGGGCGCATCGCCGTGACCAGGTGCGTGGCGTGGGGTACGACGATCAGCTCGGCGTGCGGGGCGAGACGCTGGAACAGGGTCTCGTTCACCCGCAGCTGGTCGAACTGCCCGTTCACGAACCACAGCGGCACGCGGATGCGCGGAAGCGCGCTCTGCAGATCGAGCACTGCGAGGCTGCTCAACGCCGCGTCCTGCGCGTCGAACGCGTATCCGCCGGCCGCGAAGTCGCCGCGGGTTTCGACCGGCAGGGTAGCGGCCAGCACCCGATCGGTGAGCCACTGCCCTCGCCCGGGCAGCGTGTTCATCGCTCCGGCCAGCACACGGTAGGCCCGCAGCGCCGTGCCGCGGGGTAGAGCCGTGCACGAGACTGCGACGACGCCCGCGATCGGCGGCGCGTCCTCGCCGCCGGCGTAGGTGAGCGAGAGCAGCCCGCCCATCGAATGACCCACGAGCAGCACGGGGCCGTGCTCGGCCGCGGCGCGCACCGCGGCATCGATCGTGTGCAGCGCCTCGTGCAGGGTGAAGTCCTCGTGCATCCGCGTGCCGTGCGCGGGAAGGTCGACCGCAGTC
The DNA here is from genome assembly GCF_053645675.1 of Microbacterium sp. NPDC055312. NCBI lineage: Bacteria > Bacillati > Actinomycetota > Actinomycetes > Micrococcales > Microbacteriaceae > Microbacterium > Microbacterium sp. NPDC055312. The sequence continues at coordinate 705,415 of NZ_JBSHMU010000001.1, read as the reverse complement.
GCCGGGATGCCGTTCTCGGCAAGCCAGGAGAGCTGCGAGCGCCACATCGTCGCCGACGTGCGGATGCCGTGCACGAGGACGACCTGGGGGATCACCCCATCAGCATATGAAGAAAGCGGGACCGGTGGATGAACCACCGGCCCCGCTCAGATCGTGCTGTGCTTACTTCTCCCAGCCGACGTTCTCAACCGGCTGCACGCCGAAGAGATCCAGACCCACGTAGGGCTCCGGGGTCAGGTTGGCGAGGCCCGTCTTGGCCGCCGAGATGGACGGCCCGTTGTACAGCGGGATGAGGCCCCAGTCCTGGAAGATCTCGGCCTCGAGCTTCATGGCCGCAGCCGTCTGCTTCTCGGGGTCGTTGATCGACTCGACCTCTTCGTGGATGCGCTCATCCATCTCGGGCGTCTGCACGCCCGAGAGGTTCAGGCCCATGTCCTGGCAGTACAGCTGGCAGAACCATGCCGCGCCGAACGGGTCGGACGAGGTGAAGCGCAGGCTGAAGATGTCCCAGTTCTTGCTGTTGTAGTCCTCGGCGAACTTGTTCGCCGGCCGGACGTCCACCTTGACCTCGATTCCGATGGCCTTCTCCTGGGCCTGGATCGACTGCGCGAGGGCCTTCTGGGTCGGGTCGTCGTTGTGGATCGGGTAGGTGACCGAGAGCTTGACGCCGTCCTTCTCGCGGATGCCGTCCGAGCCCTCCTTCCAGCCCGCCTCGTCGAGGAGCTTCTTGGCGCCGTCGACGTCGAACTTGTAGCCGGCTTCCTCCAGCGCGTTCGAGTAGCCCGGCTGGAACGAGAAGAGGGTCAGCGAGCCGGCCGGCTCCTCCTCGTATCCGAGGCCGTTCCACGCAATCTTCTTCTGCTGGTCGATGTCGATGGCCTTGAAGAACGCCTCGCGCACCTTGACGTCCGCGAACTGCGGCTTCTCGGCGTCGACCTCGAGCAGCGTGTTGGCCGTCTGCTGGGCGCGGTAGACCTCGATGTCCTTCATGTCCTTGACCTGCGCGAGGCGGTCCTTGGTACCCACGCCGACCATGTCGATCTCGCCGTTCTTGAACGCGTTGATCGAGGCCTGCGAGTCCATTCCCTTGAAGGTGACCTTGTCGAGCAGCGGCTTGTCGCCCCACCACTTGTCGTTCGGCTTGAACGAGATGAAGTCCTTATTCGCGTCGAACTCGTCGACCGTGTAAGGGCCTGCGCCCCACTCGGCGTGCGGCTCGTCGATCATCGCGGAGTTGAAGGTGTCCGGGTCGGCCAGCGCCGGGTGGATGATTCCCGTCAGGAACGGCATCTGCGGCCAGGCGAACTCGCCCTTGAAGGTGACGATCGCGGTCTTGGGCGTGTCGCCCTGCTCGACCTTCTCGATCTCCTTGTAGCCGTCGGTGGCGTTCGGGACGAAGCCCTCCTCGGTGGAGCGGCTGGCCTTCCACGTCGCGTCGATCGCCGTCCAGTCCATCGGCGTGCCGTCGTTCCAGGTGGCCTCGTCGGTGAACGTGAAGGTGATCTGCGTCTTGCCGTCGACCGTGTCGATCTTCCACTCGTCGAGGTACGCGTCGTGCTTGTAGGGCGTGCCGTCCGGCTTCTGCAGCAGGATCTGCGGCATGTACCACGCGGCGACACGAGCGGTGTCGGCGCTGCCGTCACCGTGGAAGGAGTTCAGCTGCTCCGGGATCTCGTTGATCGGGAAGTTGACCGTGCCGCCCTCCTTGAGGTTCTCGCGCGGCTGCGGGTTGTAGTCCGCGGCCGAGGTCTCGGCTGCGCTGCCGTCATCGCCGCTGCCACCCTTGTCTCCGGTGTCAGAGGCGCACCCGGTGAGGACGAGTGCGAAAGCGCCGGCGAGTGCCAGCGCTCCCATCAGCTTCTGCTGCTTCATGGTGCTCCTTTCGCCTTGCGGCGTGTCATATGGGGAGGATAGTTCGCGCTTCCCGGCATCCGGCGGGCGCGACAGTGAATCGGGACTAACTGTTATCGGACGGTGATCAGACAGTCGCCGGACGCGTCGACATCGTCTCCGGGTCGAAGACGACCCGGAGACGGGTGCGCTCGACATCGGGGTCGGGCACGGGAATGGCCGACAGCAGCGCCTGCGTGTACGGGTGCTGCGGGTTGTCGAAGACCTCGTCGACGTCGCCGTGCTCGACGAACTCGCCGAGATACATCACAGCGACGCGGTCGGCGATGTGGCGGATCACCGACAGGTCGTGCGCGACGAAGAGGTACGACAGGCCCAGCTTGACCTTCAGCTCGTCGAGCAGGTTGATCACCCCCGCCTGGATCGACACGTCGAGCGCCGACACCGGCTCGTCGAGCACGATGATCTTCGGGTTGGTCGACAGAGCGCGGGCGATGCCGATGCGCTGGCGCTGCCCGCCCGAGAACGCCCCGGGGAACCGATCGCGGTGGGCGGGGTTCAGCCCCACCAGGTCCATCAGCTCCTGCACTCGGGCATTGACGTCGTCCTTCGCCATCCCGATGGCGCGCATGGGCTCGGCGATGATGTCGGTGACGGTCATTCGCGGATCGAGTGCACCCATCGGGTCCTGGAAGACGATCTGGATGTCGCGGCGCAGCCGGCGCTCCAGCTTGCGGTCGTGCAGCTCGTTCACGCTCGTGCCGGCGATGATGATGTCGCCGTCGGCCTGCTTCTCGAAGTCCATGATCTGCAGCAGCGTCGTGGTCTTGCCCGATCCGGACTCGCCCACGATGGCCATGGTCTCGCCCTCGCGCACGTCGAAGCTGACACCCTTGACCGCCTGCACCTCGCCGACCTTGCGCTTCAGGAAGGCGCCCTTGGTCAGCGGGAACGTCTTGACCATGTTGCGCACTTCGAGCGTCACCGGGCGCTGCTCGCGCGGCGTGCGGGTCAGTTCGCTCTCGGGGATCGGGGCGACCGGGTACACCGGCAGACCGCCGATGCGACCGTCGTCGTCGATCTCGTCGGCTCGGATGCAGGCAGCGAGATGCGCCTGCCCACTGCCGGTGGCCACGGGAAGCAGCTCGGGCTCCCGTTCGACGCAGGCGGCCACGGCGATCGGGCAGCGCGCCGCGAACGGGCACGCGTCCGGCAGGTCGATCAGCAGCGGCGGGTTGCCCTTGATCGGGGTGAGCGGCTCCTTCTCGGTCTTGTCGACACGGGGGATCGCACCGAGCAGGCCGATCGAGTACGGCATGCGGGTGCGGTGGAACAGCTCGTGCGCGGGGGCGTGCTCGACGGGCTTGCCGGCGTACATCACCATGACGTCGTCTGCGGTGCGCGCCACCACGCCCATGTCGTGCGTGATCATGATCACGGCGGCGCCGGTCTCGTCCTGCGCCTTCTCGATGAGGTCGAGGATCTGCGCCTGGATGGTCACGTCCAGCGCCGTCGTCGGCTCGTCGCAGATGATCAGTCGCGGGTTGTTCGCCATCGCGATGGCTATGACCACGCGCTGGCGCATGCCTCCGGAGAACTCGTGCGGGAACGACTTCATCCGCTTCTCGGGTTCGGGAATGCCGACCAGGCGGAGCAGCTCGAGCGAGCGGTCCCAGGCGTCGGTGCGCGACAGGCTGCGATGCACCGTGAGCGCCTCGATGAGCTGGTCACCGATCGTGAACACCGGGGTGAGCGAGGTGAGCGGGTCCTGGAAGACCATTGCCATGCCGTTGCCGCGGATCACCGACATCTGCTTGTCGGTCTTGCCCAGCAGCTCCTCTCCCTCGAACTGGATGGATCCCGTGACGCGAGCGTTCTCGTCGAGCAGTCCCATGATCGCCAGCGAGGTGACCGACTTGCCCGAGCCGGACTCGCCGACGATGCCGAGCGTCTTGCCGGCCTCGAGATCGAAGGAGACGCCGCGCACGGCGTCCACGCGGCCGGCTTCGGACGCGAAGCTGACCCTGAGGTCACGGACGGAGAGTACGTTGCTCATGCACGGCCTCCTGCCGCAGAGGTGGGATCGAGGGCATCCCGCAGACCGTCGGCGACGAGCGCCATCGACACGGTCAGCAGGGTGAGCGCCAGCGCGGGGAAGTAGAACAGCCACGGCGCGCTGGTGACGCTGGCCGCCCCCTCGCCGATCAGCGAGCCGAGCGACACATCAGGGATCTTCACCCCGAAGCCGATGAACGACAGACCGGTCTCCGTCATCACCGCGGCTACCACCCCAGCGTGAAGTTGATCACGAGCAGCGAGCCGACGTTCGGCAGCAGGTGCCGTAGCACCACGCGCATTCCGGGGACGCCCATGTAGCGCGCCGCGTGCACGTATTCGCGCTCGCGCAGGGACAGCGCCATCGTCCAGATCACGCGGGCCGGGAAGAACCAGCCGGTGAAGATCAGTGCGAGCGAGATCACCCGCCAATCGCCACCCGCGTCGTTGGAGACCAGGGCGAGGATGAGGAAGGTCGGCACGACCATGAAGAAGTGGATGATCACGAGGGTGACGCGCTCGACACGACCGCCGAAGTAAGCTGCGGCCGTGCCGACGATCGCCGAGATCACGGTCACTCCGATCGACACGACGAGGGCGATCATCAGCGATCGCTGCAGACCGACGAAGGTCTGCGTGAACGTGTCGTTGCCCGAGGCATTCGTGCCGAAGAAGTGGTCGGACGAGGGGCCGGTGGAGAGATTGAGGAAGTCCATCTCGTTGACATCCCAGCCGGACAGCGGCGGGACGACGACGGATGCCAGCGCGAGCAGGACGAACACGACGATGCCGAACACGGCCGGCTTGTTGCGCATGAACCGGCGCGTGTAGAGCGTCCACTTCGACAGCTGCTTGGTCGGCACCCGCTCGGCGGTCGTGTCGGGCCCGACGGGCGGCTGGATCTGGGAGTCGATCATCTGGTTGGTCATGTCAGCTCACCCTCACTCGCGGGTCGAGGACCACGACGGCGATGTCGGCGAGCACGGCGCCGATCGCGGTCAGGACGGCACCGAAGGCGGCGACGGCGACCACGCCGTGCACGTCGTTGCCGTTGATCGTGGTCAGGAAGTAGCGGCCCATGCCCTGCCAGGCGAAGATCGTCTCCGTCAGGATGGCGCCGGTGAAGATCGCCGGGATCGAGAACGCGACCTGCGTGGCCACGGGGATCAGCGACGTGCGCAGCGCGTGCCGCCGGATCGCCTGTGACTTCGTCAGGCCCTTCGCACGAGCGGTGCGCACGTAGTCGGCACTGATGTTGTCGAGCAGCAGGGAGCGCTGCAGGAAGTGCGTTCCGGCATATCCGGTCACGACGAGGGCGATCGTCGGCAGAATCAGATGCTGCAGCGCATCGACGAGCACCGGGAAGAACCCGGTCACCCCCTGGCTCGAGGAGCCGGTGACGTAGAAGACGCGCGTGCCGACCCAGTTGTTGAAGTTGATGGCCAGGATGACGACGGCGAGCGCCGCGACGATGATGTTGATGTTCATCGTGATGATCGACACGGCCTGCCAGATGCGGTCGCCGAGCTTGTACTGGCGGGATGCCGTGTACACGCCGATCCAGATGCCGAGCACGGTCATGATGATGGTCGCCCCGAGCACCAGCTCGGCGCTGACCCACATGCGGTAGCCGATCTCGTTGTTCACCGAGCCGCCGGTGGGGCTCAGGCCCCAGTCCCACCGGAGCAGGATGCCCGTGAGCCAGGTCCACCACCTTTCGATCAGCGGTGTGCTCTCGCTGAGGTTTCGCGGTCCGAGCAGACCTTCGATCTGCTCCGGACTCAGGGGCGGCTTGCGGCCGACGTAGTTGCTTCGTGGATCGAGGAATGACCAGGCAAGGAAGTAGGTGACATTCGTCGCGACCACGATCATGAGCAGCCAGCCGAGTGTCCGGCGCACGAGATACTTGATCAAAGTGGAGGGTCTTTCTCTTCTACAGCCGTGCCCGGGATCTCCGACGCGACGCTGAGTCGGGATGACGTTCTGGGTCATTCCACTTCCAGCCTACGTCGACACCGGCAGGACGGCCGTGACGGAGTCGTATAGCCGACGGGATCCAGTCTCACCGGATCGCTTCGAGCAACTTCGCGAGACTATCACCGGTGGGCAGGAATGGGGGATTGAGCCGGCGGAACGTAGACTTGTCAGAACCCTTTCGGACGCACCAAGGACCACATGTCACCCCGCGCTCTCACCCCGCTGTCTCCGGCAGCGACGCCCGCCACGCAGATCCGCAACTTCTGCATCATCGCCCACATCGATCACGGCAAGTCGACGCTGGCCGATCGGATGCTGCAGGTCACCGGCTCGGTGGCGGATCGCGACATGCGCGCGCAGTACCTCGACCGCATGGACATCGAGCGCGAGCGCGGCATCACGATCAAGAGCCAGGCGGTGCGGATGCCCTGGTCGTCAGGCGACGAGACCTTCGCGCTCAACATGATCGACACCCCCGGGCACGTGGACTTCACCTATGAGGTGTCGCGATCGCTCGCCGCCTGCGAGGGCGCGATCCTGCTCGTCGACGCAGCGCAGGGCATCGAGGCGCAGACTCTCGCCAACCTGTACCTGGCGCTCGAGAACGACCTGCACATCATCCCCGTGCTGAACAAGATCGACCTGCCCGCCGCTGACCCCGAGAAGTTCGCGAAGGAGCTCGCCGACCTGATCGGCGGCAAGCCCGAGGACGTGCTGCGCGTCTCGGGCAAGACCGGCGTCGGCGTCGAAGAGCTGCTCGACCGGATCGTGCAGGAGATCCCGGCTCCGGTCGGCGATCCGGATGCCCCTGCCCGCGCCATGATCTTCGATTCGGTCTACGACTCCTACCGCGGCGTCGTGACCTACGTGCGAATGGTCGACGGCAAGCTGAACCCGCGCGAGCGCATCCAGATGATGTCGACTAAGGCGACCCACGACCTGCTCGAGATCGGCGTCTCGAGCCCCGAGCCGATCCCCTCGAGCGGCCTCGGAGTGGGCGAGGTCGGCTACCTCATCACCGGTGTGAAGGACGTGCGCCAGTCGAAGGTGGGCGACACGATCACGACGGCTCGGGGAGCGGCGGTCGAGCCCCTCGCCGGCTACACCGACCCGAAGCCGATGGTGTTCTCGGGCATCTACCCGATCGACGGCAGCGACTACGCCGAGCTGCGCGAGGCGCTCGACAAGCTCAAGCTGTCGGACGCGTCGCTGCAGTACGAGCCCGAGACATCCGTCGCGCTCGGCTTCGGCTTCCGCTGCGGCTTCCTCGGGCTGCTGCACCTCGAGATCATCACCGAGCGGCTCTCGCGGGAGTTCGGACTCGACCTCATCACCACCGCTCCCAGCGTGATCTACGAGGTCGTCACCGACACCGGCGAGACGGTCATCGTGACCAACCCGAGCGAGTACCCCGACGGCCGTGTCGCCTCGGTCTCGGAGCCCATGGTGAAGACCGCGATCCTGCTGCCCAAGGACTACGTCGGCGCGGTCATGGAGCTCTGCCAGTCGCGACGCGGGTCGCTGCTGGGCATGGAGTACTTCAGCGAGGAGCGCGTCGAGCTGCGCTACCGCATGCCGCTCGGCGAGATCGTGTTCGACTTCTTCGACCAGCTGAAGTCGAAGACGCAGGGATACGCGAGCCTCGACTACGAGCCGGACGGGCAGCAGGAGGGCGATCTGGTCAAGGTCGACGTGCTGCTGCAGGGCGACAAGGTCGACGCGTTCAGCGCGATCGTGCACCGCGAGAAGGCGTACGCCTACGGCACGATGATGGCCGAGCGTCTGCGCAAGCTCATCCCTCGGCAGAACTTCGAGGTGCCCATCCAGGCGGCGATCGGCGCGCGCATCATCGCGCGCGAGACCATCCGCGCCCTCCGCAAGGACGTGCTCGCCAAGTGCTACGGCGGTGATATCAGCCGTAAGCGCAAGCTGCTCGAGAAGCAGAAGGAGGGCAAGAAGCGCATGAAGATGGTCGGTCGTGTCGAGGTGCCTCAGGAGGCGTTCATCGCCGCCCTCTCGGGTGACGTCGAGGGCAAGGACAAGAAGTAGGTCGCTGCGGACGCGGTGTCGTTCGGAGACTGTTCAGACAGGTCGCTTAGGCTGGAGATCATGCGTCGGGGGACTTTCCGAGAAGGCACGGTGGACTATGCCGCGGTGGGTGCGACCCACGCACCCGATCTCATGCAGTACCCGCCCGAACGCAGTATTCCTGCCGAGGCATCCTGGCGTCTTGGCAGCGGCGAAGACCGTTTCCGCACGGCCGGAGAAGCGCTGCTGTCGTGGACGGCGCAGCGCGCTGCGGGACTCGAGTTGCGCGATGTGCGCCCAGCCGCCGGCTCCGCCTACACCGGCGTGAGCTTCGACGCCGAGGGCGCGCCCATCGCGCCGAACCGCACCCAGGTCGAGCAGCGTTTCGCCGCCGACGGGATGCCGTTCGTCGCGCCGGGCATGACCCTGCAGCTGCACGGCCGTGTCAAGGGCATGAGAGCGGATGCCGAGCTGCGCGTGATCTCGGTGACGGAGGAGCGTCGCCGCATCGGCTTCGTGCTCGGCACCGTCGGCGGCTCGGTGGTGAGCGGTGAGGAGTCGTTCGACATCGACTGGCGCGAGGACACCGACGAGGTGTGGTTCACCGTGCGGGCGTTCGATGCTCCCGTGGCCCTGCTGTACCGGCTTCCCGGCATGGTGCGCCGTCGCCGGCGCGAGCTGTTCGCCCTCTACCTGCGCGCCATCTCGCCGTTGTACGCGACCCCGATCTGATGGTGCGCGCACTCTGATGGCCCACCCACTCTGATGGCACGGACGCTCTGATGGCCGCGCCTCTTCCGCTCGGGGATCCGGCGCCGGCCGACGGCCGCCTGCCGGACGACCTCGTCGTCGACCCCTCCGTGCCGTTCTCGGCCTACCTGCACGTGCCGTTCTGCCGCGTGCGCTGCGGGTACTGCGACTTCAACACCTACACCGCGAGCGAGCTGCGCGGCGCCAAGCAGGACGAGTATGCCGACACGCTGATCCGCGAGGTCGCACTCTCGGCAGCGGTGCTCGGCGAGGCCGGCGGCATCCGTCCCGTCGACACGGTCTTCTTCGGCGGCGGAACTCCGACTCTGCTGCCCGCGGGCGATCTGGCGCGGATGCTCAGCGCGGTGACGTCGGCATTCGGCATCCGGGACGGCGCCGAGGTGAGCGTCGAAGCCAACCCCGACACCGTGACGCCCGACGTGGTGCGGACGCTGGTGGATGCCGGGGTGACCCGCCTCTCGGTCGGAATGCAGTCCGCCGTGCCGCACGTGCTGGCGGCGCTCGACCGCACCCACCGTCCGGAGAACGTCCGCACGGCCGTCGACGCCGCGCGCGACGCCGGCCTCGACGTGAGCGTCGACCTCATCTACGGGGCGCCGGGGGAGTCGCTCGCGGACTGGGAGCAGTCCCTCGATGCGGCCATCGCCCTCGAGCCCGATCACATCTCGGCCTACGCGCTGATCATCGAGGACGGCACCAAGCTCGCCCGGCAGATCCGGCGGGGCGAGGTGCCGGCGCCCGACGACGATCTGCAGGCCGACATGTACGAGTCCGCCGATCAGCGGCTGGCAGCGGCGGGCTTCGAGTGGTACGAGGTGAGCAACTGGGCCCGTCCTTCGACAGGCTCAGGACCCCAGGAGTCAGGCTCAGGACCCCAGGAGTCACGGGATCACCGCTCGCGGCACAACATGGCGTACTGGCGCGGCTCGGACTGGTGGGGCTTCGGACCGGGCGCGCACAGCCACGTCGCGGGCCTGCGCTGGTGGAACGTGAAGCATCCGGCCGCGTACGCGCAGCGGCTCGCCCTCGGCGAGTCGCCCGCCGCGGGCCGCGAGCGACCCGATCTCGCGGCGCGCACGCTCGAGCGCGTGCTGCTGCAGAGTCGTCTCGCGGAGGGCCTGCCGATCGACGACATCGCCGAGAGACGACGTGACCGGGTCGCCGAGCTGATCTCGGACGGGCTCGTCGACGCGGCTGCGGCTCTGCGGCAGCGTCGGGTGCGACTCACCCTGCGTGGTCGGCTGCTGGCGGATGCCGTGGTGCGCGCGCTCACCGACTGACGGGGGTCGCTGGACTCCGGGGATCCCGAGCCTGGCGCTGGGTTCCTGAGCCTGAGACTCCTGGGTTCCTGAGCTTGTCGAAGGACGGACCGACCGCCGGGTGCGAACGGGTAGGATTGGCACTCGGAACGTTCGAGTGCCAGCGGGAGGGATGATGGTCACACAACGAGGCCTTGAGGTCCTCCGTGCGATCGTGCAGGACTACGTCGCGACCCACGAGCCGGTCGGCAGCAAGTCGATCGTCGAGCGGCACGCGTTCGGCGTCTCCGCCGCGACCATCCGCAACGACATGGCGCAGCTCGAGGACGAAGAGCTCATCACCGCGCCGCACACCTCGTCGGGCCGGGTGCCGACCGACAAGGGCTACCGGGTCTTCGTCAACCACCTCGCCCAGGTGCGCCCGCTCTCGGCGCCGCAGCGCACAGCCATCGAGTCGTTCCTCGCCGCACCCAGTGACCTCGACGATCTGATGGCCCGCACGGTGCGCGTGCTCACCCAGCTCACCGGGCAGGTCGCTCTCGCCCAGTACCCGTCGTTCGCGCGAGCGAGCATCACGCACGTCGAGCTCGTCGCTCTCGCGCCGAACCGCATGCTGGTCGTGCTGGTCACCGATGCCGGCGGCGTATCGCAGCGCATCTCGCCGCTGCCCATCGACATCGACGACGCCGACCTGGCCGTGCTGCGCGCCCAGCTCGCCGCGCTCATCACCGGCCGCGCGGTCGGCGAGGCGTCCGAGCGCATCGCCTCCGTCATCGACATGCAGACCGGATCCCGCCTGCAGCCGGCGCTGTCGGCGCTGGCGGCCGTGATCGCCGAGGAACTGGCCGAGTTCCGCCAGGAGCGGCTGGTGATGGCAGGGGCAGCCACCCTCGCGCGGCGCGAGCAGGACTTCCGCGGCAGCATCCATCCTCTGCTCGAGGCGATCGAAGAGCAGGTGACCCTGCTGCGGCTGATGAGCGAGATGGTGACCGACGAGCACGGCCTGGCCACGAGCATCGGCACGGAGAACGCCCCGTTCGGGCTCGGTGAGGCGTCGATCGTCGCCAGCAACTACGCCGCGCCCGGCGGCACGGCGCGCGTCGGCGTGATGGGGCCGACCCGCATGGACTATCCGAGCAACCTCGCCGCAGCGCGGGCCGTGGCCCGCTACCTGTCGCGCATGCTCGAAGAAGACGAGGCAGCCCGCTGATCGGGGCCGCCGCACACACGAACGCACACGAAGAAAGGTGACCGTGGCGGATCACTACGAGGTCCTCGGGGTGTCGAAAGACGCCTCTCAGGATGAGATCAAGAAGGCCTACCGCAAGCTCGCCAGGCAGCTGCACCCCGATGTGAACCCGGGGGAGGACGCCGCGGAGCGGTTCAAGCTCGTCACGCACGCCTACGACGTGCTCAGCGACGAGGACTCCCGGCGCCGCTACGACATGGGCGGCGACCAGAACGGCGGCTTCGGCGGCGGGTTCGGCGGTTTCGGCGACATCTTCGAGACGTTCTTCGGGGCCGCGGGCGGTGCCCGTGCCGCGCGTCCGCGGTCGCGTCGCGAACGGGGACAGGATGCCCTGGTGCGCATCAACCTCGAGCTCGGCGACGTCATCTTCGGCGTGCACAGGGACATCGAGGTCGACACCGCGGTGCTCTGCGAGACCTGTCACGGCAGCTGCTGCCAGCCGGGCACGTCTCCCGTCACCTGCGACGTCTGCGGGGGCAGCGGCCACGTGCAGCGGCAGGTGCGCAGCCTGCTCGGCAACGTCGTCACCACCCAGCCGTGCGGCAGCTGCGAAGGCTTCGGCACCGTCATCCCCAACCCGTGCGGGTCGTGCGCAGGCCAGGGGCGGGTGCGCTCGCGCCGCACGGTCGCCCTCGACATCCCCGCCGGTGTCGAGACCGGCCTGCGCCTGCAGCTGCCCGGTTCGGGCGAGGTCGGCCGGGCCGGCGGCCCGAACGGCGACCTGTACGTCGAGGTGGCCGTCGCACCGCATGCGGTGTTCAGCAGAGACGGCGACGACCTGCTCGCGACCCTCGAGGTGTCGATGACGGATGCCATCCTCGGCACCACCACGACCATCGACGGCCTCGACGGCGCGGTCGACCTCGAGCTGCGCGCCGGCGTGCAGTCCGGTGACGTCCTGACCATCGGCGGACGGGGCATCACCCCGCTGCGCGGATCGCAGCGCGGCGACCTGCGCGTGGGCGTGCAGGTGATCACGCCGACCAAGCTCGACGGGGCGCAGCGCAAGCTCATCGAGGACTTCGCGAAGAAGGCGAAGGCTCCGGCTCCCAAGCTCGCCCAGTTCCAGCAGGGATTGTTCTCGAAACTGCGCGACCGCTTCCGCAGCCACTGACCGACGCCCGCACCACTGCCGATCGGAGCCCCATGGCCCTGCACTTCGTCGTACCCGACTGCACCGACGTCGCCGTCGGCGAACTCGTCCGGCTCACCGGATCCGAGGCGAAGCACGCCTCGGTGGTGCGCCGCGTGCGCGTCGGCGAGACCGTGACCATCGGCGACGGGCGCGGTGTGTGGCTCGAGGGCGCGGCGGAAGACGTCACGGCGTCGCAGGTGAGCGTGCGGATCACCGGACGCCGCGTGCAGGACGGTCCCGAGACGCGCATCGTGCTCGCGCAGGCGCTCGCGAAGGGCGACCGCGACGAGATGGCCGTGCAGGCCGCATGCGAACTCGGCGTCGACGAGATCGTGCCCTGGCAGGCCGCGCGCAGCGTGTCGCGCTGGGAGGGTCCGAAGGCGGCGAAGGGCCGCGAGCGCTGGGCGACGATCGTCCGCGAGGCTGCCAAGCAGGCGCACCGGGCGTGGGTGCCCGAGGTGACTCCCGTGCAGTCGACCGCACAGCTGGCCGAGCGTGCGGCGGATGCCCGGCTGCTCGTGCTCGATCCGTGGACGCAGACGCCGATCACCGGCATCCGCCCCGACGGGCGCGACCTCGTGCTGGTGGTGGGGCCGGAGGGCGGCATCGCGCCCGACGAGATGGAGCGGCTCGAGGCCGCGGGCGCCGAGCGCGTTCGTCTGGGCGACACGGTGCTGCGCACCTCGACGGCTGGCCCCGCGGCGATCGCGGTGCTCTCGGCCAACCTCGGCCGCTGGTGACCCTTCGGCAGGCTCAGGGACCCAGGTGGGCGCAGGGCCCTTCGGCAGGCTCAGGGACCCAGGGTGACAGGCCCAGGGACCCGGATAAGCTGAGAGCATGAGCGAACCCTCGATCTTCACCCGCATCCTGAACGGGGAGATCCCCGGCGACATCCTCGCCGAGACCGACCGCGTGTTCGCGATCCGCGACATCAACCCCCAGGCGCCGCTGCACGCGCTCGTGGTCCCCAAGACCGAGCAGTACCGCGACGTCACCGAGCTCGCCGCCGGCGACCCGGGCCTGATGGCCGACATGGTGGCCGTCGCCAAGCAGATCGCCACCGAGCACGCCAACGGCGAGTACCGTCTGATCTTCAACAACGGCGCCAGCGCCGCCCAGTCGGTCTTCCACGTGCACGCGCACGTGCTCGGAAACATCGAGGAGGGCAAGCTCGTTGGCTTCTGACGACAGCGCACACGCCGAGAGCGCACCCCCGCGGTTCCCCGCGCAGCCCGAGCGCACCGAGCGCATCTTCGCGGACGGCATCGCCATGGTGCAGCTGCTCGGGCCGCAGGACCGGCTGCTGCGGATGCTCGAGAAGCAGCATCCGAGTGTGCAGGTGATGGTGCGGGGCAACGAGATCACGCTGGGCGGCTCGGCCGACGATGTCGCCGCGGCGAAGCGCCTCGTCGACGAGCTGATCGAGATGACCCGTTCGGGGCACGACCTCGCGCCGAGTGACGTCGAGCGCTCCGCGCGCATCCTGCGCCGCGACGAGGGGCCGCGGCCCAGCGAGGTGCTCGGCGAGGCGATCCTGTCGACCCGCGGCAGGGTCATCCGTCCGAAGACCCTCGGGCAGAAGGAGTACGTCGACGCGATCGAGCAGAACACCATCGTGTTCGGCATCGGACCGGCGGGCACCGGCAAGACCTATCTCGCGATGGCGAAGGCCGTGCAGGCGCTGCAGCGCAAAGAGGTGCAGCGCATCATCCTCACCCGCCCGGCGGTCGAGGCGGGGGAGAGGCTCGGGTTCCTGCCCGGGTCGCTGACCGACAAGATCGACCCCTATCTGCGACCGCTGTACGACGCGCTCAACGAGATGATGGACCCCGAGGTCGTGCCGCGGCTGATGGCGACCGGCACCATCGAGGTGGCGCCCCTGGCCTACATGCGAGGGCGCACGCTGAACGACTCGTTCGTCGTGCTCGACGAGGCGCAGAACACCACCCCCGAGCAGATGAAGATGTTCCTCACCCGCCTCGGGTTCGGCACGAAGATGGTCGTCACCGGCGACATCACCCAGATCGACCTGCCGCAGGGCGCATCGGGACTCCGCCTGGTCACGCGGGTGCTCGGCGACATCGACGACATCCACTTCTCACGGCTGACGAGCGACGATGTCGTGCGGCACTCGCTGGTCGGCCGCATCGTCGACGCGTACAGCGAGTACGACGAGCAGCGCACCGCCGCACGCGTCGAGCGCGAGCAGGCGCACCAGTTCGCGAATCGCGCCGAGCGCCGCGGCGGAGCGCCGCAGAGTCCCCGAGACCGCATGCCGAAGCGAGGCCTGAAATGATCGAGATCAACAACGAATCGGCGATCGCGGTCGATGAGACCGTGCTGCAGCGGCTCACCGACTTCAACCTCGCACAGCTGCACGTCAGCCCCGATGCCGAGGTCGCGATCGTGCTCGTCGACGAGGGCGCCATGGAGTCGCTGCACGTGCAGTGGATGGATGAGCCGGGTCCCACCGACGTGCTGAGCTTTCCGATGGACGAGCTGCGTCCCGGCAGCCCGGAGAACCCCACCGCTCCCGGCCTGCTGGGCGACATCGTGCTGTGTCCGCAGGTCGCGGAGGCCCAGGCGCAGACGGCCGGTCACTCGCTGATGGACGAGCTCATCCTGCTGACCACGCACGGCCTGCTGCACCTGCTCGGTTTCGACCACGCCGAACCCGACGAGGAGCGTGAGATGTTCGGGCTGCAGAAGTCGCTGATCGAGGGCTTCGCGCGCGTCGAACGCGGTCGATGACCCCAGCCATACTCCTCGCAGCCGCCGTGCTGCTGGTCGCCTTCGGCGGACTGATGGCCGCCGTCGACGCGGCCTTCTCGGTCAGCTCGAACACCGACCTCGAGAACATGTCGGGCGACGGCCGCAACGCGGCCGCGCTCGCGCGCATCGCCGCAGATCCTGCCCCGCACGTGAACGCCGTCGCCTTCATGCGCGTGCTCTCCGAGACCACGGCCGCGGTGTTCGTCACGGTCGCGCTCGATGCCCTGCTGCCGAGCATCTGGTGGGCGATGCTCGCGGCTGCCGTGCTGATGACCGGCATCACCTTCGTGCTCGTCGGGTCCAGTCCGCGCTCGTTCGGCCGGCTGCACGCGACGTCCATGCTGCGCACCTGGGCGCCGGTCGTGCGGGGCATGCGCATCCTGCTCGGGCCGCTCGCTCAGGCGCTGGTCGCGGCGGGTCAGCGGGTGACGCCCGGCACCGGACGCAGCAGCTTCGCCTCGGAGGAGCAGCTGCTGAGCATGGTCGACGAAGCCGCGTCGAACCTGCTCATCGAGGAGGACGACCGGGACCTGATCCACTCGGTGTTCGACTTCACCGACCAGTTCGTGCGCGCGGTGATGGTTCCGCGCACCGAGATGATGACCGTGGATGCCGAAGCGACCACCACCGAGGCGATGGAGCTCTTCCTGCGCACGGGAGTCTCGCGGATGCCGGTCGTGGACGATGACGCGGATGACGTCGTCGGCGTGCTGTATCTGAAGGATCTCGTGCAGTTCGCGTACCGCGACGAGAGTGCGTGGCGGGGGCGGCCGGTGCGGCCGATCGCGCGACCGGCGGTCTACGTGCCCGAATCGATGCGCGCCGAGACCCTGCTGCAGCAGATGAAACGCGACGCCGTGCATGTGTGCATGGTGATCGACGAGCACGGCGGCATCTCGGGGCTGGTCACGCTCGAGGATCTCATCGAAGAGCTGGTGGGCGAGATCGCCGACGAGTACGACCGCGGTCCCGCCGAGGTCGTGGAGCTGGCGGACGGACGGTACCGCGTCAACTCGCGCCTCGGCCTCGAGGACGTGGGCGACCTGTTCGGGATCGAGCTCGAAGATGAGGACGTCGACTCGATCGGCGGGCTGCTGGCGAAAGAGCTGGGCCGGATACCGCAGCCGGGAGACGCTGTGATCGTGCAGGGCCTCGTGCTCACCGGCGGCGCATCGCGCGGCCGCGGGCGCGGGATCGCGACGGTGTTCGTGGAGCGGGCGCCCGGCACGGTGGAGGATGATGATCGTGATGGAGGAGACCGGGATGACTGAGCCTGACGACCGGACCCGCAGCGGCTTCGTGACCTTCGTCGGTCGGCCGAACGTCGGCAAGTCGACGCTGACGAACGCGCTGGTGGGCGAGAAGATCGCGATCACGAGCGAGAAGCCGCAGACCACGAGGCGCGCGATCCGGGGCATCCTGAACCGCCCCGACGGACAGCTCGTGATCGTCGACACCCCCGGCATCCACAAGCCGCGCACGCTGCTCGGCGAGCGGCTCAACGATCTCGTCGAGCAGGTGCTCGGCGACGTCGACGTGATCGGCTTCTGCGTTCCCGCGACCGAGAAGGTCGGCCCTGGCGACCGGCGCATCGCGGCATCCCTCGACGGCTACCCCCGCGCGAAGAAGGTCGCGATCGTGACCAAGACCGACGCGGCGAACCGTGACGACATCGTCGAACGGCTCATGGAGGTCGACTCGCTGCGCGAGGACTGGGCGGCCGTCATCCCGCTCTCGGCGCTCACCCGCGAACAGCTCGATGTGCTGGCCGATGAGATGCTGCAGCTGATGCCCGCAGGTCCGCGCCTGTACGAGGACGGCATCGTCACCGACGAGTCGGATGAGGACCGTATCGCCGAGATCATCCGCGAAGCCGCGCTGGAGGGCGTTCGCGACGAGCTGCCGCACTCGATCGCGGTCGTCGTCGACGACGTCGAGCCGCGCGAGGACACCGACCTCACCGATGTGCACGCGTCGATCGTCGTCGAGCGCGACAGCCAGAAGGCGATCATCATCGGACGCAAAGGCGCCCGTCTGCGGGATGTCGGCGCGGCCGCCCGCCAGGGCATCGAGGAGCTGCTCGGCACGAGGGTGTTCCTGAAGCTGCACGTCAAGGTGGCCAAGGAGTGGCAGCGCGATCCCAAGCAGCTCGGCCGGCTCGGCTTCTGAGATGGCCGCGCACTGGGTCGCCCGCGAGTGGGGCTCGCCGGACGGATGGCGCCTCGAGGAGTACGACGTAGTGCCCCCGGATGCCGGTGAGGTGACGATCCGCGTGCATGCGGCCGGAGTGAACCCGGCCGACGCGAAGCACGTCGCAGCCCCCAGGAGCGGCGTCGAGCTGCCCATGCCGATCGGTTACGAGGTCTCGGGAGTCGTCACGGCGGTCGGTCCTCGCACCGAGATCGTCACCGGCCGCGTCGCCGTCGGCGACGAGGTGATCGCCTTCCGGGTGCGTGGGGGATACGCGACCGAGCTGACGGTTCCCGCGCAGAAGGTGCTGCGAAAGCCCGCCACGCTCACGCACGCGGAGGCCGCGAACCTGCTGCTCGCGGGAACGACCGCATCGGCCATGCTGCACGCCGTCGGTGCGACACGTGGCGAGACCGTGCTGGTGCACGCTGCCTCCGGTGCGGTCGGAGTGAGCCTTCTGCAGCAGGCCGCGATGCAGGGCATCCGGGTGATCGGCACGGCAGGCCGCGCCCGCTTCGACAAGGTGCGCCGATTCGGCGGTCTGCCCGTCGAGTACGGCGACGGGCTGCTCTCGCGCATCCGCGAGACGATGGCCGGTGCCGGCGTGACCGCGGTCGATGCCGCGCTCGACGCCGCCGGCACACCGGAGGCCGTCGAGACATCGCTCGCCCTCGTGGGTGACCGCCGACGCATCGTCACGATCGTCGCGCCGGCCGCGGCCGCCGAGCACGGCTTCCTCGCCAGCTCGGGCGCCGATCCCGAGACCGCGCGGTACCGTGACGGGGCGCGCACCCAGCTGGTCGAGGCCGCCGAGGCAGGCGACATCGTCGTGCCGGTCGCGCGCGAGTACCCGCTCGGTGGGGCGCCGCAGGCGCTCGCGTTCCTCGCCGAGGGGCATCCGGGGGGGGAAAGCTCGCGTTGATCCCCTGAATCGCCTCGCGGGTGAGCAGAGTGCCAAGCGGGGTGTTACGATCGATGCATGCCTCTGGGCGGTCTGCTTCTTCTTAGCTGCCGCGACGAGTCCTGACAATCGGGCCTCTCTCGTCGCGGCGCTTGTGTTGGCCTGAGCACGTTTTCTGACGAAGAGAAGCAGCCCCATCATGAAGAACAACCAGAAGCCCACCTCGATGCCGGTGCACAAGTACCGTCCGTTCCACGAGCAGATCCGCATCGATCTCGAAGACCGCACCTGGCCGTCGAGGCGCATCTCCGAGGCGCCGCGCTGGTGCGCGGTCGACCTCCGCGACGGCAACCAGGCCCTGATCGACCCCATGTCACCCGAGCGCAAGCGCGTGATGTTCGAGCTGCTCGTGAGCATGGGATACAAGGAGATCGAGGTCGGTTTCCCCTCTGCCAGCCAGACCGACTTCGACTTCGTGCGGCAGCTGATCGAAGAGGACCTCATCCCCGATGACGTCACGATCCAGGTGCTGACGCAGTGCCGTGAGCACCTGATCGAGCGCACCTACGAGGCCATCACCGGTGCCAAGCAGGCGATCGTGCATTTCTACAACTCCACCAGCGTGCTGCAGCGCGAGGTCGTCTTCCGCTCCGACCGCGAGGGCGTCAAGCAGATCGCGCTGGAGGGCGCGCGCCTGTGCCGGCAGTTCGAGAAGCGCATTCCCGACACGCAGGTGTACTACGAGTACTCGCCCGAGAGCTACACCGGCACGGAGCTGGAGTATGCGGTCGAGGTCTGCAACGCCGTGCTCGAGGTGCTCGAGCCGACGCCCGACCGCAAGGTGATCATCAATCTGCCGGCGACCGTCGAGATGGCCTCGCCCAACGTCTACGCGGACTCGATCGAGTGGATGAACCGCCACCTGGCGCACCGTGAGAACGTGATCCTGTCGCTGCATCCGCACAACGACCGCGGCACGGCGATCGCCGCCGCCGAACTCGGGTACCTGGCCGGCGCCGACCGCATCGAGGGATGCCTGTTCGGCAACGGCGAGCGCACCGGAAACGTCGACCTGGTCGCCCTCGGCATCAACCTGTTCACCCAGGGCATCGACCCGCAGATCGACTTCAGCGACATCGACCAGGTCAAGCGCACGGTCGAGTACTGCAACCAGCTGCCCGTTCCCGAGCGCAGTCCGTGGGCCGGTGACCTGGTGTTCACCGCGTTCAGCGGCTCGCACCAGGACGCGATCAAGAAGGGCTTCGAGGCGATGGCCGCGAAGGCCGCCGAGCAGAACGTGTCGATCGACGACAGCGAGTGGGGCGTGCCCTACCTGCCCGTCGACCCGAAGGATCTCGGCCGCTCGTACGAGGCCGTCATCCGCGTCAACTCGCAGTCGGGCAAGGGCGGCGTCGCCTACCTGCTGAAGACCGACCACGCCCTCGACCTGCCGCGCAAGCTGCAGATCGAGTTCTCGGGGGTCGTGCAGGCGAAGACGGATGCCGAGGGCGGCGAGGTCACCAGCGAGCAGATCTGGTCGATCTTCCACGACGAGTACCTGCCGGCCGACGACGACACCGCCAAGTGGGGTCGCTTCGAGCTGCTGGGAACCCAGACCCGCAGCGACATGTCGGGCGAGGTCTCGCTCGATGTCGTGCTGCGCGACGGCGAGACCCGCGAGCAGGCATCCGGCCGGGGCAACGGCCCCATCGCGGCGTTCATCGAGGTGCTGCGCGAGCGCGGTTTCGAGATCTCGCTGTACGACTACGTCGAGCACACCCTGTCGACGGGAGGCGACGCGCAGGCGGCCGCCTACGTCGAGCTGCAGGTCGACGACCAGCGGCTGTGGGGCGTCGGCATCGACGGGGACATCTCGACGGCATCGCTCAAGGCGATCGTGTCGTGCGTGAACCGGTCGATCCGTTCGCGGGTGGGCGCGCTGGTCGGCGCCTGACCGCCACCTGCGAGGGCTCAGCGCTCCTGAGCCCTCGCAGGATCAGCGGCTCATTCGACCCATTGCACCAGCTGCCAGACGAGGCCGTTGGGGTCGGCGAACTGGCAGTAGCGCTCGCCCCACGGTTCGGTCTCGGGCTCGGTGATGACGCGAGCGCCGGAGGCGGCGATGCGTGAGAAGGCCTCGTCGAGATCATCGCAGACGAAGGCGAGCAGCAGCCCCTGGCCTGCGGAGCCGGCGATCTCCTTCGGTTTGAAGGTGCCGAGTCCCGTCGCGAGGAAGATGAGGTTGCCGCCGAGCGACGGGTGCGCGAGCGAGACGAAGCCGTCTGCAGCCATCTCCTCCTGGTAGCCGAAGTGGGCGGTGGCGAAGGCAGCAGATGCCTGCACGTCGGGGACGTTCAGGGATACGGCCGTGCGAGTGATTGTCATGGGTTCCTCTCGAGGATTATTTCGTACAGTGTACAGAGAAACTCCGCGGCGTGGCAGGATATTCCCATGCCTGAACTGATCGACGTGCTCTGGCGCGATGAACTCCCCCCGGTTCCCGCCAGGAGGGGTCCCCGACCGCGTCTCTCGGCCGGCCAGCTCGTCGAGCAGGCCGTGGCGATCGCCGACGAAGGCGGTCTGGAGGCAGTGTCGATCCGCACGCTCGCGCAGCGTCTCGGCAGCACTCCCATGTCGCTGTACACCTACGTCGACAGCCGTGAAGACCTTCTGGTGCTGATGACGGATCACGTGCACTCGCAGAGGCGCGCCGATGAAGCAGTCGACCTCGAGATGCCGTGGCGGGAGCGGGTGCAGCGCATCGCGGAGCACAATCGGGCCCTGTTGATCGAGCATCCGTGGCTGCTCGACGTGCGCGACCCTCGGACTGTTCTCGGCCCCGGCGTCATCGCCAAGTACGATCGAGAGCTCGCGGCTTTCGACGACCTGCCGCTCACCGATCCCGAGCGCGACGCGGTCCTGTCCCACGTGCTCGACTTCGCCAGATCGGGCGCACGCCGGTTGCTCGATCAGCGAAGCGCCGGGCGTCTGGACTGGAGCCGCACCGGGGAGCGGCTGGCGCAGCACCTCGGCGACAGGTACCCCCTCGCGCAGCGGGTCGGAGCCGCGGCCGGTGCCGAACTCGGCGCCGCCTACGGCGCGGACGCGGCGTGGACATTCGGAGTGCAGCGACTGCTCGACGGTCTGGCACCCATCCTGGCAGGCTGAGTCCCGCCGACGGTCACGGTTTGATGATCGGGATCATCCCCGTCTCGGTGGCCACCTTGCGGCGGTACAGGCGCCGCTGCTCGGGCAGCGACACGTCGAACACCACCGCGAGCACTCGGATGACCGCGGTCACGCCGATGCCGATCACCGCAGCGACGGTGAGCGAGACGTCGAGAGCGTTCAGGATGACGATGGTCGTGCATCCGACTCCCGCAGCCACCGCGTAGAGCGAGCCGACGTGCATGATTGCGACGGGCAGACCCATGAGCACGTCGCGCAGCACGCCGCCGCCGACCGCGGCGCAGACGCCGATGAACACGGCGGGCACCGGCGGGATGCCGAAGGCGATGGCCTTGCTCACGCCGAAGGCGCCGAACATGCCGATCACGGCGGCGTCGAGCACGACGATCAGGGTGTTGACGCGGTTGAAGACGCCGGCGAGCAGCATCCCGAACAGTGCCGCACCGGACGCGGTGATGAGGTACCAGTCGTTCTGCAGGGTCGCGGGCGGCTGCCCGATCAGCAGGTCGCGGATGAGGCCGCCGCCCATGCCGATCATGATGCCGATGATCGCGACGCCGAGCCAGTCGAGCCGGCGCTGACCCTGGAAGCCGGAAGCGAACATCGCCCCCTGGATGCCGCCGAGCGCGACGCCGAGAAGATCAGCCCACAGCGGGATGGTGAAGAGCGGTTCCGTCACCCATCCATTGTGTCGTGCCCGGGAGATAATCGAAGGGTGCCCACCTATCGAGACGAAGCGGTGATCCTGCGCACCCACAAGCTGGGTGAGGCCGATCGCATCGTCACGATGCTCTCGCGACGCAACGGCAAGATCCGTGCGGTCGCGAAGGGAGTGCGGCGCACCTCGTCGAAGTTCGGCTCGAGGCTCGAGCCGTTCATGGTCGCCGACGTGCAGATGTACAAGGGTCGCTCGCTCGACATCGTGCAGCAGGCCGACTCACTGGGCGCCTACGGGGCCGACATCGCCGTCGACTACGAGCGCTTCACCGCAGCCAGCGCGATGGTCGAGACCGCCGACCGGCTCAACGAGGCCGAGGCGACCGCCGAGCAGTATCTGCTGCTCGTGGGCGGGCTGCGGTCGCTCTCGCGCGGCGAGCATGCCGCCCGCAGCATCCTGGATTCCTACCTGCTTCGCGTCATGGCACTGTCGGGTTGGGCGCCCGCCCTCGACCAGTGCGCACGCTGCGGCGCTGCGGGCCCGCACCGGCACTTCGGTGCACAGCTGGGCGGCTCGGTGTGCGACTCGTGCGCGCCGGCCGGCAGCCCGCGGATCGGCAGTGCGGCCCTTGCGCTGATGCGCGCCCTGATGGGCGGCGACTGGACGATGGTGGATGCCGCGCCTCCGGCCGACCTGGCGGCTGCCTCCGGCACGGTCGCCGCGTACGCCCAATGGCATCTCGAGCGCGGCATCCGCTCGCTCGAGCACGTCACGCACCCGTCGAGCATTGGAGCACGGTGACCCCGAAGCCCTACACGCATAAGGACGCGGTGCCGTTCCGGCCGCTCGACTGGACAGGCAAGACGCCGCCGGCGTTCCCTGCCGTGCCGGAGCACGTCGCGATCGTGATGGACGGCAACGGGCGCTGGGCGAACCGTCGCGGCCTCAACCGCGTCGAAGGGCACAAGGCCGGCGAGGAGGTGCTGCTCGATGTCGTCGCCGGCGCCATCCAGGCGGGTGTGAAGCACCTGTCGGTATACGCGTTCTCGACCGAGAACTGGGCGCGCTCGCCTGAAGAGGTGCGCTTCCTCATGGGCTACAACCGCGACGTGCTGCACCGTCGACGCGATCAGCTGAACGAGTGGGGCGTGCGCGTGCGCTGGGCGGGCCGCAAGCCCCGGCTGTGGGGGTCGGTCATCAAGGAGCTGCAGTTCGCCGAGCAGCTCACCCGCGACAACGACGTGCTCACCCTGACCATGTGCGTGAACTACGGCGGCCGCGTCGAACTCGTCGACGCCATGCGGGCGATGGCCGAAGAGGTGAAGGCGGGGCGGATGCGCCCCAGCGCGATCACCGAGAAGCAGATCCGCCGGCACCTGTACGTGCCGGACATGCCCGACGTCGATCTGTTTCTGCGCAGCTCGGGCGAGCAGCGCACGTCGAACTTCCTGCTCTGGCAGGCCGCGTACGCCGAGATGGTGTTCCTCGACACGCTCTGGCCGGACTTCTCCCGCGAGGAGCTGTGGCGGGCGATCGAGATCTACCTGTCGCGCGACCGGCGCTTCGGCGGAGCGGTGGACACTCCCGACGCGTCGGTCTGAGACCGGCTGTGCGAGTCTCAGGACGCGGTTGCCTCTCACGGTGGCATTTCGCCCGACGCTGACTGTTCAGAGCGGACCGGTCTCCCAGGGTGGTGGGTCGCCTTTCGCCTCCCACCCGTCGTCGCCCGGTGGTGAGCCGCTGGGCGCGAACATGACGCGTCGGGGTGGTTTGTCGTGGTGGATGCGTCCGGTGGGATTGGTCCACTCGAGCGACCAGTCGGGCAGCTGCCGGGCAGTCCAGCGGAACTGTGCCGGTATGTCCGGATGCTTCAGCGCATGATGAGTGAGGCAGAGATGGGCGAGGTTGTCGGTGCGGGCGGGTCCACTGAGGGCCCAGTCGATGGTGTGGTCGGATTCGCAGCGCTGGACGGGCATGCGGCAGCCGGGGAAACGGCAGTGCTGATCACGGGCGCGCAGGAATCGACGCATCGGCTCGGTCGGGGTGTAGGTGTCGGTCTCGGTGACGAGGCCGGTGGGATCGAGGAACAGTCGCGTCCATCCGGTGCTCTGGCCGGCGAGCTGCCGGGCGATGTCGGGGTGCAGGGTGCCGTGCCCGTCGAGCTGGGCGGGGTGCGCGTCGGCGCCGGTGAGGGTGGAGGCGGCGACGGTGACCTGGATGCGGGCGTGGATGTTATCGAGCCCGGTGCCCATGATCTCGCTCGGCGTGGCACTGAGCAGGAGGTCACAGAGCAGTTCGGTGCGGATCTCGTCCAGCCCTCGGGTGTCGGAGGCGATCCGGATCACCACGGGGCCGGTGTCGACGGCGCGATCCATCGCGTCTTCATACGCCTCCCACGCACCGGGCACGTCGAATGGGTCGGTGGTGTAGGTGTCGTCACGGCCGAAGATCGCCCGCGCCTCAGCCTCTGCCTGCGCGCGACCGGTCTCGTACTCGAGGTCGGCGTCGAGGTCGGTGGGAAGGCTGGGACGGCGATTCTCCGGATGCTGCTTCTGCGCACGGCCCATCGCGGTGAGCCGGTCGAGAATCGCCACCGCCTTGTAGGTGGGCATGATCGCCTGCAGCAGCGACATCTCATCGTCGAGCTCTCGCACCGTGACCGACTGCTCGGCGGCGGCAGCGCGGTGCCGCTCGGTCACCGTCTGCGGCACGAGGGCGGCGACCAGTTCACGCACGTGCGCTCGGGTGCGGGCCGGCGCTTCGGTCTCGGCGAACTCCAGGGCCGCCGCCTCGTACAGGGCCCAGTCCGCGCCCGTCGCCTCACCGGCATCGATCGCCTGGGTCAGCGGAGTCGCCGCCCGGATGACCTCCCGCACGTGCGCTGCGGTGACCCGCCCCTCGGCGTACGAGGCGCGCAGCGCGGGGAAGTCGTCGCGCAGGGCACGGGCGTCGGCGAACGCATGCTCCACGCTGCCCGTCGCCATACGCCCCGCCGCGGAGTACTCCGCCACCATCGACCGGCGGATCGCCTCACGGTGCACAGGAGCCGCCGCGACGTCGGCATCCATCACCTCGATCCGCTGCGCCAGCAGCGCCGCCGCCCGCGATTCGAGCCGGTTGATCTCCGCGCGCGTCTCGACCCACTCATCCAGCAGCTCACGCTGCCGGGCGAACGGATCCTGCGGTGCGGTGGCCATGCTCAAAGAGTAGAACGCACCTCCGACATTCACCCGGACAGTGCCCGGAGCCAGCGCTCGGTCTCACGCGGGTGGGCGAATCGAACGATCGCCAAGTGCGGGAATCGCGCCACCACCTCGGGCATCCGCTGAGCCCACTTGTGCAGGGTCCTCGTCTGCCACAGCAGGATGTTCTCCTCCGGATCACGAAGGAGGATGTTCGACAGCCCGCGCTCCCTGTTGCCGTTCCAGAGCTCCGTTCGCAGGATCTGGCGCGATACGGTGCGACGCACGAGCCGTGACCGCACCACGCGGTAGGGGTAGTCGAGCCACAGCACCATCTGCGCGCGAGGAGCCAGAATCTGATCGGTGCCCTTGCTGGTGTACTGCCATTCGGTCACCCAGTGGTCTTCGGCGGCGAATGCCCGGACATCGTCGAGGAAGGAAGGGCGAAGGGTCCACGCCGGCCCGTGGAACAGTCCGTCGATCTCGACGTGCCGCAGACCCCACGCCGCAGCGATGCGCCGCGCGAGCGTCGTCTTTCCTGACCCGGTGACACCCGCGTTCAGCACTCGCGACGGGCGGAACGGCACGGGATGGTCGGCGGTCAGCACTCGAGAAGGCTACTCGATCGGGAATATGCGCACCGGGGCATGCAGTTGCACTGAATGTGAGCGAACCCATCAACATCGACATCTGGTCCGACATCGCCTGCCCGTGGTGCTACATCGGCAAGCGCAATCTCGAGAAGGGGCTCGCCGCCACCGCCGGTGATGACGACGCCCCGAAGGTGAAGGTCACGTTCCACTCCTTCGAGCTCTCACCCGACACCCCGGTCGACTTCGACGGCGACGAGGTCGACTTCCTCGCCGGGCACAAGGGGATGCCCCGCGAGCAGGTCGAGCAGATGCTCGCGCACGTCACCAATGTCGCATCCGGGGCCGGCCTCGAGTACCGCTTCGACCTGCTGCAGCACACCAACACGGTCAAGGCGCATGAGCTGCTGCACTTCGCGAAGGAGAAGGGCCTGCAGCACGAGATGGAGGAGAGGCTGATGTCGGCCTACTTCACCGAAGGCCGGCACGTGGGGCGCATCGACGACCTCGCCGCCCTGGCCGAAGAGGTGGGGCTGGATGCCGCTGAAGCGCGCTCAGCGCTCGAGACCGAGGCCTACCTCGACGCGGTCCGCGCGGATCAGGCGCAGGCGCGCGCCTACGGCATCAACGGCGTGCCGTTCTTCGTCATCGACGGACAGTACGGCGTGAGCGGCGCTCAGCCGCCGGAGGCGTTCGAGAACGTCATCCGCGACGTGTGGGCGCAGAAGAAGACCGCCGTGAGCTGATCAGCGGCCGGCCTCCGTCAGGGCCGTCTCGATCGCCGAGACGATCTCAACGGAGTCCGGAAGCTGCTTCGGGCGGAAGCGCTGCACCGACCCGTCGGCGCCGACGAGGAATTTCTCGAAGTTCCAATCCACCCGGCCGGCCCTGCCGGCGGCATCCGGAGTCTCCTTCAGCGCCTTGTACAGGTCGTGCGCGTTGCGCCCGTTGACCTTGATCTTGTCGTTGATCGGGAAGGTGACGCCGTAGCTCGTCGAGCAGAACTCGAGGATCTTCTCGATCGAGCCCGGCTCCTGGCCGAAGAACTGGTTGCAGGGGAAGCCGATGACGCTGAAGCCACGGTCGGCATACCGCTGCTGCAGCTGCTCGAGCTGCGTGTACTGCGGAGTGAGCCCGCATTTCGAGGCGACGTTGACCACCATCAGCACGTCGGCGCCGATGTCGTCGAGCGTCTTCTCGGCGCCCTCAGCATCGGTGAACGGGATCTGTCGCAGGGTCGCATCGGCCATCTCCACAGCCTATGCGCGCTGTGCCCCGACACAGCCGCCGTCTGGGAGAATGGGGGAGACATGACTACCGCCGCTGCCCTTCGACCCGCTCAGGGATCCACTGTCGCGCCGGCCCCGGCGCTGCGCATCGGCCCGATCGCTCTCGACACGCCGGTGGTGCTGGCCCCGATGGCCGGCATCACCAACACGGCATTCCGGCGACTGTGCCGCGAGTACGGTGCGGGTCTGTACGTCAGCGAGATGATCACCTCGCGCGCTCTCGTCGAGCGCAACGCGATCACGATGCGGCTCATCCAGCACCACGAGAGCGAGACCCCGCGGTCGATCCAGCTGTACGGCGTCGATCCCGCGACGATCGCCGAGGCCGTGCGGATCATCGTCGCCGAAGACCGTGCCGACCACATCGATCTGAACTTCGGCTGCCCGGTTCCCAAGGTCACCCGCAAGGGCGGGGGTGCCGCGCTGCCGTGGAAGATCGGCCTGTTCTCCGACATCGTGCAGCGGGCGGTGAAGGCGGCAGGCGACGTGCCGCTCACCGTCAAGATGCGCAAGGGCATCAACAAAGACCACCTCACCTTCCTCGACGCCGGTCGTGCGGCGGAGGATGCCGGTGCCGCCGCCGTCGCGCTGCACGCGCGCACCGCGTCGGAGTACTACTCCGGTCACGCCGACTGGAGCGCCATCGGCGAGCTCAAGCAGGCGGTCACCAGCGTCCCCGTGCTCGGCAACGGCGACATCTGGTCGGCCGGCGATGCGGTGCGGATGATGGACGAGACCGGCTGCGACGGTGTGGTCGTGGGACGGGGATGCCTGGGCCGGCCGTGGCTGTTCGGCGAGCTCGCCGCGGCGCTGGGCCCTTCGACAGGCTCAGGGTCCCAGCAGGGGACAGGCTCAGGGACCCAGGGGGCAGGCTCAGGGACCCAGGCGGCACCGGTCGTCGACGCGACGCTCGGCTTCGTCAAGGAGGCCTTCCGTCGGCACGCCGAGCTGCTGGTCGAGTTCTTCGAGGATGAAGACCGCGGCTGCAAGGACATCCGCAAGCACGTCGCCTGGTACTTCAAGGGCTATCCCGTGGGCGGCGAGCTGCGTGCGGCGCTGGCACGGGCATCCACCCTGCAGGAGATCGACGACCTGCTCGGCACGATCGGCGACGCGCCGTACCCCGGCGTCGGCGCCGAGGGGCAGCGCGGCCGCGCCGGCTCGCCCAAGCGCACCGCCCTGCCTGAGGGATGGCTCGACTCGCGTGAGATCGGCGAGGGCGTCGGCGACATGATGCGCGGAGCGGAGACCGAGAACGATGGCGGCTGATCCTTCGACAGGCTCAGGAACCCAGAGTTACGGGGACCATGACGCCGAGCGCTTCTTCTCGGAGACCCATCGGTCCGAGCGCGACGACTTCTCTCGCGACCGCGCCCGCGTCCTGCACTCAGCGGCGCTGCGTCGACTCGCGGCGAAGACGCAGGTGCTCAGCCCCGCCAGCACTGCCGATTTCGCGCGCAACCGGCTCACGCACTCGCTCGAGGTAGCGCAGGTCGGCCGAGAGCTGGCCAGCGCCCTGGGCGTGTCGGCCGACGTGGTCGACACGGCATGCCTGAGCCACGATCTCGGGCATCCGCCGTTCGGGCACAACGGCGAGCGGGCCCTGAACGAGTGGGCGGAAGACATCGGCGGCTTCGAGGGCAACGCCCAGTCGCTGCGCATCCTGACCCGCCTCGAGGCGAAGGTGCTCGATGACCGCGACCACTCCGTCGGGCTCAACCTGACCAGAGCCAGTCTCGATGCGACCTGCAAGTACCCGTGGACCGTCGACGAGCCCGTCCCCGATCCGGGCGGCCGGCTGAAGTTCGGCGTCTACCCCGAGGACGAGCCGGTCTTCCGGTGGATGCGCGAGGGCGCCGCCGGACGCGAACGGTGCATCGAGGCCGAGATCATGGACCTCTCCGACGACATCGCCTACTCGGTGCACGACTTCGAGGATGCGATCGTGAACGGCTACGTCGACGTGGCGCAGCTGTCGGATCCGATCGAGCACCACCCGCTGATCGGACGCATCCAGCAGTGGGTCGGGTACGACTACACCCGCGACGAACTGGCCGACGCGCTCTACCGGCTCACCCGCGAGACGATGTGGATGCGGTCGTTCGACCGCTCGCGTCGCGACCTCGCGCGGCTGAAGAACCTGACCAGCGACATGATCGGCCGCTTCGCACGCGGCTCTGTCGCGGCCACCAGGGCCGCCTACCCGGGCGAGAGCCTCGCCCGCTACAGCGCGCACGTCGTGATCCCGCGCGAGGTCGAGACCGAGATCGCCGTGCTGAAGGGCATCATGGGCCAGGCGATCGTGACCATCGATGCGCGCAAGGGCGTCTATAAGGAGCAGCGTCGGGTGCTGCACCGCCTGGCCGATGCGCTGTGGTCGACGGATGCCCTGTGGTCGGCCGGTGCCGACGTGCTGGAGCCGGCGTTCTCAGCCGACTTCCTCGCGGCCGATTCCGATGCGCAGCGCGCGCGGGTGGTCGTCGACCAGATCGCGAGCCTGACCGACCAGACCGCCGTCGACTGGCACAACAGACTCGTCGGCGAGATCGATCCTGCCGAGGTGGGGATCTGGTCGCCGCGGCACGCGCGCCCCGGCGTACACCGCCGGTCCGAGTCTCGGGTGGTCGTCGAAGGGGCCGTCTGATGCCCCGGATCCTGCAGGCGGATGTCGAAGAGGTCAAGACGCGCACGAACATCGCCGACATCGTCGGTGAACGGGTCGCGCTGAAGTCCGCGGGCGTCGGATCACTCAAGGGCCTCTGTCCGTTCCACGACGAGAAGAGCCCGAGCTTCCACGTGCGCCCGCAGGTCGGCTACTACCACTGCTTCGGCTGCGGGGCGTCCGGGGACGTGTACTCGTTCCTGCGTGAGATGGATCACGTCAGCTTCACCGAGGCCGTCGAGCGGCTCGCCGCCCGGGTCGGCTACTCGCTGCACTACGAAGACGGCGGTGCGGCGCCCGAGACCAGCGGACGCAGCCGGCTGTACGCAGCGAACACGGCGGCGGGGGAGTACTTCCGCTCGCAGTTGCTGAGCCCCGAGGCCGAGACTGCACGACGCTTCCTCGGCGAGCGCGGCTTCGACGCCGGGGCGGCGGCCCACTTCGGCGTCGGCTACGCGCCGCGTGGCTGGGACAACATGCTCAAGGCGCTGAGCGCGAAGGGGTTCACCCGCGACGAGCTCACCGCCGCCGGTCTCGTCTCGGCCGGCCAGCGCGGTGTCTACGACCGGTTCCGCGGCCGGGTCGTGTGGCCCATCCGCGACGTCACAGGTCAGACCATCGGCTTCGGCGCGCGCAAGCTCTACGACGACGACCAGGGGCCGAAGTACCTGAACACCCCCGAGACGCCGATCTACAAGAAGGCGCAGGTGCTGTACGGGCTCGACCTGGCCAAGCGCGACATCGCACGCGGCGAGCCGAGACGCGTCGTGGTCGTCGAGGGGTACACCGACGTCATGGCATGCCACCTCGCGGGCGTCACCACGGCGATCGCCACCTGCGGCACGGCGTTCGGCGCCGAGCACATCAAGGTGCTGCGCCGGGTGATGGGCGACGACTCGGCGGCGGGCGAGGTCGTGTTCACATTCGACGGCGACGAGGCGGGCCAGAAGGCAGCGCTGCGCGCGTTCTCGGAGGATTCGCGCTTCACGGCGCAGACCTTCGTCGCCGTCGCCCCCGACGGTCTCGATCCGTGCGACATGCGTCTGCAGCGGGGGGATGCCGCGGTGCGCGGGCTGATGGATGCCAAGGTCCCCATGTTCGAATTCGCGATCGATCGCAAGCTCGCCGGATACGACCTGGCGACCGTCGAGGGTCAGGTCGGCGCGCTGCGCGCCGCAGCCCCCATCGTCGCCGAGATCCGCGACGAGCTGCTGCGCCCCGGATACGAGCGGGTGCTGGCCCGCCGGCTGGGGATGGACCCCACGGCCGTGCATCAGCAGGTGCAGCGGGCCGCGCGCGGGGAACGCGAGCAGCCGGTTCCGCGACAGCAGGCGCCGGGCGGTGACAGTCCGGAGGGCGTCTCGCGCGTTCGATTGGCCGATCTGCCGCGCACGCCGGAGGTCGCGCTCGAGCGCGATGCGCTCATGGGCGTGCTGCAGTACGGGCACCGACTCGATCAGCAGACGCTGGCCCGCGCGCTGAGCGAGCCGTTCCGCAGCCCGGCTCTGGAAGCGGTGCGCGATGCCGTGGCATCCGTCGCCGACCGCACCAGAGTCGGCTGGGCGACCGCGGCGGCGGATGCCGTGCGAGAGCCGTACCGAAGCCTCGCCGGCGAACTGCTGATGATGCCCTTCCCCGCACGCGACGACGAGGGAGCACTCGCGTCGTCGGCAGATCTCTGCCGCCGGCTGATCCTGCGCGCCATCGAACGTGAGAAGCACGAGCTGCTGGGCGCCGTGCAGCGGGTGCCGGCCGACTCGGACGGCGGGCGGGCACTGCGCATGCGGCTGCGCGACGTGGATGCCGAGCGGCTGCGCTTCGCCGAGTCCTGAGCGCTTTCGGTCTGAGAACCCGGCAGGATGGACATCATGCCTGCCGACAGCGAGTTCGCGATCGACTGCCACGATCTGGTCATCGACCGGATCGGACACGGCGGAACGACCCGTGCCGTCGACGGTGTGACGTTCTCGCTCAGGCCCGGCGAGCTGATGTGCATCGGCGGGGCCACCGGCGCGGGGAAGTCGACCCTCGTGACGGCGCTGGCCGGAATGGGCGATGCGTCGCTGAAGGTCGCGGGCGGCCGGGCCACGGTCTGCGGTGTGAACATCCGCAAGCCGGGGCGCAGACGCCGCACCCTCACCGCCCTCAGCGGTCACCTCGGCCAGGCGGCGGGCGCGTCGCTGCCGCCCAGGCTCACGGTCGGCGAAGCGATCTCCGAGCCGATCACCTCTCGCGAGAAGAAGGTCAACGGCAAGGCGCTGGCCATCCGAGTGGCGTCGCTGCTCGACGAGCTGCATCTGCCGCTCGGACTCGCGTCGAAGTTCCCCTATGAGCTGAGCGCCGGCATGCGCCAACGCGTCGCGATCGCCCGTGCGCTCATGCTCGAGCCGCACGTGCTGATCGCCGACGAGCCGCTCGCGAACCTCGACCTCGAGGTGCGGCCCGTCGTCTTCGACGCCATCACCCGCCGCCGCACCGAGCGGGCCATGGCGGCTCTGCTGGTGACGAACGACGCCGCGTTCATCCGCGAACTCGAGGCCGATACGCTGCTGCTGAAGTCCGGCCATGTCGTGGCTCGGGGGGTCGGCTCGAACCTCGTCTGGGCCCCGAATGCCGAGGCCGACATCGCTCCCTGACCACGCCACGCCCGGGCGGCGCCCGTGTTCAGCAGCGCTCGCGGAGTTTGCTAAGCTGGGGGAGTTGCCCGCGCAGCGGGGAACGACCGATGATCCTCGGTAGCTCAATTGGCAGAGCAGCCGGCTGTTAACCGGCAGGTTCTTGGTTCGAGTCCAAGCCGGGGAGCCACCCCCTCGAAACCCCGCCCTCGTGGCGGGGTTTCGTCGTCTCGGCGTGCGGCTGGCGTGATCGCCGGTCGGAGATCACAGACCGGATGCCCGGCATCCGGCGTGTCGGTGCTGATCGGCACAGCGGCGCGCCGGAGGCGTCCGGACCATCTGAGACTCCCGACGGGCGCGACTGCACCGAGTCCTGGCGTCAGAGCAGCTCGGCGCGCAGCTGCTCGGGAGACTTGGGGGAGAGCAGTCCCGGTGCGATGTCGAACGGCGTCTTCGCGCCGTGATCCGCGGATGCCGCCAGCCGCGCAGCAGCCCGGGCGTACGCCACGAGGACGCTGGCGGTGAACTCGGGGTTCGACTCCAGCGCGAGCCGGAACTCCACGGTCTGCGAGACCCCGTCGGAGGTCGTTCCGCTGCGGATCACGAAGCCGCCGTGCGGCGCGCCGGTGTGATCGCGCGCGAGCTCCTCGGGCGACACGACGTGCACCGTCGTGTCGTAGGGCTCGAAGTAGTCGGGCATCGTCACGATCGCCTCGCGCACGGCATCCGGATCCGCGCCGGCCTCGAGCACCACGAAGCACTCCCTGGTGTGCTTGTCGCGCGTGCTCAGCTCGGGTCGTTCGCCCGCGCGCACGCGGGCCACCGCCTCTTCGGACGGGATGGTGTACTGCACGCCCGCGGCGACGCCGGGCACGCGCCGGATGGCGTCGGAGTGCCCCTGGCTGAGGCCGCGGCCCCAGAAAGTGTACGTCTCGCCCTGCGGCAGGATCGCCTCGCCGTACAGCCGCTGCAGCGAGAACAGACCCGGGTCCCACCCGGTCGAGATCACCGCCGTCGTTCCCGCAGCTCGGGCAGCGGC
Organism: Microbacterium sp. NPDC055312; assembly: GCF_053645675.1. Taxonomy (NCBI): domain Bacteria; kingdom Bacillati; phylum Actinomycetota; class Actinomycetes; order Micrococcales; family Microbacteriaceae; genus Microbacterium; species Microbacterium sp. NPDC055312. Next base: position 672,003 of record NZ_JBSHMU010000001.1, on the reverse strand, counting down.
GTCGACCGCGGCGAAGTGCTCGGGAATGCGCGCGTGCGTGTCGAAGCTGTCGACCACCGAGAAGCGGGATGCCAGCGCCGGTGTCTGCTCGGGCAGGTCGCTCTTCGATCCGCCGCACAGGATCAGCACGTCGATCTCGTCGTGCATCGCGTCGAGCTCGTCGATGCGTCGCACCGGGACGCCGGGGCCGACCGTGCCGATCGACGCGGGGTCGCGCCGGGTGAACACCCCGACGAGACGCATGTCGGGGTTGCGCGCGAGCGAGCGCTCCACCCCGCGGCCGAGGTTGCCGTAGCCGACGATGCCGATGCGGATGTGCGTGTTCAACGTGCGAGCTCCTGGAGATAGGTGGAAGGGCTCAGCCCTCGAGGTCGTCGACGCCGGGCATCCAGCTGTGCGAGCCGCGATTCCAGCCCCGCTTGCGGGCGATCTTCTGCACCGTCTTCCAGTCCGACTCGTCGAGGCGGTCGACGTACAGGATGCCGTCGAGGTGGTCGAACTCGTGCTGCATGATGCGCGCCCGCCAGCCGTCGACCTCGATGCGCACGTCGCGACCCTCGAGATCGGTGCCCGTGACGAGCACACGGTCGGATCTACGCAGGGCGAAGCGCTCACCCGGGAACGACAGGCATCCCTCGGACTCCTCATCAGGGTCGGGGGAGCCGGGCTCGAGGGGAGCCATCCACAGAACGGGGTTGATGATCTCGCCGCGCCACGGGTTCTCGTCGTCGTCGACGTACGAGTAGACGTAGATGCGCAGACCGACTCCCACCTGCGGTGCGGCAAGGCCGACGCCGGGAGCGACGTCCATCGTCTCGTACATGTCGGCGACGAGAGAGCGGACCTCGTCGGTCACCTCGATGACCTCGCTCGCGGGCGCGTGCAGGACGGGATCGCCCATGATGCGAATCGGAAGAACAGCCACGCCACAACCCTAACGGGCGGGAACTGCCGGGTAGGGTGAAACGGTGCAGCATGGGGCGGACTTCGCAGGGAACATGAGCGAGCAGCTGGTCGGGGTGTTCCAGAACCCGGCTCTGCTCCTCGGCATCCCCCTGGCGCTGGCCGGGGCGGTCTTCATGTCACTCGGCGCGCAGTACCAGCACCGCGGCGTCGAGAAGGTGGAACGGCTCAGCGGCACGCACGGCACCACCGGACTCAGCGGCGCACAGCTCAGGGCGCTGCTGACCCGCCCGTCGTGGATCATCGGGACGATGATGCTGGGCCTCGCGATCGCCTGCCAGCTCAGCGCCATCGCGATCGCCCCGCTCATCGTCGTGCAGCCGCTCGGCGCGATCGCGCTGGTCGTCACCACCCTTCTGAACGCGCGGATCTCTGGTCACACGCCGACCAGGCAGTCGCTGATCGCGATCACCGCGTGTCTCGGCGGCATCTTCCTGTTCGTCGTCCTCGCCGCGCTGTACGCGACCGAACGGCCGATCCGTAACGATGACCTGTTCATGATCCTCACGATCCTGCTGGTGGTGATCATCGTGCTCGGCGCGTTCTGGCTGATCCTGCGCCGCCGCATGCGCGCTCTGTTCTACGTCACCGGCGCGGGAATCCTGTACGGCTTCGTCGCCACACTCGCCAAGGCGGTCATCAGCCGCATCCAGGCGGGGAACTTCGAGTGGCTCACCGTGGTCTGCGTCATCGCGCTCATCGCCGCCGCAGCGGTGGGGGCGTACTTCGTGCAGACCGCCTACAGCTCGGGGCCGCCCGACCTCGTGATCGCCGGCCTGACGGTCGTCGATCCGATCGTCGCCGTGCTCATCGGCGCGCTCGTGCTCGGCGAGGCGGCCGCGGCGCCGTTGTGGGTCGTCGTGCTGTTCGTCGTGGCCGGGGCGATCGCGATCTGGGGCGTGTTCAGCCTGGCGCGGTACCACCCGCAGGTGCTCAGCGACAGTCAGGAGCTGGGCATCCGGAGGGGGAGCGACCCTTCGACAGGCTCAGGGACCCAGGAGGGGTCGGGAACCCAGGAGGGGTCGGGAACCCAGGAGGGGTCGGGAACCCAGGAGGGGTGAGGGCCCTTCGACAGGCTCAGGGGCCCAGGAAGGCTCAGGGGCCCAGTGAGTGGGCTCGGGGCCCTTCGACAGGCTCAGGGGCCCAGGAAAGCTCAGGGCCCTTCGACAGGCTCAGGGACCGAAGAAAGCTCAGGGGCCCAGGGATCAGTAGTCGCGATCGATGAGGTCGGGGGAGACCTCCGCGGCCGCGGCCTCGTCGACGAAGAACACCGTGCGGCGCCGGCCCTTGGCGCCCGCAGCGGGCACGCTGGCGTAGCTCGCGCCGGCGAGGGCGAGGCCGAGAGCGGATGCCTTGTCTGCGCCGGTCAGCACCAGCCAGACGCGCTTGGCGGAGTTCAGCACCGGGCGGGTCAGCGTGACGCGCTCCGACGGCGGCTTCGGGGAGTTGCGCACGGGCAGCGCCGCTGCATCGGTCACCGTCACCTCGGGACGATCGGGGAAGAGCGACGCGATGTGCCCGTCGGGTCCGACGCCGAGGAAGCAGACGGCGAACGAGGGCCACTCGCCGTGCACACTGGAGAAGCGCGCGAGCTCGGCGGCGTAGGCATCCGCCGCTTCGTCGAGCGTGACACCGTCGCTGGGAGCGGCCACCTCGTGCACGTTCTCGGTCGACACGGGGATGTGATCGAGCAGCGCCCGTCGCGACTGCAGTGAATTGCGGTCGGGGTCGTCGCGCTCGACGAAGCGCTCGTCGCCCCACCAGAAATGCACCAGAGACCAGTCGATGTCGGCCGAGCGCGGGTCTGCGGCGGTGGCCGCGAGCACAGCCCCGCCCATCGAACCGCCCGTGAGGCACACATGCGCGATGCGGCCGTTGCGGGTGCGAGCCTGCAGCCGCGTGATGAAGCGGTCTGCCACGCGCGTCGCGAGCTCGGCGGGGGTGGGCTCGACGACCACCGACTTCGTCGTTCCCTGGACCTTCATTCGCTCACACTTCCTGCTCGGGCGGACCGAGGTGCGTCCAGCCCTCGGTGATGACTCGACCATAGAGCAGATCAGCATCGAGCCGGCGCAGCTCCTCGGCGAGGCACTCGCGCAGGGTGCGTCGCGGCAGGTGCAGCTCATGATCCGGCTGGCCGGGCTGGGTCAGCAAGGCGACGCTCGGCGAGGGGCGCTCGAGCAGGATGTCTCCGCTGGCACGGGTGAGGCGCACCGACTTGATGCCCTCCTCCCACACGCTCGGGTCCTCGTACGACCACGTGACGGGCACCTGCAGCGCCATCTGCAGCCACGCAGCGAGCAGCGCGGTCGAGGGCGACGCCGCGGCGCCGCGCACCTCGGCGCCGGTGACGTCTTCGAACGGCGGCTGGTCGAGCACGGCCGCGAGCTGTTCGCGCCAGTGCGTGAGACGGGTCCAGGCAAGGTCGGTGTCGCCGGGGGCGTGGGTGCGACCGAGCGTGCTGAGCCGGTCACGCACGTCGGGGCTCGTGGCCGCGTCGGTGATGCGGCGCTGGGCGATCCGCCCGAGGGGCGAGTCGGCGGCATCCTGCGGCGCCTCGTCGGGCCACCACGCGACGACCGGGGCATCCGGAAGCAGCAGACCGGTGACCAGGCTCTCGGCGTTGCTCGCGGCGTCGCCGTAGGCGCGCAGCACCACGACCTCGCTCGCGCCCGCGTCGCCGCCGACGCGGATCTGCGCGTCGAGGCGAGCCTCGCCGTCGCCGACGGTGAGCACGATCACCCGCATCGGATGCTCGCGGGATGCGTCGTTGGCGGCCTCGATGGCCTCTTCGGCCACGCCGTTGCGGGCGGCGATGATCAGGGTCAGCACGCGACCGAGGGCGACGGCGCCGCCCTCCTCGCGCATGTTGACCAGCCGCTTGGCGACCTTGCTGATCGTCGTGTCGGGGATGTCGATGATCACGGGCGTCTCCAGACTCGTCCGTCGCGGGCCAGCAGCTCATCGGCCGAGGCAGGGCCCCACGAGCCGGGGGCGTACTGCTCGGGCTGCTCGTCGAGCGATGCCCAGTACTGCTCGATCGGGTCGAGGATCTTCCACGACAGCTCGACCTCCTCGTGGCGCGGGAACAGCGGCGGATCACCCAGCAGCACGTCGAGGATGAGTCGCTCGTACGCCTCGGGGCTCGCCTCGGTGAAGGCGTGGCCGTAGCCGAAGTCCATGGTCACGTCGCGCACCTGGGTGCCCGCGCCGGGAACCTTCGAGCCGAAGCGGATCGTGACGCCCTCGTTGGGCTGCACGCGGATGACCAGTGCGTTCTGACCGAGCTCCGACTCACGGCCCATCAGGTGGTGCGGTGCGCGCTTGAAGACGACGGCGATCTCGGTGACCCGGCGACCCAGGCGCTTTCCCGTGCGCAGGTAGAACGGCACCCCGGCCCAGCGGCGGGTGGCGATCTCGAGCTTGAGGGCGGCGTACGTCTCGGTGGTCGACTGCGGGTTCATCCCCTCCTCCTCGAGGAAGCCGTTCACCTTCTCGCCACCCTGCCAGCCACCGGCGTACTGGCCGCGGGCGGCCGCCGTCGACAGGTCCTCGGGCAGCTGAACGGCCTCGAGCACCTTCTCCTTCTCGGCGCGCAGATGCTCTGCCGACAGGCTGATCGGCTCTTCCATCGCGGTGAGCGCGAGCAGCTGCAGCAGGTGGTTCTGAATGACGTCGCGCGCCGCGCCGATGCCGTCGTAGTACCCCGCGCGTCCGCCGACGCCGATGTCCTCGGCCATGGTGATCTGCACGTGATCGATGTGGTTGCGGTTCCAGATCGGCTCGTACAGCTCGTTCGCGAAGCGCAGCGCGAGGATGTTCTGCACCGTCTCCTTGCCGAGGTAGTGATCGATGCGGAAGATCGAATCGGCGGGGAACGCGACCTCGAGTGCGCTGTTCAGCGCACGAGCCGACTCGAGGTCATCGCCGAACGGCTTCTCGATCACGACGCGACGCCAGCACGTGTCGTCGTCGCTGTGCTCGCCGACCAGACCCGATTCCTTCAGCTGGCGCGCCACCGTGGGGAAGTCCTTCGGCGGGATCGACAGGTAGAAAGCGTGGTTGCCCATGGTGCCGCGCTCGACGTCGAGCGTCTCGACGGTCTCCCGCAGTCGGGCGAACGACTGCGGGTCGTCGAACGTGCCCTGCACGAACCGGATGCCCTGCAGCAGCTGCTGCCAGGTCTCCTCACGGAACTCGGTGCGGGAGTGCTCCTTCACGGCGTCGTACACGACCTTCGCGAAGTCCTGATCCTCCCAGTCGCGCCGGGCGAAGCCGACGAGGGCGAAACCCGGTGGCAGCAGACCGCGGTTCGCGAGGTCGTAGACCGCGGGCATGAGCTTCTTGCGCGACAGGTCGCCCGTCACGCCGAAGATCACCAGGGCGCTCGGGCCGGCGATGCGGTTCAGCCGGCGATCATCGGGATCGCGGAGGGGATTGTGTCCGCGGGAGACGGTGGCAGTCATCGGTGGGGGATATCTCCAAGTGGTGAGGATGATCTCACTGGGCGGCTTCGAAGAGCGCCAGCACGTCATCCACGGCGTCTGTGATGGTGAGGGTGACGACGGGGCGGCCGAGTCCTGAGAGCACCGCCGCGTCACCCGCGGCCTGCGCCTCGATCAGCTGCCCGAAGGTGAACGGACGCCCGGGGATCTCGAGTTCGACGTCGGTGCGCTCGGTGATCTGCAGGAACACGCCCTGCGCCGGGCCGCCCTTGTGGTACTGGCCCGTCGAGTGCAGGAAGCGGGGGCCCCAGCCGAACGTGGTCGGGCGCCCGGAGTCCGCCGCCGCCATCTCGCGCAGCCCCTGAAGCTGGGGCATCTCGGTGCGGTCGACGTACGCCTGGATCGCGACGTACCCGTCGGTGCCCAACCGGGCCCACAGGGCGTCGAGGACACCGGCGAGTGTCCCCGAGGCGAGCAGCGCCGGGTCCGACGCCCGCACCTCGATCCCGCTCTCGACGAACGCCGCCGCGGTGGCCTCCGGTCGCGCATCGAGGAGTCCGCGTGCGGCGGTCTTCGCCGCTTCCACATCGGGCTGGTCGAACGGGTTGATGCCGAGCAGGCGCCCCGCGATCGCGGTCGCGTACTCCCAGAGCAGGAACTGCGCGCCGAGGGTTCCGCTGACGAGGATCTCGCCCTGGTGACGCAGGTGGCGCTCGTCGGCGTCGTCGACGAGCCGCACGATCTGCAGATCGTGCGGCTGGGACTCCACCTCGGGAGAGACGGGCAGCAGCACCACCGGGAGGATGCCGGTACCGGCCTTCCCGGTGGACTCGGCGATCAGCTGCTCGATCCAGTCGGGCAGCCCCTCGATGTGGGTGCCGTCGCTGATGAGTCCGAGCTTGTCGCGACGCGGCTCGGTGCCCACGATCGCGGCGGCCAGCCGCAGCGCCGGGTTCTCCGGCGAGTCGACGGCGAACTGCAGCAGCGAGGCCTCGGCCTCGTCGAGCAGCTCGCCGATGTCGGCGCCTGCCAGGCCCGCGGGCACCAGGCCGAAGGCAGTGAGCGCCGAGTACCGTCCGCCGACGTTCGGGTCGGCGGTGAAGACGCGGTATCCGGCGTCCCGAGCCGACGCCTCCAGCGGGGATCCGGGGTCGGTGACGACGACGATGCGCTCAGCCGGGTCGATGCCGAGGTCACTGAAGGCGGCCTCGAAGGCGCGCCGCTGCGAGTCGGTCTCGATGGTGGATCCCGACTTCGACGAGACGACCAGCGCCGTCCGGGCCAGACCCTCGTCGATCGCGCGCAGCACCTGAGCGGGGGCGGTGCTGTCGAGGATGGTCAGCGGCACGCCGGCGGTGTTCGCGATGACCTCCGGGGCGAGCGAGGAGCCGCCCATGCCGGCCAGCACGATCCGGTCGATCCCGCGCGCGCGGAGGTCGTCGCGCAGGGCGGCGATCTCCGCGACGAGCGGGCGGGAGTTCGACACGGCGTCGACCCAGCCGAGACGCACGGATGCCTCGGCGGAGGCATCCGCACCCCACAGGTCACTGTCGGCTGCGGTGACACGTGACGCGACGAGGTCGTCGACCAGGCCCGGCACGAGCTGCTCGACGGACGTCTGCGCCGCCTGCGACACGTGCACCGAGACGGTCATCGTGCGGCTTCCAGAACCTCTGCGACGCTGCCGAGCAGGCCGTGCCACGAGTCGATGAACTTGGCCACGCCCTCCTCTTCGAGCACCCGGGTGACGTCGTCGAAGTCGACGCCGACGGCCTCGAGGCTGGCCATCACCTCGTGCGACTCGGCGTAGGTCGAGGTGATGGTGTCGCCGGTGACCTCGCCGTGGTCGAAGGTCGCCTCGAGCGTCTTCTCGGGCATCGTGTTCACCACACCGGGAGCGACCAGCTGGGTCACGTACAGCGTGTCGGGCAGGTTCGGGTCCTTGACACCGGTGGATGCCCACAGCGGGCGCTGCAGGTTGGCACCCAGGGCGATGAGGTCCTGCGCACGCTTCTCGGCGAACTTCTTCTCGAAGAGCTCGTAGGCGAGGCGGGCGTTGGCGAGCCCCGCCTTGCTCTTCAGCGCCAGCGCCTCGTCGGTGCCGATCTCGGTGAGGCGCCGGTCGGTCTCGGTGTCGACGCGCGAGACGAAGAACGAGGCGACCGAGTGGATGCTCGACAGGTCGAAGTCGGCGGAATGCGCGCGCTCGAGGCCGGTCAGGTAGGCGTCGATGACGTCGTTGTAGCGCTCCAGGCTGAAGATCAGGGTGACGTTCACGCTGATGCCGGTGGCGATGGCCTCGGTGATCGCGGGGAGACCGGCCTTGGTGGCGGGGATCTTCACGAGCAGGTTGGGGCGGTCGATCTTCTGCCACAGCTCCTTGGCCGACGCGACCGTACCTGCGGTGTCGTGCGCGAGGTCGGGGGAGACCTCGATCGAGACACGTCCGTCGACGTGGTTCGTGGCCTCCCACACCGGGCGGAAGACGTCGAGTGCGTCGGCCACATCCTGCGTGGTGGCGGCGAAGATCGCCTCGGATGCGCTCGCGCCGGCAACGGCGAGCTCGTGGGTCTGCTCGTCGTAGGAGGTGTCGTTCTCATCCATCAGCGCCGTCGCGAAGATCGTCGGATTCGTGGTGACGCCGACGACGTTGCGCGTGTCGATGAGCTGCTGGAGGTTGCCGGAGCTGATCCGCGTGCGCGACAGGTCGTCGAGCCAGATGCTGACGCCGGCCTGCGCGAGGTTCTCGGTGGGGGTGCTCATGATCTCTTGCTCTCCTTCTGCAGCGCTCAGCGCGCCGCGTCGGCGATGGTCTCGCGTGCGGCCGAGACGACCGCCTCGGCCGTGACGCCGAACTTCTCGAACAGGGTCTTGTAGTCGGCCGACGCACCGAAGTGGTCGATGCCGATCGACCGGCCGCGGTCGCCGACGATGCCGCGCCAGCTTGCGATCGAGCCCGCCTCGACGGAGACGCGGGCGGTGACGGATGCCGGCAGCACCGACTCGCGGTAGGCCTCGTCCTGCTCGGCGAACCACTCCAGCGAGGGTGCCGACACGACGCGGGCGTTCACGCCCTCCGCTGCGAGCGTCTCGCGGGCGGCGACCGCCAGCTGCACCTCGGAGCCGGTGGCGATGAGGATCACGTCCGGCGTGCCGCTCGGCGCCTCGGCGAGCACGTACGCGCCCTTCGCGGTGTGGGCCGCAGAGGCGAGCGTGTCGCCGGAGGCCTCGCCGTCGCCGCGCTCGAAGACGGCGATGTTCTGCCGGGTCAGCGCGATGCCGGCGGGTCCGCCGTGACGGCGCAGCAGCTCGAGCCACGCCGCGGCGGTCTCGTTGGCGTCGGCGGGGCGCACGACGGTGAAGTTGGGGATCAGGCGCAGCGACGCGAGCTGCTCGATCGGCTGGTGCGTCGGGCCGTCCTCGCCCAGCGCCACCGAGTCGTGGGTCCAGACGAAGATGCTCGGCACGTTCATCAGGGCGGCCAGACGCACCGCGGGGCGCATGTAGTCGCTGAAGATGAGGAACGTGCCGCCGAATGCGCGGGTGGGGCCGTGCAGCACGATGCCGTTGATGATCGCGCCCATCGCGTGCTCGCGGATGCCGAAGTGCAGCACCCGGCCGTACGGGTTGCCCTTCCACTCGTGGGTCGACCACTCGGTCGGGATGAACGAGGGCGCGTCCTTGATGGTGGTCAGGTTCGACTCGGCGAGGTCGGCCGAGCCGCCCCACAGCTCGGGCAGCCGCGCGGCGAGCGCGTTGATGACCTGACCGGATGCCGCGCGGGTCGACACGTCCTTGCCGGACTCGAAGACCGGGAGCGCGTCGGCGATGTCCTCGGGAAGCTCGTGCGCCTCGAGCCGGTCGAGCAGCGCCTTTCGCTCCGGATTGGCCTCGGCCCATGCGTCGAACGACTTCTGCCACTCGGCGCGGACCTCGGCCGCCCGCTCTGCGAGCGTGCGGGTGCGCGCGATGACGTCGTCTGCGACGACGAAGTGCTGCTCGGGGTCGAAGCCGAGCACCTTCTTGGTGGCGGCGAGCTCGTCGGCACCCAGTGCGGAGCCGTGGATCTTGCCCGTGTTCTGCTTGCCGGGGGAGGGCCAGCCGATGATGGTCTTCAGGATGATGAGCGAGGGCTTTGACTGCTCGCCCTGCGCGGCGATGATCGCGGCGTGCAGCTCGGCGACGTCCTCGACGTACTGGCCGGTCTTCTTCCAGTCGACCGTCTGCACGTGCCAGCCGTACGCCTCGTAGCGCGCGGCGACGTCCTCGGTGAAGGCGACGTCGGTGTCGTCCTCGATCGAGATCTGGTTCGAGTCGTAGATCGCGATGAGGTTGCCCAGCTGCTGGTGGCCCGCGAGCGACGACGCCTCGCTGGTCACACCCTCCTGCAGGTCGCCGTCGCCGGCGATCACGTAGACGAAGTGGTCGAACGGGCTGGTGCCGGCAGCGGCATCCGGATCGAACAGCCCGCGCTCGTACCGGGCGGCGTACGCGAAGCCGACGGCCGACGCGAGGCCCTGGCCGAGCGGCCCGGTGGTGATCTCGACGCCCTTGGTGTGCCCGTACTCGGGGTGGCCGGGGGTCTTGGACCCCCAGGTGCGCAGCGACTCGAGGTCTTCGAGCTCGAGCCCGAAGCCGCCGAGGTACAGCTGCACGTACTGCGTCAGCGACGAGTGACCGACCGAGAGGATGAAGCGGTCGCGGCCCAGCCAGTCGGTGTCGGCGGGGTCGTGCCGCATCACGCGCTGGTAGAGCAGGTACGCTGCGGGGGCGAGGCTCATCGCCGTACCGGGATGACCGTTGCCCACCTTCTCGACGGCATCGGCCGCGAGCACTCGGGCGGTGTCCACCGCGCGTCGGTCGATCTCATCCCAGTGCAGTTCTGTCACAGCCATACTCCTTAAGACGCGGGGGGACGCTCCCGCATTCCTGCGCCTTCCGCGTCTTCACGGAGTGGAAACATGCACAGCAGCGGGGTGCGCGAGTGGGTTTCAGCATAGCGGGGCGCACGTGACCGGTCTGCGTGTGTTGCGGGCGCTGCCGACGGGGCGTGAGCGCTTTCCGGGCGAGGCCGCGCCGCGGATCGAGGGGCCCGTGCGCCGACCCGGCACGACACGCCGGGTGGCATAGAATGGGGGGACGTCCGCCATGTATAAGGAGGGGATCGCGATCTCGACCACATCGCAGGCCGCCGCGACTCATCACTCGCTCGGTCAGAGGGTTCGCGGTTACATCGCCCTCACCAAGCCCCGCGTGCTCGAGCTTCTGCTCGTCTCCACCGTCCCGGTGATGTTCCTCGCCGAGCGCGGGATGCCCGACATCTGGCTCGTCGTCGCGACGGTCATCGGCGGCGCGATGAGCGCATCGTCGGCGGCGTCGTTCAACATGTACCTCGATCGCGACATCGACGTGCACATGAAGCGCACCGAGAACCGCCCCCTCGTCACCGGCGAGGTGTCACCGCGCGGGGCCCTGGTGTTCTCGTGGGTGCTGGCCGTGGCATCCACCGTCTGGCTGCTGCTGACCACCAACTGGCTCACCGCGACGCTGTCGGTCGTCGCGATCTTCTTCTACGTCGTGATCTACACGATGATCCTCAAGCGCCGCACCGAGCAGAACATCGTCTGGGGCGGCATCGCGGGATGCTTCCCCGTGCTGATCGGCTGGAGCGCCGTCACCGGCTCGCTGGACTGGCCGCCGTTCGTGCTCTTCGTGCTCGTCTTCCTCTGGACGCCGCCGCACTACTGGCCGCTGTCGATGAAGTACAAGGACGACTACGACGACGTGGACGTGCCGATGCTCGGCGTCACCCGCTCGGCCTCGCAGGTCGGCCTGCAGGTCATCCTGTACGCGTGGGCCACCGTGGTGTGCTCGCTGCTGCTCGTGCCCGTCGCGCACATGGGCCTGGTCTACACCGTCTCGGCGCTCGTCTTCGGCGGCTGGTTCGTCTACGAGTCGCACCGCCTGTACAACCGTGCCGTGCGCGGCGGCGAGCCGCGACCGATGCGCGTCTTCCACGCGTCGATCACGTACCTCACGCTGATCTTCCTCGCCGTCGCGGTCGACCCGCTGCTGCCGTTCTGATCTGCCCTCGACACCATCGCGAAGAGGCCCCCACCGGAATCCGGCGGGGGCCTCTTCGCGCGTCGCGCGATGCGCTCAGGTGACGGGCTTCTTCAGCTTCGTGACGACGACCACGTAGGTCGCGGCGGACAGCGCCGCGAGCACCATGTGCACGCCGACGAGCACAGGGGGGAGTCCGGTGCGCGCCTGCAGCACGCCCACGCCGACCTGCACGGCGATCGCCGCCGTGAGCGCCAGCAGCCACGCGCGCGGACGCAGGCGCATGGCCCAGCTCGCCACGAGCAGCGTCAGCACGAGCGCGGCCAGGATGTAGCCGGGCCAGGAGTGCACGTGTGCCAGAACCGTGGCGTCGAAGCCCTCTCGCCGGATCGCCTCGTCGCCCGAGTGCGGACCGGATCCGGTCGTCAGCACGCCGACCACGATGGTGGTCGCGAGAGCGAGACCGGTGACGTGGGTCAGCACCGAGAACCACGTGGGCACGGCCGGCACGCGGGGCGCATCACCGGTGCCGAGCCGAACGAGGAACAGCGCCGTCACGCACACCAGCGCGAGTGAGACGGTGTAGTGGAAGCCCACGATGAAGGCGTTCAGGCTGCTGATCACCGCGAATCCCCCGACCACGGCCTGGGCCATCACGCCGACCAGCACCACCCAGGCGAGCACCGCCAGGTCTTTGCGGGGCATCGGCTGGCGCAGCGAATCGGTGGCGCCGACGAGCACGGCCAGCAGCAGTGCGGCCGACATGAGCGCCGCGGCGATCACCGCCGTCGTCCGCTCATCGGCTCCCGGCACGCCCACCAGAGCGGTCGTGATGTACACCAGCACCCCGAGCGCGATTCCGCCCAGCGCGAACCACACGGCGCGCACCACGAGGCGGCGCCCGCTGACGACGTGCAGGGTGAGCATCAGCACCGCGAGCGCCAGCAGCCCGACCACGCCGGTCATGACGCGGTTGCCGAATTCGATGGCTCCGTGCAGGCCCTGCACCTCGAGGATCGGCACGAGCGACTCGGGCGTGCACAGCGGCCACTCCGAGCATCCGAGCCCCGACCCGGTCAGGCGCACCGCCCCACCGGTGCCGATGATGATGACCTCGGCGAGGAAGGACAGCCACGCGAACACGCGCAGCCGTCGACCGATCGTCGTCGGCAGCCACCCGAAGGAATCGCCGCGGGAGCGGCTGCGCGTGATCATATCCGCAGCGCTGGTGTGGTTCATGGTGCCTCCGGTTCGCGGAATCGACAGGCGGGCGCGGCCCGCTCGCGAGGCGGAACCTGTAGAATCGGGATTGTGATGAGGGGCGCACACAGCGCGAGATCCCTCACCGACAGTTTAGGCGCGAGTCCTGCGCCGAAGATGAGGGCCCATGAGCGGCATCCTTTCCCTGAAGACTCGACGGGGAACCGGTGTGCCGGGGCGGATGACACCGTCTGGGCCCATATTGAGGAGAGTGAGTCATGTCGGATGTGCTGATCGACCGCCCGGAACTCGATGGGCTGGGGGTGTACGAGTTCGGCTGGCACGACGCTGATGCCGCCGGAGCCAGCGCGCGCCGCGGCCTCTCTGAGGACGTCGTGCGCGACATCTCGGCTCTCAAAAGCGAGCCGGAGTGGATGCTCAAGACCCGCCTCAAGGGGCTGTCGCTGTTCGACCGCAAGCCGATGCCCACCTGGGGTGCGGATCTGAGCGAGATCGACTTCGACAACATCAAGTACTTCGTCCGCTCCACCGAGAAGCAGGCGCAGAGCTGGGAAGACCTTCCCGACGACATCAAGAACACGTACGAGCGACTCGGCATCCCCGAGGCAGAGCGCCAGCGCCTCGTCGCCGGGGTCGCCGCGCAGTACGAGTCCGAGGTCGTCTACCACCAGATCCGCGAGGACCTCGAGCAGCAGGGTGTCATCTTCATGGACACCGACACGGCGCTGCGCGAGCACCCCGAGTTCTTCGAGGAGTACTTCGGCACCGTCATCCCGACGGGCGACAACAAGTTCGCCGCGCTCAACACGGCCGTGTGGTCGGGCGGCTCGTTCGTGTACGTGCCCAAGGGCGTGCACGTCGAGATCCCGCTGCAGGCGTACTTCCGCATCAACACCGAGAACATGGGTCAGTTCGAGCGGACCCTGATCATCGCCGACGAAGACAGCTACGTCCACTACATCGAGGGCTGCACCGCCCCGATCTACAAGTCGGACTCGCTGCACTCCGCCGTGGTCGAGATCATCGTGAAGAAGAACGCCCGCGTGCGCTACACGACGATCCAGAACTGGTCGAACAACGTCTACAACCTCGTCACCAAGCGGGCGGTCGCCCACGAGGGCGCCACCATGGAGTGGGTCGACGGCAACATCGGCTCCAAGGTGACGATGAAGTACCCGTCGATCTACCTGATGGGCGAGCACGCCAAGGGCGAGACGCTTTCGGTCGCCTTCGCCGGTCCCGGTCAGCACCAGGACGCCGGCGCGAAGATGGTGCACATGGCGCCGTACACGCAGTCGTCGATCGTGTCGAAGTCGATCGCCCGCGGCGGCGGCCGCTCGGGCTACCGCGGCGAGGTCCGCGTCGATGCGGCGGCGCACCACTCCGCCAACTCGGTGGTCTGCGATGCGCTGCTCGTCGACACGCAGTCGCGCTCCGACACGTACCCGGCGATCGACATCCGCGTCGACGACGTGCAGCTCGGTCACGAGGCCACGGTCTCGAAGGTCAGCGAGGAGCAGCTCTTCTACCTGCAGTCCCGCGGCATCGAGGAGACCGAGGCCATGGCGATGATCGTGCGCGGGTTCATCGAGCCCATCGCACGCGAGCTGCCGATGGAGTACGCGATGGAACTGAACAAGCTCATCGAGATGGGCATGGAAGGATCGGTCGGCTGATGACGGCCCCCACTCAGGCGCCCGAGCTGGCGCCGCAGACGAACGCGCACATCGACCCGGCCGCCCAGGTCGCGAACGCCGGTTTCGTGCCGGTGCAGACCCGCTCCGAGCGGCCCCGGTCGTTCGACCCCGACGACTTCGGCACCCCCACCGGACGCGAGGTCAACTGGAAGCACACTCCCGTCGCGCAGCTGAAGCCGCTGTTCGAGCCGGCCGGCGCGACCGACGCGGTCGCCTACACCTTCAGCCACGAGCAGTACGTGAGCGCACCGCTCGCGCACGGCGCGACACCGCGGGGCGAGTTCTTCGTCCCCGAGGACGTCGTCTCGGCCGTGGCCTGGCAGGGTGCGGCTGAGGCTCTGCATCTCGGCATCCCCGCCGACGAGGAGGTCGCCGAGCCGATCATCGTCACGATCGATGGCCGCGGAGGCCGCGCTGACGCGCACCTCGTGATCGAAGCAGGACGCCACAGCGTCGCGACGATCGTGCTGCAGCACACGGGCTCCGCCCAGTACGCGCAGAACGTCGAGATCATCGTCCGCGACGGAGCGAAGCTGAAGGTCGTCACCGTGCAGCGCTGGGAGGACGACGCGGTGCACGCGTCGGCTCACCAGGCGCGCGTCGACCGCGACGCCGAGCTCACCCACATCGTCGTCAGCCTCGGCGGCGGGGTCGTACGCGTGAACCCGAACGTCGAGCTCGCCGGCACCGGCTCGCACGGCTACCTGTACGGACTGTCGTTCGCCGACGCGGGCCAGCACCTGGAGAGCCAGGTGTACCTGCACCACAAGGGCGCGCACACCACCGGAGACGTGCTCTACAAGGGCGCGCTGCACGGTGAGAGCGCGCACAGCGTCTGGATCGGCGACGTGCTGATCGGCCCCGGCGCCACCGGCACCGACTCGTACGAGGCGAACCGCAACCTGGTGCTGACCGAGGGCGCACGCGCCGACTCGATCCCGAACCTCGAGATCCAGACCGGCGACATCGCCGGCGCCGGGCACGCGAGTGCCACCGGTCGCTTCGACGACGAGCAGCTGTTCTACCTGCAGGCTCGCGGCATCTCGGAGGAGGAGGCTCGTCGCCTGGTCGTGTTCGGCTTCCTCACCGAGGTCGTGCAGCGCATCGGCATCCCCGAGCTGCAGGACGAGCTGACCGCCGCCCTCGAAGCCGAGCTCGAGGCGGTGAGCGCGTGAGCGCACAGCGCGCCTGCAGCGTCAGCGAACTCGAGCAGGACACGCCGCTGCGCGTCGAGCTCGACGGGATCGCGATCTCGATCGTGAAGGACAGCGACGACCAGATCCACGCGATCGGCGACCGCTGCACGCACGGCGACATCTCGCTGTCCGAGGGTTTCGTGGAAGGCAAGACGCTGGAGTGCTGGGCCCACGGCTCGGCGTTCTCGCTCGAGACCGGCCGTCCCCTCAACCTCCCCGCTTACGAGCCCGTCCCGGTTTTCGTCGTCGAGATCGACGGCGACGACGTGCTCATCGACCCCACTGTCACTAAGGAAGTCTGAATGTCTGTTCTCGAGATCCGCGACCTGCACGTAACGGTCGAGACCGATCAGGGCACGACGCCGATCCTCAACGGGATCGACCTCACCATCAACACCGGTGAGACGCACGCCATCATGGGCCCCAACGGCTCGGGCAAGTCGACCCTCGCCTACACGATCGCCGGTCACCCCAAGTACACCGTCACCCAGGGCACCATCACCTTCGACGGTGAGGACGTGCTGGCGATGAGCGTCGACGAGCGCGCCCGCGCCGGTCTGTTCCTGGCCATGCAGTACCCGGTGGAGATCCCCGGGGTGACCGTCACCAACTTCCTGCGCACCGCGAAGACCGCGATCGACGGCGAGGCGCCCTCGATCCGGCAGTGGACGAAGGACGTCAAGTCGGCGATGTCGAACCTGCGCATGGACCCGAAGTTCGCGCAGCGCAACGTCAACGAGGGCTTCTCGGGCGGCGAGAAGAAGCGTCACGAGATCATGCAGCTCGAGGTGCTCAAGCCGAAGTTCGCCGTGCTCGACGAGACCGATTCCGGCCTCGACGTCGACGCGCTGAAGATCGTCTCGGACGGCGTCAACCGCGCCAAGGAGGCGACCAACCTCGGTGTGCTGCTGATCACCCACTACACCCGCATCCTGCGCTACATCCGCCCCGACTACGTGCACGTCATCGTGAAGGGACGCATCGTCGAGGAGGGCGGATCCGAGCTCGCCGACCGGCTCGAGGACGAGGGATACGACCGCTTCCTCGACCCCGCAGAGCCCATCGAAGCGTAGGCTGAGAGCATGACCACGACGCTCACTCCCGAGAAGTACGACGAGGTCACCGAGGCTCTCAAGGACGTCATGGACCCCGAGCTCGGGATCAACGTCGTCGACCTCGGCCTGATCTACGACCTCTCCTGGGACGACGAGAACGACGCGCTGGTCATCCACATGACGCTGACCAGTGCCGGATGCCCGCTCACCGATGTGCTCGAGGAGCAGACCGCCCAGGCGCTGGACTCGGTGGTCGACCAGTTCCGGATCAACTGGGTGTGGATGCCGCCGTGGGGCCCGGAGAAGATCACCGACGACGGCCGCGACATGATGCGCGCGCTCGGCTTCGCGATCTGACATGCAGGCGTGACGACCGGCGCTCCGTCCGCGACGATCTGGGACGGCACCCGTCTCGGGATCACGATCGGCTCGGTCGTGCTCATCTTCCTCGCGGCGATCGAGGCACTCGCCGTCACCACGGTGATGCCGGTCGTCAGCGCGGATCTGCACGGCGAGGCGCTCTACGCGGTCGCGTTCTCGGGCACGCTCGCGACGAGCGTGATCGGGATGGTGGCCGCGGGAACCTGGAGCGACCGCACAGGGCCCCGCGCGGCGCTGTACACGTCGGTCGCGCTGTTCCTGGTCGGGCTGGTGGTCTCGGGCATCGCGACCGACATGTACACCTTCCTCGCCGGCAGGCTCATCCAGGGGCTGGGTGCGGGCGGCCAGACGGTCGCGCTGTACGTGGTGGTCGCGCGCGTGTATCCGCCGCACCTGCACGGTCGTATCTTCGCCGCCTACGCCGCAGCCTGGGTCGTCCCGTCGATGATCGGGCCGTTCCTCGCGGGGCTCGTCACCGAGCTGTTGCACTGGCGTTGGACGTTCCTCGGGGTCGCCGTGCTGACGGCCGGCGCGTTCGTGCTCGTCGCGCAGCGTCTGCGCGGAGTCTCGCTCGAAGCGGACGCGCGCGACGCGGGGGACGCGGATCCGGATGCCGTCGCCGAGACCCCGGCTGCGGCACCCGCGCCCGGATCGTTCGCGACGCGCATGCTGCTCGCCGTCGTCGTGGCCGTCTGCGCGGTCGGCGTCGGCTTCACCGTCGAGGTGCCGTTCCCGGTCGGGGGAGTGCTGGCGGCGATCGGCATCATCGTGATCGGCGTCGCCCTGCTGCCGCTGCTTCCGAAGCGCACCCTGCGTGCGGCACCCGGCCTGCCGAGCGTCGTGCTGACCCGTGGACTCATCGCCGGTGCCTTCTTCGCCGCCGAGGCCTACATCCCGAAGCTGCTGATGGACGAGCACGGCTTCTCGCCGTCGATCGCCGGCCTGGCGCTCACGCTCGCGGCTCTCGGCTGGTCGAGCGCGTCGGCGGTGCAGGGGCGGTGGGGTGAGAGCCTGGGCAGCCGCCGCATCATGCTCATCACCTTTACTCTTATGATCACGGCGATCGTGGGCGTGCTGACGGTTGCTCTCGCCTGGCCACTGCCCTGGATCGTCGTCGTGGGGTGGGCACTCGCAGGCGCAGGGATGGGGCTGCTCTATCCGCGCCTGACCGTGCTCACCCTCGCGTACTCGACGACCCGCGACGAGGGATTCAACTCGTCGGCGCTGTCGATCTCGGATGCCACCGGCTCCGCCCTCGCGGTGGCCGTCGCCGGTCTCGGCTTCGTCGCCCTGCCGCTGCTGGGCAGCGGCTTCGCGACCGTCTATGCGTTCGCCGCGGTGCTCACCGTGCTCGCCCTGCTGCCGGGCCTGCGGATGGGCGATCCGGTCCGCTGACGGCGCAGGTCGACAAGATCTGCGCGCGCACGCTGTAGGTGTCGTCGTGCGCCGATCGGGATTCGGTCAATACTGTGGGAATCGTCAACGTGATCGCCGTTCCGGTGCACGTAGCCCACGATCCTCGGAGGACCGATGACTCCCGACCGCCGTCCACTCAGCGCTGATCTCGCACGCATCGCGGTCTTCGCCGCTCTCGTGATCGTCCTCGGCACGGTCATGGTGCCGCTGCCGAGCGGAGTCCCGATCACCGGCCAGACGCTCGGAGTGATGCTCGCCGGACTCGTGCTCGGCGCCCGGCGTGCTCCTCTCGCGATCCTGCTCGTGCTGGCGCTCGCGGGGATCGGGCTGCCCGTGCTGGCCGGAGGCCGCGGCGGACTAGGCGCCTTCGTCGGACCGACCGCCGGGTACCTGGCCGGCTGGGTGGTCGGCGCGATCGTGATCGGCATGATCGCGCACAGCGGGCGCTTCACGTGGTGGCGTGCGGCCACCGGTGCCGTCGTCGGCGGCATCGTCGTCGTCTACCTCTTCGGGATCCCGGTGCAGGCCGCGGTCACCGGGGTGCCGCTCGATCTGACAGCGCTGTCGAGCGTCGCCTTCCTGCCCGGCGACCTGATCAAGGCGACGCTGGCGACCCTGCTCGCAGTGGCACTCCGCCGGGCGTATCCGCGCGCCTTCCCGGCCCGTGCGGATGCACCGGCGCGCGCTGTCGGCGCCGGGGCCGTCGCTGCGCAGTGACGAGGGCGCACATCGCGTTCGACGACGTCTCCTACGTGGTCGACGGCGTTCCGATCCTGAACGGTGTCACGGCGCGGCTGACCGCGCCGCGCACCGCGGTGATCGGCGCGAACGGCTCAGGCAAGTCGACGTTCGCCCGCATGATGAACGGGCTGCGCCGGCCCACCACGGGCGCGGTGCGCGTGCTCGGGCTCGATCCGGCGGCAGACGGGTCGCGGGTGCGCTCGCGGGTCGGGTTCGTGTTCACCAACCCCGAGGCGCAGATCCTCATGCCGACGCCCGCCGAGGATCTGGCGCTCTCTCTCGGATCTGTGCCGCGCAGCGCGCGCAGGACGCACGTCGAGCAGATCCTCGACCGGTACGGGTTGGCGGGACGAGGTGATCAGCCGGTCTCGGAACTGTCGGGAGGCCAGCGCCAGCTGCTGGCGCTGGCCGCGGTGCTGTCCACCGACCCGCGGCTCGTCGTCGCCGACGAGCCGACGACGCTGCTCGATCTGCGCAACGCCCGACGGATCGCGGATCTGCTCCTGGGGCTTGCGGTGCCCGTCGTGATCGTCACACACGACCTCGATCTGGCAGCCCGCTGCGATGACGCGGTGCTCTTCGACGGCGGGCGGCTGGTCGCCGCGGGGGAGCCGCGCGCCGTGATCGAGACGTACCGTCGGATCAGCGCGTGATCTCGCTGTACCGACCGGGTGACAGCATCCTGCACCGGATGCCGGTGGGAGCAAAGCTTCTCGGTCTGGCGTGCAGCGCACTGGCGATCTCGGTCGCGCGCCCCGGCGCGGCAGGGACGCTCGTGCTGCTCGGCATCGCGTCGATCGTGCTGCTGGCGGCCGGCGCCGGGGCGCGCGGTCTTCTGCTCGCCTGGTGGCGCCTGCGCTGGCTCGTTGTGGTGCTGGGCGGCGCGCTCGTGATCTTCGTGAGCGCCGCCGCGGCCGTGCAGAACACCGGGCGGGTGGTGGCCCTGCTCCTTCTCGCCGAGGCCGTGACGCGCACCACCCGGACGGGCGACCTGCTCGACGTGCTGCGTCGGCTGTTCCGGCCGCTGCGCGTGTTCGGCGTCGACCCCGAGACCCCGGCTCTCGCCGTCTCCCTGACCATCACGATGGTGCCGGTGCTCGCCGGTCTGCTCGAGCAGGTGCGCGACGCACAGCAGGCCAGGGGAGTGCGGCTCGGCGTGCGCGCCGCCGTGCCGCTGCTCGTGCTCGCGATGAAGCACGCCGACGACGTCGGTGATGCGCTCACGGCCCGAGGCCTCGGTCGCTGACGCCGCCGACGGCATCCTGCTCACCCTGAAAGGGCCCCGAACCACCCGCGACGTATACTGGGAGGCTGGCCCATCGGCCGCCTCCCCCCCCTACGAACGGATACCGCTGTGCTCGCCGTGCATGACCTCGAGATCCGCGTCGGAGCACGCGTGCTCATGTCGGATGTGTCGTTCCGGGTCGCCGCCGGCGACAAGATCGGCCTCGTCGGTCGCAACGGCGCGGGCAAGACGACGCTCACCAAGGTGCTCGCCGGTGACGTCCTGGCCTCCGAGGGCAAGGTCGCGCGCTCGGGCGAGATCGGCTACCTCCCGCAGGATCCCCGCATCGGCGATCCTGAGATGCTCGCCAGGACCCGCATCCTCGACGCGCGTGGTCTCGGCACCATTCAGCTGGGCATCTCCACGGCGTCCCACGACATGGCATCCGACGATCCGAAGATCGCCGAGCGCGCCATGCGGAAGTTCGCCAACCTCACCGAGCGCTTCGAGGCGCTCGGCGGCTACGCGGCGGAGGCCGAAGCGGCATCCATCGCCAACAACCTCTCGCTGCCCGACCGCATCCTCGATCAGCCGCTGAGCACCCTCTCAGGCGGTCAGCGTCGCCGGATCGAGCTCGCGCGCATCCTGTTCTCCGACGCCGACACGATGATCCTCGACGAGCCCACCAACCACCTCGACGCCGACAGCGTCGTGTGGCTGCGCGAGTTCCTGAAGAACTACAAGGGCGGACTCATCGTGATCAGTCACGATGTCGAGCTCGTCGGCGAGACGGTCAACCGGGTGTTCTACCTCGACGCGAACCGTCAGGTCATCGACATCTACAACATGAACTGGAAGAACTACCTGCGCCAGCGGGTGGCCGACGAGGAGCGCCGCAAGAAGGAGCGCGCGAACGCCGAGAAGAAGGCCACGCAGCTGCAGCTGCAGGCCGCGCGCTTCGGCGCCAAGGCGTCGAAGGCCGCCGCGGCGCACCAGATGGTCGCCCGCGCCGAGAAGCTGCTGTCGGGCCTCGACGAGGTGCGCCAGGTCGACCGGGTCGCGAAGCTGCGCTTCCCGAAGCCCGCACCGTGCGGGAAGACCCCGCTGATGGCATCCGGTCTGTCGAAGTCGTACGGCTCGCTCGAGATCTTCACCGACGTCGATCTCGCGATCGACCGCGGCTCGAAGGTCGTCGTGCTGGGGCTCAACGGCGCGGGCAAGACCACGCTGCTGCGTCTGCTCGCCGGGGTCGATCAGCCCGACACGGGTCAGCTCGAGCCGGGCCACGGGCTCAAGATCGGCTACTACGCCCAGGAGCACGAGAACCTCGACGTGAAGCGGTCCGTGCTCGAGAACATGATCTCGGCCGCCCCCGACCTGAACGAGACCGAGGCGCGCAAGGTGCTCGGCTCCTTCCTCTTCACCGGCGACGACGTGCACAAGCCGGCGGGCGTGCTCTCGGGCGGTGAGAAGACCCGTCTGTCGCTGGCGACCCTGGTCGTGTCGGCGGCCAACATGCTGCTGCTCGACGAGCCGACGAACAACCTCGATCCCGCCTCCCGCGAGGAGATCCTGGGTGCGCTCGCGCACTACGAGGGCGCGGTCGTGCTCGTCTCGCACGATCCGGGAGCAGTCGCATCGCTCAACCCCGAGCGCGTGCTGATCCTGCCGGACGGCGTCGAGGACATCTGGAGCAAGGAGTACCAGGACCTGATCGAGCTCGCCTGAGCTCGGGAGGCTGAAGGTCAGCGCGTCGCGGAGTCGAGCAGCGCGTCCTCGTCGTCGGCATCCCGGTCGCGCCTGCGCGGCTGCCGCCGCGGCAGCTCTCCGGCATCCTCCTTCGCCTTCACGATCTCGATGCGGATGACGTAGCCGATGAAGGCGAAGCCCATCACGGCGAACAGGATCCACTGGATCGCGTACGACAGGTGCGGACCGGGGTCGTCGGTCGGGGCGTCGAACCCGCCCAGAGCGGGGGCGCCGGCCGGATCCTCGGAGACGAGCTGTCCGTAGGTGCTCGTCACGAGCGACGGGTTCACCCGGTCGGCGATCGTCGGCAGGTGGATCGTGGGCACCTGCCCCTCCGGCGCGGTGCGACCCGACGAGGGGAGACGCTCGCCCTGGCGCAGCCGCACCACCACGGTGCTCTCTCCGGCCGGGGGAGGGGGAACCGCCCTCGGCACGGTGTCCTCGCCCGACGAGATCCACCCGCGATCCACGAGCAGCACCAGACCGCTCTCATCGCGGAAGGGCACGAGCACCTCGAACGCGCTCGTGCCGCCGTGCGGTCGGTTGCGCACGAGCATCTGCTCGTCGGCGAGGTACTCGCCGACGAGCAGCACCGGATGCCATTCGTCGGCGGGCGCGAACGCCGCATCGTCACCGAGCAGATCGGCGACGGGCACGGGCGCGGCGTCGTAGTTGCGCTCGACGAGCGTGATCTGCCCGGCACGCGACTCGTTGCGGTCGAACTGCCATTGCGCCAGGAAGGCGCACGCGATCGCGAAGCCGATCGCGATGAGCAGGTACACGCCCCAGCGCATCAGACGGTTCACGCAGGCATCCCCTCGTGCACGGCGACGGGGAAGTCCCGTGCCCTGAGGTAGTCGCTCAGGAACCCCACGTGCGCGTCGCACGCGAGCCAGATCTTGCGCCGATCCTCCGCATGGATGCGGGGATTGCGCCACACGATGTGATGCGTGGCGGGCTCACGGCACTCCGCCCGCGCGCATACGAACTCGGATGTCATCGGTCGTCGGCCTCACGATCGTCGTGGCTTTCGACGATGGTGATCACGTCGTGCTCCGCGGGGGTCGCGGCGGGGCTCGCCGCACCGGGCGCCTCGAGCTGCGCGAGCGGGGACTCCACAGCGCTGGACGTGCTGTCGCTGCCCGCGTTCGCGTACACGACGGCGATGTACGGCAGGAAGATCGCTGCCACGGCGAACGCCCACGTCCACCACCCGAGCGGCTGCACGACCACCATGAGCAGGAAGCACACCGTGCGGATGATCATCGTCAGCGCGTAGCGGCGCACGCGGTGATCCGCCTCGTCCTGCGGCGACTGCGGCAGGGAGGTTACAGCGGGGGCGTGGCGCTTCTCTTTCACGGTGCTTCCAGCCTACGCCGCGCACAGCTCACCGGACGCCGTCGGGCGAGCCCGTGCTGGGTAGGATGGCGTGCGATCCGATCCCCAGTCAGGAGCCCCACATGAGCGCTGAGCGCGTCGTCCTCGTCACCGGCGGAAACCGCGGCATCGGCCGTGCCATCGCCGAACGCTTCGTCCGCGACGGGTACCGCGTCGCCGTCACGGCACGCAGCGGCGAGGGTCCGGAGGGCACGCTCACCGTCCGCGCCGACGTCACCGACGCGGCCGCGATCGACGCGGCGTTCACCGAGGTCGAGCAGCAGCTCGGGCCGGTCGAGATCGTCGTCGCGAACGCCGGGATCACCAAGGACACCCTGCTGATGCGCATGAGCGAGGACGACTTCGACAGCGTCGTCGCGACGAACCTGGGCGGCACGTTCCGCGTCGTCAAGCGCGCGTCGAAGGGCATGCTGCGGGCGCGGTTCGGACGCGTCATCCTCATCTCCAGCGTGGTCGGCCTGTACGGTTCCGCCGGGCAGGTGAACTACTCGGCGTCGAAGAGCGCGCTGGTCGGCTTCGCGCGCTCCCTCACGCGTGAGCTGGGCGGGCGCGGAATCACCGCGAACGTCGTCGCACCGGGCTTCATCGAGACCGACATGACGGCCGAGCTGCCGGAGGAGACGCAGAAGCAGTACAAGGCGAGCATCCCCGCGGGCCGTTTCGCGACGCCGGATGAGGTCGCCGGCGCCGTCGTGTGGCTCGCGGGAGACGACGCCGCCTACATCTCCGGAGCCGTCATCCCCGTCGACGGCGGCCTCGGCATGGGTCACTGAGGAAGATCCGGAGCCGACCGCGTCGGACGGTCAGCCGTCGACGGCAGCCACCAGCAGCGCGGCCAGCCGATCAGGCACGGTGAACTGCGGCCAGTGGCCGGAGCCGATCTTCACGACCTCGGCGTTCGCGATCGCCCGGTACTCCTCGCCGTAGGGCCCCCAGTCGTCGGCCTCGGCATCGACGCGCGCCTGATCGTACGAGCCCATCAGCATCGTCACGGGAACACCGTGCCGGCTCTCGTGGGTGAGCGTGATGGGATCGGTCGGGACGCGGGCGGGCACGCTGCGCGTCAGCGGGAGTGTGCGGGCTCGGGTCTCGTCATCGAGGTCGTACACGTCCTCATCGGGGAAGTAGCCCCAGCCGGGGAAGGGCACGACACCGTCGACGAGCGGGAAGTCGCTGATCATCCGCCCCGGTGCGGGCGGTATCGTGTCGACGAACACGACCCGTCGCACGCGCTCCGGGCGGGCATCCGCTGCGCCCCAGACGACGTTGCCGCCGCCCGAGTGGCCGATGAGCACGACGGGCTGCTCCGCCGCGTCGATGTGCCGCACGACCGCGTCCACCCAGTCCGCCATCCCGATCTCGGATGACGCGGCGGCCGGCTCGCCCACACCCGGCATGGTCAGCGCGAGCGGATCGTGCCCTGCGGCGCGGAGCGCGTGCACCACGGGATCCCAGGAGGAGGCGTCGAGCCAGAGACCGGGAACGAGGATGATGTCCATGCGAAGACGCTACGCGCAGGCTCGGACATCGTCCAGCGTCGGCGTCCGCACGGAGGCGCCCTTAGGGCAGCAGCGGGATGACCTCGGACAGATCCTGGGGGCCGACGACCAGCGACGCGGCCGCGCGCACGGCGGGCTTGGCGTTGAACGCGATTCCGAGCCCGGCCACGGACATCATCGTCAGGTCGTTCGCCCCGTCACCGATCGCGATGGTCGCGTGCGGTGCGACGCCCAGTTCGGCAGCCCAGCTCTGCAGCGAGGCCGCCTTCGCGTCGGCATCCACGATGTCCCCGTCGACCGTGCCGGCGAGTGATTCGCCGTCCACCGTCAGCCGGTTCGCGCGCCAGCGATCGACGCCCAGTCCGGGTGCGATGTGGTCGAGGATCTCGTGGAACCCGCCTGAGACGACGCCGACCACCCCGCCGCGCTCGTGCACCGCGGCGGTCAGCTCGTGCACGCCGGGCGTCGGCTCGATGCGCGCGCGCACGCGTTCGAAGGAGGTCGTCGGCACCCCGCGCAGGGCTTCGACGCGCGAGCGCAGGCTGGTCGCGAAGTCCACCTCGCCGCGCATCGCCGCCTCGGTCGCCGCCTGCACCTCGGCCCGGCGACCGGCCTCGTCGGCGAGGAGCTCGATCACCTCGTTGCGGATGAGGGTGGAATCGGCATCGAGGACGACGAGGAAACGCGCAGCGGTCACCCGTCGAGCGTAGCGGTCAGCGGGTGATGCGAACGCCCTTGCCCACGACGGTGATGCCCGAGTCGGTCACCGTGAAGCCGCGCTCCAGGTCACGCTCGCGATCGACGCCCACCGTCGCCCCCTCCTCGAGGACGACGTTCTTGTCGAGCACCGCGCGTCGCACGCGCGAACCGAGCCCCATCTGCACGTTGTCCAGCAGCACCGAGTCGGTGATGGTCGAGCCGCCCAGGGCGATCCCGCGCAGTCCGATGACGCTGCGCTCGATGTGCGTCCCCGAGAGCACCGACCCCGCGGCGACGATCGAGTCGATCGCATTGCCGATGCGGCCGACGGCATCGCGCACGAACTTCGCCGGCGGCATGTTGACGTTCTGGGTGCGGATCGGCCAGTCGGTGTTGTACAGGTTGAAGATCGGCAGCGTCGAGATCAGGTCCATGTGCGCGTCGAAGTACGAGTCGATGGTTCCGACGTCCCGCCAGTACGAGCGGTCGCGCGGCGACGAACCGGGCACGACGTTCTGCTTCATGTCGTAGTAGCCCGCTTCGCCGCGCTGCACGAAGTAGGGGATGATGTCGCCGCCCATGTCGTGCCCCGACGAGGCGGATTCGCCGTCCGCCTCGACGGCGGCGACGAGGGCGTCGGCGTCGAAGACGTAGTTGCCCATCGAGACGAGCACCTCGTCGGGCGAGTCGGCCAGACCCACCGGGGCGGCGGGCTTCTCGAGGAAGTCTCGGATGCGTCCGGTGTCGGGGTCGGCGTCGATCACGCCGAACTGCGAGGCCAGGGCGATCGGCTGACGGATGCCTGCGACCGTCGCCGGCGCGCCGGACGCGATGTGCGCGTCGATCATCTGCTGGAAGTCCATGCGGTAGACGTGATCGGCGCCGATCACGACCACGATGTCCGGCTTCTCGTCGTTGATGAGGTTGAGGCTCTGCAGGATGGCATCGGCGGAGCCGGAGAACCAGCGCTTGCCCAGACGCTGCTGAGCGGGCACCGAGGTGACGTACGAGTCGAGCAGAGCCGACATGCGCCAGTTCTGCGAGATGTGCCGATCGAGGCTGTGCGACTTGTACTGCGTCAGCACGACGACCTGTCTCAGGCCCGAGTTGATGACGTTGGATATGGCGAAGTCGATCAGCCGGTACTGGCCGCCGAAAGGCACCGCCGGTTTGGCTCTGTCTGCAGTGAGGGGCATGAGTCGCTTGCCCTCACCGCCGGCGAGGATGATCCCGAAAACCTTCTTAGGAGCCGACATGCGTCCACCATAGAGCGCCCGGTGGCCGATGTACTACCGTGCAGACATGCGAGTCGACATCATCACCAAGGAATACCCGCCGGAGATCTACGGCGGCGCCGGCGTGCATGTCGCAGAGCTCGTGGCGGCGCTGCGCAGCAGCATCGACGTGCAGGTCCGGGCCTTCGGAGGTGAGCGCGCCGAGCCGGGGACCCGGGCGTATCGCACGCCGTCCGAGCTGGCCGGGGCGAACCCGGCCCTGCAGACCCTCGGCACCGATCTCGTCATGGTCGGCGACGTCGCCGGAGCCGACCTCGTGCACAGCCACACCTGGTACGCGAACTTCGCCGGGCATCTCGCATCTCAGCTGCACGGCATCCCGCACGTGCTCACGGCCCACAGTCTCGAGCCGCTGCGACCGTGGAAGGCCGAGCAGCTCGGGGGCGGCTATGCCGTCTCGAGCGGCATCGAGCGGCTCGCGTACGAGAATGCCGCCGCCGTCGTCGCCGTCAGCGACGGGATGCGCCAGGACATCCTGCGCAGCTACCCGCAGGTCGACCCGCAGCGTGTGCGCGTCATCCACAACGGCATCGACGTCGAGCGCTGGCGTCCGGTGGAGAATCCCGGGTTCCTGGCGAGCATCGGCATGGATCCCTCGCGTCCGTCGGTCGTGTTCGTCGGCCGCATCACCCGGCAGAAGGGGCTGCCCTACCTGCTGCGTGCGGCACAGCTGCTGCCGAAGGACGTGCAGCTCGTGCTCTGCGCCGGCGCCCCCGACACACCCGAGATCATGGCGGAGGTGCAGGAAGGCGTCCGTCAGCTGCAGCAGACCCGCGAGGGCGTCATCTGGATCGAGCGGATGCTGCCGCGCGACGAGCTGTCGGCGATCCTCGCCGCGGCCACCACGTTCGTGTGCCCCTCGGTGTACGAGCCGCTCGGCATCGTGAACCTCGAGGCGATGGCGTGCGGCGCGGCCGTCGTCGGCACCGCCACGGGCGGCATCCCCGAGGTCGTCGACGACGGTGTGACCGGCCGTCTGGTGCCGATAGAGCAGCTGCAGGACGGCACCGGCACGCCGGTCGATCCGGAGCGCTACGTCTCGGACCTCGCCGCCGCGCTCACCGAGGTCACGAGCGATCCAGCGCGGGCGCGGCAGTACGGCGAAGCCGGACGCGAGCGTGCCCGCAGCCGGTTCAGCTGGGGCGCGATCGCCGACACCACGCGCGCGCTGTACGAGGAGCTGACCGCCTGAGCCGATAGGCTGGCGTCATGTCGAGCGCTCTGGATCTCACCGATGTCGTCGTGCGTCGCGAAGGCCGCAACATCGTCGATCGGGTGACCTGGTCGGTGTCCGAAGATCAGCGCTGGGTCGTGCTCGGGCCCAACGGCGCCGGCAAGACGACGCTGCTGCAGCTCGCCGACACGCTCATGCACCCGACATCCGGAACGGTGACCGTGCTGGGCGAGACACTCGGGCGCACCGACGTGTTCGAGCTGCGTCCGCGGATCGGCTTCGCCTCATCGGCGATGGCTCGCCGCATCCCGCGCGACGAGACCGTGCTGAACACGGTGATGACGGCGGCCTACTCGGTGACTGGCCGCTGGAGAGAGGACTACGAGTCCATCGATGAGCGTCGCGCGCAGCGCGTGCTCGCGGACTGGCGCCTGGAGCACCTCGCCGAGCGGCTGTTCGGCACGCTCAGCGACGGCGAGCAGAAGCGCGTGCAGATCGCACGGGCCGTGATGACCGACCCCGAGCTGCTGCTGCTCGACGAGCCGACCGCGAGCCTCGACCTCGGCGCACGCGAGGAGCTGCTGCAGCTGCTCAGCGGGTACGCCGCATCGCCGGTCACGCCGGCGATGGTCATGGTCACGCACCACGTGGAGGAGATCCCCGTCGGCTTCACCCACGTGCTGCTGCTGCGCGACGGTGGTGTGGTGGCCGCCGGCCCGATCGCCGAGACGCTGACGGCAGAGGCTCTCACCGAGGCGTTCGGCATGCCGATCCTGCTCACCCAGGACGGCGGACGCTACGCCGCACGCGCCGCCTGAGTGGTGTAAAGTAGACCCTCGGTGCGATCGCACCGCAGACTTCCCTCGTCTCTGGCAGAATCCAGGGCACCACGTAAGGAATCCCATGAAGACTGACATCCACCCCGAGTACCAGGCCGTCGTGTTCCGCGACCTCGGCTCGGGCGAGACCTTCCTCACCCGCTCCACCGTCACGAGCGATAAGACGATCGAGCTGGACGGTGTGGAGTACCCCGTCATCGACGTCGAGATCTCGTCGGCTTCGCACCCGTTCTACACGGGCAAGCAGCGCATCATGGACTCGGCCGGTCGCGTCGAGAAGTTCAACCAGCGCTTCAAGGGCTTCGGCGGCTCCAAGTAAGCCGCCCACGACGAAGGCCCCGCCCCGGCGGGGCCTTCGTCGTACCCGGCATCCGATCGCATCGCGCACGGGCTCATCCGTGCGCCTGCTCGTGAACCGGCCACCTGCTCACCCGCGAACCGGCCACGTGCCGTCGAGCTGCTGCTCCGGGTCGATCCGTCCGATTCCGACGAAGTACTCGGTGAGACTCGCGGCCTGATCCCGCGCCCAGCCGATCTGCCTGGTGTGCAGCTCTGCGGCAGAGTGCGGCCACGCGAACTCACGCGCGAGTGCGAGCGCCACCCGCCCGGCGGCCACGGCATCCGCCGACGCCTCGTGCGCGTCATCCAGCGGAACAGCGTAATGGTCGGCGACGACGGTGAGCGTGCGCTTGCCGGGCCGGTACCGGTCGAACGCCTTGTCTATCACGAGCGGGTCGATCACCGGTGACGGAGCGGCAAGCTCGGAGATGCCGTGGCGCCGGGCCTCGTGGGCGAGAAGAGAGAAGTCGTACGAGGCGTTGTACGCGACGATCGGCAGGCCCTGCGCGAACAGGGCGCGAAGCGCGTGCACGATCTCGGCCACCACCTCATGCGCAGGGCGACCGTGCGCCCTGGCGTGCTCGGTGCTGATCCCGTGCACGGCCGCCGCGCCGTCGGGGATCGGCACGCCGGGGTCGGCCAGCCAGTCGCGGGCGGCGAGCTCTCTGCCGTGTCGGTCGAGAACGCCGACGTGCGCGGTGACGATGCGGTCCTGCGTCACGTCGACGCCCGTCGTCTCGAGATCGAACACGCCCACGCGGGTGAGCCAGGCCGGAGCATCGAGCGGAAAGGTCATGGCCACACCATAGGAGCGAGCGCCGACACTGCCGATTCCGCGTCGGCCGCGCACGCTCACTACGCTGTGCTGGTGACCTGGACGGTATGGCTCTCGCTGCTCGCGGCGTGCGTGGTGATCAGCTTCACCCCCGGGGCCGGGGCCATCAACACCATGAGCAACGCCCTCGTGCAGGGCTGGCGCCGCTCGCTCTGGGGCGTGCTGGGTCAGCAGGCCGCGCTCATCGTGCACGTCGTCGTCGTCGCTGCGGGGGTGGGGCTGTTCGTCGCGCGTTCGCCGGTGCTGTTCGAGATCATCCGGTACGCGGGCGCGGCGTACCTGGTGTACCTCGGCATCCGGATGCTCCTGGCGAGGCCGGAGGCGCAGAGCCTCGACCGGTCCGCTCGGGTGCGGGAGGGTGCCTGGTCGATCTTCCGACGCGGATTCTGGGTCAACCTCCTCAACCCCAAGGCGATCGTGTTCTTCCTCGCCTTCGTGCCGCAGTTCGTCCGTCTGGACCGCGACCCGCTGCCGCAGTACCTCGTGCTCGTCGGCACGGTGATCGTCGTGGACATCCTGGTGATGTGGTTCTTCTTCGCCGCCGCGGCGAAGTCCTTCCGGCGGTTCACACGGGATGCCCGCGGCCAGCGCATCCTGAACGCGGTCTTCGGCGCGCTCTTCATCGCCGTGGCCGCTCTGCTGCTGTTCCTGCACTGACAGCGCCCTGCGTGTCGGTTGCTCCTGCACCGATCGGTTCGAGATCGAGTTCTCCACCGTCCCCGCGAAATCGGCCTCCGGTGTCCGACGCCGGCGTGCACGCTGGTCGGACCCGGGCCGGTCCCGGCAATCAAGGAGCACCCTATGAGCATCACCAACGACGTCCTGACCATCGCCGGGAACATCGGCAACGACCCGGTCGCCAACGAGACCCGCAGCGGCAAGGCGGTGATCAACTTCCGCGTGGCGACGTCATCGGGCTACTTCGATCAGCGCACCGGGGCGTGGGTCGACGGCGGCACCAACTGGTACGCGGTGTCGGCGTTCGGCAAGCTCGCCGAGCACGCGAAGGCGTCGCTGCACTGCGGCGACCCCGTCATCGTCGTCGGGCGGCTGCGCCAGAAGGAGTGGGAGGCGAACGGCAAGAAGGGCATCGACGTCGAGCTCACCGCCGACTCGATCGGCCACGACCTGCGACGGGGCACGAGCGCGTTCGCGCGCCGCCCTCGCCCCGAGCAGGCCGGCGTCGCCCCCGTCGCCGACGAGGCACCGGTGTTCGGCGAGCCCACTGAGGCCGATCGGGACGCCTGGGCCGGTGCGGGGCTGCGGCTGACCGATGAGCCGGATCCCGACGAGGCTTCCGGCGAACCGCGCGACGACGCCCTGACCCCGGCGTGACGCCCGGCGAGACGGGGACGGAGGTGCGGGCGCCTAGACTCGAGGCGTGCGTCACAGGTACTCCGTCTCCGTCCGGCGGTGCGCGCAGGTCAGCTCGCTGCTGGCGAGCACGGCTGCTCTGGTGCTCGCGCTGACGGCCTGCGGTCCGACGGCGACCCCAGGCACGTCATCGGATGCGCCCGTGACGTCCGACCCCGACGTCGGCGCGTCTGCCGCGCCGACCGAGGCGGATGCCGCGCTCGCCTCGTTCACCGAGGTGACGGCCGGCGTGTGGGCATCCGACTCGCGTGCGCAGGGCCGCGCCTACATCGACGCCCTCGAGCAGGCCGGCTTCGCGAAGGACGCGATGCAGGTCACGGCAGACCGGAGCACCGTCGGCAACGCCGCCGAGAGCCTGCAGTTCTCGGTCGCCTGGAGTGACGCGCAGTGCCTGGTCGGCCAGGTGGGGCCGTCGACCGGAGAACCCGTCACCGCGCTGCTGCCGCGACTGGCAGACGGAGCGTGTCTGGTAGGCGCCACCCGCCCCATCGACTGGTGATCCAGCGCCCCGATCACAGGCGCCGTGCCTGCGCGGCGCCTGAGCGCTGCCGCGCGCGTCGACCGGTAGGCTAGGAAGCTGAGCCGACTGGCATGGGGAGCCCCCGCCGTCGGCCGCACACACTTCGCGCATCCGGCACTCGGCGTGCGCTGCGCCGGATCACAGGCGCGTAAGACAGGTCTTCCAGAGGAGCGGTGAAGGTATGGCTGAGTACATCTATTCCATGGTGCGGGCCCGCAAGGCGGTCGGCGACAAGCTCATCCTCGACGACGTGACGATGGCGTTCCTGCCGGGCGCCAAGATCGGCATGGTCGGCCCGAACGGCGCCGGAAAGTCGACGATCCTGAAGATCATGGCCGGTCTCGACACCCCCTCGAACGGCGAGGCCAAGCTCACCCCCGGCTTCAGCGTCGGCATCCTGATGCAGGAGCCCGAGCTCGACGAGACCAAGACCGTGCTCGAGAACATCCAGGACGGCGTGGCGATCAAGCCGAAGCTCGACCGGTTCAACGAGATCTCGGCGCTGATGGCCGACCCCGACGCCGACTTCGACACGCTGCTCGCCGAGATGGGCGTGTTGCAGGAGGAGATCGACGCGGCCGACGGCTGGGACCTCGACTCCCAGCTGGAGCAGGCGATGGACGCTCTGCGCACGCCGCCGGCCGATGCCGAGATCGCGCCGCTCTCGGGCGGTGAGAAGCGCCGCGTCGCGCTGGCGAAGCTGCTCCTGCAGAAGCCCGACCTGCTGCTGCTCGACGAGCCCACCAACCACCTCGACGCCGAGAGCGTGCTCTGGCTCGAGCAGCACCTCAAGGACTACAAGGGCGCGGTCATCGCGATCACGCACGACCGGTACTTCCTCGACAACGTTGCCGAGTGGATCGCCGAGGTCGACCGCGGCCGTCTGATCGGCTACGAGGGCAACTACTCGACCTACCTCGAGAAGAAGGCCGAGCGACTCGACATCCAGGGCAAGAAGGACGCCAAGCTGGCCAAGCGCCTGAAGGACGAGCTCGAGTGGGTCCGCTCCAGCGCCAAGGGCCGGCAGACCAAGTCGAAGGCGCGTCTGGCGCGCTACGAGGAGATGGCGGCGGAGGCCGAGCGCACCCGCAAGCTCGACTTCGAAGAGATCCAGATCCCCGCCGGCCCCCGCCTCGGCAACGTCGTCATCGAGGCGAAGAAGCTGCACAAGGCGTTCGGTGACCGCGTGCTCATCGACGGACTGAGCTTCAGCCTGCCGCCGAACGGCATCGTCGGTGTCATCGGACCGAACGGCGTGGGAAAGACCACGCTGTTCAAGACCATCGTCGGCCTCGAGCCGCTCGACGGAGGCGACCTGAAGATCGGCGAGACCGTCAAGATCAGCTACGTCGACCAGTCCCGCGCGAACATCGACCCGAACAAGACGCTGTGGGAGGTCGTCTCCGACGGACTCGACTTCATCACGGTCGGCAAGACCGAGATCCCCTCGCGGGCGTACGTGTCGAAGTTCGGCTTCAAGGGCCCCGACCAGCAGAAGAAGGCCGGCGTGCTCTCCGGAGGTGAGCGCAACCGTCTGAACCTCGCGCTGACGCTCAAGGAGGGCGGCAACCTGCTGCTGCTCGACGAGCCGACCAACGACCTCGACGTCGAGACCCTGAGCTCGCTCGAGAACGCCCTGCTCGAGTTCCCGGGCTGCGCGGTGGTCATCACGCACGACCGGTGGTTCCTCGACCGCATCGCCACGCACATCCTCGCCTACGAGGGCACCGACGAGAACCCGGCGCAGTGGCACTGGTTCGAGGGCAACTTCGAGGCGTACGAGCAGAACAAGATCGAGCGCATGGGTCCGGAGGCGGCGCGCCCGCACCGCACGACCCACCGCAAGCTGACCCGCGACTGATCCCCACGCCCCACTCCGAACATCGCTGCGCGCTGTCCAGAGCCTCCGGGGCGCGGGGCCCCATGTCGATAGGAACCTGACAGAAGTCATGACCGGCAACACTCCTCGCCTGCACATCCCCATCCACCTGCGGTGGGGCGACCTCGACGCGTTCAACCACGTCAACAACACCTCGATGCTCAAGCTGCTCGAGGAGGCGCGCGTGCGCGCCTTCTGGAAGCCGGAGCCGGGGGAGCAGGCACCGCAGACGGCGATCCTCGAGTCGGGGATCGATCAGGGCGTGCTCACCCTGATCGCCCGTCAGGAGATCGAGTACCTCGCGCCGGTGCCCTATCAGCGTCGTCCTCTCGAGGTGCAGATGTGGTTCGGCAAGCTCGGCGGCTCGAGCCTCGAGGTCTGCTACGAGGTGCACAACGATCCGGCGAGCACCGAGCGCATCCTGTACGCGCGCTCGACCGCCGTGATCGTGCTCGTGGATGCCGCCACCGGCCGACCGGTGCGGATCAGCCCCGAGATGCGCGAGGCGTGGGAGCCGTACGTCGGGGAGCCGATCAGCTATGCGCGTCGCTGACGCTCAGGCGTCGGGCGACGGCACTCGCACCATGATCTCCTGCGCGACGCTGGCGAGCAGCGTGCCC
Organism: Microbacterium sp. NPDC055312; assembly: GCF_053645675.1. Lineage (NCBI taxonomy): Bacteria > Bacillati > Actinomycetota > Actinomycetes > Micrococcales > Microbacteriaceae > Microbacterium > Microbacterium sp. NPDC055312. The sequence continues at coordinate 637,380 of NZ_JBSHMU010000001.1, read as the reverse complement.
TCGCGGTCGTAGATCCGACCGGTCGAGAGCCCGCGTCCGCCACGCGCGTTGGGCGACTCCTGCACGTAGAGGACCCACTCGTCGGCGCGGCCGAACCGGTGCCACCACATCGCGTGGTCGAGGCTCGCGACCTTCAGCCCCGGCGTGCTCCAGGTCACGCCGTGCCGGCGCAGGATCGGCTCCTGAATGGTCATGTCGCTGAGGTATGCGAGGGCCGCCCGGTGCAGCCGGGGATCATCCGGCATCCCGGCTCGCATCCGCATCCACACGGCCTGGCGCGCGACCCGCTCTCCGGCCACGTCGACGAAGAGCGGACCTTCGACGTGGCGCACATCGGCAGGTCGCTCGGCCAGCATCTTCCGCGTCAGCGGATGCACATCGCCTACGAGCTCCTCGTCGGGACGCAGCTGCTCGGGATCGGGGATGCCGTCGGGCATCGGCTCCGCGTGATCGGCGCCGGGATCTTCGTCCTGGAACGATGCGATCATCGAGAAGATCGGCACGCCGCTCTGGAAGGCCTGGCAGCGGCGGGTCGAGAACGAGCGTCCGTCGTGGATGCGGTCGACCGAGAAGGTGATGCTGCTCGCGGTGTCTCCCGGCCGCAGGAAGTACCCGTGCATGGAGTGCACGACGCGATCCTCGGGGAGCGTCCGCTCGGCGGCCACCAGCGACTGCGCCAGCACCTGCCCGCCGTAGACCCGCCCGGTGGGCATGAAGTGCGATCGGCCGGTGAAGATGTCCTCGGTGGTCCTCGCTTCGGACTCCGCGAGATCCAGGACGTCGAGAAGGGCGTCGACGGATCGGCGGGCATCCTGCTCATCGGTCATCAGACCAGTCTAGATCGACGTGCGGGTGGCCTTTCGGCAGCGGCCATCCGGCTAACGTGGAGGGGTGACCAGACCGCTCGTGCTCGCCGACGCCCAGACCGCACGTGACGTGCTCACCTTCTCCGGGCGAGCAGCGCGGGCCGGCGCAGACGGCGTGCGACTGCAGGCGGCCGATGGCGTGCTCGCCCTCACCTCAGCCGCGCTGGCTCCGCAGAGTCTGTTCGACCAGACGCCGACGGTGCTGGCGATGCGCATCGTGCGCGCTGATCCCGAACTGCACTGCGACATCGTCGTCGACGAGCTCGCCGAGGGCGAGAACCCGCACGAGCTCACCCTGCCCGACACCGGGCGGGCACCGGCCTGGGCGGGGGTCGCCCCACCGCGCGCCGAGTGGATGCATGTGGGCGATCTGACCGCGCAGACCGTCGCGGAACGCGCCCAGTGGGGGATCTCGGCGGTCGCGCGCGGCACCGCACCGGGATCCGGCGAGGAGGCCGTGCGTGCCCTGCGTGCGCGCATCTGGGGCGAGCCGGACGAGGCGCTGTCCGGGCTGCCGCGCGGCGTCGCATTCGCCGCGCACGCCTTCGGGTTCATCAACGGCGCCGAGGAGGTGCGGATCACGCAGTCGGGCCGCTGGACGCGGCTCGCGTTCGCGCGTGGACATGTGCTCAGCCGCGGCCCCTCCGTGACCGGGCTCACGGCGGTGCGCGGCACCGGCCCTTCGGCAGGCTCAGGGACCCAGTAGGTGGGACGGGGCCTTCGGCGGGCTCAGGGGCCCAGTAGGTGGGACCGGGACCGACGGCAGGCTCGTGGACGGAGACCGTCAGCGCGCGGCGGCCCGGCCGGCCTGGCGACCGGAGAACAGGCATCCGCCGAGGAAGGTGCCCTCCAGCGCGCGGTAGCCGTGCATCCCGCCACCGCCGAAGCCGCTCGCCTCGCCCGCCGCGAACAGGCCGGGGATGGCGTTTCCCGCGGCGTCCAGCGCACGACCCTCCAGGTCGGTGTGGATGCCGCCGAGCGACTTGCGGGTGAGCACGTGCAGTTTGACAGCGACCATGGGACCGGCGGACGGGTCCTGCAGGCGATGCGGCGCAGCCGTGCGGATCAGCCGGTCGCCGCGGTATCCGCGCATCGAGCGCAGCATGGCGATCTGCGCGTCCTTGGTGAACTCGTTGTCGATCTCACGGTCGCGCGCGACCACCTCCTCGCGAACCCGGTCGATGTCGAGCAGGTCGCCGCCGGGCTTGGCGCGCATGCCGGCGAGCAGCGAGTCCAGATCGTCCTCCACGACGAAGTCCGCGCCCTCGTCGAGGAACGCCTTCACGGGCGCGGTCGGACCCTTCGCGAGGCGCGACCGCAGCAGCAGCCCGACGTCCTTGCCGGTCAGATCGGGATTCTGCTCGCTGCCCGACAGCGCGAACTCCTTCTCGATGATCTTCAGCGATGTCACGAACCACGAGTGGTCGTGGCCGGTGCGACGCAGGTGCGCCAGTGTGCCCAGCGTGTCGAATCCCGGGTACAGCGGCACCGGCAGGCGCGTGCCGGTCGCGTCCAGCCACAGCGACGAGGGCCCTGGCAGGATCCGGATGCCGTGCCCAGGCCACACCGGGTCCCAGTTCTCGATCCCCTCCACGTAGTGCCACATGCGGTCGGTGTTGATCAGGGCGGCTCCTGCTGCGCGCGTCACCGCCTGCATCGAGCCGTCGACGTACGCGGGAACGCCGGTGAGCATGTGCTCGGGTGCCGTGCCGAGGCGCTCGGGCCACGCCGCGCGAACGAGGTCGTGGTCGCCGCCGATGCCGCCGGAGGCGACGATCACGGCATCCGCCCTGATCTCGAAGTCGGACACCGTCTCACGCGACGTCGGCGCACCTCGCGGGACGAGGGAGTCGGCGAGCACGCTGCCGCGGGCCCCGACGACGCTGTCGGACTCGACGAGAAGATCCGCCACGCGGTGGCGCGCGAGGATGGTCGCACGTCCGTCAGCCTCCGCCTGCTCGACAGCGGCGGCGAAGGGGGCCACGATGCCGGGACCGGTGCCCCAGGTGATGTGGAAGCGGGGCACCGAGTTGCCCGGTCCGATCGCGCTGCCGCCGCCGCGTTCGGCCCAGCCGACCACGGGGAAGAACCCGACGCCGCGCTCGCGCAGCCAGGCGCGCTTCTCGCCGGCGGCGAACTGCAGGTAGGCCTCGGCCCACCGCTTCGGCCAGGCGTCCTCGGGCCGGTCGAAGCCGGCACCGCCGAACCAGTCCTGCCGTGCGAGGTCGAGCGAGTCGCGGATGCCCATGCGGCGCTGCTCCGGGGAGTCGACGAGGAAGAGCCCGCCGAACGACCACCAGGCCTGCCCGCCGAGGTTCTGGCGCGGCTCCTGATCGATGATCGTGACCCGTCTGCCGGCGTCCAGCGCCTCGGCGGCGGCCACCAGCCCCGCGAGCCCCCAGCCGATCACGAGAACGTCGGTCGCGAGGGTGCCGGGCAGGGCTGTCATGTGGTCTCCGTCGACTCCGGGGCTGTGCGGTTCTCGAGCGTGGGGCGGCCCTGGGGGCTCGTGCCGATGCCCGAGGGCTCGAATGTGTTCACCATGGCATAAGCGGCGCGCTCGAGGTAGTCCCACAGGGTCGCCTCGTGCAGAGGTGAGAGCTGCACCTCGTCGAGCGCGGTGCGCATGTGACGCAGCCAGCGGTCGCGCGCGTCGGGGTCGACGTGGAAGGGCACGTGCCGCATCCGCAGCCGCGGATGACCGCGCTGCTCGCCGTAGGTGCTCGGCCCGCCCCAGTACTGGGCGAGGAACCACGTGAGACGATCGGCGGCGGGCCCGAGATCTTCTTCCGGGTACATCGGCTTGAGCACCGGGTCGAGCGCGACCTCGCGATAGAACACCGCCACCAGGCGCTCGAAGGTGGGCTGTCCGCCGACCTCGTCGTAGAACGTCACTGTGTGCCGCCTTCCTCATCGGTCGTCTTCTTGCGTCGCCAGATGCCGCGATCGACGATGCGCGGCACACCGGTGACCGGGTTCGGCTTGGTGACGGGCGGATTCGCGCCGCGCACCCGGCGGGCGCCGTCGAGGCCGGTCAGCGTCACCGCGGCGAGACGCGGCACCTCGATGCCCTGCTCGTTCAGCGCGGCGCGGAGCCGGCGACGCAGCTCCTGCGAGACGTCGTCCATCGCGTTGGCACGCGTCTTCATGACCACCCGCACCACGAGCGCGTCGCCGTCGATGCTCTCCAGCCCCCAGATCTCGGGCTTCGCGATGATCCGCGTGCGCCACTTCGGGTCCTTCGCCAGGGTCTGCGCGGTCTCCATCATCGACTTCTCGACGAGTTCGAGATCGGCATCCGGCGCGACCCCGAGGTCGACGATGGCGCGCGCCCAGCCCTGCGACATGTTTCCGATGCGGGTGACCTCGCCGTTGCGCACGTACCAGAGCGTGCCGTTCACGTCGCGCACCTGCGTGATGCGCACGCTGACGTACTCGACGACACCGGATGCCAGGCCGAGATCGACCACATCGCCGATGCCGATCTGATCCTCGGCCACCAGGAAGATGCCGTTCAGCACGTCCTTCACGATGTTCTGCGCGCCGAAGCCGAGACCGGCGCCCACGGCCGCGGTGAGCAGGGTCAGCGAGCCGAGCAGACTGGGGGCGATCGCGTTGACAGTGAGGACGAGGGCGATCACCACGAGCATCACGTTGACGATGTTCTGCAGGATCGAGCCGAGCGTGCGGGTGCGCTGAACCAGGCGCATGTCGGCGAGCGGGGAGCGCTCGAGGGCCTGCGTGTCGTCGACGCGCGCCTTCGACTTCGCGCTGTTCACGATGCGCTGCACGACACGGCGGATGACCAGCCGCAGGATGAACCCGATGGCCACGCAGCTCGCGATGATCACCGCAACGGCGAGTGCCCTCCCGCCGACCTTCAGCAGGATCTCCAGCACGCCACCCCACCACCCCGGGTCGGTGGGGTCGGGAGCGGCAGTCTCGGTGGCGAAGCGGATGTCCATCACCTCGATTTTAGCGATGGGTCCTGTCGTTCCCGTGAGTCCCCGGTTGACGCCGTGAGTTCCGAGATCGGGTCCCTGAGCCTGTCGAAGGGCGCTGAGTTCCGAAGTTGGACTCTGAGATTGGGCCCCTGAGCCTGTCGAAGGGCCCTGAGTTCCGAAGTTGGACTCCGAGATTGGGTCCCTGAGCCTGTCGAAGGGCCCTGAGTTCCGACGTTGGGCTCCGAGATTGGGTCCCTGAGCTTGTCGAAGGGCCCTGAGCCTGCCGAGGTGGCTCGGGCGCTTCGACAGGCTCAGCGACCCAGGTAACAGGCTGAGCGACCCAGGTAACAGGCTGAGCGACCCAGGTACAGGCTCAGCGACCCAGGTACAGGCTCAGCGACCCAGGTACAGGCTCAGAGGCCAGGCAACTCAGCGTCCCCGCAGACTCAGACCTCCGCGTCGCGGGCCTGCGCGGCGAGCGCCCGCTCGACGTCGGCGAGGTTCTCGTGCACGAGCCGGCGCAGAGCCGGGGCGGCATCCTGGTGCTCGGCGAGCCAGCTGCGCGTCGCGTCGCGCAGCTCGACGCTCGCGAGCGAGCGCGGGTACAGGCCGACGATCAGGTAGTCGGCGATCTGGTAGGTGCGCTCCTCCCAGATGGGCAGCAGCATCTCGAAGTACTTCGGGATGAACGCGCGGAGCACCTCGACACCGGACGGGTGCACGAAGCCGAGGGCGGCCGAGCGCACGATGGTGTTCGGCAGGTCGCTGTTGTCGATCAGCGACGACCACGCGGCCTGCTTGGCCTCGGCGGTCGGCAGCGCGGCGCGCGCTTGAGCGGCGAACTCCGCACCCTTCGACGTGTTGTCCGCGGCCAGGGCCGCATCGATCGCCGCGGCGTCGGTCGCGCCGGCTGCCGCGAGGCCGACGAGCAGCAGCCAGGTCAGGTCGGCGTCGATCTCGAGGCCCGGGAGGGTCTCCTCGCCGGCGCGCAGCCGGCCGACGATGCCCGCCTGCTCGGGCGTGGCGATCGAGTTGGCGAACGCGGTCACGAGCTGCAGCTGGCTGTCACTGCCGGCCTCGGCGTGCTGCGCGAGGGCCCACAGGCCGTCGGCGATCCGCTCGCGCGCGGCAGCGCGCGATTCGGGGGCGACGTAGATGTTCGCCGCGAGCTGCAGCTGCGCGAGCGTCGTGCGCACCGTGGTCGACTCGGTCTCGTGGCCGATGTTGCCGAGCACGAGTTCGATGTAGTCGGAGGCGGCGGTCTCGGCATCCCGGGTCTGGTCCCACGCCGCACCCCACACGAGCGAACGTGCGAGGGGGTCGGCGATGTCGGACAGGTGCGCGATGGCCGTCTCCAGCGAGCGCTCGTCGAGGCGGATCTTCGCGTACGCGAGGTCGTTGTCGTTGAGCAGCACCATGTCGGGACGCTCGAGACCCTGCAGTTCGGGGATCTCGGTGCGGTCGCCGTCGACATCGACCTCGACGTAGTGCGTGCGCACGAGCTCGGAACGCCCGGCGGAATCGGTGAGGTTGTAGAAGCCGATGCCCAGGCGATGCGGACGGATGGTCGGGTAGTCGGCGGGAGCCGTCTGCGTGACGGCGAAACGGGTGATGACCCCGGCGGCGTCCTCGACGATGACCGGTGCGAGCGTGTTGACTCCGGCCGTCTCGAGCCACTTCTTCGCCCAGGTGGTCAGGTCGCGACCGCTGGTGGCCTCGAGCTCGGTGAGCAGGTCGCTCAGCTCGGTGTTGCCCCAGGCGTGCTTCTGGAAGTACTGGCCGACACCGGCGAAGAACGCGTCGATGCCGACCCAGGCGGTCAGCTGCTTGAGCACCGAGCCGCCCTTGGCGTACGTGATGCCGTCGAAGTTCACCATGACGTCTTCGAGGTCGTTGATCTCGGCCACGATGGGGTGCGTCGAGGGCAGCTGATCCTGGCGGTAGGCCCAGGTCTTCTCCATCGCGTTGAAGGTCGTCCAGGCGGCCTTCCACTCGGTGGCCTCGGCGGTGGCGATCGTGGATGCCCATTCTGCGAACGACTCGTTCAGCCACAGGTCGTTCCACCACTTCATGGTGACCAGATCGCCGAACCACATGTGTGCGAGCTCGTGCAGGATCGTGACGACGCGGCGCTCCTTGACGGCATCCGTCACCTTGCTGCGGAACACGTAGGTCTCGGTGAACGTCACCGCACCCGCGTTCTCCATGGCGCCCGCGTTGAACTCGGGCACGAACAGCTGGTCGTACTTCTCGAACGGGTAGGGCACGCCGAACTTCGCCTCGAAGTACTCGAAGCCCTGGCGGGTCTTGTCGAAGATGTAGTCCGCGTCGAGGTGCTGCCACAGGCTCTTGCGGCCGTAGACGCCGAGCGGGATGACCCGACCCGACGAGCTGGTGAGCTCGGAGAAGGTGGCCTCGTAGGGACCTGCGACGAGCGCGGTGATGTACGACGAGATGCGCGGGGTGGGGGAGAAGCCCCACGTCGCCACGCCCTCGGACCCGGACGACGCGTCGTGCACGATCGGCTCGGGCGTGGGGGAGTTGGAGACGACCTTCCACGCCGAGGGCGCGGTCACGGTGAACTGGAACGTCGCCTTGAGGTCGGGCTGCTCGAACACGGCGAAGACGCGGCGGGAGTCGGGCACCTCGAACTGCGAGTAGAGGTACACCTCGCCGTCGACGGGGTCGACGAACCGGTGCAGCCCCTCGCCGGTGTTGGTGTACAGGCAGTCGGCGTCGACGATGAGGACGTTCTCGGCCCGCAGGTCGTCGAGCGCGATGCGCGAGTCATCGAAGGCGGTGCTCGGATCGACCTGCTCGCCGTTGAGCGTGATCTCCCGGACATCGCGCGCGATGAGGTCGATGAAGGTCGACGCGCCCGGCGTCGCGGTGAAGCGGACCACGCTGCGTGAGCCGAACACCTCCGCGCCCTTGGTCAGGTCGAGCGAGATCTCGTACGACTGCGTGTCGATGACGGCACGGCGCTCCTGCGCTTCGATACGTGTGAGGTTTTCTCCAGGCACAGCTGATTTCTCCCATTGGTGGAGGGGACGTCGTGGTGCGTCGACGCTGCTGGCGCCGACGGCAACCATGACAGCCTACGCCAGCCCCGCGGGCAGGTGCAGACCTCGATGCTGGCTCGTTCCTGTCAGGGTGGGGGTGGGTTCCGCTCTCGATGCTGGCTCATAGAGAGTCGGTGCCAGGATGTATCCCGTGAGCTCCTCAGAGAAGATCGTCGTCCCGCACGCCTCGCCGGCCGCATCGACCGGCTCCGCACACGTCGAGGTCCCCGTCGCCTACGACGGCATCCTGCTCGCCGGTTTCGGCGGTCCCGAGGGCCAGGATGACGTGATCCCGTTCCTGCGCAATGTGACCCGCGGCCGCGGCATCCCGGATGAACGGCTCGAGGACGTCTCGCACCACTACCGTCACTTCGGCGGTGTCAGCCCGATCAATGCGCAGAACCGTGCGCTGAAGGCTGCGCTCGAGGCCGAGCTCGCCGCGCGATCGATCGACCTGCCCGTGTACTGGGGCAACCGCAACTGGGCGCCGTACCTCGAGGATGCTGTGGCCGAGGCCGTCTCGGACGAGCACACGACGCTGCTGGCGTTCGCGACCAGCGCGTACAGCTCGTTCTCGAGCTGCCGGCAGTACCGCGAGGACTTCGCGCGCGTCCTCGCCGGCACCGAGTACGACGGCGTCGTCACCATCGACAAGATCCGTCCGTTCTTCGATCACCCCGGCTTCGTGCAGGCGTTCGTCGAGGGAGTGCACGACGCCGTGCGTCAGCGTCTCGAGGAGGGGTTCACCGCGGATGAGATCCAGGTGCTCTTCTCCACCCACAGCATCCCGATGGACGACGCCGTGCGCTCGGGCCCTCGCGACATCGAATGGGGCGAGGGCGGCGCGTACGCCTTGCAGCACGAGGCGGTCAGCGCGTGGGTGATGGCGCGGGTCGCCGAACTGGCGCCCGCCGCCGCAGACGTGCCGTGGGAGCTCGTGTACCAGTCCCGTTCGGGCCCTGCGTCGCAGCCGTGGCTCGAGCCCGACGTCTGCGACGTCATCGGAGAGCTGCCCCAGCGCGGACGACGTGCTGTCATCGTCGTTCCGGTCGGCTTCATGAGCGACCACATGGAGGTTCTCTGGGACCTCGACACCGAGGCGAAGGAGGCGGCGGAGGATGCCGGGCTCGCCTTCGCTCGCACACCCACCCCCGGTGTCTCGCCGGCCTTCGTCGCGGGCATCGTCGACCTCGTGCAGGAGCGATTGGAAGGCCGCCCTGCCGCCGACCGAGCTCACGTGACCGACCTCGGACCGTGGTTCGACGTGTGCCGTCCCGGATGCTGCGAGAACATCCGCGCGGGCTTCAAGCCCGCGGCAGCGGGTATCGCGCCCTGACCCTTCGACAGGCTCAGGGACCCAGTGGGCGAGCACGCTCAGGGACCCAGAGGGCGAGCCTGGCCCTTCGACAGGCTCAGGGACCCAGAGGGCGAGCCTGGCCCTTCGACAGGCTCAGGGACCCAGGGGGGCGAGCACGCTCAGGGGCCCAGGGGGCGAGCACGCTCAGGGACCCAGTGGGCGAGCACGCTCAGGGATCCAGTGGGCGAGCCTGGCCCTTCGACAGGCTCAGGGACCCAGTGGGCGAGCCGGCTCAGGGACCCAGTGGGCGAGCCTGAATAGGATGGTGCACATGCGCATCCACATCGCCACAGATCACGCCGGCCTCGACTTCTCGACCCGCCTGCAGCAGCACCTGCGCGACGCCGGACACGAGGTCGTCGATCATGGTCCTGTGGAGTACGACGCCCTCGACGACTACCCCGCGTTCTGCATCCGCGCGGCGCAGGCCGTGGTCGCCGACCGGCGCGCCGGCGTCGAGGCGCTCGGCGTCGTGTTCGGCGGATCGGGCAACGGGGAGCAGATCGCCGCGAACAAGGTCGCAGGGATCCGTGCGGCGCTGGTGTGGAACCTCTCGACGGCCGAGCTCGCGCGCGAGCACAACGACGCGAACGTGATCTCGGTCGGCGCTCGCCAGCACAGCTTCGACGAGGTCAGCTCGTTCATCGACCGGTTCATCGCGACGCCGTTCTCGGGCGACGAGCGGCACGTGCGGCGCATCGGTCAGATCGCCGACTTCGAGAACGACGGGTCGCTGCTCCCGGATCCGCGTCAGGAGGGCGTCGGCTCCGCCGACGGGCGGGCCTGACATGCCCGAGGGGCATTCCGTCCACCGCATCGCCCGGCAGTTCGCGCGCAACTTCACCGGGCGGCCCGTCACGGCGTCGAGCCCCCAGGGGCGCTTCGCCGACGGAGCAGCCGTGCTCGACGGCCGCGAGATGCTGCAGGCGATGGCGGTCGGCAAGCAGATGTTCCTCGAGTTCGAAGATGCCGTCTGGCTGCGCGTGCACCTCGGCCTGTACGGCGCGTGGGACTTCGCCGGCGAGATCGTCGCGGACCCGACCATCGCATCCGCGAACGGACGCATGGGGCAGACCAACCAGCGCGGCACCGACCTCGATGAGGTGATCTACGACGACGCCGGCGAGAACTCGCTGACCTCGATCGGCGCCCCGCGCAGGTCGCGGGTGCATGTGCGGATGTCGGAGCAGACCCGCGGGCTCGCCGACGAGGGCGACGAGTGGCCCCCGCCGGTGGTCGGACAGGTGCGGCTCCGGCTGCTGAACGAGACCACGTGCGCTGATCTGCGCGGACCGACGGCGTGCGCGCTGCAGACCCCCGACGAGATGCTCGCCACGGTCGCGAAGCTCGGCCCCGATCCGCTGGTCGGCGACCCGGCCGAGGGCGAGGAGCGCTTCGTGCGGACCGTGCGCCGCAAGGCCACCCCGATCGCGCTGCTGCTGATGGACCAGTCGGTGGTCAGCGGCATCGGCAACGTCTACCGCGCCGAGATGCTCTTCCGGGCTCGGCTCGAACCGCACACCCCCGGGCGCGACGTGCCCGAGGAGGTCGTGCGCGCGCTGTGGCGCGACTGGGTGCAGCTGCTCTCGATCGGCGTCGAGACCGGCCAGATGATGACCATGGACGGTCTCACCGGCGACGCGTACCGCGCGGCCATGGCCAGTCGAGACGACCGCCACTGGGTCTACCACCGCGCGGGACTGCCGTGCCGGGTGTGCGGCACGGAGATCGCCCTGGAGGAGATCGGCGCCCGCAAGCTGTACTGGTGCCCGTCCTGCCAGCGCTGATCGCGATCCGCGCGCGATGATCAAACCTGAATGCGCGCTGTGAATATGATGGCGGAGTCCGTTTGCAACGTCGCATGACAGGAGACCTCATGGATCTTTCCGCGCTGCAGGGCGTGCTCGAGAACATCAGCTCATGGATCTGGGGGCCGTGGCTCCTCATCCCACTGCTGCTCGGCACCGGCCTCTACCTCACCATCCGCCTGGGCGGACTGCAGTTCATCCGCCTCGGCGCAGCGCTGCGCCTCGGCCTGTTCACCCGCAAGGACCCCGGTTCCGACGGTGACATCTCGCAGTTCCAGGCGCTGACCACGGCTCTCGCCGCCACGGTGGGCACCGGCAACATCGTCGGCGTCGCCACCGCCATCGGCATCGGCGGCCCCGGTGCGCTGTTCTGGATGTGGGTGACCGGCCTGCTCGGCATGGCGTCGAAGTACTCCGAGGCGTTCCTCGGCGTGCGCTTCCGCACCACCGACTCCGCCGGCGAGAAGAACGGCGGACCGCAGTACTACCTCGAGCGCGGCATCCCGAACCGGTTCGGCAAGTTCCTCGCGATCTTCTTCGCCGTCGCCGCGGTCATCGCCTGCTTCGGCATCGGCAACATGACCCAGGGCAACTCGATCTCGGCCAACCTCGAGAACAGCTTCAACGTGCCCACTTGGGTCACCGGCATCCTGCTCACCGTGTTCGCCCTGCTGGTCCTCGTCGGCGGGATCAAGTCGATCGGGCGCGTCACCGCCGGTCTCGTGCCAGTGATGATCATCTTCTACGTGCTGGGTGCCGTCTACATCCTCATCGCCAACATCGGTGGCGTGCCGGCGGCCTTCGCGCAGATCTTCACCGACGCGTTCACCGGCACGAGCGCCGTCGGAGGATTCGCGGGTTCGGCGATCATCATCGCCGTGCAGTACGGCGTCGCGCGCGGCATCTTCTCGAACGAGTCGGGCATGGGCTCGGCCGCGATCGCCGCCGCGGCGGCCAAGACCAGTCACCCCGTGCGACAGGGTCTGGTGTCGATGACGCAGACGTTCATCGACACGATCATCGTCGTCACCTGCACCGGCCTGGTGATCATCACCACCGGCGTGTGGAACATGACGGACCCGGCCACGGGCAAGCAGTTCGACCCTGCGGTGATGACCGGAGAGGCGTTCTCGCACGGCTTGCCCGGCGAGTGGGGCCACTACATCGTGACGATCGGTCTCGTGCTGTTCGCGGGTTCGACGATCCTCGGCTGGTCGTACTACGGCGAGCGCAGCATCGAGCGTCTCATCGGGCGTCGGGCGGTGATGCCGTTCCGCGTGATCTTCTCGCTGGTCGTCTTCATCGGCTGCACCGTGCAGCTCGGCGTGGTGTGGGCCTTCTCGGACGTGATGAACGGCCTCATGGCGCTGCCGAACCTCATCGGGCTGCTGCTGCTCTCGGGCCTCGTGGCCCGCGAGACGAAGAAGTACCTCGACAACGACCCGAAGCTCACCGCGACACCCGAAGAGGTCAACGCGTTCATGGCCGGCGATCAGGCGTTCGAGGACTGGAAGACGCAGGCGATCCCGGTCGTCAAGACCAAGGTGTGAGATCCCGTTCGGCCGGGACGGTCATAGGCTTGCAGGGTGCGTCACAACCCCAGCTTCGCCATGACCGACCCGGCCGAACTGCGTCGGGTCATCGAACGCCATCCGAGGGGAGGTCGCCCGTGATCGGGCGTGGCGACCGTGTCGACGTCGTGCGCGCGGTCCGACTCAGCGGGCCGCTGGCGCTGACCTTCGGCGACGAGCCCGTCGATCTCGTCATCCGCGACGGCCGCATCGCCGACATCGCCCCGACCGGGGTGCTGCCCGCCCGCGGGGTCGTGCTCGACGGCGAGGGCGGCCGGGTGATTCCGGGGCTCTGGGACCACCACGTGCACACGGTGCAGTGGGCACTGGACGCCGAACGGGTGCAGCTCGGCGAGGCGGCCAGCGCCGCCGAGGCGGCGCGCATGATGGCATCCGCGGTGCCGCTGGCCGACGACCGCGTGATCGGTGCGGGCATGCGCGACGCGCTGTGGCCCGACGAGCCGTCGCTGGAGGCCCTCGACGCGGCGTGCGGCGACCGGGCCGCGTACGCCGTCAACATGGACGTGCACAGCGTCTGGCTGAACTCCGCAGCCTTCCGCCGCGAGGGCTTCGCACCGACCGCGGACGGGATGCTGCGTGAAGAGGACGCGTTCGAGATCTCGCGGCGGCTGAACACCGCCGATGACGCGATGGCGGATGCTGCCGTGCTGCGCGCCGCCGAGCGGGCGGCTGCGCGCGGCATCACGGGGATCGTCGACTTCGACATGGCGTGGAACGCGGAAGCGTGGCAGCGCAGGTCGGCCACCGGATTCGACGCGCACCGGGTGGAGTTCGCCTTCTACGCGACGAACCTCGAGCGGGCGGTCGCCGAGGGCCTGCGCACCCGAGAGCTGCTGGCGGGAACAGACGGGCTGGTGCGTGTGGGTGCGCTCAAGCTCATCACCGACGGGTCGCTCGGCACGCGCACCGCTGCCTGCTCGCACGCTTACGGTGATGATCCGAGCAACTTCGGGTCGTTCACGATCGACCCGGACGCCGTGCGCGAGTACCTCACGGTCGCGACGGGGGCGGGGCTCGACGTGGCGGTGCACGCCATCGGCGACCGCGCGGTGGCGTCGGCTCTGGACGCCTTCACCTACACCCAGGCGCGGGGCACGATCGAGCACGCCCAGCTCGTGCGGCACGCGGACCTCGCCCGCTTCGCGCGGCTGGGCGTCGTCGCGAGCGTACAGCCCGAGCACGCGGTCGACGACCGCGACCTGGTGGGCACGCTGTGGCAGCATCAGCAGGCGATCAGCCATCCCGTGGCATCCCTGCTGGCGGCAGGCATCCCCGTCCGATTCGGGTCGGATGCCCCCGTGGCACCGCTGGATCCCTGGTTGACGATCGCCGCCGCTGTGCACCGCACCGGCGACCAGCGCGAGCCGTGGCACCCCGAGGAGCGCGTGTCGATCGACGCGGCGCTGCGTGCCAGCAGTCATCACGGCGAGACGGAGCTCGAGATCGGCGGCCTCGCCGACATGGCGCTCTGCGCCGGCGACCCGCTCACCGCGGATCGCGAGGAACTGCGTCGGATGCCCGTGACCGCCACCCTGCTCGGCGGGCGCTTCACTTATCTGGCCTGATGGAGGAAGGCGGAACGCCCGACCCCGTTGTCGGGAGTCGGGCGTCCAGGCGGTGCCCTGTGCCTGTCGAAAGGTCAGGCCGCGATGTGCGAGATGAGGAACCAGCGGTCCTTCTCGAGACCGCGCTGGATCTCGATCGCCACGTCCTGGCTGGTGAGGTCGACCTCGTCGAGACCGTCGACGGCGGCCTTCACGTCGACGAGGATCGCGTCGATGTCGCCGATCACGGCACGGATGAGCTCATCCGACTGCTCGAAGCCCGCCGGCACGGCCGTGCTGCCGGCCCGCTCGGCCACGGTCTGCACCCGGGCGTCGATGGGCAGACCGAGGGCGACGATGCGCTCCGCGGCCGTGTCGGCGAAGTCTCCGGCGTGCGCCACGATCGTGTCGAGCAGCTCGTGGACGCCGACGAAGTTCGCCCCGCGGACATGCCAGTGCGCCTGCTTGCCGTTGACGGTGAGGGCCTGCAGGCCGTGCACCACGGGGGAGAGGAACTGTGCGGCGGCAGCGGCGACGGTCGGGTCGACAGCGATGCTGGGAACGGTCTGGGCCTTGCTCATGTGAACCTCCGAGGTGTCTGCTTGCACGTCTACTGAGTACAACGCTACTCGGCGCGAACCATTCCGCAAGCAAGCGTAGGCAACGCTTACCGGCCCGATCTTCCGCGGGATCACGCGGAAGTGAGGGTAGTCTCGCCTTCATGAGCATCGCCGCGAACGCCTCCGTCATCGCCCTCGGAACGCAGGTCCCCCGCATCGCCGCCGGCGCCTTCGTCGCAGACGGTGCGCGCATCGTCGGCGATGCCACCCTGGGCGATGCCGCGAGCGTCTGGTACAACGCGGTGCTGCGTGCGGACTCGGCATCCATCACCGTAGGGGCCCGCAGCAACGTGCAGGACAACGTCTCGGTGCACGTCGACCGCGAGCATCCCGTCGTCATCGGCGACGATGTCTCGATCGGCCACAACGCGGTCGTGCACGGCTGCACGATCGGCGACGGCTCGCTCGTCGGCCTGGGTGCCGTCGTGCTCAGCGGTGCGGTGATCGGGGCCGGATGCCTGATCGCCGGCGGAGCGGTCGTGCTGGGCGGCACCCGGGTGCCGGAGGGATCGCTCGTGGCGGGCGTGCCCGCGAAGGTGCGCAGGGCGCTCACCGACGACGAGCGTCGTGGGCTCATCGCCAACGCCGAGATCTACCTCGAGCACACCCGCACGCACGCGTCCGCGCGGACGCGGTAGCGGCCCGCCCGGACGGTAGGCTGGTGGTCTACGGGGCGGTGGCCAAGCTGGTTAAGGCAGTGGGCTCATAACCCAACGATCGTCGGTTCAAGTCCGACCCGCCCTACGCGTCTGCGCCTGTCCGCTCAGTCGTCGCTGCGGAATCCGGATGTCTTGTGCGCGCCGTCGCAGAACGGCTTGATCGACGACAGCCCGCAGCGGCACAGCGCGATCGTGCGACGCCGACGTTCGATCGGCCGACCCGCAGCCGACTGCAGCTCGACGTCTCCTCGCACGAGCAGCGGGCCGTCGGTGCACGCGGTGATCGTCGGCGCTTCGTCTCTCGCGGTCATGTGAACTCCTCGCCCGGGGTGAGATCCCACCCTCCCGCGCGCCCGCGGTGGACGCCAGGGTCTTGACGGCCGGCTGCGCGCCGTGTCAAGGCCTGTGCCCCGGCGGACGGACCCGCCCTAGGGTGGTCGCAGCCGGCCGCACCGGCCGGAACACGCCTGACGAAGGAGCACCATGACGCTCACCCTCTCCTCCGACGCGACGGCCGTCGCCATCACCGCGCGCGGGCCGCTCAGTGCCGAGCTGCTCGAGGTGCTCACCGACCGTTCCCCCGAGCGTGCGGAGCGTCTGCCTCAGCTGGCCCGCGACGCGGTTCTCGTCGAGGACCCGATCACCGACGACGACGTGCAGCTCTCGCTCTACCTGCTCTACTGCGTGGCATACGGGTCGCTGCCGCAATTCGGCGCGCATTGGGAGTGGGACGTCTCGCTGCTCACCGCGCGCGCCGTGCTCGAGCGCGCCTTCGAGGACGCCGTGCGCGCCGCGGTGCCGCTGCCCGACAGCCCGGAGCCGACACAGGACGCCGTCGCCGCGGCATTGTTCGCGCTGGCCGCGCCGCAGCCGGGACCGAGCCTGTCGCACTTCGTGAGCCGGAAGGCCGATGTCGAGCAGGCGCGCGAGCTGCTCATGCAGCGCAGCATCTACACGCTGCGGGAGGCCGACGCGCATTCCTGGGCGATCCCCCGGCTGACAGGGCGCGCCAAGGCCGCGCTCATCGAGATCCAGGCCGATGAGTACGGCGGGGGACGAGTCGAACGTATGCACCAGGTGATGTTCGCCGACGCGATGCGCGGTGCGGGCCTCGATGACACCTACGGCGCGTACGTCGACGCCGTGCCCGCGATCACCTTCGCCTCGTTCAACCTGATGACGATGTTCGCCCTGAACCGCCGACTGCAGGGCGCCGTGGTGGGACACCTCGCCGCTTTCGAGATGACCTCGTCTCTGCCGAGTCGCGCGATCGCCGAGGGGCTGAGGCGGGTCGGTTTCGGTGACGACGTCGCGGCGTATTACGACGAGCACGTGGAGGCCGACGCGGTGCACGAGCAGATCGCGGCGCGCGACCTGGCCGGCTCTCTGGCCGAGGACGCGCCCGAGCTTCTCGACGACATCCTCTTCGGAGCCGCGGCCTGCCTCGCCATCGACGGATGGGCGGGGGAGCACATCCTGCACGCCTGGGAGGCCGGCCGCAGCTCGCTTCGGGTCGAGCGTCAGCCGGCCTGATCGGACTCAGACGCCGACGCGGGTGCCTGATCGGCGGTATCGCTCTGCGGCCCGCCGATCACGCCGATGCCCACCGCTTCGTGGTCGGGCTCGGGGTCGTCCGGATGCTCGACCTTGGGCTCCTCGCCCGGCTCCTTCTCGGTGCTCGGCTCTTCCAGCTCCTCCGTGGTGGGTTCCTCGTCGGGCTGCTCGTGGATGTTCGACATGTGGGCTCCTTTCCGCTTCCACCGTCGTCGGCGCGAGCCGGCCGGGCAACGGGGTTGACCGGCGGACGGAGCCGGGTAGCATCGCGCTCGGATCGGATGCAAGGCCGGTGCTTCCCGCGCCGGCATGCGGCATCCTGATCCCATGACCACTGATGCGCGGGACTCCGACGTCGACCACGACGGTGAGCGTCGGGAGGCGACGGCGCTCATCGTCCGGCGTGTCGCGCGAGGGTTCTTCCGCACCTACTGCCCGGATGCCGCGGCGGGGCTGACGTTCTACGCGATCCTCGCGATGTTCCCCGCACTGATCGCGGCGTTCTCGGTCATCGGCGTGTTCGGCGAGAAGCGCGGTGCGGCCGATGCCGTGCTCGACCTGCTGCGCGAGGTCGCGCCGAAAGACATCGTGCAGGCGCTGCGGCGTCCGCTCGAGCAGATCGCGTCGACGGCCGGCGCGGGCTGGCTGATCGTGCTGGCGCTCGTGTTCGCGCTGTGGTCGGTCGCCCGATACGTCACCGCGCTCGGCCGAGCGATGAACCGCATCTACGGTGTGCCCGAGGGACGGATGTTCTGGAAGGCGAAGCCGACGCACCTGCTGGTCACCCTCGCCGTGTTCGTGCTGGTCACGATCGCCTGCGCCCTGGCGGCTCTCAGCTGGCCCCTCGCGCAGGCGCTGGGCCGATCGCTGGGCGCGGGCGAGGCCGCGCTGACCGTCTGGCGCATCGCGCGCTGGCCCGCCGTCGCCCTGGTCGTCTGCGTGATCGTGGCGATCCTCTACTACTTCGCGCCGAACGTCGACCACCCCCGCTTCCGACTGATGAGCGTGGGCGCCCTGGTCGCGATCGCCGTCTTCGCCCTGGCATCCGTCGGCTTCGGGTTCTACGTCAGCCACCTCGCCGACTACGACCGGATCTACGGATCCTTCGCCGGCGTCGTGATCTTCCTGCTGTGGCTGTGGATCGGCAACATCGCCCTGCTCATCGGCGCCCTGTTCGACGCCGAACTCGAGCGCGTGCGAGAGCTGCGTCGTGGGGTTCCCGCCGAGCGCGAGCTGCAGGTGCCGCTGCGCGACACCACGCGAGTCGAGAAGACGTCGGAGAACGATGTCGCTGACGAACGGCTCGCGCGCCGGCTGCGCCGCTCGCGGCGCTGATCGCGTCAGCGGTCGCTCGGATCGTCGCCGACCAGTCGCGCGAGCGCCAGGGCGTCGTGCGGCGCATGACCGCGAGCGTCGTTGTCGAAGTAGACGAAGACGTCCCGGCCCGCTCCCTGCGACGCCCAGCGACGGCACCGCTGCGCCCAGCCGTCGAGCTCGTCAGACGTGTACCCGCTCGTGTACAGCTCGGATGCGCCGTGCAGCCGCACGTAGACGAGGTTCGCGTCGCCGGGCTCGAACCGGGGCCACCTGCCGGCCGTGTCTGCAACGGTGAGAGCGACCCCGTGCCGGTTCAGGATCTCTGCCAGACGCGGATCGTCGAAGGTGGCCGAGCGCGGCTCGAGGGCGTAGCGCAGCGGGCGATCCTCGACATCCTCCAGCCAGATGCGGTCGCGCATCCGTGCGTCATGCCGCGCACCGAGGGCTTTCGCCTCGGCTGTGCTGCGCGGCAGCCCGGCGAGGAAGGCGTCGAGGACATCAGGGTCGAACTCCTGTCGCTCGGGCAGCTGCCAGAGGATCGGCCCGAGCGTCGGTCCGAGCGCGAGCACACCGGAGGCGAAGAAGTTCGCCAGCGCGACGGTGGTCTCGCGCAGGCGGAGCATGTGCGAGATGTACCGGGACCCTTTCACCGCGAACGTGAACTGATCAGGCACCGCCTCGCGCCAGCGCAGATAGCTCTTCGGGCGCTGCAGCGAGTAGAACGAGCCGTTGAGCTCGACTGTGGAGAAGTGCTCGCCGATGTACGCCAGCTCGGCACGCTGCACCAGGCCTTCGGGATAGAAGTCACCGCGCCACGAGCTGTACCGCCACCCGGATGTCCCGACGCGGATGCGCGGCGGCGGGGAGGCGGAGCGATCAGGCGGCGTCATCCCGATCACCATAGGCGCGGGCACGGATCGGCGCGACGGCCTTGACGCGGAACGGGACTGAGGTCACGCTGGGAATCATCGCGGAGGAGGACGACATGAGCGGTCATCACGACGATGAGAGCATCGGGATCCCCGAGGCGGATGCCGTGGAGCAGAGTCGCGAGGCCGTCGAGGAGCCGCACGATCCCGAGCGCACCACGACCCACCCCCTGCCCGACGGGGTCGACGCCGACCCGGCAGACGTCATCGATCAGAGCGTCGACGTCCCCGTGGACGACGACGGACGCGACGAGACGATCTGAGCGCCGCTCAGCGCACGCGGCGGTCGTGCGCGAGATCGATCAGGCGGGGAAGCACGTCGCCGGCGCGCAGGCCGTTGTGCTCGTGCTCGCTCGTCACCCAGGTGCGCACCCCGGGAAGCAGCCGGGCGGTCTCCATCGAGAACTCGTACGGCACGTACACGTCGTCGACGTAGACCGCGGCCGCGCCGACGGCTCCGGATGCCTGCACCGCGGCCGCGTCGTAGATCCGCGGCCACTCGTGCTCCGCCAGCGCGAGGGCGACGTCGCGCCAGGGGCGGAACGCCGGCACCGTCTCCGTCCAGTCGCGGCGGATGTGCTCGCCGGTGAAGAGCGTCGGATCGGCGGCGAAGTCCGCCGGCTCCATGCGCTCCGCCGACCAGCGGCTGGCGTGGCCTGACGCGTAGCTCGACTCGTGGAACACGAAGTAGAGCGGGTTGCGCCCGTCGTACGGCATCGCCGCGGCCAGGTCGTGGCGAAAGGCGTTCGAGGTGGGATCCAGCTCGAGCAGCGACCAGAGCGACTGCCAGCCGTCGTTCGTGCCCAGAGCGGAGCCCGCCGAGCGCAGCCGCGACAGCGAGACCACCTCGCCGTCGGGCAGCGTGAGAGCGCCCGCGAGCGCGAGGTCTGCGAGCCGGCGCATCCGGTCGCGATGCTCGGGGAAGCGCCGATAGTACCGCTCGGAGGCGTCGCGCATCTTGTCGTAGCAGAGCGCGTACACCTCGTCGGGGGAGCGATCGAGCGTGCTCAGACCGCCCGTGATGTAGACCCGCTCGAGCGATGACGCGTCGGTCGACAGGTAGGCGAGGGTCGTGAACCCGCCGAACGACTGCCCGAGCACATTCCAGCGCTCCGCGCCGAGATGCTCGCGGAACGCCTCGCAGTCGCGCACGATGGCATCCGCCCGCAGATGCGTGAGGTGCTCGGCGACCGCCTCCGCGCCTCGCACGAGGTCCCCGTCTCCGACCGGCGTCGAGCGCCCCGTCCCGCGCTGATCGAGCAGCACGACGCGATGCTCGGCGAGAGCGGCATCCAGCCACGACGGAGCCGACGGCGAGTGGAACGGCCGGGGTGCCTCGTGTCCGGGACCGCCCTGCAGGAACACCAGGTAGGGCAGATCCTCGCCGCCGTCACGGCTGACGACGGCGGCGAAGACGTCGATCGTGCGCGTGTCGGCCGCATCGCCCCACACCAGGGGGAGGGTGAGGGTGTGCTCTTCGACGGTGAGGTCCTGCATGCGCCGCACGGTGGTCCTGGCGGTGATGGTCGCGGTCATCACATCACGTTCCCTATGTACGAGTACTTCACGAACACCTCGGCGGCGATGCCGGACTCCTCCAGCACGCCCTGCAGGGCCGTCATCATGTAGTGCGAATCCCAGCCCATGTAGAGGAAGTGCGATTCGTCGAGCTCATCCCACTGGCCCTTCCAGGCCATCTCGCCGTAGATCGGGCCGCCGTGCTTCGCGCTGTACGAGAGCGCGGCGGCGCGGTCGTCGGTCCACGCGCGACGGAAGATGCGGTTGAACAGCGCGCGCACATCCTTGATCTCCCAGTGCTCACCGCGATACTCGCAGTAGTCGAACTCGCGATCCCACCCGGCCGGCCAGCCGCGTCGGCGCACCGCATCGAGCACGGGTGTGAGCCCGTCGTCGTCGATCTCACCCGCATCCGGCCGGGGCCAGATCCGCAGCAGCTCCGCGGTCAGCCGCACCGTGCGGGCGGCGATGGCCGCCGTGTTCCACGCCGGGATCTCCGCCAGCTCCCTCGTGGCAGAGACGGCGCTGCGGGCGTAGGCGAGATCGCGCTTCTCGGGGAACGACGCGCCGAACACGCGCAGGGTGAGCGAGTCCTCGAGCAGCGTGAGGTTGCCGAGTGTCGGAGTCAGCGCCCGGTGCGCGTTCTGCTCGTCTTCGCTGTACTCGTTCCACGGCCGGATGCCGTCGCCGCTCCAGGTCGTGGCGGGAACAGGCGGGACGATGGTCTCCACGTCGTAGTCGGACAGGTCGTCGACGCCCTCGATCCGTCCGAGCACGTAGGCGGGGTGGGGGAGTTCGCCGTACTTCAGCACCGCGCTGACCCGCTCGTCGGACGGCATGATGCGGCCGATGGCCCGCATCAGCGCGTCGTGACCCTCGCTGCGCGCGCGGCACAGCCGGGCGATGAGACGGTCGGCCGGAAGCCCGACGATCGCGCGGCGCAGGAACAGCGCCTGCACCCACTCCAGCACGTCGATGAGCTGCTCGCGCGGGATGACGCCACGGCGGTGATCGGCGTAGGCGCTCATCACCAGCGGGTACGCGGTGCGTCCGAACGTGTTCAGCAGCTCCAGCTGCAGTCGGAGGTCGGTGTCCGACTCGCGAGCGGGATCGAGCAGGATGCCGTAGATCTCGGCGTACTCGCGCCAGACGGCCGCATCGTGGCGGAGGTGCTCGAGATCGAGCCGGGGGAACGACCCGCGGAACGCCGCGTACACGCCGTGCTCGCCCGCCGCGTCGATCTCCCGCCCGGTCGTCATCACGAGGTAGTGGCGCCAGAAGGCGCCGATCGTCTCGCCGGTGTGCTGCTCGATCGGCAGCCAGAACTCCCGCTCGATCCGCAGCTGCTCGGCGTGCGAGAGGCCCATCAGGATGTAGTTGTGGATCAGCTCGTGATCGCGCAGCGGGCGCCCGGTCGAGTTCAGGCTCTCGAAGATCTGCTGAGCGCTGGCCTGGGGTCCGAGCGTTATCGACACGTGCTCGAGACGCTGCAGGCCACGCCAGATGGCGGGGGCCTCGTCGGCGTGCACCTGGCTGCGGAAGAACGCGTAGTTGTCGTCGAAGCGCGACTCGCGATCCGCGTCATCGCGCCGATCGAGCACCACCGACTCGTAGAGGCCGGCCCATTCGTCGTGAGGGCGCAGCTTCGTGCGCGCGGGATCGTCGGCGCGCACGAGCACCCGCTGCAGCTCGGCGGCGAAGGCCGGGTCGCTCTCGCGGACGGTGTGATGCAGCGCGGCGATGAGCAGCATGATCGTCGTGATCCGCTGCTGGCCGTCGATGAGGATCAGGTCGTCATCCGCCGCGCCCGCAGCGGTGGAGGCGGCATCCCGGCCCGAGAGGATCGACCCGATGAAGTGCCGGTGACCGTCGTTTTCGCCGGCCACGGCCCGGATGTCGGAGAGCAGCTTCTCGCAGCCGCCGATGTCCCACCGGTACTGGCGCTGATAGACCGGGACGACGATGTTCGTCGCCGAAGCGGAGAGCCATTCGATCGTTCCCGTCGCGTGTGCCTCGACATTGGTGGCCGTTGCCATGACTGCGTGATTCCTCCGGATGGCGGGGTGACGAGCCGCCGCATCGAGTCTAGTCCGGGGCGATTTTCTCTGGCCGAGCAGCCGGGGTGCGTCCAGGCCCCCGATGTAGGCTTGCCTAAGTAGGGCCTGTTAAAACGTGCTGGCCCATTACGAAAGGACATGACTCAGATCATGGGATACATCAAGTCCGCAGCCCTCGAAGACAAGGGATTCGTCATCCTCGACAGCTACGGCGGGGAGATGGACCCGAAGGAATGGCTCGACATCGAGTATGTCGACTGGAAGTCTTCGGGCGACACCCGCTTCTCGCCTCTCGCCAGCGCCAAGGGCGAGATCGAGTGCAACGGCTTCTGGAACCACAAGCCGCCGCGCACCGACAAGGACGGCGTCTGGATCGACTCGCAGACCGCGATCGCCCCGACCCTGACCGCTCGCGCCAAGGAACCGGGTGCCAACGTCGGGCGCTGCCGCGTCATCGAGCTGCAGCCGACCCCGTACGGCGAGTGCCTGTACAACCTGCACCAGGATGACAACAACCGTCTGAACCCCGACGGCACCGGCTGGGTCGTGCGCGGGTTCTTCAACCTCACCGACGACAAGGACAGCTACTTCGTCCTGCGTGAGAACCGCACCGACCCGAGCGTGGAGTACCGCATCGCCCTTCCGGCCGGTGCTCAGCTCATCGTCGACACCCAGCGTCTGTGGCACGCGACCACCCACAACGGCACCGAGCCGCGCTACTGCCTGATCACCTCGTGGGAGTCGGGCCCCGAGCTCGACGCCTACATCGAGAAGTACCACGGCACCGACCAGCACGAGCAGGTCGAGGTGCCGCAGGACGTGCTCGAGGCCGGCTACGCGGAGCAGGCCCGCCGGGATGCCGCTCGCGCGGCCTACTACGCCGCGAAGGGCCAGCAGGCCAAGCTCGCGATGAGCGAGGCGTAACCCTTCGACAGGCTCAGGGACCCTTCGACAGGCTCAGGGACCCATGACAGAGCGGCCCCGGTCATTGCGACCGGGGCCGCTCTGGCATCCGGAATCACACGCTTGTGATTCCCGCGGTTCTGGGCGATAATCGCCGTACAACCGCATAGTTCGCCGCATCTTCGGTTCAGGTCGTAGGGGAAGACGTACCTGATGAAACGGAGAGATCATGGCGACGGGATACGCACGCGGAGTGGTGTTCATCCACTCCGCTCCACGCGCGCTCTGCCCGCACCTCGAATGGGCGGTCGGACGCGCCATCGGTCGTGCCGTCAACTTCGACTGGAGCGACCAGCCCGTGCAGCAGGGCACCCGCCGCGCGGAGTTCTACTGGGATGCGCCCGCTGGCACCGGTGCGGCGCTCGCGACGGCGATCCGCGGCTGGGAGCATCTGCGCTTCGAGGTGTCGGAGGACCCGACACCCGCCAGCGAGGGCGGCCGCTGGCTGCACACGCCCGATCTCGGCATCCACTACGCCCAGACCGATTCGGCGGGCAACATCGTGATCGGCGAAGACCGCATCCGGTACGCGATGGAGATCGCCGCCGGCAACGCGGCCGAGCTGCAGCGCGAACTCGACGTCGCTCTCGGCTCGGCGTGGGATGAGGAGCTCGAGCCGTTCCGGCACGCCGGCGACGACACGCACGTCGTCTGGCTGCACAAGGTCGGCTGATCGGGCCGACGCCGCCGCACAGGACGTGCGGGCGAGGCGCGAGTAGCGGGATCCGGTGATCGCACCCGGGGACCGGGAAAGCGAATCTCCCGCATCAGACAGAAGCCCCCGCCGGGGAAGGCGGGGGCTTCGTCGCGTCGGTGCGGTCGGGTCAGGCGCTGCGGAACGCGACGACCGCGTTGTGACCGCCGAAGCCGAACGAGTTGCTGATCGCGAGCAGGTCGCCCTCACCCAGCTGCTGCGGCTCGGTGGAGAGCTTGAACGGCACCGCCGGATCGGGCTCGGTCATGTTGATGGTCGGGGGAGCGACGCGGTCGCGCAGCGCGAGGATCGTGAACACGGCCTCGAGCGCTCCGGTTCCGCCGAGCAGGTGGCCCGTGGATGCCTTGGTCGCCGAGACGGGGATCTCGTCGATGCGGTCGCCGAACACCCGCTTCAGCGCTTCGTACTCGTTGGGGTCTCCGACCGGAGTGGAGGTCGCGTGCGCGTTGATGTGCGCGACCTCGTCGGGCGACGCACCGGCCTGGGCGAGAGCCGCCTCGACGGCGCGGGCGGCGCCGGCCCCTTCGGGGTCGTTTCCGGTGATGTGGTACGAGTCGGCTGTCACGCCGCCGCCGACCACGTAGGCGTAGATCTTCGCCCCGCGGGCGGTGGCGTGCTCCTCGGTCTCGAGCACGAGAGCGGCGCCGCCCTCGCCCATCACGAAGCCGTCGCGGTCGATCGCGCCGGGGCGGGATGCCGTGGCCGGGTCGTCGTTGCGGCGCGAGAGCGCCTGAGCCGAGGCGAACGATGCCATCGTGATCGGGTGGATGGCCGACTCGGCGCCACCGGCGATCACGACGTCGGCGAGGCCGTCCTGCAGGTGCTCGTACGCGTTCGCGATCGACTCGGTGCTCGAAGCGCAGGCGCTGACCACGGTGCGGGCGAACGCCTTCGCGTTGAAGTGCAGGGATAGGTTGCCTGCGCCGGCGTTCGGCATGAGCATGGGCACGGTCAGCGGCATGACGCGCCGCGGACCCTTCTCACGCAGAGTGTCCCAGGCATCCAGCAGCGTCCAGACGCCGCCGATGCCGGTCGCCCAGTCGACTCCCAGACGCTCCGGGGCGACGTCGGGCGCACCCGCGTCCTCCCACGCCTCGCGAGCGGCGATCATCGCGAACTGCGTCGACGGGTCGAGGCGCTTCGCCTCGTGACGCGGCAGCACCTCTTCGGGACGCACGCTGGCCTCCGCAGCGAAGTGCACCGGGATCTGGTACTTCTCGATCCAGTCGTGCGGCAGGGTGCGGGTACCGGACTGGCCGGCGAGCAGGTTCGCCCAGTTCTCGGGAGCCGTGCCGCCCAGAGCGGACGTGGCGCCGATACCGGTGACGACGATGCGCTTGGTCATGGGAGTCCTTCGTGAGGAGGGGGATCGGTGCAGGAGGATGCCACACCCCGCGGTCCGCGGGGGTGGCATCCGCGGGTGTCACTCCTGGCCGGCGACGATGAAGTTGACGGCGTCGGCGACGGTCTTCAGGTTCTTGACCTCGTCGTCGGGGATGGTGACGCCGAACTTCTCCTCGGCGTTGACGACGATCGTCATCATCGAGATCGAGTCGATGTCGAGGTCGTCGGTGAACGACTTCTCCATCGTGACCTCGGACGCGTCGATGCCCGTCTCGTCGGTGACCAGCTCAGCAAGGCCCGCGAGGACCTCGTCGTTGGTGAGAGCCATGGTGTTTCCTACTTTCTCGGAATGGGTTGAACCGGTGAACAGTCTAGG
Source organism: Microbacterium sp. NPDC055312 (assembly GCF_053645675.1). Taxonomy (NCBI): domain Bacteria; kingdom Bacillati; phylum Actinomycetota; class Actinomycetes; order Micrococcales; family Microbacteriaceae; genus Microbacterium; species Microbacterium sp. NPDC055312. The sequence goes on along the minus strand of NZ_JBSHMU010000001.1, from coordinate 611,155 downwards.
GAAGGCGCGCACCCGATCAGGGCAGCACGACCACCTGCGCGCCGAAGACCAGACCGGCGCCGAACCCGATCTGCAGCGCCAGACCGCCGCTCAGTTCGGGGTGCTCCTCGAGCAGCCGGTGCGTGGCGAGCGGGATCGAGGCGGCCGACGTGTTGCCGGTGGTCTCGATGTCGCGGGCGATGACGGTGGTCTCGGGCAACTTGAGCTGCTTGGCGAACTCCTCGATGATGCGCAGGTTCGCCTGGTGCGGGATGAAGGCGGCGAGGTCGGATGCCTCGATGCCGGCGCGCTCGAGCGCTTCGCGGGCGACCTTGGCCATCTCCCACACCGCCCAGCGGAACACGCTCGGCCCCTCCTGGCGCAGTGTGGGCCAGGGGGCCTTGCCGTCGCGGAAGTCGGTGAGGGTGTGGTTCATGCCCACGAGATCGGACTTCGAGCCGTCCGAGCCCCAGACGGTCGCCGAGATGCCGGGCGTCTCGCTCGGGCCGATGACGACGGCGCCGGCGCCGTCGCCGAGCAGGAACGAGATGCTCCGGTCGGTCGGGTCGACGACATCCGAGAGCTTCTCGGCGCCGATGACCACGGCGTGACGGGCGGCTCCGGCGCGGATCAGCGCATCCGCCTGGGCGATGGCGTAGGCGTACCCGGCGCACGCGGCGTTCATGTCGTAGGCGGCGGCAGGCGTCGCGCCGATCCGGTCGGCCACGATCGCGGCCACCGAGGGCGTCTGCTTCGGGTTGCTGATCGTCGCGACGATCACGAGATCGATCTCGGCGGGGTCGACGCCCGAGCGCTCGACGGCCTCCTTCGCCGCGTCGGTGGAGAGCTCGATCGCGCTCGTCTCGGCGACGGCGCGGGTGCGGGTGATGATGCCGGTGCGCTGCCGGATCCACTCGTCACTCGAGTCGATCAGCCCGACCAGATCGTCGTTGGGCACAGCGTTCTCGCCGCGCGCCGCGCCGACAGAGTAGATGCGCGTGTAGGCGGGGCCGCTGGCCTGCTTGAGGGTGCTCACGAGACTGCTCCGTTCTGCGATGACCCGGCCAGCAGCTCCACAGCCGCGTCGAGGTCGTCTGGGGTCTTCACTGCGACGTTCGGCACGCCGCGCAGGCCTCGTTTGGCGAGGCCGGTGAGAGCGCCGGCCGGGGCGACCTCGATGAAACCGGTGATGCCGGCGGCGGCGAACGACTCCATGCACAGGTCCCAGCGCACCGGCGACGACACCTGGGTGACGATCCGGTCGAGGGCATCCTGCCCGCTGTCGACCACGGCGCCGTCGCGGTTCGACCAGAGCGTGACGGTCGGGTCGCTCGCCGAGACGGTGGAGACGGCAGCCCGCAGCGTGTTGACGGCGGAAGCCATGTACGAGGTGTGGAACGCCCCGGCGACCTGCAGCGGCATCACGCGCACGCCGCGAGGAGCCCGCTCGGCGAGCTGCGCGAGCGCGGGCAGCGCGCCGGCCGCGACGATCTGCCCGGCGACGTTGTAGTTGGCAGGGGTGAGCTCGAGCTCGTCGAGCAGCGCGAGCACCTCGTCGGGGTCGCCCCCGAGCACCGCGCTCATGCCGGTGGGCGTGTGCGCGGCGGCATCCGCCATCGCACGTCCGCGGATGCCGACCAGGCGCATCGCGTCCTCGGGGCCGATCACTTCGGCCCCGACCAGGGCGGCGAGCTCGCCGACCGAGTGACCGGCGACGCCGTCGGCGCGGCGTCCGGCGCGCAGGGCCAGCTGCTCTGCGGTGATCAGCGAGGCCGCGACGATGAGCGGCTGCGCGATGCGGGTGTCGCGGATGGTGTCGGCGTCAGATTCGGTGCCGTGGGCGATCAGGTCGACCTCGGCGGCCTCGGAATACGCGGTCAGCCGGTCGGCGACGCCGTCCAGCTCGAGCCAGGGGGCGAGGAAGCCGGGGGTCTGGGAGCCCTGTCCGGGCGAGGCGACGACGATCACCTGTCCAGTCTGCCAACGATCGCACGATGGTGGTGGATGAAACATCACAACAATCGACGATTCGATTGTGCGTGGCGCACACCAGATGCGCGCGGGCGACGGCGTCAGCGACGCCGTGTCACGGAGCGGCGCCGGGCAGGCTCTGCCGTGCCGATCGAGCCGAGGATCAGGGCGGTCTGCAGGATCAGCGCCTCGCGGGGGCCGGTCGCATCCCAGCCGATCACCTCGGTCACGCGCTTGAGCCGGTAGCGCACCGTGTTCGGGTGCACGAACAGCTCGCGTGCGGTGGCCTCGAGCGAGCGGCCGTTGTCGAGGTAGCTCCACAGCGTCGTCACGAGGTCGGTGGAATGCGCCTGCAGCGGGCGGAAGATCCGCTCGATGAGCGTCTGCTTGGCCAGCGAGTCCCCGGCCAGGGCTCGCTCGGGCAGCAGGTCGTCGGCCTCGACCGGGCGAGGAGCCCCGCGCCAGGCGCGAGCGACCGCGAAGCCGGCGAGCGCCGCACGGGCACTCTGCCCCGCGTCGACGAGCGCCGTCACGGGCGGTCCGAGCACGACGTAGCCCGGCCCGAAGGAGGGCTCCAGACGCTGGGCGATCTCGCTGAACGGCAGGTCCTCGATCTCTTCCTCCTTGCCGGGCACGCGCGCGCGCCCGATGACGAGCACGAGTCTCGATCCCTGCACGCCGATCAGCACGTCGACAGACATGCGCCGCGCCGTGCGTCGCACCAGGTCGACGTCGAACTGCGGGGGAGTGGTGCCGACGATGACGCTGACCTCGCCATGGCCGTGCCAGCCGAGCGCGGCGATGCGGCTGGGCAGCTCCTCGTCGGCTTCGCCCGTGAGGATCGAGTCGACCACCAGGGCCTCGAGTCGGGCATCCCACAGCCCGCGTGCCTCGGCGGCGCGGGCGTACACGTCGGCCGACGCGAACGCCACGTCGCGCGAGTACAGCAGGATCGCCTCGCGCAGATCCGCGCCGCGTCCCGCGACCCGCTCCTCGGTGACCTCCACCGTGACGCGGATCAGCTGCAGCGTCTGCTGCAGGCTGACGCTGCGCAGCAGCTCACGGGGAGCCGCGGCGAAGATGTCGGCGGCGATCCAGGGGGTCGACGTCGGATCCTCGTACCACTGGATGAACGACGTGATGCCGGCCTGTGCCACCAGCCCGACGGCGGAGCGTCGGGCCGGTGGCATGTCGGCGTACCAGGGCAGGGTGTCCTCCAGCCGCTTGATCGTCACCGTGGCGATGTCACCGGAGATCCGGCGCAGCCAGGCGAGCGTCGCGGCCTTGTCCATGGCCTGCTGGGAGGTACTGGTCACAGGTCAGCTCTCGCCGCCCGCGTTCCCGCTGGTGCCGGCGTTCACATCGAACAGGCGGTACTTCTCGATCGCCTGGCCGATGACCGAGCGGTCGACCTTGCCCTCGTCGGCCAGCGCCTGCAGGGTGCGCACCACCATCGACGGGCCGTCGATCTTGAAGAAGCGACGCGCCGCGGCGCGGGTGTCCGAGAAGCCGAAGCCATCGGCGCCCAGCGTGTAGTACGGGTTCGGCACCCACGGACGGATCTGGTCCTGCACGGCGTGCATGAAATCGCTGACCGCGACGACCGGGCCCTCTGCGCCCTGCAGCTTGCGGGTGAGGTAGGCCGTCTGCGGCTCCTCCCCGGGGTGCAGGAAGTTGTGCTCGTCGACGGCGAGACCGTCGTGGCGCAGCTCGCTCCACGAGGTGACCGACCACACATCCGCGCTGACGCCCCAGTCCTGCTGCAACAGCTCCTGGGCCTCCAGAGCCCACGGCACGCCGACGCCCGAGGCGAACAGCTGGGCCTTGTGGCCCTCGCCCGTGCCCGGCTTGATGCGGTGGATGCCGCGGATGATGCCGTCGATGTCGGCATCATCCGGCTCGGCCGGCTGGACGAGCGGCTCGTTGTACACCGTGAGGTAGTACATGACATCCGGGTCGGGGTGCGATCCGCCGTACATCCGCTCCAGACCCGAGCGCACGATGTGCGCGATCTCGTAGCCGTAGGCGGGGTCGTACGACACGGTGGCCGGGTTGGTGGATGCCAGCAGCGGCGAGTGCCCGTCGGCGTGCTGCAGCCCCTCACCGGTCAGCGTCGTGCGTCCTGCCGTGGCGCCGATGATGAATCCGCGCGCCATCTGGTCGCCCGCGGCCCACATGGCGTCTCCGGTGCGCTGGTAGCCGAACATCGAGTAGAAGATGTAGATCGGGATCAGCGGCTCGCCCTGCGTCGAGTACGACGTGCCGGCGGCGGTGAAGGCCGCCATGGCGCCGGCCTCGTTGATGCCGACGTGCACGATCTGGCCCTGCGGGCTCTCCTTGTACGCGAGCAGCAGCTGGCGGTCGACCGAGGTGTAGTGCTGGCCGTTCGGGTTGTAGATCTTCGCGGTCGGGAAGTACGCGTCGATGCCGAAGGTGCGCGCCTCGTCGGGGATGATCGGCACGACGCGGTTTCCGAAGTCCTTCGCCCGCAGCAGGTCCTTCAGCAGCCGGACGAACGCCATCGTCGTGGCGATCTCCTGGGTGCCGGAGCCCTTGCGCGGCAGGGCGTAGGTCGACTCCTCGGGCAGCGTGATCGGCGTGTGCGCGGTGCGGCGCTCGGGGATCATTCCGCCGAGGCTGCGACGACGCTCCAGCATGTACTGGATGGTCTCGTCGTCCTTGCCCGGGTGGTAGTACGGGGGCAGGTACGGGTTCTCTTCCAGCTGCGCGTCCGTGATCGGGATCTGCATGGTGTCGCGGAACGTCTTGAGGTTGTCCAGCGTCATCTTCTTCATCTGGTGGGTCGCGTTGCGGCCCTCGAAGTGCGGTCCGAGACCGTATCCCTTGACGGTCTTGGCGAGGATGACGGTCGGCTGGCCCTTGTGCTCCACCGCCGACTTGTAGGCCGCGTACACCTTGCGGTAGTCGTGACCACCGCGGCGCAGGTGCCAGATGTCGTCGTCCGAGAGGTCCTTGACGAGGGCCGCAGCCCGCTCGTCGCGACCGAAGAAGTTCTCGCGGATGTACGCACCCGACTCGGCCTTGTACGTCTGGTAGTCGCCGTCGGGGGTGGCGTTCATGATGTTCAGCAGCGCGCCGTCGGTGTCGCGGGCGAGCAGGTCGTCCCACTCCCGCCCCCAGATGACCTTGATGACGTTCCATCCGGCGCCGCGGAAGAACGACTCGAGCTCCTGGATGATCTTGCCGTTGCCGCGCACCGGACCGTCGAGACGCTGCAGGTTGCAGTTGATCACGAACGTGAGGTTGTCGAGGCCCTCGTTGGCGGCGACCTGCAGCTGGCCGCGGCTCTCGACTTCGTCCATCTCGCCATCACCCAGGAACGCCCAGACGTGCTGGTCGCCGGTGTCCTTGATGCCACGGTTGGTGAGGTACTTGTTCGCCTGCGCCTGGTAGATCGCGTTGATCGGGCCGAGACCCATCGAGACGGTCGGGAACTGCCAGTACTCGGGCATCGACCGCGGGTGCGGATACGACGGAAGCGCGTGGCCGGCGTGCGACTTCTCCTGACGGAAGCCGTCCATGTCGGCCTCGCTCAGGCGCCCCTCGAGGAACGACCGGGCGTAGATGCCGGGGGAGGCGTGGCCCTGGATGAAGATCTGGTCGCCACCGCTCGGGTGGTCCTGACCGCGGAAGAAGTGGTTGAAGCCGACCTCGTACAGCGACGCGGCGCCCGCGTAGGTGGAGATGTGGCCGCCGACGCCGATACCGGGTCGCTGCGCCCGGTGCACGGTGATCGCCGCGTTCCAGCGGATCCAGTGGCGGTAGCGGCGCTCGATCTCCTCGTCGCCGGGGAACTCCGGCTCGTTCGACGCCGCGATCGTGTTGATGTAGTCGGTGGTCGGCACCATCGGCACGCCGAGGTGACGCTCCTTCGAGCGCTTCAGGAGGCTGAGCATGATCTCCCGGCCGCGGCCGGGGCCCTTCGCATCCACCAGCTCGTCGAGCGACTGCTGCCACTCGCCGGTCTCCTCTGGGTCGCTGTCCAGAGGTGCCTGGGAGTACGGATCCTGGTCGTGGACGGTCACGTGGAGCCTTTCGTCGAACTGGCAGGTCGTGCCAAGGAAACGGGATGCCGCGCGGCCGGGCCTTGTCGGCACCGCACAACACGCGCTGTGCTCAGCCTATATCCGTTCGCAAGGACGGGTTCCGCAGATTCCACACCGTAGAATCGGGGTACCAGGGCCTTTAGCTCAGCTGGTAGAGCGCCACGTTTACACCGTGGATGTCGTCGGTTCGATCCCGGCAGGGCCCACCGTCCTCTGTCTTCGCGCCGGTGCGCTCAGCCCTCGAACGTCTGACCGGGATACGCATCGCGCAGCAGGGCGAGTGCGTCGTCCTGCAGGGCCTGCGTGTCGGCGCGCAGCCGCGCCGCTTCCGCCTCCGCCAGCTCGAGCTCGGTGCGCCGTGCGTTGTGCTCACCCCGGATGCGGTTCAGATCGTCGTCGCGATACGCGATCGACTCCTCCCACGACATCGTGATCGGCTCGCCGCCCGCGGGGGTGAGAGTGACCCGCCACCGCGCTCGGTCCTCGGGGCTCGTCGCCTCGAACTCGGCACGATCGTCGGCGAAGCGCGCCGCGGCCTTCGAGAGCGCGTCGACGTCCGCCTCCAGCTGGGCGCGCGTCTGCGCGTTCGCCTGCTCGGCTGCCGCGACGTCCTCCCAGGCGCGGGCGACCGCCGCCCGCACATCGTCGAGCACGGCGACGGCTCGCCGGTGCGTCTCGACGAGCGCAGCGCGATCGGTGATCGTGCGTGCGTAGATCTGCTCCAGCTCGGCGCTGAATCCGGTGTCGGGGTGCACCTGCGAGCCGAGGTAGGCGAACTGCTCGGTGGCCCGCTTCTCGTCGTCGCCGTCTATCGAGGCGGCGATCTGATCGTGGACGGGATCGTCGGCAGGCACGAGCGCGGTCGCCGCCGACAGCAGCTCTGCGACCCGCGTCTTCTCGTCGGACGACATGCGTGCGTACACCGCGTGCAGCAGTTCGTGGGCTGCCGTCGTCACCGTCGACTGGGCGAGGCGCTCGTCGGTGGGACGGTAGATGAAGATCCGATCCTGGGCGCGTGACTGCTCGAAACCCGTGAAACAGCCCAGCGTGGACTCATTCTCGGGGTCGTGGGATTCATCTCGGCAGAGCGCGGCGATCTCGTCGGCGTCGGCATATCGCGGCTGCGTGAAGGCGAAGACCTCCCTGCCCTCTGCCGTCAGCATCATCCGATCGGCGAGGTCGGCGAACTCCGTGCTCAGCGGCGGTGGGGCTGCGGCGAGCGCGGGGAAGATCCGCTCGAGCAACGGCTCGTCGGCCTTCGAGTCCTGCGACATCAGCCACAGCCCGCCGACGGTGGCCGCCGCGAGCACGACGAGGATCGCCGCTGCGCTGACGCGTCCGACGAGGGAGCGCCGTCTGCGGGAGGCGTGGCGCCCCATCGGCGCCTGTTCGAAGAAGGTCATGCCCGCAGGGCGGGATCGGTGCGGGGCAGGGCCTCGTGGAGTGAGGTCAGGGGCATCCCGAACTCACATCTCCTCGTGCGTGGCCGGGTCGCCGTCGAAGAGCCGCCCGTCTGCACGACCGAGCCCGGTGATCGCCTCGACCTCGGCGGCGTCGAGCACGACGGACGCCGCCTCGAGGTTGGTGCGCTGATGCTCGGGTGAAGAGGCCTTCGGAATCGACACGGTGTCCCGCGCGACATGCCAGGCGATGATGGCCTGCACCGGGGAGATGCCGTGACGCTCGGCGATCTCGACGATGACGGGCTCATCGAGCACCTGCCGCGCACGGCCGAGTGGCGACCACGCCTGGGTGAGTATGCCTCGCTCGGCATGGAACGCGAGCGCCTCCTGCTGCGGGAAGTACGGGTGCACCTCGATCTGGTTCACGACGGGCCGCACACCCGTCGCCGTCTCGATGCGCTCCAGATGCTCGGGAAGGAAGTTGGACACGCCGATCTGTCGGACGGTTCCGCGCTGCTGGGCGTCGACGAGGCCGTGCCAGGCCTGCTCGTACCGGCCGGTGAGCGGATTGGGCCAGTGGATCAGGTGCAGGTCGGTCGCATCCAGCCCGAGCCGGAACCGGCTCTCCTCGATGCTGGTGCGCGCCTTGGCGGTCTCGTGGTGCCGGCCCGGCAGCTTCGTGGTGACGATGATCTCGGAGCGGTCGACTCCGGATGCCCGCACTCCGGCGCCCACGGCGCCTTCGTTCTCGTAGTTGAACGCCGAGTCGATCAGGCGGTAGCCGAGGCGGATCGCCGCGGCGACCGATGTCGCACCGGCCTCGCCGTTCAACCGGTACGTGCCCAGCCCCACTGCGGGCAGCGGGAATCCGTTGTGGGCGGTGAAGACGGGAACAGCGGTCATGGGTCCTCCGGATCGTCGGTCAGGCTCAGCCTATGGCCGTGCCGGGCAGGACTCGCGTGTCAGCATGGACGCATGTCGAGACCCGCGAGCGATCAGCGATGCCCCTGCACGAGTGGAGACGTGTTCGGATCGTGCTGCGGCCCGGTGCTGGCATCCGGATCGGCGCCGACCGCCGTGCGCCTGATGCGATCCCGGTTCACGGCGTTCGCGACAGCCGACGCTCAGCATCTGCTGCGCACCTGGCACCCGTCCACCTGCCCGGATCGACTCGATCTCGACGATGGCATCCGCTGGCAGCGCCTCGACATCCTCGATCGCGAGCACGGCGGGCCGTTCGACGACCGCGGCGTGGTCGAGTTCCAGGCCTTCTACCGTGATGAGCACGGGCGAGGCACGCTGCGCGAGCGCAGTCGCTTCGTTCGCGAAGGCGGCCTGTGGCTGTACGTCGACGGTGTCATCTTCTCGGGTTAGGTTTGAGGTGTGAAAGCCAGCCCCGAGCACCAGCGTCGCCTTCTCGACATCGCCGACCTCGATCGCAGGATCGCGCAGGCGGAGCGCGCCCGCACCACCCCCGTGCAGGGTGCCCGCATCAACGAGCTCGCCGCGCTGCGCCAGCAGCAGCTGGGCGAGCTGACCGTGCTGGCCGGCGTGCTCGACGACGCGAAGGCGGAGCTTGCGCGGTTGGAGTCCGACGTCCGCCTCGCCGCGCAGCGGCGTGACAAGGATGCCGAGCGGCTGGCCGTCGCCACCGATCCGAAGCAGGCCCAGGCACTCGAGAACGAGATCGAGAGCCTCGGTCGGCGCATCACCATGCTCGAGGACTCCGAGCTCGACGTCATGGCGCGCGTGGAAGAGGCGCAGGCGGCCGTCGACGCGCAGCAGGCGCTGATCGACCAGACCCAGTCCGAGGGTGCGCAGCTAACTTCCGCAGCGAAGGCCGACATCGCTGCCGCAGCAGCGGAGGGCGAGCACCTCGCGCGCGATCGCGCGGCCCTGGCCGAGAGCGTGCCCGCCGAGCTGCTCGCCGAGTACACCCGTCGCGCGGCCCGCGGCGGCATCGGCGTGGGTCTGCTGCGCCGCCGGATCTGCGAGGGCTGCCAGATGGTGCTCGCCGGCAGCGAGCTGGCCGCCGTGCGTGCGGCGGCCGACGACGACGTCGTGTCGTGCCCGGAGTGCGGCGGCATCCTCGTGCGCACCGACGAGTCCGGTCTGTGACGACCGACCGTCCCCTCGGCGCGAGTGCCGACGTCCGACCCGGGTGATAGACCGGATGCCGTGACCCCTGCAGCCGAGCCGCCGCACGCCCTGGTGGCGCGAGCTCCGGGCGGCGGGTGGGTCATCACGGTGCATGCCGACGGCGACCCGGTGACCACCGAGGTCTCGGACCGCGACCTCGCTGCGCACGTGCGCGAGATCGAGCAGCGGATGTCGCCGCGATGGACGGTGCGGAGCCTGCGCACCTTCTATCCGCCGCTGCTCGCCGCCGGGGTGCGGGTGCGTCGGGCGCACGACCTGCTGCTCTGTCACGCGATCCTGCGCGACACGGCATCGCTGTCGCATCCGCTTGCGCCGTCGGCCCGCTGGGTGCGCGGCGACGGCATCGGTGACGCAGCCCGACCGCCGAGCCTGTTCGAGGTGGACGCGGACGGCGCGCAACACGACGACATCGACGAGGTGCGCGCGCAGTGGCGAGCGCAGCTGACGGCACTGGCCTCGGCGCCCGACTTCCGCCTCGCGCTGCTGTGCGCTGCCGAGTCCACGGGCGCCCTCATCGCGGAGGAGATGACGGCGGCAGGCCTGCCGTGGAGCACGGCCGCGCACAACGGCATCCTCGAGCAGCAGCTCGGACCCCGTCCGCTGCGCGGTGCGCGACCGGCGCGCATGGCGTCGCTGGCCGTCGAGATCGGGCGCTGTCTCGACGACCCGAGCCTGAACCCCGACAGTCCGCCCCGCCTGCTGCGGGCGCTGCACCGCGCCGGCGTGTTCGTCGACTCCACCTCGCGATGGGAGCTGTCGCGCGTCGAGCATCCGGTGGTGGCACCGCTGCTGGAGTACAAGAAGCTCGCCCGGCTGTTCACCGCGAACGGGTGGGCCTGGCTCGACGAATGGGTGCGCGACGACCGGTTCCGCCCGATCTATCTCACCGGCGGTGTGGTGACCGGACGCTGGGCGTCGTCCGGCGGCGGTGCGCTGCAGATACCCCGCCAGCTGCGCGGCGCCGTGCGCGCCGACCCCGGCTGGACCCTGGTCGACGCCGACGTGGCGCAGCTCGAGCCGCGCGTGCTCGCCGCCATGTCGCGAGACAGCGCGATGGTCGAGGCCGCGCGCGGGCGAGACCTGTACGACGGTGTCGTGCGCTCGGGGGCGGTCGCGACGCGTGACGAGGCGAAGTACGCAGTGCTCGGAGCCATGTACGGCGCGACCACGGGAAAGAGCGGACAGCTCGTGCCGAGGCTGCGCACCGTGTACCCGCGAGCGATGGGGCTGGTCGACGCCGCCGCGCGAACCGGCGAGCAGGGCGGGGTGGTGAGCACGCTGCTCGGCCGCAGCTCGCCGCGCCCTGACGACGCGTGGCGCCTCGCCCAGTCGCGGGCCGGCGGTCCCGACGCCGCAGGCGCCGAGGAGAGCCGGGCGCGCGGCTGGGCGCGCGAGCGCGGACGCTTCACCCGCAACTTCATCGTGCAGGGCACGGCCGCCGAATGGGCGCTGCTGTGGCTCGCCGAGATCCGCCACCGTCTCATGGCGCTGCCACCGGCATCCGTGCCTGCGGCGGCATCCGGACCGATCTTCCGCAACCGCGCGCATCTCGCGCTGTTCCTGCACGACGAGGTCGTCGTGCACGCCCCCGCCGAGCAGGGGGACGCCGTCGCCGGGATCGTGCGGGATGCCGCGGACGCGGCGACCGCACGCCTGTTCCCCGGCTTCGCCGTCGACGTCCCGCTCGACGTGCACGTCGCGGAGGACGCCGCGAAGGGCGCGTAGAATCGAGGGGCGAGTGGGTCGGCCGGACGGTCGCGTGGCGCGTGAGCGCACCGAGGAACGTCCGGGCTCCACAGGGCAGGGCGGTGGGTAACACCCACCCGGAGTGATCCGCGAGACAGTGCCACAGAGAGAAGACCGCCCGTCGTGCCTCACCGCCGGCGGGTAAGGGTGAAAGGGTGGTGTAAGAGACCACCGGGGAGCGCGGTGACGCGCTCCGCCAGGTAAACCTCGCCCGGAGCAAGACCAGACAGAGGACGTTGACGCGGCTCGCCGAGTCCTCGGGTAGGTCGCTGGAACGACACGGCAACGTGTCGTCGAGAGAGATGGCCGTCAAGGGAGCGAAGAACTCCTGAACAGAACCCGGCGTACAGGCCGGCCCACTCGCCCCGAAGCACACAGAAGGCCCGGTCGACGACCGGGCCTTCGTGCTGTCGCGATGTCAGTCGACGGACAGAGCCGCCGCACCGATGATGCCGGAGGCGTTGCGATGCACAGCGGACACGATCGGGGTCCGCAGATCGAGCAGCGGCAGGAACTTCTCGGGGTGCTTCGACACCCCGCCGCCGACCACGAACAGGTCGGGGCTGAAGAGGAACTCGACGTGCGAGTAGAACTCCTGCAGACGCGCCGACCAGTCCTCCCACGACAGGTTCTCGCGCTCCATCGCCGAGTACGCGGTCCATCGCTCGATCGACTCGCCGTCGCGCTTGAGATGGCCGAGCTCGGTGTTCGGCACGAGCACGCCGTTGTACAGGAACGCCGAGCCGATGCCGGTGCCGAGCGTCGTCATGATGGTGAGGCCGCGGGCGTCGCGGGCAGCACCGTGACGCGCCTCCGCCACGCCGGCCGCGTCGGCGTCGTTCACGAACGTGATGCTGCGGCCCAGTCCGTTCTCGAAGAACTTCTCGGCTTCGAAGTCGACCCACTCCTTCGAGATGTTGGCCGCCGACAGGGTCTTGCCGTACTTCACGATCGCGGGGAATGCCACACCCAACGGCAGCGTCGATTCTGCGACGCCCAGGGTGTCGAGCACCTCGCGCACGGTCTCCACCACGTCGGCGGGGTGCGCGCCCTCGGGCGTCGGCACGCGCACGCGATCCGAATCCAGAGTGCCCGTGTCGAGGTTGACGATGCCCGCCTTGATGCCCGTTCCGCCGATGTCGACGCCGATTGCCTGTGCCATGGCGAATAGCCTAGCCATGCACGACCCAGCGATTAGGATCGTGACGAGATCCCGACGAAGGAGCTGACATGTCCGACGGCGACGAGAAGTACTGGTACAACCTCAGCACCGGGGAGGTCGAGTTCGGCATGCAGTCCGCCTCGGTCGACCGGGTCGGCCCGTTCGACACTCGCGCGGAAGCGGCTCGTGCTCCCGAGACCCTGCGCGAGCGCTCTCGCGCGTGGGCCGAGGAGGACGCGGCCGACGATGCGTGGGGCTCCAGCTCTCTCGAGTCCGGCCAGTGAGGGTCGACAAGCAGCGCGACTTCGTGCTGCGCACCATCGAAGAGCGCGGCGTCAAGTTCGTCCGGCTCTGGTTCACCGACGTCATCGGCACGCTCAAGTCGGTGGCCATCGCCCCCGCGGAGGTCGAAGGCGCGTTCGCCGAGGGGATCGGCTTCGACGGGTCGGCGATCGAGGGGCTGACCCGCACCTACGAGTCCGACCTGCTCGCGCAGCCCGACCCGACGACGTTCCAGATCCTGCCGTGGCGCGGGGAGATCGACCCGACCGCCCGCATGTTCTGCGACCTCACCACCCCCGACGGCCGCCCCGCGGTCTCCGACCCGCGCAACGTGCTGCGCCGGGCGCTGGCGAAGGCGGCAGACGCCGGATTCACGTTCTACACGCACCCCGAGATCGAGTTCTACCTGCTGAAGTCCTCGCAGCTCGGCCCCGAAGGTCCGGTGCCCGCTGACAACGCGGGCTACTTCGACAACGTGCCGGGCGGCACGGCGCACGACTTCCGCCGCAGCGCCGTGCGGATGCTGGAGGACCTGGGCATCTCGGTGGAGTACAGTCACCACGAAGGCGGCCCGGGGCAGAACGAGATCGATCTGCGCTACGCCGACGCGCTCACGACGGCCGACAACATCATGACCTTCCGCACCGTGGTCAAAGAGGTCGCGATCGAGCAGGGCGTGTACGCGACGTTCATGCCGAAGCCGCTGAACGACCACCCCGGCAGCGGCATGCACACGCACATGTCGCTGTTCGAGGGCGACGTCAACGCGTTCTACGAGGCCGGCGCCGAGTATCAGCTCTCGCTCACCGGCCGCCGGTTCATCGCCGGTCTGCTGCGTCATGCGAACGAGATCGCCGCGGTCACCAACCAGTTCGTGAACTCGTACAAGCGGCTGTGGGGCGGCGACGAGGCACCGAGCTTCGTCACCTGGGGTCACGCGAACCGTTCCGCGCTGATCCGCGTGCCGATGTACAAGCCGAACAAGGGCCAGTCGACACGCATCGAGTACCGCGCGCTCGATTCGGCGGCGAACCCGTATCTCGCCTACGCGCTGATGCTGGCCGCCGGCCTGAAGGGCATCGAGGAGGAGTACGAGCTGCCGCCCGAGGCCGAGGACAACGTGTGGTCGCTCAGCGACTCCGAGCGTCGCGCCCTCGGGTACGCGCCGCTGCCCGCCAGCCTCGATCACGCGCTCGAGTACATGCGCGACTCCGAGCTGGTCGCCGAGACGCTCGGCGAGCAGGTCTTCAACTACGTGCTGCTGAACAAGCAGAAGGAGTGGGAGGCCTACCGCGGCCAGGTGACGCCGTTCGAGCTCAAGAACAACCTCGGGCTGCTCTGAGGCGGCGATGGCGCGTCCTGATGCGTCCATTTCGCTGTCCGCCCTGGCACGGCTCGGCTTCGTCGAGCTGACGTCGGCGTCCGCTGATCTCACCGAGCTGTCGGAGCTCACCGGGCTCGAGCGCGTGCAGCTGGCCGACGGGATGGTCGCCGCCGACCCGGATGCCGCCGTGCGGGGCCTCGTCGCCGTGGCCCGCCGCGACCCCCGGCAGGTCACGGCCGTGCTCTCCGATCCCGCGGCGCGGGAAGCGGCGTGGCGGCTGTTCGGCGTGTCTCGCGCGCTCGGCTCGTTCTTCGAGCGGCATCCATCCCACCTGCGGGCCGATGTGCTGCTGCGAACGCAGCTGCCGGATGCCGCGGAGCTGACCGAGCGGATGCTCGCGGCCACCGAAGCCGACGAGGGCTTCGCCCGCGCCGCCGATCCGGTCACCGCGCTGCGCGTGCAGTACCGGTGCGCGCTGAGCGAGATCGCCGCCGCCGACCTGGCGTCGGAGTCGGCGACGGTCGCGATCGCCGGCGTCTCGGCCGCGCTCGCGGATGCCGCCGCGGCGGCGCTGGAGGCGGGACTGGCGGTCGCGCGTGCGGTGGTCGAGCGATCCGGTCGTGCCGGCACCCGTGACGAGATCGCCACGACGCGGCTGGCGATCATCGGCATGGGCAAGGCGGGTGCCCGCGAGCTGAACTACCTGAGCGACGTCGATGTGATCTTCGTCGCAGGCACGGCCGACGAGAGCGTCGTGAGCGAGGCGAGGGCGATCGACATCGCCACGCGTCTGGCGCGCGAGACCATGACGGCTCTGAGCGGCGTCGAGATCGAGCCCCCGCTGTGGGAGGTCGACGCCGCCCTCCGGCCGGAGGGGAAGCAGGGCGCGCTGGTGCGCTCCCTCGCATCCCATCTGGCGTACTACGACCGCTGGGCGAAGAGCTGGGAGTTCCAGGCGCTGCTCAAGGCCCGACCGCTGGCGGGCGATGCCCGGCTCGGCGCGGAGTACATCGCGGCCGTGCAGCCGAAGGTGTGGACGAGCGCCGAGAGGTCCGACTTCGTCGAGAGCGTGCAGCGCATGCGCGAGCGGGTCACCGACCACATCCCGGCCGACGACGTGCCGTACCAGATCAAGCTCGGCCCCGGCGGCCTGCGCGACATCGAGTTCACCGTGCAGCTGCTGCAGCTCGTGCACGGGCTCGGCGACGAGAGCATCCGCACCCGCGGCACGCTGGAGTCGCTCGACGCGCTCGTCGAGGGCGGCTACATCGGGCGGGCGGAGGCCAGCGCCTTCGGTGAGCAGTACCGCATCCTGCGGCTGCTCGAGCACAGGCTGCAGCTGCACGATCTCACCCGCACGCACCTCATGCCCCGCGACGACGAGGGCATGCGGCGCCTCGCGCGGGCCACGGCCCTGGCCGACAGCGCCTCCGGCCTGCAGGAGATCTGGGACGAGGTGCGCCTCGCGGTGCGCGATCAGCATGTGCGCCTGTTCTACCGTCCGCTGCTCGCGGCCGTCGCGGCGCTGCCGGCCGAGGAGCGCACGCTCTCGACCGAGCAGGCGGGTTCGCGTCTCGCGGCGATCGGATTCCGCGATCCCGCCGGTGCGCTGCGGCACATCGCCGCGCTCACGTCCGGCCTGAGCCGCAAGGCCACCATCCAGAAGCACCTCATGCCGGTGATGCTGCGCTGGTTCGCCGACGGCACCGACCCCGACTACGGGCTCGTCGCCTTCCGGCGCATCAGCGAGAGACTCGGCGACACGCACTGGTTCCTGCGGATGCTGCGCGACTCGTCCGGCGCTGCCGAACGGCTGACGAGACTGCTCTCGAGCTCGCGCTACGTCGGCGAGCTGATGGAGTGGATCCCCGAGTCGGTGGCGTGGCTAGACACGCCGGCCGCGCTGCGTCCGCGCGGCGGGGCGGCGCTCGATGAGGAGGCGCGCGCGATCCAGACCCGGCACGCGACGACGAAGGCCGCGCTGCGAGCCGTACGGGCGCTGCGGCGTCGTGAGCTGCTGCGCACGGCGATGGGCGCCGTGCTCGAGCAGGTCGGCGTCGACGAGATGGCGAGGGCGCTCACCGAGATCACCGAGGTCACGATCCAGGCGGCGCTGCGTGCGGTGCGCCGCGAGATCGTGCCGCCCGAAGACGACGCGATGGACTTCTCGATCATCGCGATGGGCCGTTTCGGGGGCGCCGAGCTCGGTTTCGGCTCCGACGCCGACGTGCTGTTCATCTACGACCCGAACGGCATCGATCCGCAGCGCGCCCAGCAGCACGCCGCGAGGATCGTCGCGGGCCTGCGCGAGCATCTGGCCGATCAGCGGGTGCCGCTGGAGCTCGACGCCGATCTGCGCCCCGAAGGGCGCAACGGTCCGATCGTGCGCACCATCGAGGCCTACACGCAGTATTACCGCCGCTGGTCGCTGTCGTGGGAGGCGCAGGCGCTGCTGCGGGCGCGGGGCATCGCCGGCAGTGTGAAGCTGATCGCGCGGTTCACCCAGCTGGCCGACGGCATCCGCTACCCGCAGAGCGTCTCGCTGCAGGATGTGCGCGAGATCAAGCGCATCAAGGCGCGCGTCGAGGGCGAGCGGCTGCCGCAGGGAGCCGATCCTCGCCGGCATCTGAAACTCGGGCCGGGCACGCTGAGCGACGTGGAGTGGATGGTGCAGGTGCTGCAGCTGCAGCACGGCCACCGGGTGCCGGATCTGCGCACGACGTCGACCCTGCAGGCGCTCGATGCCGCCGTGCTCGCCGACCTGCTTCCCGCCGACGACGCCGAGCGACTGCGGGAGGCGTGGGTGCTCGCCAGCCGGCTGCGCTCGGCCATGACCCTGCTGACCGGGCAGACGAAGGACGTGCTGCCGGCCGAGATCCGCGAACTCGACGGGGTGGGTCGTCTTCTGGGATATCCTGACCGCGCCGCCACCGTGCTCGAGGAGGACTACCTCCGGGTCACGCGCCGGGCGCGGCGAGTCTTCGAGAAGCAGTTCTACGGCTGACGTTCAGTCGTGATGAAGGGGGAGCAGATGGCGCAGCGTTTCGGGATCATCTGGAATCCGACGAAGATCGAGGGCGATGAGCTTCGGGATGCCGTGAGCGCCGCCGTCCCGGCGGACACCGAGCTGATGTGGTGGGAGACCGCCGCGGACGACCCCGGCCGGGCCATGACGGCCGAGGCGGTGCATGCAGGGTGCGACGTCGTCGTCGCCGTGGGTGGCGACGGCACGGTGCGCACGGTCGCCGAGATCCTGGCCTCGGCCGAGAACGCTCCGGCGCTGGGGATCGTGCCGCAGGGCACCGGCAACCTGCTCGCCCGCAACCTCGGGATCCCCCTCGGCAGCATCCCGAAAGCGCTGGACGTCATCGCTGCGGGCAACGAGCGTCGCATCGACATGGGCTGGACCCGCACCGACGACGCGGAGGTCGAGACCGGGTTCCTGGTCATGGTCGGCTTCGGCCTCGACGCGCACATGCTCGCCGAGACCGACGACGAGCTGAAGAACAAAGCCGGCTGGCTCGCCTACGTCGCCGCGATGGGACGCGCGGTCACGGCTTCCGAGACCGTCGACTTCCACATCACGCTCGACGACGGCGAGCAGCAGCGGCTCAGCGGGCACACCCTGCTGATCGGCAACTGCGGCGACATCCAGGGCGGGGTGACGCTGCTGCCCGACGCCGTGGTCGATGACGGGCGCCTGGACCTGCTGCTGATCAGCGCCGAAAACGTCACCCAGTGGCTGCAGACCCTGCGCACCGTGGTCTGGGACAACGGCATCCGCCGTCTGCTCGGCGGTGACGACGAGACCGTGAGCATCGATTTCGCGCAGCATCTCACCGGCGAGGCGATCGCCGTCGCCCTGCCGGGCCCGGTGCCCTTCGAGATCGACGGCGAGGAGGCGGGCGACATCTCCAAGCTCGCCGTGCGCGTGCAGCCGGGTGCGCTGCGCGTGCTCTGCTGAGAGGGTCGTCGCGGTGCGGTGCGGGCGCCGGCCTGATCTAAGCTCTGAGGGAAAGGACGGTGCATGACGACCCTCGACTCGCCGCTTCCCCCGGTTCGCATCGTGATCCCCTGGCGTCCCGCGCCCTCCCGCCTTGACGCCTACGAACGCGTGATCGCGTGGTACCGCGAGATGCTGCCGCACGTTCCGCTCGAGACCGTCGACACGGGGGATGTGCCCTTCGTCCTCGCCGCGTGCCGCAACACCGCCATGCGCAACGCCGACGTGGACGAGGTCGTCGTCGTGGGCGATGCGGACACCATCCCGGAGCGCGAGCCGCTGATCGCGGCGATCCGCGCCGCTGCCGACAGCACGTTCGTCCACCTGCCCTACGACGAGTACCGCTGGCTCGGACGCACCGGCTCGGCCGATCACGCCGCCGGTGTGCCCCTCGCGGACTGCACCGTCGAGCAGTACGTCGACAGCGCCTGCTCGGGCGTGTACGTGGCGACGCCGCGCACCTGGCGAAGCCACGGCGGTCAGGATGAGGGCTTCCGGGGCTGGGGCTTCGAAGACGCAGCGTGGTTCCTCGCGCACTCGACGATCCTCGGCGCACCGCCCGTCCGGCACCCCGGACGCGTGTACGCGCTGCACCATGTCGGCGAGGTGCGCGCGGGCTCCGCGTACGATGCGAACGCCGCGCGCATGCAGCGCTACCGTGCAGCTGCTGGGGACCCGTCGGCGATGGCGCGGCTGGTGGGGGCGGTGGGCGCTGCCGATGTCGCGCTGGCCGAGACCGTCGCGTAGGCGATCGACGGGCCCGGATGCGCCGCCTGTGCGGCAGCCGCGGCACCCAGCAGCGAGCGCCCGTCGAACGCGGGATCGGCGATCTCCCGCAGTGCCGCGGTGAGCTCGTCGATCGATGCCCCGTTCGGATCGAGCGCCCGCCCCGTGCCCGTGCGCTCGATCGCGGCGGCGCCCGCGAACTGGTCTGTCGAGAAGGGCAGCACGAGCAGCGGAACCCCGTGCCCGACGGCCTCGGTGACGGAGTTGTTGCCCCCGTGCGTGACAGCCGCCGCGGCTGACGCGAGCAGCCGCACCTGCGGCAGATACTCTGCGACCAGCCAGTCATCGGGGATCGGGCCGAGTGCAGCGGCATCCGTCGCGCCGGTCGCGATCGCCGCACGCAGGCCCGCCCGGCGCAGCGCCGCGGCCACGCGGGCGAGCACGTCGCCGCGGACCGACAGGAAGCTGCCGAAGCTCACGTACACGTACGGGTCGCCCGTGGCGATCCAGCCCTCCACGCCGGATGCGGAGGCCTCGTCGCGCGGTGTCGAGCCGAGGAAGCGGTGCGGAGGCAGCTCCCGCCCGTCGCCGGCGGCGAGCTCGGCGGGGTAGTTGTACAGCACGGTGTCGCCGTGCAGCGCGAACGCATCGGCGACGGGCCGGGCGCGCGGATCCAGCGCCGCGGCCGCGTCGTTCCACTGGGTGGTGAAGCGCCGCGACACCTCCTCGCACAGCGTGCGCAGGTCGCGCAGCTCCGCAGGGTCGGGGGTGAAGGCCGCGGGCCACGCGGGCGGGCAGCCGTACACCTCGCCCTCGACCGGCAGCGCGCTCGGGTGGCCGAGCACGACGTCGCCGTACGGGATGCCGTGGGTGTGCAGGGCAAGGCGCGCACTGTAGGCGAGATGGTCGACGAGGATCGCGTCGGGGGAGACCTCGTCGATGACCTGCAGCGTCGCTCGCGCTCGGTCGACCGGCTGCCACATGAGGTCGGTGAGACGCTCACGCGCCTGGTAGGCGAGGGTCGGGATCATGCCGGCGCGCGTCGCGGCGAAGAAGCCCTCGAGCGACGCCGCCTCGTCCGCCTGCTGTTCGGAGCTGCGGATGACTCCCGCGTTCGCACCGCGGCCGAGGGGAAGGTCGACCCGCCGGTAGCCGAAGCCTGCGACGATGCCGTCCGTCGCAGGCCCCGTCGCCACGACCACCTCGTCGCCGGCATCGCGCCACGCCGTGCCGAGAGCGGCCAGCGGCAGCAGGTGCGAGGCGTAATCGGGGCTGATTATCAGCAGGGTCATACCAGCAGCTCCGCCGCGCGCTGCAGCTCGGCTTCGCTGTGCGCGACCGATTCGTACACCGGCGCGAGCTTGGCAGCCATCCCCTGGATCGTGAAGCGCTCGGCCACGAGGTCGCGCGCGCGTGCCGCTGCACCGTCGTCTCCGGCCGCAGCTTGCGTGAGCGCGCGCTCGGTCGTGGTGACGAGCTTCGCCGGGTCTGCGGTCTCGGTGAGGAAGCCTGTCACGCCGTCGTCGACGTAGGTGGCGGGGCCGCCGCTGTCGGGCGCGACCACCAGCAGACCGGTGGCCATCGCCTCAAGGATCGCCAGGCCGAACTCCTCCTTGAGGCTCGCACAGACGTACACGCCGTCGGGCGCGGCGCGGCCGGGGGCTCCGAAGCGTGCGGCCGCGAGCCACTCCGCCGCGACGTCATTGGATCGATGGCCGGTCAGCAGCAGTCCGCGCGTCGCGTGCTGAGCGGGAAGAAGGGCGGCCCGGATGCGGTCGAGCTGCTCCTGCTCGTCTGCCGACGGATGCTCGAGGTCGCCGCCGATCACGAGCAGGTTGGCGCGGTCGGAGAGCGGGCCCTCAGCCCACGCGCGCACCAGGGTCGCCATGCCTTTGATGCGATGCATCCGGCCCACCGTGACGAGCAGCGGCAGGCGACGCCGCGCGGCGGGCAGGGCGTCGAGCAGGCCGGCGAGCTCGGCGAGCGCCCCGGTCGGCTCGGCACCGTCGGCGACCTGGCGGGCGCGCGCGACAGCGCGGTCGACCACCGAGAGGTCGACACCCTCGGCGACGACCGTGTGCCGCTCGGGGTGGGAGGACATGTCGATTCCGACGAGCGCGCGCATGTCGCGCTCGAGCTCGGGCCGCGGGAAGAACACCGAGTGCGCGGCGGAGGCGGCGAGGCTCTGCACCAGGCGGGTGCGGAACCAGAAGTGCTCGGCGAGGTCGGCGGGCCCGAACGCCTCCCGGGTGAGGGTGCCGGACCGCTCGAGCGACGCGATGACGCTGTGCGGGTCGGGCGCCACGGTGAACACCGTGGGGATCCCGAGTTCACGCGCGACATCCGCAGCTGCGAGGCTGCCGACATCCGCCATCCGCAGATGCAGCACGTCGACGCGACCCGCGGCACGCAGCAGACGCCGGATGCCGCGACGCACGCTCACCCGCAGCGGCCAGGCCGCCGCCGAGCTCACAGGCGGCGAGTTCAGCGGAATGTGGCCGTACAGATGGCCGGCGCTGCCGCCGGCGACATGCAGCAGGTCGGGTCCGGCCTGAGCCGCCGTGCCCCGCGACAGGGTCAGCACGCGCTGCACGGCAGCGGGCTCGGCTACCAGAGCATCCCCCAGGCGAACGAGCAGCGTGGCGATGCCGCCGTTGTCTCCGGAGCCGGCCGAGGACAGCGTCGGGTCGACGTCGGCGTGCAGGAACAGCTGGGCGACGGTGAGCCCGTCGCGCCCGTCGCCTCCGTCACGAACCGCCGGTGCCGGCTCGGCGTCGATCAGGGCGAGGCGCGCGAGGTCACCGAGCTCGCCGCCCTCGACGACGATTCCTTCGAGCGTCGAGATCGCGGCGGGTTCGCGGCGCTGTCCGAGAGCTGCGACGGCCGCCTCGCGGACGACCGGCGCGGCCGAGACGTCACTCGCCCAGGCCCGCAGCGGCCGCACAGCGAGGGGGTGACGCACCAACCCCATCGTCTCGACGAGTCGAGCGCGGGCATCGGGGGGGAGCGTGCCCGTGCACGCGGTCTCCAGGGCCACCGCGAGCAGCTCGCCCGCGCCGACCGACCACTTCTCCAGGGTGTGCTGGGCGAGCATGCCGGCGAATCCGCCGTCGGCGACGAGGCGCACGAGGCGTCCGACGGCTTCGGGGCGCGCGGGGCGCCGGCCGAGCGCGTCGGCCGCGTGCTCGACGATGTAGGCGCGGGGAGATGACAGCAGGCTCGACAGCAGCCGTCCTGCCTCCTCATCGTTCATCTCCGCAAGCGCGTGCACGGCGGCGATCGCGGCCAGGTCGTCATCGGCCGACAGGGCCGCCGACAGCACGCGCAGCGTGCGCAGGCCGGGGTCGCGGCCCGCCTCGAAGGCCAGGTCGTCTGCGGCGCGCATCGCTTCGACGATCGATGCGGATTCGGTGATGCGGTCCATCGCCGTCTGAATACCCACGCTGCCCTCCCTGCGGGCGCCGACACCGGCACCGACTCGAATGGTACTGCGGCGAGAAGAAATGAGCCTACGGTTGACAAGGCGCCGATCATCGGCTCCGGATTCTGAGCGAAAGGCAAGCGTGAGCGTTCTCACCATCGGCGACATCGGCGTCGTGTCGGGCATGGTCCACATCGGCGATGAGGCGATGTTCGAGGCGGCGCGTGACGAGCTCGCCACTCGCGGTCTCGCGGTCGTGGGCGTCTCGTCGGCGCCCGAGGAGTCCGCCGCCCGCTACGGGGTGCGCAGCGTGCCGCGTCTCGGCTTCGTCGGGCTCGAGCGCGAAGCCGCCGCCCGCCGGTCGGCTCTGCTCGTGGACGCGGCGGCCGGGCGCACCGAGCTCGCCTTCGACGACCCGGCCCGGCCGGTACTGGACGCACTGGACGAGGCGTCGGGCGTGCTCATCGCGGGCGGTGGCAACCTCGCGTCGCGCTGGCCGGTGCATGTCTACGAGCGCACGACCCTCGCGGCGATGGCGCAGGCCCGCGGTCTGCCGGTCGTGGTGTCGGGGCAGACCTTCGGGCCCGACCTGGAGCCCGCGGATGCCGACCGGGTCGCCGCCATGGTCCGCGCCGCGGCGCTGACCGGCGTGCGCGAGCACGCGTCGGCGCAGCTCGCCCGCGGGTGGGGCGCGCAGGTGCACGCCGGCGTCGACGACGCGTCGTTCCTCGGGGGCGGACCGACAAGCGCAGACGGGCCCTCCGCATCCGACCGCGTGCTCGTCAGCCTGTCAGGCTGGTTCGCCGGTCGCCCCGCAGAGGAGGTCGAGCACGGCATCGCGGCGCTGCTCGATCACGCGGCTGACACGGTGGGGTCCGTCGTGTTCCACGCGCACTTCGGACCGGAGGGGGCGGGAGCCGAGCCCGCCGGCGACGCGGCGCTGCACGAGCGGGTGCGCGCCCGGATGCGGCGCCCGAGCGTGGTGCTGCCCAGCGGCGACTCGCCGACTGCCGCGCGGCTCGCCCGCACGTCGCGCCTGCTCGTGACCAGCCGCTACCACCCCGCCGTGTTCGCGGCACCGGCGGGCGTGCCGATCCTCGCGCTGGCCGCCGACGAGTACACGCACATCAAGCTGTCCGGCGCGCTCGGCCACTGGCACCAGGACGGCGTCGTCGACCTCGACGCTCTCGCGGATGCTCCCGCGCGCCTCACCGAGATCGCCGCATCCGCGTCGGCCACGACAAGCGCTGCCGCCGAGCGTCTCGACGGGCACCGCGCGGACGCCGCCGCGTGGTGGGACGCCGTCGCCGACGCGCTGCGCTGACCCACCCCTCTCCCCGCGAGAAACCACTTCCCGCGCGAGACACACGCTCACACGTGATGTCTCAGGCCGGAAGTGGTTTCTCGGAGAGGGTGCCGCTCAGCAGCCGTAGTACAGCTCGAACTCGTACGGGTGCGGGCGCTGCGCCATCGGCAGGATCTCCTTCTCGTACTTGTACGAGATCCAGGTGTCGATGAGCTCCTGCGTGAACACCCCGCCCTCGAGCAGGAAGTCGTGGTCGTTGCGGAGCGCCTCGAGCGAGTCGAGCAGCGAGTTCGGCACCTGCGGGATGTTCGCGGCCTCCTCCGGGGGCAGCTCGTACAGGTCCTTGTCGATCGGCTCCATCGGCTCGATGCGGTTCTTGATGCCGTCGAGGCCGGCCATCAGCTGCGCGGCGAACGCGAGGTACGGGTTCGACGAGGCATCCGGAACGCGGAACTCGATGCGCTTCGCCTTCGGGTTCGAGCCGGTGAGGGGGATGCGGACGGCGGCCGACCGGTTGCCGGCGGAATAGGCCAGGTTCACCGGCGCCTCGAAGTGCTTCACCAGACGGTGGTAGCTGTTCAGGGTCGGGTTCGTGAACGCGAGCACCGCGTGAGCGTGCTTGAGCAGGCCGCCGATGTACCAGCGTGCGATGTCGCTGAGCTGGCCGTAGCCGGCCTCGTCGAAGAACAGCGGCTTGCCGTCGAGCCACAGCGACTGGTGCGTGTGCATGCCCGAGCCGTTGTCGCCGAACAGCGGCTTGGGCATGAACGTGACGGTCTTGCCCCACTCCTCGGCGGTGTTCTTGATGATGTACTTGAACTTGAGGATGTCGTCTGCCGCGCTGACCATCGTGTCGAAGCGGTAGTTGATCTCCTGCTGGCCCGCGGTGCCCACCTCGTGGTGCGAGCGCTCGAGGTGGAAGCCCGAGTCGATCAGGCGCAGGGTCATGTCATCGCGGACGTCTGCGGTCTTGTCGACCGGTGCGACGGGGAAGTAGCCGCCCTTGAACGGCGTCTTGTTGCCCAGGTTGCCGCCCTCCTCCTCGCGGCCCGAGTTCCACGCCGCCTCCTCGGAGTCGACCTTGTAGAAGCTCTCGCCGCCGGTGACCGAGTAGCGCACATCGTCGAAGATGTAGAACTCGGCCTCGGGGGCGAAGAACGCCGTGTCGGCGATGCCGGTCGAGGCGAGGTACTTCTCGGCCTTCTTGGCGACCTGGCGCGGGTCCTTGCTGTAGATCTCGCCGGTGCGCGGGTTGTAGATGTCGAAGATCATCACCAGGGTCTTCGCCGCGCGGAACGGGTCGAGGTACGCGGTGGTCACGTCGGGGATCAGCTGCATGTCCGACTCGTGGATGCTCGCGAAACCGCGGATCGACGACCCGTCGAAGAGCTGCCCGTCGCGGAAGAAGTCGTCGTCGACCGTCGAGGCGGGGATGTTGAAGTGCTGCTGGACCCCGGGAAGGTCGGTGAATCGGATGTCGAGGAACTTGACGTCGTTCTCCTCGATGTAGCGGATGACCTCAGCGGGCTCTGTGAACATGTACGACTCCTGATCGGGTATCGGTTGCATCAACCTTACGCAGGTTATGCGTACGGAGTTTCTCAGCCGTGTCCGCTGTGTTTCGGGCATGTTACAGCCGCTCGGTAGGCTGGAGGGGTGAGTGATTACCCCGGCGAACGCCTCGGAATGCCTGTCTCCGGACCGGGGAGCATCGCCCGCCCCGGCCGCCGGATCGGCGCCCTGCTGATCGACTACTTCGCTGCGACGATCATCGCGATCGGCTTCCTCGGGTACGACCCGCTCGCGCTGCCCGCCGAGGCCGGCTGGCGTCAGTTCGCGCCCATGATGGTCTTCGCCCTGCTGCAGATCGTGTTCCTGCCGACGGCGAACGGCAGCCCCGGCCACCGGATGCTCGGCATGCGCGTGCAGCGTCTGGACGGCGCGTGGGTGGGGCTGTGGCGTCCGATCGTCCGCACCCTGCTGCTGGTGTTCGTCATCCCGGCCGTGATCTGGGATGCCGATCAGCGCGGCCTGCACGACAAGATCGCCGGCACCGTGCTGATCCGCGGCTGAAGGCGCGGGGCCTCGGAGCATTGCCTGGGTCCCTGAGCCTGTCGAAGGGCCGTGACCTCATGCTGGGTCCCTGAGCCTGTCGAAGGGCCCTGAGCCTGTCGAAGGGCCCTGAACCCATCGTCGAGTCAGCGCCCGCGGTTGCGGTTGCGCATCTCGCGCGGTGCGCGACCACCCAGGTACGAGCGGGCGGGGTCGACGAGGAACCCCTGTCGCAGCGCCTCGCGCCCGATCAGCATCCGGAAGCCCATCTCATCGCGGTTGGTGAGGGTGACCTCGGCATCCACCTCCCGGCCGACCAGCCGGACGGGCATCGTCACGACGATGCGGTGCTCGGTGTGGCCCGACGAGCTGCGCACGGCGCGGCGGTCGTGCACACGCGTCTCGTGCACGACGGCGTCGGCGGTGCTGTCCTGCCACGGGTGCACGGCGAAACGCACCCAGTCCTCGCCATCGCGCTCGAACTCGGTGACGTCGAAGGCGTGCAGCGACGACGTGCGCGCGCCCGTGTCGATCTTGGCCTTGAGCCAGTCGATGCCCAGGTCCGGCAGCCCCACCCACTCCCGCCAACCTGTGGACGTGTTTGAATGAGAGGACCGTGTCACCTCTACATCCTGGCAGGAAACCTCTGTGAAGATCGCTGTTCTCTCGCGCGCCCCTCACTCGTATTCGACGCAGCGACTCAGAGCCGCGGCGCAGCAGCGCGGACACGACGTCAAGGTACTGAACACCCTGCGGTTCGCGATCGATCTCACGGCCGACGCGCCCGATCTGTTCTTCCGCGGCAAGCAGCTCAGCGAGTACGACGCGATCCTGCCCCGCATCGGCAACTCGATCACGTACTTCGGCACCGCGGTGGTGCGCCAGTTCGAGCAGATGGACGTCTACACGCCGAACACGGCCAACGGCATCTCGAGCGCACGCGACAAGCTGCGCGCCAACCAGATCCTGTCGCGGCACAACATCGCGATGCCGCCGACGGCGTTCGTGCGCAACCGCGCCGATGTGCGCCCCGCGATCGAGCGGGTCGGCGGCGCCCCCGTCGTCATCAAGCTGCTCGAGGGCACGCAGGGCATCGGGGTGATCCTCGCCCCGCAGGTCAAGGTGGCCGAGGCGATCATCGAGACGCTGCACTCGACGAAGCAGAACGTGCTCATCCAGAAGTTCATCGCCGAGAGCCGCGGCCGCGACATCCGCGCCCTCGTGGTCGGCGACCGGGTCGTCGCCGCCATGCGCCGCGTCGCCGACGGCGACGAGTTCCGCTCGAACGTGCACCGCGGCGGCCGGGTGGAACCGGTCACCCTCGACCCGGTGTACGAGCAGACGGCGGTGCGCTCGGCTCAGATCATGGGCCTGCGCGTCGCGGGAGTGGACATGCTCGAGAGCGACGACGGTCCCCTGGTCATGGAGGTCAACTCGTCGCCCGGGCTGCAGGGCATCGAGACGGCGACGAAGCTCGACGTGGCAGGCGCGATCATCGACTACATCGCGAACCAGGTGGCATTCCCGGACATCGACGTCCGTCAGCGACTGAGCGTCTCGACCGGGTACGGCGTGGCCGAGCTGCTCATCCACTCCGGCGCAGACCAGGTCGGCATGCAGCTGGGCGACCTGGGGCTGTGGGATCGCGACATCACCGTGCTCACGCTGCACCGTGGCGTCAGCGTGATCCCCAACCCGCGCAAGCACGTCGTGCTCGAGGCGGAAGACCGTCTGCTGTGCTTCGGCAAGCTCGAGGAGATGCGATCGATGATCCCCGAGAAGCGCCGCCGCCGTCCGCGCGTGCGCCGGCTGCCGAAGGAGCCGCTCGGCGAGTGACAGACGCAGAACGGCTCCTCTCGATCGAGAGGAGCCGTTCTGCGTCGGAGTGCTGTGCGTCGGTCAGCGCGGACGCTGCGAGCGCACCCGGGTGGGGTCGATGCCCTTCGGGATGGGCAGCGACGACAGCGACTGCGACACCGACTCGATGCGGCGGATGACCGCGGCCATGGTGGCCTTGTCGATCGCCTTCGGCAGCTTCTTGATGGTCTTGGACAGGTCGGCGATGGCGACGTCGTCATCGCCGTGGCCGACGTAGAGCACCGTGACGGGCACACCGTGGGCGACGCGCTGCGCCTTCTGACGCTCTTCGTTGATGAGGCGGGTGAGACGACCGCGGGCGCCCTCGCCGACGATGACGATGCCGCCGCGACCGACCACGCGGTACACGGCCTCCTGGGTCTTCGGGTTGATGCCGACGGGGGTGTCCGACGCCGACCACCTGCGGCCGAGGCTGGTGCTGAGGACGTGGCCGCTCGCTCCGGGCATCCCGTCGATCTTCGCGTACATGGCCGTCGTCGACAGGCGCGTCATGAGGAACATCGCGCCGAGGATTCCGAACATCAGGCCGGTGACGCCCCACAGGATCAGGCCCAGAACGGATGCGCCGCTGATGAGGAAGCCGATGATCAGACCGATCAGCACGCCTGCGATGAGGATGGCGATCTGCGCCCACGGGAGCCAGCCGTACACGTCCCGCGTGAAACGGAACAGGGAACGGATCTGCGAGAAGAAGCCGGGCCGCTTCTCGGTGACGGGAGCACTCTTTGCCATGCGTACAGCCTACCGATTCCGGCATGATCGTTCTTCCTGCACAACCTGCGAGATCGTCTCGATCATCCCCAGATCCGCTCTTCTCGGCGGCGGCCGGCGATGTGTCGCGCTGAGATGGTCGGATGGATGACAGGGCAGCGCTGGCGCCGGGTGCGCATCGCGCGATCCGGATGCTGGATGCGCAGGAGTCCGCGTACGCCGGCGAGCTGATCACCGACGGCGAGCGCCGTGGTGTGCGGGTGGACGCCGAAGCCGTGGCCGAGCAGCTGTGGGAGCTGGCCGGTGCGGAGCACGTCGCCGGTGTGCGCGACGTGCTGCGCACGCCCGACGGTCACGACGCCGTGCTGCCGTGGTGCACGGATCGCGTCGAGGTGTTCCTCGGGCGCCGTGCCGCGGCGGAGAGCGCCCTGTCGGCGGGGGAGACGGTGACGCTGGTCGGCAGCCTGCTGCGCGGGATCGTGGAGATCGGAGATCGCAGCACCACCGGTCGATGGTGGCTCACCGACGAGGCGCGTCCGGTGTTCGTCCCCGGCGAGGGCGTGCCCTGCGCCGAGGCGGCCGTCGCCGTCTTCGCCCGATTGCGGGAGGGCTGCGCGGATCGTGCGATGAACCGGCTGCTCGGCGAGATCGGTGCGGCGGCGGGCGATCAGCGCATGGTCCGCCGTGAGATCGAGCGGTGGGAGCGCGAGCTGACCGAGCTGGCGGCCCCGCGCGCGCTGGTGCGCGAGGTGTTCCCGCCCGAGCGGGTGGTCGAGATCGGGACCCATGTGGCGCGCGTGCATCAGGATGCGGATCTGCTGGCCGCCGAGCCGAGCGCGCTGCAGCGCGCTCGAGCCCGCCTGTTCGCGGCGGGTGCGCCCCTGCTGGCGGGTGTGAGGAGCAGGCTTCAGCGGTACCGGGCGGTGGCCGTGCCGGCGCGCGGTGCGGCGCAGCCGCGCGCTCGCGCCCCGCGTGGTCGCATGCTGATCGTCGGCGGGGCGGCAGCGGCGCTCGTCCTCGTCGGCGGTCTGATGTGGCCGACGACGGAGGAGGACTCCGCGGCGACCGAGCAGGCGGGGGAGGCGATCCTAGGGGCGGCATCGCCGACCGCTGCGGATTCCCCGGCCGAGGCGCAGAACGGGCATCCGGAGTCGACCGATCCCGATCCGGCGCCGTCGCCGTCGCCGACGCCGGGTGCCGATGCCGATGCCGATGCCGATGCCGGTCAGGCTCCGGATGCCGTGGTCGACGGCTCCGCAGAGCAGCGTGCCGCAGTGCTGCTGGCGCTCCTGCGCGACTGCGCGCGGGCGGGTGACGTGGAGTGCACCGCCGCGGTGGTCGACGGTGCGGCGGCGGCGGTGCAGGAGCGACTCGCAGGAGCGGATGCGAAGCGCACGATCGCGGCGGTGGAGGACTACGGCGATGTGAGCGTGCTGCGCCTCGGGGAGTCGGGGGAGCGCGGCGAGCAGATGCTCGTGCTCGTCAGGCAGAAAGACCGATGGCTGGTCCGCGACGTGTACGACGTCGCGAACCAGCCCTCGGGTCAGGGGTGAGCGCGCTCAGATCCCCAGGTTCGCCGCGAACTCCGCCGACTCGAGGCGACTCTTCATCGCGCCGAGGAAGCGCGCTGCATCCGCGCCGTCGATCGTGCGGTGGTCGTACGAGATCGCCAGGTAGACGTACGAGCGGACGGCGATGGCATCCACACCGTCGACGGTGACCACACCGGGGCGCTTGAACACGACGCCGGTGCCGAGGATCGCCGACTGGGGCAGGAACACCAGGGGCGTGTCGAACAGCGCGCCGCGCGAGCCCGTGTTGGTCACCGTGAAGGTGCCGCCGGCCAGCTCGTCGGGCTTCAGCTTGTTGTCGCGGGTGCGGGCCGCCAGGTCGGCGATCTCCTGCGCGAGCTGAGCGATGTTCTTCGTCCCCGCGTCGCGGACGACCGGGGTGAGCAGTCCGCGCTCGGTGTCGACTGCGATCGAGATGTTCTCGCTCGCCGGGTAGACGATCGAGTCGCCGTCGACGGTCGAGTTGATGATCGGGAAGGCCTGCAGCGCCTCGGCGGCGGCGAGCGTGAAGAACGGCAGGAACGACAGCTTCGCGCCGGTCTTCTGGTTGAACTCGTCCTTCTTCGCGTTGCGGAACGCCGCGAGCTTGGTGACGTCCACCTCGACGAAGGTCGTCAGCTGAGCGGTCTGCTGCATCGAGGCCACGGCGCGCTCGGCGACGACCTTGCGCAGACGCGACATCTTCTGCGTCGTGCCGCGCAGCGGCGAGACCTCGAGCGCGGGAGCCGACGGAGCTGCGGCCTCAGCGGCCGGGGCCTGCGACGTCGACTCGGCGGCCTTGAGGACGTCCTCCTTGCGGATGCGTCCGCCCACACCGGTTCCGGTGACGGTCGACAGGTCGACGCCCTGCTGGCTGGCCAGGCGGCGCACCAGCGGGGTGACGTAGAGCGAGTCGGAGTCGGCCTGCTGTGCCGGTGCCTGCTGTGCCGGTGCCTGCTGGGTGGGAGCCTGCTGCGCGGGTGCCTGCTGCGCGGGTGCCTGCTGTGCCGGTGCCTGCTGGGTGGGAGCCTGCTGTGCCGGTGCCTGCTGCGCGGGTGCCTGCTGCGCGGGTGCCTGCTGCGCGGGTGCCTGCTGCGCGGGTGCCTGCTGGGCGGGTGCCTGCTGGGCGGGTGCCTGCTGGGCCGGGGCCTCCTGGGCGGGTGCTTGCGGGGCTGCGGGCGCACCGGAGCCGATGCGGGCGAGCACAGCGCCGACCTCGATGGTCTCGTCCTCGGCGGCCAGGATCTCCTGCAGGGTTCCGGCGACGGGCGACGGGATCTCGGTGTCGACCTTGTCGGTCGAGATCTCCAGCAGCGCCTCATCGACGGCGACATCGTCGCCGACCTGCTTCAGCCAGCGTGTCACCGTGCCTTCGGTCACGCTCTCGCCGAGCTCCGGGAGCACCACGTCGGTGGCGTCGCCCGACGCCGCCGGCGACTCGCTCTGCGCCGACTGCTGCGCGGCCTCGACCTCGTTCTCGGCCGGGGATGCCGGCGACTGCGCCTGCTCGGCAGGCTGCGCCTGCTCCGCGGGCTGCGACTGCTCAGCCGATGCGTCGGCTGCCGGGGCGTCGCCGCCGGATGCCGCGCCGCTGCCGTCGCCGATGCGCGCGAG
Source organism: Microbacterium sp. NPDC055312 (assembly GCF_053645675.1). Lineage (NCBI taxonomy): Bacteria > Bacillati > Actinomycetota > Actinomycetes > Micrococcales > Microbacteriaceae > Microbacterium > Microbacterium sp. NPDC055312. Next base: position 579,800 of record NZ_JBSHMU010000001.1, on the reverse strand, counting down.
CATCGCGCCGACCTCGACGGTCTCATCCTCGGCGACGAGGATCTCCTCGATCACACCGCTGATGGGGGACGGGATCTCGGTGTCGACCTTGTCGGTCGAGATCTCCAGCAGGCCTTCGTCAGCCTGTACGGTGTCGCCGACCTGCTTCAGCCAGCGAGTGACCGTGCCCTCGGTGACGCTCTCCCCGAGTGCGGGAAGGACCACGGCTGTGCTCATGTCGAGTCTCCTTCGGAAAATTGTGATGCCCCAAGCTTAGTGACCTGGGAGTCTATGGATATCTGGTGCGTTCCTACAGGGCGTGCAGCGGTTTTCCGGCGAGGGCGAGGAATGCCTCGCCCAGTGCCTCGCTCTGCGTGGGATGCGCGTGGATGAGCGGCGCGATGTCTTCCGGGTGCGCCTCCCAGGCCACGGCGAGCTGCCCCTCGGTGATGAGCTCGCCGACGCGGTCGCCGATCAGGTGCACGCCGAGGACCGGCCCGTCCTTGCGGCGGACGACCTTCACGAGGCCGCCCGTGCCGATGATCTCGCTCTTGCCGTTGCCTGCGAGGTTGTACTCGTACGACACGACGCCGTCGGCACCGTGCGCAGCCACGGCCGCCTCCTCGGTGACGCCGACCGATGCCACTTCGGGGCTGCTGTACGTCACCCGGGGGATCTGCGACTCGGGCGGAGTCGGCACATCCATGCCTGCGATCCGCTCGGCCACGGCGATGCCCTGCAGGAAGCTGCGGTGCGCGAGCTGCAGGCCCGGCACGATGTCGCCGACGGCCCAGACGCCGGGCACAGCCGTGCGCAGCTGCTCGTCGACCGTCACGAATCCGCGCTCGAGACCGACACCGGCCTCCTCGAAACCGAGGCCGGCCGTCGCCGGTCCGCGGCCGACCGCGACGAGCAGATAGTCGGCGGTGAAGCTCTTGCCGTCCTCGAGGGTCACGGTCACCTGCGCGTCGTCCTGCTCGGCCTTCGCGAAGCGCGTGCCGAGCGAGTACGTGATGCCGCGACGGCGGAACGCGCGCTCGAGCCCCTTGCTCATCGCGATGTCCTCGTTCGGGACGAGGTGCGCCAGCGCCTCGACGATCGTGACCTCGGCACCGAACGACTTCCACACGCTGGCGAACTCGACGCCGATCACGCCGCCGCCCAGGATGATCACGCTGTCGGGCACCTCGTCGAGCGCGAGCGCGTGCTCGCTGGTGAGGATGCGTCCGCCGATCTCGAGACCCGGCAGCGAGCGGCTGTACGAGCCGGTGGCGAGGATGACGTCCGCGCCCACGTAGCGATCGTCGCCGACCTCGACCGAGCGATCGGCGGCGAGGCGACCCTCTCCGATCACCGTCGTGATGCCGCGCGCCTTGATGAGACCTTCGAGCCCCTTGAACTTCTTTGCGACGATGCCTTCGCGGTAGGCGCGAACACCTGCCGCGTCGACCGCCTCGAGAGTGGCGCTCACCCCGACGGATGCCGCCGAGCGGACGTGATCGGCGACCTCGGCCGCGTGCAGCAGGGCCTTGGTCGGTATGCATCCCCGGTGCAGGCAGGTGCCCCCGACCTTGTCCTTCTCGATCAGGGCGACCTTCTTGCCGAGCTCGCTGGCGCGCAGCGCGGCCGCGTAGCCCCCGCTGCCGCCGCCGAGGATGACCAGGTCGAACTCGTGCGTCGCCATCAGGACTCCTTCGCCGATGCTCGTGCGAACGCGATCAGCGAGCGCACGGCGGCTCCGGTCGGACCCTTCTCGGTGAATCCGTACGGCGCGCCCTTGTGCTCGGCGGAACCGGCGATGTCGAGATGCACCCAGGGGATGCGGGGTGCGTCCTCTGCATCCGACGTCCTGCCGACGAAGCGGCGCAGGAACAGGCCGGCGAAGAGCGACCCGCCCGAGCGGTCGGCCATGTTGGCGTTGACCATGTCGGCGATCTGCGAGTCGAGGCTCTCCTCCATGAACTCGGGAAGCGGCAGCGGCCAGGCATCCTCCCCGACCGACTCGGCTGCGGCGAGGTACTCGGCCACCGCGTCGTCGTCGCCCATCACCCCGGTGTGGCGCATGCCCAGCGCGACGATGATCGCGCCGGTGAGGGTCGCCACGTCGACGATGACGTCAGGGTTCTCGCGGCTGGCCGCGACGAGACCGTCGGCCATGACCAGGCGGCCCTCGGCGTCGGTGTTCATCACCTCGACGGTCTGCCCGTCGAGCATCCGCAGCACGTCACCGGGCCGGGTCGCGCGACCCGAGGGCATGTTGTCGGCGATGCACAGGAACGCGGTCACCCGCACCGGAAGGCCGAGCGCGGCGATGGCGCGGATGGCCGCCAGCGAGGTGGCCGCGCCCGCCATGTCGAACTTCATGCCGACCATGCTCGCGGCGGGCTTGAGCGAGAGGCCGCCGGTGTCGAACGTGATGCCCTTGCCGACGAGCGCGATGTGCCGCGTCGCCTCGGCGGGGGAGTACGACAGGCGCACCAGCCGCGGCGGACGATCCGATCCGCGGCCGACGCCGAGGATGCCGCCGTAGCCCTGCTCGTCGAGCTGCTTCTCGTCGAGCACCTCGACGTCGATCGGCAGGTCGGCGACCGCCTTGGCTGCTTCGTCGGCCAGCTGTGCCGGACTCTGCCACTCGGCGGGCACCGAGACGAGATCCTTGACCAGCGCGACGGCTTCGGCGACGGCGCGAGCGTGCTCGAGCGCACCGTCACCGATCGATGCGGCGTGCAGCAAGATGGCCTCGGCGCGAGCGGGCTTCTTCTCGGAGCGGTAGTCGTCGAAGCGGTACCCGCCGAGCAGTGCGCCCTCGGCTGCCGCGTCGGCGTACTGCTCGAGGTCGCCGGCGAACCCGACCGACACCGTCGCGAAGCCGGTCAGCGAGCGCACGGCGGTCGCGACGGCGTCGCGCACCGCGGCGGCATCCGGTTCCTTCCCTGCACTGACGACGGCCAGCGGCAGCGACGTCACGGCAGGCAGGTGCACGCGCTGGTAGCCGGAAGCCGTTCCCTTGTAGCCGGTGGCCGTCAGGGTGTCGGCGAGACCCTCGTATCCGCTCAGCGCGTCGGTCGCGGAAGAGGGATCGGGGATGACGAGCACGGCGGCGTCTGCGGTGCCTCCGGGAAACGGATCGGTCGTGTGGGTGATCACGGGAAGCGTCATGACTCCATCCTAGGGAGGGGCCCTCGCGCCGGGCCGAGGCGCTGCCGCCGTGTTCGCTGTCAGCATGCACATCGCCGCCCGGGCCCGGGACGCGACTCGTAGCATGGACACATGCCGTCACCTGCTGACCTGTTCACGTCGGTTTCCGGGGCCCCGGACGCCCCGACCGGTCTGCCCCTGGTCATCCTCCTCACCGGCTTCACCGATGCCGGCAGCGCCGTCGCGGGTCTCATCGAGCACCTGAACGCGACGACCGACCCGAAGCCGCTCATCGTGTTCGACAACGACGTGCTGCTGGACTACCGGGCGCGCCGCCCGATCGTGCTCTTCGATCAGGACCACCTGACCGAGTACCGTCCGGCGCGGCTCGAGCTGTCCCTCGCCCACGACGCCCTCGGACAGCCGTTCCTGCTGCTGTCCGGGTACGAACCCGACTTCGCCTGGAACGCCTTCGCGCGCGCGGTCGTCGATTTCGTGGATGCGTTCCAGGTGTCGACCGTCACCTGGGTGCACTCGATCGCCATGCCCGTGCCGCACACCCGTCCGCTGGGGGTCACGGTCAGCGGCAACCGGCGCGACCTCACGGCCGTGCATTCGGTGTGGCGCCCCCGCACCCAGGTGCCGGCCACGGCCGCCCACCTGCTCGAGTTCCGCCTCGTCGAGCACGACGTTCGCGTGGCCGGATTCGTGCTGCTCGTGCCGCACTACCTCGCCGACACCGACTACCCCGACACGGTCGCCGCCGCGGCGGACAAGCTGATGGCGGGCACCGGGCTGGTGCTGCGGATGGATGCCGTGCACGAGCGCAGCGAGGAGTTCCACGCCCGCGTCGCCGAGCAGGTGCAGGGCAGTGACGAGCTGGTGCAGATGCTGCACGGCCTCGAGCAGCGCTACGACGCGTACATGGCGGGCCGCGACGACACGGGCGACGAGGGCGGTTTCGACGAGCGGGACCTCCCCAGCGCCGACGAGCTCGCCGCGGAGCTCGAGCGCTATCTGGCCACGCGACGCCCGGGAGACGACGACAAGCAGCGCTGAGACGCGCGCTGATTCGCCGAATCGGAGGAAGCAGGCGTCGTCGTGTGTGATAATGGATGCTCGACCCGTTGTCAACAGATTCCTCGCGGATGCACTTGACAAGGGTCTTACTAGTGTCCGAAACGGCTCGGAGCGCGTGCACCGCTCCATGAAAGGCGAAACGTGACTCCTGCCACGAGCAAGAACTCCCGGACGACCAAGCAGACCGCTGCCGAGACCGACGTCGTCGAGGCCGACGTGACCGACGTCGCCGAGGCGGCGCCCAAGAAGGCGACGAAGACCGCAGCCAAGGCGCCCGCCAAGAAGGCACCCGCCAAGAAGGCGCCCGCTCGGCGCACGGCGAAGAAGAAGGACGAAGAGGCACCGGTCGACGACGAGGTCGTCGAGACCGAGGACGGCGACGAGGACGAGGGCGACAAGAAGCCGGCGTTCACCGAGCCGCTGCCCACCGGCGCGATCGTCATCTCGTCCAAGGACGAGGACGACGCCCCCGTCTACTCCACGCAGATCACCGGTGCGACCGCCGACCCGGTAAAGGACTACCTGAAGCAGATCGGAAAGGTCGCACTGCTGAACGCGGCCGAAGAGGTCGAGCTCGCGATGCGCATCGAGGCGGGCCTGTTCGCCGAGGAGAAGCTGTCGACGATGTCGGCGGCCGAGAAGTCGGGCCAGCTCGGCCTCGACCTGCAGTGGGTCGCCCGCGACGGTCAGCGCGCGAAGAGCCACCTGCTCGGCGCCAACCTGCGCCTCGTCGTCTCGCTCGCCAAGCGCTACACCGGTCGCGGCATGCAGTTCCTCGACCTGATCCAGGAGGGCAACCTCGGCCTGATCCGTGCGGTCGAGAAGTTCGACTACACCAAGGGCTTCAAGTTCTCGACCTACGCGACGTGGTGGATCCGCCAGGCCATCACCCGCGCCATGGCCGACCAGGCGCGCACCATCCGCATCCCGGTGCACATGGTCGAGGTCATCAACAAGCTCGCCCGCGTGCAGCGTCAGATGCTGCAGGACCTGGGCCGCGAGCCCACGCCCGAGGAGCTCTCACGCGAGCTCGACATGACTCCCGAGAAGGTCGTGGAGGTGCAGAAGTACGGCCGCGAGCCGATCTCGCTGCACACCCCGCTCGGCGAGGACGGCGACAGCGAGTTCGGTGACCTCATCGAGGACACCGAGGCCGTCGTCCCCGCAGACGCGGTCGGCTTCACCATGCTGCAGCGTCAGCTCGAGCAGCTGCTCGACTCGCTCTCCGAGCGCGAGGCCGGCGTGATCCGGATGCGCTTCGGGCTCGGTGACGGTCAGCCGAAGACCCTCGATCAGATCGGCGACACCTTCGGGGTGACGCGTGAGCGCATCCGTCAGATCGAGTCGAAGACCATGGCGAAGCTGCGCCACCCGAGCCGGTCGCAGTCGCTGCGGGACTACCTCGAATGAGTTCGCCCGCACCTCAGGCGCGCTCAGCCGGCCTGCGGTACGTCTTCCCCGTGCTGGCGGGCAAGCTCGCGCGTTTCGCGACCCGTCTGCGCGGGGGAGGGTCCGCCTTCCCCGGGTACCTCACCAACCGTCTCGCCCCGACCCTGCTGCCGACGCTGGCCGACCAGTTCCGCTACGGCGTGGTCTTCGTGCTCGGCTCGAACGGCAAGACCACGACGACCCACATGATCAGCGAGGTGCTGCGCGCGCACGGGCTGACGGTGTTCACCAACCCGACCGGCGCGAACCTCCCGCAGGGTGTCACGAGCGCACTGCTGGCCGATGCCACCCTCACCGGCAGGATCAAGGCCGACGTCGCCGTGCTCGAGATCGACGAGGGATTCGCGGCTGATCTCGCCGACCGTCTGTCGCCCTCGGTGATCCTGTCGCTGAACGTGCAGGTCGATCAGCTGTACCGCTTCTACGAGACCGAGCGCGTCGCGGACATGATGCTCGATGCCTCGAAGCGCGCCTCGGCACACGTGATCGTCAACCGTGACGACCCGTACCTGTCGAAGATCGACGTCGACGCCATGCGCGCCCCGGTGACGTTCTTCGGAGTCGCGTCCGAGATCGTGGCATCGTCCGCGAACGGCCTCGCCAACGCGGTCGACACCCGCAGCGGCACGGCCGGCATCATCGATCGCGAGGCGTTCTCCGAGGTGCGCGAGGTCTCGGGCCGTGACGTGGTCGTGAACATCGGGGGAGCGGATGCCCGCATCACGCTGCCCGCGAGAGGTCTGCACTACGCAGCCGACGCGGCGGCGGCCCTCGCGGTGGCATCCGGAGTGCTCGGTGCAGAGTTCGACACGGGTCGCGCCGCCGCGGGCTTCGCGAACATGGCCCCGGCGTACGGCCGAGGCGAGGTCATCCCGCTGCGCCGCGACCCCGCCGGCGAGCAGGTCGAGTTCGTCATGTTCAAGAACGCCCCGAGCATCCAGATGAACCTCGACGCGCTGGACGGCATCCCCGAGCGCGCCCTCATCGCGATCGACGAGGGCACCCCGGACGTCTCGTGGCTGTACGACGTCGACTTCACGGCGCTGCCGCGCGTCGACGTGGTGACCGGTGACAAGGCCCATCAGCTGGCTCTCGCTCTGGCCTACGCGGGCGTCGAGATCGGCGCGGTCGAGCCCGACATGGAGAAGGCGGTGGCGATCATGCGCTCGTTCCCCGAGACCGCGGCCGGCAGGCAGACATGGTTCGTCAACTACGAGCTGATGATGATCGGGCGCCGCATCCTCGGGTACGGCGACCAGGAGGTGGCGCGCCGATGACGCAGATCAGCATCGTCCAGCTGTACTCCGCCGAGCTCGGCATCACGGGTGACCGCGGCAACGTCCGCACCCTCGAGGAGCGCCTTCGTGCGAGGGGCGTCGAGTCGACCACCGCGCACATCGGCGTCGGCGAGCGGATGCCCGACGACGTCGACATCGTCGTGATCGGCAACGGACCACTCTCGGCGCTGCGCGGTGTGCACGCCGATTTCACCGCCCGCGCCGGCGAGCTGCGCTCGTTCATCGCCGACGACCGCGCGCTGTTCGCCATCGGCGGGTCGGCCGAGCTGCTCGGCGAGCGCATCGACCTGACGGACGGCGACAGCGTTCCGGGTCTCGGCGTGATGCCGTATCGGGTCGCGCGCACCCGCGACCGGCGGGTCGGGTACATCACCGTGCACACCCCGGACACGGCCGTCGTCGGCTTCGAGGATCACGCCTCCGAATGGACTCTCGCCGATGAGGCCGCCGCGTACGGCACGGTCGTCGCCGGCCGTGGCAGCTATGCGCGCGGCGACGCCCGCGGCGAGTTCGTGCGGCATCGCAACGCCGTCACCGGCAACGTGCAGGGCCCCGTCCTCCCGCTCAACCCGGCGCTGGCCGACGTGCTCGTCCGGGCGGTGGCCGCCCGTCGCGGGCTGCAGCTTCCCGATGCGACACCGAGCCCGTTCGACGAGTACGCGAAGGGCGCGCGCGATGCCATCGAGCGGTTCGTCCACGACAAGGGCTTCAAGACCATCCAGCTCTGAGAGCGGGAAATCGTCATGACTGTCAGCAGCGCGCTGCCGCGGGTGCTCCTCTGCCGAGGAGCACTCGATCGAGCGGCGCGGGCGCTCGTCGCGCCGGGTGCGCTCGTCGACCTGCGGCACGACGGCTTCGGTCACGGTGCCGTCGAGGCAGCCAGGGTCCTCGCCGATGCCGGAGTCACCGACGTGATCGTCGACCCCGAGCACGTCGCGGTCGTCTCCGCCCACCCGGGCCTGCGCGTGCACACCGATGGTGCCGCCGATGTCGACCCGGTGCGGCTGTTCGGGATCCCGGAGGCCGGGCGGACGGCGCCTCTCGAGCCGGTGATGAGCCTGCACGGCCGTGTGCTCTCGACCAAGCCCCTGCGCGCCGGTGAGGCCGTCTCGTACGGTTACACGCACCGTGCGGCCGAAGACACCCGCATCGCGCTGGTCACCGGCGGCTACGCCCAGGGCATCCCCCGTGTGCTCGGGAACAGCGTGCGGGTGCAGATCGGCGAACGGATGCTGCCGATCGTGGGACGCATCGCCATGGACGTGTGCGTGGTCGACCTGGAGGGCGGCGATGTCGCAGACGGCGCGCCCGTGGTCTACTTCGGCGGTGCGGGCGGTGCCCGCGACGCGCTCGGGCAGTGGTCGACGGTGAGCGGTCTCACCGCACTGGAGATGGCCGTGGTCATCGGGCGACACGCGCAGGGGGAGTGGTCAGCATGACAGGACCTGTGCTCGAGATCTCGCGAGGTGCGTTCCGCCGCAACATCGCCGCGGTGCAGCGGCGTCTGTCGCCGTCGGAGCTGCTGCTGGTGATGAAGGACGACGCGTACGCGCTCGGCATCGACTGGGCCGTGCGCGAGGCATCCGCGGCCGGCGTGGCCTGGTTCGGCGGCTACGACATCGCCACGGCCCTGCGCATCCGCGCTCTCACCGACCAGCGCGTGTACGCGTGGGCTACGTCACCGCGCCCGGAGATCGCTCAGGCGATCGCGGCCGACATCGACCTCGGTGTGGGGTCGGCCGCCTATCTTGACGACGTGATCGCCGAGGCCGACGCCGCGGGCGCGCGCGTTCGGGTGCACCTGAAGATCGACACCGGTCTGCACCGCAACGGGTTCCGTCCCGAGCAGTGGCACGACGCCGTGGCCGCCGCGATGGCGGCCGAGCGTCGCGGCAGCGTGGTGGTCTCCGGGGTGTGGAGTCACCTCTCCGAGGCCAGTGATGCAGAGGACGACGCCGCCCAGCGGGTGTTCCTCGACGCCGTCGCCCAACTCGTCGACGCCGGGGGCGAGCCCGAGGTGCTGCACCTCACGGCGTCCGCCGCCGCGTGGTGGCGCCCCGAGCTGCGCGGCTCACTGAGCCGCATCGGCGCGTTCTGCTACGGCATCCGCTCGGCCGACGGCCCGCCGCTCGACGGCCTGCGTCTGATCGCCCGGCTCAGCGCTGCCGTGGAGCAGGTCGATGCCGACGCGGTCTGCGTCGGCATGGGCGCCTTCCACGGCCTGCCCTCGACCCTGAGCGGCGCGCAGGTCGCCACGCCCGGCGGCCTGCGCCGCATCGTCGACATCAGCGGCACCGCCATGACGGTCGAGCGATGGGAGGGAGCGACCGTCGGTCAGCGGGTGGTGCTCTTCGGGCCGGGGGCCGATGGCGAGCCGGATGCCACGGCCCTGGCCGAGCACGTGGACACGGTCGGCGAGGAGATCATCACCAGGCTCACTCCCGCGGTGCGTCGACTCGTGGTCGACTGACCGTCTCAGGCCTCGATGAGGCGGGCGGTCTCGTCGTGCCACGAGGTGGCGACGGCGCGCAGCTTCTCTTCGTACTTGCGTCCGTGGTGCGCACAGAACAGCATCTCGGTGCCGTTGACCTCAGCGGCGATGTACGCCTGCGCCCCGCAGGAGTCGCAGCGGTCCATGGCGGTGAGGCGGTACTCGACGGTCTCGCGCTCAGTCGTGGCGTTCATCTCGGTGCCTCCTCAGCGGTTCGGATCCCTTGTGGTCGTAGTCAATACAACCACGCGCGTCCTGTGCGCATGCCCGGTTCGCGGCGTGTTTCGCTGTGCGCGTACGCCGCGCACACGCCCTTGCCGTGCGGGGAGTGTCGCGGTCCGGCCCCTGGCCACGCGGAAATAGGATGGATGACTGTGACTGCCGAGTATTCCGCCCACCATCTCCAGGTTCTCGAGGGCCTCGAGGCCGTGCGCAAGCGCCCCGGCATGTACATCGGCTCGAACGGTTCGCCGGGTCTCATGCACTGCCTGTGGGAGATCATCGACAACTCGGTCGACGAGGCCGTCGCCGGCAACGGCTCGAAGATCGACATCACGCTGCACGCCGACGGAAGCGTCGAGGTCGCCGACCGCGGTCGCGGCGTGCCTGTCGATGTCGAGCCCCGCACCGGGCTCACCGGCGTCGAGGTCGTGTACACCAAGCTGCACGCGGGCGGGAAGTTCGGCGGCGGCTCGTACGCGGCATCCGGCGGTCTGCACGGTGTCGGCGCCTCGGTCGTGAACGCGCTGTCGGAGCGCCTCGACGTCGAGGTCGACCGCGGCGGCAAGACCTACGCGATGTCGTTCCACCGCGGCGAGCCCGGCGTGTTCGCCGACGACGGCGAGCCGCGCCCCGACGCCCCGTTCACGCCGTTCGAGCAGAAAAGCGAGCTGCGCGTGGTCGGCAAGGTCGCCAAGGGCGTCACCGGCACCAGGGTGCGCTACTGGGCAGACCGGCAGATCTTCACCAAGGACGCCGCGTTCCAGCTTCCCGAGCTCGAGACCCGCGCGCGTCAGACGGCCTTCCTCGTCCCCGGCCTCGAGTTCGAGATCCGCGACGAGCGCCCGGCGCCGGGCTCGGCGGCGCATGCGGAAGGTGCACCGGACGGGGATGCGTCCTCCGGCCCCCGCGTGACCACCTACCTGTACGAGGGCGGCATCTCGGAATTCGTCGAGTACCTGGCATCCGACGCGCCCGTCACCGACACCTGGCGCATCCAGGGCAGCGGACGCTTCACCGAGACGGTGCCCGTGCTGCAGGCCGACGGGCACATGAAGGCGACCGAGGTCGAGCGCGAGTGCGAGGTCGATGTCGCCCTGCGATGGGGCACCGGCTACGACACGACGGTGCGCTCGTTCGTCAACATCATCGCGACGCCCAAGGGCGGCACGCACCAGCAGGGCTTCGAGCAGGAGCTGCTGAAGACCCTGCGCGGCCAGGTCGAGCAGAACGCCCGCCGTCTCAAGGTCGGAAACGACAAGCTCGAGAAGGACGACGTGCTCGCGGGGCTCACCGCGGTGCTCACCGTCACCCTGCCCGAGCCGCAGTTCGAGGGGCAGACCAAGGAGGTTCTCGGCACGCCCGCCGTGCGCACGATCGTCGCGCAGGTGGTGCGCAAGCAGCTCGCCGAGCGCTTCGCGTCGACGAAGCGCGACGACAAGAACCAGGCGTCGATGCTGCTCGACAAGATCGTCTCCGAGATGAAGGCCCGGGTCTCGGCGCGAGCGCACAAGGAGACGCAGCGGCGCAAAACGGCGCTCGAGTCTTCGTCGCTGCCCGCGAAGCTGGTCGACTGCCGGTCGAAGGACTTCGAGCAGAGCGAGCTGTTCATCGTCGAGGGCGATTCGGCGCTCGGCACGGCACGGCATGCCCGCAACAGCGAGTTCCAGGCGCTGCTGCCGATCCGCGGCAAGATCCTCAACGTGCAGAAGGCGTCGGTGAGCGACATGCTCGGCAACGCCGAGTGTGCGGCGATCATCACGACGATCGGCGCCGGCTCCGGTCGCTCCTTCGACCTCAGCGCCGCGCGCTACGGCAAGGTGATCCTGATGAGCGACGCCGACGTCGACGGCGCGCACATCCGCACCCTGCTGCTCACCCTCTTCTTCCGCTACATGCGCCCGCTCGTCGAGGCGGGTCGGGTGTACTCCGCCGTCCCGCCGCTGCACCGTGTGATCGTGATGAATCCCGGCTCGAAGCCGAACGAGACCATCTACACTTACTCTGAGGCCGAACTCCACGCTCTGCTCGCGAAGCTGCAGAAGGCCGGCAAGCGCTGGCAGGATCCGATCCAGCGCTACAAGGGCCTGGGGGAGATGGATGCCGATCAGCTCGCCAACACGACCATGGAGAAGTCCGGTCGGCTGCTGCGCCGTGTGACGATCGAAGACGCCGAGTCGGCGGATGCCGCGGTGCGCACCTTCGAGCTGCTGATGGGCAGCGAGGTGGCGCCGCGCCGCGAGTTCATCATGAGCTCGAGCGACCGGCTCAGCCGCGAGGCCATCGACGCCTGACCCCCGGACCCCCCAACTGGTCCCCTGAGCCTCAACTGGGTCCCCGCCACCAACTCGGCCCCTGACGCCCCACCCTGGGCCCCTGAGCCTGTCGAAGGGCCCCGCCACCAACTCGGCCCCAGACGCCCCACCCTGGGCCCCTGAGCCTGTCGAAGGGTCAGCCGATCGCGGTGCCGACCGACCCGATCACGGCATCCAGCGGCTGGCCGGAGCCGTCGCGCTTCGCACCGGACTCGGGCAGAACGCGAGCCGCGCCGTCGGTCCCGACCGCGCGCGGATGGGCGCCGACCCAGGCCAGGCGAAGACCGTCCTCGCCCTTGAGCAGTGCGTGCGCGCGCACGCCTCCGGTCGCACGGCCCTTCGCGGGGAACTCGGCGAAGTCCGAGACCTTCGCCCGGCCCGCGTCGGCGCCCGCCAGGGTGCCCGCCGCACCCGAGACGGTGACCACGACGGCGTCGTCGGCCGCGTCGACCACCGTGAACGAGATGACCTGGCTGTTCGCGCCGAGCTTCATCCCGGCCATGCCGCCGGCGGGGGCCCCCTGGGGGCGCACGTTCGCCGCCGCGAAGTGCAGCAGCTGGGCATCCGAGGTGACGAAGACGAGCTCCGCGTCGTCGGGGGCGGATGCCGCGCCGACGACCACGTCCTTCGGCTTCAGCCCGATGATCTCCAACTCGGGCCGCACGGCGAGTGTCGAGGGGATGACGCGCTTCACCACACCGTCCCTGGTGCCCAGGGCGACGGGGGTGTCGTCGTCGAAGCGGATGAGGGCGATGACCCGCTCGGTGCGGTCGGTCAACCCGAGGTAGTCGGAGATGCGCACGCCGGCACCGAGACCGACCGACGAGGCGGGCACGGCAGGGATGTCGAGGGGCGTGAACCGCACGACCCGTCCCGCCGTGGTGACTGCGCCGATCTCGCTGCGCGTGGTCGTCTCCAGGCGCGCCTGAATGGCATCGTGCTTGCTGCGACGCGGCGGCGTCGTGATCACGACGCCCGGCTCGAGGTCGACGCGCACGGCGCGCCCCGTGGTCGACAGCAGCAGCGTCGTCGGGGCATCCGCGATCTGCAGCTCCGCAGCCGACTTCGTGGTGCGCGCCTTGGGCGGCGCGGCGTTGAGCAGCAGGGTGCGCCGGTGCGTGCCGAACTGCTCGGCCACGGCATCCAGCTCCCGCGCGACCTGAGCGCGGACCAGGGCCGGATCGGCCAGCAGCGTCTCGAGCTCGGCGATCTCCGCGAGCAGCTTGTCGCGCTCGGCCTCGAGCTCGAGACGTGAGAACTTCGTCAGGCGGCGCAGACGCAGCTCGAGGATGTACTCGGCCTGCACCTCATCGAGCTCGAACACCTGCTGCAGGCGCGCGCGGGCGGTCTCGGAGTCGTCGGACGAGCGGATGACCTGGATGACCTCGTCGATGTCGAGGATCGCCAGCAGCAGACCGCGCACGAGATGCAGCCGCTCGTTGCGCCGCGCGAGGCGGTATCGGCTGCGTCGCGTGACGACCTCGACACGGTGCTGCAGGTACACCCGCAGCAGCTCCTTGAGGCCGAGGGTGCGCGGCTGACCGTCGACGAGCGCGACGTTGTTGATCGAGAACGACTCCTCGAGCGGGGTGAAGCGGAACAGCTGCTCGAGCACCGCGGCCGGGTCGAAACCGGTCTTCACGGTGACGACCAGCCGCAGACCGTTCTTGCGATCGGTCAGATCCTGCACATCGCTGATGCCCTGCAGTTTCTTCGCGCCTACCGCGTCTTTGAGCTTCTCGATGACGCGCTCGGGCCCGACCTGGTAGGGCAGCTCGGTGATGACGATGCCGGTCTTGCGCGGCCCGAGCGGTTCGATCGAGGTCTTCGCGCGCAGTCGGAAGGCCCCACGGCCCGACTCGTACGCGTCCTTGACGCCGTCGAGGCCCATCAGGATCCCACCCGACGGGAAGTCGGGGCCGGGCACGAACTCCCTCAGCTCGGCGGTGGTCGCCTCGGGGTTCTCGAGCAGGTGGGTGGCCGCCGCGACGACCTCGATGAGGTTGTGCGGGGCCATGTTCGTCGCCATGCCGACGGCGATGCCGCTGGCGCCGTTGACGAGCAGGTTGGGGAAGGCCGCCGAGAGCACGGCGGGCTGCTGGAACTGGCCGTCGTAGTTGGGCACGAAGTCGACGACGTCCTCGTCGAGGTTCTCGGTCATCGCCAGAGCGGATGCCGCCAGCCGCGCCTCGGTGTATCGGGATGCCGCCGGGCCGTCATCGAGCGAGCCGAAGTTGCCGTGGCCGTCGACGAGCGGCACGCGCAGCGCGAAGTCCTGGGCGAGGCGCACCAGGGCGTCGTAGATGGCGGAGTCGCCGTGCGGGTGCAGCTTTCCCATCACCTCGCCCACGACGCGGGCGCTCTTGACGTGGCCGCGATCGGGGCGCAGCCCCATCTCGGCCATCTGGTACAGGATGCGACGCTGCACGGGCTTCAGTCCGTCACGGGCGTCGGGCAGTGCGCGGGAGTAGATCACCGAGTAGGCGTACTCGAGGAACGAGCCCTGCATCTCCTGCGACAGGTCGATGTCCTGGATGCGCTCCTGGACGGGCTCGGATGACGAGGGCTTTGGCATGGACTTCCTGCAGGTCGCTCGGTGCGGACTCGCGACGGCGCTCGGGCGCGGCGCGTCGGGCCACCTGTGCGAGACTGACCCGGATGCCTCTCATCCTACCGACCAGCCTTGATTCGACGCGGAGCATCAGCGGGGTGGCGCCACAGCTTCTCGCCTCGCTGCGCGGCGGAACCGCCGACCTCCGCACGGTGCGCTCTGTCGTGCTGGTGGTCGTGGACGGGCTGGGCGCGCCGGCACTGCGCGCGCACGCCGGACACGCGCGCACACTGTCGTCGGCCATGGCGAAGAAGGACGTCGCGGGATCCGTGTTCCCCACCACCACGGCAGCCGCGCTGACCAGCCTGCTCACCGGGGCCGCTCCCGGAACGCACGGCCTAGTCGGCTACCGTGTGCGCGATCCGGAGTCCGACAGGCTGGTGAACCTGCTCAGCGGGTGGGAGGCCGCAGGCTGCGACCCCGTGCAGTGGCAGAGCAGCCCGACGGTCTTCGAGCAGGCCGCGGCCGCCGGGCATCCGGCGTTCGCCGTCGGGATCCCGGCCTACGCCGGCAGCGGATTCTCCCGAGCGACGCTGCGCGGCGCCGACTTCCGGTCGGCGCGCGGAGCGGCCGAGCGGGTGGAGCTGGCCTGGGAGCTCGCGGATGCTCACGACGGGGCCCTCGTGTACTGCTACCTGCCCGAGGTCGACAAGGCGGGCCATCGCCACGGCGTCGACTCGGCCGAGTGGGTCGCCGCCCTGGAGGATGTCGATGCCGCACTCGCGCGGCGGATCCCCGACGGGGTGGGGGTGCTGGTCACCGCCGATCACGGGATGATCGACGTGCCGCACCACCGGCAGCTCGTGCTGGATGCGGCGGGGGGCTGGCACGACGGCATCCGGCACATCGGCGGCGAACCGCGGATGCTGCACGTCTACACCGAGCCCGACGCTGACCAGGCCGGTCTGCTCTCGCGCTGGCGACGGGACCTGGGCGGTGCGGCCGACGTGGTCAGCCGCACCGAGGCGATCGATGCCGGACTGTTCGGACCGGTGGAGTCGGATGCCGTGCGCGAGCGCATCGGCGACCTGCTGGTGATCGCGCGAGGCAACGTCGCCCTCTACGACGCCGAGGCCGACGACCAGCGCGGGCGCGGCATGGTGGGCCAGCACGGTGCACTGACGCCGGAGGAGTGGCGCGTGCCGTTCATCAGACTCGGTGCCTTCCGGCGCTGAGGTGGTCGGGTCCCCGAGCCTGTCGAAGGGTCACTCGTCGGTGCGCGCTCCGAACACGATCTCGTCCCAGGAGGGCATCGCGTTGCGGCGCTTCCGGCGCCCGCTGGGCTGCTCGGCTGCCGGCTCCGGCTTCGCCTCGGACGGCTTGGCGTCGGACGCCTCGTCTGCGGGCTCGGCGAGCGCATCGAACAGAGCCAGCGGCGACGCGTCGTCATCGTCACCGCCGTCGAACAGCGGTGCGGACTCGCGCTGGCCGCGACGGCGGCGCAGCGCCTCGAGCAGGTCGGCGGTCTCGGAGCTGGTGCGGTGCTCCTCGGGGGCGCGGCGGGCGGCGGCATCCTGAACAGCGGCGCTGGAGTGCTCGGCGACCGGAGCCTCCTCGCTCTCCTCGGGCGGGGGCAGCAGACGCGGGCCGAAGGCGCCCGAGTCGAAGCGGCTCTCGTCCTTGTACGGCGAGACGCGCTCTGCCTCCACCGCGCGAAGGCGCGGGATGAGACCCTCGGGAAGCGAACCCTGCCGGGACAGCTGCGCGGCGTCGGCGTTGATCGGGGAGAGCGTGCTGCGGCGCGGGTCGAACGCCCAGCGCGCATCGTGCGCGACCTCGTTCGCCGTGAACTCGAGCTTGACCGTCCAGCCGGCCTCGTCCTTCCAGCTCGCCCAGCGCTCGTCGGACGCGGCCAGGTCGGAGAGCTTGGCGCGCACGGCGGAGCCGAAGGTGGGCTGGGCATCGGGCTCCACCTCGCTGCCGATCAGCACCGGCACGGCGAGAGCCTGGTTGACGATGTGCTCGCGTTCGGCGAGGACGGGGCCCTCGAAGCGCGCCACATCGGACTCGCTCACGCCGAGCAGCGCGGCGACCTCGACCGCAGTCAGGCCCGCGCGGATCTGCGCCTGGATGTCTCGCGGGCTCGCGGCCAGACGCGCCGGAGCGGGTTCGGCCTCGCGGGTCGCTCGACGCACTTCGCGATGCAGGACGTCGTCGATGGGCAGCGCGAAGCGCTGCCCGGACTCGGTCGCGAGGACGAGGACTCCCGCTTCCGTTCCGATGATGGTGACGTTTTCCATGCTGATGCCCCTCTGATGGGTGTGCATTCATGGTGTCACGCGCACGCTGATCGAGTGGGGAATACGGCGGGCGTGCCGCGAGTTTTCCCGACCGGGCCGACAGGCATTTGCTTATCGGCGCGCAGTCGTGCAAACTATGGCCCGCCGATCACCCGATATCGGATCCCCCCACCCCCCAGATCACACGCACCACGGAAGTGGAGAATCACCGCATGGCAACCGATTACGACGCCCCGCGCAAGAGCGAAGACGACTCCGAGTCGATCGAAGCCCTCAAGGAGCGCGTGCCGAACACCCAGTCCGGCGCCGGCGACGTCGAGGACTCGGACAACCCGACGGGGTTCGAGCTCCCCGGCGCCGACCTCTCCGACATGGAACTCGATGTCGTCGTGCTGCCCGCGCAGCAGGACGAGTTCACCTGCATGAGCTGCTTCCTCGTGAAGCACCGCTCGCAGCTCGACCACGACGGCGCGGACGGCCCGATCTGCAAGGAATGCGCCGCCTGATCACCGACACGCACGCGCCCCGGCCTGATGGCTCGGGGCGCGTTCTGCATTCCGGCGCGTCAGCGACGCTGTGCGCGCGCCGTCCTGATCGCCGCGGCGAGACGGTCGGGGGTGCGGGACGAGATCGTCCAGCTGTTCACCGGGTCGCCCGGATCGGTGATCGGCACGATCACGACGCCGTCGATGCCGCCGCGCAGCAGGTTCCAGCCGTCTCTCGCGATCTGATGCGTGCGCCGGGCCCTGGCCTCCTGGCCGGAGAACTCGCCGGGCTCGCCCAGCCAGGCCGCGTCGATGTGTGCGCGCCCCGCATGCAGCACGCCGTCGACCACGCGGATGGTGGGGGACAGGGCGATGCTCACGACCACCAGCACGAGCGAGACGGCCGCTCCGACGATCAGCGCGAGGCTCGGGTCGAGCGGTGTCAGCACGAGCGACACCATCGGCCCGGCGAGGGCGATGGTGATCAGCAGCGCCAGCCCGGGGGTCAGTCGCTCGCGGTACGTCTCGCGCGTAGCGGGGTGAAGGTTCTGCATTAGCCTCATGGGGTGACTCATTCCGTTGCCGTCCCCATTATCTCGGCGAACGTCCCGTTCTACGCGCACCCCGGAGATGCCGGGGCCGATCTGGTGTCGACCGAGGCGGTCCGGCTCGAGCCCGGTGAGCGGGCGCTGATCGGCACGGGCGTGCGCATCGCGCTGCCCGAGGGGTACGCGGCCTTCGTCGTGCCACGCAGCGGACTCGCCGCCAGGCACGGCATCACCGTGGTCAACTCGCCCGGCACCGTCGACGCGGGCTACCGGGGCGAGATCAAGGTCAGCCTGCTGAACACCGACAGCAGAGAAGCGTACGATGTGGCGGTCGGCGACCGCATCGCGCAGCTCATCGTGATGCCCGTCGTGCAGGCGCGTTTCGAACCCGTCGACGACCTGCCCGACAGCGTCCGCGGTGGCGGCGGATTCGGGTCGACCGGCTACACCCAGGGAAAGAGCGAATGACTGAAGAGATCGAACCCACGCTGAAGTCCGCACCGGCCGACCGGGCGACCGCCGGCCCGTTCGACGACAGCGAGGCGAACCCCGTGCGGCCGTACATCGACCTCGGCGGCATCAAGGTGCTGCCCCGGGAGGGTCTGAACCTGCGTCTCGAGGTCGAGGAGCAGAGCAAGCGGATCGTCGCGGTCGGCCTCGACTACGCCGGCTCGTCGCTGCAGGTGCAGCCGTTCGCGGCGCCGCGCTCGCGCGGGCTGTGGGATGAGACCCGCGTGCAGCTGCGCGACCAGATCCGCACGCAGGGCGGGCGGGTCGAAGAGCGCGAGGGCACGCTGGGCAAGGAGCTGCTCGCCGAGGTGCCTGCCACGGCGGCTGAGGGATCCGGCATGCGGCTGGCGAGATTCGTCGGCGTCGACGGACCGCGCTGGTTCCTGCGCGGAGTCATCGGCGGCGACGCCGCGTCCGACCCCGCCGCGGCCGAGCAGGTCGAAGATCTGTTCCGCTCGATCGTCGTCGTGCGAGGCGTGACGCCGATGCCGCCGCGTGACCTGATCCCGCTGAAGATGCCCTCCACGCCGGGATCGGCGTGACACCGGCCGACGACCGGGACGATTCGCCCGCCCCCGGGCATCCGGCATCCGAGCCGATCGGCTCCGCCGAGCCGACGGCGGCCGACGTGATCGGTGCCGCTCTCGGCGGTGCCGCGCGCCGGGCGGGTCTCAGCACGGAGACCGACGAGGGCGCCCACCGGGTCGTCTGGAGTGCGATGGGCGGCTGGCGCGGGATCGTCGAGTCGGTGCTGCCCAGCCTCGCGTTCGTGATCCTGTTCACTCTGCGCCCGGAGCCCCTGCTGCTCTCCCTCGGCGTGTCGGTCGGGATCGCCGCCGTGTTCACCGTCATCCGCCTCGTGCAGAAGTCGCCGCCCGCTGCGGCGTTCGGGGGCCTGGTGGCCGCGGGGGCGGCGGCGGGTCTGGCGCTGTGGACCGGACGCGGGGCCGACAACTTCGTGCCCGGTCTGATCACGAACGCGGTATACGGCACGGTGATGATCGTCGCGGCCCTCGTCGGCTGGTCGATCATCGGACTCGCGGTCGGCTTCCTGATGGGCGAGGGCACCGCGTGGCGCGGTGACCGTCGCAAGCGCCGCGCGTTCTTCTGGCTGGGGCTGGCCTGGGGCGCGCTGTTCCTGCTGCGACTGTCTGTTCAGCTGCCGCTGTACCTCACGGATCAGGTGACCCTGCTCGGCACGCTCAAGCTGGTCATGGGCCTGCCGCTCTTCGCGCCCATGGTCGCGGTGACATGGCTCGTCGTCCGCGCGCTCTACCGGCGCGCCGAGTAGCGGCGGACCGACGTCCGTTCTGGTAGATTTATCTTGACGTCAAGATAAATTGCTCATTTCCTCGAGTGGTCGTCCGACGCACACTGGTAAGGCAGGCCTTGCTAGCCGTCGCGATCACTCGGCGAGCAAGATGGAAGCGCCTGTCGCTCCCATCCGATCAGAAGGAGACGGATTCGTGTCCACGGTGAACAGCTTCGGTGCCAAGAGCACCCTGACAGTCGGCAGCACCGACTACGAGATCTTCCGCATCGACACGGTGCCTGGTCATGAGAAGCTCCCCTTCGCTCTGAAGGTGCTCCTCGAGAACCAGCTGCGCACCGAGGACGGCGCCAACGTCACGAAGGCGCAGATCGAGGCGCTCGGATCGTGGGACCCCGCAGCGGAGCCCGACACCGAGATCCAGTTCACGCCCGCCCGCGTGGTCATGCAGGACTTCACGGGTGTGCCCTGCATCGTCGACCTCGCCACCATGCGCGAGGCCGTCACGGCGCTCGGCGGCGACCCGAACCGCATCAACCCGCTCTCTCCCGCAGAGATGGTGATCGACCACTCCGTCATCGCCGACCTGTTCGGGCGTCCGGACGCGATCGAGCGCAACGTCGAGATCGAGTACCAGCGCAACGGCGAGCGCTACCAGTTCCTGCGCTGGGGCCAGACCGCGTTCGACGACTTCAAGGTCGTGCCCCCGGGGACGGGAATCGTGCACCAGGTGAACATCGAGCACCTGGCCAAGGTCATCTACGACCGCACCGTCGACGGCGTGCTGCGTGCATACCCGGACACGTGCGTCGGCACCGACTCGCACACCACCATGGTCAATGGTCTGGGCGTGCTCGGCTGGGGCGTCGGCGGCATCGAGGCCGAGGCCGCCATGCTCGGTCAGCCCGTGTCGATGCTCATCCCGCGGGTCGTCGGCTTCAAGCTGACCGGCGAGATCCCCGCCGGTGTCACCGCCACCGACGTGGTGCTGACGATCACCGACATGCTCCGCCAGCACGGCGTGGTCGGCAAGTTCGTCGAGTTCTACGGTGCCGGTGTCGCATCCGTCCCGCTCGCGAACCGCGCCACGATCGGCAACATGTCGCCCGAGTTCGGGTCGACCGCCGCGATGTTCCCCATCGACGACGTGACCCTCGACTACCTGCGCCTCACCGGCCGCGACGAGCACGCCGTCGACCTCGTCGAGCAGTACGCCAAGGTTCAGGGTCTGTGGCACGACGCCGACAAGGAGCCCTCGTACTCCGAGTACATGGAGCTCGACCTCTCGACGGTCGTCCCCTCGATCGCCGGACCCAAGCGCCCGCAGGACAGGATCCTGCTCTCCGAGGCGAAGCAGCAGTTCGAGAAGGACATCGTCAACTACGCGGAAGCCACCACCAGCGACGACATCGTCGACCTCGAGTCGAAGCACTCGTTCCCGGCATCCGACCCCGGTCAGGTTCCCGGCGAGGAATCGCCGACCACGCGCCCGGTGCACATCAACAGCGGCGCTCCGGCGAACGTCTCGCGCCCGGTGCCGGTCACCACGCCCGAGGGGCAGAAGTACATCCTCGACAACGGCGCCGTGACGCTCGCCGCGATCACCTCGTGCACCAACACGTCGAACCCGTCGGTGATGATCGCGGCCGGTCTTCTCGCCCGCAAGGCGCGGGAGAAGGGGCTGAAGCAGAAGCCGTGGGTCAAGACCACGCTCGGCCCCGGCTCGAAGGTCGTCACCGACTACTACGAGAAGTCCGGTCTCGACAAGGACCTCGAGGGTCTCGGCTTCTACACCGTCGGCTACGGCTGCACGATCTGCATCGGAAACTCCGGTCCGCTGATCGAAGAGGTGTCCGAGGCGATCAACGAGCACGACCTCGCGGTGACCGCGGTGCTCTCGGGCAACCGCAACTTCGAGGGCCGGATCAGCCCCGACGTGAAGATGAACTACCTCGCGAGCCCGCCGCTGGTGGTCGCGTACGCGATCGCCGGTTCGATGCACTTCGACTTCGAGACCGACCCGCTCGGCAAGGACGAGGCCGGCAACGACGTCTTCCTGAAGGACATCTGGCCGGCCCCCGAAGAGGTGCAGGAGATCATCGACTCGTCGATCTCGCGCGACCAGTTCATCAAGCAGTACGCCACCGTGTTCGACGGTGACGAGCGCTGGAAGAACCTGCCGACGCCGACCGGTCCGATCTTCGAGTGGGACGACGCGTCGACCTACGTGCGCAAGGCGCCGTACTTCGACGGCATGGAGCTGACCCCGGCCCCGGTCACCGACATCACCGGCGCGCGCGTGCTGGCGACGCTGGGCGACTCGGTCACCACCGATCACATCTCGCCGGCGGGCAACATCAAGGCGGGCACGCCGGCCGCGCAGTACCTCACCGAGCACGGTGTCGAGCAGCGCGACTTCAACTCCTACGGATCGCGTCGAGGCAACCACGAGGTGATGATCCGCGGCACGTTCGCGAACATCCGCCTCAAGAACGCGCTCGTCAAGGCCGTCAACGACGGGCAGCAGATCGAGGGCGGGTTCACCCGCGACTTCACCCAGGAGGGTGGTCCGCAGGCGTACATCTACGACGCGTCGCAGAACTACCAGGATCAGGGCATCCCGCTGGTGATCTTCGGCGGCAAGGAGTACGGTTCGGGCTCGTCGCGCGACTGGGCGGCCAAGGGCACCAACCTTCTCGGCGTCAAGGCGGTCATCACCGAGAGCTTCGAGCGCATCCACCGCTCCAACCTCATCGGCATGGGCGTCGTCCCGCTGCAGTTCCCGGCGGGCGAGACCTGGGAGTCCCTCGGGCTCGACGGCACCGAGGTCATCTCGATCGAGGGCCTGACCGCGCTCAACGAGGGCACCACGCCGAAGACGGTCAAGGTCACCGCCACCCCGAGCGAGTTCTCGGCCGAGGGGCGCGAGCCCATCACCTTCGACGCGGTCGTCCGCATCGACACACCCGGTGAGGCCGACTACTACCGCAACGGCGGCATCCTGCAGTACGTGCTGCGTTCGCTGGTCTGACGCGCGCCGACAGGGGTCCGGATGCTTCGGCATCCGGACCCCTGTCGCATCCGGAACGGCTCGGGACGCGTCGGCATCCGATGCCCGCGTCTGAACCCGAGATAGAATATCCGGATGTGCACGCCGTCCCCGGCGGGCGCCCGACATCGCGGAAGGACGTCCATGCCGATCCTGCCGAGCATCACCGGCCCCCGAGATCTCGATCGACTCTCCAGCGGGGAACTGGTCGAGCTGGCGGACGAGATCCGGGCCTTCCTCGTCGAGAACGTCGCTCGCACCGGCGGTCACCTCGGGCCGAACCTCGGCGTCGTCGAGCTCACGATCGCCCTGCACCGGGTGTTCTCCTCGCCCGATGACCCGATCATCTTCGACACCGGTCACCAGTCGTACGTGCACAAGCTGCTCACCGGGCGCCAGGACTTCTCGAGCCTGCGCTCCCGCGGCGGACTCGCCGGGTACCCGCAGCGTTCCGAGAGCGTGCACGATGTCGTCGAGTCGTCGCACGCGTCGAGCTCGCTGAGCTGGGCGGACGGGATCTCGCGGGCGCTCACCGCCACGGGACGGGCCGATCGGCACGTCGTGGCGGTCGTCGGCGACGGCGCACTCACCGGCGGGATGACCTGGGAGGCGCTGAACAACATCAGCGACGACAACGAGCGCAACCTCGTCATCGTCGTGAACGACAACGGCCGCTCCTACGCGCCGACGATCGGCGGAATGTCGCGCTATCTGAACCGGGTGCGCACCGCGGGCGTGTACCGCGAGATGCACCGAAAGTCCGACCGGCTGTTCCGCGCGTTCGGTCCGCTCGGGCGCGCGGTGTTCCGCGGCGTGCGCGGCGGCACTCACGGGTTCCTCTCGCGCTTCACGAACAACGTGGCGCTGTACTCCAACCTCGACATCAAGTACCTGGGGCCGGTGGACGGGCACGACGTCGACGCGCTCATCGAGACGCTGCGCTACGCCAAGGACTACGGCGCCCCGGTCATCGTGCACGCGATCACCGAGAAGGGCCGCGGCTACCAGCCCGCTCTCGACGACGTGGCCGATCAGTTCCACGCCGTCGGACGCATCGACCCGAAGACCGGCGGCGCGCTGTCGTCGTCGTCCGGCACGTCGTGGACCTCGGTCTTCTCGGACGCGCTCGTCGAGATCGGCGGTCGCGACGACAAGGTCATCGCGATGACCGCGGCGATGCTGCGTCCGACGGGCCTCGCCGCCTTCGCCGAGCGGTTCCCCGATCGGGTGTACGACGTCGGCATCGCCGAGCAGCACGCCGTCGCGTCCGCCGCAGGGCTCGCGTTCGGAGGCCTGCATCCCGTCGTCGCGATCTACGCCACCTTCATGAACCGCGCCTTCGACCAGGTGCTGATGGATGTCGCGCTGCACCGCGCCGGGGTCACGTTCGTGCTCGACCGCGCCGGTGTGACCGGCCCGGACGGGCCCAGCCACAACGGCGTGTGGGATCTGGCGATGCTGCAGATGGTGCCCGGCATCCGGATCGCCGCCCCACGCGACGCCGTGCGCCTGAGCGAATGCCTCGCCGAGGCGGTCACCGTCGACGACGCGCCCACGGTGATCCGCTACCCCAAGGGCGACGTGCCCGACCCGATCACGGCCATCGAGCGCCTCGCCGACGGCACCGACGTGCTCGCCCGCAGCGACGAGGAGGACGTGCTCATCGTCGCGATCGGCTCGTTCGCCGAGATCGCCGTGAAGATCTCCGAGCGGCTGCGCGAGCGAGGGATCGGCGTCACCGTGATCGACCCGCGCTGGGCGGTGCCCGTGCAGCCCGCGGTCGTGACACTGGCCGCGCGGCACCGTCTCGTGATCACCCTGGAGGACGGCATCCGCGTCGGCGGCATCGGCACGCGCGTGCGTCAGGTGCTGCGCGAGGCCGGGATCGACACGGGGGTCGACGAACTGGGCCTGCCGGACGAGTTCCTCGACCACGCGTCCCGCGAGCAGATCCTCGAGGATGCCGGTCTGACGATCGACAAGATCGCGGCCGACATCGTCGCGCAGGTGGGCGGAACACGCATCCCGGTCGCGAAGGCTCCCGGACAGACCGGGGCCATCGACCTCCCACTCATCCAGAAGCGCTGAGCTCGTCGAGCGTCCTCTCGACGATCTCGGTGACCGGCGAGAGCAGCGCAGCCCGCCGCGACGGCACGAGTCCCACGCGCAGCCGGCGCTCGAGCACGTCGTCGGCGCTGAGCGCGCCCTCTTCCCGCACGGCGTCGACCACATCCCGCTCGGTCGCCGCCACGCCGTCGATGAGGGGCGGCCCGGGGAGGCGCTCGGGCAGCGCCACGAGTCGCAGGGCCGCGGTGCGGGACGGGGCGGCATCGAGCCGGGCCAGACCGACCGCCAGATCGACGGCATCCTCGGCCATGCGTCGGTAGGTGGTCAGCTTTCCGCCCAGCACGCTCACGAACCCCTCGCCCGACTCGCTCACAAGATGCCGGCGGGAGACGTCTGCGGTGGCGGCATCCCCGCTGTCGACCAGCGGACGAAGACCGGCGAACGCCCCGAGAACCCGCTCGCGCGGCACGGGCGTGTCGAGCACGCGGTTCAGCGTGTCGAGCAGGAACGTGATCTCGGCATCGGTCGGCGCGGCGACATCCGGCACCGCACCGGGGGCGTCCTCGTCGGTCAGCCCGACGTAGACGAGCCCGTCGGCCTGCGGCAGGGCGAACACGTAACGGCTGATCGAGCCGGGATGCGGGATGGCGAGGGCGGCGGTGGGATGCCCGAGATCGGCGGCGTCGAGCACGATGTGCGTGCCGCGACTGGGCCGTACCCGGATCGCGTCGTCGAGTGAGCCCGCCCAGACACCGGTGGCGTTGATCACGGCGCGAGCGCGCAGGTGCAGACTCTCTCCGGTGAGCAGATCCTCGACATCGGCTCCGCGCGCGTGCAGCGCGCGGGCGCGCACCCGGGTGAGGATACTCGCGCCGAGCGCGGCCGCGGTGCGCGCGACGGTGACGACGAGGCGGGCATCGTCGTCGAGCTGTCCGTCGTACCCGACCATGCCGCCGCGAAGGCGATCCGCTGCCAGCGCCGGCACGAGGCGGCGGGCGTGGCGGGCGGACACGACATGCGGGGCGGGCAGGACGGTGCGAGGCGTGCGTGCGTGCACGCGCAGCGCGTCGCCGATCGCCATGCCCACGGCCCCTGCGCCGCGCTGCCGGAGGTCGACGCCGGGCGCGAACGGCATCAGCTGGGGGAGCGGGTGGGTGAGGTGCGGTGCGATGGCGGTCATCAGCAGGTGGCGCTCCATCGCACTCTCCCGGGCCGTCGCGATGTCTCCGGTCGCGAGGTACCGCAGACCGCCGTGCACGAGCTTCGAGCTGAACCGGCTGGTGCCGAAGGCGAGATCCTGCGCCTCGATCAGCACGACGCTCAGCCCTCGCGCCGCGGCATCGAGCGCCGCGCCGGCCCCCGTGATGCCCCCGCCGACGACGAGCACGTCGGCCGTGGTCTCGGCAGCCGCGGTGAGCTCGATCCGCCGTCGGGACGCGTTCAGAGCCGCGGTCGGTGCTCTCATGGCCGCAGCATCCCGTCGACGGCGGCGCGCAGCTCGTCGTCCCAGGCGTCGTCGCTGATCAGGTCGGCGACGGTGCCGTGCGACAGGATCGCGGACTGCGTCATGACCAGCAGCATCACGGCGATGTGTGCCGGATCGCCGGGTCGCACGGATCCGGCTGACTGCGCGGCGGAGACGGAAGCGGACAGCCAGCCGAGGATTGCGCGCTGGCTGGCACCGAACCGGTGCAGGGTGTACCGCGTGAAGATCTCCGGCTCGCGCTCGAGCAGCGCGGCGTACAGGGCATCCGATCGGAATGCGCGGGTGAACTCCTGCACGGCGGTGACCAGGGAGGGTCGGTCGGCGGCGATCGGGATGCCGTCGAGCAGGCGCAGCATGCGCCGCAGCAGCGTCGAGCGCACCACCTCGTCGGCGCTGGCCCAGCTGCGATACACAGTGGGGCGGCTGATCCCGGCGGTGCGCGCGAGTTCGGCGATCGCGAGCCCCCGCACGCCGCGCTGCGCGATCAGTCGCTCAGCGGCGTCGAGGATGCGATGCTGCATGGCGTCCCAGCCGGCCGGGTGACCGGCGGCCTTCAGCAGTTGACGATCTTCCATGATCTGTCACACTGTAACGCATGAGGTCCACGAGCGACACCGCTGTCGAGCCGCCCGAGATGCGCTGGAACGGGTGGGGCGACCCCGACGGTGCCGTCGGACTGCCCCGCGCGGTGCGCGCGCTGCTGCCTCTTCTGCTGGGCCGCGTGCCGCGGCCCGAGCCTGCGCCGGAGCTCGACGCGGTGCAGGTGGCACCCTCGCGCCTCTCCGACGACGACCTGGCGGCCCTGGCCGGTGTCGTCGGCGACGGCGGGGTCCGCACCGACGCCGAGTCCCGGGTGCGGCGCTCCGGCGGAAGATCCACGCCCGATCTGCTACACCGACGCGCCTCTCACCAGCAGGCGCCCGACGCGGTCGCGCGTCCCGCGACGCACGCCGAGGTCGCCGCGGTGCTGCGCGTCGCGCACGAGCGCGGTATCGCGGTCGTGCCGTTCGGCGGCGGGACGAGCGTGGTCGGCGGGGTCGACCCGGACGCCGGCCGTCACCACGCCGTGATCGCACTGGATCTCGCGCGGCTGCGCGGATTGGTCCACGTCGACGCGGTCAGCCGCGAAGCCGTGCTTCTCGCCGGCACGCGCGGCCCCGAAGCGGAGCGTCTGCTCGCAGAGCACGGCCTCGAGCTCGGGCACTATCCGCAGAGCTTCCGCTATGCCAGCATCGGCGGATTCGCTGCAGCGCGCTCGTCGGGCCAGAACTCCGCCGGGTACGGGCGATTCGACACCATGGTCACCGGACTGCGCATGGCGACGCCCACCGGAGACCTCGATCTCGGCCGCGCCCCCGGGTCGGCAGCCGGCCCCGACCTGACCCGACTGATGCTCGGCTCGGAGGGCGCATTCGGGGTGATCACCGAGGTGCGCGTGCGCGTGCACCCGACACCGGCAGATCGGATCGTCGAGTCGTGGACGTTCCCCGACTTCACCACCGGCGCGAACGCCCTGCGCGAGGTCGTGCAGCGCGGCGGCACGCCCACCGTCATCCGGCTCTCCGATGAGGCGGAGACCGGCGTGAGCCTCGCCCAGGTGGGACGCATCGGCAAGGTGCTCGCCAAGGGGGCGAGCGCGGTGACCGTGTTCGAAGGGGAGGATGCCGAGCACAGGCGAGCGCGCACCGCCGAGCTGCTCGCCGCAGCCGGCGGCACGAGCACCGGGCGCAGTGCTGCCGAGGAGTGGGCGAGAACGCGCTTCGACGGGCCGTACCTGCGTGACGCGCTGCTCGACGCGGGCGTGTTCTGCGAGACGCTCGAGACAGCGACCACCTGGGCGAATCTGCACCGGCTGCGCGCCGCGGTGACATCGGCTCTCAAGGACGGGTTCGCGGATGCCGGCGCCAAGAGCTTCGTGATGTGCCACATCTCGCACGTGTACCCGACAGGCGCCTCGCTGTACTTCACCGTGCTCGCCGGTGTCCGAGGCGACCAGCTGCGCACCTGGGACGCCGTCAAACGGCGCGTGGGCGACACGATCATGGCATCCGGCGGCACGATCACCCATCACCACGCGATCGGCCGCGATCACGCCGCCTGGCTGCCGCAGGAGATCGGCGAGACGGGCATCCGCATCCTTCGCGCGGTCAAACGCGAACTCGACCCGCACGGCGTCATGAACCCCAATGCGCTGATCCCCGAGGAACCATCCCGTGAATGAGCCCGTGCGCCTCGCGCTCATCGTGAACCCTCAGGCGGGCAAGGGCCACGGGGCGCGCGTCGGTGCCGAGGCCGAGGGAGCGCTGCGGGCGGCCGGAGCCGAGGTGACCGTCTTCACGGGACGATCCGCCGAGCAGACCCGCTCCCTCGCCCGCGGGGCGGTGCGCGCGGCGCCCGACGGGATCGTCGTCGTCGGCGGTGACGGCACACTGACCGGCATCGTCGACGTGCTCACCGAGACCGGACATCCGATCACGCTCGTGCCGGCCGGCACCGGGAACGACCTCGCCCGAGCGCTCGGCATCCCCACCGACGATCCGCGGAAGGCCGCACTCGTCGCGCTGAACGGGTCGGTTCGCACCATCGACCTCGGCACGATCGAGTCCCAGGGCGAGACGAGGGTGTTCCTCACCGTGGCGGCTCTCGGATTCGATGCGAAGGTGAGCGAGCGCACGAACACGCTGCGCTATCCGAGCGGTCGACTGCGCTACTACCTCGCGGTGATCGTCGAGCTCGTGCGGCTGCGTCCGATGGTGTTCCGGATATCCGTCGACGGAGGCGAGGAGCGCGTGCTGCCCGGCACCCTGCTGGCCGTCGGCAACACCCGCAGCTACGGTGGCGGCATGCCGATCTGCGCCGACGCCCGGGCGGACGACGGTCGGCTCGACGTCGTGCATGTCGCCCCGCTCACGCGCGCCCGGCTGATCCGCCTCTTCCCGCTGCTGCTGCGCGGGAGCCACCTGGGTCGCCCCGAGGTCTGGCGACTGCAGGCCACCTCGGTGCGGGTGTCCGCCCCCGACCTTGTCGTCTACGCCGACGGCGAGCGCGTCGGCGCCGGCGAATGCACCATCGGCGTCCGCCCGGCCGCCGTCACGATGATGACCCCGAGGGAGTGAGCGCATGCCGTACGACGAGGATGTCGTGATCGTGGGATCGGGCTTCGGCGGATCCGTTGCCGCCCTGCGGTTGGCGGAGAAGGGCTATCGGGTCCGCGTGTTCGAGTCCGGCCGACGGTTCGAGGACGACGAGTTCGCGAAGACGTCGTGGGACGTGCGTCGCTACCTGTGGGCGCCGAGGCTCGGGTGCTTCGGTGTGCAGCGCATCCATCGTCTGCCGCACGTCATGGTGCTCGCCGGGGCGGGCGTCGGCGGCGGGTCGCTCAACTACGCGAACACCCTCTACGAGCCGCCGCAGACGTGCTTCGCCGACCGGAACTGGCCCGCCGGCACCGACTGGCGAGGCGAGCTCGCGCCGCACTACGCGACGGCGAAACGCATGCTGGGCGTCGTCGACGAGTACCCGCACACCGGCCCGGTCGAGCGCATCATGGCCGGTGCAGCGGACGATCTCGGGGTCGGGGGCACGTTCCGTCGCGCTCCGGTCGGGGTCTTCCTGGGCACGCCCGGGGTGCGGGTGCCGGATCCGTTCTTCGACGGCGAAGGGCCGGATCGCACCGGATGCACGCTGTGCGGCAACTGCATGATCGGCTGCCGGGTCGGCGCGAAGAACACTCTTCCGAAGAACTACCTCGCCCTCGCCGAAAGGCGCGGTGCGCGGATCGATGCGCTGCGCACCGTGGTCGAGGTACGCGAGGATCCGCGCGGCGGCTATCTCGTCACCACCGAGCGCACGGGTGCGTGGCTGCGCCGCAGGCGGCAGACCGTCCGCGCCGAGCAGGTGGTGCTCGCGGCCGGCACGTGGGGCACGCAGCAGCTGCTGCACCGCATGCGGGCGTCGTCGGCGCTGCCGCGCATCTCGGACGCCGTCGGCCGGCTCACCCGCACCAATTCGGAAGCGCTCGACGGCGCGGTGGCGACCAGGGTGCCGCCAGCTGCGGGTTACGCCCATGGCGTGGCCATCACCACCTCGTTCCACGTCGACGAGCGCACGCACGTCGAGAACGTGCGCTACGGTCCCGGCTCGAATCTGATGGGCCTGCTCGCGACGGTGCTCGTCTCCGGCGACCGCTCCCTCGGTCGCAGGATCGGGTCGCTGGTCTCCGAGCTCGTCAGGCATCCGGTGCGCCAGCTCCGCCTCGCAGGCCTGCACCGGTGGAGCGAGCGGGGGATCATCGCGCTGGTGATGCAGACCGAGGACAACTCGCTCACCCTGTCGCTGCGCCGCCGGTTCGGCCGCGACGTGCTGACCAGCCGGCAGGGACACGGCGCGCCGAACCCGTCGCATCTGCCGCAGGCGCATCGGGCCGTGGCGGCCATCGCCGGGCGGATGCAACAGGAGACGGGTGTGCGAACCGAGCCGCGCGGATCGTGGCCGGAGGTGTTCGGCATCCCGCTGACCGCGCACTTCCTCGGCGGCGCCGTCATCAGCGACTCACCCGACCGGGGCGTCGTGGATCCGTGGAACCGCGTCTGGGGGCATCCGGGCGTCCATGTCGTCGACGGGGCGGCCGTTCCGGCGAATCCCGGCGTGAACCCGTCCCTGACGATCACCGCGATCGCGGAGCGGGCCTTCGCGCACTGGCCGCGTCGCGGCGAGGCGGACCAGCGGCCCGCACAGGTCGGCTGAGCGCAGCCCCCGAACGCAGACAGGGGCCGCACCCGAAGGTGCGACCCCTGTACGAACCAGCGTCAGCGGTGTGCGATGCCGCGGATCGGCGGGTTGTGGAACGTGCCGCCGAAGACGCGCTCCGACGCACCCTCGCGGTCGAGGTACGGCGAGGCGCCGCCGTCGATGAACGGCCAGCCGGCACCGAGGATCAGGCAGAGGTCGATGTCCTCCACCTCGGGCACGACGCCCTCATCGAGCATGAGGCGGATCTCCTGCGCCAGGCCGTCCTGCACACGCTGCAGGATGGTGGCCGCGGATGCCGGAGAGCTGCCGACGTGACCCTTGAGCACCTTCTCGGCGCCCTTGGTCCAGCCGGTGACCCGTCCGCCCTTGTCCTTATCGACGACGGCATCCAGCTCGGCGAGAGCGTGGAAGTTCTCGTTCGCGTAGAAGCGGTCGGGGAAGTGGCGCACCATGGTGTCCTGCACGTGGGCGGCGACCTTCCAGCCGACCAGGTCGATCAGCTGGAACGGTCCCATCGGCAGGCCGAGCGGGCCGAATGCGCTCTCGACGTCGGCGATGGGTGTGCCCTCGTAGACCGCGCGTGCCGCCTCGCCCATGACCTTCGCCAGCAGGCGGTTCACGACGAAGCCGGGAGCATCCGCGGTCAGGACGGCGTTCTTGCCCAGGCCCTTCGCGACGACGAACGCCGTCGACAGGGCTGCCTCTGCGGTGTGCGGCGTCTTCACGATCTCGATCAGCGGCATGACCGCGACCGGGTTGAAGAAGTGGAAGCCGACCAGACGCTCGGGGTGCGCGAGCGTCGAGCCGATCTCCTCGACCGACAGCGATGAGGTGTTGGTCGCGAGGATCGCGTCGTCGGCGATGATCTTCTCGATCTCGCCGAAGACCTGCTGCTTGACGCCGACCTCCTCGAACACGGCCTCGATGACGAAGTCGCAGTCGGCGTAGAGCGACTTGTCGGTCGTGCCGGTGACGAGCGAGCGCAGCTTGTTGGCGGTGTCGCCGTCGAGGCGGCCCTTCTGCTCGAGCTTACCGATCTCGTCATGGATGTACGCCACGCCCTTGTCGACGCGCGCCTGGTCGAGGTCGGTGATCAGCACCGGCACCTGCAGCCTGCGCACGAACAGCAGCGCGAACTGGCTGGCCATCAGGCCCGCACCGATGATGCCGACCTTGGTCACCTTCTTCGCGAGCGTCTTGTCGGGAGCGCCGACGGGGCGCTTGGCACGCTTCTGCACGAGGTCGAAGGCGTACATCGACGCGGCGAACTGATCACCGGCGACGAGATCGGCCAGAGCCTCGTCCTCACGGGCGAAGCCCTCGGCCTTCGTGCCGCTCTTCGCCTTGTCGAGCAGGTCGAGAGCGACGTAGGGCGAGCGGGGCACGGTGCCGATCTTCGATTCGAGCATGCCGCGGGCCGTCTTGATCGCGATCGGCCACTTGACCGTGCGCTCGATCCTGCCCGGCTCGTTCCTGCGCTCGACCTTCTTGCCGCCGAGCACCGCGTCGGCCCAGGCCAGTGAGCTCTCGAGGAACGTGGAGGCGGGGAAGACGGCATCCATCAGACCCAGCTCGAACGCCTGCTGCGGCTTGAGCATGCGGTTCTGCTTGAGCGGGTTGGAGACGACCACCTCGAGGGCCTTCTCGATGCCGATGAGGTTCGGCACGAGGTAGGCGCCGCCCCAGCCGGGGATGAGACCGAGGAAGACCTCGGGCAGTGCGAGCGCCGCGGCGGACGCATCCACCGTGCGGTAGGTGGAGTTCAAGGCGATCTCCATGCCGCCGCCGAGCGCGAGCCCGTTGACGAACGCGAACGATGGCACACCGAGCTCGGACAGCGAGCCGAGCACCTTGTGCCCGAGCTGCGCGATCAGGCGTGCGTTGTCCTTGGATCCCACCCGGCTGATGTCGGACAGGTCGGCGCCGGCGGCGAGGATGTACTGCTTGCCGGTGATGCCGACCGCCTGGATCTCGCCGGCGGCCGCGCGGGCCTTCAGCGTGTCGAGCGTCTCACCCAGCTCGATGAGCGTGGCGGGACCCAGCGTGTTGGGCCGGGTGTGGTCGCGACCGTTGTCGAGGGTGATGAGGGCGAGCACCTTGCCCGAGGCGAGACGGATGTCCCGAACGGGGGAGTGCGTGACGACCTCGCCGTCGGCGAGGACGGAGAGCGGCGTGAAATCGACGCCGGCGTACTGCTCGGTGATCGTGTCGGCCATCGCGGTCACTTCCTCTTCTTGCCGTCGTAGAACGGGTTCTCCCAGATGACCGAGCCGCCCTGGCCCAGGCCGACGCACATGGCGGTCAGGCCGTAGCGCACGTCGGGTCGCTCGGCGAACTGCGCGGCGAGCTGGATCATCAGTCGGACTCCGGATGCCGCGAGCGGGTGTCCGAGCGCGATCGCGCCCCCCCACTGGTTGACGCGCGGGTCGTCGTCGGCGATCCCGAAGTGGTCGAGCAGTGAGATGACCTGGATCGCGAACGCCTCGTTCAGTTCGAACAGTCCGATGTCGGAGATGTCGAGACCGGCCTTCTTCAGCGCCTTCTCGGTCGACGGGATCGGGCCGATGCCCATGATCTCGGGCTGCACGCCGGCGAAGGCGAACGAGACCATCTTCATCTTCGGTGTGAGTCCGAACTCCTTCACGGCGCCGCCGCCGGCCAGCAGCGACATCGTCGCTCCGTCGGTGAGCGGCGAGGAGGTGCCCGCGGTGACGCGTCCGTGCGGACGGAACGGCGTCTTCAGCGCGGCGAGGTCCTCCATCGTGGTCTGCGGGCGACGGCCCTCGTCCTCGGTGGCCAGGCCCCAGGCGCCGTCGGCGCCCTTGATCGCGACCGACACGAGGTCGGGCTGGATCTTGCCCGCGTCGTAGGCGGCCTGCACCTTGTGCTGGCTGAGCATGCCGAAGCGGTCGGAGCGCTCTTTGGTGAGGTGCGGGAAGCGGTCGAAGATGCGCTCGGCGGTGACACCCATGTTGAGCGCGCCCGGGTCGACCATCTTCTCGGCGACGAAGCGCGGGTTCGGGTCGGCGTTGCCGCCGATCGGGTGGTGGCCCATGTGCTCCACGCCGCCGGCCAGGGCGAAGTCGTACATGCCGACGCCGATGGACGCTGCCATCGTGGTGACGCTGGTCATCGCGCCGGCGCACATGCGCTCGACGGCGAGACCGGGGACGGTCTGCGGAAGGCCGGCGAGGATGGCGACCGACCGGCCGAGGGTGAGACCCTGGTCGCCGGTCTGCGAGGTCGCGGCGATCGCGACGTCGTCGATGCGGTCGGCCGGCACGGCGGCGTTGCGCTCCATCAGCCCGATGGTCGCCTTGACGGCGAGGTCATCAGCGCGGGTGTTCCAGTACATGCCCTTTTCGCCGGCGCGCCCGAAGGGGGTGCGCACTCCATCGACGAAGTAGACGTCCGAGATCTCGGCCACTCTGCCTCCATAGGTTGGGGTTCTCGTCCAGCCTAGGAGCGCGGTTCGAGCGCCCGGAATCGGTTGGATCGAACCTACGAAGCGTTCGGGAACCCCTCGACAGCCGTTTGCGGCCCCTCTACAAACGCATCAACGATCTTCTGTGCGGTATGCGCAACCTGCCAGGGGCGAGCGCCGAGCTCGAGCAGCACGGCGCCGACCGACTCCGCGCTGAGGTCGGCGGGCGGCTGCCAGGCGACCCGGCGCAGGTGCTCGGGGGTGAGCAGGTTCTCGGTCGGCATGTGCAGCTCTTCGGCGAGGGCCTCGACCACGGGACGGGCAGCCTTCAGCCGCAGGTCGGCGTCGGGATTGCGGTCCGCCCAGGAGCGGGGCGGCGGCAGGGCATCGCTCGGCACGCGCTCGCGAGGCAGATCCTCGGTGGTGCGACCTCGCTCGATCGCCGCCCACCAGCGATCGATCTGGGTCCGGCTCGCACGCCCGGTGAACTCCTTGAGCCCGGCGAGCTCCTGCTTCGACCGCGGCGCGGCCAGCAGGGCGGCGAGCAGCGACCGATCGGGCACGAGCCGACCGGGCGAGACGTCGACCTGCTCGGCGTACTGCTCGCGCGCCGTCCACAGCTCACGGGCCACAGCCAGCTGACGGGCGCCGCGCACCTTGTGCAGGCCGCTCAGCCGTCGCCATGGCTCTTCGCGGGGCGGTTTCGGCGAGCGGTGCAGCGTCGCGGCGAACTCCTCCGCGGCGATCTCGGACTTGCCGGCGGCCTCGAGCTCGTCGACGAGCACATCGCGCACGTCGACGAGGTGCAGGACGTCGAGCGCCGCGTACTCCAGCCACGGGCCGGGCAGCGGCCGGGTCGACCAGTCGGCGGCGGAATGCGCCTTCGCGAGGGTGATGCCCAGGGTGTGCTCGACGACCGCCGCGAGCCCGAAGCCGTCGCTGCCCAGCAGTCGCGAGGCGAGCTCGGTGTCGAAGATCCGCGCGGGCTCGAGATCCAGCTCGCGCAGGGACGGCAGATCCTGGCTGGCGGCGTGGAACACCCATTCGGCGTCGCCGATGGCATCCTGAAGCGGCTGGAAGCCGTCGATCGCGGGCGGATCGAACAGGAACACCCCCGCGTCGCGGCGGAACACCTGCACCAGATACGCGCGCTGGGAGTAGCGGAATCCGGACGCCCGCTCCACGTCGACGGCCACCGGGCCCGAGCCCTGCGCGAGCGTCTCGACCGCCTTCTCGAACTCCGCCCGGTCGTCGATCACGGAGAATTCAGCCACGTGCGCCCTTTCTCGCGCCGAACACGGCGACGTCCTCTGATCCGGGCGGGAGCCCCGCGAGCATCCCGACCAGCTCCGCCCATGCTTCCACATGCGGACGCAGCGGGGCATCCGGGGTCCACGACGCGCGAAGCTCGATCTGCGCCCCGTCGCCTTCGGCGGCCAGAGCGCCGAACCCCTTCGAGAGCATCTTCGTCGAGGTGCCCGACGCCGAGTGATATGCGGCCTCGCGTGAATCGAGCGCGTCCACCAGCCACGACCAGGCGACGTCAGCCAGCAGCGGGTCGGTGCCGATCTCGGGCTCGAGCGGAGCCTGCGCGAACGCCACGATGCGCCAGGCGCCGCCCCAGGCATCCGGTTCGTCCGGATCATGCAGCAGCACGAAGCGGCCGGTGCCGTACACCGAGTCACCGTGATCGTCGGGTCGCACGTCGGCCGCGAGGGCCAGGGCGAAGGGCGCGAGCCCGGCGGGTGACGGGATCTCCCGCACGACGATGTCGGTGCGGAACGCCGTCTCACGAAGCTCTGCCGCCGCTGCATCGAACAGCGCTGCGGCATCCGGGTGTGCGCTCACGTGGACAGGCTAGAGTCGGGAGGCGATGAAGAGTCTCAGGCACGCCGTAGCCTTCGCCGTCCCCGCTGCCATCGCCGCCGGAGCCGCGGCAGGCGCAGCCGCCGTCCTCGCGACGGCCCGTCGCGTGGTGATGCCCTCGGTGCGTCGCAACGACACGCAGATCCTCGCCGTCGACACCGGCGCGCAGACCATCGAGCTCTCGCGCACGCCCGACACCGAGCTGCCCGGCCGGTACGGCCTGTTCACCACCGGCACCTACGGCTACGTCAAGCTCGGGGCGGTGCTCAGCGCAGACGCCGCGAGCGTGCGCCGCAAGCTGCTGACGCAGATCGAGCCGGGCGCCCGCGTCGACCGCGACGCCGCGTTCAGCGGCTGGTACCACGTCTCACCGAGCGAGCTGCACCTGCCCTGGGAGAGCGTGCTCATCGGATCGCCCGCCGGTCCCTGCCCTGCGTGGCTGTTCCCGGCCGACTCCTCGACGTGGGTGATCCAGGTGCACGGACGCGGCACGGTCCGCTCGGAGTGCCTGCGCGCTGTGCCCGTCATGAACACGCTGGGGCTGCCGACCCTGGTCGTGTCGTACCGCAACGACGGCGAGGCGCCGCCCACGCGCGGCGGCAGCTACGCGCTCGGCGCGTCGGAGTGGCGCGACGTCGACGG
Organism: Microbacterium sp. NPDC055312; assembly: GCF_053645675.1. Classification (NCBI taxonomy): domain Bacteria; kingdom Bacillati; phylum Actinomycetota; class Actinomycetes; order Micrococcales; family Microbacteriaceae; genus Microbacterium; species Microbacterium sp. NPDC055312. The sequence continues at coordinate 542,881 of NZ_JBSHMU010000001.1, read as the reverse complement.
TGCGATCGGCTACGCGCTGCGGCAGGGCGCGCAGCGCGTCGTGCTGATGGGCTGGTCGATGGGCGGGGCCATCGCGCTGCAGACGGCCGTCTCGTCCGAGCATCGGGATGCCATCGCCGGCGTCATCCTCGAGTCGCCGGTCGTCGACTGGCGCACGGTGCTGCGCTTCCAGGCGCGCGAGGCGGGACTGCGCGAACCGCTGCCCGGGCTCGCGATGGGAGCGCTGGGGAACACGTTCCTCGCCCGGCTCAGCGGAGCCGAGGCGGCGATACCGTTCGACCGACTCGACATGGTCGCCCGCGCCTCCGAGCTCGCCGCCCCGATCCTCATCCTGCACAGCGACGACGACGGGTTCGTGCCGGCGGACGCCTCGCACGCCCTGGCCGAGGCCCGACCCGACCTCGTGACGATGCCCGAGTTCCACGTCGCGCGGCACACCAAGATCTGGAACTACGACGAGGACGGCTGGTCGGCGGCGATCACCGAGTGGATGACGGCGCAGAACCTCGTCTGACCTCCCGCGTCGTGCCGAGCTCGTGTCGTCAGCGCTTGGCTTCGACCTGACGCTTCGCGCGCATCAGCATCCCGGTCATACCGCCGATCCGCAGCGGCGAGACGAGACGCGTCAAGCCGATGCTCTGCGGGTAGTCGTTGGGCACCGCGAGCACCTCGTCGGGTGTGAGGCCCGTCAGGCCCTGCGCGAGGATGCTCGCGAAGCCGCGTGTCGTCGGGGCCTCCGGCGGCGCCGTCGCGTGCATGGTGACGACGCCGTCGGTGACCTCGACGTAGATGTAGACGGGGGACTGGCACTCGGCCACACGCTCGGTCATCTCGGGATGGGCCGCGATCTCGTCGGAGACGGGAGGCAGGCCGTTCGCGAATTCGAGCAGCAGCTCGAGCCGGTCGGGCTCGGGCAGCTCGAGGAACTCGTCGCGGAACTCGGCGAGGGTGGCGGGGACGTGCGTGTCAGTCATCCCTGCCATCATCCCATCCCGACGCGGGACAGGACGCTCAGAGCGTGCCGGGCTCGCTGCCGCTGACGATCGGCACGCGCACGGCGCTGCCCCACTCCGTCCACGAGCCGTCGTAGTTGCGGACCTTCTCGATCCCGAGAAGGTGCTTCAGCACGAACCAGGTGTGGCTGGAGCGCTCACCGATGCGGCAGTAGGCGATGACGTCGTCGGCGTCCTGGATGCCGGCCTCGTCGCGGTAGATCGCCTCGAGCTCGGCGCGGGGCTTGAAGCCGCCGTCCTCGGCGACCGCACGCCCCCACGGCACGCTCTGCGCGGTGGGGATGTGACCGGCGCGCAGGCTGCCCTCCTCCGGATAGGCGGGCGCCGTGGTCCGCTCGCCGTTGTACTCCTCGGGCGAGCGCACATCGATCAGCGGGCCCGTGCCGATGAACGCCAGCACGTCGTCCTTGTAAGCGCGCAGCTGCGAGTCGTCGCGCTCGACGACGGGGTACTCGGTGGCCGGGCGCACGGTCTTGTCGGTGGTGATCTCGCGTCCCTCGGCGATCCAGAGGTCGCGGCCGCCGTCGAGCAGACGCACGTCCTCGTGGCCGAACAGCGAGAACACCCACAGCGCGTAGGCGGCCCACCAGTTGTTCTTGTCGCCGTAGATCACCACGGTGTCATCGCGCGCGATGCCCTTGCGGCTCAGCAGCTCGGCGAAGCCCTCGCCGTCGACGTAGTCGCGCACGACCGGGTCGTTCAGCTCGGTGTGCCAGTCGATCTTCACCGCACCGGGGATGTGCCCGGTCTCGTAGAGCAGCACGTCCTCGTCGGATTCCACGACCACCAGGCCGGGGGTGCCGAGCCGGGCGGCGAGCCATTCTGTCGTCACGAGGCGGCCGGGGGCGGCGTACTCGGCGAACTTGGGCGATGACGTGTCGTGATCGACGGCCACGGATGCTCCTCAGGGGTCGGACTCGGGTGGGTATGCGACGGCGTAAAGTTGAGCCGTCCCCTATGACGATAGATCCCCTGGCGCGCACCCGCATCCGGATCGTAAGACTATGACCTCAGGAACGTGATGACCCAGCAGATCAGCACGGGCGTCGTGCACCTCACCGAGCGCACGCCCGTCGTGACCGGAACCGAGATGCTGGCGAGCCTCGTCCCTCCTCCCCAGTTCGACGAGGCGACCTTCGACAGCTACCGCGCGGACGACCGCTACCCGTCGCAGGAGGCGACCAAGCAGCTGCTGCAGCGCTTCGCCGGCAAGGCGGACGCGCCGACGAAGAAGGTGGGCCTATTCCGCCGGGCGCCGAAGGAGACGCCGATGAAGCCCGGCGTGTATCTCGACGGCGGGTTCGGCGTCGGGAAGACTCACCTGCTGGCATCCGTCTACCACGCTCTGCCCGCCCGCCGGAAGTACTTCGGCTCGTTCATCGAATACACGGCCCTCGTCGGTGCGCTCGGGTACAAGAACACGGTCGATCTGCTGCGCGGCGCCGACCTGCTGTGCATCGACGAGTTCGAACTCGACGATCCCGGCGACACCATGGTGATGACGCGGCTGCTGGGCGAGCTCGTGGCGTCGGGCACGAAGCTGGCGGCGACCTCGAACACCCCGCCCAATGCGCTGGGCGAGGGCCGCTTCGCCGCCCAGGACTTCCTGCGCGAGATCCACGCGATGTCCGAGAGCTTCGAGACGCTGCGCATCGACGGCGTCGACTACCGGCAGCGCGCACTCGACGGCAGCGCGGTCGTCTCCGACGACGAGCGCTACACGCAGGTCATCGAGACCGCCTCGGCGTCCGGCGCCGCATCCGACGACGAGTTCGCCGCGCTCATCCGGCACCTGGCGCAGGTGCATCCGTCTCGCTACATCCGCCTGATCGACGGGCTCTCACTGGTCGGGCTGCGCGACGTGCGCACGCTGACCGACCAGTCCGAGGCGCTGCGCTTCGTCGCGTTCGTCGACCGGGTGTACGACGAGCAGCTGCCGATCGTCGCCACGGGCGTGCCGCTGGATCAGGTCTTCGCCGACGAGATGCTCGCCGGCGGCTACCGCAAGAAGTACCTGCGCGCGATCTCGCGTCTGAACGCGCTGACCCACTCCGCCGCCTGACGACGTCGGGTAACACGATCGTCACATCCCCCGCCGGGGTGTAACACCCCGGCAACACAGCGCGCCGTCGCCGGAAACATCGCCCGCGCAGACTGACCTCGTTCGTTCTACGGAGGAGGTTTCGACATGGATGCCACAGGCAACGTCTCGTGGGTGATTACCGCGACCGCGCTCGTGCTGCTGATGACGCCGGGGGTGGCGTTCTTCTACGGCGGCCTCGTGCGGGCGAAGAGCGTCGTCAGCATGATGATGATGAGCTTCGGCGCGATCGGCCTGATCGCGGTGCTCTGGGTGCTGTACGGGTACTCGATGAGCACCGTGTCGTCGCCGTCGCACTTCGCCGGGGATCCGTTCGCGGATCTCGGGCTGGCAGCGGCCGCCTCGGCACCGGATGCCAACGTCGCCCTGCTCGGCGTCGCCTACGGCGCGACGTTCGCGATCATCACCGTCGCGCTCATCTCGGGGGCGATCGCGGATCGCGCACGGTTCGGACCGTGGCTGATCTTCGTGGGTGTCTTCGGCACGATCGGGTACTTCCCGATCGCGGCCTGGGTGTGGGGCGGCGGGTGGATCATGCACCTGGGCACCATCTTGTTCGGTCAGGACAGCGGTGTCGCCGTGATCGACTACGCCGGCGGCACGGCGGTGCACATCAACGCGGGCGCCGCAGCCCTCGCCTTGGCGCTCGTGCTCGGCAAGCGGATCGGGTTCGGGCGTGAGCTGAGCAAGCCGCACAACGTGCCGCTGACGCTGCTCGGCGCGGCGCTGCTGTGGTTCGGCTGGTTCGGCTTCAACGCGGGAGCCGAATGGCTCTCGGACGACATGGGCGGCGTCGGCCTGATCGCGATCAACACGCTCGGGGCCGCTGCCGCCGGCATCCTCGGCTGGGTGCTCGTCGAGAAGCTGCGGGTCGGCAAGCCGACCTCGGTCGGCGCGGTGTCGGGCCTGGTCGCCGGCCTCGTCGCGATCACGCCGTCGTGCGCCGATCTCACCCCGGGCTGGGCGCTGCTGCTGGGGGCTCTCGCGGGTGCATGCTGCGCGCTGGCCGTCGAGCTGAAGTTCCGTCTCGGCTTCGACGACTCGCTGGACGTCGTCGGTCTGCACCTGGTCGGCGGCCTGCTGGGCACGCTCTACCTCGGCTTCTTCGCGACCGGACAGGGCCTGTTCACGGGGGGCGATGCGCGACTGCTGGCCGTGCAGGCGATCGCCGCCGGGGGAGTGATGCTGTACTCGTTCGTCATCGCGTACACGATCGGGTTCGTCATCGAGAAGACCATCGGGTTCCGCGTCACGCAGGACGACGAGGTCGCCGGCGTCGACCTCGCGGTGCACGGCGAGGCGGGCTACGCGCTCGCGCGATGACCGGCGGCTAGGGTGAGCGGGTGAGCTCGAGCAGCAGGTTCCTCTCGGTCATCGTCGACATCCTCGGCAGGGCGCTGTCACGCAGCGGCGGGGGCGGGCACCAGACCCGCCCCCGCCCGCGTGCCACGCTCCGCCGCGACGGTGCCGGCGGCGGGCAGCACACGACCGCCGATGCGGGACGGATGCCCGGATCCGAGACCGTCCGGATCGATCCCGACCGTGTCCGCGACGTGAGCGTCGGCTACTCGCCGTCGCGAAACGGCCTGCCCGACTCCGGGGAGATCATCTGGACCTGGGTGCCGTACGAGGAGGACGACGGACGAGGAAAAGACCGCCCTGTGCTCGTGATCGGCCGGCAGAGCGCCGACCGGGTGTACGCGGTGCGGATGACGAGCACCCGACATGATCGCGATCGCGACTTCATCTCGATCGGCTCGGGCGGCTGGGATTCGCGGGGGCGCGAATCGTGGGTCGACATCGAGCAGCTGTACAGCGTGCACGACGACGGGATGCGTCGGGAGGCCGCCGTCCTCGACGCCGGTCGCTACGGCCGCGTGGCGCACGCCCTCATCGGCCGCTACGGGTGGGCACGCGCCTGACCGCGGGTGAGTCCCTGACACCCCCGCCCGCGGCTTCCGTCGGATCACCCCAGCGCGGCGGCGAGCGCCTCGGGGGCGGTCGGATGCCGGAACTCGAACCCGGTGCGGGTGAGCGCGTCGGGTACGGCGTCGGCATCCGCCAGCAGCAGGGAGTCGGCGGCTGCGCGACCGAGGCCCAGGCGCAGCGCCCACGCCGGTGCGGGGACGAGATACGGCCGACGCATGAGGGATGCCAGGGAGCGCCCGATCCCGCTTGCGGTCGCGCGATGCGGCCCGGTGAGGTTCACGGGGCCGTGGATGTCGGAGTCGATCACGTGCCGGATCGCGCGGATCTCGTCGTCCAGGGAGATCCACGGCCACACCTGCCGGCCGGAGCCGAGTGGGCCGCCGAGCCCGAAGCGCGTGAGCGCGATCATGGGCTTCAGCACGGCATCCGGATGCAGGATCGGCGCGGTGCGCAGCAGCGCGACTCGCGTGACTGCCGCCGCACGCATGGCCTCCCGCTCCCATTCCGCGCAGAGGTCGGCGAGGAAGGTCTCGCCGGGCGCGGCCGTCTCGTCGAGACGCGTGCCGGGCTGGTCGCCGTAATAGCCGACGGCGGATGCCGACAGCAGAGCCGGAGCGTCGGTCTTCAGGGCGAGCAGCGCATCGGCGAGCACCGAGGTCGGTTCCATACGCGACTTTCGCAGCGTGTCGCGGTAACGCGCGCCCCACGGCAGCCGGCCGATGCTGGCGCCGTTGAGGTTGACGACCGCCGCCGCGCCCGCCAGTGTGTCGGGATCGAGTGGGCGGCCGGTGAGCCACTCCACCTCATCGCCGCTGCGGGCGGGGCGCCGCACCAGGTGCACCACGCGGATGCCGTCCGAGCGGAGCGATCGCGTGAGTGCGCCGCCGATCAGGCCGCTCGCTCCGGAGATGACGATGCGTGAATCGGTCATGTGCGCCACCGTTCTGGGTACGTCCGGGATCGTGCGCCGGTGAACCCGATCATAGGGTGCCGCCGACGACGGACGCATGCGCCGGGTGCGTCGCATCGGGGTTCAGCACGACCTTGATGCAGCCGTCCTCCTTGCGCTGAAACGCACGGTAGAGATCGGGCGCGTCGTCGAGGGGCGCGCGGTGTGTGACGAGATCCATCACGCCCAGCGGATCGGCGTCGTCCTCCACGAGGGGCAGGATCTCATCGGTCCAGCGCTTGACGTTGCACTGGCCCATGCGCAGCGCGATCTGCTTGTCGAACATCGTCTTCATCGGCAGGATGTCGGCGTCGCCGGCGTACACCCCGCTCAGCGACACCGTGCCGCCCCGGCGGACCAGGTCAATGGCGGCGTGCAGTGCGGCGAGGCGGTCGATGCCGGCGTGCTCGAGCATCGGCCGCGACAGCGGGTCGGGCAGCAGCCCGACAGCCTGCTGCACCAGTGATGTCGCCGGGCTGCCGTGCGCCTCGAGTCCGACCGCGTCGATCACCGAGTCGGGGCCCCGGCCTGCGGTGAGATCCCGGAGATGCCCGACGGTGTCGTCGTCGAGGTCGAACACCTCGACGTCATGACGCGCAGCCATGGCGCGGCGCTCGGCAACCGGGTCGACGGCCAGCACGCGGTGCCCGCGGAAGCGGGCGATGCGCGCGGCGAACTGCCCGACCGGCCCGAGCCCGAGCACGACGACGGTCCCGTCGGCGGGGACGTGCGCGTACTCGACCCCCTGCCACGCGGTGGGCAGGATGTCGCTGAGGAACAGGTAGCGATCGTCGGGCAGGTCGCCGCCGACCTTGACGTGGTTGTAGTCCGCCAGCGGGACGCGCAGATACTCCGCCTGCCCGCCGGGAACCTGCCCGTATAGCTTCGTGTATCCGAACAGCGCGGCGCCGCTGCCGTACTCGCGCACCTGGGTGGTCTCGCACTGCGACTGCAGCCCGCGCCGGCAGTACCAGCAGACGCCGCACGAGATGTTGAACGGGATGACCACGCGGTCACCCGGCGACAGGTTCACGATCGCGGAGCCGACCTCGACGACCTCGCCCATCGTCTCGTGGCCGAGTATGTCGCCCCGGTCGATGAACGGTCCGAGCAGCTCGTACAGGTGCAGATCCGAGCCGCAGATGGCGGTGGAGGTGACGCGGATGATGGCGTCGGTCGGCTCGAGGATGCTCGGGTCGGGCACCTGCTCGATGCGGACATCGCGCTTGCCGTGCCAGGTCAGTGCCTTCATGAGCTGCTCCTCTGCTCGTCGTTCTCGTGCTGATGTGCGGTTGAGTCCTGCTGGGCGGCTGCGGCGTGCACGCAGCCGCCCGAGGCGGGCATGGTGGGCAGCCGACGCCGGTCGACGTCGAGGCCTTGGGGCGAGATCTGCACCCGCGGGTCGCTGAGAACGGCGATGGCGGCGGAGAGGCCGGCGATCGCGAGCTTCTCACCGGGGCAGCGGTGGCCGGTGGCGACATCGGCGCCGCCGTGCGGGATGAACGCGGGGATCGCTTCGTAGTCGGGCCTGTGAGTGAACCGCTCCGGCCGGAACTCGCCGGCATCGTCCCAGGAGGCGTCGTCGAGATCGGTGCCCAGGATGTCGATGACGACCCGCCCGCCGGCCGGAACCTGCTGACCGTCGAAGTCGATGTCGGTGATCGCGCGCGCGGGCAGCATCGGCACGAACTCAGAGGTGCGGCGGATCTCCTGCGCGAACGCCACCGCGAGCGGCCCGCCGACGAGCTGTCCGCTGCGTGCTGTCTCGGCGTGGATGCGCAGGCGCCAATCGGGGTTCTCGAGCAGCCGCTTGGCCGCGTAGGCGACGAAGCGGGCGACGGCGATGAGGGGACGGATGCTGTTCTGCAGCTCGACACCCGCCAGGTGCTCGGGGAGCAGCCGTCCGTCCGGCCCGCGGTGCCAGGCCCACTCGTGCAGCGCCGTGCCCGCCGGCGGCAGGAGCCGGCCCGCGCGCACGTCGTGGATCAGCCGGGCGGCACGTCGATCCGACCACACGCGGTTGAACAGGGCGGCCGCGAAGGCGGGGGAGAGCGGGCGGCCGAAGCCGTCGACGATCTGGGCGAGCCGGGACGCCCACCTCGTGCGCGCGTCGTCGGAGCCGGGAAGGCCGGCCCACTGCATCCCGGCGCGACCGAAGGCCCCGACCGCGGCGTCGTACGCGGTGCGGTCGCCGCCGGCGATCCACTCGTCGAGCTCGCGCTGCCACTCGCGCTCGAGCGCGGGCTTCAGGCGTTCCACCTGCTCGTCTTCGTAGGCGATATCGACGAAGGTGGCCTTGCGATGACGGTGATCCGCGCCGTCGAGGCTGTGCACCGAGCCGTGCCCGAACAGGGTCTCCTGCACGAAGCGCGGCATGGCGCCGTGACGGGCGACGCGGCTCTCGTCGTAGAACAGGTTCACGCCCTCGCCGCCGCGCACGAACATCGCCCGGTGCCCGAGCAGCCGCATGGGCGCGGCGCGCGCGCCATCTCTCACGCGTGACCAGATGCGGGCGCTGAGGTCGTAGCCGTGCACGAGCAGAAGGGGAGCGTCGTCTGAGATCCGATCAAGCATGCTGCCAGCCTGATCACCGCATGCGGATGTGTGAACGGGGGCGCGTTCCGCCGGCGTTTGTGCTACGAGCCATGCCGGTCGATCCCCCGGGAGGCGAACGACGAAGCCCCGTCAGGTCTCTGACGGGGCTTCAGGTGGTGGGCGATGCCGGACTCGAACCGACGACCTCTTCCGTGTGAAGGAAGCGCGCTACCAACTGCGCCAATCGCCCTTGTGGAGTTGTGTCGTGCACGGTGGCACAGTCAGAAAGCATACCCGATCCGCGCACCCGCCCCGACACCGCGCGACGGGCCGGGCGTGGCGTCTCGGGCTGCACGGGCGGACACGCCCGGCGACGCGGAGCGGTTTGGCGATGCGCCGATCCTGGGCTAATGTATTTCAAGTGCCCGGGACGCCGGAAACGACAACAGAATATGCGGATGTAGCGCAGTTGGTAGCGCATCACCTTGCCAAGGTGAGGGTCGCGAGTTCGAGTCTCGTCATCCGCTCGAGTGCAGGAGCCCCCTTCAGGGGGTTTCAGCATGTGGGTTCGAATCCACCTCGCGGTGGCGTGGCCGAGAGGCTAGGCACCGGCCTGCAAAGCCGTTTACACGGGTTCGAATCCCGTCGCCACCTCTCTGACAACTGAACAGCCTTCTAGGCGCGATTGGCGCAGCGGTAGCGCGCTTCCCTGACACGGAAGAGGTCACTGGTTCGATCCCAGTATCGCGCACAGACAGAAACCCCCGGACCAGTCCGGGGGTTTTCTCGTTTCCGAGGCCGACCGAGCGTCGCGCGTCTTGCGGGTCGACCGTGCGAGCGCAACCCCCTCTTCCATGTCAGACAAGGTGATTACGGTCGCTGGCATGACCACAGGGCAGACGCAGCACGCGATCATCGTGATCGACGACGACGACAGCATCCCCCTGGGGCGCGATCAAGACATCGGCGAGCTCAAGAGCCGCATAGAGCACGCCGCGGCGAACAGCAGGTTCGTCGACTTCCGCACCGCGGAAGGAGCGGAAGTCTCGGTTCTGCTGTCACCGCACAGTCGCGTGCGCATCGCGATGCTGCCACACCGTCTCGAGGTGCTCGACCCCGTGCAGACCGGCGGATTCGACGATCTGCCGGCCGATCTGCTCTAGCATCCTCGACAGCGCGCGGCTCAGCGCGACCGGCGCATCTGGTCGTACGCGGCGAGCGCCGCCTTGCGCGTCTCGCCGAGGTCGACGATCGGCTCGGCCGGGGCATCCCGAGCCCACTGGCTGACATACAGACCGTCGCGATCGAACTTCTTGGCCTGCAGCTCCGGGTTGAAGACGCGGAAGTAGGGGGCGGCGTCGGCGCCGGAGCCGGCGACCCACTGCCAGTTGAACGGGTTGGAGGCGTCGTCGGCGTCGACCAACGTGTCCCAGAACCACTCCTCGCCGCGGCGCCAGTCGATGAGCAGGTTCTTGATGAGGAACGACGCGGTCACCATGCGCACCCGGTTGTGCATGAACCCGGTATGCCAGAGCTCGCGCATCCCGGCATCCACCAGGGGGATGCCCGTCCCCCCGCGCTGCCACGCGGCCAGATGCGTCGGCTTGAGGCGGGGCCAGGGGAACGCGTCGAACTCGGCGCGTAGGTTGCGGGTGGCGAGGTGGGGGAAGTGGAACAGCGTGTGCCAGGCGAACTCCCGCCAGCCGATCTCGGAGAGGAAACGTCCCGCGCCCTCATGCTCGGTCGCCGCGTGCCAGACGGTGAACGGGCTCAGCTCGCCCCACCGCAGCCGCGGCGACAGCAGCGAGGTGATGCCGGCCGCCGGCTCGTCGCGGGTGGTGTCGTAGTGCGCGAGGTCGTCGCGGAGGAACTCCCGCAGCCGTGCACGCGCGGCCGGCTCGCCCGGCTCCCACCTCTCGCGCAGCCCGCCCGCCCAGTCGGGTGCGGTCGGCAGCAGCGACCAGTCATCGAGATCGTCGGATGCCGGGATGCGGGCCGGTCCGTCCATCTCCCGCGGCTCCGGCAGGGGAGCGCGTGGTGTGGGAAGGGCCAGGCAGGCGCGCCAGAACGGCGTGAACACCGAGAAGTGCGTTCCGCTTCCGGTGCGCGCGGTCCACGGCTCGAAGAGCAGGGATGCGGCGAACGAGCCCACCTCGATGCCGCGTTCGCGCAGATCCGTCTTGATCCGCGTGTCGACGTCGCGCTGCGGACCGCCGTAGCGGCGGTTCCAGAACACCGCCCCGGCGTCGGTCTGCGCGACCAGCCCGGCGATCACCGGTGCCGCAGGGCCGCGGCGCAGCACGAACGCTCCGCCGCGCTCGATCACCCGATCGCGCAGTGAGGCGAGCGAGTGGTGCAGCCACCAGCGGGCGGCGCCCCCGAGCATCCGGAATCCGGGGGATTCCTCGTCGAGCACGTACACCGCGATGATCGGCTCGTCGCGGTCGATCGCCGCTCGCAGCGCGGGGTTGTCTGCCAGGCGCAGGTCGTCGCGGAACCACACGATCGTGGGGGAGGTCATGCGCACAGCATTCCAGACGCCGCGGACGGATGGCATCGGTCGCACGGTTCGAGTCGCCGAGTCAACCCCCTACGGCCACGGCACCGCCCCGCCGTAGTGTCGTCGTATCGAAGCTCGCGTGAGCTTCAGAATAGAAAGGAGCGGTCATGAACCCTCTTCTCATCATCATCGCGGTGATCGCGATCATCCTGGCAATCACGGGTGGACTGGTACAGTCCCTGAACTTCCTGCTGTGGGTCGGACTGGTCCTTCTTGCGCTCGCTGTCATCGCGTGGCTCATCAGGGCGGTCTCGGGTCGTAACACGAGCGTGTGACCTCCGACCCCGCGTCGATCCTCAACGGGTAAACGATCGGCGCCCGGCCCCGGTGCGCAGAGCAGGCGCTCGCACACCGGGGCTTTCCCGTGTCCGCAGGGCGGATGCGGGATGCCGGTATCCGGCGGCGTAGACTTCGGGGCATGGAATCCGCGTCGACCGCTCTCGTGACCTCTGTCACCGGTGTCGGCGCGCGAACTACGGGCGCCTGAGCGGGCAGGGCGCGTTCGCGCCTGCAGCTGAGTCGTCTGTTCCATCGTCTATCTGGAGAAACCCGTGTCAGACATCGCCCAGCCCAGCGCCGACAAGCGCGACGGCTTCGCCCTGTTCACCGATCGTTCCGTCATCGCCATGCGGGTGAACGGCGAGCCCAAAGACCTTGCCGCGATCGTGACCGACCGCGACATCGTCGAGCCGATCAGCATCGACAGTCCCGAGGGACTCGCCATTCTGCGTCACTCGACGGCGCACGTGCTGGCGCAGGCGGTGCAGCGCATCCGTCCGCAGGCGAATCTCGGGATCGGCCCGCCCATCACCGACGGCTTCTACTACGACTTCGGCGTCGACACCCCTTTCACGCCGGAGGATCTCAAGGCCATCTCGAAGGAGATGCAGCGCATCATCCGCGAGGGTCAGCGCTTCACCCGCCGCGTCGTCACGGAGGACGAGGCGCGCGCGGAGCTGGCGAACGAGCCGTTCAAGCTCGAGCTGATCGACCTCAAGGGCCCTTCGACAGGCTCAGGGGCCCAAGAAGGCTCAGGGGCCCAGGAGATCGCCGAGGGGGCTTCGGCCGAGATCGGCACCGGTGAGCTGACGATCTACGACAACGTCACCAAGGACGGCGAGGTCGCCTGGAAGGACCTCTGCCGCGGTCCGCACGTGCCCAGCACGCGCATGATCGGCAACGGCTGGGACCTCACTCGCGTCGCGGCCGCCTACTGGCGCGGCAGCGAGAAGAACCCGCAGCTGCAGCGCATCTACGGCACCGCGTGGCCGACGAAGGACGAGTTGCGCGCCTATCAGGAGCGGCTGGCCGAGGCTGAGCGCCGCGACCACCGCAAGCTCGGCGTCGAGATGGACCTGTTCTCCTTTCCCGACGAGATCGGCTCGGGGCTGGCGGTGTTCCATCCCAAGGGCGGGATCATCCGCTACGAGATCGAGGAGAACCTCCGCCGGCACCTGCTGCGCAACGGCTACGAGGTGGTGAACAGCCCGCACATCACCAAGAAGGATCTGTTCATGACCTCCGGTCACCTGCAGACCTACTCCGAGGGCATGTTCCCCCCGATGCACCTCGACGAGGCGCGCGACGACGAGGGCAACATCACCCGCCAGGGCCAGGACTACTACCTGAAGCCGATGAACTGCCCGTTCCACAACCTCATCTTCCGGGCGCGCGGACGCAGTTATCGCGAGCTGCCGCTGCGGATGGCGGAGTTCGGCACCGTGTACCGCTACGAGAAGAGCGGCACGCTCTCGGGTCTCACCCGCGTGCGCGGACTCACGCAAGACGACGCGCACATCTACGTCACGCAGGATCAGGTGCGCGACGAACTCGCGACGAACCTGAACCTCGTGCTCACGCTGCTGCGCGACTACGGTCTGAACGACTTCTACCTCGAGTTGTCGACCAACGAAGAGGGCAACGACAAGTTCCTCGGCGAGCCCGAGCAGTGGACCACCGCGATCGACACTCTGCGCGAAGTCGCTCTCGAATCCGGCCTCGAACTGGTCGCCGATCCGGGCGGCGCGGCGTTCTACGGGCCGAAGATCTCGGTGCAGGCGCGCGACGCGATCGGCCGCACCTGGCAGATGTCGACCATCCAGCTCGACTTCAACCAGCCCGAGCGGTTCGAGCTCGAGTACACCGGCCCTGACGGGCAGAAGCACCGTCCGGTGATGATCCACCGCGCGCTGCTCGGATCGGTCGAGCGGTTCTTCGCGATCCTGCTGGAGCACTACGCCGGAGACTTCCCGCTGTGGCTGGCGCCTGTTCAGGTGATGGGCGTGCCGGTCGCGGATCAGTACGCGGAGTACCTCGACGGCGTGGTCGGTCAGCTGCGGGAGGCCGGTGTGCGTGCCGATGTCGACCACTCGGACGACCGGATGCAGAAGAAGATCCGCAACCACACCACGGCGAAGGTTCCGGTGATCCTCATCGCCGGAGAGCAGGATCGTGCCGCCGGCACGGTCTCGTTCCGCTTCCGCGACGGGTCGCAGGAGAACGGCGTGCCCGTCGCGGATGCCGTGTCCCGCATCCGCACGGCGATCGCCGACCACGCGCGCGTCATGACCTCGGAGGACCTGGCTTGACTGAGCTCGAGGACGGAACTCGTCTGGCCGGAGTGCCCGACGAGTTCCAGCGGCTGTGGACCCCGCACCGGATGGCGTACATCCAGGCGGGACCGCAGCCCCTGCGCGATCAGTGTCCGTTCTGCGAGGCTCCGAAGCATCCGGACGAGGAGCGCCTGATCGTCGCGCGCGGCGAGACCGCGTTCGTCGTGCTCAACCTGTTCCCGTACAACTCGGGGCACCTGCTCGTGTGCCCGTACCGCCACATCGGCACGTACGATCAGGCGACGCCGGAGGAGGTCGCCGAGATCGGCGCGCTCACGCAGACCGGCATGCGCGTGCTGCGCGAGGTCTCGCGGTGCGACGGCTTCAACCTGGGCATGAACCAGGGCGAGGTCGCCGGGGCCGGCGTCGCCGCGCACCTGCACCAGCACATCGTGCCGCGGTGGGCGACCGACTCCAACTTCTTCCCGATCATCGCGAAGACCAAGGCGCTGCCGCAGCTGCTCGACGAGATCCGCGAGGCGGTCGCGAATGCGTGGCCCGGCCCTTCGGCAGGCTCAGGGGCCCAGGAGGGCTGAGGGGGCTCAGGGCCCTTCGGCAGGCTCAGGGGCCCAGCGTGGGGGGGGGGGGGGGGTTCAGGGCCCTTCGGCAGGCTCAGGGACCCATTAAGCGTGGAGGGTCAGCGCACGCGGCGTGCGGTGAACTGCATGCGCGGGTTCGCGTAGGCCTCCTGCGACTCGACGAGACGCAGTTCGCGGTCGCCCGCGTCAAGGGTGTTCTGCAGCAGGTCGAACACGCTCGACAACGTGCGCTCGAGTGCGACCCTGATGTCGCCCGTCGACGTGAGGTGCGCGGTGAACAGCGCCGCGGTCACATCTCCGGATCCGTTCGCCTTCAGCGGCAGATGCGGGGTCGCGACCAGCCAGGCACCCGTGGCATCGGCGGCGAGCATCTCGATCGTGCCCTCCTCGCGGTCGGGGCGCTCGACCGAGGTCACGAGCACCGTCGACGGCCCCATCGCCATCGCGGCGTCGACCGAGGCGAGCGTGGAGTCGAGGTCAGCCGGCTCGGTGCCGGTGAGGAAGCCCAGCTCGAACTGGTTCGGGGTGATGATGTCGGCGACCGGCACGACCTTGTCACGCAGGAGCACGGGGATCGCGGGGGCGACGAAGCATCCGGACTTCGCGTTTCCCATCACGGGGTCGCAGGCGTACACGGCATCCGGATTGGCGGCCTTCACGCGCGCGACGGCGTCGATGATGACGTCGGCGATGCCCTCGCCGCCCTGGTAGCCGCTGAGCACCGCGTCGATCTGACCGAAGACTCCGCGCTCCTCGATGCCGGTGACGACCTCGCGCACATCGGACGGATCGATCATCGGTCCGCGCCACGCGCCGTAGCCGGTGTGGTTCGAGAAGTTCACCGTGTACACCGGCAGCACGTCGATGCCGAGGCGCTGCAGCGGGAAGACGGCGGCCGAGTTTCCGACGTGTCCGTGTGCGACGGCCGACTGGATCGAGAGGATCTTCATCCTGTCATCCTCTCACTGTGGCGGCGGCCAGATCGTCGACGAGGCGGGCAGCCTCGGCATCCGTCAGGTCGTGCACGGTGAGGCGCAGATGTTGCGACGGACCCGCGGTCTCGTCGAGCAG
Organism: Microbacterium sp. NPDC055312; assembly: GCF_053645675.1. Lineage (NCBI taxonomy): Bacteria > Bacillati > Actinomycetota > Actinomycetes > Micrococcales > Microbacteriaceae > Microbacterium > Microbacterium sp. NPDC055312. The sequence continues at coordinate 527,572 of NZ_JBSHMU010000001.1, read as the reverse complement.
GAACTCGTCGCCGGGGCGGGCGAGCCAGCCGCGTCGCATCAGCCGCTCGGCGGCGACGCGGGCGGTCGTGTCGAGCCGAACCCACAGGCTGAGGCCGTCGTTCGACACGGTCGTGATGCCTCGGGCTGTCAGCGCCCCGGTGAACGCCAGGTTGCGCGCGGCGTAGTGGGCGGCCGCTCGCGAGATCTGCGCACGCGCGTGGGCATCGGTGAGCTGGGCGTGCGTGAGCCGCTGCAGCAGGTGGCTCACCCATGTCGTGCCCGGGCTGAGCCGCATCGCCAGACGCTCGGCGGTGGTGGGGTCGGTGCCCGCCAGCGCCAGGCACATGTCGGGGCCCAGGAACTTCGACACCGAGCGGATCAGCGCGTACCGGCGGTGCGTCGCGGAGATCAGCGAGGCGTACGGGTGCGGCGAGAGCAGGGAGAAGTGATCGTCTTCGATGATGAGCACGTAGGGGTGATCGGCGAGCACCTCGCGCAGCGCTGCGGCACGCCCGGGGGAGAGGCTCACGCCAGTGGGGTTCTGCGCTCGAGGGGTGCTGATCACGGCACGCACTCCCGCATCGAGTGCGGCACGCAGTCCGTCGACCGTCATGCCCTCCTCGTCGACCGCGACCGGCACGGCACGGTAGCCGCCGAGACGCACGGTGTGGATGCTGGAGAGGAAGCACGGATCCTCCAGCGCAACGGCGTCGTCGCGCATGAGCGCCTGCGCGAGCAGCCGCTCGACGGCATCCACGGCGCCGCTGGTGACGACGACGTGCAGATCGTCGCGGGGGAGGTCGGCGAGCATCCATTCCCGCGTCCAATGCTCGAGCTCGGCGTCGATCACCGGCTCGCCGTACAGCACGGGCCGCCCGACGATCCGCCCCAGCGCGGGCGTCGGATCGGGGATCAGTGCGGGGTCGGGGTTTCCGGATGCCACGTCGCGCAGCACCGTGTCGGCGACGCCCTCCTGCGCGACGGGCGCACCCCCGGCGATCACCGTTCCCGCGCGTCCTCGCGAGACGACGAGACCCGCCTGCGCGAGCTGGCGGTATGCGGCCACGGCCGTGTTCCGGTTCACCCCCAGCGTCGTCGCGAGCTCGCGCACCGGGGGCAGCGGATCGCCGGGCCGCAGCGCTCCGCGCTCGCGCAGCCCCCGCACGCTGTCGGCGATCTCGGCGGCGGAGGTCCCGGTGATCATGGCGTCCATTCCCCGATTGTATGGTGCTATCGTTTGGCATAGGCCAAAGAGCGGATTGTCACAACGAGGAGTGATCATGGCATCCACCGACAACAACCCCACCACCGGATCGCAGCGTGTGAAGCGCGGTCTCGCCGAGATGCTGAAGGGCGGCGTCATCATGGATGTCGTCACCGCCGAGCAGGCGAAGATCGCCGAAGACGCCGGTGCCGTCGCCGTCATGGCCCTCGAGCGCGTGCCCGCCGACATCCGCGCCCAGGGTGGCGTGTCGCGCATGAGCGACCCCGACATGATCGACAGCATCATCGACGCCGTCTCGATCCCCGTCATGGCGAAGGCCCGTATCGGCCACTTCGTCGAGGCGCAGGTGCTGCAGGAGCTCGGCGTCGACTACATCGACGAGTCCGAGGTGCTCTCGCCGGCCGACTACGTGAACCACATCGACAAGTGGCCCTTCACCGTGCCGTTCGTGTGCGGTGCGACCCACCTGGGCGAGGCGCTGCGCCGCATCACCGAGGGTGCGGCGATGATCCGCTCGAAGGGCGAGGCGGGCACCGGCGACGTCTCCGAGGCGATGAAGCACATCCGCAAGATCCGCGGGGAGATCGCCGCCCTCGGCGCCCTGTCGAAGGACGAGCTGTACGTCGCCGCGAAGGAGCTGCAGGCGCCCTACGAGCTGGTGGCCGAGATCGCCGAGACGGGAAAGCTGCCCGTCGTGCTCTTCGTCGCTGGTGGCGTCGCCACCCCGTCTGATGCCGCGATGATGATGCAGCTCGGCGCCGACGGCGTGTTCGTCGGGTCGGGCATCTTCAAGTCGGGTGACCCCGTCGCCCGCGCGAAGGCGATCGTCAAGGCCACCGCGTTCTACGACGACCCGAAGGTGATCGCCGAGGCGTCGCGGGGCCTCGGCGAGGCGATGGTCGGCATCAACGTGTCCGACCTGCCTGCGCCGCACCGCCTCGCCGAGCGCGGCTGGTGACGATGCCACGCGTCGGGGTGCTCGCGCTGCAGGGGGACGTGCGCGAGCACGTCACCCTGCTCGAGCACCTCGGCGCGGAGGTCGTGCGCGTGCGCCGACCGGAGGAGTTCGCCGCCGTCGAGGGTCTCGTCATCCCCGGCGGCGAATCGAGCGTGATCGACAAGCTCACCCGCATGTTCGCCCTCGCCGAGCCGATCCGCGCGGCGATCCGCGACGGGATGCCGATGTTCGGCACCTGCGCGGGACTGATCATGCTCGCCGACCGCCTCGTCGACGCGATCGAGGGGCAGCAGACCTTCGGCGGTCTCGACGTCACCGTGCGCCGCAACGCCTTCGGCCGGCAGGTCGACTCGTTCGAGGGTCCCGTTCTCGTGCCGGCCCTCGGCGGCGAGCCCGTGCACGCCGCATTCATCCGCGGTCCGGTGGTCGAGACGGTGGGTCCGGATGCCACGGTGCTGGCGTCGCTCGACGACGGCACCGTCGTCGCCGTCGAGCAGGGAAACCTGCTCGGCATCAGCTTCCATCCGGAGATCTCCGGCGAGCCGAGGTTTCACGAGCGCTTCCTGCAGCGCGTCGCCGCGCGGCGCTGAGCCGGTCAGCCCCGGCTGTGCGCCTGCACCCCGGCGATCAGAGGCCGGAAGGCGTCGACGGTGCGCGCGATATCAGCGGACGTCGTCGCCCAGGACGACATCGAGCAGCGCAGGGCTGTTCGACCGCGCCACTCAGCACCGGTCACGGCCGCTGTCCCGTCCGCGAGGATCGCCTCGCCGAGCGCGCGAGTGGCGGCATCCGACTCCAACCGGAACATGACCTGCGTGTAGACGACGTCGTTGAGCACCTCCACGCCGGGGATGTCCGCGAGCCCCACGGCCATCGCGACGGCGTTGGTGTGCAGCCGGTCGACCAGCTCCGCCACGCCCGAGCGGCCGAGACTGCGCAGCACCGCCCACGCAGGGACCCCGCGCGCGCGACGGGAGAGCTCAGGGGTGACATCCCAGGGATCCAGCCCCGAATAGATCAGGTAGTCGCCGCCGGTGCGGAACGCGGCGATCGAGTCGGCCGGATCGCGCACGATCGCCATGCCGCAGTCGTACGGCACGTTGAGCGTCTTGTGCGCATCGGTCGCCCAGGAATCCGCCTGCGCCATCCCGGCTGTCAGGTGCCGCAGTGACGGAGATGCCGCCGCCCACAGCCCGAACGCGCCATCGACATGCACCCACGCGCCGTGCCGCTTCGCCACCGGGATGAGCGCCTGGAAGTCATCGAACGCGCCGGTGTGCACCTCGCCGGCCTGCAGGCACACGATCAGCGGACCCTCTCCGTCGGCGAGCGCTGTCTCGAGCGCCTCCACGCGCATGCGTCCCTGGTCGTCGGCGCCGACGATGGTGATCTCGTCGGTGCCGAAGCCGAGAAAACGCAGCGCCCGATCGATGGATCCGTGACGATCCGCGCCCACCACGACCCGCAGGGGAGGGGAAGACCTCATTCCCCGCGTCGGGAGATCCCATCCTGCCCGGGCGAGCACGGCGGTGCGGGCGGCATTCAGGCACGTGAAGTTGGCGACCTGTCCGCCGGTGACGAAACCTACGCTCGCGCCCTCCGGCAGGCCGAGCAGCCCCAGCATCCACTCTCCTGCGGCACGCTCCATCGCGACGGTCGCCGGCGTCAGCCTCGACGAACCCGAGTTCTGATCCCACGCCGACACCAGCCAGTCCGCGGCGAGTGCAGCCGGATGGGTTCCGCCGATCACGAAACCGAAGAACCTCCCGCCCGGTATCGCGACCAGACCGGGATCGGCGAGCCGTGCCATCGCCTTGATCACGGATGCCGGATCCGCGCCGTGCTCGGGCAGCGCACCGCCGAATGTGCCGAGCATCTCCGCCAGATCGGCACGAGGCCAGACCGGGCGCTCACCGAGCGTGCGCAGAAACTCCGTCGCGAGTCGATGCGCTGCGCTGAGAGCACGTTCCCGCGCGTCCATGGCGCAAATCCTCGCACCGGGCGGGGCGCGCGACAAGAGCATCTCGGAGCGTATGCGCGGCCGTTCGATAGAATGGACGTCGCCCTGGAGGCGACTCCGGGCGCAGACGACGAGCGGAGAGACATGTCCGGGCATTCCAAGTGGGCCACGACCAAGCACAAGAAGGCGATCATCGACTCGCGCCGTGCCAAGTCGTGGGCGAAGCTCATCAAGAACATCGAGGTCGCCGCGAAGCTCGGCGGACCCGACCAGGCCGGCAACCCGACGCTGTTCGACGCGGTGCTCAAGGCGAAGAAGATGTCGGTCCCGAAGGACAACATCGACCGCGCGGTCAAGCGCGGGGCGGGCATCGGCGGGGAAGCCGTCGAGTACACCTCGATCATGTACGAGGGATACGGCCCCAACGGCGTCGCCCTGATGATCGAGTGTCTGACCGACAACAAGAACCGCGCCGCCGCCGAGGTGCGCACCGCCCTGACCCGCAACGGCGGCTCGCTCGCGGATCCCGGGTCGGTCGCCTACAACTTCACCCGCAAGGGCGTCATCGTCGTCGGCGGAGAGGGCACCACCGAGGACGACGTGATGATGGCCGCCCTCGAGGCCGGCGCGGAAGAGGTCGAGCCGCACGCCGAGGGCTTCCAGGTGATCGCCGAGGCGACCGACCTGGTGGCCGTGCGCACCGGGCTACAGGAGGCGGGCATCGACTACGACTCGGCCGACGTCGAGTTCGTGCCGAACCTCAAGGTCGAGATCGATGCCGACACGGCCCGCAAGGTGTTCCGCCTGATCGACGCGCTGGAGGACAGCGACGACGTGCAGAACGTGTTCGCGAACTTCGACCTGACACCCGAGGTGCAGGCCGAGCTCGAGAACGACGACGAGGAGTAGTCCTTCGGCGGGCTCACGACCCCAGGGTGGGGCTCAGGCACCCAGGATGAGGCTCAGGAACCCAGGATGAGAGTTCAGGAGCCAGGCTGAGGTCAGGAACCCATGATCTGAGGCCCCGGGCGCGCCTGCGCCCGGGGCCTTTCCCATGCTCCTAGCCTGGTGGAGTGAGCTCTCTGCGCGTCCTCGGCATCGACCCCGGCCTCACCCGCTGCGGCATCGGGATCGTCGACGTCGACCGTTCGCGCCGGGCGTCGCTCGTGCACGTCGGCGTCGTGCGCACCCCGGTCGATGCCGACCTGTCGACGCGGCTGGCGGCGGTGGCGGCCGGCATCCGCGCGGCGATCGACGAGCACCGGCCCGCCGCGGTGGCGGTCGAGCGGGTCTTCGCCCAGCACAACGTCCAGACCGTGATGGCCACGGCCCAGGCATCCGGCGTCGCGCTGCTCATCGCCGCGGAGGCGGGCCTGCCCGCCGCGACCCACACTCCCAGCGAGGTGAAGGCGGCCGTCACCGGGTACGGCTCGGCCGACAAGCGTCAGGTGCAGTCGATGATCGCGCGGATCCTGCGACTAGATGCCCCGCCGCAGCCCGCCGATGCCGCCGACGCCCTCGCGATCGCCCTGTGCCACGCGTGGCGTGGCGGCCCGGCCGCAGCGGCGGTCGGCGCGACCCTCACTCCGGCTCAGCAGGCGTGGGCCGACGCCGAGCGCGGCGCGCGCGGCCCTTCGCGAACGCTGCGCGCCCGTGTCGGTCGAACGGATGTACGACCTGCTCGGTAGGCTGGGCACATGATCTCGTCTCTGCGCGGCACGGTGCTGCACGCCGACTCGACCCACGTCGTCATCGAGACCGGCGGCGTCGGATTCTCGGTCTTCGTCCCCGCAGATGTGGCGCACACCGCGGTGATCGGCGACCAGCTGCGGCTGCACACCAGCCTGATCGTGCGAGAAGACGCTTTGACCCTGTTCGGCTTCAGCGACCGCGACGAGCTCGAGATCTTCGGGCAGCTGCTCAGCGTCACCGGCGTCGGGCCGAAGTCGGCGCTGGGCGTGCTCTCGCACCTCACCGTCGACCAGATCGCCGAAGCCGTCACCGCCGAAGACGACGCTCCGTTCCGGCGCGTCTCCGGCATCGGCCCGAAGACCGCCAAGCTCATCGTCGTGCAGCTGGCCGGCAAGGTGACGCCGCGCGTGGCATCCGCCCCTGCCGGTGCACCCGCCACCGCCACCGTCGATCAGGTCGCCGCCGCGCTGGTCGGCCTGGGCTGGTCGGAGAAGATCGCAGCCGAGGCCGCCGCGCAGTCGGCGGAGGATGCCACCGACGCCGAGCGCGAGTCGGTTCCGGCGCTGCTGCGCCGCACGCTCGCCGGGATGGGACCGGGTGCCAAGCGTGGCTGACACCTCACGCGACGCGGGCGAGGCGCTCGACGAGACGGAGCTTGCGATCGAGGGCGCGCTGCGGCCGACGAGCCTCGACGAGTTCGTCGGGCAGCCCAAGGTGCGCGGTCAGCTGCAGCTGCTGCTCGAAGCCGCGCGCATCCAGGAGCGTCCGGCCGACCACATCCTGCTCGCGGGCCCGCCCGGGCTCGGCAAGACCACCCTCGCGATGATCGTCGCGCACGAGAGCGGCCGGCCGCTGCGGCTGTCGAGCGGCCCCGCCATCCAGCACGCCGGCGACCTCGCCGCACTGCTGTCGAGCCTCACGCCGGGCGAAGTGCTGTTCATCGACGAGATCCACCGCATGGCGCGCTCCGCCGAAGAGATGCTGTACCTCGCGATGGAGGACTTCCGCATCGACATCATGGTCGGCAAGGGGGCCGGCGCCACGAGCATCCCGCTCGACCTCGCTCCCTTCACGATGGTCGGCGCGACGACCCGCTCGGGTCTGCTGCCCAACCCGCTGCGCGACCGCTTCGGATTCACCGGCCACCTCGAGTTCTACGACGACGACGATCTCGAACGGGTGATCGCGCGCTCGGCGAACGTGCTCGGCGTGCGGCTGCCCGATGACGCGCTCAGCGAGATCGCACGACGCTCGCGCGGCACTCCGCGCATCGCGAACCGGCTGCTGCGCCGCGTGCGCGACTACGCCCTGGTGCACGGCGGCGGCGCCGCGGCGTCGATCTCCGACGTGCGGGCCGCGCTCGAGCTGTACGACGTCGACGCCATCGGCCTCGACCGGCTCGATCGCGCCGTGCTCGAGGCGCTCGTGCTGCGGTTCCGCGGCGGGCCGGTGGGGCTCAGCACGCTCGCCGTCGCGGTCGGCGAAGAGGCCGAGACCGTCGAAAGCGTCGTCGAGCCGTACCTCGTGCGCATCGGATTCCTCGGACGCACGCCGCGTGGGCGGATCGCGATGCCGGAGGCGTACCGGCATCTCGGCATCAGTCACCCCGACGGCGTGGCATTGTTCGATGACCTATAATCGCTGAAGCTTCCCTGAACCCTTGTGCGCTCATCGGCGTGCGCTCTTCGAAAGGCCCATCCCCATGGAAATCATCCTCTTCGGTCTTCTCGGCGTGATGCTCGTGTTCATGTTCGTGAACACCCGCAAGCGCCAGAAGCAGATGAAGGAGCAGCAGGAGGAGAAGGCCACCAAGACCGTCCCCGGCGTCAAGGTGCTGCTGCAGGGCGGCCTGTACGGCACCGTCGTCTCGTACGACCCGGTCGACCTCGACAAGCCCGCTAAGATCGAGATCGCGCCCGGCGTGGTCATCGAGGTGCACAGCCAGGCCATTCTCCGCCTCGTCGAGGACACCCCGGAAGAGGACGTGGTCGTGGATGCGCCGGTGGCCGACATCGACGCAGCGCCTGTTCGGGAGCGCACCGACGACATCGAGTCGATCCAGGTCGAGACGCCGGAAGAGACCAAGGCGCGCCTCGAGCGCAACGACGAGAACTGACGCGCCGGGTCCGGCACCTCACTCGAAAGCGGAACTCAGTGGCATCATCATCTCCGACTCGCCACGCGTGGCGCGTCCTCCTCGGCCTGCTCATCGTCACGGCGGTGCTGTTCGGCATCAACGCGCTCGGCGTCTACGTCTTCAAGACGGATGCCGGCAAGCCTGCCAGCTCGTGGGCTCCTGAGCTCGCACTCGACCTGCAGGGCGGAACGCAGATCATCCTCGGCGCCGAGTCGCCCGACGGCGCCGCCCCCACCGAGGACCAGCTAAACCAGGCGGCCGCAATCATCCGCCAGCGTGTCGACGCCTCCGGCGTCGCCGAGGCCGACATCACCACCGAGGGCGGCCGCAACATCGTCGTCCAGATCCCCGGTGCCGCCGACCAGGCGACGCGGGATCGCATCCAGGCCAGTGCCAAGCTCGAGCTGCGTCCGGTGATCCTGGCGACGGATCCTGCGACCTCGTTCGTCGGCGAGGACGGAAACGAGACTCCGTATCCGTCCCCGGATGACGCGATGAACGCGACGCCCACGGCCAAGCCGACCGATGCGTCTGACCCGAACTGGGCGACCGAGAAGCAGATCGCCGAGCTGCAGTCCTACGATTGCTCCGCCGAGCACGACTCGACGAACGCGCCGGAGGACGAGCCACTCATCGCGTGCGAGGAGAACGGCAGCGCCAAGTACCTCCTCGGGCCGGTCGAGCTCGACGGCACCGTGATCGACGACGCCACCGCCGGGCGCGAGCAGCAGAGCGGCCGCTGGACGGTCAACCTCGTCTTCGACGCAAAGGGCACCGAGATCTTCGGCAAGGTCAGCCAGCGGCTGAATGCCAACCGTCTCGCGCAGCAGTCGCCGCGCGACCAGTTCGCTTTCGTGCTCGACGGCAAGGTGCTCTCCGCACCGACCATGCAGGCCGTCATCCTCAACGGCAAGCCCAGCATCTCGGGCAACTTCACCCAGGAGAGCGCGAAGGCCCTCGCCGACCAGCTGCGCTACGGCGCGCTGCCGCTCAGCTTCACCGTCGAGAGCTCCGACACCATCTCGGCCACACTCGGCTCGCAGCAGCTCGAGATCGGCCTCATCACCGGCCTCATCGGTCTGGGGCTCGTCGCGCTGTACTCGCTGATCACCTATCGAGCGCTCGGCTGGGTGATCATGGCATCCATCGGCGTGATGGGCGTGCTCACCTACATCGTCATCGCCATCCTCGCGTGGCGGATGGGCTTCCGGCTCTCGCTCGCGGGCGTCGCCGGTCTGATCGTGTCGATCGGATTCACGGCCGACTCGTTCATCGTGTACTTCGAGAGGATCCGAGACGAGCTGCGCGACGGAAAGTCGATCGTCGCCGCCGTCGAAGACGGCTGGGGGCGCGCGAAGCGCACCATCTACATCTCGAAGTCGATCAACGTCCTCGCCGCCGTCGTGCTGTACGTGCTGGCCGACGCGACGGTCAAGGGCTTCGCGTTCACGCTGGGGCTGACGACGCTCATCGACGTGTTCATCTTCGTGATCTTCACCCACCCGGTCATGCAGCTGCTCGCGCGCACCCGCTTCTTCGGCGGCGGGCACAAGCTGTCGGGTCTCGACCCGCACGCGCTCGGCGCCGTCTACCGGGGCCGTGCGCAGTTCCGCGACGTGCGCACCGGCTCGTCCGGGCGTGCCGCCCGCAACAAGGGCGCGCGCGGCGAGGCCGAGAAGCGGCAGACCATCGCCGAGCGCAAGCGCGCTGAGGCTCTCGCAGGATCCAAGGATGCCGGAAAGGACTCCGACGCCTGATGTTCTCCATGAATGAGTTCGGCAACAACCTCTACTCGGGCAAGACCTCCTTCCCGTTCGTCGGCAGGCGCCGACTGTGGTTCATCATCGCGATCCTGCTGGTCGTCGGCTCGGCCCTCGTGCCGCTCGTGCGTCCGGTGCAGTTCTCGATCGAGTTCACCGGCGGATCGCAGTTCGTCGTGTCGGCTCCCGCGTCGACCGATCAGGCGCTGGCGACCGACGCGGTGCGCTCGGTCGTGCCGAACGCGGCCGCCAAGGTGGTCACGGTCAACAACCGCGACGTGCGGGTGCAGACCGACCAGATGACCCCGAACGAGACGCAGGAGGTCAAAGCGGCGCTCGCTGACGCGTACGACGTGAAGGCCGACGAGATCACCGACTCGTTCATCGGGCCCGCCTGGGGCGAGAACGTCACCCGCCAGTCGCTGTGGGGCCTGGCGATCTTCCTCGCGCTGACCTTCCTCATCCTGGCGATCTACTTCCGCACGTGGAAGATGTCGGCGGCTGCCATCGTCGGTCTGCTCGACGTGCTGCTGATCACGGTCGGCGTGTACGCCCTCGCCGGGTTCGAGATCTCGCCGGCGGCGGTGATCGGTTTCCTGACGATCCTGGCGTACTCGCTGTACGACACCACGGTCGTGTTCGACAAGATCCGCGAGAACACGACAGAAGACGTGAATCAGACGTCGCGCACCTTCGGCGAGTCGGTGAACCTGGCCGTGAACCAGACCCTGATCCGATCGATCAACACGTCGGTCGTCGCGGCTCTGCCGGTCGGTGCGATCCTGTTCATCGGCTCCCTGTGGTTCGGCGCCGAGACCCTCACCGACATCTCGCTGTCGATCTTCGTCGGCATCATCGTCGCCACCTACTCGACGCTCTTCGTCGCCGCGCCCCTCTACTCGCTGTTCCGCGAGAAGGAGCCCGACATCGTCGCGCACGACGCCAAGGTGCACGAGGCGCGCGAGCGCGCTGTCGCGACGGTGTGATCGCTCGCGCGCGGCCGGCGACGAGCCCGGCCGCGCGTAGGATGATCTGATCGGGAACGGGAGCAGATGATGGCGGACTCGCAGGCGTCAACGCAGGTGTCGAGCCTGCGCCGGCTGGTGCCGCGCATCTTCTCGCGCGCACCCAGGGTCAACGATCTCGACAACCTGATCCGCACCGTCCGTGCGAACCACCCGCGCGGTGATCTGCCCATCATCGAGCGCGCCTACCGGGTCGCCAAGGAGAAGCACGAGGGTCAGTTCCGCCAGAGCGGCGAGCCGTACATCACGCACCCGCTCGCCGTGGCGCAGATCCTCGCAGAGCTCGGCCTGGGGCCGCGGGCCATCGCCGCGGCGCTGCTGCACGACACCGTCGAGGACACCGGCTATGCGCTCACCGAGCTGACGGCCGAGTTCGGCGACGAGGTCGCCATGCTCGTCGACGGCGTCACCAAGCTCGACAAGGTCAAATACGGCGAGAGCGCGCAGGCCGAGACGGTCCGCAAGATGATCGTGGCGATGTCGAAAGACATCCGCGTGCTGCTGATCAAGCTCGCCGACCGGCTGCACAACGCGCGAACCTGGGGCTTCGTGCCGCCCGAGAAGTCGGCGCGCAAGGCCAAGGAGACCCTCGAGATCTACGCGCCGCTCGCACACCGGCTCGGCATCCAGACGATCAAGTCCGAGCTCGAGGATCTCTCGTTCGCGGTGCTGCACCCGAAGATCTACGCCGAGATCAACAGCCTCATCGCGCAGCGCACGCCGCAGCGCGAGAAGTACCTGCACAGCGTCGTCGAGTCGATCAACGAGGATCTTCGCGAACTGCGCATCCGGGGCAAGGTGGTCGGCCGACCCAAGCAGCTGTACTCCGTCTACCAGAAGATGGTCGTGCGGGGACGTGAGTTCGACGACATCTACGACCTGATCGGCATCCGCGTGCTGGTGAACTCGGTGCGCGACTGCTACGCCGTGCTCGGCGCGATCCACGCCCGCTGGACCCCGCTGCCCGGCCGGTTCAAGGACTACATCGCCACCCCGAAGTTCAACCTGTATCAGTCGCTGCACACGACGGTCATCGGCCCGTCCGGCCGCACGGTCGAGATCCAGATCCGCACGCACGAGATGCACCAGCAGGCCGAGTTCGGCGTCGCAGCGCACTGGATGTACAAGGAGCGGATGAACGGCGGGAAGGTGGATGCCCGCGCCGCCGACGCCGACATGGCCTGGCTCGCGCACATCTCCGACTGGCAGGCCGAGACGGCCGACCCGAGCGAGTTCCTCGACTCGCTGCGCTTCGAGATCGGCGCGAAGGAGGTCTACGTCTTCACCCCGAAGGGGCGCGTCATCGGCCTGCCCACCGGGGCGACGACGGTCGACTTCGCGTACGCCGTGCACACCGAGATCGGGCACCGCACGATGGGCGCCAAGGTCAACGGGCGCCTGGTGCCGCTCGAGACCGAATTGAAGAGCGGCGACGTCGTCGAGGTGTTCACCTCGAAGAACCCCGACGCCGGCCCCAGCCAGGACTGGCTGAGCTTCGTCAAGAGCACCCGCGCGCGCAACAAGATCCGCGGGTGGTTCACGAAGGAGCGCCGCGAAGAGGCGATCGAGCAGGGCAAGGAGTCGATCGCCCGGGCGATGCGCAAGCAGAACCTGCCCCTGCAGCGGCTCATGAACCAGGAGTCGTTCGCCGAGGTCGCACGTCAGCTGCGCTACGAGGACGTCTCCGGGCTGTACGCCGCGGTCGGCGAGGGGCACGTATCGACGCAGTCGGTGCTCGAGAAGGTCACCGCCCTCGTCGCCGCCGATGAGGACACCAGCACCGGCGCCATCGAGCTGCCCGGCCTCGCCGCGCCGCGCGAGGCGCGCACGAGCGACTCCGGAGTGCTGGTGCGCGGTGCATCGGACATCCTCGTCAAGCTCGCCCGCTGCTGCACTCCCGTTCCCGGAGACCCCATCGTCGGCTTCGTCACACGGGGCAGCGGCGTCTCGGTGCACCGTCAGGACTGCGTGAACGTCAAGGCGCTCGGCTCCGACCCCGAGCGCTTCATCGAGGTCGAGTGGGCGCCCACGACCAAGAGCGTGTTCCGGGTGCAGATCCAGGTCGAGGCGCTCGACCGCTCGGGCCTGCTCTCGGATGTGACCCGCGTGCTCAGCGAGCACCACGTCAACATCCTCTCGGCCACCGTGACGACGACGGACGAGCGGCTCGCGCTCAGCAGGTTCGTCTTCGAGATGGGCGACTCGGTGCACCTCGACCGGGTGCTCAACGCCGTCCGTCGCATCGACGCGGTCTACGACGTGTACCGCGTCACGACGTCCTGACCCGCCCAGCCGTCGAGGATCCGTCTGGCGTGGATGGCGCCGGGGCGTCTTCCCAGCGGCAGCACGCGAGTGCGAACAGCGTCGGCCAGGCCGGGCGAGATGCGCACCAGTGCGTGCAGCCACACCTCGTCCTCGCTGCTGCGCGCCGAGCTGAGCAGCAGCGACACGGCCGTCGCCTCCCGCGTCTGAACCCAGAGGCCGGCGATCGACTCGATGTCCGCGTCTGCCAGCCGCCTCTCGTGGTACATCACGCGCGTCGACGGGTCGATGCGCTGTCGACTGGCGCTGATCCGCGACACGTGATGCACGCGCGGCGGAGCATCGCCCGCTCCGTGCACCCAGGCGGCGCTCACCCCGCTCACGGCGGTGCCCGGCGGGACGAGCGAAGACAGGCTCAGGGCTCTCGCCCCCGCGCCTTCGACGGTGTCGGCCGGCATGTACCCCTCACCGACCTCGACGACGACGCCGTCGAGGCGTGCCGCGCTGAGCTCGGGGAGGCTCAGCCGGTCACCCGGACGGTAGAACAGAGCGGGATGCACGCTGAACAGTATGAGCCGCGACGCCCTCCAGGAGGACGACGCGGCTCATACTGTGGATAACGGCGGGTTCCGGTTCGCTGCGCGAATCAGCCGCCCAGGGCGCTCAGCCAGGAGCGACGCGCGGCCAGGGCCTCGGTGGCCTCCTTGATCGCGCGCTTGTCGCCGGTCTTCTCGGCCGCGGCGAGCTCGGCCTCGAGCTTCTCGATGGCCTCGAGCAGCTGCGAGCTCATGTCGTTCGCACGAGCCTTCGTCTCGGGGTTGTTCTTCTTCCAGTCGACGTCCTCACGCGTCTTGAGGGCCTGCTCGATCGAGCGCATGCGGTCATCGAGCGCACGCTCCTTCTCGCGCGGGAAGATGCGGCCGACCTCGTCCCACTGACGCTGGATGCGCGTGAGCAGGGCGCGGGCGCGCTTGAGGTTCGGCTCGTCGGCGACGGCCTTCGCCTCTTCGAGCAGCGCCTCGCGGGCTTCGATCTTCGGAGCCGAGTCGGCCTCTTCTGCAGCGGCCTGCTCGGCGCGTGCCGAGTACAGCGCGTCGCCGGCCGCCTTGAACCGGGCCCACAGGGCGTCGTCGGCCTTGCGGCCGGCGCGACCGGACGCCTTCCACGCGTCGAGCAGGTCGCGATAGGCGGGGATGCCGTCGACACCGCGGGGGGCGAGCGCCTCGGCACGCTCGACGAGACGCGCCTTGGCGTCACGAGCGGTGCGGTGCGCGTCGTCGAGTTCGGAGAAGAACGCCCGGCGTGCCTTGTCGACCGTCGTGCGTGCGTCGCGGAAGCGCTTCCAGAGCTGCTGCGCCACGCCCTTGGGCAGGCGCGGGGCGTTCTGCTGGTGCGCCTGCCAGGCGTCGAAGAGCTCGGTCATCTCTGCAGTGACCTGCTTCCACTGCACCTTCGACAGATCGCGCGAGGCGATGGCCTCGGCCTTCTCGACGATCGCGGTGCGCTCGGCGATGGCGGCGTCCAGCGCCTCCTTCGCGGCCGCGGACTCGCGGGCCGCAGCGTCGGCGAGCGACGCGAGGAGCGTCTCGATGCGCTCTCGCAGCGAGACCAGATCGCCCACCGCCGCGGCGTCGGTCGCCTCGTTCTTCAGGTGCGTGGCCTGCTTGGTCAGGTCGGATGCCGATGCGCCGCCGCTCTGCGCACGGGTCTCGAGGGTTCCGAGCTTGACGGCGAGGTCGTCGTACTTGCGGGCGTAGTACGCCAGCGCCTCTTCCGCTGTGCCGTCGGGGTACTGTCCGACCGGACGCCAGTCGTCTCCCTCGCGCACCTCGACCGTGCCGTCCTCCGTGACGCGACCCCATTCGGCCGCGTCCGAGGCGATCGGCGCGACGACGGGAGCGGCCGCAGCCGCCGGGGCCGCGGCGGGCATCGGCTTGCGCGGCGGAACCGGAACGGGCGGGCCCGGGACGGGAGGGGTGGGCGTGGGGGCGTCGTTGTCAGACACGATGTTCTCCTTGCGCGGTCGCTCCGCGGGAGGGGGAAAGGACGCTGCTCAGCCTAGTTCACTCGCCCGGCGTCTGCGTCGGCTCGGGACTGGGCGTCGCGTCCGGAGAGGTGCTCGCGGACGGGCCGGGAGACGGCGTCTGCGTCGGGGTCGACCTCTCAGACGGCGTGGGCGTCGGCGCGGTCACCTGCGCGTGCACCGCCTGGCTCGCGACGGCGCCCACCACGATGAGCGAGCCGACGACCGCCGCCACGATCGTGTCGCGCCGGCGACGACGGATGATCTTCGCGTTCCACTCCCGGCGAGCGGCGTACAGCCGGGCGCGCTCGGCGTCGGTACGGGTGCGCTGGGGAGCGCGGGAACCGCGTGCTGCCATGGGATGTCCTCCTGATCCGATCGTGAGCGAGCCTACCCGGGCACCGCCCGGTGTCCGTCCCGCCGACTAGCCTGGACGGATGACCTCCGCGCCGCTCCTGTCGGGACAGACCCCGCTCGCCGTGCGCATGCGACCGATCTCACTCGACGAGGTGGCCGGGCAGCAGCACCTGCTGCGAGCCGGATCGCCGATCGTCGCCCTCGCCGATCCGGATGCCAAGGCTCCCGGCGCGGTCTCCATCATCCTGTGGGGACCGCCCGGCACCGGCAAGACGACGCTCGCGCAGGCGATCGCCCGATCGTCGGGGCGCCGATTCGTCGAGCTGTCGGCGATCACCGCGGGTGTGAAGGACGTGCGCGAGGTCATGCAGGAGGCGGTCACGCAGCGCGACCTGTACGGACAGACGACGATCCTCTTCCTCGACGAGATCCATCGTTTCACGAAGGCGCAGCAGGATGCCCTTCTGCCCGGTGTCGAGAACGGCTGGGTCATCCTCATCGCGGCGACCACCGAGAATCCGTCCTTCTCGGTGATCTCGCCGCTGCTCTCGCGATCGCTGCTGCTGACGCTCACGCCCCTCACCGACGACGACATCGGCCTGCTTCTCGACCGGGCGGTCGGCGATGCGCGGGGCCTTGCCGGGGCGGTCGCGGTCTCAGACGACGCCAGAGCCGCGCTGATCAGACTCGCCTCCGGCGACGCTCGCCGCGCTCTCACCGGCTTGGAGGCGGCGGCGGCGGTGGCCGTCTCGAAGCACGAGGAGGGCGAGGAGACCCTCGTCTCGGACGAAGACGTCGCCCAGGCCGTGGATCGCGCGCTGCTGCGCTACGACCGGCAGGGCGACGAGCACTACGACGTGATCAGCGCCTTCATCAAATCGATCCGCGGTTCGGACCCGGATGCCGCGGTGCACTACCTGGCGCGCATGATCGAGGCGGGGGAGGACCCGCGCTTCATCGCCCGCAGGCTGGTCATCTCCGCCGCCGAGGACATCGGCCTCGCCGACCCGCAGGCGCTGAGCATCGCGACGGCGGCGGCGGACGCCGTCGCCTTCATCGGGATGCCCGAGGGGCGCATCCCTCTGGCCGAGGCCACCATCTACCTCGCGACGACCGCGAAGTCCAACGCCGCCTACACGGCGATCAACCAGGCGATCGCCGACGTGCGGGCGGGCGGGTTCGGACGCGTGCCGATCCACCTCCGAGACGCGCACTACGCGGGCGCGAAGCGCCTCGGGCACGGCAAGGGCTACCGCTATCCGCACGACAGCGACGCGGGCATCCTCCCGCAGCAGTACCTTCCCGACGAGCTCGTCGGGCGCCGCTACTACGAGCCGAAGAACCTCGGCGCCGAGCGCGACATCGCGCCGCGGCTGGAGCGGATCCGGAAGATCCTCCGCGACCGCTGAGACGCTCAGCCCGATCTGTTAGCATTGACCGGCTCGAAACCGAGTTTTCGGGCATCCCTCTCTCCTGCACCACTTCCTGTCGCGCCCCGGCGTGCGCGACGAGAAGGAGGAAGCGAGGCGATACGCCCGTGAGGCGCGAAAGTCGCGTCCACGTCACGGAAGGAACACTTCGTGGTCACGAAGTCCCAGGACCGCCGCAAGGTCCGTCTCAGCCGTGCGCTGGGAATCCCGCTCACCCCGAAGGCCGCCCGCTACCTCGAGAAGCGTCCCTACGCTCCCGGTGAGCACGGCCGCACCAAGCGCAAGGCCGACAGCGACTACGCCGTCCGTCTGCGTGAGAAGCAGCGTCTGCGCGAGCAGTACGGCATCCGCGAGAAGCAGCTGCGCATCGCGTTCAACGAGGCCCGCCGCAAGGACGGCCTGACCGGTGAGAACCTGGTCGAGCTGCTCGAGATGCGTCTCGACGCGCTCGTGCTGCGTGCCGGCTTCGCCCGCACCACCGCGCAGGCTCGTCAGCTGGTCGTGCACCGTCACATCCTCGTCGACGGTCAGCTCGTCGACCGCCCGTCGTTCCGCGTGAAGCCGGGTCAGCTCATCCACGTCAAGCCGAAGAGCGAAGGCACCGAGCCGTTCCAGGTCGCGGCAGCCGGCGGTCACGCCGAGGTGCTTCCCCCGGTTCCGGGCTACCTCGAGGTCGAGCTCGACAAGCTGCAGGCACGCCTGGTGCGTCGCCCGAAGCGCGCCGAGGTCCCCGTGACCTGTGAAGTGCAGCTCGTCGTCGAGTACTACGCAGCTCGATAAGACACGTGGGTGCTTGAGCCGGCCGAAGGCCCGCACGAGAGGCGTCGGGGTTTCCCCGGCGCCTCTCGTCGTAGGATGGAGCGATGAAGAGACTGTCCTGGTTCCTGCTCGGCGTGATCGGCGGTTTCGTCGCCGCACACTTCATGAACAGGGATCCCCGCGGACAGGAGATCTTCGCCGACCTCGACGCCAGGCTGTCGCAGGTCACCGCCGTCATCGGCGACGCGTATCGGCAGCAGGAAGCCCGCCTGTCCGAGCCCGCAGACGACTGATCCCGATTCCACCCGCCGCGCGCACCGATGCGGCGCACCCACGCAAGGAATGCCCCGAGCTCTATGAAAACTGCGGAGATCGCGCAGCGGTACCTCGACTACTTCGAGAAGAACGACCACCTCATCGTCCCGTCGGCATCCCTGGTCAGCGATGACCCGTCGCTGCTCTTCACCGTCGCCGGCATGGTGCCGATGATCCCGTACCTCACCGGGGTCGTTCCCGCTCCGCACCCGCGCATCGCCGACGTGCAGAAGTGCATCCGCACGAACGACATCGAAGAGGTCGGGCGCACCGCGCGCCACGGCACGTTCTTCCAGATGCTCGGCAACTGGTCGTTCGGCGACTACTTCAAGGAAGGCGCGATCCGCTACGCCTGGGAGCTGCTCACCTCGTCCGAGGCCGACGGCGGCCTCGGCTTCGACGAGAAAGACCTCTGGGTCACCGTCTACGAGACCGACGACGAGGCCGAGACCATCTGGCGCGACATCATCGGGCTCAAGCCCGAGCGCATCCAGCGACTGGGCCGTGCGGACAACTACTGGAACACCGGGCAGCCCGGCCCCGGTGGCCCGGACTCGGAGATCTTCTTCGACCGCGGACCGGCCTACGGCAGGGACGGCGGCCCGGCCGTCGACGACTCCCGCTTCCTCGAGATCTGGAACCTCGTGTTCATGCAGGACTTCGTCGAGAACGTCCGCAGCAAGACCGAGTTCGACATCGTCGGTGAGCTGCCGATGAAGAACATCGACACGGGCATGGGTCTCGAACGCGTCGCCTTCCTCAAGCAGGGCGTCGAGAACATGTACGAGACCGACCAGGTGCGTCCCGTTCTCGACCGCGCCGTCGAGCTCTCCGGCAGGAAGTACGGCGCCGTCCACGAAGACGACGTGCGGTTCCGCGTGATCGCCGACCATGTGCGCTCGTCGCTCATGCTGCTCTCCGATGGCGTGCGCCCCTCCAACGAGGGCCGCGGCTACATCCTGCGCCGCCTGATGCGCCGCACCGTGCGGTCGATGCGCCTGCTCGGCGTCGACGCGCCGTCGTTCCCCGAGCTCTTCGAGGCATCGAGGGATGCCATGAGGACGGCCTACCCCGTGCTCGAGACGGAGTGGTCGACGCTCTCGGCCGCCGCGTTCGCCGAAGAGGAGACCTTCCGCCGCACGCTCGCTCAGGGATCCACGATCCTCGACCTCGCGCTGGACGACACGAAGAAGAAGGGCGGCGCGACCCTCAGCGGTTCCGAGGCCTTCCTGCTGCACGACACGTACGGCTTCCCGATCGACCTCACGCTCGAGGTCGCCGAAGAGGCGGGGCTCGACGTCGACCGCCCCGCGTTCGACGCACTCATGAAGGAGCAGCGCGACCGCGCGAAGGCCGACGCCCGCAATCGCAAGCGCCAGCTCGCCGATGTGTCGGTGTACCGCGAATTCCGTGCGCTCGGCGAGACCGGTTTCGCCGGCTACACCGACCTGCAGACGGAATCCCGGGTGCTCGGACTGATCGTGGACGGCGCGCCCGCGCAGACCGCATCCGAGGGGCAGGTCGCCGAGGTCATCCTGGCCGAGACGACGCTGTACGCCGAGTCGGGTGGCCAGGTCGCCGACAAGGGCGCGATCGTGGGCGCCGGGTTCGAGCTCGAGGTGCTCGACGTGCAGCGTCCGGTGCCGGGCCTCATCAGCCACACCGTCCACGTGGCCACGGGATCGGTCTCGGTCGATGACCGCGCGACCACGGTGGTCGACGCCGCCAACCGGCGTGCGGCTCGGCAGGCGCATTCGGCCACGCACCTCGTGCACGCGGCTCTGCGCGACACGCTCGGCAAGACCGCGACCCAGGCGGGCTCGCTCAACCGCGCCGGCTACATGCGTTTCGACTTCTCGTGGTCGACGCCGCTGTCGCTCGAGACCCGGTCGGAGATCGAGGAGATCACCAACCGCGCGGTGAACGAGGCGCTCGAGGTGACCACGCGCATCGTCTCGCTCGACGAGGCCAAGGAAGCCGGCGCCATGGCGCTGTTCGGCGAGAAGTACGGCGACGTGGTGCGCATGGTCGACATCGGCGGCCCCTGGTCGCGTGAGCTCTGCGCCGGCACGCACGTCGCGACGAGTTCGGAGATCGGGCTGGTGAGCCTCGTCGGCGAGTCGTCGGTCGGGGCATCCAACCGCCGGATCGAGGCCCTGGTGGGGCAGGACGCCTTCCGCGAACTGGCCGCCGAGCGCACCGTCGTCTCGCAGCTGACCTCGGCTCTGAAGGCGCCGCGCGACCAGCTCGGCGCGCGCATCGAAGAGCTGCAGGCGAACCTGAAGGCCGCCGAGAAGCGCATCGCCCAGTTCGAGGCGAAGGAGCGCGAGGGCCGCGTCCCGGCTCTGGTCGAGGCCGCTTCGCAGGTCGGCGGCTACCGTGTGGCGTCCTCCTCGCTCGGTGAGGTCGGCTCGGCCGACGACATCCGCACCCTCGCTCTCAGCGTGCGCGAGCGTCTCGGCTCCGACGCGGCGGTCGTGGCATTCGGCGGCATCGTCGGCGGCCGGCCGATCGTCGTGGTCGCGACGAACGACGCCGCCCGTGCTGCCGGCGCGAAGGCAGGTGCCCTCGTGCGCATCGCCGCCGGCATGCTCGGCGGCGGCGGCGGCGGCAAGGACGACGTCGCTCAGGGTGGGGGGACGGATGCTTCGGCTCTGGACGCCGCACTCGCAGGGGTCGTCTCGGAGCTCTCGGGAGCGTGACCGGCTTCCGTCGCGGAACCCGCATCGGGATCGACGTCGGGAAGGCCCGCATCGGCGTCGCCCGGTGCGATCCCGACGGCATGCTGGCCGTGCCGGTGGAGACCGTGCCGCGCTCCGACGCGTCGATCGACCGCATCCTGCAGCTCATCGCCGAATGGGAGCCGGTCGAGATCGTGGTGGGCCTGCCGGTGAACATGCGCGGTGAGGAGACGCTGTCGACCGCGGATGCCCGTGGCTTCGCCGCGGAGCTGCAGCGGCGTTCCGGCCTCGACGTGCGCATGGTGGACGAGCGACTCAGCACCGTCAGCGCCCACACCGCCCTGCGTGCTTCAGCGCGAACCCAGAAGAAGTCTCGTAGCATTGTCGACCAAGTGGCCGCAGTGGTGCTGTTGCAGCATGCCGTGGACACCGAGAAGAGCACCGGGATGCCCGCCGGTGCGTTGATCCCCTCTGCCCAGGAGCCGCCCCGCGATGTCTGACCCGAACGATCGCAGATCCGACTCGCTCGGCGATTTCTTCGACAACGTTCCGACGGCCTCGACGCCGCTGCCCGAGCGTGCGGCCGACGACGAACCCGCCCCCGGTTCGCGCCGAGCGCTGCGTCAGGCGGCCGCTCGCGAAGCCGCGGAGCGCGGGTCGACGCCAGGGAAGACCGCTGAGCGCGGGAACCCCGTCGAACCGACCGCGACGGAGCTGACGGCTGCCGAGTCGGCAGCGACCGATCCCGCGGTGTCCGAATCCGCAGTGTCTGCACCGCCGACGACCGGATCGGCGCAGCCGGAACAGGATCACCCGTCCCTCGACGCTCTGTTCACTCCGGAGGCCGCGACCCCCGTGCCCCGCAAGCGGCGCGGCCGCGGCTGCCTGATCGCCCTGATCGTGATGCTGGTGATCGGCGGCATCATCGCGGGGGCGGGCGTGTGGGTCTACAACACGTACCAGAGCCAGATCGACGACATCATGGGCTGGGGCGAGCCGAAGGACTACGAATCGGGCATCGCCACGGGCGAGGCGTTCGTGACGATCAAGAAGGGTGACACCGGGTCGCCCGTGTCGACGGCGCTGTTCCAGGCGAAGGTCACCAAGACCGACCGGGTGTTCTACGACTACCTGATCGAGAACGATCCCAACGCCACCTTCTACCCCGGGGTGTACAAGCTCCAGCAGAAGATGACGGCCGCGGCGGCGTTGAAGGCGCTGGCGAATCCCGAGAACCGCATGGCCAACACCGTGCGTATCGCCGAGGGCAGCACCGTCGCCTCGTCGCTGCCGCAGATCGCGGAGGGCGTCGGCATCCCGATCGAGGATCTGCAGGCCGCCGTTCAGGATCCCGCCGCGTACGGCGTCTCCGCGCAGAACCTCGAGGGCTGGCTGTTCCCGGCCGTCTACACGTTCGATCCAGGCTCGACCGCGAACGACGTGATCGCCGCGATGGTCGATCGCACCCGCGAATCGCTGTCGAAGGCGGGCGTTCCCGCAGAGGATGTGCAGCGGGTGCTCACGATCGCCTCGATCATCGAGCGCGAGGCGCGCACCGCGGACTTCCCGAAGGTGTCGCGCGTCATCGCCAACCGCGTCGCAGACGGCATGATGCTGCAGATGGACTCGACCGCGCAGTACGGGTACGGCGAGCTGCACGCCGGCAAGGCGAGCACCTCGGAAGCCGCGCAGCACGACGACAACCCGTGGAACACGTACGTGATCACCGGACTTCCGGTGACACCGATCGCGAACCCGGGGGATGCCGCCATCGACGCGGCCATGCATCCGGTCGACGGTCCGTGGCTGTACTTCGTCACGATCGACATGTCGACCGGTGAGACCCAGTTCTCGGAGACGTACGAGGAGCATCAGCAGGGCATCAAGAAGATGCGCGCGTGGTGCTCGGCGCATCCCGACTACACGGGGTGCTGACGTGACCGGGCGCACCCGGCTCGCCGTCTGGGGCGACCCGATCGGTCACAGCCGCTCACCGCAGCTGCACACCGCCGCCTACCGGCATCTCGGCCTCGAGTGGACCTACGAGCGCCGTCAGGTCGACCGGGCCGGGTTCCTCCCCGCACTCACCTCGCTCGACGACTCGTGGCGCGGACTGTCGCTGACCATGCCGCTGAAGGAGGTCGCGCACGACGCCGTCGACGAGCTCGACCGTCATGCGGCACTCACCGGCGCGGTGAACACGCTGCTTCTCGGCGAGACCCTGCGCGGATTCAACACCGATGTGGGTGGCATCGTCGACGCCTTCACCCACGCCGGAGTCGCCGACGTGCGACGCGGGCGCATCCTCGGTGCCGGAGCCACCGCGGCATCCGCGCTGGTCGCGCTGAGCGACCTCGGTGCGACCGAGGTGGAGTTCCGCGCCCGGCGTCCGGAAGCCGCCGACCGGCTGCGCCCGACGGCCGACGCACTCGGGGTGCAGCTGCGCACCGTGGACTTCGCAGCTCCGGCATCCGACGTCGACGCGACGGTCGCGACGCTGCCGAGCGGCACCGTGCTGGACCCCGACATCGCGATGCCTCTCGCCGCCGTCGGCGGCACGCTCTTCGAGGCGGCATACGCGCCGTGGCCGTCGGCCCTGGCAGCCCTCTGGCCGTCGCCGAACGTCATCTCCGGGTTCGAGATGCTGCTGTTCCAGGCCGTCCGGCAGATCCGCATCTTCCGTGACGGCGACCAGCAGCGCGAGCTGCCCGACGAGGCCGTCACAGTCGACATCATGCGGTCGGCGGGCATGGGAGACTAGAGCAATGCTCCGCGTGCTCACTGCCGGCGAATCCCACGGCCCCGAACTCATCGCCATCGTCGAGGGTCTGCCCTCGGGTGTGACGGTCACGGCCGAGGCCATCCAGGCCGACCTCCAGCGTCGCAAGCTCGGCTATGGTCGCGGCTCTCGCATGAAGTTCGAGCAGGATGAGCTGACCATCTCCAGCGGTGTTCGGCACGGACTCACCCTCGGCAGCCCCATCGCTCTGCGCATCGGCAACACCGAGTGGCCGAAGTGGACCGAGGTGATGAACCCGGCGCCCACCGAGCTGACCGAGAAGTCCCGCGGACGGGGAGCGGCGCTGACCCGCCCTCGTCCCGGTCACGCCGACCTCGTCGGCATGCAGAAGTACGATTTCGATGAGGCGCGGCCGATCCTCGAGCGCGCGAGCGCCCGAGAGACCGCCGCACGCGTCGCGCTCGGCGCGGTGGCCCGCTCGTTCCTGTCGGAGCTGGGCATCCGCCTGGTCAGCCACACCCTCTCGATCGGTCCGGTGCAGGCGCCGGATGACGCCGCTCTGCCCACGCCCGACGACGTCGAGGCGCTCGACGCCGATCCGCTGCGCTGCTTCGACGCCGAGACGTCAACCCGCATGGTCGCCGAGGTCGACTCCGCCCGCAAGGACGGCGACACCCTCGGTGGCATCGTCGAGGTGCTTGCCTACGGCCTTCCGCCGGGGATCGGCTCGCACGTGCACTGGGACCGCCGGCTCGACGGCCGCCTCGCGCAGGCGCTGATGAGCATCCAGGCGATCAAGGCCGTCGAGGTCGGTGACGGTTTCGAGACGACGCGCCGCCGCGGATCTGCCGCCCACGACGAGCTGTTCGCCGCGAACGACGGCATCACCCGGGCATCCGACCGCGCGGGCGGCATCGAGGGCGGCATGAGCACCGGCACGGTGCTGCGCATCCGAGCCGGCATGAAGCCCATCGCCACGGTGCCCCGCGCCCTGCGCACGGTCGACGTCGCCTCCGGCGAGACCGCCACGGCGCACCACCAGCGTTCCGACGTCTGCGCCGTACCGGCGGCAGGCGTCGTCGCCGAGGCCATGGTCGCCATCGAGCTCGCGAATTCGCTGCTCGAGAAGTTCGGCGGCGACAGCATCCGCGAGACACGACGCAACCTCGAGTCCTACCTGGCCGCGATCCCCGAGTCGCTGCGCACCGCACCCGCATCCGAGGCGGCACTGCTCGCCCATGATGAGCTCGTCTGACCATCCGCTGACCCTCGTGCTGGTCGGCCCGATGGCAGCGGGCAAGACGAGCGTCGGTCGCAAGGTCGCCCGCCTGCTCGACGTGCCCTTCGTCGACACCGACAAGCGCATCGCGGCCGAGCACGGCCCGATCCCCGAGATCTTCGCCGCACAGGGAGAGGCGCGCTTCCGCGAACTCGAGCGCGAAGCCGTCGCGGCGGCGATCGCCGAGGGCGGCGTGGTGTCGCTGGGTGGGGGAGCGGTGACGGATGTCGACACCCGAGCCCTGCTGCACCGGCATCCGGTCGTCTTCCTCACCGTCACCGCAGAGGCCGTCGAACGACGCATCACCGGAAGCAGCCGCCCGCTGCTGGCAGGCGAGGAGAACCCCGTGGAGAGGTGGCGCACCATCTTCGATCAGCGGCGAAGCTGGTACGAGGAGGTCGCCGACCTCACCGTCGACACATCACGCAGACCCATGCGGGCATTGGCGGAGAAGATCGCCGCCTGGAGGAGGAAGCAGCCATGACCACCACCACGATCAGCGTCTCCGGACAGACCCCCTATGACATCACGGTGGGGCGAGGCATCCTCGACCGGGTGCAGGCGGCTCTCGATCCCGCCGTGCGCAAGGTGCTCGTCGTGCATCCGCCCACCCTCGGCAAGCGGGCGGCCGAGCTGCGGGAGCGGCTCATGTCGGACGGCGGTCTCGAGGTGCTGCTCGCCGAGATCCCGGATGCCGAGGCCGGCAAGCGCATCGAGGTCGCGGCGTTCTGCTGGCAGGTGATGGGCCAGGCCGACTTCACCCGCACCGATGCGGTCGTCGGCTACGGGGGCGGGTCGGTGACCGATGTCGCCGGCTTCGTCGCCGCCACGTGGCTGCGCGGCGTGCAGGTCGTGCAGGTGCCGACCACGGTGCTCGGGCTGGTCGACGCGGCCGTGGGCGGCAAGACGGGCGTGAACACGGCCGAGGGCAAGAACATGGTGGGCGCGTTCTGGGCGCCGCGCGCGGTCGTCGGCGATCTGGACGAGCTGCAGACCCTGAGCGCGAACGAGGCGACGGCGGGGTACGCGGAGGTCGTGAAGGCGGGATTCATCTGGGCGCCCGAGATCCTCGACATCATCGAGGCGTCTCCTGAGCGGGCGGTCGATCCGACGACCGACGAGTTCCGCCGCACGGTCGAGCTCGCGATCGACATGAAGGCGAAGGTCGTCTCGGATGACTTCCGCGAGGCGGGTCTGCGCGAGATCCTGAACTACGGCCACACGCTCGGACACGCGATCGAGCACGCCGAGCGGTACCAGTGGCGCCACGGCGCGGCGATCTCGATCGGCATGATGTACGCCGCCGAGCTGTCGCGTCTGGCCGGTCGGCTGTCGGATGCCGGCGCCGACCGGCACCGCTCGGTGCTCGAGTCGCTCGGGCTGCCCACCAGCTACCGCGCGGGCGCCTGGCAGCAGCTGCTGGCGACCATGCAGCGCGACAAGAAGGCGCGGGGCGGGATGCTGCGCTTCATCCTGCTCGACGACATCGCCAAGCCCACCGTGGTGCAGGCGCCCGACGAGTCGCTCATGTTCGCCGCCTACCAGGAGATCGTGGGATGACCGAGCCGCGCAGGATGATGCTGCTGAACGGTCCGAACCTCAACCTGCTGGGCACGCGCGAGCCCGACGTCTACGGCACCGCGACGCTGGCCGACGTCGAGCAGCTCACCGCGGCGGCAGCGGCGGACGCCGGGTACGAGCTGCGCGCGCTGCAGAGCAACCACGAGGGCGTGCTGATCGACGCGATCCACGCGGCCCGGGAGGATTGCGCGGCGATCATCATCAACCCCGGCGGGCTCACGCACACCTCGGTGTCGCTGCGTGACGCGCTGACCGGAGTCGGCCTGCCGTTCGCCGAGGTGCACATCTCGGACGTGTACGCGCGGGAGGAGTTCCGGCATTTCTCGTACCTCGACGACGTCGCCGCCGTGCGCGTCGTCGGCGAGGGCGTCGACGGCTACGCGCGCGCCGTGCGCGAGCTGGCCGCCCTGATCTGACCTCAGTCGGTCCAGAACGGACGAGCTCGCGCGCTCAGCTCGGACACCGAGCCGACGCCGACGGTCACGCGCGTCTCGCCGATGCCGAATGCCGGCCATTGCATGACCACCTCGATCGGCCCGTCCGGCGGCAGCGGCCACAGCCAGAGATGATCGGCCGACGAGTAGGCGTGCGTGCCACCGCCGCCACCCTGCTCGCGTCGGCTGAGTGTGAATCCTTCAGGCTCAGCCATCGGATCGCCGCCACCGGAGAATGGGGAGACGCCGGTCACTTTCGTGCCGTCGGCCAGCACCAGCCCGATGCGGAAGCGCCCCGCCGGATTGGCTGAGCCGAAACCCATATGCTCCATGAAGGCGGCGGTCAGCTCGTTCCAGTCCTCCATCGCGATGCCGTTGCGGCGCACGCGCCGCTGAATGCGGAGCTCGATCCCATCGGAGTAGACGGCGACGGCGACGAGGGCCACCGCGACATGGTCGGTCACAGCCAGGACCTCGGCCGCCGGCACGAGGATCGGCAGCTCATCCTCGGGAGCCTGCCACCACCGCGGCTGCGGGGACTCGACGTCGTCGTCGTGCTCGGGCATCGGAGGATCAGGTGGGAAGAAGCTCACGCGGCCAGTTCACCATGGGATCTATGCTGCTGTACAGAGTTGCGGAGCAGTGCGGGCGCGCGCCCGTCGTCGCGTCGATTCCGGTGCAGTTCGGTACGCAGCTCACCGTCTCCGGTGTCGCACCCGATCGTCAGAAGGGCGGGGGTGCGGTGCTGGTGTAGCCGGTGGGGGTGACGACCTGGACGGTGCGGTCGGGGCGGGTGCGGTATCGGATGCGGGTGCGATGTCGCATGGTGTGATCGCGCGGGCAGAGCGGTCGGAGTTGGGTGAGGTCGGTGGTGCCGCCCCGAGCCCAGGGCCGGTCGTGTTTCGACTCTCTCGGCTCCGCCGATTTCGCTCAACAACCGGTTGCGCTCACGCGCGGCGCGAGCGCTATGAGGCGTCGACGGCGAGGTGGGTGCACCCGTCGCGGGAGCAGGTGCCGTGCTGCAGAGTCTGCCAGTCGCGTTGCGCTTGGGTGGGGCGGTAGGTGCGGCGGTCCATGTCGATGATCACGGCTTTGATCGGGTCGGTGATCACGCGGCGGAACCCTTTTGCGTCGAGGAAGAGCTGTTTCGCGGTGAGCGGGTCGATGGTGTCGCCGCCCACGATCGACGCCTGCTCGACGGGGACGGGTTCGCCGGCGAGGAGCTGGACGGGCACGGTGACGAAGAGCTTCGTCTTCACCGCGGTCGGCGTGCCGACGCCGCGCAGCCATGCGCTGAACAGGTCGGCGCGGATCTGATCCCGCGTGCGCCCGTCGCGGGCTCAGCTCGGACACCGCGCCGACGCACCGCGGGATTGGCTAGAACAGCGAGTTCATCGCGGCGTAGTCCACGGCGGGAGCCAGAGAAGCGTGCGTGCCAGTGGTCAGCAGTTCAGCTGCGGCCCGATGCGCGATGGCGTAACACGCCTGGGCCACGCCGGATCCGGCGCTCACGCGGGCGACGCCGAGCCGAGACAGGGCTGCCGCGGTGGGCGCGCCCGGTCCCACCATGACGTTGACGGGGCCGTCGACCTCCTGCACGAGCACCCTGATCGTGTCGACATCGACCACGCCCGGAACGAACACGCCGTCCGCTCCGGCGTCGAGATAGCGGCGCGCGCGCCGCAGCGTCTCTGCCAAGCGCTCCGCGGGAGCGGCGACGCCCCCGAGAAACACGTCGGTGCGGGCGTTGATGAACAGCGGCACACCCGAGCGGGCGGCGGCGCGCCGGGCGGCGCTGATCCGGTCGGCCATGTCGCCGGGGTGCAGGAGTCCATCCTCGATGTTGATGCCCACCGCACCGCTCTCCACGACATCCGCCACCGTACGCTCGACGCCGGCTGCGCTGTCCGCGTATCCGGCCTCGACGTCGACGGTGACCGGCACCGTGACGGCGGCCACGATACGAGCCGCCGCGGCGATCGCTTCCTCGCGAGCGAGGACGTTACCGTCTGCGCAGCCCAGTGACCATGCCACCCCCGCACTGGTCGTCGCGATCGCCGGAGCGCCGGCACTCTCGATGAGCCGCGCGCTGGCAGCGTCCCACGCGTTGGCGAGGAGAAGTGGCTGTCCTGGGTTGAAGTGCAGAGCACGGAAGGTGATCGCCTGGGCATGTCTGTGTCTGTTGTCCATCTGCTCAGTCCATCGCGGCCGGATGCCGAATGCTGGCGGGTTTCGGACGACGCAGTGCGTGCCGCAGCCGATTCGACCGGAGGTCCGTGGGGGAGTGGTCCGGTCGCGATAGGTGGAGACGTGAAGTGCGCCTCGGATCTGATCGCCCGATCCGAGGCATCCGATAGAATCGGTTTTCGGCCACCTTCTTGCGCGCAACCGCGCCCGGCCCTCGAAGCTTCTGAATGAACGGACCCGCATCACCATGGCATCCACCGCAGACATCAAGAACGGCGTCGTCATCAAGATCGACGGACAGCTCTGGAGCGTCGTGGAGTTCCAGCACGTCAAGCCCGGCAAGGGCGGCGCCTTCGTCCGCACCAAGCTGAAGAACGTCGTGACGGGCAAGTCGGTCGACAAGACGTACAACGCCGGCACCAAGATCGAGATCGAGAACGTCGATCGTCGCGACTTCACCTACCTGTACACCGATGGCGACAGCTTCGTCTTCATGGACCAGGAGGACTACGACCAGATCAACGTCGCCGCGGCCACCGTCGGCGACGCCAAGAACTACATGCTCGAGAACCAGCAGGTGCAGATCGCGCTGAACAACGGCATCCCGCTCTACATCGAGCTGCCCGCCTCGGTCGTGCTCGAGGTCACCTACACCGAGCCGGGTCTGCAGGGCGACCGCTCGTCGGCCGGCACCAAGCCCGCCACGCTCGAGACCGGCTACGAGATCCAGGTCCCGCTGTTCCTCGAGCAGGGCACGAAGGTCAAGGTCGACACCCGCACGGGTGACTACCTCGGCCGGGTCAACGACTGACCTTGAGCGCTCGCACCAAGGCGCGCAAGCGCGCCCTCGACATCCTCTTCTCGGCCGACGTGCGCGGCGAAGAGCTCTCGGTCGTGCTCGCCGCAGCCGCCAAGCGCGCTGCCAGCGAGCCCGCACGTGAGGCCTCATGGCTGTATGCCCGCGACATCGTCGACGGCATTCTCGACAACCGCGATGAGATCGACGAGCACATCACCACGCACAGCAACGACTGGAAGCTCGAGCGGATGCCCGCCGTCGACCGGGCTCTGCTGCGCATCGGCACCTGGGAGATCGTCTACAACGACGAGGTCCCCACGGCCGTCGCGATCGA
The DNA here is from genome assembly GCF_053645675.1 of Microbacterium sp. NPDC055312. NCBI lineage: Bacteria > Bacillati > Actinomycetota > Actinomycetes > Micrococcales > Microbacteriaceae > Microbacterium > Microbacterium sp. NPDC055312. Next base: position 497,653 of record NZ_JBSHMU010000001.1, on the reverse strand, counting down.
CGAGGCCGTGGAGCTCGCCAAGGAGCTCTCGACCGAGGACTCCGGCGCGTTCGTGCACGGGGTGCTGGCCCGCATCGCCCGATCGATCTGAATCGCAACCGGCGCTGAGCGAGTGTCGGTGGTGACGGGGAGGATGCTGTCATGAGCTCTCCCCGCCCGCCTGCGACGGCGCTGCGCGCCCTCGCGGGCGACGGCGGGTACCAGCGCGGGCTCGACTACGCTCGTCGCGGTCGCGTCGTAGAGGCGCGGTGGGATGCCGGATCGCAGACGCTCACGGCCGACGTGGCGGGCAGCGAACGCGCCCCGTACCGGTGCCGGGTGCGCTTCGACGAGCAGCGGATCATGACGACCAGCTGCACGTGCCCGGTCGCCGCGGCCTGCAAGCATGCGATCGCGGCGATCCTCATCGGTGCCGACGCGGATGAGACGCCCGGCACCGCAAGCGAGCCGCCCGTCGCGGTGCCTCCCGCGCCGCCACCGCCGCGCGAGCCGTGGGAGCAGTTCGGGGCGTTCGCCCGCCCCGTTCCGCCGCCGGCATGGCGTGCGCTGCTGAACGCTCCGCCCGCGGCGACGTCCGCGCTGCCGCTCGCTCTCGGTATCGAGCTGCGGGTGCGTCCGCGCCAGTCGTTCGACCGGTGGGGGCCCGCCGCCCTGCAGACGGCGACACCCCGCGACCTCGCCGGCGATCACGGTGAGATCCTGCTCTGCGTCCGCCCGCTCATGCGCAGCGCATCGACCGGCCGATGGATCCACGGCGACGCCTCGTGGGACTCCGTGCGACGCTCGTCGGGCCGCTTCGACCCGGATCAGGCGCGGTGGTTCACCGACTTCCTCAACATCGCGCGTGATTCCCTGCTGTCGGGCACCGCGGGCGACTGGATCGCGCTCGACCGTGTCGAGACGCCGTTGCTGTGGCAGCACGTCGACGCGCTGGCCGGCCTGGGCATCCCGATCATTCCGACGCAGAAGCACACCGCTGTGCACGTCGCCCAGGATGCGACGATCGGTCTGCGCATCGATCCCGCAGACAGCGGGGGCCTCACAGTCGGCGTCGAGGCGGTGCTCGACGGGCGGCCCGCGCCGGCCGAGCAGCTGCGCCCGATCGGGCGCATCGGACTCTACCGGTGGGAACTGGTGGGATCGGGCGTCGTCGTGACCATCGCGCGCATCGCGCTCGCACCCGCCGTGCTGAACGCCCTCAACACGCCGGCGTCGATCGACGTGCCGCCGAACGACCGGGAGAGGTTCCTCGCCGAGGCGTACCCCGTGCTCGCCAGGCAGACGCTGGTGACGGCCCCCGACCACCTCGCTCTGCCCTCGCTCGCCGTGCCCCAGCCGGTGCTGCGGGTGGCGTTCCGCGACGGGCACCGCGTCACGTATCGATTCGAGTGGGAGTACGCCGGGCACGGCTCGGTCGCCGTCGGCGAGGGCGCGGAGCCGTTCCGCGATCCGGATGCCGAGCGCCGGCGCCTCCGCGAGATCGAGACGATCTGGGCCGGTGCGACCCGCGACGAGTTCCGCCGTCGCGCGGACCTCGAGCAGATCGTCGCGGCGGAGTGGGCCGCGCACGTGCTGCCCGCGTTCGAATCGAGCGACGTGAAGGTCGTCGTCACGGGCCGCCGAACCCGGTACAGAGAGCTGACCGGGACGCCCGAGATCTCGGTGTCGACGGTCGAGTCGACCGACGCCGACTGGTTCGACCTCGGAGTGCTCGTGAAGATCGACGGGCACTCCATCCCGTTCACCCCGCTGTTCACCGCGCTGAGCATGCGACGCACCAAGCTCATGCTCGTCGACGGCACGTACTTCTCGCTCGCGCACCCCGCCCTGCAGCAGCTGCGTGATCTCATCGACGAGGCGGGCGCACTCACCGAATGGGAGACGGGGCCGCGGATCAGCCGCTATCAGACCGCGCTCTGGGAGGATTTCGAAGACCTGGCCGACGAATCCGAGCAGGCGGTCAGCTGGCGCGCCACGGCCGAGGGCCTGCGCGGCATCGAGCGCGTGCCCCGCACAGTGCCGCCTGCGGGGCTGCAGGCACAGCTGCGCCCCTACCAGCAGCAGGGACTCGACTGGCTGGCGTTCCTGTGGCAGCACCGGCTCGGAGGCATCCTCGCCGACGACATGGGCCTGGGAAAGACCCTGCAGCTGCTCGCGCTCGTCGCACACGCGGTGGAGGCGGGGGAGCGGCGGCCCTTCCTCGTGATCGCACCCACCTCGGTGCTCGGCACATGGCGCAGCGAGTCGAGCCGGTTCACCCCTGACCTGCGCGTTCGCGTCGTCGACGGCACCGGATCGCGTCGAGCAGACGAGATCTCCGCGATGGCCGCCGGGGCCGACATCATCGTCACCTCGTACACGCTGCTGCGACTGGATGCCGAGGAATACCGGGGCATCGACTGGGCGGGTGTGATCATCGACGAAGCCCAATTCGCGAAGAACCCCGCCACGAAGGTGCACCAGGCGATCGCGCAGCTGCGATCCGACGTCACGATCGCCGTCACCGGCACGCCGCTCGAGAACAGCCTGACCGACCTGTGGGCGCTGTTCTCGCTGACCGCGCCGGGGCTGTTCCCCTCGAAGCGTCGCTTCCGCGAGGAGTACGTGCAGCCGATCGAGCAGGGAAAGGTTCCGGAGAACGAGGAAGGGGCGCCGTACCGCCAGCGACGGCTCGAGCGCCTGCGCCATCGCATCCGACCGCTCATGCTGCGACGCACGAAGGAACTGGTCGCGAGCGACCTGCCCGAGAAGCAGGTGCAGGAGCTGTTCGTCGACCTGAGCCCCGCGCACCGAGCGGTCTACGACACCGTCCTGCAGCGAGAGCGTCAGAAGGTGCTCGGCCTGCTCGCCGACCTCGACCGCAATCGCTTCATCGTGTTCCGCTCGCTCACGATGCTGCGGATGCTTGCGCTGTCGCCGCGGCTGATCGATCCGGATGCCCATGACGCGACCTCCGCGAAACTGGACGTGCTGCTCGAGCACGTGCAGGAGCTGCGCGCCGAAGGGCACCGGGCGCTCGTCTTCAGCCAGTTCACGTCGTACCTCGACATGGCCGCAGATCGGTTGCGCGCCGCGGGCATCGCCTACGACTACCTCGACGGGTCGACGCGCCGCAGAGACGAGGTCATCGACGGGTTCCGCTCGGGTGACGCTCCGGTGTTCCTGATCAGCCTCAAAGCAGGCGGGTTCGGCCTCACTCTCACCGAGGCCGACTACGTGCTGCTGCTCGACCCGTGGTGGAACCCCGCGGCCGAAGCGCAGGCCATCGATCGCACGCACCGGATCGGGCAGACGCAGCGCGTGTTCGTGTACCGGCTGATCGCTGCGGGCACCATCGAGGAGAAGGTGCTGGCGCTGCAGCAGCGCAAGGCTCGACTGTTCACCGCGGTGATGGACGACGAGGCGCTGTTCTCGCAGGCGCTCACCGCCGACGACATCCGCGGGCTGCTGGAGCCGTGAGCGGCGCGCTGCGCGCATCCGGATAGCCACGGCCGGTCATCGGACGCGCTCAGCGAGCGCTCGGTAGAATCGACGTCGTCCAACCCTGAGGAGAGACATGCGGATCACGGGACTCGGCCACGCCGGGATGTTCATCGAGACGGTCGGCGGCAACATCATCTGCGACCCCGTTCTCGGGCCCTCCTTCTACGGCTCGTGGTTCCCGTTCCCCGACAACCGCGGCCTCGACTGGGAGCGCCTCGGACGCGAGGCGGACTTCCTGTACATCTCGCACCGTCACCGCGACCACTTCGACCCGAACCTGCTCGAGAAGTACATCTCGAAGGACATCGAGGTGCTGCTGCCCGAGTACGTCACCGATGACCTCGAAGTCGACATCCGGGCGCTCGGCTACAACAACATCACCTACGCGCCCGCCGGCCAGGTGATCGAACGCGGTGATCTGAAGATCATGATCACGCCGCTGCGTGCCCCGAGCGACGGCCCGATCGGCGACTCGTCGCTGAGCGTCGACGACGGCACGGCATCCATCCTCAACCAGAACGACTCGCACCCGCTGGATCTGGAGGCGCTGCTGTCGTTCGGCAAGCCCGAGGCGTACTTCACCCAGGTGTCGGGCGCGATCTGGTGGCCGATGGTCTACGACCTGCCTCAGGATGCCAAGCAGAAGTTCGCCGCTCTGAAGCGCGACGCGCAGAACAAGCGCGCCATGTACTACATCGAGAAGGTCGACGCGCCGCACGTCTTCCCGATGGCAGGGCCACCCATGTTCCTGCGCGACGAGCTGTTCCGCTTCAACGGCACCGGCCAGGACGACGACTCGATCTTCACCGATCAGAAGGAGTTCCTGGCGCACATGAAGCAGCTCGCGCCGCAGTACGACGGCCACCTCTTCATCCCGGGCACCGTCGTGGAGATGAACCACGGTGAGCTGACCGTCTCGCAGAGCCTGTACTCTCAGGACGAGATCGACCACATCTTCGACGAGAAGTGGGAGTACCTCGAAGAGCAGCGCGCGTCGCGCCAGCAGGAGATCCTCGACGAGGAGGCCACCCGTGCCGAGGTTCTCCCGCCGGCTGAGATGCTCGCCGCGATCAAGGAGTGGTGGGAGCCGCTGCTGAAGAAATCGCGCACCATCCGCCTCGGCGTCGGCGGCAAGGTGCGCTTCAAGATCGGCGAGCTGGACATGGTCGTCGACTTCCCGAAGGCGAAGGTCCGCGAATACGCGGGCGAGGAGTGCATCTACTGGTACACGATCCCCGCCGACCTCGTCTCGACGAACATCCGCGACCACGAGATCGACTGGTCGAACTCGATCTTCCTCTCGATGCAGTTCTCGGTCGGACGCAGCGGCAAGTTCAACGAGTTCCTCACCACGTTCCTCAAGTGCCTCTCAGTCGACCGCATCGAGTACGTCGAGAACTGGTACCAGGAGCAGACCGACCAGACCGAGGACACCGAGATCGACGACTGGGTCGTGCAGCGCCGCTGCCCGCACCTGCGCGCCGACCTCACCCGCACCGGCACGATCGAGGACGGCGTCCTCACCTGCTCGATGCACGACTGGAAGTGGGACCTGAAGACCGGCAAGTGCCTGTCGACGGCAGGTCATGAGATCCGTGCCACGAAGCTCGACCCCGTCACCGACGAGGCGCTCCGTATCGGGGCCTGAGCAGAAGCTCCTTCAGCGAGTTCGGGCGCAGATCTAGGGCGTTCAGTTCGTCACGCATGACGCGCTCCACGTCGTACCGACCGCGTGACGGGCCGTCGTATTCCGGGCCGTCGGCGCGCGTCGGATCGATGGACATGAGCGTCGCGGCATAGAACACCTCGGAGCGGGTGCTGTCGAGCTGGCGCTCGTGGAGCACTCCGCCGAGTTCAGCCGCAGCACCCAGCTCTTCGCGGAGCTCACGGCGCAGGGCATCCTCGTGCGATCGGTCGCTAAGCATCACCCCGCCGCCGGGCGTCGTCCAGTACGGCGCCTGCCCGGGGTGCGTGCGCTTGATGAGGACGAACCGACCATCGCCATCCGTCAGCACCGCGCGCACGCGCACCAGCGGGAGGGTGAGCTCGATCACCTCTGGGAACCGCAGCTGCTCCCAGAACTCGACCGCCGCGTCGCCGGACGGGATCAAGCCCTGGCCGACCATCCAAGCCGTCAGCACCATGCCATGGGTACCCACAATGAGGTGCTCGGCCTGATGCGTGAGCAGACCTTCGTGGAAACGCCGTGCCGCGGCATTTGGAGTCTCCCATCCTTCGTGACGCTCGTCGAGCCGCCCGCCGATCCAGGCGCGACGAGCGTCACGGAACCCGTCATGCACGCTCTCGACGCGGTCGACCTCGCGGAAGCGAGGATCCACCAGCATCCGCTCTGATCGAACGGCCGCCATGACAGTATCCGCAGCCTTCCGTTCGGGACTCGTCGAGATCACCGTGCACGGTCCCGCGTTCAGATCGAGAGCCGCTGCGGCAGTGGCGCCAGACGACGACAGCGGCCACGCCGAAGGATCCAGCGAAGGATCGACGTCGGGCTGAGCATGCCGAACGAAGGTGATCCGGGACATGCTGATCAGCCTAAGTGCGAGGAGCGCACCCCTCTGTACCACCCTGAGCCACAGCGGTACACCAGTGGCATGGCGACGACACTGCCGCGGATCCAGGTGACTCAGATGCCCTAACCGGCCGCGGGACTCGAACTGGCGGCGAAGGAGTGGCCCGGCGCCTCCCGCTCCGAGCTCTTCGTCCGATGAGCCCGTGCCGATCGCTCGACTCCGCGCGAAAACTCGACTCCGCGCGAAAACTCGAGTGAAGCCGCCTGACGTCTGTGTGCCGGCGGCCGCGATCCAGCACGAGGCGACGCTCGCCACCTTCGACAAGCGCCTCGCTGATGTCGGCCGCGCCCGCGGTGTCGACGTCCTCGGAGCATGACTCGAGTCGCTCGAACAGAACCATCAGATGGACCGCCGATGACCGCTCCGCGCCGCGGGGGAGTGCCCCTCCGATCGGCTAGACTCGATCGAAAGCAACCTTTAACACCGTCCGGAGAGGCGGAGAAGGGAGCGGCCGTTGTCTGCACGCACTGTGCTGCACGAAGCCGATATCGCGCGCGCTCTGACGCGCATCGCCCACGAGATCCTCGAGTCCAACAGAGGAGCCGACGGGCTCGTGCTCCTCGGCATCCCGACCAGGGGAGTGACGCTCGCCGATCGACTCGGCTCGGTCATCTCCGGCATCGCCGAGACCGACATCCCCGTCGGATCGCTCGACATCACGCTGTTCCGCGATGATCTGGCGAAGCACCCGACACGTGCCCCGAAGCGCACCGAGATCCCCGCCGGCGGCATCGACGGCAAGACCGTGGTGCTCGTCGACGACGTGCTGTTCTCGGGCCGCAGCATCCGCGCAGCGCTCGACGCTTTGCAGTCGATCGGCCGCCCGTCGGCGGTACGCCTGGCGATCCTCGTCGATCGCGGCCACCGCGAGCTGCCCATCCGACCCGACTTCGTCGGCAAGAACATCCCGTCGTCCCGCGCGGAGCGCGTCAACCTCCGCCTGCGCGAACTCGACGGAGCCGACGAGGTGACGATCGAATCATGAGGCACCTGCTCGACATCCGCACTCTCGATCGCGCGCAGGCGCTGCGCATCCTCGACGTCGCCGAGGACATGGCCGACACCCAGTCGCGCGAGGTCAAGAAGCTCCCGACGCTGCTCGGCAAGACCGTCGTCAACCTCTTCTTCGAGGACTCCACCCGCACCCGCATCTCGTTCGAGGCGGCGGCGAAGCGGCTCTCCGCCGATGTGATCAACTTCTCCGCGAAAGGCTCCAGCCTCTCGAAGGGCGAGAGCCTGAAGGACACCGCCCAGACCCTGGAGGCCATGGGGGCGGATGCCGTGGTCGTGCGCCACTCGGCATCCGGCGCACCGCGCACCCTGGCCACCAGCGGCTGGATCTCGGCCGGCGTGATCAATGCCGGCGACGGGACGCACGAGCACCCGACCCAGGCGCTGCTCGACGCGTTCACGATCCGCAAGCGCCGCCACGGCGGTGACAGTCGAGGCCGCGACCTGTCCGGTCTGCGCGTCGTCATCGTCGGCGACGTGCTGCACTCGCGCGTGGCCCGCTCGAACGTGTGGCTGCTGTCGCTGCTCGGTGCCGACGTCACGCTGGTGACACCGCCGACGCTCGTGCCGCAGAACGTGTCGCAGTGGCCGGTGCGGGTGCTCTACGACCTCGACGCCGCTCTCGCCGACGGTCCGGACGCCGTCATGATGCTGCGTATCCAGGCAGAGCGCATGCACGCCGCGTATTTCCCGACTGAACGGGAGTATTCCCGGCTGTGGGGGCTGGACGCCGTGCGCGCGGCGACGCTGCCGGACGATAGCATTGTGATGCACCCGGGGCCGATGAACCGTGGGCTCGAGATCTCATCCGAAGCCGCAGATTCCCCCCGTTCCACCGTGCTGGAGCAGGTCACCAACGGGGTCTCGGTGCGCATGGCCGTGCTCTACCTGCTGCTTGCAGGCGAGCGCAACGACGAAGAGGGGAAGTGAAGTGAGCCAGACCCTCGTCATCGAAGGCGTCCAGCTGCTCGGGCGCGAGAGCGCCGACATCGTGATCGAGAACGGTGTCGTCACCGAGATCGGCTCCGGGCTCAGCCGATCGGGTGCGCGCGTCATCGACGCCGCAGGCCTGATCGCGCTGCCGGGTCTCGTCGACCTGCACACACATCTGCGTGAGCCCGGGTTCGAGGCATCTGAGACCGTGCTCACGGGCACGCAGGCCGCGGCGGCCGGTGGCTTCACCGCGGTGTTCGCCATGCCGAACACCCAGCCCGTCGCCGACACCGCCGGTGTCGTCGAGCAGGAGCTCGCGCTCGGCGAGGCTGCGGGATACGCGACCGTGCAGCCGATCGGCGCCGTGACCGTCGGGCAGAAGGGCGAGCGCCTCGCCGAACTCGGCGCCATGGCCGGATCCCGCGCCCGCGTGCGCGTGTTCAGCGACGACGGCTTCTGCGTGTGGGACCCGCTGATCATGCGGCGTGCGCTGGAGTACGTGAAGTCGTTCGACGGCGTCATCGCCCAGCATGCGCAGGATCCGCGGCTGACCGAGGGCGCCCAGATGAACGAGGGCGTCGTGTCGGCCGAGCTCGGCCTCGCCGGCTGGCCGGCCGTCGCCGAGGAGTCGATCATCGCCCGCGACGTGCTCCTCGCCGAGCACGTCGGCTCCCGTCTGCACGTCTGCCACCTCTCGACCGCCGGGTCGGTCGACATCATCCGGTGGGCCAAGAAGCGCGGCATCCACGTCACCGCCGAGGTCACCCCGCACCACCTGCTGCTGACCGACGACCTCGTGCGCGACTACGACGCCCGGTACAAGGTCAACCCGCCGCTGCGCACCGCGGAGGACGTCTCGGCCGTGCGCGAGGGGCTCGCCGACGGGACGATCGACATCGTCGCGACCGACCACGCCCCGCACCCGGCCGAGAACAAGGCGTGCGAATGGCAGGCTGCCGCGAACGGCATGGTCGGGCTCGAGAGCGCGCTGCGGGTGGTGCATCAAGCGATGGTGCAGACCGGGCAGCTCGACTGGGCCGACGTCGCGCGCGTGATGAGCGCGACTCCCGCGCGGATCGGACGCCTCGACGGCTTCGGTGCGCTCGAGGTAGGGCGCCCTGCGCACGTGACGCTGTACGACCCGAGCGTGCCCGGTGTGTTCACCGAGGCCGACCTGCACGGGCGCAGCCACAACTCCCCGTACCTCGGCCGAGAGCTTCCCGGCCGCGTGCAGTGGACGATCCACGGCGGCGTCGTGACCGTCGACGGGGGAGCGCTCGTCGAGCAGCTCCCCGGCGGCGAGCAGAGCGGGACGAAGTGAGCCGTGAGCTCGCGGTGCTCGTCATCGCCGCAGTCGCCGCGCTCATCCTGCTCGCGATGTTCGTCGGCTGGCGCCGGCGACTCCGCCGCGACGCCGGGCTGACCGCCCCGCTCGGCGTGCCCGAGCACGCCGAGGTGACCGGCAGATACGAGATCCTGTACGTCGCCACCACCAAGCACGATCAGCCTCTCGAGCGGCTCGCCGTCAGCCCGCTGACGTACCGGGCTCGAGGCGAGCTCGTGCTCACGGATCGGGGCGTCGCCCTCAGCCTCGATGGCGCGCCGACCGTGTTCCTGTCATCCGCGCGGCTGCTCGCCGCCGACCGCGCGACCGTCGCCATCGACCGCGTCGTGGAGCGCGACGGTCTCATCCGCCTCGTCTGGCGGGCGACCGACGACATCCACGTCGATTCCTTCATCCGGCCCATCTCAGGTGGGCCCTCAGAAATCCTGCCGCAGCTCGAGCGCCTCTGCGCCGGCGCGGAGAACGGAGACAACTCGTGACATCGACCAACCAGGCGCCCCAGGGCCCTTCGACAGGCTCAGGGGCCCAGGGAACGCAGCACCCTGCTGTGCTCGTGCTCGAGGACGGCACCCGCTTCGAGGGGCGCGCATACGGCGCACGCGGCACCACGCTCGGCGAGGTCGTCTTCGCCACCGGCATGTCCGGCTACCAGGAGACGCTGACCGACCCGTCGTACGCCGGCCAGATCGTGCTGCAGACCGCGCCGCACATCGGCAACACCGGCATGAACCGTGAGGACCAGGAGTCGTCGCGCATCTGGGTCGCCGGCTACATCGTGCGCGACCCCGCGCGACGGGTGTCGAACTGGCGCTCGGAGGAATCGCTCGACGATGCCCTCGTGCGCGAGGAGATCATCGGCATCAGCGGCATCGACACGCGCGCTGTCACGCGCCGCATCCGCGATACGGGATCGATGCGCGGCGGCATCTTCTCGGGTGACGCCGCGGCGCTGCCCGCCGACGAGCAGCTGCGCCAGGTGACCGCCGCGCCCGAGATGGCCGGTCAGAACCTGTCGGCTGTGGTCTCGGTCACCGAGCCCGTCGTGATCGCCGCGACCACCGAGCGCATCGGGAACCTGGCCGTGGTCGACCTGGGCATCAAGCAGTCCACGATCGACAACCTCGCCGCGCTGGGCTTCGACGTGCACGTGCTGCCGCAGTCCGCCTCCTTCGACGAGATCGTGTCGACCTCGCCCGACGCCGTGTTCTACTCGAACGGCCCGGGCGACCCCTCGGCATCCGACGAGCAGGTCGCCGTGCTGCGACAGGTGCTCGACGCGCGCATCCCGTACTTCGGCATCTGCTTCGGCAACCAGCTGTTCGGACGGGCGCTGGGGCTCGACACCTACAAGCTGACCTTCGGCCACCGGGGCATCAACCAGCCGGTCATCGACAAGGCCACCGGCCGCGTCGAGATCACGGCTCACAACCACGGCTTCGCGGTCGAGGCCCCGATCGAGGGTGAATTCGACAGCCCGCACGGCTACGGGAAGGTCGAGGTGAGCCACGTGGGCCTCAACGACCAGGTCGTCGAGGGGCTTCGTGCGCTCGACATTCCAGCCTTCTCGGTGCAGTACCACCCGGAGGCGGCGGCGGGTCCGCACGACGCCCACTACCTGTTCAGCAGATTCCGCGAACTCGTCGTCGCAACCCTTCGACAAGCTCAGGGACCCAATCAGGAAGGCGGCAACTGATGCCGAAGCGTGAAGACATCAACTCCGTCCTGGTCATCGGCTCCGGCCCGATCGTGATCGGCCAGGCCTGCGAGTTCGACTACTCGGGAACCCAGGCGTGCCGTGTGCTGCGCGAGGAGGGCGTGCGCGTCATCCTGGTCAACTCGAACCCGGCGACGATCATGACCGATCCCGACTTCGCCGACGCGACGTACATCGAGCCGATCACCCCAGAGGTCATCGAGACGATCATCGCGAAGGAGAAGCCGGATGCCATCCTGCCGACCCTCGGTGGTCAGACCGCACTGAACGCGGCCATGGCGCTGCACGAGCGCGGCATCCTCGAGAAGTACGACGTCGAGCTCATCGGCGCGAAGGTCGACGCGATCCGTCGCGGCGAGGACCGCCAGATCTTCAAGGAGCTCGTCCTCGAGGCGGGCGCAGACGTCGCGAAGTCGGTCATCTGCCACACCATGGACGAGCTGATCGCCGGTGCGGCAGAGCTCGGCTACCCGCTGGTCGTGCGCCCGTCGTTCACGATGGGCGGCCTGGGCTCGGGCTTCGCCTACGACGAGACCGACCTTCGCCGCATCGGCGGCGCGGGCCTGCACGACTCGCCGACGAACGAGGTGCTGCTCGAGGAGTCGATCCTCGGGTGGAAGGAGTACGAGCTCGAGCTCATGCGCGACACCTCCGACAACACGGTGGTCGTGTGCTCGATCGAGAACGTCGACCCGGTCGGCGTGCACACGGGCGACTCGATCACCGTGGCCCCGGCGCTCACGCTCACCGACCGCGAGTACCAGAAGATGCGCGACATCTCGATCGACATCATCCGCTCGGTCGGCGTCGACACCGGCGGCTGCAACATCCAGTTCGCCGTCGACCCGAGCAACGGGCGCATCATCGTCATCGAGATGAACCCGCGTGTCTCGCGCTCGTCGGCGCTGGCGTCGAAGGCGACCGGATTCCCGATCGCGAAGCTCGCCGCCAAGCTGGCGCTCGGCTACCGCCTCGACGAGATCCCGAACGACATCACCGGCGTCACCCCGGCGAGCTTCGAGCCGACCCTCGACTACGTCGTGGTCAAGGTGCCCCGGTTCGCGTTCGAGAAGTTCCCCGCCGCCGACGCCACGCTCACCACCACCATGAAGTCCGTGGGTGAGGCGATGGCCATCGGTCGCAATTACACGACCGCGCTGCAGAAGGCGCTGCGCTCGCTCGAGAAGCGCGGCTCCAGCTTCCATTGGGGCGACGAGAGCCGCTCGGTCGACGAGCTGCTCGAGGTCGCGAAGACCCCGACCGACGGCCGCATCGTCGTGCTGCAGCAGGCGCTGCGCAAGGGCGCGACGATCGAGCAGGCTTTCGACGCCACCGCGATGGACCCGTGGTTCCTCGACCAGATCGTGCTGATCAACGAAGTTGCAGACAGCGTCGCCTCGGCGGGCGAGCTCGATCGCGCCACCCTGCGCCTCGCCAAGGAGCACGGCTTCAGCGACGCCCAGATCGCGCAGCTGCGCGGTCTCGACGAGGCCGAGGTGCGCGGCATCCGCCACGGTCTGGACGTGCGCCCGGTGTTCAAGACGGTCGACACCTGCGCCGGCGAGTTCCCGGCCCTGACCCCGTACCACTACTCGAGCTACGACTTCGAGACCGAGGTCGCGCCGAGCGAGCGCACCAAGATCGTCATCATCGGCTCGGGCCCCAACCGGATCGGACAGGGCGTCGAGTTCGACTACTCGTGCGTGCACGCCTCGTTCGCGCTGTCGGATGCCGGGTACGAGACGGTCATGGTCAACTGCAACCCCGAGACGGTCTCGACCGACTACGACACCTCCGACCGCCTGTACTTCGAGCCGCTGACGCTCGAGGACGTGCTCGAGGTGCTCGACGCGGAGGCGCGCAGCGGCACCATCCTCGGCGTCGTCTGCCAGCTCGGCGGCCAGACGCCGCTGGGACTCGCGAAGGGCATCGAGGCGGCCGGGTACACCGTGCTCGGCACCAGCCCCGCCGCGATCGACCTGGCTGAGGAGCGCGAGCTGTTCGCCCGGCTGCTCGACGACGCCGGCCTCATCGCCCCGCGCAACGGCACGGCGATCGACGTCGACGGCGCGGTGCGCATCGCCGAGGACATCGGCTACCCCGTGCTGGTGCGTCCCAGCTTCGTGCTGGGCGGTCGGGGCATGGAGATCGTCTACGACACCCCGTCGCTGCGCGACTACTTCGTGCGCACCGCGGGCGAGGTCATCATCGAGGAGGGCAAGCCGCTGCTCGTCGACCGATTCCTCGACGACGCGATCGAGCTCGACGTCGACGCGCTGTACGACGGCACCGACCTGTATATCGGCGGCGTCATGGAGCACCTCGAAGAGGCCGGCATCCACTCCGGCGACTCGAGCTGTACCCTCCCGCCGGTGTCGCTGGGCCGCACCGACATCGACCGGGTGCGCACCGCCACCCTGGCCATCGCTGAGGGCGTGGGCGTGCGCGGCCTGCTGAACGTGCAGTTCGCGATCAGCGCCGGCGTGCTCTACGTCATCGAGGCCAACCCGCGTGCGAGCCGCACGGTGCCGTTCGTGTCGAAGGCCCTGGGCATCCCGATGGCGAAGGCCGCGAGCCGCCTCATGGCGGGCGCGACGATCGCCGAGCTGATCGACGAGGGCATGCTGCCCGCGCAGGACGGTTCGCGGGTGCCGCTGGGCGCCCCCGTCGCCGTGAAGGAGGCGGTGCTGCCGTTCAAGCGCTTCCGCACCCACGACGGCAAGGTGGTCGACTCGGTGCTCGGCCCCGAGATGCGCTCGACGGGTGAGGTCATGGGCATCGACCGTGACTTCCCGACCGCTTTCGCGAAGAGCCAGTCCGCCGCGTACGGCGGGATGCCGACGTCGGGCACCGTGTTCATCTCGGTCGCCGACGCCGACAAGCGCGAGGTCATCCTGCCGGCGCACCGCCTGCAGCAGCTGGGATTCACCCTGGTCGCGACCGAGGGCACGGCCGAGATCCTCGGCCGCAACGGCATCACGGCGCAGGTCGTGGCGAAGTACAGCGAGACCAGGGAGAGCGGCGAGCGGAACATCGTCGATCTGATCAACGACGGGGAGATCGACATCGTCGTGAACACCCCGTCGGGCGGTTCGGCGCGCGCCGACGGGTACGAGATCCGTGCCGCGGCGGTCGCCGCCGACAAGGCGCTGTTCACCACCATGGCCGTGCTCGGCGCCGCGGTGACCGGCATGGATGCGACGCAGTCGGGCTTCGAGGTGCGCAGCCTGCAGGAGTACGCCGCCGACCGCGAGGCCGCCCTATGACCGACTCGTTCGGAGCGCGCCTGCGCACGGCGATGGAACGCTTCGGTCCGCTGTGCGTGGGCATCGACCCGCACGCGGCTCTGCTCGACCAGTGGGGTCTCGCGCAGGACGCCGACGGACTGCGCTCGTTCGGCCTCGCCGTGGTGGATGCCGCGGCGGGCCGAGCGGCCGTCGTGAAGCCGCAGGTCGCGTTCTTCGAGCGGTTCGGCTCGCGGGGGTTCGCCGCGCTGGAGGACGTCATGTCGGCCGCGCGGGATGCCGGCCTGATCGTCATCGCCGACGCCAAACGGGGTGACATCGGCTCGACCATGGCCGGCTATGCGGCGGCCTGGCTGGAGGCGGGGTCGCCGCTGGAGGCCGATGCCGTCACGATCAGCCCGTACCTCGGACCGGACTCGCTGCGCGACACGCTCACCACCGCGGTCCGTGCCGACAAAGGCGTGTTCGTGCTCGCGGCGACCAGCAACCCCGAGGCGGCGGCGCTGCAGACCGCGCGCACGGTCGACGTGGCCGGTGGCGACGAGCAGACCGTGGCCGCCCGGGTCACCCGGGACGTCACCTGGGTCAACCGCTCCGCGGCTTTCGCGGGGACGCTCGGCCCGATCGGCGTCGTGATCGGCGCGACGGTCGACCGCGCGGAGGTCGGCCTCGACGACGGTATCCTCGAGGGCACGCCGATCCTCGCACCCGGCTTCGGAGCCCAGGGCGCCACCGAGACGGATCTCGCAGGTCGATTCGGCGCGGTGGCGGTGAACGTGCTCGCGAGCGAGAGCCGCAGCATCCTGGCAACCGGAGCAGCCGGGATCGCCGAGACGATCAGCACCCGCAATGCGCGATACCAGGAGGTACTCCGTGGCTGAACGACCCGCTGTCCCTGACGTCGACCGCGTCGCCGCCTCCCGCCGCGCCCTCGAGCGCCGACGAGCGCGCGCCGCACTCAAGCGCGACCTCAGCACCCGGGTCGTCGCCCCGCAGGCCGTGCTGCGGCAGGCGACCGAGGACGGGGACTCCGACGCCGCCACCATGCGGGTCACCGACTTCCTGATGGCCCTTCCCGCGATCGGCGCGGGCAAGCGCGACCGGGTGCTCGAAGAGCTGCACATCGCGCCCGTCAAGCGGCTGGGCGGGCTCGGCGTGCGCCAGCGCACCGCGCTCGGGGACTGGCTCGACGAGCGGTTCCCGCCGCACCGCCCGCGCCCCGCCCGCAGTCGTCTGCTCGTGCTCGCCGGCCCGACCGCGGTCGGCAAGGGCACGGTCGCGGCACGCATCCGCGAGACCCACCCGGAGATCCACCTGTCGGTGTCGGCGACCACGCGCGCGCCGCGCCCGGGCGAGGTCGACGGGGTGCACTACTACTTCGTCGACGATGCCGAATTCGACCGCCTCATCGCCGACCAGCAGCTTCTCGAGTACGCGGTGGTGCACAACAGGCACCGCTACGGCACGCCGCGCGGCCCCGTCGACAGCGCGCTGGCCGAGGGCCGGACGGTGCTGCTCGAGATCGATCTGCAGGGCGCCAGGCAGGTTCGCGCGGCCGAGCCGTCGGCATCCCTCGTCTTCCTGCTGCCGCCCAGCTGGGACGAACTCGTGCAGCGACTCGTCGGCCGCGGCACCGAGGATGCCGAGGAGCGCTCCCGCCGGCTGCGCACCGCCCGGGTCGAACTGGCCGCGCAGAACGAGTTCGATTACCTCGTCGTGAACGCCGACGTCGCCACCGCGGCCGAAGAGGTCGTAGAATTGTCCACAGACTCTGCGCGTCGCTCGGCTTCCTGAGCCCTTCCGACCGCGTGCCGCATCGATTTCGCGACAGCTCGTCACTCCCGACGTCCGTCGCCAGACCAGGAGGTCCACCATGGCCGGACACAACAACGGCATCATCGACCCGCCCATCGACAACCTTCTCGAGCGCGTCGACTCGAAGTACGAGCTCGTGATCTACGCGTCGAAGCGCGCACGCCAGATCAACGACTACTACTCCGACCTGCACGAGGGCAACCTCTTCGACAACGTCGGGCCGCTCGTCGACTCCTCGGTCGAGGACAAGCCCCTCACGATCGCCCTGCACGAGATCAACGAGGACAAGCTGCGCATCCGTCACGCTGAGTGATCGCCTTCGCACTGTGAGCCGCCGACGTCCTCATCAGGATGTCGGCGGCTTCATGCACACTGGCGTCGAGCCGTCACCGGCTCCGCCCCACGACCCCGCTTTGGAGCCCCGATGAGCGCGCTGCGCCTGTTCACGTCCGAGTCCGTCACCGAAGGACACCCCGACAAGATCTGCGACCAGATCTCCGACAGCATCCTCGACGGGCTGCTCACGGTGGATCGGGACTCGCGCGTGGCCGTCGAGACGCTCGTCACGACCGGGCTGGTGCACGTCGCCGGTGAGATCCGCACCGAGGGCTACGTCGACATCCCGACCATCGTGCGCGACGTGGTGAACGGCATCGGCTACACCTCGAGCGACACCGGGTTCGACGGCTCGTCGTGCGGTGTCAGCATCTCGGTCGGCGAGCAGTCGGCCGACATCGCGAACGGCGTCGACCAGGCGCAGGAGCAGCGCGACGGCGGATCCACCGACCCCCGCGACCTGCTCGGTGCGGGCGACCAGGGCATCATGTTCGGCTTCGCGACCAACGAGACCCCGCAGCTCATGCCGATGGCCGCGTGGACGGCGCATCGCATCGCCGAGCGCCTCACCGAGGTGCGCCGCTCGGGCGAGCTGGCGTTCCTGCGCCCCGACGGCAAGACGCAGGTCACGCTGGGCTACGACGGCTTCACGCCGAAGACCATCGACGCGGTCGTGCTCTCGACACAGCACCACCCCGACATCTCGCAGGACGAGCTGAAGCAGCTCGTGCGCGCCGTCGTCATCGACCCGGTTCTCGAGCAGACCGGCCTCGACCTGGCCGACGACCTGAAGTACTACATCAACCCGGCCGGCCCCTTCGTCACCGGCGGGCCGAAGGGCGACGCCGGCCTCACCGGCCGCAAGATCATCATCGACACGTACGGCGGAGCCGCCCGTCACGGCGGCGGCGCGTTCAGCGGCAAGGACCCGTCGAAGGTCGACCGCTCGGGCGCCTACGCGATGCGCTGGGTCGCGAAGAACGTGGTCGCGGCGGGGCTCGCCGACCGCGCCGAGGTGCAGGTCGCGTACGCCATCGGCGTGGCGCGCCCGGTCGGGCTGTACGTCGAGACGTTCGGCACCGGCCGCGTCTCGGAGGAGACCATCACCGAGGCGATCTCGCAGGTGTTCGACCTGCGCCCGCAGGCCATCATCGAAGAGCTCGACCTGCTGCGTCCGATCTACGCGCAGACCGCCGCCTACGGGCACTTCGGCCGCGAGCTGCCCGACTTCACCTGGGAGCGCACCGACCGCGCCGACGACCTGCGTCGCGCAGCCGGCCTCTGAGGGCCCGGTGTCCGAGGCTCGTCCCGAGCGGGCGACGCTCAGCCCGGGGGAGGGGCGCCGCATCGCGCGGGTGCTGATCGACTCACCGCTGCCGCAGCTGGACAGGCTGTTCGACTACGCGCTCCCCGACGAGCTCGGCGAGGTCGTGCCCGGCGTGCGCATCAAGGCGCCGCTGCGCACCGCCGGCCGCGTCGTCGACGGGTTCATCGTCGAGATCGACGTGGAGCCGGATGCTTCCCGCCCGCTCTCCGAGATCGACAGCGTCGTCTCGCCCACGGTCGTGATGCCCGACAGCCTGTACCGTCTCGCGCGGCGCGCGGCGGACCGCGCCGCGGGGTCGGCATCCGACGTGCTGCGTCTCGCCATCCCGAAGCGGCAGGTGCGGGTCGAGAAGGCGTGGACGCCGTCCGACGAGACGATCGAGATCGATCCGGATGCCGTGACCCGAGCGCACGAGATCATCGACCGCTACCAGGGACTCGCCGAGGTGATCGCGCAGTCGGGTCGAGCGGCGGTCGAGGCCATCCCCATCCAGATCGGCTCCGAGCCCGGCTGGGCGGCGCTGCTGGCCGCCGCTGCCGCCGCGGAGCTCGCGGAGGGCCGCTCGAGCATCCTCGTGGTGCCCGACTACCGTGACCAGGATCTGCTGCTCACCGCGCTCGAGCGACTCGTGCCGGCAGCGGCTGTCGCACGCCATGACGCCAGGCAGGCGAACCCTGACAGGTATCGCGCCTTCCTGCGCATGCTCGACGACGCGCCCTGCATCGTGGTCGGCAATCGCTCGGCGGTCTACTCGCCGGTGCGGGCATCGCTCGTCGCCATCTGGGACGACTCCGACCCGCTGCTCGCCGAGCCCCTCGCGCCCTACGTGCACGCGCGCGACGCGGCGCTGATCCGGCAGGAGCAGGAGGGCAGCGCGCTGCTGCTCGTCGCGCACACCCGCTCGACCGACGTGGAGCGTCTCGTGCAGCGCTCCTGGCTGCGCGACATCACCGCCGCGCGGCGCGTCATCCCGAATGTGCGCCTGAGCACGCCGCAGGAGCTCGAGCGCACGATGGGCCAGCGGGTGCCGTCGAGCGCGTTCGCCACGGCACGCGCCGCGGCGGCAGACGGCCCCGTGCTCGTGCAGGTCGCACGCCCCGGGTTCGCGCCGACGCTCGTGTGCGCCTCCTGCCGGCATCCCGCCCGGTGCCGGGAGTGCGGCGGGCCGCTCGGCGCCCGGCGTCGCGGCGCCGTGCCGGTGTGCGGGTGGTGCGGTCGCTCGGCGCACTCGTGGCGGTGCGTGGAGTGCTCGTCGGATCAGGTGCGACTGGCGTCGTCGGGCACCGAGCGCACGGCCGATGAGATGGGCCGTGCCTTCCCCGGCGTGCGGGTGATCGTCTCGGACGGCGCGCACCCGGTGCAGCACGTCGACGATCGCCCCGCCCTGGTCGTCGCCACCCGCGGTGCCGAGCCGATCGCCGAAGGCGGCTACCGGGCGGTGATCCTGCTCGACGGCGCGCGCATGCTGCAGGCTCCCGAGCTGCGAATCGGCGAGTCGTGCCTGCGCTGGTGGGCGAATGCCGCCGCCCTCGCCGCCCCCACAGCCCCCGTGCACCTGGTGGGCGTCGACGGTCCCGTCGCCCGCGCTCTCGCGACCTGGTCAGCGGCCGCGTACGCCCGTTCCGAGCTGGAGGCCCGGATGCCGCTGCACATGCCGCCCACGGCGCGCTTCGCGCAGCTGGAGGGCATTCCGGCCTCGGTGGGCGCGGCGCTCGAAGCGCTCACCGGCGTCGGCATCCCCGGAGACGCCGTCCTCGGGCCCGTGCCGCTCGACGACGACGGCCGCGTGCGCGCTCTCGTCCGCTTCCCGTACGCCGCCGGCCAGGAGGTGGCCGACACGCTGCGCGCGAGCGTCGTCGCGGACGCCGCGCAGAGCCGGCGTGGCCGAGGACGAGCGCGGATCCCGCTCTCGGTGCACCTCGATATCCTCGAACCCGAGATCTGATCACCCGAACCCGCCCGACCGACCGGAGAACCTTCCATGCGCCTCGTCTTCGCAGGCACCCCCGCCGTCGCCGTTCCCACGCTGCGCGCCCTCGCCGCAGAGCACGAGATCGCGGCGGTGATCACGCGCCCGGATGCCCCGCTCGGACGCAGGCGCGTGCTGACCCCGTCACCGGTCGCGGCGGCCGCCGAGCAGCTCGGACTGCCCGTCATCAAGGCGGCGCGCCTCGAAGACGAGGTGACGGAGCAGGTCCGGGCGCTCGACGCCGAGCTCGGCGTGATCGTCGCGTACGGCGGCATCGTGCGCGAACCGCTGCTGTCGACGCCGGGGAAGGGGTGGATCAACCTGCACTTCTCGCTGCTGCCGCGCTGGCGCGGCGCGGCACCGGTGCAGCGAGCGCTGATCAACGGCGACGCCGACCTGGGTGTCGCCGTGTTCCAGCTCGTGCCCGCGCTCGACGCCGGCGACGTGTTCGCCATGCGCTCGGTCGCCGTGCCCGACGACGCCACGGCGGACGTCGCTCTCGAGGTGCTCGCGAAGGACGGCGCCTCGCTCACCGTCGACGTCGTGGCCGGCATCGCCGCGGGCACCGCGCGGGCCCAGCCGCAGCAGGGCGAGCCGACCCTGGCGCCGAAGCTCACGCTCGACGACGGCGTGATCGACTGGAGCGCACCCCTCGACGAGGTGTACGCGCGCTACCGGGGCGTGACGCCCGAGCCCGGCGCGCACACGACCGTCGCCGGCGCCCGGCTGAAGATCCTCGGTGCCGCCCCCGCGACGCCCGACGTGCCGCCCCTCGACCCCGGATCGCTGCACGGCACGAAGACGGCCGTGCTGATCGGCACCGGCACGAGGCCGCTCGCGGTCACCCGCGTGCAGCCTGCCGGCAAGGGCCCGATGAACGCCGCCGACTGGTGGCGCGGTCTGCGCGACGCCGGATCGGTGAGGGTCGGATCGTGAGCGCCCCGAAGATCCAGGCCGCCCGGTGGGTCGCCTACGACGTGCTCAGAGCCGTGTCGGACGACGACGCGTACGCCAACCTGCTGCTGCCGAAGCTGATCGTCGAGGCGAACCTGAACCCGCAGGATGCGGGTCTCGCGACCGAGCTGGCGTACGGCACGCTGCGGCGCCGCGGAACCTACGACGCCATCATCGCCGAAGCGGCCGGCCGGCCCGTCGCGCAGATCGATCCTGCGGTGCTGGATGCCCTGCGCCTCGGTGCCCACCAGCTGCTCTCGACCCGCGTCGCCGCGCATGCCGCGGTGAACGAATCGGTGTCGCTGGTCGCGGCCGAGGCCGGACGCGGGGCATCCGGATTCGCGAACGCCGTGCTGCGCCGGATCGGCCGAGACGACGCAGAAACCTGGCAGCAGCGGATCGAAGCCGGCGCGCGCTCGGATGACGAGCGCCTCGCGCTGCGCACCGCGCACCCCGTGTGGGTGATCCGCGCCCTCAGGCGCGCCCTCGTCGCCGAGGGCCGCGCCGACGAGCTCGACGCTCTGCTGGCATCCGACAACGACGCGCCCGAGGTCACCCTCGCCGCTCTCCCGGGTCTCGCCGAGCCGGGCACGCCGCGGCGGCCGTACGCGTCCACCGCGTTCGGGTCGCCCGGCGGCGACCCCCGCCGGGTCATCGCCGATGCGAACGGCACCATCCGCGTGCAGGACGAGGGATCGCAGCTCGTCGCTCTGGCATTGGCCGCCGCCGCGCCCGTGCGGGAGGGGGAGCGCTGGCTGGATCTGTGCGCAGGGCCCGGCGGCAAGACGGCCATGCTCGCCGCGCTCGCCCTCGACTCCGGTGCCGACCTCGAGGCGAACGAGGTCGTTCCGGCGCGCGCCCGGCTCGTCCGGCACGCCGTGCGCCCGCTGCCGATCGAGGTGCCCGTGCACGAAGAGGACGGACGGGTGTTCGCGGCACAGCATCCGGCGTCGTTCGATCGCATCCTCGTCGACGCACCCTGCACCGGCCTCGGCGCGCTGCGCCGGCGCCCGGAGGCGCGCTGGCGCAAATCCCCGGAGGACGTCGCCGAGCTCGAGCAGCTGCAGATGCAGCTGCTCGAGGCCGCGATCGACGCGCTCACTCCCGGCGGGATCGTCGGCTACGCGACCTGCTCTCCGCATCTCGCCGAGACGACCGGCATCATCGCCGAGGTCCTGCGCCGTCGGGACGACATCGTCGAGCTCGACGCCCGCTCGGTGATGGCCGGCATCGCCCGGTCGCCCATCGACCTGGCCCCGCGCACGGGCGACGGCGCGGGCAGCGGCAGCGCGCAGCTGTGGCCGCACCGTCACGGCACCGACGCCATGTTCCTCGCGCTGCTGCAGCGCACCGCCCCGGAAAGGACCACCTCGTGACCCTCCCCGCCGCACCGCGCATCAACCCGAGCATCCTCGCCGCGGATTTCGCGAACATGCAGGCCGAGCTCGCCCGCATCGCGACCGCCGACTTCGCGCACGTCGATGTGATGGACAACCACTTCGTGCCCAACCTCACCTTCGGGCCGCAGATGGTCGAGCGGATCCAGGCGACCAGCCCCGTCCCGCTCGACGTGCACCTGATGATCACCGACCCCGACCGGTGGGCGCCCGGGTACGCAGAGCTGGGAGCCGCCAGCGTCACCTTCCACCTCGAGGCCGCCGCCGACCCCGTGGCGCTCGCCCGGCGTCTGCGGGCGATCGGATCGCGCGCGGGCATCGCGATCAAGCCGGCCACCGGAGGCGAGGCGCTCTACGACATCCTCGACGAATTCGACCAGATCCTCGTGATGACCGTCGAGCCGGGCTTCGGCGGGCAGGGCTTCATGCCCGAGACGATGCCGAAGCTGCGGGCGCTGCACGACGAGGCGCGGCGGCGCGGATCCGATGTCTGGCTGCAGGTCGACGGCGGGATCTCCGACGACACGATCGCACAGGCCGCCGCGGCCGGTGCCGACACGTTCGTCGCCGGCTCCGCGGTGTACGGCGCGGCCGACATCGAGGCAGCGGTCATCCGTCTTCGCGAGCGCGCACGAGCGGCTAGCCTGGAATCGTGAAGACATTCGACGAACTGTTCGCCGAGCTCAGCGCCACCGCGCTCGAGCGTCCCGAGGGATCGGGCACCGTCGCACAGCTGGATCGCGGAGTGCATGCGATCGGCAAGAAGATCGTCGAGGAGGCGGCCGAGGTCTGGATGGCCGCCGAGTACGAGTCGACCGACGAGGCCGCTGAGGAGATCTCCCAGCTGCTCTACCACCTGCAGGTCATGATGCTCGCCAAGGGCCTGACCCTGGAGGACGTCTACCGACATCTGTGAGCGAGTCTCAGACCACCGTTCACCAGATACGAAAGACATCCATGCTGCGCATCGCCGTTCCGAACAAGGGCTCGCTCTCCGAGACAGCCGCCGAGATGCTGGCGGAAGCCGGGTACGCCGGCCGCCGCGACCCCAAGACCCTGCACGTGATCGACTCCGACAGCGGCGTCGAGTTCTTCTACCTGCGTCCCCGCGACATCGCGACCTACGTCGCATCCGGCGCCCTCGACGTCGGCATCACCGGCCGTGACCTGCTCTGCGACGTCCGTCAGGACGACGCCAGAGAGATCGAGCAGCTGGGCTTCGCCCGCTCGACCTTCCGATTCGCGGCCCCTCCCGGCCGCTACTCGACCATCGAGGATCTCGAGGGCGTGCGCGTGGCCTCCGCCTACCCCGGACTGGTCGACGACTTCCTGCGCGAGAACGGCGTGACCGCTCAGCTCGTCCCCCTGGACGGCGCGGTCGAATCGGCCGTGCGTCTCGGTGTCGCCGATGTGATCGCCGACGTGGTCGAGACGGGCACGACGCTTCGTCAGGCGGGACTGGAGATCTTCGGCCCGGTCATCATCCGCTCCGAGGCGGTGCTGATCAGCCGGCCGGGTGACGTGCCTGGAACCGAGCGGCTGCTGCGTCGCCTGCGCGGCGTCATGGTCGCGCGGCAGTACGTGCTGCTCGACTACGACCTCCCCGCCCACCTCGTCGACCAGGCCGTCGAGATCGCCGGGGGCCGCGAGTCGCCGACCATCTCTCCGCTGCGCGACCCCGAATGGGTCGCGGTGCGGGTCATGGTGCCCCGCAAGGGCGTGAACCAGGTGATGGACGACCTGTACGCGCTGGGCGCGCGGGCCATCCTCGTCACCGCGATCGACGCGGCGAGGCTCTGATGACACTCGCCGCCCGCGTGATCCCCTGCCTCGACGTCGCCGCCGGTCGCGTCGTGAAGGGCGTCAACTTCCAGAATCTGCGCGACATGGGAGACCCCGTCGAGCTGGCCGCGCACTACGCCGCCCAGGGCGCCGACGAGATCACCTTCCTCGACGTCACCGCCACGGTCGATGCGAGAGCGACGACCTACGACGTCGTGCAGCGCACCGCCGAGAACGTGTTCGTGCCGCTCACCGTGGGCGGCGGTGTGCGCAGCGTGGAAGACGTGGCCCGCCTGCTCTCGGTCGGCGCCGACAAGATCGGCGTCAACTCCGCCGCGATCGCCCGTCCCGCGCTCATCGACGAGATCGCCGACCGGTTCGGCGCTCAGGTGCTCGTGCTCTCGCTCGACGTCAAGCGCACGACGTCGACGCGCTCGGGTTTCGCCGTCACCACCCACGGCGGGCGCACCGAGACCACCCTCGACGCGCTCGACTGGGCGCGCGAGGCCATCGAGCGCGGTGCCGGGGAGCTGCTGGTCAACTCGATCGACGCCGACGGCACGAAGGACGGTTTCGATCTCGAGCTGGTTCGCCTGATGCGCGAGGTGTCCGCCGTGCCGGTGATCGCCTCCGGCGGGGCGGGCGATGTCGGCGATTTCGCGCCGGCCATCGCAGCGGGGGCGGATGCCGTGCTCGCGGCCAGCGTGTTCCACAGCGGGCAGCTCTCGATCGGCGACGTCAAGGACGCGCTGCGAGCCGAGGGCGTGGTCGTGCGATGACACCGGACGATCTCACGCGGATCGCGTGGAACGACGCCGGACTCGCTCCCGTGATCGTGCAGCAGCACGACACCCGCGAGGTGCTCATGCTCGCGTGGATGGATGCCGAGGCGCTGGGCCGCACGCTGAGCGGCGGCCGCGCGGTGTACTGGTCGCGCTCACGCCAGGAGTACTGGCGCAAGGGCGACACCTCGGGCAACACGCAACGGGTGATCAGCGTGGCCGTCGACTGCGACGCCGACACGATCCTGCTGCAGGTCGACCAGCAGGGCCCTGCCTGCCACACCGGCACCCGCACCTGCTTCGACGGACGCGAGCTGTCTTCGAGCGGGGTGGCCTGACGTGCTGCGCCGCGCCCGGATGCTCGGGGTCCTCGCATTCCTGCTCACCGGAGGCATCGGGATCATCTCCTCGACCCAGGTGTGGGCGACGGTGCAGCGCGCCGATGCGGGGGAGACCCTCACGGTCACCGGGGCCGTGCTCTTCCCGCTGCTCGCCCCACTGTCGCTGGCGGTGCTCGCGATGGGCGCCGCCCTCTCGATCGCCGGCCCCGTGCTGCGCCACATCCTCGCCGTGCTCGGCGTCGGCGCCGCGGTCGCTCTGATCCTCGGCACCGTGCCGCTGGTCGGATCGGCGCCGCTCGCGGCGGTCGCACCGGCGGTCACCGAGGTCACCGGCCTGGGTGGCGCGGAGTCGGTGGGCGAGGTGGTGGCCGGTGTGACGTCGACTCCGTGGCCTGCGATCGCCCTGCTGTGCTGGGTCGTGCTCGGCCTGGCATCCGTCTTCGTGCTCGTCACCGCACGCCGCTGGCCGGCCGGCGGGCGTCGCTACCGTTCCACCGCCGAGAGCACCCACCACGGCTCGGGTCCGCTCGACTCGGTCGATTCGTGGGACGAGCTGTCGCACGGCACCGATCCGACGGACTCGGCCCGATAGACTGTCAGCATCGCCTAGCCACCCGGAGGAGAACATGACCAACCCGATCGCCGATCCCGGCCACGGACACTCGCCTGCTGCCTGGACCGCCGTCGTGATCATGCTCGTCGGCTTCACCGCCGGCACGGTCTTCTTCTGCCTCGAGCAGCCCGTCGGCGTCTGGGTCAGCGCCGTCATCGTGGTGATCGGTGCGATCGTCGGCTGGGTGATGGCGAAGGCCGGCTGGGGTGTGAAGGGCCCGAAGTACGCACCGAAGGCGCACTGATGGTCCTCGCCGACCTGACGGCCGGCGCCGTGGAGGATGCCGAGCGTCGCGCGCTGTCGCGTCCGCTCGCCGTGGTCGAGCGCGACGCCGCCGCGCGTCCCGCCGCCCTCGATGCCCTCTCGGCACTCGCCCCGGCGGACCGGGTGAAGATCATCGCCGAGGTCAAGCGCGCCAGCCCGTCGCGCGGTGCGCTTGCCGAGATCCCCGACCCTGCGCTGCAGGCCTCGCTGTACGAGCAGGGCGGCGCATCGGCGATCAGCGTGCTCACCGAGGAACGCCGTTTCGGCGGCAGCCTCGCCGACCTCGAGGCGGTCACCGCCCGGGTCTCGGTGCCCGTGCTGCGCAAGGACTTCATCGCCACCCCGTACCAGGTGTTCGAGGCGCGCGCCGCCGGCGCCGACCTCGTGCTGCTCATCGTCGCCGGGCTGTCACGGGCCGTCCTCACCGAGCTGCACAGCCTCATCATCGAACTCGGGATGACCCCGCTCGTCGAGACGCACTCCGCCGAGGAGCTGGAGGTCGCCATCGATCTGGGCGCCGACCTCATCGGAGTCAACGCCCGCAACCTGCACACCCTCGAGCTCGACCGCGACCTGTTCGCCCGGCTCTCCGACCGGATCCCCGATTCGGCGATCCGCATCGCCGAGTCCGCCGTGCTGCACCCCGACGACGTCACCCGGTACCGGCAGGCCGGTGCCGACGTGGTGCTCATCGGCGAGGCGCTCGTCACGGGCGACCCGGTCGACACCCTCAACGCATTCCTCGCCGCCGGAGACACACCGGTGCGCGACAGAACGGAGACGAAGTGAGTCTGCGCGATCAGCACGGGCCGTTCTTCGGCGACTTCGGCGGCAGGTACATGCCCGAGTCGCTCGTCGCCGCGATCGACGAGCTCACCGCCGCCTACGAGGACGCGGTCGCCGACCCCGCCTTCCGCTCCGAGCTCGCGACGCTTCTGCACTCGTACGCCGGGCGCCCCTCGCCGATCACGGAGGTGCCGCGATTCGCCGAGCACGCCGGCGGTGCACGCGTGTTCCTCAAGCGGGAGGATCTCAACCACACCGGTTCGCACAAGATCAACAACGTGCTCGGGCAGGCGCTGCTGACGAAGCGTCTCGGCAAGACCCGCGTGATCGCCGAGACCGGCGCCGGTCAGCACGGTGTCGCGACCGCGACGGCCGCCGCGCTGTTCGGCCTGGACTGCACGATCTACATGGGCGAGGTCGACACCGAACGTCAGGCGCTGAACGTCGCCCGCATGCGTCTGCTCGGCGCCGAGGTGGTGGCGGTGACCACCGGCTCCCGCACCCTGAAGGATGCCATCAACGACGCGTACCGCGACTGGGTCGCGAGCGTCGAGACGACCAACTACATCTTCGGCACGGCGGCGGGACCGCATCCGTTCCCCGCCATGGTGCGCGACTTCCAGAAGATCATCGGCGAAGAGGCCCGCGAGCAGCTGCTCGCCGAGGCCGGTCGGCTGCCCGATGCGGTCGTCGCCTGCGTCGGCGGCGGCTCGAACGCCATCGGCATGTTCGACGCGTTCCTCGACGATCAGGACGTGAAGCTCTACGGCGTCGAGGCGGCCGGCGACGGCGTCGACACGCCGCGCCACGCGGCGTCGATCGGACGCGGGCGCCCGGGTGTGCTGCACGGCGCGAAGACGTACGTCCTGCAGGACGAAGACGGACAGACCACCGAGTCCCACTCGATCTCCGCAGGTCTCGACTATCCCGGCGTCGGGCCCGAGCACTCGTGGCTCAGCGCCATCGGCCGCGCCGAGTACATCCCCGCGACCGACGACGAGGCCATGCAGGCTCTCCGGCTGCTCAGCAGGACCGAGGGCATCATCCCGGCGATCGAGTCGGCGCACGCCCTCGCGGGTGCCCTGCGCATCGGTCGCGAGCTCGGCCCTGACGGACTCATCGCGATCTGCCTCTCGGGCCGTGGCGACAAGGACATGGACACCGCGGCACGGTACTTCGAGCTGTACGACGCCACGGCGCGCGACGCTGAGGAGGGCACGGAGTGAGCCGGGTCGAGGATGCCATCCGCAAGGCGCACGAGGCGGGACGAGGCGCATTCATCGGCTACCTGCCGGTGGGCTTCCCGGATCTCGACACGAGCATCCAGGCCGCTCTCACCCTCGCCCGCAACGGCGTCGACATCATCGAACTCGGTCCGCCCTACTCCGACCCGGTGATGGACGGCGCGGTGATCCAGGAGGCGACGCAGCACGCGCTCGCGAACGGCTTCCGGATGCGCGATCTCTTCACGGCCGTCAAGGCGATCACCGACGAGACCGACGTGCCCGTCGTCGTCATGACGTACTGGAACCCCGTGATGCAGTACGGCGTCGACCGCTACGCCGACGACCTGCTCGCCGCCGGCGGCGCGGGTCTGATCACCCCCGACATCACGCCGGAGTCGGCGGGCGAGTGGATCGAGGCGAGCAAGCGCACCGGCCTGGACCGGATCTTCCTCGCAGCCCCGACCTCGAGCGACGAGCGTCTCGACCTGGTGATCTCGTCGTCGACCGGCTTCGTGTACACCGTCTCGACGATGGGCATCACGGGGGAGCGCGCGGCGCTCGACCTGGCCGCCCGCACCCTCGTCGAGCGCATGCGCGCCCGCGGTGACGTGCGCGCCTGCGTCGGCATCGGAATCTCGAACGCCGAGCAGGTCGCGGGCGTCGTCGAGTACGCCGACGGCGCCATCGTCGGCACCGCGCTCGTCAAGGCGCTCCGCGACGGCGGGCTCGACGCCCTCGCCGAAACCACCAGAACCCTCGCCGGCGGCACGCCGACGCGATACTAGGATCTCTCTCATGCCCTTCGCGCCCTTCAGCAGCCTGTCCGTCGTGCCTGCGAGCATCCCGAGCCCGCCGGAGAGCAGCTTCCAGATCGGCCCGCTGACGATCCACTTCTACGCGCTGTGCATCATCGCGGGCATCATCGCCGCCGTGCTGCTGACCAACCACCGGCTCACGAAGCGCGGCGCCGAGAAGTGGGTCGTGATCGACATCGCGATCATCGCCGTGCCGCTCGGCATCATCGGCGCGCGCATCTTCCACGTGCTCACCCACCCGAACTTCTACTTCGGTCCGGGCAGGAACCCGTGGAACCCGTTCGAGTACGGCTCGGTGTGGGCGATCTGGGAGGGCGGCATCGCCATCTTCGGCTCGCTGCTCGGCGGCGCGGTCGGCGCCTGGCTCGGCTGCAAGTGGACCGGCATCCGGTTCTGGACGTTCGCCGACGCTCTCGCCCCCGGCATCCTGCTCGCGCAGGCGATGGGCCGCTTCGGCAACTGGTTCAACCACGAGCTCTTCGGCCTGCCCACCGACGTGCCGTGGGGACTCGAGATCGAGTCCACCAACCCGTCGTTCCCCGCCGGCCTCGCCGAGGGCACGCTGTTCCACCCCACGTTCCTCTACGAGGTGCTCTGGAACGGACTCGGCGTGCTCGTGCTGCTCTGGGCCGGTCACCGCTTCCGCCTGCAGTGGGGCAAGCTGTTCGCGCTCTACCTGATCTGGTACAGCGCCGGCCGCATCGTGTGGGAGTCCATCCGGATCGACCCGAGCGAGGTCCTGCTCGGGCTGCGCAGCAACGTCTGGGCTGCGATCATCGGCGTCATCGTCGGCATCGTCATCTTCATCGTGCAGACCCGTCGCCACACCGGAGTCGAGCCGTCGCCGTACGTGCGCGGTCGGGAACCCGAGACCGCGGATGTAGAATCGCAGGACAATTCCTCCGACTTCGTCGACGTGAGCGAGCCTCCCGTCTCGACCGAAGCCAACTAGGAGCCATCGCCACAAGCACTGCTCCCGTCACGTGGGGGTCCGCCCGGACCCTCCTTCCGCGCGAGAGATCGCACTGAACGCACGGGCCGATGATGTCCCCGGGTTCACTTGAAATCTGAGGACGGTGACTGGTGTACTTCCAGCCTCCCTACGGCGCCTCCGGCGCCTACCCCCCGAAGCAGGGTCTGTACAACCCCGCCCACGAGAAGGATGCCTGCGGCCTGGCCATGGTCGCGACGCTCCGCGGGGAACCCGGCCATGACATCATCGCGCTGGCGCTCGAGGCGCTGCGCAACCTGGAACACCGCGGTGCGATCGGCTCTGATGCCGGCACCGGCGACGGCGCGGGCATCCTCACCCAGATGCCCGACGCGTTCCTCCGAGAGGTCGTCTCCTTCGATCTCCCCCCTGCAGGCGAGTACGCCGCAGGACTCGCGTTCCTCCCTCGGGAGTCGAGCGCCCGCCGCGAGCAGAAGGCCGGCATCGAGCGCATCGCCGCCGCCGAAGGCCTGGACGTGCTCGGATGGCGAGTGGTCCCCACCGCCAATGAGCACCTCGGCACGCTCGCCGACGAGGCCCGCCCGGCGTTCGAGCAGCTGTTCGTCAGCATCCCCGGCGCGAGCGCCGGCTCGCCGCTGACCCTCGACCGGTTCGCCTACCGGCTGCGCAAGCGCGCCGAACACGAGCTCGGCGCCTACTTCGTCTCGCTGTCGTGCCGCACGCTCGGCTACAAGGGCATGCTCACCACGCTGCAGCTCGAGCCGTTCTACCCCGACCTGCACGACGAGCGCTTCGCGTCCGAACTCGCGGTCGTGCACTCGCGCTACTCGACGAACACGTTCCCGTCGTGGCCACTCGCGCAGCCGCTGCGCATGCTGGCGCACAACGGCGAGATCAACACGGTCGGCGGCAACCGCAACTGGATGCGGGCCCGGCAGTCCCAACTGCGCTCCGACCTGCTCGGCGACATCCGCCCGCTGCTGCCGATCTGCAGTGACAGCGCGAGCGACTCGGCGTCGTTCGACGAAGTCCTCGAGCTGCTCACCCTCACCGGGCGCAGCCTGCCGCACGCGATCATGATGATGGTCCCGGAGGCGTGGGAGAAGCAGGCCGACATCGATCCCGACCTGCGCGCGTTCTACGAGTTCCACGACATCCAGATGGAGCCGTGGGACGGCCCCGCCGCGCTCATCTTCACCGACGGCACCCAGGTGGGCGCGACTCTGGACCGCAACGGCCTGCGCCCGGGCCGATGGACCGAGACGGTCGACGGACTGGTCGTCATCGGCAGCGAGACCGGGGTGCTCGAGTTCGCACCGGAGCGGATCAAGCGGCGCGGCCGGCTGCGGCCCGGTCACCTGTTCCTCGTCGACACCGCGCAGCGCCGGATCGTCGAGGATGCCGAGATCAAGCATGAGCTCGCGACCCTGCATCCGTGGCAGGAGTGGCTGGATGCCGGCGCGGTGCGCCTCGCGGATCTGCCGGAGCGCGAGCACATCGTGCATCCCGCGGCATCCATCACCCGCCGCCAGCGCACCTTCGGCTACACCGAGGAGGAGGTGAAGGTGCTGCTCACCCCGATGGGGCAGACCGGCGCCGAGCCGCTCGGCGCGATGGGCAGCGACACGCCGATCGCGGTGCTCAGCGAGCGCCCGCGGCTGCTGTTCGACTACTTCGTGCAGCAGTTCGCGCAGGTCACCAACCCGCCGCTCGACGCCATCCGCGAAGAGGTCGTCACCAGTCTGCGGCTCGGCCTCGGGCCGCAGCTGAACCTGCTGGAGTGGGGTCCCGAGCACGCGCGCACCGTCAGCCTCGACTTCCCGGTGATCGACAACGACGAGCTCGCCAAGATCAAGCACGTCGGCCGCGCCCTTCCCGGTCGCTCGAGTGCGACGATCTCCGGGCTGTACCACTTCGACGCCGGCCCGCAGTCGCTGCCCGAGCGGCTCGCGGCGATGTGCGCCGAGGCGGATGCCGCGATCGAGCGCGGCGCCGAGTTCCTCATCCTCTCCGACCGCGACTCCGACAAGGATCGCGTGCCGATCCCGTCGCTGCTGATGCTCTCGGCCGTGCACCACCACCTCATCCGCCGGGAGACGCGCATGCGCGTCGGCCTGATCGTCGAGGCCGGCGACGTGCGCGAGGTGCACCACGTCGCCACGCTGATCGGGTACGGCGCCGCCGCGGTGAACCCGTATCTCGCGATGGAGACGGTGGAGCATCTCGCGCGCACCGGATTCATCACCGGGATCGCCCCCGACGAGGCCGTGCACAACCTGATCCACGCGCTCGGCAAGGGCGTGCTGAAGATCATGTCGAAGATGGGCATCTCGACGGTCTCGTCGTACGCCGGCGCGCAGGTGTTCGAGGCCATCGGCCTCAGCCAGGGGTTCGTCGACCGCTACTTCACCGGCACCGAGACCAAGCTCGGCGGCATCGGCATCGACGACGTCTTCGCCGAGAACCAGAAGCGTCACGACCACGCCTACCCGCAGGACGCCGCGCCGCGTGCGCACGAGCGCCTGTGGACCGGCGGCGAGTACCAGTGGCGGCGCGACGGCTCACCGCACCTGTTCAACCCGGAGACGGTGTTCCGGCTGCAGCACGCCACCCGCACCCGCCGGTACGACATCTTCCGCGAGTACACCCGCCTGGTCGACGACCAGGCACGCGAGTTGAAGACCCTGCGCGGACTGTTCGAGCTGCGCACCGGCGAGCGGCCCCCGGTGCCCCTCGACGAGGTCGAGCCGGTCAGCGCGATCGTGAAGCGGTTCTCGACCGGCGCGATGAGCTACGGGTCGATATCGCAGGAGGCGCACGAGACGCTCGCCATCGCGATGAACCGCCTCGGAGCGAAGTCGAACACGGGGGAGGGCGGTGAGGACCCCGAGCGCCTCACGGATCCCGAGCGGCGCAGCGCCATCAAGCAGGTCGCGTCGGGTCGGTTCGGCGTGACCAGCCAGTACCTCACCGAGGCCGACGACCTGCAGATCAAGCTCGCGCAGGGAGCCAAACCGGGCGAGGGCGGGCAGCTGCCGCCGCAGAAGGTGTACCCGTGGGTGGCTCGCACCCGCCACGCGACCCCGGGTGTGGGGCTCATCTCCCCGCCGCCGCATCACGACATCTACTCGATCGAAGATCTCAAGCAGCTGATCTTCGACCTGAAACGCGCCAACCCGAAGGCGCGCATCCACACCAAGCTCGTCAGCCAATCGGGCATCGGGGCGGTCGCGGCAGGCGTCGCGAAGGCGCTCAGCGACGTCGTGCTCGTGTCGGGCCACGACGGCGGCACCGGCGCGAGCCCGCTGAACTCGCTGAAGCACGCCGGCACGCCGTGGGAGCTGGGCCTGGCCGAGGTGCAGCAGACGCTCATGCTCAACGGCATGCGCGATCGCGTGGTGGTGCAGGTCGACGGGCAGCTGAAGACCGGCCGCGACGTGATCATCGGCGCGCTGCTGGGAGCGGAGGAGTTCGGCTTCGCGACGGCGCCCCTGGTCGTCAGCGGCTGCATCCTGATGCGGGTGTGCCACCTCGACACCTGCCCGGTCGGCGTGGCGACCCAGAATCCGGTGCTGCGTCAGCGCTTCACCGGCAAGCCGGAGTTCGTGGTGAACTTCATGGAGTTCATCGCCGAGGAGGTGCGTGAGCTGCTCGCCGCCCTCGGGTTCCGCTCGATCGACGAGATCATCGGCCGGCACGATCTGCTGCGCACCGATCCGGCCGTGCGGCACTGGAAGGCCGACGGACTCGATCTCACCCCGATCCTCGAGGGGCCGGCGTTCCCCGCCGGAGAGCCCAGGCGCAGCGCGAGAGCGCAGGACCACGAGCTCGAGAAGCACTTCGACGCGGCGCTGCTCGCCCACGCGACCGACGCCCTCGACAGCGCGCTGCCGGTCGTCATCGAGCTGCCCATCCGCAACACCGAGCGCGCCGTCGGCACGATGCTCGGTCACCATGTCACGGCGCGTCACGGCGCGGCGGGTCTTCCGCGCGGAACGATCGACATCACCCTGCACGGCACGGCCGGCCAGTCGCTCGGAGCGTTCCTGCCGCCGGGCATCGTGCTTCGTCTCGAGGGCGACGCCAACGACTACGTCGGCAAAGGTCTGTCGGGCGGCGACATCACGATCCGTCCGGATCGGGATGCCCGGTTCGAGCCGCACCGCAACGTCATCGCGGGCAACGTGATCGGCTACGGCGCGACCAGCGGCAGCATGTACATCTCGGGTGTGGTGGGGGAGCGGTTCCTCGTGCGCAACTCCGGAGCGACCGCGGTCGTCGAGGCGGTCGGAGACCACGCGCTGGAGTACATGACCGGCGGCGTCGCGGTCATCCTCGGCGACACCGGCCGCAACCTCGGCGCCGGGATGTCCGGCGGGGTCGCGTATGTGCGCGGGCTGAGCGAGGCGCGGGTGAACAGCCAGGCGCTGCAGAGCGGAGAGCTGCTGCTCACCGCTCTCGAACGCGACGACGCCGAGGTGCTGCGCGAACTGCTCGTCGAGCACGTCGAACGGACGGCGTCGCCGCTGGCATCCGCTCTGCTGGACGACTTCGAGAGCGTCATCAACGAATTCACGAAGGTGCTGCCGCGCGACTACGCGGCGGTTCGCACCATGCGCCAGGAGGCGGCCGCCGCGGGGCTCGACCCCGACGGCGACGTCATCTGGGACCGGATCCTGGAGGTGACCGGTGGCTGACCCCAAGGGCTTTCTGAAGACGACCGAACGCGAGCTGCCGGCCCGTCGGCCGGTGCCCGTTCGGATCATGGACTGGAAAGAGGTCTACGAGCCGGGCGACCGGGCCGTGCTGAAGCGCCAGGCGGGCCGCTGCATGGACTGCGGTGTGCCGTTCTGCCATTCCGGGTGCCCGCTGGGCAACCTCATCCCGGAGTGGAACGACCTGACCTGGCGCGGTGCCGACCGCGCGGCGATCGAACGGCTGCACGCCACCAACAACTTCCCGGAGTTCACCGGCAGGCTGTGCCCGGCGCCGTGCGAGAGCGCGTGCGTGCTCGGGATCAACCAGCCCGCGGTCACGATCAAGCAGATCGAGGTCTCGATCATCGACGAGGCGTTCGAGCAGGGCTGGGTCGAGCCGCAGCCGCCGCAGCGTCTCACCGGCCGCACGGTCGCCGTCGTCGGGTCGGGACCCGCCGGTCTCGCCGCGGCCCAGCAGCTGACCAGAGCGGGGCACACCGTGGTGGTGTTCGAGCGCGACGACCGCATCGGCGGACTGCTGCGCTACGGCATCCCGGACTTCAAGATGGAGAAGCGCCACCTCGACATCCGCCTGCGACAGATGGAGGAGGAGGGCACCCGCTTCCGCCCCGGTGTGGAGATCGGCCGGGACCTGTCGTGGGACGAGCTGCGCGGCCGCTACGACGCCGTGCTGATCGCCACGGGTGCGACGGTGCCGCGCGACCTCCCGATCCCCGGACGGGACCTCGACGGCGTGCACTTCGCCATGGACTACCTCGTGCCCTCGAACCGCGTCGGGGCCGGAGACGAGGTCGCCGACCAGATCACCGCGGCCGGCAAGCACGTCATCGTGATCGGCGGCGGTGACACCGGTGCCGACTGCATCGGAACCGCGCACCGGCACGGTGCCCGCAGCGTGACCAACCTCGCGATCGGAAAGCAGCCCGGCACGGTGAGGTCCGACGAGCAGCCGTGGCCGACCATGCCCACGCTGTTCGAAGTGCAGTCCGCGCACGAGGAGGGCGGGGAGCGCACCTACCTCGCATCCACCGTGGAGTTCCTCGGCGACGCGGACGGCCGCGTGCGCGCGGTGCGGGTCGCGGAGACCGAGTACGTCGACGGGCGTCGCGTGCCGCGCGGCGGCACCGAGCGCGAGATCCCCGCCGAGCTCGTGCTCATCGCCATGGGGTTCACCGGCCCCGAGACCGCATCGTACGGCGGCGACACCGCGCCCGTGGTCACCGAGCGCGGCGGCCTGCAGCGAGACGGCGAGTACGCGACCGCGATCCCCGGCCTGTTCGTGGCAGGTGATGCCGGACGAGGGCAGTCCCTCATCGTCTGGGCGATCGCCGAAGGCCGCTCGGCGGCCGCGGCGATCGACCGGCACCTGATGGGTGCAACCGTGCTGCCCGCGCCGGTGGCGGTCACAGATGTCGCGTTCAGCGTTCAGCCCGCGTAGGCTGAGCGCGGCAACGTCGCCATGTTGATTTATGCCCTCTTACCCTGGAGATGATGTTGAGACGCGCGAAGATCGTCGCCACACTCGGCCCTGCAACCTCGACCTATGAGAAGGTCCGTGCCCTGATCGAAGCCGGTGTGGACGTCGCACGCCTGAACCTCAGCCACGGTGACTACTCGGTGCACGAGGCCAACTACTCGAACGTCCGTCGGGCGGCCGAGGACTCCGGGCGTGCTGTCGCGATCCTGGTCGACCTGCAGGGGCCGAAGATCCGGCTCGGTCGCTTCGAGGACGGACCGTACGAGCTCGAGGTCGGCGACATCTTCAAGATCACCACCGAAGACATCATCGGCAACCGCGAGATCTGCGGCACGACGTTCAAGGGCCTGCCGCACGACGTCAAGCCGGGCGACTTCCTGCTGATCGACGACGGCAAGGTGCGTGTGGAGGTCGTCGAGACCGACGGCACCGTCGTCACCACGAAGGTCATCGTCGCCGGTGCGGTGTCGAACAACAAGGGCATCAACCTGCCGGGTGTCGCCGTCAACGTCCCCGCTCTGAGCGAGAAGGACGAGGACGACCTGCGCTGGGGTCTGCGCATCGGCGCCGACGTCATCGCCCTGTCGTTCGTGCGCAACGCCACCGACGTGGAGCGCGTGCACGAGATCATGGCGGAAGAGGGTGTGCGCATCCCCGTCATCGCCAAGATCGAGAAGCCGCAGGCCGTCGAAGCCCTCGAGGAGATCGTCGACGCGTTCGACGGGATCATGGTGGCCCGTGGCGACCTGGGTGTCGAGCTGCCCCTCGAGGCCGTCCCGATCGTGCAGAAGCGCGCGGTCGAGCTCGCCCGCCGCAACGCGAAGCCGGTCATCGTGGCGACGCAGATGCTCGAATCGATGATCTCGAGCCCGGTGCCCACCCGCGCCGAGACCTCCGACGTCGCCAACGCCGTCCTCGACGGCGCGGACGCGGTCATGCTCTCGGGCGAGACGAGCGTGGGGGAGTACCCCATCGTCGTCGTGGAGACGATGGCGCGGATCATCGAGTCGACCGAGGAGCACGGTCTCGAGCGCATCTCGCCGCTGAACACGAAGCCCCGCACCCAGGGTGGCGCGATCACGCTCGCGGCGCTGGAGGTGGCGGAGTTCGTCGGGGCGAAGTACCTGTGCGTCTTCACGCAGTCGGGTGACTCGGCACGCCGTCTGTCGCGGCTGCGGCCGCGCATCCCGATGATCGCGTTCACGCCCGAGCCGGGCATCCGCCGCCGCATGGCCATGACCTGGGGCATCCAGTCGAACCTGGTCGAGATGGTGCAGCACACCGACTCGATGTACCGCCAGGCCGACGAGTACCTGCTCGGCAGCGGGCTCGCGAAGGAAGGCGATCAGATCGTCGTCATCTCCGGATCCCCTCCCGGGATCATCGGCTCGACCAACGACATCCGCGTCCACAAGGTCGGGGATGCCGTCGGCGGGGCGGCCCCGGTCTACAAGTCCGGAGTCTGAGCAGCTTTTCGAACGCCGAGGGGCGGGCCCGACGGGTCCGCCCCTCGGCGCTCGTGTGTGTGAGACGCGATACGGTGCGAGGATGACGTCGAAAACGCGGATGCGGGAAGACGGATGCGGGTGACCGGGCTGCTGCACAGGGCGATCTGGTGGGCGCAGGACTACGCCTACGCCGTGCTGTGGCAGCTGCGCGCGTTCGGCGATCGCAACAGGGCCGAGACGTACGGGGGCGGCGCCGGGGTGCCGATCGTGGTGCTCCCCGGCATCTACGAGAGCTGGCGGTTCATGCGACCGCTGATCGAGCACGCACATCGCGACGGGCATCCCGTGCACGTGGTCGAGCAGCTTTCGCGCAACCTGAGCCCGATATCCGAGATGGCTGACCGGGTGGGAGCGTATCTCGCCGAGCACGATCTGCGTGACGTGGTGCTGCTCGCCCACAGCAAGGGCGGTCTCGCAGGCAAGCTCGCGATGCTCGGTCCGGAGGGCTCGCGGGTGCGCGGGATGCTGGCCGTCGCGACCCCGTTCGGCGGATCGCGCTACGCCCGCCTGATGCTCACCCGCAGCCTGCGCGCGCTGTCACCGCGAGACCCCTCGATCGCGGCTCTTGCGGCGCAGCGCGACGCCGACGCGCGGATCGTGTCGGTCTACGCACGCTTCGACCCGCACATCCCCGAGGGCAGCGAGCTGCCCGGCGCGAAGAACGTGCGGCTCGACACCGGAGGCCACTTCCGTGTGCTCGCCCACCCGAGGGTGATGGCCGAGCTCGCCGCGCTGGCCGGCTGACGGGGCCTTCCGGCACCCGTCGCCGGCCCTGTCGTAAAGACGTCATGGCGGGCACCGACGTTGCCCCGTTGGCATAATCGAGTGATATTCCACAGACGAAGGCGTGCCGATGGATGTTCTCGAGCTCTTGGATCGAATCGAAGCCGTCCTGCGTACGGCTCGCGCGAACGGCGACCCGGCCTTTGCGCCGCCCCTCCTCGGCCCGGCTGGCGGTTCATTGGGGACGGCGCTCCGGTCGCATGCCGAGGTGACCGAGCTGTTCGGCGAACTGCAGCTCGCCGCCACGGATTCGATCGACGCCCTCGACAACGGCGACTACTGCGCTGAGACGCTGGGTCAGAGTCCCTCGCAGTCGGTGGCTCTCGCCACCGGCGTGCGATACCGCGTGGTGTACACGACCTGGATCTTCGACGAGGACGCCCATCTGGAGGCCACGCTCAGCGCCATCGCGCAGGGCGAGGACGCGCGTGTGGCCGACCACGTCCCCTCTCGGGTACTCATCCGCGACCGCAGCGAGGTACTCGTGATCGCGAAAGGCTACCCCGACAGCGAGCACCTCGGATTCCGCTCGGCGCATCCCGCGGTGGTGTCCTACTTCTGCGACCTGTTCGACACCGTGTGGGAGCGCGCTCTGCCGGTGACCGAGTCGAGACCTCATGCTGTCGGTCTGCTCAGCGCCGAGCAGATCCAGATCCTCCGCTACCTCGTGCTGGGCCGCACCGATGCCAGCATCGCGCGCTCGCTGGGCGTGAGCGCCCGCACTGTGCAGCGTCAGATCCACGCGATGCAGCTGCGGCTGAGTGCGCGTGGTCGTTTCCAGCTCGGCCTGCGGGTCGCACGGCTGCTTCCTGCTTTCAACCAAGACGCGGTGGACGGCGACGGCGCGGACCTCGACGATCTCTCGCCGGGATCCGCGCCGCGGTGATCCTCACGCCCGGAACAGGGCGCGTGGTTCAGTAGTGGGCGACCGCGCTCACGTTCGCGAAGTCCTTGACTCCGTGCAGCGCGACGTAGTTCCAGCCCGATGCCGGCCACTCGACCACGACCTGTTCGCCGTTGCCCGAGTTGGTCGAGCGCGCCACGTGGCTCTGCGGGCTCGGCCAGCCGTAGTGGCTGACGTACAGGTTGGCGTCACCGCTCCCGCCACCCGACGTGATGGTCAGGCGGGGAGTGCCGGCGGGCACCCAGACCATGAGGTAGCGGGATTCACCCTTCTTGGCCGTCAGTCCCATCCGTCCACACGCCTGACCGAGCAAGCGGGTGTCTGCGTCGGCGCACACCGGTACGGTCCAGGTGTCGCCACCGGGGTCAGGATTGCCGGTGTCGGGCATCTTCACGGTGACCGTGCGCGTCGTCGTGGCGGTCGCGCCCTTGTCATCCTTCACGGTCAAGGCGACGGTGAATGATCCGGCCTGCGCGTAGGTCACCGACGGGTTCTTCTCAGTCGACGTCCTGCCGTTGCCGAAGTCCCAGGCGCGGCTCGCGATCTGACCGTCCGGGTCGCTCGACCCGTCCGTGAAGGTCGCAGTGAGGCCGTTGGTCGCGACGGTGAACGCCGCCGTCGGCGCCTGGTTCCGGGGCGGCTCACCGCCGCCGCCGAGGTCAGCAGAGCAGTTGCCCTGCGCGCACTCGGCGAGGAAGGCGGTGAACTCGGCGTCGTACGTGGTGCCGATGCTGTTCTTCAGGTAGCTGCGAGCTGCATTCCAGTTTCCCGACCGGTAGTTGCCCAGCACCGCCTGCATCTCGATCGGGTGCTTGTTCAGCATGAAGCTCACCGCCAGGTAGCCCCACCGGTAGATGCGATCGGTGTCGTGGTCGTACGTGGTGTCGAACAGCTGGCTGAGCTTGTACTGCCCTGTTGCTGCCAGCTGCTGCGCCGCCGTATACGGCATCTGACGGTAGTGGTACGAGATGTACTCGGCGAAGCCCTCGACCCACCAGATCGTGGGAGTCGAGATGTTCTCGGTGAAGTCGCCGTGCATGTTGAAGCGACCGTCGAGGTAGTGCGTGTACTCGTGGTTCAGGTTCCAGATCGCGAACTCAGGGCGCAGCCACTCGGCCTCGTAGGCGATGAAGCGGGCCTTGTTGTTCGTCTTGGTCGGGTCACCCTCGAGGTACATGCCGCCATTGTTCGTGTCGATGCCGAACAGCGTGCCCGCGTAGGTCTGGTAGTCGGTGCTCGAATCGAACACGACGACCTCGATCTTCGTGTTCACGTCTCCAGGCACAGGGCCTGGGTCCTTGGCAACGGCGTGGAAGTACGCGTCCTGAGCGTTCAGGCTCGCGCAGCTGGCGGACAGCTGCTGCGCGTTCATGTCCTGGGCGCGGATCGTGATGCTCGGGCTGCACACGTGGGTGATCGGCAGCACCTTGGCTTCGATACGCTCCTGCAGGTTGCAGGTGCCGTAGTAGCCGCAGTCGGTCTTGTCGTACCAGTCCGCCATCTCGGCGAGCGCCACCCACAGACCCGAGGTGGGTCCGTCGAGCGAGGTCCGGTCGAGCACCGCCCTCACGAGCGGCTTCGCCGCAGCCTTGATGGGCGCGTCGCCGAGGAACCGGCCGAGTTCGCGGCCGGCGTTGGTGACCAGGTAAGCGTTCTCACCGGCCAGCAGATCGGTGTGTCCCAGGGCGAAGTCCTTGAGCGTGGTGAGAAGCGAGGTGTCCGAGGCGACCTTCTGCACGAAGGCGGGCACCTGGTGGCCGCGGAACAGCACGGTGAACGTGCCGTTGACCGCGTTCAGCATCCACCACGACGAGTTGTAGCCGGCGCTGTAGTCGGTGAGCAGTCGCTTGACGACGTGGATGTACCGGTCGTTGAGCTCCGCCGAGTCGATCAGGGTGATCGCCTCAGACAGGGTCTCGCCGTTGGCGTCGGTGACGTCCTTCGACCGCGGGTGGTCGAAGAACTGGTCCAGCGCCGCGCTGACCGCGGTGCGCAGGGCGGTCCCGAAGGCGGGGACGCTCGAGGAGTTGTAGTACTGCACGTAGTACCCGGCGCGCAGGAACAGCACGAGCTGGGCCGCCGAGGCGGAGTTGTCGCCGGTGTAGGACTGGGCGACGGTGCGTAGGCCGTTCGCCGCCGCGACCATCTTCGACTCCGTGAATATGGACGCCGCCTGCGAGCCCTTGACCGAGAACAGCGTGTTGACGCAGTCGGTCGTGCTGCCCTTGATTAA
The DNA here is from genome assembly GCF_053645675.1 of Microbacterium sp. NPDC055312. Lineage (NCBI taxonomy): Bacteria > Bacillati > Actinomycetota > Actinomycetes > Micrococcales > Microbacteriaceae > Microbacterium > Microbacterium sp. NPDC055312. Next base: position 456,349 of record NZ_JBSHMU010000001.1, on the reverse strand, counting down.
AGTGACCAGAGCCTGTCCTGAGGCCTGCGCGAAGTCGGCTGCGGTGCAGACAGCCGCGATACCCTTCGCGGTCGCGCGCGTCTGCATCGAGGGACGCTCCGGTTGGGCATCCGCCTCGCCGACCACGCTGCGCAGCGCATCGGTGTTCGCCGAGACCGGCGGGACGGCGGAGGTCTGCTCTGCGCTCTGCGGGTCGACGAGTCCTGAGATGTATGACGGCGCCGTGTCGGAGTCGTCTGGGGTAGGGGCTGCGGCAGGTGTGCTGCCGAACGCGGCCGCCGGCGCGGTGAGGGCGAGCCCCGCGCAGACCGCGATGCTGAGGAGCATCGTCGCTCCCCGGTGCATCATTCGTTGTGTCATCGTGTCCTTCTTCCTGCCATCGTGGGGAGACCGGAGACCCCTGGCACCTGGTCTCATCGGGGAGGAGGTGCACGCGAGTCCGCTCCGGTATGGGACGGAGCGTGGTGCAGCCGCCTCCCGCCGACACTGTGACACAGCGGGAAATGCGTGCTCAACGTCCGAAAAGCGCCACCGTCAGGGGGTCGACGGCTGTCGCGAAATCGCCAGCGGACGACGAGAATGCAGGAGGGCCGCCCTTCCGGGACGGCCCTCCTGCGCATGTGCCGGCGGTGGGACTCGAACCCACACGCCCTCTCGGACAGAGCATTTTGAGTGCTCCGCGTCTGCCATTCCGCCACGCCGGCCGGCACACTGCGCATACGACTGTAGCGCAGCCGGTGCGCCGTGCCGTGCGCGCGCATCCGCCGCCAGGTCGCAGTTCGACTAGGATGGACGGGTGACTGAGCAAGAGCAGCCTGAGCAGCCCACGGCATCCGCCCCGCGTCGCGTCGTCGTCGCTGAGGATGAGTCGCTGATCCGCCTCGACATCGTCGAGATCCTGCGCGACAACGGATTCGACGTCGTCGGTGAGGCAGGCGACGGCGAGACCGCCGTGCAGCTGGCCACCGAGCTGCGACCCGACCTCGTCGTCATGGACGTGAAGATGCCCCAGCTCGACGGCATCAGCGCCGCCGAGAAGCTGCACAAGGCGAACATCGCGCCCGTCGTGCTGCTCACCGCGTTCAGCCAGAAGGAGCTCGTCGAGCGTGCGAGCGAGGCTGGAGCCCTCGCGTACGTCGTCAAGCCGTTCACGCCGAACGACCTGCTGCCCGCCATCGAGATCGCGCTGGCCCGTCACGAGCAGATCATCACGCTCGAGGCCGAGGTCGCCGACATGGTCGAGCGCTTCGAGACCCGCAAGCTCGTCGACCGTGCCAAGGGACTGCTGAACGAGAAGATGGGGCTGAGTGAGCCCGAGGCGTTCCGCTGGATCCAGAAGGCGTCGATGGATCGCCGGCTCACCATGCAGGACGTCGCCAAGGCGATCATCGAGCAGCTCGCTCCCAAGAAATGACTTCTGTCTGAGCCGCATCGGCCCGCACAGCGAAACGGCCCCCGACGTGACGTCGGGGGCCGTTTCAGCGTTTCGCCGTCTCAGCGCTTCTCCGTCAGGCGTCGACGGTCTTGATCAGGTTCGTGATGCGGATGGTCGAGCAGCGCCGGCCCTGGTCGTCGGTGACGACGATCTCGTGCACGGTCATGCTCCGTCCGAGGTGGATCGGAGTGCAGACGCCGGTGACGGTTCCCGAGGTCGCAGACCTGGTGTGTGTCGCGTTGATGTCGATGCCGACCGCGAGACGGCCGGGCCCGGCGTGCAGGTTCGCCGACATCGATCCGAGGGACTCGCCCAGTACGACGTAGGCACCGCCGTGCAGCAGGCCGACCGGCTGGGTGTTGCCCTCCACCGGCATCGTGGCGACACTGCGCTGCACCGAGAACTCGGTGAACTCGATGCCCATCTTCTCTGCCAGCGCCCCCATGCCGCGGTGCGTGGCCCACTCCAGGCCGGTCATCTCGGTCTGCTCGCTCAATGCTCCTCCTCAGCACGTGTCCGTCGCCCTCGTTAGGCTTGCAGGGTGACGGACTCCGCAAAGCCTACCCTCATGGTCGTCGACGGCCATTCACTCGCGTACCGGGCATTCTTCGCCCTCCCGGTCGAGAATTTCACCACGAAGGACAACCAGCACACGAACGCCATCTACGGTTTCCTCTCGATGCTGGTCAACCTGATCAAGGCCGAGAAGCCGACGCACATGGCGATCGCCTTCGACACGTCACGCCACTCGTTCCGCACCGAGGAGTACCCCGAGTACAAGGCGACGCGCTCCGAGACGCCGAGTGAGTTCAAGGGCCAGATCCCCCTGCTGCAGGACTGCCTGGCCGCGATGTCGATCCCCGTGCTCACGCAGGAGGGCGTCGAAGCCGACGACATCCTCGCCACGCTCGCGAAGCAGGGGTCCGAGCAGGGGTACGACGTGCTGGTGGTCTCGGGCGACCGCGACACGATCCAGCTCGTGAACGACGACGTCACGCTGCTGTACCCGTCGGTGCAGGGCGTGTCGCAGCTCAAGCGGTACGACCCCGTCACCGTGCACGAGCGCTACGGCGTGCGGCCCGAGCAGTACCCCGACATCGCCGCGCTCGTCGGCGAGACGAGCGACAACCTGCCCGGCGTTCCGAAGGTCGGTGAGAAGACGGCCGTCAAGTGGCTCACGCAGTTCGGCAGCCTCGACGAGCTGCTGGCCCGCGCCGACGAGATCAAGGGCGTCGTCGGCGGCAACCTGCGCGAGCACCTCGACGTCGTGCGCCGCAACCGCAAGCTCAACCGCCTGCTCGACGACGTCGAGCTGCCCGTCGCTCCGGCCGAGCTGGTCGTCAAGCCGATCGACGCGCAGGCGGTGCGAGACATCTTCGCGCGCCTCGAGTTCCGCACGCTGCTGCCCCGCGTCTTCGAGGCTGCGGGTGCTCCCGACGAGCCGGTTCACGACGAGCCCGCCGTCGACGTGCCGGCGCCGACCGAAGCATCCGCCGCCGAGCTCGCCGCCTGGCTCGGAGAGCAGAAGGCCGAGGTGGGTCTGCTGCTCACGCTCGTCAGCGGGGCGATCACCCGCGTCGGCGTGGCCACCGAGACCGAGCTGCGCGAATGCAGCTGGAGCCCCGAGACGGCTGAGGCTCTCACCGCCTGGCTCGAATCCGACGCGCCGAAGGTGCTGAACGACGCGAAGCCGCAGGTCAAGGCGCTGCTGCGCAACGGCATCCGGCTGGGCGGACTCGCCCACGACACCCTGCTCGCCGGCTGGCTCATGCGCCCGAGCTTCCCCGACAAGACGCTCGCGCACCTCGTCGGTCGCTACCTCGATGAGAAGCTCCCCGAGGCCGACCCCACCCAGCTGGTGCCCGAGACCGACGGGGCCACCCCCGCGCAGGAGGCGTGGTTCACGCTGCGCACGGCGGTCGCGATCCGCGAGGCGATGCCCGGATCGGTCGCGACCGTGCTGACCGACATCGAGCTGCCCGCGGTCATCGCCCTGGCCGACATGGAGTCCGCGGGTGTGTCGGTGTCGCACGACGTGCTCTCGACCTTCTCGGGCGAGCTGCTCGCCCGCACCGACGTGCTCGCCGCCGAGGCGTTCGCGCTCGTCGGGCGCGAGTTCAACCTCGGCTCACCGAAGCAGCTGCAGGAGGTGCTGTTCGAAGACCTGCAGCTGCCGAAGACCCGCAAGACCAAGACGGGGTATTCGACGGATGCCGCGGTGCTGGCCGATCTGCAGGAGACGAACCCGCACCCCTTCCTCGCGCTGCTGCTGCAGCACCGCGAGGCGACCAAGCTGCGTCAGATCATCGAGACGCTCGACACGGCGATCGGCGACGATCACCGCATCCACACCACCTACGTGCAGACCGGCAGCCAGACCGGACGCCTGTCGAGCACCGATCCGAATCTGCAGAACATCCCCGTGCGCACCGAGGAATCCCGTCGCATCCGCAGCGCGTTCCAGGTCGGCGAGGGGTACGAGACGCTGCTGACCGCCGACTACTCGCAGATCGAGATGCGCATCATGGCGCACCTGTCGGGTGATCCTGGTCTCATCGAGGCGTTCAACTCGGGTGAGGATCTGCACCGGTTCGTCGGCGCGCGGGTGTTCGGTGTGGAGCCCGAAGAGGTGACCTCGGCGATGCGCACGAAGGTGAAGGCCATGTCGTACGGTCTCGTCTACGGCCTCAGCGCGTTCGGACTGTCGAAGCAGCTGCGCATCGAGCAGTCCGAGGCGAAGCAGCTGATGCTCGAGTACTTCGCCCGCTTCGGAGCCGTGCGCGACTACCTGCGCGCATCGGTTATGCAGGCGAAGGAAGACGGCTACACCGAGACGATCTTCGGGCGCCGGCGCCCGTTCCCCGACCTCGCGAGCCCCAACCGCGTACTGCGCGAGAACGCCGAGCGCGCGGCGCTGAACGCGCCGATCCAGGGCAGCGCCGCCGACATCATGAAGATCGCCCTGAACCGGATCCACGCAGACCTGCGCGAGCGCGAGCTCGCCTCGCGCGCCCTGCTGCAGATCCACGACGAACTCGTCGTCGAGGTCGCCGCGGGGGAGTGGGACGCTGTCGAGAGCATCGTGCGCGACCGCATGGCCGGCGCGGCAGAGCTGACCGTGCCGCTGGACGTGCAGGTCGGACGCGGCCGCGACTGGAACGAAGCCGCGCACTGATCTCCTGCGCAGAGGGGGTGCGGGGTTAGGCTCGAGACCATGAGTTCAGCGCCGCGCACTCCCTCTGCCATCGACCGGATCGCCGAGAACTGGGTCGACACCCTGGTCGACCTCTCGCCCATCCTCGGCACCTACATCGGACGCAACGAGGCAGGTGCCCGCCTCGACGATGTGAGCCCGGAAGGGCACGAGCGCAGCATCGCCGCCACACGCGAGACGCTGGCCGCGCTGGATGCCGCGACCCCCGTCGACAGCGTCGACGAGATCACGAAGACGGACCTCTCGGCCGAGCTTCGCCTGCAGCTCGAGCTGCACGACGCGCAATGGCACCTGCGCGACCTGAACGTGATCGCCTCGGCGCCGCAGGACTTCCGCCAGGCGTTCGATCTCATGCCCACCGAGACGATCGACGACTGGGCGGTCGTCAGCGAGCGGCTCGCCGCCGTGCCGACAGCGCTCAAGGGGTACGTCGAGACGCTGCGCGAGGGCATCAAGCGCGGCGTCGTCCCCGCTCGTCGCCAGGTCGCCGAAGTCGCCACGCAGATCGCCCGGTACAGCGCCGACGAGGGCTTCTTCGCGTCATTCGCGGCGACAGCGGCACCGGCTGACGGCCAACTGCCGGCATCCCTCGCCCGCGATATCGCCGACCACGCCGCCGCGGCGCGCGTGGCCTACGACGACCTGCGCCAGTTCCTGTCCGGCGAGCTGGCACCGGTCGCCGGCGAGCAGGACGCCGTCGGGCGCGACCTGTACGCCTTGAACTCCCGCCGGTTCCTCGGTGCGACCATCGATCTCGACGAGACCTACGAGTGGGGCCGCGACGAGCTGCAGCGGATGATCACCGAGCAGGAGGCGATCGCGAACGAGATCCTGCCCGGCGCGAGCGTCGACGAGGCCGTGGCGCACCTCGAGGCCGACCCCTCGCGCAAGCTGCACGGCACCGAAGCGCTGCAGAGGTGGATGCAGCAGACGAGCGATCGGGCGATCGCCGAGCTCGGCGCCAGCCACTTCGACATCCCCGAGCAGATCCGCGAGCTCGAGTGCATGATCGCCCCCACTCAGGAGGGCGGGATCTACTACACCGGCCCGACCGACGACTTCTCGAGGCCCGGCCGCATGTGGTGGTCGGTGCCCGAGGGCGTGACCGAGTTCGACACGTGGCGCGAGCTGACCACCGTGTACCACGAGGGTGTTCCCGGCCACCACCTGCAGATCGCGCAGGCGACATACAACCGCGCCGAGTTGAACACCTGGCGGCGGGTGCTCGCCGGCACCTCGGGTCACGCCGAGGGCTGGGCGCTGTACGCCGAACGGCTGATGGAGCAGCTCGGCTACCTCGACGACCCGGCAGACCGCCTCGGCATGCTCGACGGCCAGCGCATGCGCGCGCTGCGCGTGGTACTCGACATCGGTGTGCACCTCGGCAAGCCGCGCCTGTCGGGCGAGGGGATCTGGGACCACGATTACGCGCTCGAGGAGATGCGCCGCAACGTGAACATGCCGGACGAGTTCCGCCGATTCGAGGTCAACCGGTACCTCGGATGGCCGGGACAGGCGCCGTCGTACAAGGTGGGCCAGCGCATCTGGGAACAGGTGCGCGACGCCGTGCAGCAGAAGCAGGGCGAGGCGTTCTCGTTCAAGGACTTCCACAAGCGCGCGCTCGACATCGGCGGCGTCGGCCTCGACACGCTCCGCACCGCGGTCACCGGCTGAGGGGATTGCGCAGAGCGCGTGACGCGACCTCGTCCGCGCCGCAATAGGCTGAGAACATGGCGGCTGTGCGGTTCGTGGCGATCGGAGACTCCTTCACCGAGGGGGTCGGCGACGAGCTGCCCGACGGCAGCGTGCGCGGCTGGGCCGACCTGGCCGCGCAGGGCTGGGCGCACGCCATCGGTGAGCCGATCCAGTACGCCAACCTCGCGATCCGCGGTCGTCTGATCTGGCCGATCGTCGAAGAGCAGCTCGAGCCGGCGCTCGCGCTGCGCCCGACGCACCTGTCGTTCAACGGCGGCGGCAACGACATCCTCCGCCCGAACGCCGACACCGAGCACATCGCCGATGCGTTCTCCCGCGTCCTGCGGCGCTGCGACAAGGAGGGCGTCACGCTGATCCTGCTCTCGGGTGCCAACCCGAGCGCTCAGCTGCCGCTGGGCCCGGTCTTCCAGCGTCGCGGCGATGCGCTGTCGGCCGCGGTGCTGCGCCGCGTCGAGGACCGCCCCGACGTGATCCGCGCGCTGAACTGGCCGGATGCCGAGCTCTCCCGCCCTCGCTACTGGTCACAGGACCGCCTGCACATGAACGCGAACGGCCACCACCGCGTCGCTGCCCGCGTGCTGCACGCGCTGGGTCTGGAGCCGCCGGAGGACTGGTGGTCGCTGAGCACCGATCACCCTGCCGGCCCCGCGGGGCTCGCGTACTACCGGCAGTTCGTCGGCCCCTGGGTGCGACGACGCGTGACACGCACGTCGTCCGGCGACGGGGGGGTGGCGAAGTTCCCCGCCTGGGTCGAGATGGTGCCGCGGTGATCTCTTCCCGCCGTTCACGGATGCCACGCCGCATCACCCAGCTGCTCGTCGGGGTGTTCCTGTACGGCATCGGCATCGCCTTCCTCGTGCGCAGCGCTCTGGGCGCTGCGCCGTGGGACGTGCTGACGCAGGGCGTCACCCGCCACGTCCCGCTGAGCTTCGGAATCGTGACGACCATCGTCAGCGGCATCGTGCTGCTGCTGTGGATTCCGATCCGGCAGAAGCCCGGGGCGGGCACGGTGATCAACGCGCTTCTGGTCGGCCCGTCGGCCGACGTGGGCTTCCTCTTCATCCCGGTCGGGGAGCAGCTGTGGTAGCAGGCGCTGCTCTTCACGATCGGGCTGCTCGTGCTCTCCGCCGCCACCGGGCTCTACATCGGAGCACACTTCGGCCCGGGCCCTCGCGACGGGCTGATGACCGGTCTGCATGTGCGGCTGCGCCGCCCGATCTGGCTGGTGCGCACCTGCCTCGAGGTGACGGTCGTGCTCATCGGCTGGGCGCTCGGCGGCGTCGTGGGCATCGGCACCCTGCTGTTCGCCCTGCTCGTCGGCCCGCTCTGCCAGTTCTTCCTGCGCGTGTTCGCCGTTCCGCTGACGCCGCAGACAGGCGCCGCGTCGAGCACCGGACCCGTGACCGTTCAAGGGTGACGGTGGATCTCTGGGAGATGCGGGCGCTGCCCGGCGGCCGCGTCGCATTGCACGATGCACGCCGCAAGGAGCACCGGACCGTCGAGCTCGAACCCTTCGAGATCGGCGCGTTCGCCGTCACCGAGAGTCAGTTCGCCGAGGTGCTGGGTATCGCCGCCCAGCATCCGCGACGCCCGGCCAGGGATCTCAGCTGGTACCGCGCCATCCGGTTCTGCAACGCAGCCTCCGAGTGGGAGGGGCTCGACCGGGCCTATTCCTTCGACGGCGAGGAGGTCACCTGGCACGTCGACAGCGACGGCTATCGCCTGCCGACCGAAGCCGAATGGGAGTACGCCTGCCGAGCCGGATCGGTCGGGCCGCAGTACGGTCCGCTGGATGAGATCGCCTGGACGTCACTCGACGGCGTCGGAGCGCCGCGGGATGTCGGCATGAAGCTGCCGAACCTGAACGGACTCTTCGACACACTCGGCAACGTGTGGGAGTGGTGCTGGGACTTCCTCGACCCTGAACGCTACGACGACTACCGCGTGTTCCGCGGCGGCGGATTCGCCGACGACACCTGGAGCGTTCGGGCATCCGTGCGCCGCGGAGGGGCTCCGCGCATGCACCACGACGACCTCGGCATGCGGCTCGCGCGCGGCGGCTTCGACGGCCCGGATGCCGCGCAGGGCTGGTCTGCGCATGCCGATGTCGAACGTGGCGGGCGCGGGGGAGCGCGGCCGATCGGCTGGACCCCGCGCCGCTGACCCGCCGCCCGCGCCCCGGGTTCAGCGGCGTCGCTTGCGCTCGGGATCGAGGCCCATCCGGATGCGGGTGCTCTTGCGCTCACGGATGATGAACGACGCGCCCAGCAGCCAGAGCGGGATCTGCGTGGCGAACGCCCAGCGGAATGCGTCGAGCGAGTAGGTGTCGGGGGTGCCGGCGCCCTGCAGGTCGAGCGTGAGTCCGATGAAGAAGATCGCGATGAGCGCGGCGAGGAACCCGCCGGAGTTGGTCACGCCGGTCGCGGTGCTCAGGCGGTGGGCGGGGTTGTGCGTGCGGGCGTGGTCGAAGGCGATCATCGATGCCGGGCCGCCCGCGGCCAGGCACACCACCAGCACGATGAGCAGCCAGATCGGCGCGGGCCCCGGCCAGAGGATCACCGTGGTCCATGCGGCCACCTGAACGGCGATGCTCGGCAGCACGAGGGCGAGCGACCGGCGGGTGGGGATGCGCCGCGACAGCATGCCGAGCACCGGGCTCAGTGCCATGCTGACGAGGACGGTGATCGACAGGATGCCGGCGGCGCCGGCGGGTGTGAGCCCTTGACCTGCCGTGAGGAACGGCATGCCCCACAGCAGCAGGAACGCCGTGCTGGCGAACGGGGTGGTGAAGTGCGACCAGAATGCCAGACGGGTGCCGGGGTGCGCCCAGGCCGCGCGGATGCCGACACCGGTGTCGATCGCCGAGGTGATCACCTGCACGACACCCGTCTCGGTGTTCACCGTCACGTCGGCGCTGCGCTCGGGCGGGTGGTTGCGCACCAGCATCCAGACGAGGATGGCGAAGAGCAGGCCGAGCCCGGCGACGCTGCCGAAGGTGATCGTCCAGTTCGTGGAGTGCAGCAGCACGGCCAGGGGAGTGAGCGCGATGAGCTGGCCGGTCTGGCCGACGAGGCCCGTCAGCTGCCCCATCACGGGTCCGCGCTGGGCGGGGAACCATGTGGCGACGAGGCGCAGCACGGCGGGGAAGATCGCCGCATCTCCCGCGCCGAGCAGAACACGCGCGATGAGGGCGATGCCGATGCTGGGTGACACCGCCATCACGAACTGCCCGAGCGCCATGAGCAGCATCCCGATCACCATGATCGGACGCGAGCCGTACCTGTCGAGCAGCACCCCGATGGGGATCTGCAGCCCGCCGTACACGGCGAGCTGCACGACCGCGAACAGGGAGAGCGTCGCGGCGTCGGCCTGAAAGCGCTCGGCCGCGTCCACGCCCACCGCGCTGAGCGAGCTGCGGTTCGTGATCGCGAGCACGTACGCGGCAACCGCCACGCCCCACACCACCCAGCCCCGCCATCCGGGAGTCGTGCGGGGGAGGGGAGTGTGGCTCACCCGTCAAGGCTAGCCCCGGTGGGGACGTGACACGACGCAGCGGGCGGCGCAGACTCGAGGCATGAGGTCGTGGGTGCTGCAAACGGCTCGCCGGTCACGGCATCCGCACCGTGCGGGAGCTGGCGGACGCCGACCGCGCAGAGCTCATCGCGGAGTTCGGACCGAGGATGGCGTCTGGTACGCAGACCTCGGCTACGGGCGCGGACCGGCGGTCGTCGACGACACCCCCATCTGATCGACGACGGGCTCGTCGGCTGTCAAGGCCATCGGGCTGCGCCCCTCGTCGGCTTAGAGTGATCTCGTCGCTGAGCCCCGAACAGGCGACGGGAGGACTCGATGACCGACGACGATTCGCTGCCCCCTTCCGGCCTGATCGACGGTCGCTATCAGGTCCTCGAATGCGTCGGCCAGGGCGGGATGGCGCGGGTCTATCGGGCGAAGGACACCCTCCTCGGACGCATCGTCGCGATCAAGGTGCTGCGAACCGAGCTGCAGGGCGACGACGCATCGGCTGCGCGTGCACGGGGCGAGATGACGGCGCTCGCGTCGCTCAATCATCCCGCCCTCGTCACTCTCTACGACGCGCAGCTGGTTCCGGGACGCCCCGAGTACCTGGTGATGGAGTACGTCGACGGCCCCACGCTGGCCGATCGCATCGCGCAAGGGCCCCTGCCCGCCGCCGAGGTCGGGGCGCTCGGGGCCGACCTGGCAGAGGCGCTGCACGTCGTGCACAGTGCCGGCATCGTGCATCGCGACATCAAGCCGTCGAATGTGCTCATGTCGCAGGCGCCGTTTCCTGCCAGCAGATCGGGCGCGAAGCTCGCCGACTTCGGCATCTCGGCTCTGGTGGATGCCACTCGCCTGACCTCGCCCGGCATCGTGATCGGAACGGCCGCCTACATCGCGCCTGAGCAGCTGCAGGGCGCGATGCCCGCGCCCGGGGCAGACATCTACTCGCTCGGGCTGATGATGCTCGAGGCGCTCACCGGCGTGCGCGCCTTCCCCCAGTCAGACGGCATCGGCGCCGCGATGGCGCGGTTGACCTCGGCACCCGACGTGCCCGCAGATCTCGGGCCCGCCTGGACGCACCTGCTGACGGGGATGACGGCGACCGATCCGAGCGATCGCCCGATCGCATCGGAGGTCTTCGCTGCAGCATCCGAACTCGCGGCCGTCTCGGCGCCGCCGCCGCGACCCACGATGCCCGCAGCTGTCGCCGCCGCCGCGCTGGCCGCTCGCGGGGCTGCGGCCTCGCCAGAGGGCGCGACTGCCGCGATGACCACACCGACGCGCCTGCTCACCGCCGAGACGGCGACTCCGGGGCCGACCCGTGTGCTGCCGGAGAAGTCCGGAGCCACGAGCCGCGCGAAGCGCCGCCGAGCCGGGGCCATCGGCGCCGTCGCCGCGGCAGCCGTCGTCGCTGCCGGCCTCGCGGGAGCGTGGATGCTGGGCAGCGACGGGCCTGAACCTGTGGCACCCGATCCGGCCGCCACCCGGCCATCCGCACCAGTGACGCCGCCGTCGCCCTCGAGCGCGCCCGGCGATGAGGCCGACACCACGCAGACGGACACGGGGACGAAGGAAGACCGCAAAACGCAGGAGAAGGCGGCGAAAGAAGCCGAGAAGGCCGCCGAAGAGCAGCGGAAGGCGACTGAGAAGGCCGAGAAGGAAGCCGAAAAGGCGCGTGAGAGGGCCGAGAAGGAGGCCGAAAAGGCGCGTGAGGAGGCCGAGGACGTGGAGGAGCAATGAGAGCCCCAGGCGGGCACAGCAGTCGTGCGGGAGCGACTCGTCTCACTCGTGTCGTGCGGCGAGCGGGGTTGCCCGCCCGCCCCTCGGTCGCGATGCGACGCGTGCGTCTGCTGCCGCGGTGGGTGCGCCGGATGGATGCGCGCACGGCGCGGAGGATCAACGGGCACCGGCACCTCCCCGAACTCGATGTCGCCCTTGCCCGTCTCTCGCAGCGTGCGGATCGCAGCAGGCTCTGGTTCGCGATCGCCGGCGTGCTGTACGCGATCGGCGGATCGCCGCGCCGGGGTGCCGTGCGCGGGATCGCGTCGCTGATCATCGGCAGCGCTCTCGCCAACCTGGTCGGCAAACGGCTCTTCGGCGGGGACCGGCCGCTGCTCAAGGACGTGCCGATGCCGCGACGACTGGCGAGGACGCCGACTTCCGGATCCTTCCCGTCGGGCCATTCCGCATCTGCCGCCGCCTTCGTCACCGGCGTCGCTCTCGAGTCGGGCCGATCGGGTGCGGTGCTCGCGCCTCTCGGCGCCGCGGTGGCGTACTCACGGTTGCACACCGGAGCGCACTGGCTGTCGGACGTGATCGGGGGAGCGGCGCTGGGCTCGGCAGTTGCGATCGTCGGGCGGATGCTGGTGCCTGCACGTCCGCAGCCCGAGCCGACACACCGAGGGGCGACGATCGATCTGCCGTCACTGCCCGACGGTTCCGGGGCGCTGATCTTCGTGAACTCCGCGTCGGGGATCGATCCGCTGCGCCCCGAGCCGGTCGCCTTCCTCTCCGAGGAGCTGCCGTCGGCGCAGGTGCACGTGCTGGGGGAGGGGGAGGAGGTCGCCCTGCTCGTGCGCGACGCGGTGGCCTCCGAGAGCCCGCCCCGGGTGATCGGCGTCTGGGGTGGTGACGGCACGGTGGCCAGCACCGCCGACGCAGCCCGCCACGCGCACCTGCCGCTGGTGATCTTCCCCGGCGGCACCTTCAACCATTTCGCGCGCACGGCAGGGGCGGCAACGCTCGAAGACGCCGTGCAGGCACTGCGCGACGGAGTCGGCAGCCGCGTCGATGTCGCCGAGCTCACGATCGACGACGGGCCGCCGATGACGGTGATGAACGTCGCCTCCATCGGGGTGTATCCCGGCTTCGTCGCGGAGCGGGAACAGATGGAGGAGGCGCTGGGCAAGCCGGTCGCCGCGCTGATCGCCGCAGTGCGCGTGCTGGCGCGAGCGCACACGCTGCACGTGCGGATCGACGGGCGCTCAGCGCGGGTGTGGTCGATCGCGGTCGCCGCGGGTCAGAACTCCTCGGCGTCGATGGTTCCACTGCAGCGGCGTCGCCTCGACGACGGCGTTCTCGACGTGCGGGTGCTGCACGCGCGCGGGCGGAGGCCGCGTCTGCGTGGACTGGTGGCGCTGGCGTTCGGCGTCCGCGCATCCGCCCTTCTCGACCGCGTGCCGGGGCGCGCCACGCTCGCGACGATCGAGGCGTTCACCGCCGATGAGGTGCGGATCGAAGCGAGATCGTCGACGGGCGAGGCGGTGAACGTGGCGCACGACGGAGAGGTCTCCGTGCTCGAAGAGGGCAGCACCGTCGCCACGGTGCGGATCGTTCCCGGCGGCCTCGAGGTCTATGGCGCACCGGTCCCACCCGGTGAATAAGTCGGGGTCTCGACCATCTCGAAAAGTTCTGCTGACCTGCAGATACTCAGCCCGGTCAATGTCGACCGCAGCAGTGCTCGATCGGGTCGTCGCCAACCTTGATCTGCTGCTGACGGATGATGCGCGCGAGCGGTCACAGGCAAGAGGGAGAGGTGTCGAGATCGCCTTTCTGACATAATGTGCATTATCGGTTATTCCGCATAGGAGGACCGAGGTCAGGTGTCAGCAGGCGAATCCGCCCTCAAGTCCCTGTTGCGGGTGGCTCGCGCTGAGTAGGCTCACCACCGTGAACGGGAGCGACGTCAGCATCGATTGGGAATCCGCGCGGCAGGCGAACCACGAGAACTGGAACGATCGCGTTCCGCTGCACGAGGTCGCGTACGGTCTCGAGCTCTATGACGATCCTGCCCATCTGAGCGATGTCGTCCGCGAGGATCTGCCGGTGCTGCAGCGGTTCCTACCCGATCGAAGCCTGCAGGGACTGGATCTCTGTCACCTGCAGTGCCACATCGGCACAGACACCGTCTCACTGGCGCGGGCCGGCGCGAACGTGACCGGGGTGGACTTCTCCGGACCGGCGCTGGCGGCAGGATTCGCACTGGCTGCCCGCGCCGGTGTGCAGGCTCGCTGGGTGGAGACCGACGTGCTCGATGCGCGACGTGCCGTCGACGGGGATTTCGACGTCGTCTACACCAGCATCGGAACGATCACGTGGCTCGAAGACCTGCATCGCTGGGCTCAGCAGATCCACGCGCTGCTGCGACCCGGCGGGATCTTCTACATCCGCGACGGGCATCCCGCGCTGTATGCACTCGACGAGGAAGCCTCCGATCTGACGACCCGGTACCGCTACTTCGGCGACGGGCGCGCGCAGCTGTGGGACGACCCGTCGACCTACATCGGAGACGGCACGGTCGAGCACTCGCGCACCTACGAGTGGCCGCATCCGCTCTCGGAGATCCTCGGCGCTCTGCTGGCCGCCGGGTTGCGCCTCGTGCACTTCGATGAGGGGCGCACGCTGCCGTGGCAGTTCAGCCCGCGGATGGTCGGGGTTCCCGGTGGATACGCCTGGCCGGAGTCCGAGCGCGATCTCATCCCGTGCACGTACACGATCGTCGCCCAGCGCGACTCATGACCGAACGCGCGCGACCGCGATGAGGTGCGCGCTCATGTCGCGCACACCGGGAACAGAGGCCGCAGCGCGGGCCACCGTCAGCGCTGCCTGCACGAGCTCCTCCCCTGCCCCCTCCAGCGACTCCAGCAGTGAACCGGCGGGACCCTCCACGCCCAGCACCGCCTCGACCTCCAGTCCGGCTGAGCGCACCTCCTCGTCGAGCTCTTCGGCAGTGTGGAAGTGACCTGCGGGGAACCGCATCCCGGCGGCAGGCTCTCCACGGGCTGCCACCGCGACCCACTCATCGGGGTATGGGTGCGGGATGCCGCGGGCCAGAGTCGCCTTCCCGAATGCGATGAATCGCGAGAGCCCCGCAGCGAAGACCAGACCATCGGGACGCACGACGCGCGCCGCCTCGCGCAGCGCAAGCTGACGGTCTTCACGAGCGGCGAGGTGGTACAGGGGGCCGAGCACGAGTGCCGCGTCGAATTCGCCATCCTGGAACGGCAGAGCGCGGGCGTCGCCGATCCGGGCGCTCACGCCGACGGCCCGCGCCTGATCGACGTGCCGCGGCACGGGGTCGAGCAACTCCACCTCAAGGCCGGCGGATTGCAGCGCCCGCGCGTGCACACCGGCGCCGCCGCCGATGTCCAGCACACGCCCGGCGGAGAGGCTCTCGAGGATGATCTCCTGCGTGCGCGCGAACTCGACAGGGCCCTGCGCAGACCTGGTCGTCAGACGCGCGCCTTCATCGAACAGCTCGCCGTAGTAGCTCAGGATGCGGGCGTCTATGGATTCCTGCGACGTCACGCGACGTACTCCGCGAGGTGCTCGCCGGTGAGTGTCGACCTCGTCGCGACGAGATCAGCCGGGGTCCCTTCGAACACCACCCGACCTCCGTCGTGACCGGCACCGGGCCCGATGTCGATGATCCAGTCAGCGTGCGCCATCACCGCCTGATGATGCTCGATGACGACCACCGTCTTGCCCGAGTCGACGAGGCGGTCGAGCAGCCCCAGCAGGTTGTCGACATCCGCGAGGTGCAGGCCCGTGGTGGGCTCGTCGAGCACGTAGATGTCGGCCTTCTCCCCCATCTGGATCGCGAGCTTGAGACGTTGCCGTTCACCGCCGGACAGGGTGGAGAGCGGCTGCCCGAGGGTCAGGTAGCCGAGTCCCACGTCCTCCATCCGCGACAGGATCGAGACGACGGCAGGAAGCCTGGTCTCGGGTGCGGAGAAGAACGCGTGCGCCTCGGCGACCGGCAGGTCGAGCACCTCGGTGATGTCGAGTCCGCCGAGCTTGTACTCGAGAACGCCCAGCTGGAAGCGCTTGCCGCCGCAGTCCTCGCAGGGCGTCTCGATCGTGTCCATGAACCCGAGCTCGGTGATGATCACACCCGAGCCCTTACAGCTCGGGCAGGCACCCTCGCTGTTCGCGCTGAACAGGGCCGGCTTCACGCCGTTGGCCTTGGCGAACGCCTTGCGGATCGGCTCCAGCATTCCCGTGTACGTCGCGGGGTTGCTGCGACGCGAGCCCTTGATGGCCGTCTGATCGATCGCGACCACGCCGTCCATCGGACTGATGGAGCCGTGCACGAGCGAGCTCTTCCCCGACCCCGCCACCCCCGTCACGACGGTGAGCACGCCGGTGGGCACGTCGACGTCCACGTCCTTCAGATTGTTGGCATCCGCTCCCCTCACCTGCAGAGCGCCGGACGGCGTGCGCACCGTATCCTTCAGCGTCGCACGGTCGTGCAGGTGACGCCCGGTCAGCGTGCCGCTCGTGGTGAGCTCGTCGACGGTGCCCTCGAAGCACACCTCTCCCCCGCTGCTGCCGGCTCCCGGCCCGAGGTCGACGACTCGGTCGGCGATAGCGATCGTCTCGGGCTTGTGCTCGACGACGAGCACGGTGTTGCCCTTGTCGCGCAGCTGCAGCAGCAGGGTGTTCATCCGCTGGATGTCGTGCGGATGCAGGCCGATCGTCGGCTCGTCGAACACGTAGGTCACGTCGGTGAGAGACGAGCCGAGGTGGCGCAGCAGCTTGATGCGCTGCGCCTCTCCCCCGCTCAGCGTTCCCGATGGACGATCCAGGCTCAGATAGCCCAGCCCGAGGGTGACGAACGAGTCGAGGTTCGCGCGCAGCGCGTCGAGCAGGGGCCCTGCCCCGCTCACCGACAGGCCGCGCACCCACGCCGCCAGATCGGTGATCTGCATGCGACAGGCGTCGGCGATGCTCGTCCCGTCGATCTTCGACGACCGTGCGCCTTCGGTGAGCCGCGTGCCGTCGCACTCCGGGCAGGTCTTGAACGTCGCCACCCGCTCGACGAACGCACGGATATGCGGCTGCAGGGCGTCGATGTCCTTCGACAGCATCGACTTCGTGATCTTCGGAATCAGACCTTCGTAGGTCATGTTGATGCCCGATATCTTCACCTTGGTGACCTCACCGTAGAGGAACATCTGGCGCTGCTTCTCGGTGAACTCTGCGATGGGCTTGTCGGCCGGATAGAAGCCCGACTGCGAGAAGCCCTTCACCATCCAGCCGTCGGCCGTGTAGCCGGGCACCATGATCGCGCCGCCGTCGAGCGACTTCGTCTCGTCTACGACCTGCGTCAGATCGATGTCCGACACCACTCCCCTGCCCTCGCAGCGCGGGCACATGCCGCCGAGGTAGACGGCGTCCTTGACGATCTTCTTCTCGCCCTTCGGCCCGGTCATCACGCCGCTGGCCTTCTGCGTCGGAATGTTGAACGAGAACGCCGTCGGCCCGCCGATGTACGGCTCGCCGAACTTCGAGAACAGGATGCGGAGCATCGCGTTGGCATCCGTCACCGTGCCGACCGTCGACCGCGGGTTCGCGCCGAGGCGCTCCTGGTCGACGATGATGGCCGTCGTGAGTCCGTCCAGCACATCGACGTCGGGCCGCGGCACCGAGGGCATGAATCCCTGCACGAATGCGCTGTAGGTCTCATCGATCATCCGGCGGGACTCTGCGGCGATCGTGTCGAACACCAGCGAGCTCTTGCCCGAGCCGGAGACGCCGGTGAACACCGTCAGGCGTCGCTTCGGCAGGCTGACCGAGACATCCTTGAGATTGTTCTCGCGTGCACCCTCGACGCGGATGACGTCGTGGCTGTCGGCGGGGTGGTCCTGTGGCACGGTGCTTCCTTCGATGGGATGGATTCGGATGCCGGGCGGCGCACGCGTCAGGCGATGGACTGATTGATACGGACGAAATTACCGGCAGGATCGCGGAACGCGCAGTCGCGCACGCCGTAGGGCTGGTCGATGGGCTCCTGCACGACATCCGCGCCCTTCGCCTCGATCTCGGCGAACGCCGCGTCGACGTCGTCGGCGGTGAGCACGACCCCTGCGTAGCTGCCCTTCGCCATGAGTTCGAGGATGGTGCGACGCTCATCGTCGCTGATGCCGGGGTCGACGGCAGGAGGGGTGAGCACGATCGACGTGTCGGGCTGCCCGGCCGGTCCCACGGTGATCCACCGCATGTCCCCGTACCCGACGTCCTTGCGGACCTCGAATCCGAGGACGTCGCGGTAGAACGCGAGGGATGCCTCCGGGTCGATGTGCGGGAGGAAGCTGACGCTGATGGTGATGTTGTTCATGGCGTTGACGCTACTCACGCCCGTGCGATGTCGCTTCTCGATTCCTGATCGGTCTGGTCGCCTGCTTCTCGACCCACGACGGGATGCCCGGGCCCAGTCCCGGATCCCGCCGGTAGGCGCTCGGAGAGACGCCGACCAGTTCGCTGAAGCGGGTGCTGAACGTTCCGAGCGATGAGAAGCCGACGGCGAAGCACGCCTCGGTCACCCCCACGTCTCCGCGGCGCAGCAGCGCCATGGCCCGCTCGATGCGGCGCGTCATCAGATACGAGTACGGGGACTCACCGAACACCTGACGAAATCTGCGGCTGAGGTGACCGGCCGACATGTGCTCCCCTCGCGCGAGCGTCTCGACGTCCAGCGGGCGAGCGTACTCGCGATCTATCCGGTCGCGCACCCGACGCAGTCTGGTCAGCTCGGCGAGTCGATACGAGTCCTCAGCACTCTGTCCCACATCCCGATCCTCGCATCCGATAGCGTGTGCGCGAAGGGTCCGCTCCACGAAAGGATCATCATGACCGCTCTCCGCTTCACCGACCCGGGGTTCCTGCGCTCCGTGCGTCTGTTCCTCGGCATCTCCGGCGCGATCACACTCATCGCCGGCATCGTGATGCTCGTCTGGCCCGCCAAGTCGGCGGTGATCGTCACCGGCATCTTCGCCGGCTACCTCATCATCGGCGGGCTCGTCTACCTCGGTCTCGCCGTGTTCTCCGGCAAGGGTGGCGGATGGGTGCGAGCCGGCCATGTCGTCCTCGGACTGCTGTACATCGCCACCGGCATCATCGCCTTCGCGAATCTCGGTGCCGCAACCGTCACCCTCGCGATCATCGTGGCGATCTTCATCGGCGTGAGCTGGATCGCCGACGGGGTCGTCGCGCTGAGCCTGATGGGACACGATGCGTCCCGTGTGTGGACGCTGCTCTACGCACTGCTCGGCATCATCGCCGGCATCGCCGTGCTGTTCTCACCGCTCTACGCCGCGACGGTGCTCTGGCTGATCCTCGGCATCTCGCTGGTGGCTCTGGGTGTCGTTCAGCTCGTGCGCGCGTTCACCCTCAAGCAGGTCGAGTCTGCGCAGACGCCGGACGTCGTCGTCTGAGCCGACGCCGTGACGTGAAGAGGGAGGCCACCGGCGGGTGGCCTCCCTCTTCACATTCGTGTCACTCGGTGATGAAGTCCGAGGTGTCGCCGACGAGGCGCGTGTTGTCGGCGGGCACGGGGTCGACGGCGGCCTTGGCCACCTCGGCGGCGAACTCCGAGACGTTGTAGAGCTTGCCCGCAGACTCACGGCGCCCGGCGATCGCTCCGGGGTTGGCGCGCTCGAGCAGAGTCGCCGTGATGGTGCCCTCGATCATGTCGCCCGAGACGACCGT
This sequence comes from Microbacterium sp. NPDC055312, assembly GCF_053645675.1. Classification (NCBI taxonomy): domain Bacteria; kingdom Bacillati; phylum Actinomycetota; class Actinomycetes; order Micrococcales; family Microbacteriaceae; genus Microbacterium; species Microbacterium sp. NPDC055312. Next base: position 436,973 of record NZ_JBSHMU010000001.1, on the reverse strand, counting down.
GAATCCGATGCCCTTCTCGGCGAGGCCCGGGATCAGCTCGCGCAGAGCATCTTCACCGGCGCGCTTCGAGCGGGCGACGGGCTCGTACTCGGGCATGGTCGGGGTGGTGCGGATGAAGTGCGCCTGGTGGCTGGTGACGAACACGACACGTGCGCCGTCGCCCAGCAGCGGCTCAGCGCTCTGCAGCACGTTCACCTGGGCGTCGCGGTTGAGCGTCAGGGCGTAGTCCTCTGCCATGCCCGACTCCATGCCGCCCGAGGCGTTGAGCACGAGCACGTCGAGGCGACCGAACTCCTTGCGCACGCGGTCGAACATCGCCGACACGGAGTCGGGATCGGTGAGGTCGGCGCCGACGACCAGAGCGCGGCGGCCGAGGGCGCGCAGCTCGTTCGCGAGCTTCTCGGCGCGGGGGGCCTTGTTGCGGAAGTTGATGACCACGTCGGCGCCCGCTTCAGCGAAGTAGCGGACGGTATCGGCGCCGATGCCACGCGACGATCCGGTGACGAGGGCCACCTTGCCGTCGAGGGATCCGGCGGGAAGGACCTGGGTCATCTGTGCTCCTCGGGATGCGCGTGATCGCCCGGATGGCGACATTTCACCCTACAACGGGGGCTTGTCCCGACCGGGCCGCGAGTCGCGTGGTAGGTTGACGCCAGGAGGGCGAATGGACGGTCTGGCGACATTCTTAGCCGACATCGGGCAGTGGGCGTGGATCGCGTGGCTGGTGCTGATCGCCGTCTTCCTGGTGATCGAGATGCTCACCCTCGACTTCACCTTCCTCATGCTGTCGTTCGGCGGCGTCCTCGGGCTCGTGGCGGGTCTGCTGGGTCTGCCCTGGTGGGCGCAGCTGATCATCGCGGCCGTCGCCGCAGCCATGTTCATCTTCTTCCTCCGTCCTCCTCTGCTGCACCGCCTGCGCCGTGGCGAGGATCCCGCGAAATCGAACGTCGACGCCCTGAAGGGCCTCCGCGGCACCGCGCTGCTCGACATCACCCAGATCACCGGTCAGGTCAAGCTCAGCAACGGCGACATCTGGACCGCGCGCAGCGCCGACGGCACGCCGATCATCACCGGCACCCGCATCGCGGTCGTCGACATCAGCGGCGCCACCGCCATCGTCCGTCCCGTCACCGAATAGGAGCATGATGAACGACTCCTCGTTCATTCCGACCGCCATCGCGTGGATCCTCGCCATCGCGGTCATCATCTTCGTGCTGGTCACGATCGCCCGGGCGATCCGGATCATCCCGCAGGCCACGGCCGGCGTCGTCGAGCGACTCGGTCGCTATCACAAGACCCTGCAGCCGGGACTGAACATCCTCGTGCCGTTCATCGACCGGCTGCGTCCCCTGATCGACATGCGCGAGCAGGTCGTCTCGTTCCCGCCGCAGCCCGTCATCACCGAAGACAACCTGGTGGTGTCGATCGACACCGTCGTCTACTTCCAGGTGACGGATGCCCGTGCCGCGACCTACGAGATCGCGAACTACCTCGGTGCGGTCGAGCAGCTCACCACCACGACGCTGCGCAACGTGGTGGGTGGGCTGAACCTCGAGGAGGCGCTCACCAGCCGCGACGAGATCAACGGCCAGCTGCGCGTCGTGCTCGACGAGGCGACCGGCAAGTGGGGCATCCGCGTCTCGCGGGTGGAGCTGAAGGCGATCGACCCGCCCGTCTCGATCCAGGATTCGATGGAGAAGCAGATGCGCGCCGAGCGCGAGCGCCGTGCCACGATCCTGACCGCGGAAGGATCGAAGCAGTCGCAGATCCTCGAGGCCGAGGGGCAGCGCCAGGCGGCCATCCTCAAGGCCGAGGGCGACAAGCAGGCGGCCGTGCTGCGCGCTCAGGGTGAAGCCGAGGCGATCCAGAACGTGTTCAGCGCGATCCACCAGGGGCGACCCGACGACAAGCTGCTCGCCTATCAGTACCTGCAGATGCTGCCCAAGATCAGCGAGAGCGAGTCGAGCAAGCTGTGGATCATCCCGAGCGAGCTGACGGAGGCTCTCAAGGGCATCGGCTCGGCGTTCACTCCTCGCGGCGACGGCGCGGGCGAGCCACCGCGCAGCACGTGACGCACCCGTTCTTCGCGGGCAGCAGGAATCCTCGCGTCTTCGCGCACCGCGGACTGATCCCCGCCGACGGCGGACCGGAGACGGTCTGGGAGAACACGGCGGCGTCGTTCGCAGCCGCTCACGCGGCCGGTGCGGAGTACATCGAGACGGATTGCCGGGTCACCGCCGACGGTGACGTCGTGCTCGTCCATGACGAGACGCTGCAGCGCATCGCGGGCGACCCGCGCCCTGTCCGCTCGGTGCGCACCAGAGAGCTCGAGCGTCTCTTCGCCGCGCACGGCGGACTGCTCACCGTGGCCGCGGCTCTGGATGCCTTCCCCGACACCAGGTTCAACATCGACGTGAAGACCGCCGAGGCATCCGTCCCGCTCGGCACCGTGGTGGCGTCGCACGCGCACCGGGTTCTGGTCACGAGCTTCTCGGACCGGCACCGGATCACGGCGCTGCGAGCGACGATGCAGGCGGGAGCGGAGATCACGCCCGCCACCTCGGGTGGGCGATCGGTGATCGCCCAGCTGCGCGCTCTCTCGGCAGCCCGTCTCTCCCCCGCCCGGGTGCTGCGTGATGTCGATGCCGTGCAGATCCCGGAGTCGCACGCCGGCATCCGTCTGTTCACTCCTTCGCTTCTGCGGGCTGCTCGCAGACACGGGGTCGAGGTGCACGTCTGGACGGTGAACGACCCTGCGGACATGACGCGACTGGTGGCCGACGGTGCAGACGGCATCGTCACCGATCGTGCCGATGTGGCGGTGCGCGCCCTATCCTGACCCGCCTGCGCCCCGGCGGAAGCCCTGGGATTCCCCTGTGAGTCGGCGCGGGTTCTCGTCGCCGTGGATGATTCGCACAGGCGCGAGCGTTATACCTGACAGCGACGAGAGGACCACACAATGGCAGATCGCAGCCTTCGCGGCATCCGGCTGGGTGCCCAGAGCCTTCAGAGCGAGGAGGGCGTCGTCTTCATGGAGCGACGCTCCACCGCGTACAAGTGCGACACGTGCGGCCAGGAGACCACACTGATGTTCGCGGCCGATGCCGAAGCACCGCAGACCTGGGAGTGCCGTCACTGCGGCGCCGAGGCGGTGCTGCAGGTCGACGGCGCGTCCGTCAAGGTCGAGGACAACGACCAGAAGGTGGCACGCACCCACTGGGACATGCTGCTCGAGCGCCGCACCCGCGACGAGCTCGAAGAGCTGCTCGCAGAGCGGCTCGCCTACGTCCGCGCCCGCCGCGGCGCAGGAGACGACCCCACGCGCCACCGCATCGGCGCCTGATCAGGCTCGTCGTCGCGACAGCAGTCCGGCGACGACCAGCACGGCCGGAGAGATCAGCATCCCCAGCTGAATCCACGGCCCGAGTACGACCCCAGCCGTGAGGCCGGAACGCAGTTCGACATCCTCGATCAGCGCTCCGGCCTCATCGGCGTCCAGGGCGGAGACGGTCGACCCGTCAGGCCGAATGATCTGGCTGGTGCCCACGGTCGAGACGTTCACCACACTGCGACCGGTCTCGATCGCCCGCATGCGGGCGAAGGCGAGCTGCTGCAGATTCTCGTCCGTGCCACGGAAGTCCGCGTTGTTCGTCTGGAAGACCAGCACCTCGGCTCCCCCGGTCACGCTTTCGCGGATGACCTCGTCGTAGATCACGTCGAAGCAGATCGCGAGGCCGACTCCCGTTCCGTCCACCCGCACGAGCGGCGGGTTGCTGCCCGGGGTGTACTCGCGGCCGATGAGCCCGATGAGGTCGGGGGCGAGCGCGTAGTAGAAATCGCGGTCGGGGACGTACTCGCCGAAGGGCACCGGATGCCGCTTGTCGTGCAGCTGCGAGGCGTCGCCCTGCTGCGTCCACAGGAACGACGTGTTGAAGATCTGCTCGCCGCGCTCGGTGGCGGTGTTGGCGAGCAGCGGCGCGTCGAACTCGTTGACGAGGCGGGTGAGCCGCCGTGCGGTCGTCTCGTCTTGGAACGGGTCGTAGTCGACGCCGCCCTCCGGCCAGACGAGCAGATCGACGTCCGCCTCGCCGATCGTCCGGGTGGCGTCGGTCTGAGCGCTGATCACCCCGTACGGCTCGCGCTCGTCGAAGTACCCCGTCGGGCCGTCGCCCTGCACCGCCGCGATGCGCATCTCCCCGGATCGAGCCGTCGGGAACAGCGGAGTCAGAAGCAGCACGAGAAGGGTCACCGCCGGCGCGATGAGGTCGGTCGCACGGCTCCATCCCCGCATCCGGAACAGCTCGATCAGCAGCGCGACGAACGCGACCATCAGGAACGTCAGCCCGCTCACCCCCAGCCAGGAGGCGACCGGCGCGAACGGTCCCTGCGCCTGCGACATCCCCAGCCGGGCCCACGGGAAGCCTCCGTACGGCCAGTTGCCGAGGAACAGCTCGTGCGTCGTCCACAGACCCGCCACGACGACGGGCAGCGCCACACGCGTGCCGCGCGGCCAGACGCGGGGCAGCCAGCGGTAGGCCAGAGTGATCGGGATCAGCGCGACGGCGGTGAGCACGCCCTCCACGACGGTCAGCGCGATCCACGGCACCGGACCGAGATAGCGCGCCGTGAACGAGACCTGCAGGGCGAAGAACACCAGTCCGTACGCGAGGCCGACCAGCAGAGCCCCGCCGACGCGTCGCCCGCGCAGAGCGGGCAGCAGCAGGGCCAGCGCCACGAACACGAGCGGCCAGATCGCCGCCGCGGGGAAGGCCAGTGCCATGAGGACCCCGGCGGCCGCCGCCATGCCGGCAGCGGCCCACAGGGGCAGGCCGGGGCGCGCCGACGGCGGGTTGGTGACGCTCATCCGGTCACACCGCGGTGTAGACGACGATGCCGCGCCGCACGCCGTCGAGCGCCCGGCGAGCCGTCCGGGCGAGGTCCCCGTCCTCGGCGACGATCGAGAGCTGGTCGAGCAGATCGATGGTCTGCTTGGCCCAGCGCACGAAGTCGCCGGCCGCCATGTCGGCGTCGATCAGCACGCGATCCAGCGAGCCTCCGCGCGCCCAGGCGTGCATCGCTGCGGCGAGCCCCGGCGCGAGCGGCTCGGTGCGCGGCAGCGAGTAGTCGTGCTCGAGGTCGTCGAGCTCGGCCCACAACCTCGTGGTCGCGTCGTAGGCGATGCGGAACGCGCCGCGAGGCAGGCCCCGCTCCCCCATGTTCTGCTCGTCGCGTCGCGGTTCGTAGACCAGGCAGCTGGCCATCGCGGCCAGCGACGGCGCATCCAGTGTGCGCCACAGCCCCTGCCGCAGCGACTCGGCGACGAGCAGGTCGCGCTCACCGTAGATGCGGCGCATCGTGCGGCCGGCGTCGGTCAGCGACAGGCGATCACCCTCGCCGTCGAGATAGCCGACCACCTGCAGCACATCGATCACCCGGTCGAAGATCCGGGCCACCGTGCCGGTGCGCGTCTCGATCTGACGGCGGATGCGGTCGGTGTCGCGCTTGAGCGAGAAGTACCGCTCTGCCCAGCGCGCATGCGCCTCCCGATCGGGGCAGCTGTGGCAGGCGTGCCGCCGCATTCGGGTGCGCAGCCCCTGGATCTTCTTGAGGCGCTTGTCGCGTGCGGCGCGCCCGCCGGCATCCCGTCGATCCTTCTTCTCGAGATCGCTGAGCTCGCGCCGCATCGCGGCGTACTCGAGGAAGTCACCGTGCTCGCACGTCATCGCCTCGCGGTAGCCGGCCAGAGAGTCCTCCGCCTCGCGCACCTTACGGGCGAGCCCGACGACCGACCGGTCGGCCTGGAACTGCGCGAACGACGTCTCGAGGATCTCGCGCGCCCTCGACCTGCCGAACCGGTCGATGAGGTTGACGGCCATGTTGTAGGTCGGGCGGAAGCTCGAGTTGAGCGGATAGGTGCGGCGGGATGCCAGTGCCGCGACGGCCTGCGGATCCATGCCCTCGGTCCACTGGACCACGGCGTGACCTTCGATGTCGATCCCGCGGCGGCCGGCACGGCCGGTGAGCTGGGTGTACTCCCCCGACGTGATCGCGACCCTCGCCTCGCCGTTGAACTTCTCCATCTTCTCGAGCACCACCGTGCGGGCGGGCATGTTGATGCCGAGGGCCAGTGTCTCGGTGGCGAAGACCGCCTTGACGAGCTTGCGCTGGAAGAGCTCTTCGACGACCTCCTTGAACGCGGGCAGCATGCCGGCGTGATGAGCGGCGACACCGCGCTCGAGGTCGTCGCGCCACTGCCAGAATCCCAGCACGTCGAGGTCCTCGTCGAGCAGTGCCCGGGTGCGGTCGGTGACGATCTCGCGGATCAGCGCGCGCTCCTCCTGAGTCGTCAGACGCACGCCGGAACGACGCACCTGCTGCACGGCGGCGTCGCACCCGACCCGGCTGAAGATGAAGAAGATCGCCGGCAGCAGGTTCGCCCGCTCGAGCAGGCGCACCACCTCGGGCCGGTCCATCCGCTCGATCCGGCGCATGTTCGACGCCCGCACGGGGCGCTTGCCGCCGCGCGGCGGACGGTGCGCCTCCCGCCCGGCGTGCCGGGCGCTGCGGTAGTCCTGCGCGCGACTGTTGCTCTCGTGGCGTGAGCCGGTGAAGGAGCGGATGCGCAGCAGCTCCTGATTCACCTGAGCGGTCGCGATGCCCGCACGCTCGTCGAACAGCGGGAGCAGATCGTCGCGCACGAGGACGTGCTGCTCGAGCGGCACCGGGCGGATCTCCGACACGATAACATCGGTGTCGCCGCGCACGGTGTCGAGCCAGTCGCCGAACTCCTCGGCGTTCGACACGGTCGCGCTCAGCGAGACGAGCCGCACGTGCTCGGGCAGGTGCAGGATGACCTCTTCCCACACCGGGCCGCGGAACCGGTCGGCGAGGTAGTGCACCTCGTCCATCACGACGTAGCGCAGCCCGCGCAGCGCGTCGGAGTCGGCATACAGCATGTTGCGCAGCACCTCGGTGGTCATCACCACGATGCGCGCGTTGCCGTTGATGTTGGTGTCGCCCGTGAGCAGGCCGACCTGATCTGCGCCGTACACGTCGACGAGCTCACGGAACTTCTGGTTCGACAGCGCCTTCATCGGCGTGGTGTAGAACGCCTTGTCGGTGCCGGTCTGCATGGCGAGGTGGATCGCGAACTCGCCGACGATCGTCTTCCCCGCACCCGTGGGAGCGGCGACCAGAACGCTGCGGCCGCGCTCGAGCGCGTAGCAGGCGTCGACCTGGAACGGGTCGAGCGCGAAGCGCTGCCGGTCGGCGAAAGCCTGCGTGTGCGGGTGCTCGGCCGCCGCGCGGGCGGCCGCGTAACGCTCGGCGGGTGAACTCATGCTGTGGGCAGGTCCGGGTCGAGGCCTTCGGCGACACGTCGCTTGCGACGCCGCTTGTCGAGCAGCACGGTGAGGCCGGCCGCAGCGAAGTAGAGCACGACGAGCATCCCCGCCAGCATCAGCATGCTCACGACATCTGCGGCGGGAGTCGCGAGCGCTGCGAAGGTCGTCGCGACGAGCACCGCGACCCGCCAGCCCTTGAGGATCGCCGCGCCGGAGATGATGCCGGCGAAGTTCAGCGCCACGAGGAAGACCGGAAGCACGAAGGCCACGCCGATGACGAGCATCATCTTGAAGACGAAATCGTAGTACTCTTTCGCGCTGTACAGCAGCGGAGAGCCGTCCGGCGTGAAACTCGCCATGAGCTCGATCACGTGCGGAACGATCAGCGTGCCGACGTAGCACCCGGCGAAGAACAGCGGGAGCGCCGCCCCGAGGAAGCCGAGCGCATACTTGATCTCCTTGCGGGTCAGCCCCGGGACGATGAACGCCCAGATCTGCCACATCCAGAACGGCGCCGACAGGAAGATGCCGATGGAGAACGCCATGCGCATGCGCAGATCGAACGGCGAGGTAACCGAGGTGAACGTGAGAGCCATCAGCGTCTCACTGTCCTCGGCCATCCGGTTGATCGGCTCGGAGATGAAGGCGATGATCGGGTCGGTGATGACGAACGCGATGATCATGCCGACCAGCAGGCCGGCAGCCGCGAGCATCAGCCGCTTGCGGAACTCGAGTAGATGAGCTCCCAGCGACATGCGCCGTTCACCGCGTGGCTGACTGTCCTTCGCGGCGTGGGAATCTACCGCAGCCACGGTGATCAGATTGTGCGATCAGGACCGGCGGGCGCGTCGGGATCGACGTCTCCCACGGCATCCTTCTTCTTGGCGGTGTCGGCGGCGTCTTCCTCGCGCATCGCCTTCATCTCGCCCTTGAAGACGCGAGCCGACTGGCCCATGCTCTTGGCCAGCGCCGGCAGCTTCGCCGCACCGAAGAGAAGAAGGATGACGACGAGCAGGATAACCAGGTGCCATCCGTTGAGGTTGCCGAGCATGCAGGACTCCTAGATCGAGATTACGGTCAGTCTAACCTGGCGAGTGTTCACTCAGGCGCCTTGTAAAGGTCGAGTCCCGCGGCGGCCCAGTCGCGGGTCGTCGTGCGCGCGAGAGGCGGGTCGAGCACCTCGAGTGCGCCGCCGAAGCGTGCGGCGACGCGCTTGATGCCTCGAGGGTCGGCCATCCGGATGCGGAGCGTGACGAGCCCGCCGCCCCGCTCGACCTCCTCCTGCGGGAACGATCCGATCAGCGGCACGAGCCGCTCGGGGATCCGCACGACCACCGCGTCCTCCGGCCCGTCGCCGTCGCCGAACTCGGCGGGCACGGCGGTGTCGGCGTGGGTGATCGGGATGTCGGTGATCCGGGCGTCGCTGACCCGGTCGAGATGGAACGTGCGCATGGCGGTGCGCAGGTGGCACCAGCCCTGCAGGTACCACTGGCCGTTGTCGATGCGGATCTGCGTCGGGTCGACCGTGCGGGTGGTCGGCTGCGCATCGGGCGCCTGGTAGCGGAACGACACGGCCACACCGTCGTGCAGCGCCTGCGAGACCACCCGCTGCACCTCGGTGACCGCGGCCGGTGCGACGACGAGATCGGGCGGGGCATCTGCCGATCCCCGCGACAGCTTGGCCATCAGCCCGGCGACCAGGCCCGAATCCGCGACCGCCGGCACGGATGCCACCATCTGCAGCCCGGCGAGCAGCGCGGCCGCCTCGCGGGCGGTCAGGCGCGGCACCCGCCGCAGCGCGACGTCGTTGGTGATCTCGATGATGTCGTGTTCGTCGAGCAGCTCCCAGTCGATGTCGAACATCTCCTGCGGCAGCTGCCAGTAGCCGGAGTCCCCGGGCAGGCCGATGACCGTCAGCTTCTCGACCATCCCGCGCAGGGCCTCGCGGGTCACTCCGAAGTCGGCCGCCGCCTCGTCGAGCGTGACCTGTCCCCGCTCGAGCAGATACGGCACGAGGGTGAGGTAGAGCCGCACGCGGTCGGCGGCGAGAAGCGGTGCACCTGCGGTGCTCATGAGTCCTCCCGATCGACGTCGGCGGGGTCGGCCGCATGACGCTCGGCGATCGCCTGAAGACGCTGGATGACGGCATCCCGCAGGTCGGCCGGGCTCACGACCCGCACTTCGGGTCCGTACGATGCCAGCTCGTCGGCGAAGATGTGTCGGTCGACGTACCCGACGGCGATGCCCTGCGGTCGCGGCGTCGCGCGCCGGCCGAGCCGCAGCGCGGCCTCTGTGCCGGGGGTGACCTCGAGCAGGGCGCTCTGCGCAGCCGCGAACTGCTCGAGACCCGCCAGCGCGCGGGCTGCGGCACCCTCGCGCAGGGCGACGTCGAAGGTCTGCGCCGTCACCTTGACGTCGCTGACGATGCGGCTGAGCAGGAACGTGCGCTCGGCGTCGGCGTCGATGTCGATCCCGAACAGATGCCAGCGTGCCTCGTACTCCACCTGCGCGAGCGGACGCACGCGTCGTCGCGTGGGTGCCTTCTCGCCGGGCTTGAGGTAGTCGAAGACGACGACCCGGTTGCGCTCGATCCCTTCCTGCAGCGCGGGGAACGCCGCATCGCGAGCGGCGATGCGCGGGGCGAAGCCGATGATCGGCTCGTCGCCGTCGATGCCGAGTGCGCGGATCTTGCGCACTCCCGAACGGGCATCCATCGACACCGATTCGGTGCTCCAGACGCTTCCCGCCAGACGCAGCACCGCGAGTTCCGCCGGAGTGAACTCGATGTCGGCGGGCAGGTCGTACTCGGCCTGCGGGATGCGGTAGCGCGCCTCGCGCAGATCCTGCGGGTCGGCGGGGTCGCCGATCGTCTCGATCGGCACGCCGAGCGAACGCAGCTCGTCCTTGTCGCGCTCGAACATCTTCTCCAGCGCATCGGTCTTGGCGCCCGCCTCGACGCGCTGCCGGTAGCCGGAGACGTTCTCGATGATCTGCTGTTTGGTGAGCCCGATCTCCGTGGCCATGAGCGCCACGACGAGATTCGTCAGGCGCTCCTCTGCGGGGATCCGGGCGGTCGTCACCGCGCCATCAGCTCCGCGGGGATGACACCGAGCACGTCGACCACGTACACGGTCGCGTCGTCGCCGGCCTGCGTCGGCACGACGACCATCAGCTGCGATCCGACACGCGACGCGGAGACCGCCTCGGTCACCTCTGCAGGCAGCCCGTCGGTGCCGGTGAGCGTGCTGTCCCAGGTGGTCTGACCGACGCTGCGGCTCGACCAGCCGACAGAGGTCGTGCGGATGAGGGCGGTTCCCTTGCCGACCTTCTCGTGCTCGCCCTGCAGCAGCGTCTCGGTGACCGCCTTCTTCGGTGCGGCGGTGTCGGGGATGATCACGCCGGGGCGCCCGTCGGGCGCCCGGACCACAGAGGGAAGGCCGGACGCGTCGTTGAAGACGTCGGCGCCGTCGGCCTTGGCCAGCGCCGTGTAGCGCACGTCGTAGACGGCGACGAGGCTGTCCTTCGCATCGAGTCCGATCTGCTGCGCTGCCCCTTCGGGAAGCTCAGCAGCGGGGATCGACGCGACGATGCGGCTGCCTTCGGTCGCGCACCTCAGCGCCTCGTCGACTCCCGCGAGCTCTGCGCCGGCGGAGTCGGGGCTCCACAGCTTCAGCTGCGCGTCGAGTACCTGCCCGGTCGTGCCGTTGACGAGCACGCGGGCGAGGATCGCCTCCTGACGGCCGTCGGTGATCGCGCGGCCGTCGCCCGTGATGATGTCGGCGTATGCGGCCTTGCCGGTGTGCACGGGCAGCTCGATCTTGACCCGCGGTGAGCCGAAATCACCGCTCACCGTCACCGACCTCTCCAGCGCCGCCGAGCTGTCGCGCTCACACGCGGCTCCCTCGAATGTCGGCGCCGCAGCCGAGCATCCGGTCAGGACGATGGTCGAGAGGGCGAGGGCCGAGAGGGCAGCGGTCGTTTTACGCACGCGCCCCAGTCTATTCGGATGCCTGCTCGCCCTCGCGCGACGCCGCCGCGACCCGCGCGCCGCCCGCAGCCTTCTGGGCCTCGCGCACGCGCTTGCGCAGATTCTTGTCGGTGATCTGACGGTCGCCGACCGCACCGGGCGTCCACAGCTCGACGTCCTCGTCGCCGTAGCTGGACTTCGATGCGCGACGACGCACCTCGGGCGGCACGGCCCCCGGCGCCAGCCGGCGTGCGGTGAGCAGGAAGCCGGTGTGGGCGACCATGCGGTGGTCGGGGCGCACGGCGAGGCCTTCGACGTGCCAGCCGCGCACCATCGTCTCGGACGCGTCCGGATCGGTGAACAGACCGGTGCCTCGGATGTACTCGGCGACACGCGACAGCTGAGTGGCGGTCGCGATGTAGCAGATCACCACGCCACCCGGCGTGAGCGCCTCGGCCACGGCATCCATGCACTCCCACGGTGCGAGCATGTCGAGCACCACGCGATCCACGGTGCCCGCCTGGTGCCGGGCACCCAGCTCCTCGGCCAGGTCGCCGACCACGACATCCCACGTCTCGGGCGTCTCGCCGAAGAACGTCTCGACGTTCGCCTTCGCCACCTCGGCGAAGTCCTCGCGGCGCTCGAACGAGGTGAGGGTGCCCTCGGATCCGATCGCCCGCAGCAGGGCGAGCGACAGCGCACCCGAGCCGACGCCCGCCTCGACGACCACCGCGCCCGGGAAGATGTCGGCCTGCATGACGATCTGCGCGGCATCCTTCGGATAGACGATCGCCGCACCGCGCGGCATCGACATCGCGAAGTCGCGCAGCAGCGGACGCAGCGCCAGGTAGTCGTGGCCCGAGCTGTTCGTCGCGACCGACCCGTCGGGCTGGCCGATCAGGTCGGCGTGACGCAGCACACCGTGGTGGGTGTGCAGTTCGCCGTCGGCACGCAGCGTGATGGTGTGCAGCCGGCCCTTCGGGCCGGTGAGCTGAACGCGGTCTCCTTCGCGGAAGGGACCGCTGGGACGCGCGGCGCTCATCGGGCGCTCTCCTTCGCGAGGCGGGTGTGCAGGTCGGCGAGATCGGCCGTCGTGCGGCCTTCGAGGGTGGGCCACAGCTCGTCGGCTCCGCACCCGTCGAGGGGGATGAGGTGCGGCACGCCGAGGGTGACCGCACCGGATGCCGCGCCCGAGGCCACGCCCGTCGGCGAGTCTTCGATCACGACGGCGTCGACGATGTCGATGCCGAGCTGTGCGGCAGCGGCCAGGTACGGGTCGGGGAACGGCTTGGGTCGCTCGACCTCGTCGCCGGCGATCACCAGGTCGAATGCGGTGAAGTCGATCTGATCCACCACGTCGAGCGCCATGCGGCGCAGCGACATGGTGACGAGCGCCGTCGGGATGCCCTGCTTCCGAAGATCCGCGAGCAGCTCGCGCGCCCCCGGCCGGAACGGCACGCCCTGCGTGCGCAGGCGCTCGGCGACGCGATCGGTCAGCAGGTCGACGATCTGCTGCGGCTCGAGGTCGACACCCGCCTGCTGCAGCACGCGGCCGCTCTCGAGCAGGCCGCTGCCGATCAGCTGCATGGCGTCGTCGTGCGTCCACGTGCCGCCGTACGACTCGACCAGCTCGGTCTCGACGGACATCCAGTAGGGCTCGGTGTTGACGACGGTTCCGTCCATGTCCCACAGGACTGCGGCGGGCTTTCTGCTCATTGCACCCATGCTAGCCCGGGTCTCCGCCCCACGCTTCACGAGGCGGTCTAGCCTGGAGGGGATCGATTCGGCTCCCGGAAGGAGAGGGATGGACGTCCTCGGCTCTCGCATCGTCGTCGCCGCGTTCGACGGCTGGAACGACGCCGGCGAGGCGGCGAGCGGTGCCATCGCCGCTCTGCGCGCGGCCGGCGAGTACGAACAGGTGCACGCCGTCGATCCCGAGCTGTACTTCGACTACCAGTACACGCGCCCGTCGTCGCGCGTGGACGCCGACGGTCGCCGAGAGCTGCATTGGCCGGAGGCCACGCTGTGGCGGCCCACCCGCCGTGTCGCCGAGGGTCCTGAGCTGTGGCTGCTGAGCGGCTCGGAGCCGGCGCGGGCATGGCAGGCGTTCGTGAACGAGTTCGTCGATGTCGCGCTCCGCGACGACGTCACCGGTCTGGTCACGATCGGGGCGATGCTCTCGGACGTGCCGCACACCCGCCCGATCTCGGTCTTCGCCTCGAGTCAGGATGAGCGGGTGCGTCAGGTGCACGGGCTGGAGAAGTCCAGCTACGAGGGCCCCGTCGGCATCCTCAGCGTGTTCGACCAGTTCTTCAGCCGGGCGGAGATCCCGTCGGCCAGTCTGTGGGCCAGCGTGCCGCACTACGTCGCGTCGGCAGCGCCGTCTCCGAAGGCGACTCTGGCGCTGCTCGACCGCCTCGAGGAGCTGACGGGCGTGGGGCCGACGCGTGAGCACATGCGCACCGAGGCCGCGGCATGGGAGGCGTCGATCGACGCGGCGGCCGCCGAAGACGAGGACATGGCCGAGTACATCCGGCAGCTCGAGCGCACCCGCGACACGTGGGACTCTCCGGATGCGTCGGGGGATGCCATCGCGCAGGCGTTCGAGCGCTACCTGCGTCGCCGCGGCGACGGCTACGACAAGCGCTGAACGGGTCCGGGCCGCTGCGGGCGGGTCAGGCCGGGATGACCCCGGTGGCGAGCAGCACGATGAGCGCGACGCCGAGCAGCACCCGGTAGATCACGAACGGCAGGAAGCTGCGCTTCGAGATCCAGTTCATGAAGAACGCGATCACGCCGAGCGCGACGACGAACGCGATGCCGGTGGCGGCGAAGGTCTCGCCGAGCCCGAAGTGCTGGTTCGGGTCTCCCCCGTGCTTGAACAGCTGATAGAAGCCGCTGCCGAAGACAGCGGGGATCGCGAGCAGGAACGCGTACCGTGCGGCGGCGGCGCGCTCGTACCCGAGGAACAGCCCCATCGTGATCGTGCCGCCGGAGCGCGAGACGCCGGGCACGAGGGCGAGCGCCTGCGCGAATCCGAATGCCGCGCCGTGGCCGTAGGTGAGCTGGTCGAGCCTGCGACGCTTCGCCCCGACGTAGTCGGCGATGCCGAGCAGAACGCCGAAGACGATCAGCATGATCGCGACGATCCACAGCGACCGGAACACCGTCTCGATGGAGTCCTGGAACAGCAGCCCCAGTACGACGATCGGGATGCTGCCGAGGATGATCAGCCAGCCCATGCGCGCGTCGGGGTCGTTGCGCGGCGCCTTACCGGTGAGAGAGCGGAACCACTGCGCGATGATGCGCACGATGTCGCGCCAGAAGAACACCACGACCGCGGCTTCGGTGCCGATCTGCGTGATCGCCGTGAACGCGGCGCCCGGGTCCTCCCCCGAGGGCAGGAATGTGCCGACGATGCGCAGGTGCGCGCTGGAGGAGATGGGCAGGAACTCCGTGAGTCCCTGCACGATGCCGAGGATGAGCGCTTCGAGCAGGTTCATGCGTCGCTTTCTGACAGGGGCTTCATGGGTGTCGGCGCGAGCGGGGGCTGATCAGCAGCTGCGCAGCAGATCGGCCAGCACGCGCTGGCCGAAGACAAGCGATTCTACGGGTACGCGCTCGTCGACTCCGTGGAACATCCCGGTGAAGTCCAGATCGGCGGGCAGGCGCAGCGGGGCGAACCCGTAGCCGGCGATACCCAGCGACGCGAGAGCCTTGTTGTCGGTCCCCGCCCCCAGGAGGTACGGGATCACGGGCACACCGGGGTCGTGTCGCCCGAGCGCGGCGACCATCGCATCGACCAGGTCGCCCTCGAAGGGCGTCTCCATGCCGATGTCCCGGACGACCGTCTGGATCTCGATGTCGTCGCCGACGATGCGCTGCAGCTCGGCGAGCACGTCGTCTTCGGTGCCTGGGATCACGCGGACGTCGATGAGCGCCTCGGCCGTCTCGGGAATCACGTTGTGCTTGTACCCCGCGGTCAGCGCCGTCGGGTTGGTCGTGGTGCGGAAGGTCGAGCGCAGGAACGCCTCGGCGGGACCGGCCGCGGCGGCCAGGGCATCCGGGTCGTCGACCGGACGGCCCGTGAGCTCGCTCAGCCCGTCGAGCAGCGCCCGGGTCGTCGGCGTGAGCCGGATCGGCCAGCGGGTGCGTCCGATCGCCGCCACCGCCTCGGCCAGCCGCGTCACGGCGTTGTCGTCGTGATAGCGGCTGCCGTGCCCGGCGCGGCCCTTCGCGACCAGACGAAGCCAGAGCAGCGCCTTCTCCCCCACCTGCAGCAGATAGGCGCGACGGTCGTCGACCGTGATCGAGTAGCCGCCCACCTCGCTGATCGCCTCGGTGGCACCGGCGAACCAGTCGGGGCGATCCTTCACGACGAGAGCGGACCCCTCGACGCCCCCGTTCTCCTCGTCGGCGAAGAAGGCGAGGATCAGGTCGCGTTCCGGCCGTTCCCCCGCGCGCAGCATGTCGGCGACCGCGGTCAGGATCATGGCGTTCATGTTCTTCATGTCGACCGCGCCGCGCCCCCACAGCATCCCGTCGCGCAGCACGCCCTCGAACGGGTCGACGCTCCAGTCGGCGGCGACCGCCGGCACGACGTCGAGATGACCGTGCACGACGAGAGCCGGACGCTCGGGGTCGCGGCCGGGTACCCGGGCCATCACGTTGGTGCGTCGGTCGATGGGCTCGTAGTACTCGGGCTCGAGACCGAGTGTCTGCAGGTACGCGCCGACGTACTCGGCCGCCTCCCGCTCGCCGTTCGCCCGGCCGCCGCCGAAGTTCGACGTGTCGATGCGGATCAGGTCGCGGGCGATGCGGACGACCTCGGGCAGCTCAGTCTCGGGCATGTGCCCAGGCTACCCAACCGGGGTGGCGCGCCCGGGAGACGAGCTGGTTCGAACAGCCGCGCGGGCCGTGCTAGAGTCGATCTTCGTTCGGCAGCGAACATTCATCACCTGCGCGGGTGGCGGAATAGGTAGACGCGCTAGCTTGAGGTGCTAGTGCCCGCATAGGGCGTGGGGGTTCAAGTCCCCCCTCGCGCACAGAACGACGAAGGCCCGGGTCCCGAGGATCCGGGCCTTCGTCGTCTCAGCCCTTCGTCGTCTCAGCTTCGCGCTCTCAGCCGACGCCACCGGTACGGCGGGAAGTCCCCGGGCCAGTGCATCCGCACGGTGCGGAATCCGCGCCGCACCCGGCGTGCGAAGCCACGACCCGGCCAGAGCGGGCGCATCGAGATTCCCATCCGCTTGCCCGCGATCCGGCCGATGGGGCCGATCGCTCCCAGATGGAACGACAGGTCCAGATCGTCGTGCGTCTCGGGGTCGTCGCGGTGCACCTCGGCGCGCACCGCGCCCCAGGCATCCGTCGTCATCGCCAGATTCGACCCGAACACGGGGCGATGACCGAGCGCCGACCCCGCCACAACGGCGTACGCGCCGAGGTAGACCCTGGCGGTCCAGCGCAGCGCACGCGGACCATCGATGAACCGCGCGCCGCCCGTTGCCGCGACGATCCGGGGATTGCGGGAGAACGTCGCCGCGGCATCCTGCACCCACGTCGACGGTGGCACGCAGTCGGCGTCCAACCGCAGGATGAGGTCCCCGGTCGCCGCGTCGTATCCAGTCGCCGCAGCCGCCGGGATGCCGACCTGGGGGCACTCGACCACCAGCGCACCGGCAGACGCGGCGATCGCCGCCGACGCATCCGAGGATGCGTTGTCGACGACGATCACCTCATCGGCCCGCCGTGTCTGCCCGTTCAGGGCGGTGAGGCAGCGGATCAGCAGCTCTGCGTCATCCCGCACCGGGATGACGACCGACACACGCAACGATGCTCAGGCGTCGACGTCGCCGCGCCACGCGCCGGTCTCGCCGCCGCGTGCCTCGATGAACTTCTTGAAGTTGTCGAGATCCTTCTTGACCGCGTGCGAGCCTGCGCCGACGACCGCACCGACCTTCTCGAGCAGACCCTGCGGGTCCCAGTCGATCTGCGCCGTGACGCGCGTGGTGTTCTCGTCGAGCTTGTGGAACGTGACGACGCCGGCGTGCTCGGTCTCGCCGCCCACGCTCTTCCAGGCGACACGCTCGTCGGGGTGCTGCTCGGTGATCTCGGCGTCGAACTCCCGTTCCGCTCCGGCGACCTTGACGACCCAGTGGTTGTGCGTGTCGTCGATCTGGGTGATCGAGACGACCTCGTCGAGGAAGTGCGGGAAGCTCTCGAACTGCGTCCACTGGTTGTAGGCGACGGTGACCGGAACGTTCACGTCGACGGTCTCGATGATCTGGGGCATCTTCAGCTCCTCGCTTCGGGGATGGAGATTCCAGTCAGCCGGACGAGCGCACATTTGCGCGAGGGGGTTGACGGCGCGGGCGGCGAGAGTCGATCAGACCGCGCCGACGCCGAACGCCAGGCCGAGCCCGTAGGTGATGGCCGCCGCGCCGACGCCGATCGCCAGCTGGCGCAGCGCGCGCTTCAGGGGCGGCCCGCCGGAGAGGATGCCCACCATCGCGCCGGTGGCGAGCAGAGCGATCCCCACCAGCACGAGCGCGAGGATGATCGCCGTCGTGCCGCTGAGCCCGAAGATCCAGGGCAGCACGGGGATGATCGCGCCCGACGAGAACAGCAGGAAGCTCGAGATCGCCGCGGCCCAGTCGCTGCCGATCACCTCGTGGTCGGCGTGCGTGCCGATCGGCCCTGTCGTGTCACGCCGGATGCCCGCCTGCGCCGCCGAGACGACGCGCTGCGCGCGGATCAGCGACTCGTCCTGCGCCATGCCGCGGGCACGGTAGACGAGGGCGAGTTCGTTGGCGTCGATGTCGAGGTCGCCGGCGGTGGCGTCGGCGTCGCTGTTCTCTTCCGTGGATGCCAGCAGCTCGCGCTGGGAGCGCACCGACACGAACTCCCCCGCCCCCATCGACAGGGCGCCCGCCAGCAGCCCTGCGATGCCGCTGAAGAGCACGAAGCCGGCGCTCACGCCGGTGGCGCCGATACCCAGCACGAGCGCCAGGTTCGAGACGAGGCCGTCGTTCATGCCGAACACGGCCGCGCGGAACGACCCCGACAGCCGGCGGCGGCCGCGCGCTGCCAGCCCGCGGACGACTTCGTGGTGGACCTTCTCGTCGGCCCGCATCGCCGCCGTCGCGAACTTCTCGGTGTCGTAGGGCGAGCGCGCTTCGGCGCTCTGCGCGAGGGCGAGCACGAAGATCGATCCGAAGCGGGATGCCATCCAGCCGAGCATCCGCGAACGCAGGCCCGCCTTCGGCAGCCGCTGCGGCTCTCCGCCGAGCAGGTCGAGCCAGTGCTGCTCGTGACGGCGCTCGGCTTCTGCGAGGGAGAGCAGGATCTCGCGCTCCTCCCCGTGGCGGCGTGCCGCGAGGTTGGCGTAGACGGCGCCTTCCGCGCGCTCCTCGACGAGATAGCGTGCCCACTGCCGGCGATCGGCGGGGGTGGGCTGTGCGGGCGCGTTCATGCATCCTCCGTGCTGTGGGGAACAGTCAACGCTATCGACGCGAACCCGCGCAGGCCGCGTCAGGACGCCGATTGACAGGATTTCGGATGCCCGAAGCGGATGCTGCTCAGGAGCGCACGCGCTTGCGCAGCACATCGATCCGCGACTGCAGCTGGGTGACGGTCGCCTGTGCGACGGCGGGGCCGCCGCACACCCGCCGCAGCTCGGCGTGCACGGCACCGTGCGGCTCGCCGCTCTGCCGGGCGTACAGCCCCACCAGGCTGTTGAGCAGCTGCCGCTGCTCGCGCAGGGTGCGGTGCAGCGGTGCGGGCAGGGTCGACTCCTGCTCAGGCGGAGCGGCGGCCTCGCGCGCCTGACGCAGCTTGCTCTGCCTGGCCTGGCGCTGCATGAGCAGGTCGTGCACGTGCTCGGGCTCGAGCAGCCCGGGGATTCCGATGAACTCCTCCTCCTCCGGCGTGCCGGGCTCGGCCAGCTGACCGAACTCCTTGCCGTCGAAGACGACCCGATCGAAGTGCGCGAGCGAGGAGATCGCCTGATAGGTGAACTCCTGGGTCAGGGCATCCGACGCATCGTCCTCGCGGTTGGCGCTCTCCAGAAGCGAATCCTCGAGACCGTCGTCATCCTTGGTCTGACGGTCGAGCGCATGGTCGCGCTGCTTCTCCATCTCGTTCGCGAGCGTCATCAGCACGGGCACGTTGGGCAGGAACACACTGGCGGCCTCGCCGCGACGGCGGGCGCGCACGAAGCGACCGATCGCCTGGGCGAAGAACAGCGGCGTCGAGGACGAGGTCGCGTACACGCCGACGGCGAGACGCGGGACGTCGACGCCCTCCGACACCATGCGCACCGCGACCATCCACCGCCGGTCGTCGGAGCTGAACCTCTCGATGCGCTCTGATGCCGATGCGTCATCGCTGAGCACCACGGTGGGCTGCTGCCCGGTGATGCTGTGCAGGATCTTCGCGTACGCGCGGGCGACGGTCTGGTCTGTGGCGAGCACGAGCCCGCCGGCGTCGGGCACGTGGTGGCGGATCTCGGAGAGACGGCGGTCGGCGGCGCGCAGCACCGCGGGCATCCACTCCCCCTCCGGATCCAGCGCCGTGCGCCAGGCCTGCGAGGTGACGTCCTTGGTGTTGTCCTGGCCGAGGTGCGCCTCGAGCTCGTCGCCCGCGCTCGTGCGCCAGCGCATCTTGCCGGAGTACATGTGGAACAGCACCGGGCGCACGACGCCGTCTTCCAGCGCCCGCCCGTAGCCGTACGCGTAGTCGGTGCTCGACACCCGCGCACCCGACTCGTCGGGCAGGTACTCGACGAACGGGATCGGCGCCGTGTCGCTGCGGAAGGGCGTTCCCGAGAGCAGCAGGCGCCGCTTCGCCGGCGCGTAGGCGTCGCGGATCGCGTCGCCCCAGCTGAGCGCGTCGCCCCCGTGGTGCACCTCGTCGAGGATCACCAGTGTGTTCGCGTCTTCCGTCAGGTGCCGATGCACCGACGACTTCGCGGCCACCTGCGCGTACGTCACGACGACGCCGTGGTACTGACGTGACGGGGCCCAGTGGCTGTTGCGGAACCGCGGGTCGAGGCGGATGTGCACACGTGCGGCGGCGTCGGCCCACTGCGTCTTGAGGTGCTCGGTCGGCGCGACGACGATGATCCGGTTCACCTCGCCCATCCGCAGCAGCTCGACTGCCAAGGTCAGAGCGAACGTGGTCTTGCCGGCGCCCGGTGTGGCGGCGACGAGAAAGTCGCGCTGATCGGCCTGGAAGTACTGCTCGAGCGCCTCGCGCTGCCACGCCCTCAGCTTGTCGGCGGTGCCCCACGGGGCGCGCTGAGGGAAGGACGGAGAGAGCATCGCATCTACGATAATCCAGGCCGCCGACAGTTCGGTTCGAGGCCGGGGGTAGGCTCGGATGCTGTGCTGCGGGCGCCGCCGCGGCACTTCCTGTCGAAGGAGAGACGATGGTCGATCAGGATTCGTCGCGCACCCCGTACGTCGCCAACGAGGGCCCGCACCCGTGGCGGCGCTTCGTGGCGGTCGGCGACTCGTTCACCGAGGGTATCGGCGACCCCGACGACAGGGCTCCGGGCGGTCACCGGGGCTGGGCTGATCGGGTCGCGGAGGTGCTGTCGCAGAAGGCCGACGAATTCGCGTACGCGAACCTCGCCGTGCGCGGAAAGCTGATCGCGCAGATCGTCGCCGAGCAGATCGAACCCGCGATCGCCCTGAAGCCCGATCTCGTGTCGATCTGCGCCGGGGGCAATGACGTGATCCGTCCGCGCACCGACCCGGATGACATCGCCGCACAGCTCGACGAGGCCGTCGCCCGTCTGGCGTCCACGGGCGCCGCGGTCGTGCTGTTCACCGGCATCGACACGCACTTCACGCCGGTGTTCCGCCCGTTCCGCGGCAAGGTCGCGATCTACAACGAGAACGTCCGCGCGATCGCCGACCGTCACGACTGCATCGTCGCCGACCAGTGGGCGCTCAAGGTCATCCAGGACACCCGGTTCTTCGCCGACGACCGGCTGCACCTGAACGCCCTCGGTCACCACGAGGTCGCACGGATGGTGCTGCGCGCGCTCAACGTGCCCAACGACCTGCAGCCGATGCAGCCCGACCCGATGCCCGTGCGCACCTGGCGCGCGGCGCGCACCGAAGACATCGGCTGGGCGCGCGAGCACCTCGTCCCGTGGGTGCTGCGGCGCCTGCGCCACCAGTCGTCGGGCGACACCATCGCCGCGAAGCGCCCCGAGGCGATGCCTTACCTGAGCCGCGACCTCGACTGATCCGGCAGTCCGGACGGAACCGGCCCGCTGCGCGGCTCAGCGCGTCGCGTAGAACGCCACCGCCGACGCCGCCGCGACATTGAGCGAGTCCACCCCGCCCATCATCGCGATGGTGACCCGTCGATCGAGCAGACGGTCGGTCTCGGGCCGGATGCCGTCGCCCTCGGTGCCGAAGATCAGCGCGAGTCGCTCCGGTGACTCCGCCACGAGAGCGTCGAGCGTGATCGCGTCGTCTGCAAGCGTCATCCCGGCGACGAGGTACCCGGCCGAGCGCAGATCGTCGATCGCCGCGGGCCAGCTCTCGATCCGCGTCCACGGCACCTGGAACACCGTGCCCATCGACACGCGCACCGAACGCCGGTACAGCGGGTCGGCGCAGGTCGGGCTCACCAGAACCGCATCGACCCCGAGCGCGGCCGCCGAGCGGAAGATCGCGCCGACGTTGAGAAGTGCGCCAATATCCTGCAGCCCGCATTTGGGTGAATCACTTCGTGCTCGAAGCATTGGTTGGTTCTGCAGTCGTCGGTGAATTCCCAGGTCAGTTGACCGTTTCGAACGACCGAGCTCGAGACACCCGGTGAACCGTGTTCAATAAGGGTATGACGTCCGCGCCCTTCTCGAGCTCCCCTTGGTGAGGTTCGTTGGTCTGGTTCGTGTGACGGAGGCCGCGGGATGAGGTCGAGCATCAGCGGGCGACGCTGAACGCGGTTTGCTCCCAGGTCTTCGAGGAAGAAGCGAGCCGGCGATTGCTGATCAGTAGCCGCCCTGCACTCCAGGCAGCTGTGGGGGCGATCGGGATGGACGACGTGCTCGTGATCGTGCGCGTCAAGCACCTCGCGCCGAACTTCGTCGATGGGTGGCGCGTCCTGCTCGACCTGCTTCGGCACGGCACGCCAGTTCGAGTGCTAGAGGGAAGCGACGCAGGCAGTTACCGGACGGAGTCGGAGTTCAACGCCAATGTGCGAGAGATCACGCGGATGGAGGCGAAGATGCGAAGCGACGAGATCAAGAGGGGGATGGAAGCCGCTCGACAGCACGGTTCCGTGATCGGCCGTCCGCGAGTCGTGAACGAGGAGATCCGGCTGGCGATCCTGTCCCGACGAAACGAAGGGGCGTCACTTCGCTCGATCGCGCAGGACGTCGGTGTCTCTGTCGGCACCGTTCACGCCGTCGTTACTCACGGTACTCAGGAGGCATCGCATCGACAGAGACGGTCACCGTAGAGTTCCGTCACGAGAGGGACTCCGGAACGACGAATCCGTAACACGACGATGTCGGCGCGCTGCCTCGCCTTCGGTGAGGAGCTGCGCACAATGCGTCTTGGAGTGGCGTCGGAGGCCGCTTTGCTGGCCGAGGCGGATACGATCGCCGGCGGGCAGCAGTCGCCGGCTCGGTGCAGGCCACTTCCGGAGCATGATCGGAGCGCTGCGACCGACCGGTCCGAGACCGGCTACACGAGAGGGGCTCACGTGAAACGCGCGTACGAGAACGAGCGGGACATCGTCGACCACGCTGCGCATGTCGAAGACGCTGAAGTGCTCTTCTACCCGGCGGAGAGCGATCTGGCCCACCGATTCCTGGCCTCACTCAGAGGCAGCGGCTTCGACCAGCGAGAGCGCCCCGATTTCGAGGACACCGAGGCGATGCTCCTGTTGGAGGCGATGGTCGTGGACGATCATCCGCGGCCGGGCAGGAAGGACAGGACGCGGATGCGGGAAAGCGAGGTGATCCGCGAGCGCGAGACGTCTGGGCTCGAGGTCCATCGCGACGCAAAGGTCATCGCAGCGGTCAGCAGCGGTCTCCCGACGGACCAGGACCACAACTACCGGGCCTACGCCGATCACTTCAGGCGAACGGTGCTCAAGCACACTCGGAACTCGGAGATCTACCGCGCTGAAAGACCGGGGCACGAGTTGGGCTTCATTGTGTTCGACGAATCCACCGCGTACATCGAAGGCATGGGCGAAGGAGATGTGGTGACAGGTAGACCGCACGCATGGTTCGCCGACTCCGCCTTCGTGGACACGATCCAGAAGTCCGGAGCGGACTGCTTCGTGTGGGTGACTCCGTACAAGCGCCTCGAAACAGACGCCGACGTCATCCCGCTTCCGGCGATGACGATCATCGACGTCGCCCTCCTGGGCAAAGCCGAGCACTGCGTCTACGACGCAGGTCGGATGGTCTCGTCGGAGAGATGATGCCGCAGGCGCGGGCACAAGAGCCCGCTAATGGAGTCTTGGACCGACCCCCTCCCTCTGCCAGTCGGTAAGGAGCGCCTGATGGCAATGAGTCTGAACGAGTTCCTGGTCGATCATCCGATCGACCGGGCTGCCGTTGACGCGCACAAGCAGCGCTTGCTCGAAGCGATCGAGGAAGCGCGGTATGGCGACGCCGAACAAGCAGAGGGCTAGCACCAGCCGATGATGCGACTGGCACGTGCGTACTCCGAGCCCGAACCGGAGCGCGGATCCGACTCCGTTAGAGGTCGACGACGAGCAACGAAAGACACGACTCCAGTCCGGCGGGGCTCGCGCGGGCCTTCGTCCGTCGGCCCGGTATATTCATCTCCGCGATTCGTGGACGAGGAGGTCCGGCTGGCGATGCTGTCCCAAGGGCACGAAGGACAATCACTTCGCTCGATCGCGCGGAACGTCGGCGTCTCCGTCGGCACCGTTCACGCGGTCTTAGCGAACGCATAGCGACAAGCCATTCAGAGTAAGCGTTCGACACCAACAGTCGTGGCCAACCCCGCGCTGGTCCGTGGTCCCGGCCTTCGACACATCACGCGAATACTCCGAGCAGGGTGAAGTCCTACGTCAAGGTCGCGCAACACTAGCGTCAGCGTCAGCCCAGCTGCCGGGCGGTCGCGTCTCGGCCTCCGGTGATCCGGAGCGGATGCAGCCGGGCGAGCAACCACGCACCGCGACGACGATCACCTTGCTGCGCCCACGCCCGGATCGTCGCGCGAGCGTCGCGTCGGGATGCGACCAGCGCCAGGTGCAGCGGGCCGAGGCTCACATGGGTGCTTGTCATGTCCTTATCTTCGCAGAGTGGATACGTCCTCGACCTCGGCGTCGATCAGCTCGCGCACGCGCCGCACCTGGACGGCGGGGAGGCCGATCACGACCCGGCGTGCCCAGTGCCCGTCGGGGACGATCGGCGGATCGTCGTCAATCGGTCCCTTCGGCCAGAGCGCGCGGAGCCGCTGCCACTGACCGTCGCGCGGGGCTGCGTTGACCACGCCGTCTGCGTGCGGCACCGGCAGGCGCATTCACGCGAGCCGGCCACGGCGGACATGGACGACGATCCGAGTCTCGTGCACGGTCGTGAGCTCGTGCACCCGCTCCCAGCCGATCGCGATCGCCGTGCCGTCGGACAGGGCGTCGGGATGATGGTCGGCATGGAGCGAGTCTGCCGGCAGGGTGCGATCCGGGGACGCTCAGCGCTCCCCTCGCCCCTCAACCTCCTCGACGCCATCCACGACGAGCGCGAGCTCCTCGCTCGACGAGGCCGAGAAGGAGCCGCTCAGGGCGAACCGCACGCGATGACGTTCCATAGCGCGCACCACGTAGCGGTTCTCCTCCTCGACGTAGGTGAACCCGAAGTCGCCGCCTTCGAGGTACGCGCTGCGGTCGATGTATCCCTCGATGTCGCAGTCGGCTTCGACGGTCACCCGAACGACTCGCTCGTTGCCCTCGCCGGTCCTGAGCACGTCGTACGCGATCGTCTCCATGTCCGGCGCGATGTCGTTGAACCCGGTGTCGTGGAGCGCGCTCGGGAGCGGGCTGTCGGAGATCACGTCGCCGTCCCAGACGCCCACCACCGTCACCAGATCACGGCCGGAGAGGTCGGACAGGGTCTCGTTGACGAGCTCCGCGATGCGCGCCCGCGCGGGCTCGCGACCGTCGAGCGTCCTCAGCGACTCGATGAGCGGAGCGATCAGCGGGTGGCCCGTCACGGCCCGCAGGTCCTCGACGATCGTGAACGACCGGTCCGCGTCGAGCTCGTCGCGCAGATGCGGATGCAGCTCCATCTTGGTCTTGCTCGCACCGAAATCATCCGAGTTGTTCGTGACGAAGAGCACGGGGGTCGCTGGATCCTCCTCGGCACAGAGGTCCCGGATCGTCGCCCAGATGAGTGCGTCCCTGAACCCCTTGCCCGTCTCGCTGAACGGCTTCCGACGGTCGAGATCCCGTTCGAGCAGCTCCGCGACGGACATCTCGGGATACCGCGCGATCCATACACGCTTGCCCCCGAGGAACGTCTCGAGTGCCTCGTACACGGCGGAGCGCACGAGTGGCTCGGGCCCGTCCGCAGCCGCGCTCGGCCGGGCGATGACGTCCACGGACCGCGCGGCTCCGATCACGTCGTTGAGCTCCTTGACGGCGTTGCGGAGCTTGGAGTGCTTGTCGTTGAACTCCTTGGCCCCTTGCCGTGCGAGCTCGTGCACGACGACCTCGGGGACGACGAGGCGAATCACGCGAAGCCTCGCGAGCGCGAGGAGGCTGCCGAAGCTGGCACCGGACAGCGTCCGCAACCCGTAGAGCGGGTTGGCATCGAAGATCACGACGGGCTTCATGACTCCACCGTATCGACGTGCGATATCTGTATTGCTTCGACAACGACGCACGTGCGTTCGACTAACAGTCACGCGAACCGCTCATATGTCGAGTGGCATCACCAAGGTTCGCGCTGGGCATAGATATTCTGCAGAGAAGTCTCCGCAACTGCGCCGAGGCGTCGGGGGAACCTCTGGAGAAGTCATGGTTGACGAGGCGACAATCGTCGAAGAGTTCGTTGCATTGGTCCGCGGCAAGGCGAGCGCTCTGATCGACTTCTTGCCCGCCTTTGAAGAAGCCGTCACAGTGCCCGATACTTCGACACTTGTTCGAACCCACTTCATCGCCCACGACGCCAACGGAGCTCCCGCAGTCGACCAGCTCGCCGGAGCTATGGCGGCCGCAGCCTTGGACTTTTGCATCCCTCGGTCGAAGATCGAGCGAGCCATCGCAGACTTTGAAGAGACACGATCGACCGCGGCCATCGCGAGCCTGCAGGAGCAGGCCCGAAACCTGTTCGTGAAGTCCGAAAGCTCGGGAGAGGGAGGCGAACTCCTCCTGTTTCTACTCATGGAACGGGTGCTCCAACGTCCGCAGCTGATCTCCAAGATGGCGCTGAAGACGAGCACGGAGATGCACGTCCACGGCTCCGACGGCATCCACGCGAGTCTGGCGCAAGATGGAGTGCTTGATGTGTATTGGGGCGAGTCCAAGCTCTACAAGTCGAGCTCAGACGCGTTCCGAGATTGTTTCGAGAGCATCGCCCCATACCTTCGCGCGAGCGGAGACTCCCCTCGCAAGCAGGATCTGCTTCTTGTTCGCGATCACCTCAATGTCACGCAAGTCGAGCTGGCGGCCCATCTACTCGAGTACTTCGACGAAACGAATCCGAAATCGATGAAAGCGCGATGGAATGGCGTCTGTCTGGTCGGCTTCGACCACGACAAGTACCCGAACATCGTTGCCCTGGACGAAGCCCAGAGGATGGCGGTGTCAAAGGCAGTCAGGCGATGGCACAAGACCGTTGGAAGCCGCCTCAAGGAGTTTGACATCGTAGGCGTGAACATCGATCTCTTCTGCATCCCAATGCCGGATGTGGCCGACCTGCGCACGCGTGTTCTGAAGCGGATGGGTGCAAAATGACCACGACCAATGCGCTGGAAGACATCGTCTTCGCCTCACAGAAGTTCAGAGACGTGCTCGAATCCGCTCGCAGACTGACAGTGCGTTCAGAATTCCCGACGGTGGAATGGTACGAAGACCTGCCCCCGATCGACTGGGGGTTTGCTCTGCTCTACGCCAGCGCAATCACTTCGGCGCAGTCAGAGCGCGCTCAATCCGCGGTTCTACGGATCGCCACGGCATGCATGCTGGCCTCGGATGTGGAGCCTGCTCATCTCGCGGCGGCTGCCGCGCTACTCGAACGCAGCGGCAACCACATGGCTGTTGAGCTGGCGGAGTCCCGTCAGCGGCTGGCGGCAGACGCATGGCTCCAACTGCCAGGAGCGCTGAGGATGGAGGTCGTGCGGAGCCGCATCGAGTACTCAGTCCGCCTCTCCGACGGCCGAGTGTTGCCGGTCAACCCCTTTCAGGGGAAGTTTTGGGACGCGGTCGAGACCAGCGATTGGCTGAGCGTGTCCGCACCGACGTCAGCTGGGAAGTCACGCATCATCAGAGAGCATTTCCTCGAGATCGCCCGCCAGGCCGGATCGTTCACGCTCGTCTACCTGGTGCCAACGCGCGCTCTCATCGAGGAAGTCTCCCGCGACTTGAGACGAGAAGTTCCTTCCGACGTCGGCGTCTTCACGATGCCCTGGGACCCGGATCTCGCCGACTCTTCCAGAACTGTCCTGGTGGTCACCCAGGAGAGGCTCCACCTCGTATTGGAGTTGCTGCCCTCTCTCAGCGTGGACCTTCTGTTCGTCGACGAAGCACAGTCACTCGCCGGAGACGCGCGGGGGGTTCTTCTCCAGCATGCGGTCGAGCGCACGATTCGTCGCAGCCCGCACGCCCAGGTGCTCTTTGCAAGTCCATTGAGCTCGAATCCGGAGCTCCTGATCGAGGACGCGCCCTCGAATCGGCGCTCGAGTTCCTTCGTCTCCGAGACTGTAACCGTCAACCAGAACCTCATCTGGGTCGAGCACATTGACCGAAAGCCCCAACGCAGATCCGTATCCCTGGTTGCGGACGGGAACCGTCACAGACTCGGCGATCTGGTGCTCGCGCAGCGGGCGACGAGCGTGCCGATGCGCGTCGCGCTGGTAGCTCATGCGTTGGCCGGGAACTCCCCCGGGAACGTCATCTACGTCAACGGTCCCGGCGAGGCCGAGAAGGTCGCAAAGGCCGTCTTTGAGCAGCTGCCGGCGTTGGCGGAACCAGATCCGGAGCTCGACGACTTACGGGACCTGATCAAGACCGCGGTCCACAGCAAGTACCTGCTCGCGGATGTCCTGGCGCGCCGCGTGGCTTTCCACTACGGAAACATGCCGCTCGTCATCAGGACAGAGATTGAGCGACTCTTCGGTGAGGGCAAGATCCACTATCTGGTGTGCACGTCGACGTTGCTGGAAGGCGTCAACCTCCCCTGCCGAACCATCTTCATGCGCAACCCGCAGAAAGGCTCCGGCCGCCCGCTCAAGGAAGGTGATTTCTGGAATCTGGCCGGGCGGGCGGGCCGCTGGGGCAAAGAGTTCGAGGGCAACGTCGTCTGCATCGACACCGATGCAGACGGTCTGTGGCCCAACCTTCCGCGAGTGCGAAAGCGATCACAGATCACCCGAGCGGTCAGCACTGGCCTCGATGACGCCTCAGGCTTGCTCGCCTTCGTCCGCTCTGCTGATGAAGTGCATGACGACAGCACAGCCGAAAGCCTGTTCGCGTACTTGTTCTCGCGACACCTTGGAACCGAATCCATCGAGGCGCTACTCGATCGCGTCCCTCTTGAGTCCGAACGAAATGAGATCGCATCTGCCATCACCCATGCGGCGATGGATCTGTCGATCCCCGTTGAGATCGTGACTCGTCATACCGGCATCGCCCCGGTCTCGATGGAACGACTTCTCGACAGCTTTCGTCGCTCCGGAAAGTCACCGTCAGACCTTGAGCTCCCTCTCCCCGAAGAACCAGATTCGAGGGCGCGGTTCCAAGAGGCACTGGTACGGATCGGCGCGACCATGACGAGCGTCTTCGGTGCGCCGCGGTCAGGCGATGATCGCCGGAAGTGGCAACTCGCCAATCTCATCGTGAACTGGATGAAGGGCATGCCTCTGGCGCGTCTGATCGATCAGCGGCTCGCGTTCAACGCTTCACTCACTTCGGCGGTCGCGATTCGAGACGTGATGCGAGACATCGAATCGATCGCACGCTTCCACGCACCCAAATACCTCGCATGCTACGCCGACTTGCTCGCCGTCTACTCCGCTGAGCTCGGGTTGGAGGCCGCGGACCGGCCAGACTACGCGATGATGCTTGAACTCGGAGTCTCCCGCACCAGCGAGGTCGTGCTCATGTCACTGGGGCTCTCCCGGACGGCGACCGTCGCACTCGCCGGCTTCATCGGCGTCGACGAATGGTCCCGCGCGGAAGCCCTGGCGTGGCTTGCGGACCAAAACCTCGATGGACTCGGTGTGCCGGTGCTGCTCCAGCGCGAGATCACCGACGTGCTCGAAATCGCGTTGCGCCGCGCGGGGAGCGAGAGTGCCTAATCGGCAGGTAGCCAATCGAGATTGCTGGCCTGACGGCGTTGCGAAGCCTCGGAGGCTGTCGCGAGGCCGAGGTTCGCATGGCGTGTGTGAAACTCCAGCCATCGGCCCGCCTGGCTCCGGTCAGCAAGTCTTGAGCCGACCGCTGCTATCCCGCTCGATGCAGGGGCTACTACGAGTTCGTCCCAACCGCCTTCGTCATCCGCAAAACGCGAGGCGAGTTGCCCCCACGTTGGGGCCAAGTAGACAACCTGAGCATCTCGAAGCTCGTTGATCCGTTCTCTGGAAAGGTCGCTCAGCACTTCCTCACGCGACGCGAAACGTGCCTCACGGTACGCCCGACGACGATCGTCCACCTCGGCCCGCAACGCCTCCTTGGCGTCGGACATCGCCGATGTCTGGCGTATCGCGGTGAGATAGCTGAAGTCCACTTCGTCGCCATCGACACGGCGAATCCAGATGCCGATCGCGTTCGCACCGACGAACACACCGTTCGCGTCGCGCGTTCTGCCGATGTAGAACTCCTTGACGCCGGGGCCGACTTTCTCGACGTAGTCCGGGTGACGCTCGAGAAGCTCCAGAAGCATGCGGTGGTGAACCAGGTCCGAGACGACGTCGCCGACCGAGTAGCCCGAACTCCGCAGAATTCCACGGAACGCAGCCTCCGCCGCGGATCGCGTCGGCCAGCTGAACGTCTCGAGGAGAACCGGGATACCTGCCATATAGACACCGTAGAGCTTGACGTTCCCCACCGCCCAGCGATCATGGCCTCGTGCCCCGTGTACTCAGCACCAAATCACCGGAATCCAGATTGACTCGCGAAGCTCTCGCCGAATCAGCATCACTCGAAGAACTTGGCAACCGTTACCGTCTCCGCACTCCGGCCTTCGTCAGCTCCGCCCGAGTAGGTCGATTCCTGGGCTGCGGAGAGTCGGCTTAACCTTGGCGTTCATCGGGCATAATCCACAGCACCCTCGGAAGCCTCGCCCAGCGCAGTCGCCGGCGAGGCTGCGATGTTCTGCCAGATGGCGCTGTCCGCGCTGCGGACCTGCTCTTCGACAGCCGCCACGCCTCAGCCCTCGTCGCCGACGAGGCGCAGCACAGGCCGCTGATCGGGCTCGCCGAGCAGGTCGCGGATCTGCGCCGGAGCCAGCCGCAGGATCTCAGCGAGCGCGGGCACCGTCGCGCCCTCGTCAGCGGCGAGCTCCGCGGCCTTGCGAAGCAGCGTCGGCATCTCCCCCGGGTACGCGCTCGTCGGATCCGCCGACGGATCGTCGACCATCGCGAGGCGCTGGTAGGCGCGTCGCGCCGAGGAATCGGTGGTCCGTCCGCGCTCGACCATCCGTCGGATGAGCGAGTGCGGCGACACGCCCCAGGTCCGCCCGAGTCGATCAAGGGCCGCGAGGTCGAGACGCTGCGGCAGAGCCGCGTCCATCGACGCCGCCGGCGTGAGGAACGCCGCCGCGAACTCATCGGCCTCCCTCTCGATGGCAGTGCTCTGCTCCCCCGACTCGGCGTGCAACAGCAAGTGCCCGATCTCGTGAGCGATCGAGAACCTGTGCCGGAACACGTTCTCACTGCGGCGCGGCGTCGTGACCATGATCGGTCGATCCACGATCACCGACGAGAACGCGTCCACCGCATCGATCTCCCCCAGCGGACGCACGACGACCACGATCCCCCGCGACTCCGCGGTGGCGACCAGATGTCGCACCGGCCCGTCCGGGAGACCCCAGTGCCGGCGCAGCGCCGCCGCCGCTTCGCCCGGGCTCGTCCCCTGCGGCAGCTTCGGAAGATCCGCCTCGGGGAGCTTGACGTACCGCTCGAGCGCGAACGTCAGCTCCCACACCAGCGTTGCGGTCGACAGCGCTCGCTGGCGGTCGCCGACCCGCGCCGAGCGCAGGCTGCGGAAGTGCGCGTGCACGGTGTCGATGCGCGCGAGCGGCCTGCCCACGCTGAAGAATCCGGGACGCACCTTCAACGTCGTGGCCATCCGCTCGACCACATCTGCGCGAGGAGAGTTCACCCCTGCCTCGTATTGGCCGATCGCGGCAGCGGAGACCCCGACCGCGGCTGCGAGTTCCGTCTTGCTCAGGCTCTGGCGCACGCGAGCCTGGGTCAGCCGCGCAGGCTCGAACCTCCCCTGGCCATCCGAGGAACCTGGGAGATCGAACAGCCCAGGGTGTTTGTCACGCATCCGACGACCGTTCCTGCTTCTGCGGCTCGAGCGAAGGCACGACCGGGGTGCCGCTGTCGAACGACTCGACCTCGGCCGTCGCGTCGCCGCCCTCGGCCGGGTGCTCCCAGATGGTCTCCAGACCGAGCGGGCGCACCGTGCCGTTGACGTACTCGGCGACGGCCCACTCGATCGAGGTGAGCTGATGCGGGGTGGAGTGGACCATGACGAGCACCACGGGCATGACCTCGCCCGCCGCGCGCACGGCACGCTCGAACTCCGCCTGCTCGCTCGCGTTCCGGACTTCGTCGCCGCCCTCGACGAAGCTTGTGCCGAACAGCCCCATCGGCTCCTGCGCGAAGAACCCGTTCATGCGCGTCTTGCTCGACGCGAACCCGCCCACCGCATCCGGCGTCGCCGGCACTCGCCAGACGAACAGCAGGCACCCGTTGACGATCGGCAGCCGGTATCCGGCAGGCTTGAGCTTGTACGGCAGGTAGCCGCGCTCCTTGAACGCGTCGACCGTGTCCTCCTGGAGATCCCGCCACTGCCCGCCGAAGCCGATCGTGTACCGCGTCGCGGCCGCCTGGTGCGCATCAGCCGCCAGCGCATGACGCGACTGCACGACCTCGACGACGAGATCACGCGCATCCGCAGCATGAGAGCCAAGCGCTTCGAAGGGAGAATTCGGGACCATCACGACCTCCAGAAAGTCAAACCCCGGAGCGCACGGTCACCCACCGGATCGACTTTATTCTGACATACCGATCGCGCATCTATGCTTTAGCCAGCTCCGGCGTGTCGCATTCGTCGGCGCGGGCAACCATCAAGCGCGTCTAGAGGTATCTGAATCCGCCGGAGCAGAAGTCGGGCGACGCTGCGGCCGCGGCGAGGATCGCGGGTCGCCAGTGGTTCACTCCGACACGCCGCGCCGCGCTTCTTGCATCTCGGTCCAAGTACTTCATCACGTCGGCCGCGCCACCATCGCCGAAGTACTCTTCAAGAGCTTCGCGGCGCTCAAGAAGGAGCTCAACCGACGCCCCAGAGTAGGCGGTGTCCAATTCGAACAGCTCGAACTGTTGCGCAATGACGGTGAACAGCGATGCCGACATTCCTGCGGGTTGGACTACGTGAAACGACGGGGTCACCGTTGGCGCATCACTGAGTGACGCGCGGAGGAAGGGAAGCGAGTCCGGGAGGTCATCGAGATAGGCATGAATGAACGCCTGCTCCCCCCTCTCGTTGCGAAAGTCCTGTCGTTTCTTGTTGTTGCACACTGAGCAAGCAGGGACGAGGTTCAAGCTGAGGGCCGCAAACTCGGGGAAGTCCTCCTTCGGCAAGTAGTGATCGAGTTCACTCGAATCCCGGAGGGCGCAAAGACAGCAGAGACTGCTGCGCGCGAGGAGTTCCGACCCTATCTCCTTGAGCGCGCCAGACCGCAGGACCCCGTAATTGGACCGAAGCACCTCCGCGACCGGCTTGTCCCCGAACGACGAATCAAGTTTCCACACCTCGCCGTCGACGTAGTTGTCGTACGCCTCCATCACCTCTCGTCGTGCCGCCTCGAGCAGTGCCCTTCCCGAAGAGTTGCGACGTTGCGACAGTTGATCGTAGAGCTCAGGTTCGTCCGTCGAAGGCAGATCTATTGTGCGCATTACTAGTCGGACTCTCGACTCATTCTCAAGGCGAGGGCTCGGGCCTGGCTGCTTGCCCCATCGACGAAGAGTCGCTCGAATTCTTCAACCTCCATGCGGGAGATTAAGTCGCGAATGACGCCCCTGTGGCCCGAGATCGAGTTGTCCAGTCCGAAGGCTTCGGTCGTGAGCTCTCCCAAGCCTGCTGCGAACGTCTCGAGCTTCGGGGGCGAGGCTTGCACAATATCGCCGAATCGCTCGACCACCAGCACGTCCTTGGCGGCCACCTCTTGAAGCACGACGGGGCTGTGGGTGGCGACAACTGCGTACGAATCGAAGGCGTCGAGCAACTGATGGACGCCGCGAAGGAGCGCCGCGAGCAGTGGCGGATGAAGATGCGTCTCGGGTTCATCGAGCAGCACGAGCGAGCGCTTCCGCAAATGCGCCGCGAGTTGGACAAGGATGTTCATCACGATTTTCTGTCCCGAACTCAGGCGGGAAGGATACTCGGCAGGGATCCCCGCGGACGCCACCCACGTCGACAAGCTAATTCCAGATCGACCAAAGGAAGGATCGGACTCGATCGTCTCCATAACCTGCGTAAGCAGTGCCGAATCTCTCGTGCATGCTTTGGCGAATGCGGTGACCAGCTCATCGTCGAGCTCTCGAATCGACTTGAGACGCGTGGTCTGGGGATCTGCCTGCACCTGGCGAAGGCCGCAATAGGTGTATCCGAAGCGCGTCGTTGACGAAGCCTCCTCTAGCTTGAGGTCATCCTCGCTCGCGTTCAGGATCGGCGGCAGTTCAAAGTGATCGAAGGCGCTGTAGGAGACAGCCACCACGGAACTGAACGATCGGCTGGCTCCAGATTTCGGATCTGCAGCGGCCAGTCCCACCCGGCTGACATCGCGCGCCATCTCTGCGAGCAATCTGGTCTTGCCGACGCCGTTGTAGCCGATCAGGACCTTGCACCTCCCCGGAAGCGCACGGGTGTCGTCGAAGCGGAATTCAAGGTTGAGCCCGAGCTCGCGGCTCTGGTGGGAAAGCGTCGCAACTCCACCCGCGTTTGTTGCGGGCTCAAAGAGGGCGCTTGCCATGGCGAGCGTGTGCTCAGCCTGTCCGAACCTTGTGAGTGAGGTCGTCCACCCCTCCTCGTGCTCGAACTCGCGGGCGATGGTGCTGTCTACTGCAGCATCTCGCATAGCCAAAAGAAAGGCATCTCTGACCTTAGGAGGAAGCTGTGCCAGCTTCTCGTAGTACTCGATGTCCTGCCCTAGCGAGCAGTAGCTCTCGTCGAGCGAGCGGAAGACAGGCTTGTCGAACTGAGTTCGACCTCCCGTCTGTCCAGCCTTCAGGATTTTCACCAATCCGAGGTCGATGGTCTCGCCACGCGCAGGAGTGAACTCGGCGTGGAAGAGAGTCTTGAACCCGAAATCGTCCCACCCGTCACGACGCAACACCACCAGGTCCTCGCGACCTCCCGTGTGCGAAGCAAACCTCTCGACGACCCGTATCTTCACTTGCTCTCTCCCAACGAAGGGCCTGACAGCCACCCATGACGCGAATCGTGCGGACTACGCGTCAGCATCCCCTTGTAACTAAGCGCAGTTTGCCACGCCCAGGGCGTAGTCCCCGAACAGATCTCACTTCGTCGCATAGAACGTGACAGCCGAAGCCGCTGCGACATTGAGTGAATCCACGCCACTCATCATCGGAATCGTCACTCGACGATCGAGCAGCGCGTCGGTGCGAGCCGTGATACCGAAGCCCTCGGAGCCGAAGACAAGAGCGAGCTTCTCATGGTCCTCAGCGACGAGCTCGTCGAGCGTGATCGCGCCCTCCCCCAGCGTCATCCCGGCGACGACGTACCCGGCATCCTTGAGCACGTCCATGCCCGCGGGCCACTCAGGGATGCGCGTCCATGGCACCTGGAAGACGGTGCCCATCGACACCCGGACAGAGCGGCGATAGAGCGGGTCGGCACAGTCCGGCGTGACGAGGACAGCATCCACGCCCAGCGCGGCGGCCGATCTGAACAGCGCTCCGACGTTCGTATGATCGGTCACCCCTTCCAAGATCGCGATGCGAGATCGATTCTTAGCTTTCTGTGTTTTGGAACACCTCACGTTGGTGTGGTCGGTGAGCCCTTCCAGGACGGCGATCCGCGGGCGCCGCGCAGCGATCTGCGACAGCAGATCCGGCAGCCGTGCAGGCTCGGGTCGGTGCATGGCCGCCATCACCCCGCGGTGCACCGCGAAGCCGGTGAGCTGCTCGGCGACCTCGTCGGCCACCACGTACACGGGAGCGTCGATCCGGCCCAGCATGTCGGCCACGGCATCCGTCCACTTCTGCTGGGTCAGGATCGACCGGGGCCGGTGCCCTGCCCGAAATGCGCGCTCGATCACCTTCGCCGACTCCGCGATGTACAGCCCCCCGGCCGGTTCCTGAACTCGCCGCAACGCCGTGTCGGTGAGCGAGCGGTAGTCGTCGAGGATCGGGTCGAGCGGGTCGCTCACGTGCTGAAGCTGCATCCGACCATGCTGTCAGGTGGAATCGGCCCGATGCGCCGCCCGCGCGAATAGACTTCCCGGGTGCAGTCGGTCGAGCTCTCGAACACGGTCTCCCATGCCGTCGAGCGCGCGACTGGAGTCCTGCAGGGTCGGCCGTTCGCCGTGCTGACCGGAGCGGGCATCTCTACCGACTCGGGCATCCCCGCCTACCGCGGTGCCGGCGCACCGCCACGCTCGAAGCCGATGACGATCCAGACCTACCTCTCTGATGAGGCCGCGCGGCGGCGGTACTGGCTCGGCGGCCATCTCGGATACCGGGCGTTCACGACGCCCGACCCGAACGGCGGCCATCTTGCGCTCGCAGCACTGGAGCGCGCAGGCGCGTCGACCGGGGTGGTCACGCAGAACGTCGACGGGCTGCACCTGCGCGCCGGAAGTCGGCGGGTCGTCGAACTGCACGGCACCATGCATCGCACGTTCTGCCTGGACTGCCGCCAGGTGTACGACCGCAGGGCCATCGCCGAGCGCATCGAGCAGCTGAACCCGTGGATCCTCGTTCCCGAGAACATCGCGCTCAACCCCGACGGAGACGTGTCGCCGGAGAGCACGGCCGGATTCGTCATCCCGACCTGCGAGATCTGCGGCGGGATGCTGAAGCCCGATGTGGTGTACTTCGGCGAGTTCGTGCCGACCGCGCGATTCGCGCTGGCCGAATCGCTCGTGCACGCCTCCGAGGCGCTGCTGGTGGCGGGCACCTCTCTCACGGTGAACTCCGGCATCCGGGTGATCGAGCGCGCCCGCCGCCGTGACATGCCGATCGTGATCGTCAACCACGAGCCGACGAGAGCGGATGCCTGGGCAGACGCCGTGATCGGGGGCGGCACCACCGAGGTGCTCACTGCCCTGGCATCCCGCCTCGGTGCACTCTGAGCGCCGCTCACCGGCGCCTCGCCTAGGCTCGAGTGGTGACCCTGCTGACACTCGTACGCCACGGACAGACCGACTGGAACCTCGCACGTCGCATCCAGGGCGCCACCGACATCCCGCTCAACGACACCGGTCGCGACGATGCCCGCCGCGCCGCCGCCGCCCTTGCCGGTGAGCCGTACGACGCAATCTACGCCAGCCCGCTGGTGCGGGCGCAGCAGACCGCGCAGATCATCGCCGACGAGCTCGGACTCGGCAGGCCGGCGCTCACGCGCGGGCTGCGCGAGCGCACCTTCGGCGACGGCGAGGGCATGCTCGTCGAGGACTACCTGAATACCTGGGGCGACTGGACCTCGGCCGTGCCCGGTGCGGAGACCCTCGACGAGGTGCGCGACCGCGCCCTGGACTCCCTCGAGCGGATCGTCCGCGATGCGCGTCGACGGTCCGCGCCGCGCGCGGAGTCGATCATCGTCGTCAGCCACGGCGGGGTCATCCGCTCGCTGCTCATGCACGTGTCCGGCGGCTCACTGCCGCGGGTGGGTGATTCGCTGCACAACGGGTCGGTGCACCGCTTCGTCGCCGAGCGCGGCACGCTGCGGCTGCTCGAGGCGATTCCGATCTGACCCTTCGACAGGCTCAGGGACCCATCGACAGGCTCAGGGACCCTTCGACAGGCTCAGGGACGCATCGGGGTTCACCGCCGGCTCAGCACCGCACGAGCGTGACGCAGCACGGGCTCGTCGATCATCCGCCCCTCGAAGCGGAACACGCCCCGCTCCCCCTCTGCTGCGGCGAGCACGGCCTCAGCCCAGGCGATCGTCGCCGGGTCGGGTCGATAGGCGTCGCGGATCACCGTGACCTGCTTCGGGTGGATGCATGCGGTCGCCCCGAATCCCGATGCCACCGCATCCGCGGCCTCGGCGGCGAGACCGTCCAGATCGTCGATGTCGAGGTGCACCGCGTCGAGGGCCGTCCGGCCGCACGCGCCGGCTGCGAGCAGCACCTGTGCCCGCGCCGTGCGGGCCACGTCGCGGTAGCGCCCGTCCGGGAAGCGGCTCGACATGCCGCCGAGGGATGCCACGAGATCCTCGGCGCCCCACATCATCCCGATGGTGTGCTCGTGCGCTGCCAACTCGCCCGCCCGGTGCACACCGCGCGCCGTCTCGCACAGGGCGATCAAGCCGAACTCGGCGCCGAAGGCGTCGAACGCCGCCGGGTCCTCGCTCTTCGCCACCATCACCGTGCGGAACGGCGTGCGCCGCACCGCCTCGACGTCCCGGGCGAACTCCGCGGTCTCGGGTGCGTTCACCCGCACGATGACGCGGTCGGGATCCAGATCGGCGGCGATGACGTTCTCACGCGCCTGCGCCTTGGCATCCGGAAGCACGGCATCTTCGAGATCGAGGATCACGGCATCCGCCTTCTGCAGCGCCCCCGCGAACCGTTCAGGGCGGTCTGCCGGGCAGAACAGCAGCGCCGGGCCCATGCCGAGGGTCATCGCTCGCCGTCCGGCAGGCAGCGCATCAGCGCGGTGCGGGTGGCCTTCGCCACGACCACGCCGTCCTGATTGCGGCCGGTGTGCTCGATCGTGCAGATGCCCTGACCGGGCCGGGAGGCCGAGAGGCGCTTGTCGACGATCACGCTCTCGGTGTACAGCGTGTCGCCGTGGAAGAGCGGGTGCGGGAACGAGATATCGCCGAGCCCCAGCTGCGCGACCAGGGTGCCCTGGGTGAGCTGTGTCACCGACGCGCCGACCATCGTCGAGAGCGTCCACATCGAGTTCATCAGCCGCTGGCCGAACGGCTGCTGCGCGTCGGCGAACGCCGCATCGAGGTGCAGCGCCTGCGTGTTCATCGTGAGGGTGGTGAAGAGCACGTTGTCGGCCTCGGTGGCCGTGCGTCCTGGTCGGTGCAGGTAGCGCGCGCCCACCTCGAACTCCTCGAAGTACAGTCCGCGCTGAACGATGTCGGTCATGCTCGAACGCTATCCGACCAGGCCCAGCGATCGGGCGATGACGAGGAGCTGAACCTCGGTGGTGCCCTCGCCGATCTCGAGGATCTTCGAGTCGCGGTAGTGCCGCGCGACGGAGTACTCGTTCATGAAGCCGTTGCCGCCGAAGATCTGCGTCGCATCGCGGGCGTTGTCCATCGCCGCCTCGCCCGACACGAGCTTGGCGATCGCGGCCTCCTCGGCGAACGGGCGGCCCGCGTCGCGCAGCCGGGCGGCGTGGTGCCAGGCCAGGCGGGCGGTGTGCACGCGGGCGCGCATGCG
Organism: Microbacterium sp. NPDC055312; assembly: GCF_053645675.1. Taxonomy (NCBI): domain Bacteria; kingdom Bacillati; phylum Actinomycetota; class Actinomycetes; order Micrococcales; family Microbacteriaceae; genus Microbacterium; species Microbacterium sp. NPDC055312. The sequence continues at coordinate 397,630 of NZ_JBSHMU010000001.1, read as the reverse complement.
GGCCAGGGTGAACTGCGCGTTCTGCCTCGTGCTCAGCGCCGCGCCGAACACGGTGCGCTTGTGGGCGTAGTCGACGGCCGCCTCCAGGCATCCCTCCGCGGCGCCCGTCGCGAGAGCGGCGATCGCGATGCGCCCCTCGTCGAGGATGCTGAGGAAGTTCTTGAAGCCGAGCCCGCGCTCGCCGAGCAGGTTCTCCTCCGGCACTCGGACGTCGTTCAGGGTGAGCGGGTGCGTGTCGGAGGCGTTCCAGCCCACCTTGTCGTACGGCGGCTCGACGGTGAACCCCACCGTGCCGTTCGGGACGATGATCGTGGAGATCTCCTTGCGCCCCTCGCGCTCGCCGGTGACCGCGGTCATGGTCACGAAGCGGGTGATCGCGGTGCCCGAGTTGGTGATGAACTGCTTGCTGCCGTTGAGCACCCACTCGCCGCCTTCGAGACGCGCCGTCGTGCGCGTGGCACCGGCATCGCTTCCCGCCTCCGGTTCGGTGAGGCCGAAGCCCGCCAGAGCCTCGCCGGCGAGCAGCGCGGGCAGGTGCTCCTGCTTCTGCGCCTCGGTGCCGAAGCGGTAGACCGGCATCGCGCCCAGGCTCACGCCGGCCTCGAGGGTGATCGCGAGCGACTGATCGACGCGGGCGATGCCTTCGATCGCGAGGCCGAGCGCGAGGTAGTCGCCGCCCTGCCCGCCGTACTCCTCCGAGAAGGGCAGCCCGAACAGGCCCATCTCGCCCATCTGCCGTACGACGTCGAGGTTGAGCGTGTGCGTGCGGTCGGCCTCGTACGCCTGCGGCGCGACGACCTCGTCCGCGAACTCGCGCACCATCGCGGCGAGCTCACGCTGCTCTTCGGTGAGTTCGACACCGGTCAGTTCGGTCTGGGCGCTCATGCTGTCTCCTGTTCGCTGACTCGTGCCACGGGCTGGTCCCGTCGCACCTGGTCGCCGAGGGCGACCAGCAGGTGCACCGTGCCGTCGTGCGGCGCGAGCACCGGATGCTCCATCTTCATCGCCTCGATCGAGACGAGCGGATCTCCCGCGCGCACCACGTCGCCGTCGGCGACGTGAACGGCCACGATGCTGCCCGGCATGGGGGCGCGGCCCTCGGGCCGGCTCGGCCCGGATGCGCGCTCCCGCTCGGCGAGGCGGCGCTGCATGCGCCCTCGACGGGAGAGCGGACGCAGACGCGCGGTCCGGCCGTCGGCGAAGACCCACACGGCGCCGTCGTCGTCGGTCGCCGTCGGGACGCCGCGCGTGTACGCTGCCGGCGCCTCGACGATCGTGTCGTCGTCGGTCACGAACTCGGTGCGCGGCGGCGCCGCGGCGCCGCCGATCCGCCAGCCCGGCAGCTCGTGCCAGACGTCGGCGGAGGCCCTCGGGCGACTGCTCGGACGGGCCTGCGCGACAGCGTGCGCGGCCGCGGCCAGCATCGCCGGCGTCGGCGGCGCGGCGGCGAACGGCAGCATCGTCTCGATCAGACCTGTGTCGAGGTCGCCCCGCCGCACGCGCTCGTCGCGGAGCAGGGCACGCAGGAAGGCGATGTTCGTCTCGACTCCCAGCACGACGGTGCGGGCGAGAGCGGCGTCCAGACGGCGCAGCGCCGTCGCACGATCCGCGCCGTACGCGATGACCTTCGCGATCATCGGATCGTAGAACCCGCTGATCTCAGAACCCGTCTCGATCGCGGCATCCACCCGCACGTCGCGGGGAGGATCGAACAGCAGGACGCGCCCGGTGGACGGCAGGAACCCGCGCTCCGGCGATTCCGCGTAGACGCGGGCCTCGACGGCGTGCCCGCGCACGGCCGGGGCCGGGTCGATCGCACCCCCGGCGGCGATGTGCAGCTGCAGGGCGACGAGGTCGAGACCGGTGACCTCCTCGGTGACCGGATGCTCGACCTGCAGCCGCGTGTTCATCTCGATGAAGAACACCTCGTCGACGGCGTCGGCGTCGACGAGGAACTCCACGGTGCCGGCGCCGACGTAGTCGACGCTCTTCGCCGCGGCCACCGCGGCGTCGAGCAGCCGACGGCGCACCGCGTCGGGAAGATGTGCCGCGGGTGCTTCCTCGATCACCTTCTGGTGGCGACGCTGCAGAGTGCATTCGCGCTCGCCGAGGGCGATGACCGTGCCGTGCGTGTCGCCGAAGACCTGCACCTCGATGTGCCGCGGCCGCTGCACGAGCCGCTCGAGCACCATCGAGTCGTCGCCGAACGCCGCGGTCGCGACGCGCCGCGCGGTCGCGAGCGCGCCGGCGAGCTCGTCACCGGCGCGGACGATCTCCATTCCCTTGCCGCCGCCGCCCGCGCTGGGCTTGACCAGCAGCGGGTAGCCGACCTCGTCGGCACGGGCGCGGATCTGATCGTCGTCGAGGCCTGCGGCCGTGAAGCCGGGCACCACGGGCACGCCGTGGCGCGCCACGTGGTCGCGCGCCGTCGCCTTGTCACCCATGATCTCGAGGGCGCGCTCGCCGGGTCCGATGAAGGTCACACCGGCTCCCGCGCAGACGCGTGCCAGCTGCACGCTCTCGGAGAGGAATCCGTATCCGGGGTGGATGGCCTGGGCACCGGATGCCTGTGCGGCGGCCAGGATGGCATCCACGTTCAGGTACGAATCCGACGCAGCCGATCCGCCGATGTGCACGGCCTGGTCTGCTTCGCGCACATGCGGCGCGTGCGCGTCGGCGTCGCTGTACACGGCGACGCTGCGCATTCCCAGGTCGCGCAGGGTGCGGATGATGCGGCGGGCGATCTCGCCGCGGTTGGCGACGAGGACGGTGTCGATGGTCATGATGCTCACATCCGGAAGAGGCCGAAGCGCGGGTCGGGCAGGGGCGTCCGGGAGACGACGTCGAGCGCGAGTCCGAGCAGGTCGCGGGTCTGGTCGGGGTCGACGATCCCGTCGTCCCACAGCCGCGCGGTGGCGTAGTACGGCTCACCCTGCGCCTCGTACTGACTGCGGACGGGCGCCTCGAACTCGGCGCGCTGCTCGGCGGTCCACGGTGTTCCTGCCGCGGTGAGCTGATCCTCTTTCACCGTGGCGAGGACGGATGCCGCCTGCGGGCCGCCCATCACCGAGATGCGGCTGGCCGGCCAGGTCCACAGGAATCGCGGCGAGTACGCCCGACCGCACATCGAGTAGTTGCCGGCGCCGAACGAGCCGCCGATGATCACGGTCAGTTTCGGCACGCGGGTGGTGGCGACGGCGGTCACCATCTTCGCGCCGTCCTTCGCGATGCCGCCCGCCTCGGCCTCGGTGCCGACCATGAACCCGGTGATGTTCTGCAGGAACAGCAGCGGGATGCCGCGCTGGTCGCAGAGCTCGATGAAGTGGGCGCCCTTCAGCGCCGATTCGCTGAACAGCACGCCGTTGTTGGCGACGATCCCGATCGGGTGGCCGTGCAGCCGCGCGAACGCGGTCACGAGGGTGATGCCGTACTCGGGCTTGAACTCGCTGACGCTGTCGGCGTCGACGAGCCGGTCGATCACCTCGTGCACGTCGTACGCGGTGTTCACGTCGACGGGCACGACGTCGTAGAGGCTTCCGGTTTCGCGGGGTGCGATGCTCGGCCCGACGTGCCACGCCGGCGGGGCCGGCTGCGGCAGCGTCGCGACGATGTCACGAAGGATCTCGAGGGCGTGCTCGTCGTCGTCGGCCAGGTGATCGACGACCCCCGAGCGGCGGGCGTGCAACTCTCCCCCGCCGAGCTCCTCGGCGGTGACGACCTCGCCGATCGCGGCCTTCACCAGCGGCGGACCGCCGAGGAAGATGGTGCCCTGGCCCCGCACGATCACGGTCTGGTCGCTCATCGCCGGCACGTACGCGCCGCCCGCCGTGCACGAGCCGAGCACGGCCGCGAGCTGCGGGATCCCCTCGGCCGACATGCGCGCCTGGTTGAAGAAGATACGACCGAAGTGGTCGCGGTCGGGGAACACCTCGTCCTGCTTCGGGAGGAAGGCGCCGCCCGAGTCGACGAGGTAGAGGCAGGGCAGGCGGTTCTCGATCGCGATCTCCTGCGCACGCAGATGCTTCTTCACCGTCATCGGGAAGTACGTGCCGCCCTTGACGGTCGGGTCGTTGCAGACGACCATCACGTGCCTGCCGTGCACCAGCCCGATACCGGCGACCACCCCGGCACCCGGGGCCTCGTCGCCGTACAGTCCGTTCGCCGCCAGGGGCGCGACCTCGATGAAGGGGCTGCCCTCGTCGAGCAGCCGGTCGACGCGGTCGCGCGGCAGCATCTTGCCGCGGGCGACATGCCGTTCGCGGGAGCGCTCCGGGCCGCCGAGTGCGGCGGCGGCGAGGCGCTCGCGCAGCTCTGCGGCGAGAGTCTGCTGGGTGGCCGGCATCGCGGGTCCTCCTCGACCGTTGCGGAAATATGGCGCCAGAAGGGTTAGTGTTCACTAACCCCGGCAATTCAGGTTAGCGAGGATTAACCGAAATGACAACGCCCGTCACTTCGCGCAATCGTGCCAAAGCTCAGCGCACCGGCGCGATCCTCGTCGCGGCCGCCGAGCTGTTCGGCGCCCGGGGGTACTCGAGCGTGAGCCTGGAGGACATCGGCGCCGCGGTCGGCGTCTCCGGACCGGCCGTGTACCGGCACTTCGCCGGCAAGCAGGCGCTCCTCGGTGCGCTGCTCATCGGCGTGAGCGAGGACCTCGTCACCGGCGGCACCGCAGTCGTGCACGGAACCGCCGATGAACGCACCCGCATGGCGATGCTCGTGGACTTCCACGTCGACTTCGCCCTGCGCAACGCCGACGTCATCCGCGTGCAGGATCGTGAGCTGTTCCACCTCACCGATCAGTCGCGAGCGGACGTGCGCCGACTGCAGCGTGCGTACATCGGATTGTGGATCGATGCGCTCAGACCTCTCGTGTCAGGCGAGCGGGAGGAGCTGCGTCTGCGCGTCCAGGCGTGCTTCGGGCTGCTGAACTCCACGCCGCACAGCACCTCGGCCGCGCTGCGCACGCGCACCGACACCGCGCGCGTGCTCGCCGCGATGGCGATGGCCGCGCTGACCGCAGGCGATGTCTGACCGGGTCGACCCGCACCGGCGCGCCGCGGCTCAGTAGAGCAGAGCCCGGCCCGGCTGCTCGAGGATGTCGGCGACATCCTTGAGGAAGCGGGCGCCCTCGGCGCCGTCGACGAGCCGGTGGTCGAACGACAGACTCAGCGTCATCATCTGGCGCAAGGCGATCTCACCGCGGTACTCCCACGGCTGACGTCGCACCGCCCCGACAGCAAGGATCCCGGACTGCCCCGGCGGCAGGATCGGCGTGCCCGCATCGATGCCGAACACGCCGATGTTGGTGATCGAGAAGGTGCCGCCGGCGAGCTCTGCCGGGCTGGTCCTGCCGGCACGTGCCGTCTGCGTGAGCTGCGCGAGCGCGTCGGCCATCCCGGTGAGGGACAGTCTCTCGGCGTCCCGGATGATCGGCACGATCAGACCGCGCTCGGTCGCTGCGGCGATGCCCAGATCGACGAAGTGATTGTGCACGATCTCGCCCGCAGCCTCGTCCCATGTCGCGTTCAGCGACGGGTTGCGTCCGAGTGCGAGAGCCACCGCCTTCGCGATGACCACGAGCGGTCCGATGCGGTGCTCGGCGAGTGACCTGTCGGCCTTCAGCTGCTCGATCAGCTCCATGCTCGCGGTGACGTCGACGGTGTGGAACGTGGTGACGTGCGGAGCGGTGAACGCGCTCTGCACCATCGCCTGGGCGGTGTGCTTGCGCACACCCTTGATCGGGATGCGGGTCTGCGCACGCTCTCCCGACGGCACGAGCTGCACGGCAGGCGATGCGGCCGGCGCCGGCTGCGTCGCCGCAGCGGCCGAGCCCGTGCGCCCGGCATAGGCATCCACGTCGTCGCGGGTGATCACCCGGTCGCCGACGTCGGCGGCGACCAATGCGAGATCGACCCCGAGGCGCTTCGCGTGCGCGCGCACCGGTGGGGTCGAGCGGGGCCGCTCCCCCACCGCCGGCTCGGCGACGCTGGGCGGCAGCACGTCGTGCGGGGCCGCCTCGAGCACGTCGGCATCGGCCGCGACCGCCGGGGCCGCGCCGCCTCGGCGGGCACGTCGGGCCGGACGGCCTCCGGATGCCGGGGCCGCGCCGTATCCGACGAGATTCGGCTGTGCCTTCTCCTCCTCCGCCTCGGCCGCGGCAGGAGCGGCTGAAGTCGCGGACCCGTCGCCGGCGACGTCGAAGGCGATCAGCGGGGCGCCGACCGCCACGGTGTCGCCTGCGTCGGCGTGCAGCACGGCGACGGTGCCCTCGTACGGAGAGGGCAGTTCGACGACGGCCTTGGCCGTCTCGACCTCGGCGAGCGTCTGGTTCAGCGCGACGGCGTCGCCCGGCTGCACGAGCCATTGCACGACCTCGGCTTCGGTCAGTCCTTCGCCCAGGTCGGGCAGGCGGAACTCGGCGTTCACCGCTCGTCTCCCTTCGCGTCCACGGTGCTCAGTGCGTGCGGACGATCGAGCACTCGGTCGACGGCGTCGAGGATGCGGTCGAGGTCCGGAAGGTGGAACTTCTCGAGCTTCGCGGGGGGATACGGGATGTCGTGCCCGGTGACGCGCACGGGTGCCGCCTCGAGGTATTCGAAGCAGAACTCGGTGATGCTCGCGATGACCTCCGCGGCCACTCCCGCCTCGCGGGACGCCTCGTGCGCGACGACCACCCGCCCGGTGCGCCGCACCGAGGCGGAGACGGTCTCGTAGTCGACGGGCGAGAGCGAGCGCAGGTCGATGACCTCGAGCGAGACGCCCTCGTCCTCCGCAGCGGCGGCCGCGTCGAGTGCAGTGCTCACCATCGCGCCGTAGGTGATGATCGTGGCATCCGTCCCCTGGCGCACCACCCGGGCGAGACCCATCGGAGGGGCATCGGCGAGCGGCGCCGCGAGGTCGACCTCACCCTTGTGGTGGTACAGGCGCTTCGGCTCGAAGAACAGGACCGGGTCGTCGCAGGCGATGGCCTGCCGCAGGCAGCGGTACGCGTCCTGCGGGTCGGAGACCGCGATCACGCGGAGCCCTGCGGTGTGCACGAAATAGGCCTCGGGCGATTCGGAGTGGTGCTCGGCCGCGCCGATGCCGCCCGCCCAGGGCACGCGGATCGTGATCGGCATCTTCACCCGGCCCTGCGTGCGGTAGTGCAGCTTCGCGACCTGCGAGACGATCTGGTCGAACGCGGGGTAGATGAATCCGTCGAACTGGATCTCCACCACCGGACGGTACCCCCGGAACGCGAGCCCGACCGCGGTGCCGACGATGCCGGATTCGGCGAGCGGCGTGTCGATCACCCGCTTCGCCCCGAATTCGTCCTTGAGCCCGTCGGTGATGCGGAACACGCCACCGAGGGTGCCGATGTCCTCACCCATCAGCACGACCTTCTCGTCGTCGAGCATCGCCTGGCGCAGCCCCGCATTGAGGGCCTTGCCCATCGTCATCTGCGTCATCTCAGGCCTCCTCGAACGAGGCGAGGTATGCGGCGTACTCGTCGCGCTGGCGCTCGAGGCCGGAGTGCGGCTCGGCGTACACGCGATCGAACACGGCGAGGGCCGGGCGGGTCTGCATGCCGATGCATGCGGCGCGCATCTCGCGGGCGATGTCGTCGGCAGCCTGCTGCACGGAGCCGAGGTGCTCGTCGGTCAGCTCGCCGGCGGCGCGGAGATGCGCCTCGAGGCGCGTGATCGGGTCGCGATCGCGCCACAGGGCGAGTTCGGCGTCGTCGCGGTAGCGCTTCGGGTCGTCGGCGGTGGTGTGCGGCCCCATGCGGTAGGTCACTGCTTCGAGGTAGGCGGGCCCCTTGCCGGTGCGTGCGTGATCGAGCGCCCAGCGCATCGCCGCCATGCAGGCGAGCACGTCGTTGCCGTCGACGCGCAGGCTCGGGATGCCGAACCCGGGCGCGCGGCCAGCCAGCGGGTACTGCGACTGCAGTCCGACCGGCTCGGAGATCGCCCAGTGGTTGTTCTGGCAGACGAACACGACAGGTGCGCGGTACGACGAGGCGAAGATCATCGCCTCGTTGACGTCGCCCTGACTGGTGGCGCCGTCGCCGAAGTAGGTGACGGCGACCTCGTCGGCTCCGTCGTGCAGGATGCCCATGCCGTAGCCGACGGCGTGCAGGGTCTGCGCGCCGATGATGATCTGCAGCGGAGCGATGCCGAGCCGGGCGGGGTCGTAGGCCGCGCCCTCCTCACCGCGCCACATGCGCACGTAGTCGCCCGGCTCGGCACCGCGGGTGTACATCACCCCGGTCTCGCGGTAGCTGGGGAAGACGAAGTCCTTCGGCGCGAGGGCACGGCCGGTGCCGATCTGCGCGGCCTCCTGGCCGTTGCACGGCGCCCACAGGCCGAGCTGGCCCTGGCGCTGCAGCGCCACGCCCTCGGAGTCGATGCGCCGCAGCACCACCATGTCGCGGTGCAGCTCGCGCATCGCCTGGTAGTCGATGTCGGCGATCCAGCGGTCGAGTCCAGGGTTCGACACGCGCGTGCCGTCGGGCGCGATGATGCGCTCGGTGAGTTCGAGATCGTTCTGAGTGTCGACGATCGGGCTGGTGTTCGGTGACATCGGCGTCCTCCTGACGTGGCGGCCCTCGTGGGGCGTGCACGGTTTCCCGACGGCTGCGTCGGGCTTAGTCGAATGCTACGTCGGGCTGACACGTCGCTCAAGCATGTGTGCGTTTGCTGAGCATGTTGCGCAATCACCCCGACTGCAGCCCTGCTATCGTGTGGCGTTATGCCCGTCCTGGATCGCACAGACCTCGAACTGCTCACCGCCCTGGCGGAGGACCCGCGCACGACCGTGGTGAAGCTGGCCGACCGGCTTCGCCTGTCGCGCAACACGATTCAGGCCCGGATGGCCCGACTCGAGCAGACGGGAGTCTTCGAGTCGTACGAGCGCTCGTTCTCGACCGAGGTGCTCGGATTCCCGCTGCAGGCGTTCATCAGCATCGGCGTGCGGCAGACCGAGCTGCCGCGGATCATCGCCGAGCTGTCACGGGTTCCCGAGATCGTGCAGGCGCACGGGCTGAGCGGATCGATCGACCTGCTCGCCAGGGTCGCCTGCCGGGATGCTCGTCACCTGTTCGACACCGACGCCAGGATCCTGTCGATCGACGGCGTCGAGCGCACCGAGACCTCGCTCGCGATGGGCGAGGTGATCCCGTTCCGGGTGGCCGGGCTCATCGGCCTCGCACGACGGGAAGTCTGAGGAAGCGCCGGATCGCTCCGGCCGCCTCGGCCGGCGTCTCGTAGTGGATGAGGTGCCCGACGTCGGCGATCTCGACCAGCTCGGCCTGAGGGAACATCGTCGCGAGGCGCCGCTCGGCCTCGATCGGCGTGATGTCGTCACGCTGAGCCGCGATCAGCAGAGTCGGCACGTCGATCACGCCCGCGAACGCCCGCACGTCATGTGAGGCGCTGGTCACGAAGGCGTCGTGCAGCACGTCGCGATCGGCGAAGCGCGAGAAGTAGGTGTCGTGCTGGCCGTGGATGAACCTGCGCAGCGCCGGGTCGCGGGTCTTGGCCATCGCCATGCTCATGACGCGCACCGTGAGCGGATGCCGCAGCAGGGCCGTCCCCCAGCGTTCGGGCAGACGCGCACCGAGGGCGTAGTACAGCACCGCGATCCGGGTGAGCAGGCCCTTCGGCCCCTCGAGGGCCGGGGCGCCGATCGGGTTGATCAGGATGAGCCGCGGCGTCTCGAGTCCGCTCGCGACGGCGGCCGCCGCGACGATCGAGCCGAACGAGTGCCCGAGGATGATCGCTCCGGGCGCGACGGTGCGCGCGAACTCGCAGAGCCAGCCGGTGTAGAGCCCGAGGTCGTGCTCGCGATCCGGTATCGGCGGCGTCTCGCCGAAGCCCGGCAGGTCGGGCGAGATGATCCGGATGCCGGGCAGGTACGCCACGACCGGCTCGAGCCCGTGATGCTCGCCGCGGAATCCGTGCACGGTGACGATCGTCGGCGCGTCGTCCGCCGCCTCGCCGTACACCCAGTACGCCGTCGTCGATCCCTGCACCTGCACCTCTCGGCGTTCGACCGGGATCTCGGCGAGGCGAGCGGCATACGGAGAGGTCGCGGGCATGCCGCCGAGTCTACGGGACGGAATGTCGGTGGCCGTCCATATGTTCGAATCAGGGAAGGAGACAGCATGACATCGCTGACTGAGACACACCCCGCTCTGCTGTGGGAGACCCCCGCGCTGCGCACGCGCGCCGAACACCTCGACAGGGCAGGCGACCACCTGTGGCGCGTCGTCGACGCCCGCGGGCGCATCCGCGGACATCTGCGCGTGATCGCCGACCCCCTGGGCATCCGCTATCGCGCGGAGCGTCTGCACCTGGCATCCGGAGCCTTCCGCCTGATCGGCGAGTTCTGGGATGCCGACGATGCGGTCGCCGCGCTGCGGAACTGACGAGGTGCCCCCTGCAGGATTCGAACCTGCGACCAACGGATTAGAAAGCCGATGCTCTTCCTCTGAGCTAAGGAGGCGTGCCGGCTCCAGATTACCGTGTCGGGCCCCGTCGCTAGGATCGAACCATGGTTTCTGCTGCTGAGAACGACCGGCTCGTGTGGATCGACTGCGAGATGACGGGCCTCGACCTCTCGGTCGACGAACTCGTGGAGATCGCTGTCGTGGTCACCGATTTCGAGCTGAACCTGCTCGACCCCGGCTTCCAGATCGTCATCAAGCCGAGCGACGCCGCCCTCGCGAACATGAACGACTTCGTCACTGAGATGCACCGCACCTCGGGCCTGATCGACGAGATCCCGAACGGCGTCAGCCTCGCCGATGCCGAGGAGCAGACGCTCGCGTACATCAAGCGCTTCGTCCCCCTCGAGCGCAAGGCTCCGCTGGCCGGCAACACGATCGGCACCGACCGGATGTTCCTCGCCACGTACATGCAGAACATCGACCAGTACCTTCATTACCGCAACGTCGACGTCTCGAGCATCAAAGAGCTCGCGCGTCGCTGGTACCCCCGGGTGTTCTTCCAGGCTCCGGAGAAGAACGGCGGCCACCGGGCCCTGGCCGACATCCTCGAGTCGATCCGCGAGCTGCGCTATTACCGCTCCGCGGTGTTCGCCGACGCTCCCGGACCCTCCTCCGAGCAGGCGCGCGACATCGCCGACCGCACGGTGTCAGAGTTCACTCTGAACATGTAATAGACTTGTCGAGTCGCCCGCTCAGGCAGGCACATGGTGGGTATAGCTCAGCTGGTAGAGCACCGCGTTGTGGTCGCGGGGGTCGCGGGTTCAAGCCCCGTTACTCACCCCAGAGAAGCCCCCGGGTTCGTCATGAACCCGGGGGCTTCGTCGTGTCAGCCGCGCGTCTGCAGCGGCATCGTCGTGATACAGGTCGGGTCGTCAGCGTTCACGGTGGAGACCACAGCCCTGGCCTCGCTGTCGCCGATCACGGTGACGACCTCGGCGGTGATGCCGCGCGGAAGCCACACGCCGATGAAGCCATTGTCGAACGTGCGCGTCTGCTCGTCGACGTACGTCTGCCCCGTGGCAACGTCCGTGATGCTCAGCTGCAGCTCGGTGTTGCGCAGCTCGCCGACACACGAGCTCGGCGCGTGGAAGGTGCAGTCGTGCGTCTGCGAGCGGTACGGAGCGAAGGAGATGTAGGTCATGCCGTCCGGCATCGGCATCTCGACCTGCGATCCGTCGGGGCCGGCCAGCACGACGCGGTCCGTGCGGATCGAAGCCATCACCGCATCATCCCGCTCGCTGAGCGGCGCACGATCGAGCCGGTCGACGAGCGTGCGCACGTCGGTGCGGGAGAGCTCTTCGAGGCTCGGCCCGGCGGAGGGTGCCGACGTGCCGTGGCCCGCCGAGTCCGTCGTCTGCCCGGCGGGTGCGCAGCCGGCGAGCAGCAGAGCGCCCGTGAGGGCGAGAACGACGGCCGGGGTGATCATTCGGGTGCGCATGGCGAGGCGTGCTCCTCATCGTCTCGGCGGGGCGAGAAGTCGGCGCTGACGGCGCCGCACGGGGCGACGCGCCATCTTCTTCTCCGGTCGAGACGGTACTCATCGAGCCTATGAGTCCTCGGCAGAGACGCCCCGCCCCGAGGTGCGCCCCGGCTAGCATCGGAGCATGTCCTCCTCTCTCGACTCCGACGCGCAGGCTCTGCCCGACGGTGGCATGAGCCTGACCCTCGAGCAGTTCGAGGCGCTCGTCGTCGAGGAACTCGACAAGCTGCCCGACGACATGGTCGACGGACTCGACAACGTCGTCTTCGTCGTCGAGGACGAACCCGACGACGGCAGCGACCTCTTCGGCCTCTATGAGGGATTCGCCCTCACCGAGCGCGGCCAGTACGGCATGGGCGAGCTGCCGGATCGGATCATCGTCTACCGGCACGCGCATCTCGCCGCCTGCGCGGACGAAGACGAGCTGTGCGACGAGATCCACACCACGCTCGTCCACGAGATCGCGCACTTCTACGGCATCGACGACGAGCAGCTGCACGAGCTGGGGTGGGCATGAGCATCCCGGCATCCACTCCCCTGCTCGACGAGCAGCTGACGGTCGCGCCGCTGGTGCCCTGGCAGCTGGTCGTGTGGGATGACCCGGTCAACCTCATGAGCTATGTCGTGCGGGTGTTCCGTCGCTACTTCGGGTACCCCGAAGAGCGCGCGACGGCCCTCATGCTGGCGGTGCACAACGACGGGCACGCCGTCGTCGCCACCGGGCCGCGGGAGACGATGGAGGTGCACGCCCAGGCGATGCACGACTTCGGGCTGTGGGCCACCATCCGACGGGTTCCGCAGTGAGTGTGTCGATCTCGATCGCCTGGATCGAAGGACGCAATCTGCTGCATCTGATCGACGAGTTCCTCGACCTCGTCGCACGGCCGCGCACGGACGCCGATCCCGCGCTGGCACGACTCGCTCCCGTCGCCTACCCGGATGACGGCGCCGCGGCAGCGGAGTTCCGCCGCAGCACCAGGGACGAGCTGTTCGACCGCCGCCGCAAGGACGCCCTCGTCGTGCGTGAGGGTCTCATCGACTTCGACATCGACGATGACGATCGCGATGTGCTCGCCGCGCACGACGTCGCCATCCCCGCCGCCCACGTCGACGCGTGGATGCGCACCCTCGCCGCGATCAGGCTGGTCGTCGCGTCACGCCTCGGCGTCGACCACGATGACCGTCACGACCCGCACGACGCGCGGTTCCACGTGTACGACTGGCTCGGGTACCGGCTGGACGATCTGATCCAGCGCGCCGACGATGCGGACGCCGCTACGGCGTAGCCACCTGCACGTGGGCGAGGCTCTGCGGCTCGTGCCGCGCGATGTGCGCGTCCTCCTGCGCCGCCCACATGTCCCAGTGGCTGCGGAAGCCGTCACCGTCGCGCTCGAGAGCGCGTCGCCGTCGCGAATCGCGTGGCCCGTCGACCCAGACGGTGACATCCGCGAGCGGGGCCGTTGCGGGTGTGAGCGCCCCGCAGCCTTCGACGATCAGGCCGAGGGACGGGTCGACCGCGTGGGCCTCGGCCTCTTCCTCCAGCTCCCAGTCCCAACGCCGCCAGATGCCGATCAGACCGCGCCCGTGCGGACGCAGCACCTGTTCGCGGGCGATCTGCCCACCGCGCTCGAGCCCGTCCCAGCCGGGATAGATCGAATCGAGCGCGAGCATCTGCACGGGCGTGCTGAGCGGCCATGCTCGGGCGACGCGGGCCGCCAGGCTGCTCTTGCCGGCGCCGCTGCGGCCGTCGATGATCACGACCGGGTTCGATGCCGACACCGCGGTGACCGCATCGCAGATACGGGCGGTCGCCGCGCTGAGCTGCTCTCCGAAGGGATCGCGGGCGGATGCTGTCGACATGACACCACGCTATCGAACCGGCGTGGCGGTCATTCCCGGCCGAACGGCCGCGGCTCGACCCCGCTTCCGCGCCGATCCGTCGTACCCACGTGACGTGCCCGGGTGATCATGCCGATGCCGAATCGCGCCCGTGCGTCGTCGAGCGCGCCCTCGAGGCGACGCTGATCCTCGTCGTCATCCCACAGCGCCATCGCCGACGTCCCGGCCGCACGCAGCTTCTCGGCCCGCACTCCGACCAGCCGCACCGGATCCCTGCGCTCGATCTGGGCGAAGAGGGCGATCGCCGTCTCTCCGATGCGCTGGCCGACGTCGGTGGGCTCGGGCAGCGACACGGTGCGGCTCAGCGTGGTGAAGTCCGCGAAACGGATCTTGATCGCCACGGCTCCCGCATGCCACCCCGAGGTGCGCAGGCGCGCTCCGACACGGTCGGCGAGGCGCAGCAGCTCCGAGCGAAGCAGGTCGGCATCGTCGATGTCGCGGTCGAAGGTCTCCTCGTGACCGACGCTCTTCTCCGCCCGCTCCGTCTCGACGGCACGGGCGTCGAGACCGCGGGCCAGATCCTGGATCCGCTGCCCCAGCGCGGGGCCGACGGCGCGCTCCAGCGCTTCAGGCGGTGCCTCCCGCACGTCACGGATCAGCCGGATGCCCCGGCGCTGCAGTGCTTCGGCAGCTTTCGGCCCGACACCCCACATGGCGCCGACCGGCCGGGGATCGAGGAACTCCTGCGTCCGCGCGGCGGGGACCACGAGCATCCCGTCGGGTTTGGAGACGGTCGACGCCATCTTCGCGACGTGCTTCGTGGCGGCGACTCCGACGCTGCACGTGATGCCGACTTCGTCGCGCACCCGTCGTCTGATCAGCCCCGCGATCTCACCCGGACTCCCCCACAGCCGGCGCACTCCACGCACGTCGAGGAACGCCTCGTCGATCGAGAGCTGCTCGACGAGGGGGGTGATGCTCTGGAAGATCTCCATCACCTGCGCGGAGACCGCCTGGTAGCGGGTGAAGTCCGGCGGCACGATGCGCGCGGTCGGGCACAGCCGCAGCGCCTGTCCGACCGGCATCGCGCTGCGCACTCCGAAGCGGCGGGCCTCGTACGACGCACTGGAGACCACCGAGCGCCCGTCGCGCCCGCCGATGATCAGCGGCAGGCCACGCAGCGACGGGTCGTAGAGCACCTCGACCGCTGCGTAGAAGGCATCCATGTCGACGTGCAGGATGCCCGTGCCGGTGTCGTCCGCGCCCTCCGGCGAGACGATGCGGCCCGATCCGTCACCGCGTCCCATGCATCCATCCTGACCGGTGCCACCGACATCGCGTCGGTGGCACCCGGTGGTCACTGCGCGGCGCGCTCGAGGATCAGCTCGCGCACGCGCGCGGCGTCGGCCTGACCCTTCATGGCCTTCATCACGGCGCCGATGACGGCCCCCGCGGCCTGCACCTTGCCGTCCTGGATCTTGGCGAGAACGTCGGGCTGCGCAGCCAGCGCCTCGTCGATGGCCGCGATGAGCGCACCGTCGTCCGAGACCACGGCCAGCCCGCGCGAGTCGACGACCTGCTGCGGCGTTCCCTCACCGGCGATGACGCCCTCGAGCACCTGACGGGCGAGCTTGTCGGTCAGAGTCCCGGCATCCACCAGGCCCTGCAGAGCGGCGACGTCGGCGGGTGAGACGAGGCCGGCGGCCTCGCGCTCCTGGGCGTTGGCGATGCGGGTGATCTCGCCCGTCCACCACTTGCGCGCGGCTGCCGGCGCGGCACCGGCCGCGATCGTGGCCTCGACCTCGTCGATCAGCCCGCCGTTGCGCACGTCCTGGAACTCGAGGTCGGTGAAGCCCCAGTCGGCCTTCAGCCGACGGCGACGCGCGACGGGCTGCTCGGGCAGGACCGACCGGAGTTCCTCCACGAGCTCGCGCGAGGGCTGCACGGGCAGCAGATCGGGCTCGGGGAAGTAGCGGTAGTCGTCGGCGTCGGACTTCGGGCGGCCCGGCGATGTGGTGCCGGTGTCCTCGTGCCAGTGACGGGTCTCCTGGATGATCGTGCCGCCGTCCGCGAGGATCGCGGCCTGACGCTGGATCTCGTATCGCACGGCACGCTCGACCGAGCGCATCGAGTTGACGTTCTTCGTCTCGGTGCGGGTGCCCAGCTTCTCCTGGCCGCGGGGACGCAGCGACACGTTCGCGTCGCAGCGCAGGTTGCCGCGCTCGAGACGCGCCTCCGAGATGCCGAGGCCGCGCACGATGTCGCGGATCGCGGCGATGTACGCCTTGGCGTACTCGGGAGCTCGGTGCTCGGCGCCGAAGATCGGCTTGGTGACGATCTCGACCAGCGGCACACCCGCGCGGTTGTAGTCGACCAGCGAGTACTCGGCCCCCTGGATGCGACCGGTCGCCCCGCCCATGTGGGTGAGCTTGCCGGCGTCCTCTTCCATGTGCGCACGCTCGACCGGGATGGTCACCAGAGTGCCGTCCTCGAGTTCGACCTCGACCGATCCCTCGAAGGCGATCGGCTCGTCGTACTGCGAGATCTGGTAGTTCTTGCCCAGGTCGGGGTAGAAGTAGTTCTTCCGGGCGAAGCGGCTGGACTCGGCGATCGAACAGCCGAGCGCGAGACCCAGGCTGATCGACGAGCGCACGGCCGTCGCGTTGACCACGGGCAGCGACCCCGGCAGACCCAGGTCGACCGGGGCGATCAGCGTGTTCGGCTCAGCGCCGTGGAACTCGTCGTTCGCCGGGTTCGGGGCATCCGAGAACATCTTCGTGCGGGTGTTCAGCTCGACGTGCACCTCGAAGCCGAGCACGGGCTCGAACATCTCGAGAGCCTTGTCGAAGTCCATGAGCTTGGCGGTGGCCATCAGCGGGTTCCTCCCAGCAGCTGCGGAGCGCGGGCGAGCAGCGGCTCACCCCACGAGTCGAGGAGCGCGGCTTCGAGAGCCGCGCCGACGCGGTACAGACGGGCATCCTCGTGCGCAGGCGCGAGGAACTGGATGCCGACGGGCAGACCGTCTTCGGCCGCCACGCCCGACGGGATCGAGATGCCGGGCACGCCGGCCAGGTTCGCCGGGATGGTCGTCAGGTCGTTCAGGTACATCTGCAGCGGGTCGTCGATCTTCTCGCCGATCTTGAACGCGGTCGTCGGCGCCGAGGGCGTCGCGATGACGTCGACCTGCGCGAAGGCCCGGTCGAAGTCCTGCTGGATGAGCGTGCGCACCTTCTGCGCGCTGCCGTAGTAGGCGTCGTAGTAGCCGGCAGACAGGGCGTAGGTGCCGAGGATGATGCGGCGCTTGACCTCGGGGCCGAAGCCGGCTTCGCGGGTCGCCGACATGACGTCCTCCACCGTCGGGTTGCCGTCGGGGGTGACGCGCAGGCCGAAGCGCACCGAGTCGAACTTCGCGAGGTTGCTCGACGCCTCTGCGGGCAGGATCAGGTAGTACGCGGCGACACCGTATTCGAAGTGCGGAGCGGAGATCTCGACGATCTCGGCGCCCTGTGCCTCCATCAGGGCCAGCGACTCGCGGAAGGATGCGGCGACGCCTGCCTGGAAGCCGGAGTCGGGCAGCTCGGTGATGACGCCGACCTTCAGCCCCTTGAGCACCTGACCCGACGCGCCCTCGCGGGCCGCGGCGGCGAACGACGGCCATTCCTGCGGAAGCGAGGTGGAGTCCTTTGGGTCGTGACCGCCGATCACATCGTGCAGCAGCCCGGCGTCGAGCACGGTGCGGGTCACCGGGCCGACCTGGTCGAGGCTGGATGCCAGCGCGATCGCGCCGTAGCGGCTGACGCCGCCGTAGGTCGGCTTGATGCCGACGGTGCCGGTCACGTGCGCGGGCTGGCGGATCGATCCGCCGGTGTCGGAGCCGAGCGCGAGCGGGGCCTCGAAGGCCGCGACGGCCGCGGCGGAGCCGCCACCTGAACCGCCGGGGATGCGGTCGAGATCCCACGGGTTGCGGGTCGGGCCGTAGGCGGAGAACTCCGTCGACGAGCCCATCGCGAACTCGTCCATGTTCGTCTTGCCCAGCGGCACGAGGCCGGCGGCGCGCGAGCGCGCCACGACGGTGGCGTCGAACGGCGACATGTAGCCCTCAAGGATCTTCGAGCCGCTCGTGGAGGGCATGTCGGTCGTGACGAGCACATCCTTGACCGCGAGCGGCACACCGGCGATCGGGCCGAGCTGCTCGCCCGCGGCACGGCGCGCGTCGACCTCGGCGGCCGCAGCGAGGGCGTGCTCGTTGACGTGCAGGAAGGCGTGCACGTCACCGTCGACCGCGGCGATGCGGTCGAGGTGGGCCTGCGTCGCCTCGACGCTGGAGATCTCGCCGGCGGCGATCTTCTCGCCGAGCTCGGCGGCGTTCAGCCGGATGATGTCGCTCACTGCTCTTCTCCCAGGATCGCGGTCACACGGAAGCGGCCGTCTGCGGCATCCGGGGCGTTCTTCAGCGTCTGCTCGAGCGTGAGCGTCTCGCCGACCTCGTCGGGACGGAAGACGTTGCTCATCGCGATCGGGTGGCTGGTGGCGACGACGTCTGGCGTGGCCACCTCCGACACCTTCGCGATGTTGTCGACGATGGCATCGAGCTGACCGGTCAGCTGAGTCACCTCGTCGTCGGAGAGCTGGATGCGCGCGAGCACGCCGAGATGGCGTACGAGATCAGGGGTGATTTCAGACACCACCCCAGTCTACGAGAGCGCGAGGTGCGCACACGTAAGCTGGAACTCGTGACCGAGTTCGCTCCCCCGCGCCCATGGACCGCAAGCTACGCCGAAGGGGTCCCGCAGGACCTGCCGCCGGTGACCGGCTCGCTGATCGACATCGTCGAGGCCTCGGTGCGCGACTACCCGGACGCCCCGGCGCTGCAGTTCTTCGGGCGCGAAACGACCTACCGCGAGATGCAGGATGCCATCGAGCGGGCGGCCGCCGGCCTGCGCGACCTCGGTGTCGGCCCGGGCGACCCGGTGGCGATCGTGCTGCCGAACTGCCCGCAGCACATCGTCGCGTTCTACGCCGTGCTCCGCCTCGGTGCCGTCGTGATCGAGCACAACCCGCTCTACACGCCGCGTGAGCTGCGCAAGCAGTTCGAAGACCACGGTGCCAGACACGCGATCGTCTGGAGCAAGGTGGTCGAGACCGTGCAGGAGTTCCCCGCCGATCTGGCGGTCACGAGCCTGGTCTCGGTCGACGTGACGACGGCGATGCCGCGCAGGATGCAGCTGATGCTGAAGCTGCCGATCGCGAAGGCCCGTGAGTCGCGCGCGGCCCTGACGGCGAAGGTGCGCGGTGCGATCAGCTGGGATTCGCTTGTGGCATCCGCCCCGCTTCCCGCATCGCACCCGCGTCCGGGAACCGACGACCTCGCGATCATCCAGTACACCTCCGGCACCACGGGCACGCCCAAGGGCGCGGCCCTCACCCACCGCAACCTGCTCGCGAACGCGGCGCAGGCTCAGGCCTGGGTGCCGTCGATCACGCGCGGCGACGGCTGCGTCGTCTACGCGGTGCTGCCGATGTTCCACGCCTACGGGCTCACGCTGTGCCTGACCTTCGCGATGTCGATGGGCGCACGGCTCGTGCTGTTCCCGAAGTTCGAGCCCGACCTCGTGCTGCAGGTGACGAAGAGGCATCCGGCGACCTTCCTGCCGCTCGTGCCGCCGATCGCCGAGCGACTTCTGTCCGCAGCCAAGGAGAAGGGCGTGTCGCTCGCCGGCACCGAGATCGCGATCTCGGGCGCGATGGCGCTGTCGCACGACCTCGTGGTGCCGTTCGAAGAGGCCAGCGGCGGCTACCTCGTCGAGGGCTACGGGCTGAGCGAGTGCTCCCCCGTGCTGATGGCCAACCCGGTCGCCGAGAACCGGGTGGCCGGGACCGTCGGGCTGCCGCTTCCCGGTACCGAGTGCCGCGTCGTCGACCCCGAGAATCCGACCGTCGACGTGCCGGCCGGGTCGGCCGGCGAGCTGATCGTGCGCGGCCCCCAGGTGTTCTCCGGCTACTACGGCAAGCCCGAGGAGACCGAGGCGGTGTTCGTCGACGGCTGGTTCCGCACCGGCGACATCGTCACGATCGACGAGGCCGGCTTCGTGCGCATCGTCGACCGCATCAAAGAGCTCATCATCACGGGCGGCTTCAACGTGGCGCCCACCGAGGTCGAGGGCGCCCTGCGCCAGCATCCGGATGTCGTCGACGCGGCCGTCGTGGGACTGCCGAGCGACCGCTCCGGCGAGGAGGTCGTCGCCGCGATCGTCATCGAGGACGGCAAGGACGTCGATGTCGAAGCCATCCGCGCGTTCGCGCGCAGCATCCTCACGCCGTACAAGGTGCCGCGTCGCGTCTTCGTCGTCGACGAGCTGCCGAAGTCGCTGATCGGCAAGGTGCTGCGCCGGCAGGTGAAGGACCGCCTGCTGGCGTTGACCTCGGGCAGCTGAACGGCCAGCACTCTCCCATCCGCACCCACTATCGTTGACAGGTGACTGCCGACGACATCGCCCCTGCCCCTGACGCGCCCGAGACCCCCGACGAGAGCGCGACCGCTCCCGGATTCGAGGAGCTGGGCATCACCGGCTCGCTGCTCAAGGCGATCAAGGATCTCGGCTACGAGACCCCGTCGCCCATCCAGGCGGCGACGATCCCCCTGCTGCTGCAGGGGCGCGACGTGCTGGGAACGGCGCAGACCGGCACCGGCAAGACCGCGGCGTTCGCGCTGCCCGTGCTCGAGAACCTCGACCTCGGTCAGAAGACGCCGCAGGTGCTCGTGCTCGCCCCCACGCGCGAGCTCGCCCTGCAGGTGTGCGAGGCGTTCGAGGCGTACTCGGCCCGGATGAAGGACGTGCGCGTGCTTCCCGTGTACGGCGGGCAGGCATACGGCGTGCAGCTGTCTGCGCTGCGCCGCGGCGTGCACATCGTCGTCGGCACGCCGGGCCGCATCATGGACCACCAGGCGAAGGGCACGCTCGACCTCTCGGAGCTGAAGTATCTCGTGCTGGATGAGGCCGACGAGATGCTGAAGATGGGCTTCGCCGAGGATGTCGAGCAGATCCTCGCCCAGACCCCCGAAGACAAGCAGGTCGCGCTGTTCTCGGCGACGATGCCCGCGACGATCCGTCGCCTCGCCCAGCAGTACCTGAACGAGCCCGAAGAAGTCGCCATCAAGGGCAAGACCACCACCAACCAGAACATCACCCAGCGGTACCTCGTCGTCTCTTACGCGCAGAAGGTGGATGCCCTCACC
Organism: Microbacterium sp. NPDC055312; assembly: GCF_053645675.1. NCBI lineage: Bacteria > Bacillati > Actinomycetota > Actinomycetes > Micrococcales > Microbacteriaceae > Microbacterium > Microbacterium sp. NPDC055312. The sequence continues at coordinate 376,585 of NZ_JBSHMU010000001.1, read as the reverse complement.
CGCATCCTCGAGATCGAGAACTTCGACGGCATGATCGTCTTCGTCCGCACGAAGAACGAGACCGAGACCCTCGCCGAGAAGCTCCGCGCCCGCGGCTACTCCGCGGCCGCGATCAACGGCGACGTTCCGCAGGTCCAGCGCGAGCGCAGCGTGAATCAGCTCAAGGACGGCAAGCTCGACATCCTCGTCGCCACCGACGTCGCCGCCCGCGGGCTGGACGTGGAGCGCATCAGCCACGTCGTGAACTTCGACATCCCCACCGACACCGAGTCGTACGTGCACCGGATCGGGCGCACCGGCCGTGCAGGCCGAACCGGTGACGCGATCAGCTTCATCACGCCGCGCGAGCGCTACCTGCTGAAGCACATCGAGAAGGCGACCCGCCAGCAGCCGGCGCAGATGCAGCTGCCGACCACGGAGGACGTCAACTCGACGCGCCTCGCGCGCTTCGACGACGCGATCACCGCAGCCCTCGGAGAGACCCGCCGCATCGAGGCGTTCCGCGACATCATCGCCCACTACGTGCGCAACAACGATGTGCCCGAGGCGGACGTCGCCGCGGCGCTGGCCGTGGTCGCCCAGGGCGAGACGCCGCTGCTGCTCGACCCCGAGAACGACGAGCTGTCGCGAGCGATCGAGCGTGACAACCGTCCGCCGCGCGAGCGTCAGGACCGATCGTCCGACCGCAGCGACCGCGGACCGCGCGAGCGCCGCGGTCGCGGCGACTACGCGCCGTACCGCATCGAGGTCGGCCGGCGCCACCGCGTCGAGCCGCGGCAGATCGTGGGCGCGCTCGCGAACGAGGGCGGCCTGGGACGCGACGACTTCGGCGCGATCGCGATCAAGCCGGACTTCTCGATCGTCGAGCTGCCCGTGAACATGGATCCGGCGGTGCTCGACAAGCTGCGCGACACCCGGATCTCGGGCAGGCTCATCGAGATCCGCCCCGACCGTGGCGTGCCGAGCCGTCGCACGCCGCGCGACCGGGACGACCGTGGCGGGTACGACCGTGGGTACCAGCGCGACGACCGCCCCGAACGCAAGCCCAGGCACAAGGGCTGAGACCCCGCCCGCCGTCGGAAACTTCAGACGCCTGACGGCGTGTCGCGTGCCAATCGGCCGCGACACGCCGCACGGCGGGTGGATGATCTGAGATTCCCGACGTCACACCGGGTGCTCACGACCCGGATGCGACGGTCAGCCGAGGTACTGCGAGAAGTGGTGGGCGTCGATGTTCATCCGCTCTCGCAGGTAGAACCGGTGTGCGTCGAAGCGCTGCACGCCGGAGTCGAGGTCGAGCTGCCGGCACCGCGCGGCGACGGCGCGTTCGCGCAGCTCGTGTCGATGCGTCTGCGGTGTCAACGGCCATGCTGCCTAGGCTATGCGCATGAGATCGGTGCGAGTGATCGTCAGCGGTCGCGTCCAGGGCGTCGGCTATCGGTGGTTCGCCCGTGAGACGGCGATGACCTGCGGGATCGTCGGCTGGGTGCGCAATCGCCGCGATGGCACCGTCGAGGCCGAGCTGCACGGCGACGGCGAGGCTCTTGGCGAGGTCATCTCGGCCCTGCGGCAGGGTCCGCGCTCAGCTCGAGTGGACGCGTTGCAGATCACCGACATCGGGTTCGACCGCCAGGACGCGTTCGAGATCCGCCCGACGGCGTGACGGCTCCCGCTTATCAGGCGTCGAGCGCCGCCGGCCCTTCCGTGACGAGCACGTGGAACTGGGCGGCGTCGAGAACGCGGATGCCGAGCTCCTCCGCCGTCGCGAGCTTCGAGCCCGCGCCGGGACCCGCCGCGACGAAGTCGGTCTTCTTCGAGACGCTGGACGCCGCCTTGCCGCCGGCCTTGATGATCGCCTCCTGCGCACCGTCGCGCGTGTAGCCGTCGAGGGATCCGGTGGCGACGACGGTGAGCCCGTCGAGCACTCCCCCCTCGGCGACCGCTGCGCCCGGCCCCGGATGCCCCGGCGTCGCCCACTGCACGCCCGCCGCCGTCCACTGATCGATGATGTCGACGTGCCAGTCGACCTCGAACCACTCCAGCAGCGAGTCGGCGATGATCCCGCCGACTCCTTCGACGGCGGCGAGATCCTCGCGGGACGCCGCGCGGATGGCATCCAGCGATCCGAACCACTGCGCGAGAGCACGCGCGGCGACCGGGCCGACGTGCCGGATGTTCAACGAGACCAGCAGCCGCCACAGCTCCTTCGTCTTGGCCTTCTCGAGCTCGGCGAGCAGCTTGACGGCGGCCGACGACGGCTGGGGCCCTTCGACACCCTGCTTCTTCTCGGCGGCCGTCGCGTTGCGGCGAAACGGCGACCGGGTCTTGACGATGCCGTCGTCGTCCTCCTTCGGCAGGCCCGTCTCGGAATCGCGCACCACCACCTCGATCGGCACGATCTGCGCGAGATCCAGCGAGAACAGACCTGCCTCGGTGTCCAGCGGCGGCACTGCCGGATGGCTCGGCTGCGTCAGCGCCGCGGCGGTCACCTCGCCCAGCGCCTCGACGTCGAGCGCCCCGCGCGAGCCGATGTGCTCCACACGCCCTCGCACCTGAGCCGGGCAGGATCGCGCGTTCGGGCACCGCAGGTCGATGTCGCCCTCTTTCATCGGGCGAAGCGGGGTGCCGCACTCCGGGCATCCGGTCGGCATGACGAACTCGCGCTCGCTGCCGTCACGCTTCTCGACGACAGGGCCGAGCACCTCGGGGATCACGTCGCCGGCCTTGCGGAGCACGACGGTGTCGCCGATCAGCACACCCTTGGCCTTGACGACGTCCTTGTTGTGCAGGGTCGCCTGACGCACCACGGAACCCGCCACATGTGCGGGCGCCATGACCGCGAACGGCGTCGCGCGGCCGGTGCGGCCGACAGAGACGACGATGTCGAGCAGCGTGGTCTGCACCTCTTCGGGCGGGTACTTGTAGGCGATCGCCCAGCGCGGCGCGCGACTGGTCATGCCCAGCTCATCGTGCAGGGCGAGCTCGTCGACCTTGACGACGATGCCGTCGAGCTCGTGCTCGATGTCGTGGCGGTGCTCGCCGAAGTGGGTGACGAAGTCGGCGACCTCGTCGATCGAGTGGCACACCTTCGTGTGCGGGCTCGTCGGCAGGCCCCAGCTCGCCACCAGGTCGTACACCTCGCTCTGTGCGGCGACCGGAGGATCCGGCCAGGCGCCGATGCCGTGCACGTACAGCGAGAGCGAGTCGATGCGGAGCAGACCCGCTTCGAGTTCGAGGCCGGTCTTCTTGTCGATCTGCTGACGCAGTCCCCCACTGGCGGCGTTGCGTGGATTGGCGAAGGCGGGGAATCGTCGTGCGGCGGCGGTGCGGGCCTTCTCTTCGTCGAACGGACGCTTCGCGCCGCCTCGTGCCTCCCACCGCTCGAGCGCTTCGGCGTACGCGCGATCCCGGAACGCCGCCTGCGCCGCGTTGAGCCGCTCGAACGCGGCGACCGGGATGAACACCTCGCCGCGCACCTCGACGATCTCAGGATGCCCCTCGCCACTGAGCCGCTCGGGGATGTCGGCGAGGCGCAGCGCGTTCTCGGTCACGATCTCGCCCACCCGTCCGTCGCCGCGCGTGGCCGCTGACGAGAGCACGCCGTTCTCGTAGCGCAGGTTGATGGCCAGCCCGTCGATCTTCAGCTCGGTCAGCCAGGCCACGTCGCGTCCGGCAGCTGCCGCGGTCTTGACCTGCCAGTCACGCAGCTCGTCGAGCGAGAACACGTTGTCGAGGCTCAGCATCCGCTCGGCGTGCTCGATCGTCGCAAGGCCCGTGGCCTCGGCCGCGCCCACCATCTGGGTGGGCGAGTCCTGTCCCTGCAGCTCGGGATGCAGGCGCTCGAGCTCTTCGAGCCGCCGCATCCAGCCGTCGTACGTCGCGTCGTCGACGAGAGACGTGTCGCGTCCGTAATACGCGTCCTTCGCCTCGAGGATGCGAGACGTGAGCTCTTCGGCTTCGGCGCGGGCGTCGGTCAGCGAGATGTTCTCAGGCACCCCGCAAGTCTACGAGCGGGCACCGACAGCGCGGCGGGCCTGACGCCCGACGTGCGCTCCGTCTGAGGGAGCTCAGGCGTCGACCGGCACGGCAGAGACGGTCGTGTCGATCGTGAACTGCCCGAGCACGCGCGTGCCGACGTAGATGACCGCGCTCTGGCCGGGCGCGACTCCGTCGAGCGGCACCTCGGGCACGACGCGCACGCCGTCATCGGTCACCTGCGCTCGAGCGGGCACCGGGTCGGCGTGCGCGCGGATCTGCACCTCGCACGCGAAGTCCGTCTCTGCAGGCGCGGCGCCGGCCCACGAGAAGCGCTGACCGGCGATCTCGGCGATCGCCAGCGCCTCCTTCGGGCCGACGACCACGGTGTTCGACACCGGTCGCACCTCGAGCACGAAGCGCGGCTTGCCGTCCGCGGCCGGTGTGCCCAGGCGCAGGCCCCGGCGCTGCCCGACGGTGAACGCGTGGGCGCCGTCGTGACTGCCCACGACCTCGCCGCTGCGGTCGACGATGTCGCCGGTCGCCGTGCCGACCTTCTCCGCGAGCCAGCCGCGCGTGTCGCCGTCGGGGATGAAGCAGATGTCGTGACTGTCCGGCTTCTGCGCGACGGTGATGCCGCGCGCCGCAGCCTCGGCCCGCACGAGCGCCTTCGACGGCGTGTCGCCGAGCGGGAAGTAGGTGTGCGCCAGCTGCTCGGCGTTCAGCACACCGAGCACGTACGACTGGTCCTTGGCGGAGTCCGACGCGCGGTGCAGCTCGAGCCCGCCGGAGCCGTCGACGAGGGTCGCGTAGTGACCGGTGCAGACCGCATCGAAGCCCAGTTCGATCGCCCGCTCCAGGAGCGCGGCGAACTTGATCTTCTCATTGCAGCGCAGGCACGGGTTGGGGGTGCGGCCCGCCTTGTACTCCGAGATGAAGTCGTCGATGACGTCGTCGCGGAAACGCTCCGAGAAGTCCCAGACGTAGAACGGGATGCCGAGCAGATCCGCCACGCGCCGGGCATCCAGCGCGTCCTCGACGGTGCAGCAGCCACGGCTCCCGGTGCGCAGGGTGCCGCCCGCCCGCGACAGCGCGAGGTGCACTCCCACCACCTCGTGCCCGGCGTCGACCGCGCGTGCCGCAGCCACCGCCGAATCGACACCGCCGCTCATCGCCGCCAGAACTCGCATGGACTCCAGTCTACGAGCGCTCGCCTGGACGGCTCCCGTCAGCGTGAGGCGCGCGCCACGGCATCCGGGATCGCGGCGAGCACCGCCTCGACGTCCGCCGGGGTCGAGGTCGCCCCGAGCGTGAACCGCAGCACGCTTCGGGCGTCCTGCTCGCTGCGCCCCATCGCCAGCACGACGTGCGAGGGCTCGGCGACGCCGGCCTGACATGCCGATCCGGTGGATGCCGAGATGCCGGCCATGTCGAGCAGGAACAGCAGGCTCTCCCCCACCGTCCCCGGGAACAGCAGATGCGCATTGCCGGGCAGGCGATCGACCGGATCCCCGAGCAGCCTCGCCGAGGGGACGGCGGCGAGGACTCCGGCGACGAGCCGGTCGCGCAGCGCGGCGAGGCGGTCGCTCTCCCGCACACGTTCGCCTTCGGTCTCCTCCAGCGCCACGGCCAGGGCCGCCGCTCCCGGCACGTCCTGCGTGCCGGCGCGCAGACCGCGCTGCTGCGACCCGCCGTGCAGCAGCGGTGCGATCCGCGCGCTGCGGGCCGCGACCAGCATGCCGGTTCCCACCGGGGCGCCGATCTTGTGCCCGGCGAGGCTCAGCGCCACAAGCCCGGCACCCGCGGGCGCGTCGCCCCTCAGCTCGCGGAACACCACGGGCAGGTGGCCGAAGGCCGACACCGCGTCGAGGTGCAGCGGGATGCCTGCCGACGCCGCCGAACGGCTCAGCGCGGCCGCGTCGTTGACGGTGCCCACCTCGTTGTTGGCGATGAGGGCGGTCGCGAGAGCCGCACCGTCCAGGGCGGCGGTGAACGCCGACACGGCGATCCGGCCGAGTTCGTCGACCTGAACCGGTCGCACCAGGGCGCCCTCGCGCTCGAGGGCGCCGACGGTGTCGATGGTGGCGTGATGCTCGGCATCCGGAAGCACGATCGCCCGCGCTGCCCCGGCGCGGGCCGTCCACATGCCGCGCAGCGCGGTGTTGATCGACTCGGTGCCGCCCGACGTGAACACGACCTCTATCGGGTCGCAGCCGACGACGGCTGCGGCCCGCTCGCGGGAGTCCTCGAGCAGGCGGCGAGCAGCCTGGCCGGCGCCGTGGGTCGACGACGCGTTGCCCACGATCTCGGATGCTGTCAGCCAGGCGTCACGGGCAGCGGCGCGCAGCGGCGTCGTCGCCGCGTGATCGAGGTAGTGCCGCATCAGACCATCCTCCCACCGCCCCGGTGGCCGCGGCTGAGCACAGACCCGGCGGGTGGCACCATCGCCGTGAGACCGAGGGCCACCCGACGCGGGACGGAGATTCATCAACGGAGCCTCTCCCCGCTTAGTCTGGACTCCATGCCCGCTCAGCCCGCACCGCCACTCGGCGGCGACGCTCTCGACCATCTCGGCGTGCGCCTGCACGACGGCGGCGGAACGCTGCGCGTCTGGTCCGGGAACGCATCGTCCGTCGAGGTCGTGATCTTCGACGAGCACGACCTCGACTGGGAGACGGCCACGCTGCCGCTCGAGAGGCAGACGGCCGGGATCTGGGAGGTGACCACCGACCTGCTGCAGCCGGGCACGCGCTACGCGCTGCGCGTGGACGGCCCCCACGGTCCGGGCAACGTGTTCAACTCCGAGACCCTGCTGCTCGACCCCTACGCCCGCGGCCTCGCGCAGGGCGGCGGATACCAGGAATGGCGCTCGGTGGTCATCGCCGACGGCTTCGACTGGGACGACGTGCGAAAGCCCGCCGTGCCGATGGACGAGACCGTCATCTACGAGGGCCACATCAAGGGCCTCACCAAACGCCACCCCGGTGTGCCCGCCGCGCTGCACGGCACGTACGCCGGCCTGGCACACCCCGCGATGATCGAGTACCTGACAGAGCTCGGCGTCACGAGCATCCAGCTGCTGCCGGTGCACGCGTTCGTGCCCGAGCCGCGACTGCTCGAGCGCGGCTTGACCAACTACTGGGGCTACAACACCCTCAACTTCTTCACGCCGCACACCGCCTACGCCACCCAAGCCGCCCGCCGCGGCGGCCCGGAGGCCGTGCTCGACGAGTTCAAGGGCATGGTCAAGCTGCTGCACCAGGCGGGCCTCGAGGTCATCCTCGATGTCGTCTACAACCACACCAGCGAGGAGGGCCTCGGCGGCCCGCGATCCAGCTTCCGCGGCATCGACAACGCGCTCTACTACCGTCAGCTCGACGACGGCGCCTACGTCGACACCACCGGCTGCGGCAACACGCTCAACACGTCGGCAGACGCGCCCGCACGTCTCGTGCTCGACTCGCTGCGCTACTGGGCCACCGAGATGCAGATCGACGGGTTCCGCTTCGATCTCGCCACATCCCTGGCGCGTGACGGCGGCCACGAATACGACCGCGAGCACCCCCTGCTGCAGGCCATCGCCGAGGATCCCGCACTGCAGGACGTGAAGATCATCGCCGAACCGTGGGACGTCGGGCTCGGCGGCTGGCAGACGGGCAACTTCCCGGCCGGATGGAGTGAGTGGAACGACCGTTTCCGCGACCGTGCCCGCAACTTCTGGCTCAGCGACATCGACTACGCCCGGCGGGCCTCGGCTCCGGTCGGCGTCGGCGGGTTCGCCAATCGCCTGGCCGGCTCCGCCAACACGTACTCGCCCGAGCGCGGGCCTCTCGCGAGCATCAACTTCATCACCGCCCACGACGGCTTCACGCTGCACGACCTCGTCAGCTACGACGTCAAGCACAACGAGACCAACGGCGAGCAGAACCGCGACGGCGCCGACGTGAACCGGTCGTTCAACCACGGGGTCGAGGGCGAATCCGACCATCCTGCGATCCTCGCCACACGACGCCGCGCCATGCGCAACCTGATCGGCACCCTGCTGCTCTCGGCCGGCATCCCGATGATCACCGCCGGCGACGAGTTCGGCCGCACGCAGAAGGGCAACAACAACGCCTACTGCCACGACTCCCCCCTCACCTGGCTGAACTGGACCCACGAGCCGTGGCAGCAGGACCTGCGGGCGCACGTCTCGCTGCTCACGCGTCTGCGTGCCGAGAACCGCGCGCTGCGCCCCGCGCGCTACGCGGTGCTCGGCGAGCACGTCCCCGAGGCGTCGGAGATGGAGTGGTTCGACCAGAACGGCGAGACCATGGCCGCCGAGCAGTGGAACGATCCCCGTCACCGCACCCTGCAGTACGTCGCGACGAGCGACCCGCGCGACGGCGAGAGCAACCGCATCCTGCTGATCGTGCACGGCACCGAGGCTCCGATCGATGTCCGCCTGCCCGACGGGCTCGATGACGTGACCTCGTTCACGTCGCTGTGGTCCAGCGCCGACGAGGCGCCGCGCAGCGAGCAGCGTCGATACGCGCCCGGCGAGGTCCTGCCGATCGCGGGCACCTCAATGCAGCTCTTCCGGGTCGAGTGACGCGCACCAGCAGGCACGGTACATTCAAGGTGTGGCAGCACCGACAGCACGTGACTCTGCGGGTCTGAGAAGCCCCGCCCAGATCCCTCTGCGCCCTGCCGTCGAGACGGTCCACGTCCCCGGTCTGAAAGCCGGGCGGATCCCGATCTTCTCGCCGACACCGCATGTGCCCCAGGGGTATCCCGCGAAGGCCTTCGTCGGAGAGGCGGTGCCGTTCGACGTCGTGGCCTTCCGCGAGGGGCACGATCTCATCGGAGTGCATCTGCGCCTGTCGTCCCCCGATGGGCGCGAGACGCTGCACCGGCTCAGCCCGCGCGGCGACGGCACCGACCGCTGGCGCACGACCGTCGCGATCGATCTCGCGGGCGACTGGCGCCACCGGTTCGAGGCGTTCTCGGATGACTTCGGCACCTGGGCGCACGCCGCCGAGGTCAAGGCGCTCGCCGGGGTCGACATCGCGGTGATGTGCGCGCTGGGCGTGCAGCTGCTCGCCGCGGCCGCCGACGAGACCGACCGGCCCGCGACCGAGACCCGCATCCTGAAAACCGCGGCCACGACGCTGCGGAAAGCGCAGAAGACGACGGATGCCGAGGCGCTTCACGCCGTCGCCGTCGACATCGCCCTGGGTGAGGCCTTCGCCTCCCGCCCGCTCGCCTCGCTCGGATCCGTCACCGAGTGGCTGCCGCTGCGCGTCGAGAGACAGCAGGCGGGTGTCGGCGCCTGGTACGAGTTCTTCCCCCGCTCCGAGGGCGCGGTGCGCGGCGAGGACGGCACCGTGACGAGCGGGACGTTCCGCACCGCGACGCAGCGGCTGCCCGGTGTGGCGGGCATGGGCTTCGATGTGGTCTACCTCGTGCCGATCCATCCGATCGGGGAGACGAACCGCAAGGGTCGCAACAACACCCTGACCACCGAGCCGGGCGATCCGGGGTCGCCGTACGCGATCGGATCCGCCGACGGCGGACACGACGCGATCCACCCCGACCTCGGCACCGGGAAGGATCTGCGCGCCTTCATCCGCGCCGCGGCGAAGGAGGGCCTCGAAGTGGCCCTGGATCTCGCCCTGCAGGCGTCTCCCGATCACCCCTGGGTGACCGAGCATCCGGAATGGTTCACGACCCTTCCCGACGGCACGATCGCCTACGCCGAGAACCCGCCGAAGAAGTATCAGGACATCTATCCGATCAACTTCGACAACGACCCGGCCGGCAGCTACGCCGAGATGCTGCGCGTCGTCATGCACTGGGTGTCGCTCGGCGTGAAGATCTTCCGCGTCGACAACCCGCACACCAAGCCGCTGCAGTTCTGGGAGTGGCTGATCGCCGAGGTCAACGCACAGGACCCCGACGTGATCTTCCTGGCCGAGGCGTTCACGCGGCCGGCCGTGATGCGCGCGCTGGCCGCCGTCGGCTTCCAGCAGAGCTACTCGTACTTCACCTGGCGCAACACCAAGGCCGAGCTCGAGGAGTTCCTGACCTCGGTGTCGCACGAGACGAGCGACTACATGCGTCCGAACCTGTTCGTGAACACGCATGACATCCTCACCGAGTACCTGCAGTACGGCGGACGGGCGGCGTACCGCATCCGTGCCTGCATCGCCGCGACCGCGGCTCCGATCTGGGGCGTGTACGCGGGGTACGAGCTGATCGAGAACGTGGCGAGGCCCGGCTCCGAGGAGAACATCGACAACGAGAAGTACGAGTACAAGTTCCGCGACTGGGACGGCGCCGAGCAGCGTGGCGACTCCCTCGCTCCGCTGCTGCGGCGCCTGAACGAGATCCGGCGCGAGCATCCGTCGCTCGGTCAGCTGCGCAACTTCTCGGCGCACTGGAGCGACGACGACGCCGTGCTGGTGTACTCCAAGCATCTGGATGCCGCATTCACCGGCACCGGACGCGCCGACACCATCATCGTCGTGGCGAACGTCGACCCGCACTCCGTGCGCGAGACGACGGTGCACCTCGACACGACGATCTGGGGCATCGAGCCCGGTGAGGCGTTCGAGGTCGAGGATCTGCTCACCGGAGCCGTCTGGACCTGGACCGACCACAACTATGTGCGACTCGACGCGTTCGCCGAGCCGGTGCACATCCTGAAGGTGAAGGAGCGATCATGAGCTATCTCGAGGACGTCTCTGCGTCGGCGGAGTGGATCGCGGTGTCGCAGTCCACCCATCACGACCCCCACGCTGTGCTCGGGGCGCATCCGCGCACCGACTCCGTGGGCCGCACCAGCACCGCGATCCGCGTACGTCGGCCGTTCGCCGAAGCGGTGCAGGCGGTGTTCGACGACGGGTCGCGGCTGGACCTCGCGCATGTCGCGCACGGGATCTGGGAGGGCGAGCACAGTGGACCGCCGGTGCCTTATCGCATCGCGACGACTTATGAGGGCGGCGAGGAGACCATCGCCGGAGACCCGTACCGTCACCTCAGCGCGGTCGGCGAGCTCGACATCCACCTCATCGCCGAGGGCCGGCACGAGCGCCTCTGGGAGGTGCTCGGCTCGCACCCGCGTGCTCTCGACGGAGAGCAGGGGGTCGACTTCGCCGTGTGGGCGCCGAACGCGAGGTCGATGCGCGTGGTCGGCGACTTCAACGGGTGGCACGGTGAAGGTCATGCGATGCGCTCGATGGGCGGCAGCGGAGTGTGGGAGCTGTTCATCCCCGATGTCGCGGTGGGTGCCCGCTACAAGTACGAGATCCTCGGCGCCGACGGGCACTGGCGGCTGAAGGCCGACCCGATGGCGCAGCAGGCCGAGCTGCCGCCGGCCACGGCCTCCGTCGTCACGCTGAGCGCCTACCGCTGGAACGACGACGCGTGGCTACGCCGCCGGGCCGCGGCCCACGCGGTCTCGCAGCCGATGTCGGTGTACGAGGTGCACCTCGGTTCGTGGCGCGGCGGTCTGACCTATCGCGACGCGGCCGACCCGCTGATCGAGCACGTGCTGGCCACGGGGTTCACGCACGTGGAGTTCATGCCTCTCGCTGAGCATCCGTTCGGCGGCTCGTGGGGGTACCAGGTGAGCGGCTACTACGCCGCGACGAGCCGGTTCGGCACACCGGATGATCTGAGGTACCTGATCGACCGGCTGCACCAGTCCGGCATCGGCGTGATCATGGACTGGGTTCCCGGTCACTTCCCGAAGGACGAGTTCGCCCTGGCGCGCTTCGACGGCACCCCGCTGTACGAGCACTCCGACCCGCGACGCGGCGAGCATCAGGACTGGGGCACGCTGGTCTTCGACTACGGTCGCAGCGAAGTGCGCAACTTCCTCGTGGCGAACGCTTTGTTCTGGCTCAGCGAGTTCCACATCGACGGTCTGCGCGTCGACGCGGTCGCCTCGATGCTCTACCTCGACTACTCGCGCAAGGCGGGCGAGTGGGAGCCGAACGTCCACGGCGGACGCGAGAACCTCGAGGCGATCCGCTTCCTGCAGGAGGTCAACGCCACGGCCTACCGCAAGCACAAGGGCATCGTCATGATCGCCGAGGAGTCCACGGCGTTCCCCGGTGTGACAGCTCCCACCGACCACGCCGGACTCGGCTTCGGGTTCAAGTGGAACATGGGCTGGATGAACGACTCGCTCGAGTACATGAAGCGCGATCCGCTGCACCGATCGCATCACGAGGGTGAGATGACGTTCTCGTTCGTCTACGCGTTCGGCGAGAACTACATGCTGCCGATCAGCCATGACGAGGTCGTGCACGGCAAGGGCAGCCTGGTCTCGCGGATGCCGGGCGACCACGCGCACAAGCTCGCGAACCTGCGCGCCTACCTCGGGTTCATGTGGGGGCACCCCGGGAAGAAGCTGCTGTTCATGGGCCAGGAGTTCGGTCAGATCGGTGAGTGGTCGGTCGACCGCGAGCTGGACTGGTGGCTGCTCGATCAGCCGTCGCACGCCCAGCTGCAGCAGCTGGTCAGCTCTCTGAACGCCGTCTACCGTGCCCAGGCGCCGCTGTGGGAGCGCGACAACGACGGCTCGTCGTTCTCGCGTCTGGGTGGGCCCAGCTGGGATCCCAGTGTGATCGCGTTCGAGCGCCGGGATGCCCACGGGGGCCATCTCGTGGTCATCTCCAACTTCGCGGGCGTGACGCGCACGGGCTATCGTCTCGCGCTTCCGGTCGAGGGATCATGGCAGGAGATCCTGAATACGGATGCCGCGGCCTTCGGCGGCAACGACGCGGGCAACCTCGGCATGATCAGCGCGCACAGCGAGAACGACGACGACCCCGCGATCGCGACCGTCACGCTTCCGGCGCTGTCGACGCTGTGGTTCCGGTATCAGCCCGACCCGCACCTGCCGACGCCGAGCCACTGGTGAACGAACGGCGCCCGGCCCCTGAGGGGCCGGGCGCCGTCGTTCGCTCGCTCTCCCGCGTCAGAACAGCAGCGAGGTGAGCCTCGTGCGCGCCGACGAGACACGCGGGTCGGCGGGACCGATCAGCTCGAACAGCTCGACCAGCCGCTCGCGGACGCGGGTGCGGCTGTCAGCGTCGACCGCGGTGAACAGATCCAGCAGTCTGCCGAACGCGTCATCCACATGCCCGCCGGCGAGATCGAGATCGGCGACCTGGAACTGCGCGTCGACATTCGTCGGCCCGGCAGCCGCGGCCGCGCGAACCTGCTGCAGATCGAGGCCCTGCACGCGGTGCAGCAGGCGCACCTGGCCGAGCCCGGCCTTGGCGTCCTCGTCACGCGGGTTCTCGGCGAGAGCCTTCTCGTACGCGCTGATCGCGCGGGCGTAGTCGCCGGCCTCGATCGCCTCGAACGCCTCCGCGTGCAGCGGCGGCAGCGGCGCCGGCTCGTCTGCATCCGCGGCCGGGGCGTCGTCGCCGAACGGCACCGAGCCGGTCACGCCGTTCTGTGCGGCGACCTCGAGCAGGCGGGCGAAGACCTCACGCACCTGCTCCTCGGGAACCGCACCGGTGAACATCGGCACGGGCTGTCCGCCGATCAGCGCGACGACCATCGGGATCGACTGGGCGCGGAAGGCCTGGGCGACCTGCGGGTTGGCGTCGACGTCGACCTTGGCGAGCACGACGCGTCCGCGCTGCTCGCGCGTCACCTTCTCGATGATCGGGCTGAGCTGCTTGCACGGCCCGCACCATTCCGCCCAGAGGTCGACGACGACGGGAACCGAGCGCGACAGCTCGAGGATCTCCCCGAACGACTGGTCCGTCACGTCGACGACGACATCCGGAGCATCATCGCCGGCCGCGGCCGGCGCTGCGGGTCCCGCCGGCGCCGAAGCCGTGGCCGGACGGTTGCGCAGAGAGGACAGGTCGACTGCGCCGCGCAGGGCGGCAGCGGAGATCTCGGTCACTGGTTCACCTTCACGCTGAGGAGGTCCTGATGGTATGCGAGGAGACGGATCTGCTCCTTCGAGCCCTGCGCGGGCACGAAGAAGAAGAGCTGGATGCCGTAGGTCGTCGTGAAGCCCTTCGCCGACTCCTTGACGCCGGTCAGCACGCTCGCCTCCTGATTGTCGCCGATCCGGATCACGGCATCGGCGGTGGTCGGTGTGATCGTGTCGACGTCGTCCACGCGCACGGCCACCACCGCGCCGCTGCCCAGAGTGGCGAGGGAGAGCGGCGTCTCATCGGGTGCCTTCATGTCGAACGCGACCGACGAGGTGGTGTCGGCCTGCTTCTCCTTGAGCCCGGTGAGGACGGCGGTGCGACTGTCGCGGATGCTCTGGGCCAGCTTCTCGGCGGTGGCGTCGAAACGCCCGGCGAACTCGCTCTTGTCGCCGTTGTCCACGAAATCGGCGAAGGCTTCCGCAACCTGCTCGGGTGCCAGCGCGAGGAACGGCGACTCCGCCGGGATGCGGGTCGTGCCGAGCCAGGCCGGTGCGACGTCGGGGAACTCGGCCGCGGCCGGCATGTCGGCCATCTCGGTGACGTGGTAGTTCGACCACGGATCGTCCTGCGTCATCGTCAGCAGGACGGGTGCTGCCTTCTCGTCCTTCTCGGAGACCGTCAGGGCGAGCACGGTGCGCGGCCAGCTGTCGGTCGCCTCCGGAAGCACGATCTTGACCCTGTCGCGCGGAGCCGTCAGCGGTTCGGTGCGCTCGGCGATCGCCCCGCGGAGAGCATATTCCGTGCGCCGGCCCTCGAGCACGATGCCGGAAAGACGGGTCTCCGCGCGAGCGATGTCGAGATCCGTGTCGGCCTGCTTCACGACCTTGGCGATCTCCGAGACGATGCGCTGCCCCTGCTTCTTCGTCACGACCGGCGGCTTCTGATCTTCGGGGGTCACCACCGTCGGTGTGGGAGTCGGCGTCGGCGTCTCGGCACCGAAATCCGGCCAGGACTCCGACGTGCACCCGGTCGCGAGCACGGCGGTCAGCGTCAGAGCGGGCAGCCCGAGTGCGAGGCGACGTCGCAGCGCCGTGCGCGGCGTGCGCCCGGATGCCCGTTCCTCACCCTCAGGGTTGCCGGAGGCGGGCTCGCTCCGACCGTTCGCCGGACGGTCTCCGTCGGCGGCGGTCCCGTCACCGGATTCGATGGCTTCACGCTCGGGAGCACCCTGCATCTCGATGGGCTGCGTCTCCGGCAGCGGACCCGGACCCTTCCGCAACGGCCCGCGTCCGCGACGCTGGTGACGGATGGCCAGGAAGTAGAGCACGAGGCCGGCGAGCAGGAGGATGCCGCCGGCGGTCATCAGCGGACCTGCGAGCGGGGTGCGGGTGTCGACGCCCCAGCTGACGGCGACGTCGTCGGGTGCGGGTTCGATGCCGTCACGCGCGATGAGCACGCTGTGACCCGGCGTCAGCTGCATCCCGGTCACCAGGTAGTCCTCCTCGGCGAACGAGTCGAGCCAGAGATCCGATCCTGCCGGGTTGCGCCCCGACGTCTCGCCGCCTCCGGCCGGTGCCTGCTGCGGCTCGACGGTCTTGCTGACCGGACGATCGCCCTTGCCGAGCGTGACCTTCGTGTAGCTCGTGTCGGAGAGCCATGCCTCGGCGTCGTCGGTGCGGGCGTAGGCCGCGAAGATCTCGCCGTCGCCGCGCACCAGCAGCGTCTGGAGCCCAGGATGTGCGCTGAGCACCTCCGCGTCGACGAGCACATAGGGCTGTGATCCGTCGACGGAGAGCGACATCGTCTGCTCTGTGGGCCCCATGAAGATGGTGCGCTGGGCGATCCCGGCTCCGATGAGAACCGTGGCCAGCACGAAGGCCACGACGGCCCATACGAAACGCACGAATCAACTCCTTACGTGACCGGGCATCCGCCGCCGGTCCGCTCGACGTTTCAGACTAGCGAAACCAGCTGGGCATTACCCACGAAGCGGAGCCTCCGAAACCGGCGGGATGCGCTGCGGCCCGTCGCCGGGGCGCCGCACCGGGCAGCAACTAGGATCTTCGCAGGTCGACCAGGAGAGCCATGAAGATACACAGTCCCTTCCGCACCGCGCTGGTGGCGACGCTCGGCGTGGGCCTGGGCCTGCTGCTTCTCGCCGGGGCGCAGACCCTGTCGACGATCATCCTGTACATCGGCACGGCGCTGTTCCTGAGTCTGGGACTCGACCCGCTCGTCACCTTGCTCGAGCGCCGCGGACTCCCCCGTTGGGCCGCCGTGCTTCTCACCATCCTCGCCGTGCTGGGTGTCTTCGCCGCTGTCATCCTGATCGTGCTGCCCGTCGTCACCGACCAGATCACGCAGCTGGTCACGCGCATCACGCCGCTGTTCGTCAACGGCGAGCAGACCGTGAGCGACATCAAGGGCTGGCTCACCGACACGTTCCCCAACCTCGAGGTCGATCTCGTGTTCGACTACATCGACAGCTGGATCACCTCCGAGGAGTGGACCAAGAGCGTGACCGAGTGGAGCACCACCATCGGCGAGGGCGTGTGGGTGGTCGGCGGTGCCGTGCTGGCCGGCGCGTTCGGTGCGTTCATCGTGCTGATCCTCACGATCTACATGACCGCCTCGACGCCCTCGCTCAAGCGCGCCGTCTACCAGCTGGTGCCGGCGTCCCGGCGCGAGCGCTTCATCGACATCGCAGACCAGATCACCGATTCGGTCGGTCACTACGTGATGGGCCAGGTCTCTCTTGGTGTGATCAACGGCATCCTGAGCATGGTCTACCTGTCGATCATCAACGCCCCGTTCACCGCGGTGCTCGCCGTGGTCGCCTTCTTCTTCTCGCTGATCCCTCTGGTCGGAACCCTGACCGGCTCGACGATCATCGTGCTCGCCTGCCTGCTGCCCGGGGTCGGGTCACCGGGAACGGCGCTGGCAGCGGCGATCTACTACTTCATCTACATGCAGGTCGAGGCGTACTTCATCGCACCGCGCATCATGAGCCGTGCCGTGTCGGTCCCTGGAGCGGTGGTCGTCATCGCCGCCCTGTCCGGCGGTGCGCTGCTCGGGCTGCTCGGTGCGCTGATCGCCATCCCCGTCGCCGCGAGCGTCCTGATCATCTACCGGCAGGTGCTGATCCCCCGCATGAACGAGCGCTGAGCGACGTCCGTCGCGCTCAGCCGATGCGCCAGCAGTGCGTGTGCCAGTGCCGGCGTGAGGCGAGGTCGGCGCTCTCCCCCATCACCCCGTCCGCACGCCAGACGACGACGTGCGCCGTACCGGGAGCGATGCTGCCCGCGCATCCGGGGCAGCGGTACTCCTTGATCGCCTGACCCGACGAGATCGGCTGCACGGTCCATTCCCGGCCACGCTTCGTCTCGGTGCGCTTCCACCCGGCCAGAAGCCGGTCGAAGGAGTCGTCGGAGGCGGCGCGCTCAGGCCTGCGGCGATGGGAGCGTGGCATGACGCCCGGTCACCACCAGTGGTTGCGCGTCCAGAAGTTGTACGCTCCAGCCCAGCTTCCGTAGCGCCCGACGGCGTATCCGTTGCCCCAGCGGAGGTTGTCGACCGGGTCGTAGCCGTTGCCGGGGACCTTGCTGCACGGCAGCGCCTGCACGAGGCCGCACGCGCCGGACGACTTGTTGGTCGCGTTCGGGTTCCAGCCGCTCTCCTTGGAGACGATGTAGTCGACGTACGGCCAGTCGCTGCTCGCGATGCCGGCAGCGGCCATCCACTCCTCCTTGGAGCCGCCACCCGTGTAGCGCGGCTGCGCGGGCGTGCTGCTCCTCGGAGCCGCTGCCGCCTTCGCCTTCTCCACCGGGGCGGGCGGCGGGGTGGGCTTCGGCTTCACATAGACCTCGAAGGCGCTGCGGTCGGCGGTCGCGATCTCTGCGCCTTCGACCGAGACGGTGATGCTCTGCGTATCGGCTGAGGCGAGCGAGAAGGCGGTCACGGGCGAATCGGTCGGCTCGGGCTCGGCGACGGCCACGCCGCTCGGTGCCATCATGGCCGCAGAGATGCCGACGACCGCGAGGCCGGCCAGCACAGCGCTGACGCGCTGACGCGTCTGGTTCTTCTTCGTCGTACGCGAGGCACTCGGGCGCGTCGCGTTCGAGATCAGTTCGTTATCGGGAGTCACGATGGCCACCAGTCTACGCACAGCTCAGCGACACATCCATGAGAACTCACCGAGAAGGCCTCAGCGCACCGAGAGGAGCACTTCCACCGTGGCGTCGAGAAGGGCATCCACCTGCTCTTCCCGATAGCCACCGCGCTGCATGCGGAACGCGGCGCTGCGCACCTGCTCGACGTCGAGCGGCTCGCCGTCCCGCAGGAATGCCGAGATGCGGTCGCCGACGTGATCGACCTCATCCATCCGGTAGCCGAAGGTCAGGATGCTCGTGCGTGCGAACCGCTTCTTCCGGGGCCGGCTGAGGTGATCGAGCACCTGCTGAGCGTCCTCCCGCGCCCGCGCCACCCAGGCGTCCACGCCGATGGCTCCGATCGCCCGCTCGCGGGCGCGCTGCGCGAAAGCGTCCTCCACCCGGGCGAGGGCGGCATCCACGTCGGCGATGACGTACCCTCCCCTGACCAGAGGGAAGGATGCGGCGCGCACGTCGTCCGCCCCGAAATCGGTGCGCGACGACTCGAACGCCGCTCGGGCGGAGTCGAGGAAGCTGTCGACCGCGGCACGGTGATATCCGCGCTGGCGCCCCGTGACCAGCGGGAATGCCGGCGGCGTCTCGTCGTGGGCGGGGACGAGCATCTCGAGGTCGGAATCAGTCATCAGGATCCGATCAGAGGGGTGAGGAGGTGGTACAGGGCGAGCGCCGGAACGGTGGACGGAAGGATGCTGTCGAGCCGGTCGAGCAGACCGCCGTGTCCGGGAAGCCAGGAGCTCATGTCCTTGATGCCGAGATCGCGCTTGAGCATCGATTCGCCCAGATCGCCGATCGTGGCGAAGACGAGGATCGCCGCGCCGAAGATGAGCCCGCACCACCAGGGCAGCTGCAGCAGGAAGATCGCGAGGAGCACGCCCACCGCGAGCGACCCGATCACGGCACCCCCGAAGCCCTCCCAGGTCTTCTTCGGGCTGATCCGCGGGGCCATGGGGTGCTTGCCGAACGACAGTCCCGCCGCGTACGCACAGGTGTCGGCGGCGACTGCGACGGCGATGAATCCGAGCACCCACCACTCGCCGTTCTCCCGGCTCAGCAGCATGAGCGCCACCGAGGTCAGGAACGGCACGTACACCTGCACGAACGCCCCGACGACGACATCCCCGAGTACAGCGCCGTACGTGCGCCCGTCGGCGGCGATCATCTGCGCGATCATCCGCCACACGCTCACGAACGCGACGGCCGCGATGAGCACGACCCAGCTCAGCCAGAGTGCGGCGAACGGTCCGGTCAGGAGGACGGCCGCACCCGCGATCAGCTGCGGGACGATGTCGACCCGACGGCCGCCGGCGCGCAGCGCCCGCGACAGCTCGTAGGTGCCGAGCAGGCCGGCCGCGATCGCGATCGGCAGGAACAGCCATTTGACGAACAGCAGCGAGGCGATGAGCACGGCGCCGAACGCGACGCCGATCAGGATCGCCACGATCAGATCTCGTCCCGTGCGCTGCTTGATCCGCTCGTTGGCCTGATCGAACTGCTCGCGGGCCTGCGTCACGTGGGATTCGAACTCACCGCGCCTCGCGCGCCACTGCTCGCGCAGCGCGTGCGAATCGATTCCGTCGACCGCCGGCATCGGCGGACGAGGCGGGATGCGCCCGGCATCGAAGGCAGGGAACGCCGCATCCGAGAGGGGACGCTCCGAACCCGGCACGCCGTCGCTCCCGTCCCCGGAAGCCGGGCGCGCCGACCCTTCGCCACCAGCGGCGGCATCGCCCTGACGGGCTTCTCGTCGCGTCAGCGGCTGTTCGCCGGAATCGCTGTCGCCTGCCATGCCGTCAGACCTCGAGCAGCTCTGCCTCTTTGCGCTTGAGCGCGTCATCGATGGCGTCGACGTACTGACGGGTCAGGGCGTCGAGCTCCTTCTCGCCGCGGGCGAGCTCGTCTTCGCCCACCTCGGCCTTGAGGCCGTCGAGCTGATCCTTCGCCTTGCGACGGATGCCGCGGATCTGCACCTTGGCATCCTCTCCCTTGGACCGCACGAGCTTCACGTACTCCTTGCGGCGTTCCTCGGTCAGCTCCGGCATCGTCACACGGACGATGTTGCCGTCGTTCGTGGGGTTCGCTCCGAGGTTCGGCATGTCGCGGATGGCCTGCTCGATCGCCCGCAGCGCGCTCTTGTCGTACGGGGTGACGATGAGCGTGCGCGCCTCCGGGTTCGCCATCGAGGCGAGCTGAGCGATCGGCGTGGGCGAGCCGTAGTAGTCGACCATCAGCTTCTGGAACAGCTGCGGGTTCGCGCGCCCGGTGCGGACCGTGGCGAAGTCCTCCTTGGCGGCGTCGACCGCGCGGGTCATGCGTGCGGTGGTATCAGCGAGGACGTCCGCGATCACGGGTGCTCCTTAGGTCGTGGTTGTGGAACGATTCTATCCGGCGATGTGCCGCCGAACCCTGAGCGACAGGTCGATCAGGGGGTGACGAGCGTGCCGATCGGCTCGCCGAGCAGCGCCTTGGTGACGTTGCCCGCAGGCTCCATGCCGAACACGCGCATGTCCATGTTGTTGTCCATGCACAGGCTGAATGCGGTGGAGTCGACCACCTTGAGACCGCGCTGCAGAGCATCGCGGTAGGTGACCTGCTCGATGCGCTCGGCGCTGGCATCCTTCTTCGGATCGGCGGTGTAGATGGCGTCGACACCGTTCTTCGCCACCAGCACCTCCCGCGCGCCGATCTCCAGTGCGCGCTGGGCGGCCACCGTGTCGGTCGAGAAGTACGGCAGACCGGCGCCGGCGCCGAAGATGACGACGCGGCCCTTCTCCATGTGCCGCTCAGCGCGCCGCGGGATGTAGGGCTCCGCCACCTGGGTCATCGAGATGGCCGACTGCACGCGCGTGGCGGCGCCGGCCTGCTCGAGGAAGTCCTGCAGTGCGAGGGCGTTCATGACGGTGCCGAGCATGCCCATGTAGTCGGCGCGGCCGCGGTCCATGCCGCGCTGGCTGAGTTCGGCGCCGCGGAAGAAGTTCCCTCCGCCGACCACGATGGCGATCTCGACCCGGTCGACGGCTGCCGCGATGTCACGGGCGATCTGACCGACGATGTCGGGATTGACGCCGAGCTGGCCTCCGCCGAACGCTTCGCCGGAGAGCTTCAGGAGGACGCGCCGGCGTCCGGTGCCTTCGGTCATGGATGGGTTCCTCTCGTCCCGATTCAAGATAGTGCCTTCTGGGCATGAAGAAGGGGGTTCGGATCGCTGATCCGAACCCCCTGGAGGCTGTTACGCGCCGACCTTGAAGCGCGCGAAGTCGGTGACGGTGATACCGGCATCCTTCGCGACCTGGGCCACGGACAGCTTGTTGTCCTTCGCGTAGTCCTGCTCGAGAAGCGCGACCTGCTTGAAGTACGCGGTCACGCGACCCTCGACGATCTTCGGCAGAGCGGCCTCGGGCTTGCCCTCGTTGCGCGAGATCTCGGTGACGATGTCGCGCTCCTTCTCGACCTCGGCGGCCGGGACGTCCTCGCGGGAGAGGTACGACGGGTTCGCGAACGAGATGTGCTGCGCGATGCTGCGAGCGGTCTCGGCGTCCGAACCGCTGTACGCGACGACGACGCCGATCTGTGGGGGCAGGTCCTTGCTGGTGCGGTGCAGGTACACCGAGACGGAGTCTCCGGTGACGGTGCGCACGCGACGCAGCTCGACCTTCTCGCCGATGATGGCGGCCTCATCGGAGATGAGCTGCTCGACGGTCTGCTCGCCGGCCGGAGCGGCGAGGGCGGCGTCGACCGAGTCGGCGGCGACGGCTGCGACAGCGTCGGCGACCTTGTCGGCGAGCGTGATGAAGCGCTCGTTCTTGGCGACGAAGTCGGTCTCGCAGGCGAGCTCGATCAGCGTGACGCCGCCGTCGATCTCACGGGCGACGACCAGGCCCTCGCTGGTGGAGCGATCGGCACGCTTCGCGTTGCCCTTCGCGCCCTTGAGGCGGAGGATCTCGGTCGCCTTCTCGACGTCTCCGTCAGCCTCTTCGAGCGCCTTCTTGGTGTCGACCATTCCGGTGCCGAGCTGCTCGCGCAGGGCCTTGATGTCGGCGATGGTGAAGTTGGCCATGTGTGGTGGCTCCTTGCTTCGTATCTGAACGTGTGGGGTGGCTTACTTGGCGTCTGCCTCGGTGGCGGGCGCCTCGGCGGCCTCTGCCGGAGCATCGGCGGCCTCAGCGGGCGCCTCGGCGGCGTCCGCCGGAGCCTCGGCGGCGTCGGCTGCGGGAGCCTCAGCGGCCGGAGCGTCGGAGCCCTCGAGGAGCTCCTTCTCCCACTCGGCCAGCGGCTCTGCGTCGCCCGACTCGGGGTTGTGCTTCTGCTGCAGGCCCTCGGCCGCGGCGTCGGCGATGATGCGCGTCAGCAGCGAGACCGAGCGGATCGCGTCGTCGTTGCCGGGGATCGGGTACTGGAAGTCATCCGGGTCGGCGTTCGTGTCGAGGATGCCGATCACGGGGATGCCGAGCTTCTTGGCCTCGTCGATGGCGAGGTGCTCGCGCTTCGCGTCGACGACCCACAGAGCCGACGGGGTCTTCGACAGGTTGCGGATGCCGCCGAGCGACTTGTGCAGCTTGTCGAGCTCGCGCTTCTTGAGGAGGAGCTCCTTCTTCGTGAAGCCGGACGCTGCGGGGTTCTCGTAGTCGAGCTCCTCGAGCTCCTTCATGCGGGCGAGACGCTTCGCGATGGTGGAGAAGTTGGTGAGGAGGCCACCCAGCCAGCGCTGGTTGACGTAGGGCTGACCGACGCGGTCGGCCTGCTCGGCGAGGATCTCCTGCGCCTGCTTCTTGGTGCCGACGAAGAGGATGGTTCCGCCGCGGGCGACGGTCTCCTTGACGAAGTCGTACGCCTGGTCGATGTACGACAGCGATTGCTGAAGGTCGATGATGTGGATGCCCGAGCGCTCGGTGAGGATGAAGCGCTTCACCTTCGGGTTCCACCGGCGGGTCTGGTGTCCGAAGTGCACGCCGCTGTCGAGCAGCTGGCGGATGGTGACCACAGCCATGGTCGTCTCCTTGTTCTGACGCTGTCGCGTCGTTGAGGTTGATTCGCCGGTCGAACGACCGGCATTCCTGGTACCCGGCGCACACCCGCCCGCTCGAAGAGCGGGACCTGTGGGAGTGGATGCCACGACCTGAGTCGCTGTGGGCACGCGTAGTCACCTCGATTTCGAGGTGCTCCCCCAGTGTACAGGATCGTGCTCTGCGTGAACGTCCTGCACAGGCGCGTGAATCAGCGGTTTCTCCCCGGGCGGTGGCATACCGCGACCTGTGACGACGGCGGATGGACGAGGGTGGGGCGATGCGCGCCCGCTTGATCGCCGTCGTCCTGTCGCTGTCCCTGTCGCTCGTCGGAGGCACGGACGATCCGTCCGCGGTCGAGGGCACCTGGGAATGGCCGGTCGACGGCATCCGGTCGGTGGTCGAGCCGTTCCGCGCTCCCGCGCACGAGTACGGACCCGGTCATCGCGGGATGGATGTCGCCGCCGCCGCGGGCGCTGAGGTCAGCGCTCCCGCCGCCGGCGTCGTGGCGTTCCGCGGCACGGTGGTCGATCGTCCGCTGATCACGATCGACCACGGCGGCGGACGGGTGAGCACGTGGGAGCCGGTCTCGTCGGCGTTGTCTCCCGGCGACGTGGTCGCAGCCGGATATCCGATCGGGACGGTGGCGGCGGGTGGGCACGCGGCGCACGGCACGCTGCATGTGGGCGTGCGACTGGACGGTCGCTACGTCAACCCGCTGCCGCTGTTCGGCGAGGTGCCACGGGCGATCCTGCTCCCGTGCTGCGAGAAGTGAGCCGGCGGGCTGCCGCGTACATCACGCGCGCGGATGGGCGAGGCGGTAGCCGGCCAGCAGCCGCTCGGCCGACACATGCGTGTAGATCTGCGTCGTGCCGAGGCTCGCGTGCCCGAGGATCTCCTGCACGGTGCGCAGATCGGCTCCGCCGTCGAGCAGGTGGGTGGCGGCGGAGTGCCTGAGGGCATGCGGGCCGACGTGATCGGCTCCGACGAGCGGACCGAGCACGCGGGAGACGAGGGCGTAGACGGTGCGCGAGCCGATGCGCGCTCCCCGCGCGCCGAGGAACAGCGCGGGCGTCGTCTGCTGGGCGCGGGCAGTCAGCGCGGGGCGCCCTCGGGTCAGGTACGCGTCGATCGCGTCGGCGGCAGGCGCACCATGCGGGACGACCCGCTCCTTCGCGCCCTTGCCCAGCACGCGCACGGTGCGTCGGTGCATGTCGACGTCGTCGATGTCGATGCCGCACAGCTCCGAGACGCGCATGCCGCTGCCGTACAGCGTCTCGAGGATCGCGTGGTCGCGCAGCGCGATCGGGTCGCCGTCCGCGGCCGCTGCGCGGTGCCGGTCGAGCAGCTCGCGCATGCCGTCCTGCGAGGCGACGACGGGAAGCGTCTTGGCGCGCTTCGGCGTCGCCAGGCGCAGGCTGGGGTCGACGGCGATGAGCTCGCTCTCGTGCGCCCACCCGAAGAACGAGCGCGCGGCGGCGGCGCGTCGAGCGAGCGTCGAGCGAGCATCACCGCGCTGGGTGGCCCGCCACAGCCATTCGCGCAGCGTCTCGAGGTCGATCTCGCGCAGGTCTGCATCGTCGACGACGGCACCGAGGTCGGCGAGGTCGGAACGGTAGGCGCGCACGGTGGCAGGCGACATACGTCGCACCCGGTCCAGGTACGACGTGAACGATGTCACCGCGTCCGCATACCTCACCTTCCCAGCATGCCGCTCCCCCCGCGGCTTCACGGACGGGCGCGCCGGGAGAGTGCGCCATGCTGCTCCCCCTGCGGCCGCGACGGGCGCCGTCACTGCAGGCGCACCCACCCGTCGTCGCGCTGTGCGACCAGGCCATCCAGGGCGACCAGCCCGAGCAGCGAGCGCACCCGCTCGATGGAGAGGCCGCTGCGGCGGGCGATGTCCGTCGTCTCCCGGGCGCTGCGGGTGCTCATCGCGTCGAACAGCCTGGTGCGGTCGTGATCCGCGGCGGGCGACGGCGGCCCCGCCGTGGCCTCCGTCTCTCCCCACAGTTCTCGGACCTCCTGGACGCTGGTGACGCACACCGCGTCGTACTCCCGCAGCAGCCGATGGCATCCGGCCGAAGCCGCAGAGGTGATCGGCCCGGGCACTGCGCCCAGCGGGCGGCCCAGCGACGAAGCGTGCCCCGCGGTGTTCAGCGTGCCGCTTCGCCAGCCCGCCTCCACCACGACCGTAGCCAGGGTCGAGGCCGCGATGAGCCGGTTGCGGGCCAGGAAGCGCCACTTCGTGGGCGCCGACCCGCACGGCACCTCGCTCAGCACCACGCCGGCCTGCCGGATCCGGTCGAACAGCTGCTGATGCCCGATCGGGTACGCCCGGTCGACACCACCCGCGAGGAACGCGGCCGTCGCCCCGCCGACACCCAGCGCCGCCCGGTGCGCCGCCCCGTCGATCCCGTACGCGCCTCCGGAGACGACGAGGGTCCCACCGGTCGCGAGGTCTCCCGCCAACTCCGCGGCGACGTTCTCGCCGTACCCCGTGGCCGCCCTGGCGCCGACGATCGCCACCGCGGTCTGCGCGCCCAGCACATCCGTGTCGCCCCGGGCCCACAGCAGCACGGGCTGATGGGCGTCGAGATCGCCGAGCCCGTCCGGCCAGAGCTCGTCCCCGGGCAGCAGCAGGCGTGCTCCTACGCTGTGCGCAGAGACCAGGGCGTCCCGCACCGCGCGCGTGCTCGCACGGGGCCGCCAGCGCGCCATCGCCTCTGCAAGAGCCCGGGGTGCTGCCACCCCTGGTGGCACGAGGCTCGACTCACCGAACACGGTGCGCAGCGCCTCGACCGCACCCAGGCTCTGCAGCAGGGCGCCGGCGACACCGTCGCCGGGCTCGACGAGAACCGACCACGCGACCCTCGCTGCCACCTCGTCCGGGTGCACATCGGCGCGCAGCAGGCGTGCGGTCGAGCGCAGATCCGGGTCATCGATGAGGTCGAGTCCAGTGCCGATCATGCCAGGAGTCCTTTCTTGAGGAACAGCGCCTGCCCGAGCTGATCGGCGCCGGGTGATGTCAGACCGGCGAGATCGCTGAGCGTCCACGCGATCCGCAGCACCCGGTCGTACGCGCGCAGGGTGACCGTCCCCCGCTCCAGTGCGCGATCCAGCGGTGCCCGCACCGCGGGAGGCAGGCGCAGCGCGCCCTGTCGAAGCCGCTCCCCCGGCACCGCACCGTTCACGCGCCACGGGCTCGCGCGCCACCGCTCCGCCGCCGCCGCTCGCGCGCGGGCGACCCGCTCGCGCGCCTGAACGGTCGACATCGTCGAGCGTTCACCGGACGTCGCCCGGGATGCGGCGACGCGCGCGACCTGCAGATCGATGTCGACGCGGTCGCGGAGAGGTCCTGACAGACGTCCGGCGTATCGGCGGATGGCGGTCGGCGGACAGGTGCACTCCGCTCCGCGCACCCCGTAGTTGCCACAGGGGCAGGGGTTCATGGCGAGGATCAGCTGGAACTGCGCGGGGAAACTCGCCGCGAATCCGGCCCGCACGATCTCGATGCGCCCCGACTCGAGCGGCTGGCGGAGCGCATCGAGGGCCGCCCGCTGGAACTCCGGCGTCTCGTCGAGGAACAGCACGCCGCGATGCGCGCGCACGATCGCTCCCGGCCGCGGCGCGCGGGATCCGCCGCCGACCAGCGCCGCCGCCGACGCGGTGTGGTGCGGAGCCTCGAACGGGGGCAGGACGTCGAGGCGGGTCACCGCGTCGCCGGTCAGCGATCGGATCGCCGCGACCTCGAGCGCCTCGGTCTCGGTCAGCGACGGGAGGATGCCGGGCAGCCGACGCGCGAGCATCGTCTTGCCGGCTCCGGGAGGGCCGCTGAGCATCATGTGGTGCCCGCCGGCGGCTGCGGTGATCAGCGCGTCGACCGCTTCGTCCTGGCCGATCACATCGGCAAGGTCCACCGTCTCGTCTGCGGGGTCGGTGCGGGCGGTGAGAACGACAGGCTCGGCATCGTCGACCTCGACGTCGGCGCCGTGCGCCACCGCGACCTCGGCGAGCGACACGGCGGCGTGCACCTCGACGCCCGGTACGAGCCGGGCCTCGGTCGCGTTGGCGTGCGGGACGATCACGCGTGTGAACCCGGCGCGCGCGGCCGCGTAGACCGCCGGCAGCACGCCGGGCACGGGCCGCAGCCGGCCGTCGAGGCCGAGCTCGCCGATGTGCACGGTGGAGCGGACGGACTCCCGGCGCAGCGCTCCCCCGGTCGCGAGGGTCGCCACGGCGACACTCAGATCGAAGCCGCTTCCCGCCTTCGGCAGGTTGGCGGGAGACAGATTCACGGTCAGCCGCCGCCGAGGGAAGTCGAGTCCCGCGTTCACGCACGCGTTGCGCACCCGCTGCGCGGCCTCACCGAGCGCCTTGTCCGGCAGGCCGATGATCTGGAAGCCCGGCGTCTGGTTGCTGAGATCGGCCTCGACCTCGACCATGTGCCCGTCCACCCCGGTCAGGGCGACCGCCCACGTGCGCGCCGTGCTCATCGCAGGTCCTCGAGGTGCTCGAGGCGTGCGTCACGGGCATCCGGGCCCGTCAGACCGATGATCTCGAGCCTGATCCGCCGTCCCGTAGCCAGCTCGGGATGGGCTTCGGCCCACGCGAACGCCAGCCGCCAGAGCCGCTGATGCTTGCGTTCGTCGATCGCCTCGAACGGATGCCCGAAGCGCTCGGAACGACGCG
Source organism: Microbacterium sp. NPDC055312 (assembly GCF_053645675.1). Classification (NCBI taxonomy): domain Bacteria; kingdom Bacillati; phylum Actinomycetota; class Actinomycetes; order Micrococcales; family Microbacteriaceae; genus Microbacterium; species Microbacterium sp. NPDC055312. Next base: position 348,859 of record NZ_JBSHMU010000001.1, on the reverse strand, counting down.
TCTTCACCTCGACCATGCAGAGAAGACGCTCTCGGGTGGCGACGATGTCTATCTCGCCCTGCGCGCACCGCCAGTTGCGCTCGAGGATCTCGTAGCCGCGGGCGCTCAGGTGCTGCGCCGCGCGCTCCTCGCCGGCTCGCCCGAAGTCGTCTTTCGCTGCCATGACGACAGCCTGCGGTGCGGCGCCGACGACGAGGGGCGGCATTCACAGTGATTGTGGAAAACCCGTCGACATCCCCGGACTGGGGACAGCGGTCACTTGCCGTCGAGCGAGAGCTCCTCCGGCAGCTCGAACTCGCGGCGCTGCAGCTCTTCGACGTTGACGTCCTTGAACGTGAGCACCCGCACCGCCTTGACGAAGCGATCAGCGCGGTAGATGTCCCACACCCACACGTCGGTCATCGAGATCTCGAAGTAGAAGTCGTGCTCGGTGTCGCGGCGGACGACGTTCACCTCGTTGGCGAGATAGAACCGGCGCTCGGTCTCGACGACGTACTGGAACTGGCCGACGACGTCGCGGTACTCGCGGAACAGCGCGAGCTCGAGCTCACGATCGTAGTCGTCGAAGGCATCCTCATCCATGATGCCTCCATCCTATGAGCAGACGAGCCCGGATGCGGACTCCTCAGAACAGGGTGGGCGCGTCTGCGATCGCCCACGATGCCCGGTGCAGCGGCGACAGGCCTCTCTCGCGGATCGCCTGGCGGTGCTCCGGGCTGGCGTAGCCCTTGTTGCGCTCCCACTGATAGTCGGGATGCTCGGGGTGCAGTGTGGTCATGTGCGTGTCGCGCGCGACCTTCGCGATGACGGATGCCGCCGAGACCGACGCGCAGTCCCGGTCGCCCTTGATGATCGTGCGCACGCTGAGTGGCACGGGATGCACCCGGGAGACATAGTCGTGGTTGCCGTCGAGGATCACGAGGGTGCGCTCCAGGCTCGCGCCCGCATCGACGACCGCCTGCACCGCTCGCGACGCGGCGAGGCCGAGGGCGCGCATGATGCCGACCTCGTCGATCTCGGCGGCGCTCGACCAGCCCACGGCCGACAGCGGCACCCACGTGCTGGCGCGCTCAGCCATTTCGGGTCGGCGCTTCTCGGGGATCATCTTCGAATCCCTCAGCCCGTCGAGCACACGGCGGCGGGAGCCCGCGGCATCCATCACCGCCGCCCCGACGGCGACGGGACCCGCGAGCGCGCCCCTGCCGACCTCGTCCAGCGCGATGATGAGGTCGAACTCCTTGAGCAGCCGCCGCTCGAGTGTGAGCGTCGGCGCGACCACGTTCATTCGGGGGCGGGCACGGCGCGGAACACCTCGTCGTGCGTGTCTATGGGCCCGAACCTGTCGAGCGGCCAGGTGGTGAGGAAAGCGCGGCCCACGACGTTCTCGAGCGGCACGAAGCCGCCGCCGGGCAGATCCTGGTGCGCCCGCGAGTCCTGGGAGCGGTCGCGGTTGTCGCCCATCACCCAGATCCGGTCCTCCGGCACGGTGACGTCGAAGTCGGTGTTCGAAGCCGCTGTGTCGCCCTGGGGGAGGTTGAGATACGCGAGCTCGTTGATCGGCGAGCCGTTCACGGTGACCTGCCCGAGCGCGTTGCAGCAGACCACGTGGTCACCGGGCGTGCCGATCACGCGCTTGACCAGGTGGTCCTGCGCGTCGGTGGTCGAGATGCCCACGAAGGTGAGCGCCCAGTCGGCCGCCTCGACGAGCGGCGGCCTGGCCGGGGTTCGCGGCGCCGGCGGCAGCCAGCCGCCAGGATCCTTGAAGACGACGACGTCGCCGCGGTCGTATCCGCTCCAGCGGGGGGTGAGCTCGTCGACGAGGATGCGGTCGTCGACGAGCAGGGTGCGCTCCATCGAACCCGACGGGATGTAGAACGAGCGCACCACGAAGGTCTTGACCACGAACGACACGAGCGCCGCGATGAGGATGATGACCAGCACATCGCGCAGGAAGACCAGTGCGCCCCGGCGCCGCTGCGGTGGCTGGACTGCCGCGGGGGCATCGGTTGTCATGTGGTTCCTCTTCATCGGCTCACCGCGCACGCGGCAGTACAAGGGTCGCACACCCGCGACCGGACGACAGAACCCCGGAACGAGTGTCCCGGGGTTCTGGTGCAAGGATGCGACGAGTCAGCTCTCGCGCTTCTCCTTGATCTTGGCCTTCTTGCCGCGCAGGTTGCGCAGGTAGTACAGCTTCGCGCGGCGGACGTCACCGCGGGAGACGACCTCGATGTGGTCGATCACCGGCGAGTGCACCGGGAAGGTGCGCTCGACGCCCACCTGGAAGCTGATCTTGCGGACCGTGAAGGTCTCGCGCACACCATCGCCCTGGCGGCCGATGACGACACCCTGGAACACCTGCACACGCGAGCGCGCACCTTCGGTGATGTTCACGTGCACCTTGACGGTGTCACCGGGATGGAAGACGGGAATGTCGGAACGGAGCGAAGCCGCGTCGACGAAGTCGAGGATCTGCATGATCGTCTCTCTCTGCACTCGCCACAGGTCGGATGCATGAATCAAAGGGATGAGAACGGGTGTGTGCCGAGCGGCGCGCGAGGCGTCCGCGGGTTCCCCTGAGGCAGAACCGGATCACGGCACAAACAGCTATTCTGCCATGAACCACCGCACCTGCGCCACTCGGGCGGTCCGTCAGGGCTCCCGGTGGCGGGACTCCTCGATGATGACGACATCGGGTTCACTCGGGACACGATCGCCGCGCTGCTGAGGGGCGATCGTCGACCACGTCAGCGTCTCGCGCAGCCGCGCTCCGGCATCCCGAGCCTCGTTCCAGAGCTGCCAGATCTGCATCCAGAAGAGCGCGACCGCTGCGACGATGGCGGCCGTGAGCAGCCAGGGGAACGCCCCGTCGATGAAGAAGCCGACCAGGATGGTCAACACGTGCCACACCCCGAAACCTGCGACGTCCAGCCACGACACGGCGCGCTCTGCGCGCACCGACGGACGTGAGCGCGTCAGCAGCGTCAGCACGAGCTGCGCGATGAGCACGCCGGGTATCGCCATCAGCAGCACCCAGAGCAGCCCCCAGCCGCTCTGTCCGAAGATCGCCCAGCCGATCAGCATCCACGCCGGAAGGGCGAGCGATGCCGGCAGCAGCCAGCGGAACATCAGCCGTCGCAGGTCCATGCTCCGATGGTACGTCCGCGCCCGCCGCTTGCGGCCGGGTGTTCGCTGTGGGCATCCGCAGGGTGCGCATCGGAGAGAATGGATGCTGACGAGAGGAACCCCCATGATCGAACTGCGCACCCCCGCCGAGATCGACGAGATGCGCGCCGCCGGCCGCTTCGTCGCCGAGACCCTGGCGACCTTGCGCGATGAGACGAAGGTGGGGACGAACCTGCTCGCCATCGACGCCCGAGCGCACGACCTGATCCGCCGAGCCGGCGCCGAGTCCTGCTACATCGACTACGCCCCGTCGTTCGGTCGCGGTCCGTTCGGCAAGGTCATCTGCACCTCGGTGAACGACGCCGTGCTTCACGGACTCCCCCACGACTACACGCTGCGCGACGGCGACCTCGTCTCGCTCGACTTCGCGGTGTCGGTCGACGGCTGGGTGGCCGACTCCGCCGTGTCGTTCGTCGTCGGCACGCCTCGCGACGAGGACCTGCGGCTCATCGACACCACCGAGCGCGCTCTCGCCGCCGCGATCGCCGCCGCCGTCGTCGGCAACCGGATCGGCGACATCTCGGCATCCATTGCCGCCGTCGCGCACGGCGAGGGCTATTCGATCAACACCGACTTCGGCGGCCACGGCGTCGGCCGCATCATGCACGGCGACCCGCACGTGCCGAACGACGGCCGCGCCGGGCGCGGATTCCCGCTGCGCGAGGGCCTCGTGTTCGCGCTCGAGCCGTGGTTCCTCGCCACGACCGACGAGCTCGTCACAGACGACGACGGCTGGACGCTGCGCAGCGCCGACGGATCACGCGGCTCGCACTCCGAGCACACTGTCGCGGTCACGAAGGACGGCCCGATCGTGCTGACCGATCGCAGCTTCCTCGGCGTCGACTGACACGAGAGCGTGGAGCGGCTACGCGCTCAGACCGAGGATGCGGGCGTGCCGACGCCGAGCGCGATGAGCAGGCTCAGCACCGCCAGCGCGATCGTGGTCGGGACCATCACCAGTCGCTCGGGCTTCGACCGCGAGGCGGCGTTCATCAGGATGCCGAGCGTGAAGTAGCCGAACACCACCCACATGGCCACGGCGGCGACGCCCTGCGGGAGCAGGGGCGCGGCTCCGACGCGGGCGACGGCGATCACGGCGATCACCGCGTAGATCATCACCGCCGCCGCACTGCCGATCCGCAGCTTCGCCGGCAGCACGTCGTGCGAGCCGCCCCAGGCGAATCGGCCCCACGGGGCACCGGCGGCCAGCGCGATCTGGAACGCGGCGACCAGGGCCAGGATCACGGCCAGCGCGACAGCGAAGGGCATGACGCCAGTATGCCAGCGCGCGCTCCCAGAACTCTCGCATGCGTCCTGCCTAGACTCGCATGCGACACCGCCCGACGACCCCGAGGGACACGCCGCCCGATGACGACCTCCACGACCGACACCTCCTGGCTGGGTTCACTGATCGATGCAGTGATCAGTCTGATGGACATCATCGGTCCGATCGGCGCCGGCGTCGCGATCGCGCTCGAGAACCTGTTCCCGCCGCTGCCCAGCGAGGCGATCCTGCCGATGGCGGGGATCGCCGCTCACGACGGCGCCTTCGGCCTGTGGGAGGCCGTGCTGTGGACCACCCTGGGGTCGCTCGTGGGCGCGCTCGCCCTGTACGGGCTGGGCGCCTGGCTCGGGCTGCAGCGACTCCGACGCATCGCGGATCGCCTTCCCCTCGTCGACGTCTCCGACGTCGACCGCACGGTGGCGTGGTTCCACCGCCACGGCGGGAAGGCCGTCTTCTTAGGCAGGTTCATCCCGATTTTCCGCAGCCTCATCTCGATACCGGCCGGGGTCGCGCGCATGCCGCTGTGGCGCTTCGGTGCGCTGACGACCGCCGGAAGCCTGATCTGGAACACCGCGTTCATCCTCTGCGGCTGGTTCCTCGGCTCGGGATGGCACATCGTCGAGCAGTACGTGGACGTCGTTCAGAACGTCGTCATCGTGGTCGTGGCGGTGACGATCGTCGTGCTCGCCGCCATCCGCATCCGCTCGCTGCGGGCGAAGCGCAGCGCCGGCACCGTCTCGGAGCCGGTTGACGCGGCCACGGGCGAGGTGCCGGTCGCGTCGGGTCGCTGACGACCGGCGCGGTCAGTCGGAGAGCAGGTCGGGACGACGCTCGCGGGTGCGCTCGAGCTGCTGCTCGTGGCGCCAGGCGGCGATCGCGCCGTGGTTGCCGCTGAGCAGGATCGGCGGCACCTCGCGGTCGCGCCAGACCGAGGGCTTGGTGTACGACGGGTACTCGAGCAGACCGTCCTCGTGCGACTCCTCGATCAGGCTCTCGGGGTTGCCGACCACGCCGGGGATGAGCCGGCCGATGGCCTCCACCATCGCCATCACGGCGACCTCTCCCCCGTTCAGCACGTAGTCGCCGAGGCTGATCAGACGCACCTCGCCCAGGTCGGCGGCGTACTCGAAGACGCGCTCGTCGATGCCCTCGTAGCGCCCGCAGCCGAAGATCAGGTGCTCGCGCGTCGCGAGCTCGCGTGCGGTCGCCTGTGTGAACACCTCGCCGGCGGGCGAGGGGAAGATGATGGTCGGCCGGGCCTTCGACGGGCTCAGCGCGCCACTTTCCGGGCCGGTGAGCTGGTCGAGCGCGAGCCCCCACGGCTCGGGCTTCATCACCATGCCGGCTCCGCCACCGTAGGGCGTGTCGTCGACGGTGCGGTGCCGATCAGAGGTCCAGTCCCGCAGGTCGTGGACGTGGAGGTCCAGGATGCCCGAGTCACGGGCCTTCCCGAGCAGCGAGAGCGCGAGACCGTCGAAGTACGACGGGAAGATCGAGACGACGTCGATTCTCATCCGTGGAGGCCGTCGCTCATTCGGCGTGCGCGTCGTCGCCCGCGTCTGCTGCCGGAAGCTCTTCGAAGAGCCCGGGCGGCGGCGTGACGACGACTCGACCGGCTGCGACGTCGACAGTCGGCACGATGGCTTCGACGAAGGGGACCATGACCTCGCCCGACTCGGTCTTGACGATCAGGAGGTCCTGCGCGGGGAGGTGCTCGACCCGCGCGACGCGACCGACGACGACATCGTCGCGCACCACGTCGAGACCGACGAGCTGGTGCGCGTACCACGCGTCGTCTTCGGCCTCGTCGTCCTCGTCCATCCAGAGGATCGCGCGCACGAGCGTCTCGGCGGCGGTGCGGTCGTCCACGCCGTCGAGGAAGACGACCGAGTTGCCGTTCATCACGCGATACTCGCGGATCGTGACGGTCTTGCCGTGCCAGCTGGATGCCTCGGGCACCTGCAGCGTGAACTCCGCCCCCGGCACGAAGCGCCGCTCGGGGTTGTCGGTGTACAACTCGAGCTTCAACGCGCCCTTGAGCCCGTGTGCCTTGAGCAGACGGCCGACGCGAAGCTGGTTCTTCTCGGCGGCCACGTCAGTCGTCCGCGACGTCGACGCGGACGCGGCGTCCGTCGGCGAGGGCGGAGATGAGCGTGCGCAGCGCCTTGGCGGTGCGGCCGCCGCGCCCGATCACGCGACCACGGTCATCCGGGTGCACGTGCACCTCGAGGAGGTCGCCCCGGGGCGACGCGGATGCGGTGATGCGGACATCGTCCGGGTGATCGACGATCCCCTTGACGACGTGTTCGAGCGCGGCGGCGAGCACAGCGGATTACTCTGCGTCGGCGGCGGGAGCCTCAGCGGCCTCCGCGTCGGCGGGAGCGTCGGCCGGGGCCTCCTCGGCCTTCTTATCGACCTTGGGCTTGACGACCGACTTCTTGGCCGCGTCGACCTCGAAAGCAGCCTTCGGCTCAGCCACCTGGACGGTGGACTTCGCGTCCTTGTCGCCCTTGAACTTGCCCCAGTCACCGGTGAGCTTCAGCAGCGCGGCGACCTGCTCGGTCGGCTGCGCGCCGACCGACAGCCAGTACTGTGCGCGGTCGGAGTCGACCTCGATGAACGAGGGGTGCTCGGTGGGGTGGTACTTGCCGATCTCCTCGATCACGCGACCGTCGCGCTTGGTGCGCGAGTCGGCCACGACGATGCGGTAGTGCGGTGCACGGATCTTGCCCATGCGCTTGAGACGGATCTTGACAGCCACGATTCTCCTGAATGGTGTGGAAAGAAAGATGAACCGGTCGCCTGGAGAGTGGGGTGCACATCCGGCGGAAGCTCTGAAGGTGTGACGGATGCTGGATAGAGGGTCGAGCAGCCGTCCGACCCACTATTCTGCCAGATCCGCGCGCTGTCCGCGAAACGACACGTCACGGTGTGCGCAGCGCCTCCGGCCAGCGTGTCAGACTGTGCGCGTGTCGATCGAATTCGCCCCCTCCGCTCGTTCGACCGTGGGGCTGGAGTGGGAGGTCATGCTCGCCGATCCGAGAACGGGAGATCTCGTCGGCCGGGCCCCTGAGCTGCTGACCCGCCTCGAGAAGCAGAGCGCCCCGGAGCGCCACACGGTCACCGGTGAGCTGCTCACGAACACGATCGAGGTGACCAGCGGTGTCGGCACCACCGTCGCCGACGCGGTCGACGACGTCGCCGCCGCGATCGCCGCCGTGCGCCGCTCGACCGACCCTGCGGGGATCGAGCTGCTGTCGGCCGGCAGCCACCCCTTCGCCCAGTGGTTCGATCAGCGGGTGACCGACAAGAACCGCTATCACAAGCTCATCGAGCGCACCCAGTGGTGGGGCCGGAACATGATGATCTGGGGCATCCACGTGCACGTCGGTGTCGACGAGCAGGCGAAGGTCCTGCCGATCATGGGCGCACTCGCCGGGTTCCTCCCCCACCTTCAGGCGCTGTCGGCCTCGAGCCCGTACTGGGCCGGTGAGCGCACCGGCTACGCGTCGAATCGGGCACTGGTGTTCCAGCAGCTGCCGACCGCGGGCCTGCCCTGGTCGATATCGACCTGGCAGGAGTTCGAGACCTTCGTCGACGACATGACCCGCACCGGGGTGATGGCCGACCCCTCCGAGATCCGGTGGGACATCCGCCCTGCGCCGAAGTGGGGCACGATCGAGGTGCGCGCCTGCGACGGCATGTCGACGCTCAGCGAACTGGCATCCGTCGCCGCACTCACGCAGACCCTCGTGGAGTTCTTCTCCCGCGAACTCGACGAGGGCCGAGAGCTGCCGACGCTCCAGCCCTGGTTCCATCGGGAGAACAAGTGGCGGGCGGCCCGCTACGGTCTGGACGCCAAGGTCATCGTCGACCGCGCCGGGTCCCAGGTGCCCGTGCGCGAGCACATCACCGCGGTCGTGGAGGATCTGCTGCCGATCGCCGCCGATCTGCGATGCACAGAGGAGCTGAAGGCAGTGCACACGATCGTCGAGCAGGGCGCCAGCTACTCGCGTCAGCTCGCAGCGGCCGACGCCGCGAACGGCGACCTGCGACAGGTCGTGCAGCACCTGATCCGCGAGTTCCGGGCCGGCCCTGAGCGATCGGTCAACGCCTGAGACGTCGGCCCCCGTCCGATCAGTCGCTGTCGAGCAGTCGGCGAGCGAGCGTGTCGTCGAGCACGACGTCGGTGATGAGTCCGGCGCCGATCGCCGCCCGCAGTGAGCCGAGCTTCGCCGACCCCGAGACGACGCACACCCGGCGCGGCACACGCCTGAGCCGGTCGAGCCCCGGGCCGGTCGAACGTGCATTGAGCCGCACGTCGCGCCAGCTGCCGTCCGCTCGGAAGAACACCGTCGCGACGTCGCCGATCACGGCATCCTCTTCCAGACTCCGGTAGTCATCGCGACCGAGGTAGCCGCCGACGTACACACGGCTGGGCACATCGGCCCCGGGGGATCCCAGACCGAACACCGCGATGTCCATCTTCGCCTGGAAGGCGAGCACGCGGCGGGTGCTGCGCTCGCGCCACATCGCTTCGCGCGTGTCGGGGCTGTCGAAGAAGGCGGGGACGGGGAACTGCTCGACCTGGGCGCCGAAGGCATGGCCGAAACGCTGCAGGATGTCGCTGGAGTACTCCAGTCCGCTCGTCTGCGTATTGCCCGCCCCGTTGAGCTGCACGAACGTCGTGCCGTGGGTCTCCTTGGGGATCAGCGAGCGGCTGACCGCGCTGATCGTGGAACCCCACGCCACCCCCGCGACCATGTTCGAGTCGATGAACTGCGACAGAAGGCGCCCGGCGGTGAGCGCGACGCGCTCGAGCCGCTCCACCTCGCTGACGCGCTCTGCGATCGGGGCGATGTGCGCGGTGATGCCGTGCCGCTCGTTGAGCCGCTGCTCGAGCATCCCCAGTCTCTCGAGTGGTGAATGGATGCGGATGTCGACCAGGCCGACCTCGCGGGCGAAGCTGAGCAGCCGCGACACCGACGACCGGGAGGTCCCGAGCTCGCGCGCGATGACGTCCATCGTCTGGTCCTGCATGTAATACAGCTGCGCCGCGGTCAGCGCGGCGATCAGCTTGCGGTCGCCTGCGGCGTCTGTGGCCATGTCGTCCTCCGCGGCGATTCTTGCACATATGTGCATCGGGGTTGCACGTGGCGCGGTTGGGGTCGATGCTGAGAACATCCAGAGAAGAGGGAGGTCGAAGATGATCGAGTCGACACACTCATCACGCGAACGCCAGCAGGTCGAAGCAGTCCGCGAGTCGGGACGCACCACGGTTCTCATCATCGGTGCGGGGATCAACGGCATCTCCACGTTCCGCGATCTCGCCCTGCAGGGCGTCGATGTCCTGCTCGTGGAGCGCGGCGACTTCGCATCCGGTGCCTCCGCAGCCTCGAGCCACATGATCCACGGCGGCATCCGCTACCTCGAGAACGGCGAGTTCCGCCTCGTGCGGGAATCCGTCCAGGAGCGCAACGGCCTGCTCAAGATCGCGCCGCACTACGTCAAGCCCCTGCAGACGACCATCCCGATCTACTCGACCTTCTCGGGCATCCTCTCCGCACCGCTGCGCTTCCTCACGCACCGCAGCGGAAAGCCGCAGGAGCGCGGCGCCTTCCTGATCAAGGTCGGACTCACTATCTACGACACGTTCTCTCGCGACGGCGGGGTCGTCCCCCGCCACCGCTTCCTCGGACGCAAGCGCTCGCTGGCGGAGTTGCCCGCGCTCGACCCGAAGATCAAGTACACCGCCACTTACTACGACGCTTCGATGCACGACCCGGAGCGTCTCGCGCTGGACGTGCTGCAGGACGGACGGGCCGCGCACCCTGGCGCCGTGGCGCTCAACTACGTCGAGGCCGTCGGCCGCACCACGGAGGGCGTGCTGCTGCGCGACCTCGAGACCGGCACCGAGTTCACGGTGTCGGCCGACGTGGTCGTCAATGCCTCGGGTCCGTGGACCGACCTCACCAACGACGCCCTCGGCGAGGAGACCCGCTTCATGGGCGGCACCAAGGGGTCGCACATCGTGCTGGATCACCCGGAGCTGCTCGACGCGACCGGCGGGCGGGAGATCTTCTTCGAGCACTCCGACGGACGCATCGTGCTCATCTACCCGCTCAAGGGCCGCGTGCTCGTCGGCACGACCGACATCGACGCCGACCCTCGGGAGGTGCCGGTGTGTACGGAGGAGGAGATCGACTACTTCTTCGACCTCATCCATCACGTGTTCCCGTCCATCCCGGTATCGCGCGATCAGATCGTCTTCACGTTCTCGGGCATCCGTCCGCTCCCCCGCCACGAGGACACTGCGCCCGGGTTCGTCTCGCGCGACTACCGGGTCGAGGTCGACCGCGACGGAGACGTCCCCCTGGTCAGCCTCGTCGGCGGCAAGTGGACCACGTTCCGCGCACTCGGCGAGTCGCTCTCCGACGTCGTGCTCGGACTGATCGGTCGCGGCCGCCGAGTGTCGACCGTCGGCCGCGCGATCGGCGGCGGACAGGGCTTCCCGCGCACCGCACGCGCCCGGCACAGCTGGATCGAACAGAACCTTCCCGGCGCGGGCGACCGCGCCGAGCGCCTGCTCACCCGATACGGCACCCGCGCGGCTGACGTCTGGCAGTTCGTCCGCGGAGGCGACGACGCGCCGCTCGCCGACGGTGATCTGTCGACGCGAGAGCTGATGTGGATGGTCGAGCGCGAACACGCCGTCCGCCTGCAGGATGTCATCCTGCGTCGCACCAGTCTGGCGTTCACCGGCGATGTCACCGACGAGGTGCTCGTGGAGCTCGCCGATGCGATGGCTCCTCTCCTCGACTGGGACGCCGAGCGACGCGTGGCCGAACTCGAGGAGACGCGCTCTCTGCTCAACGACCGACACGGCCTCGACCTTCCCGCACTTCCGTCGCATCAGAACGGCTGAAGCACCGACCGTCGCCTCCCCGCGACATGAATTCACCCATTGCCCGCGCCGGGGAGAGCGCGGGCAGCACGAAAGGTCAATGAAGACATGACTGATGTCAATCTCGGGTTGTACTTCCTCTCCGAGTTCGTCGGAACAGCGATGCTGATCCTTCTCGGATGCGGTGTCGTCGCCAACGTGGCCCTTGCCAAGAACAAGGGCTTCGCGGGCGGATTCCTCATGGTCAACTGGGGCTGGGGTCTCGCGGTGTTCGCCGGTGTGCTCGCGTCGGCGTACTCCGGCGCGATCATCAACCCGGCCGTCGGGCTCGGTCTGCTGATCGCCGGCAAGATCACCTTCGTCGCCTTCCTGGTCGCGACCGCTGCAGAGCTGCTCGGCGCCATCGTCGGCGCGGTGCTCGCATGGCTCGCCTACAAGCAGCACTTCGATGAGGAGCCGGAGGCGGCGAACAAGCTCGGCGTGTTCTCCACCGGTCCGGCGATCCGTTCCTACGGCTGGAACCTGGTCACCGAGATCATCGGCACCTTCGTGCTGATGTTCGTCATCTTCGCGTTCGCCGATTACGGCGACATCCAGGTCGGCACCCCCGGCGGCCTCGGCCCGCTCACCGCTCTGCCTGTCGCACTGCTCGTGGTCGGCATCGGCGCCTCGCTCGGTGGTCCCACCGGATACGCCATCAACCCGGCCCGTGACCTCGGACCCCGCATCGCCCACGCGATCCTGCCGATCAAGGGCAAGGGCTCGAGCGACTGGTCGTACTCGTGGGTGCCCGTCATCGGCCCGTTCATCGGCGCCGCGATCGCTGCGCTCGCCGCACCGGCTCTGCTGAGCCTGGCCTGACCCGATTCGATTTCAAAGGAGAAACAACATGGCTGAGTACATCATCGCGATCGATCAGGGCACCACGTCGAGCCGTGCCATCATCTTCGACCGGAAGGGCAGCATCGTCGCCACCGGCCAGAAGGAGCACGAGCAGATCCTCCCGAAGGCGGGCTGGGTCGAGCACGACGCACTGGAGATCTGGCGCAACGTGCAGGAGGTGATCGGCCTGGCGCTGAGCCGCGCCGACCTGACCCGCCACGACATCGCCGCGGTCGGCATCACCAATCAGCGCGAGACCGCCGTCGTGTGGGACCGCAACACCGGCAAGCCGGTCTACAACGCGATCGTCTGGCAGGACACCCGCACGCAGGAGATCGTCGACCGTCTCGCCGCTGACGGAGGGGTCGAGCGGTTCAAGCCGGTCGTCGGTCTGCCATTGGCGACCTACTTCTCCGGCACCAAGATCACCTGGATCCTGGAGAACGTCGAGGGCGCGCGCGAGAAGGCCGAGGCGGGCGATCTGATGTTCGGCACCACCGACTGCTGGGTTCTCTGGAACCTCACCGGCGGCGTCGACGGCGGCGTGCACGCGACGGATGTGACCAACGCGTCGCGCACGATGTTCATGGACCTCGAGACGCTCGAGTGGCGCGACGACATCCTCGAGGCGTTCGGCGTGCCGCGCTCGATGATGCCGGAGATCCGGTCTTCGTCGGAGGTGTACGGCGCGGCGGAGAGCTCGTCGCTGCTGCGCGAGACGCCCATCGCGGGCATCCTCGGCGACCAGCAGGCCGCGACCTTCGGTCAGGCCGCGTTCGACAAAGGCGAGAGCAAGAACACCTATGGCACGGGCTGCTTCCTGATCTTCAACACCGGCGAGGAGGTCGTGCACTCCAAGAACGGCCTGCTCACCACGGTCGGCTACAAGCTCGGCGACGGGCCGACGCACTACGCCCTCGAGGGCTCGATCGCGGTCACGGGATCACTCATCCAGTGGCTGCGCGATCAGCTCGGCATCATCGGCTCAGCGCCCGAGGTCGAGGACCTCGCTCGTCAGGTCGACGACAACGGCGGCGTGTACATCGTCCCGGCGTTCTCGGGTCTGTTCGCGCCCTACTGGCGCCCGGATGCCCGTGGCGCCATCGTGGGCCTGACCCGGTACTCGAACCGGAACCACATCGCTCGTGCCGCTCTCGAGGCCGTGGCCTTCCAGACCCGCGACGTTCTCGACGCGGTGAACGCGGATGCCGGTGTCGATCTCTCCGAGCTGAAGGTCGACGGCGGCATGGTCGCGAACGACGCGCTCATGCAGTTCCAGGCTGACGTTCTGGGCGTGCCGGTCGTGCGTCCGGTCGTCGCCGAGACCACCGCGCTCGGGGCCGCCTACGCCGCCGGTCTCGCCGTGGGCTTCTGGAACGGGCTCGACGACCTGTCTGCCAACTGGCAGGAGGACAAGCGCTGGGAGCCGAGCATGGACGCCGAGGAGCGCGACCGTCAGCTGCGCCTGTGGCGCAAGGCCGTGTCGAAGTCGATGGACTGGGTCGACGCCGACGTGCGCTGACCTCGGATCGGCTGAACACGAGCCGCTGGTGTTCTGGACGTTCGTTCAGAACACCAGCGGTTCTTCATGCAGAGACCGGTTCGGCGAACATCTGACGCGAGGCGCTGGCATCGCACGGCCGGGGTACAGACCAATACAAGAAGGAGTTACGAGTGACTCAAAGACATGCACGGCGCAACAGCATCTGGCTGGTGGTGTCGTTACTGCTGTGTCTGATCTCCGCGGTCGGCGCTCAAGCCGTTCAGACCGCAGGGGGGTCGATCGCGGTGAAGGACATGCAGTGGGAGACCAGTTCCGGTCGGATGCTGAACGCACTGCTCTTCGTGCCGGCGGCGGCCACCGCTGAAGACCCGGCTCCGGCCGTGGTCGTCAGCCACGGCTGGTGGAACAACCGTGAGATGCAGGATGCGAACTATGTCGAGCTCGCCCGACGCGGATTCGTCGTGCTCTCGATCGACATGTACGGCCACGGCAACTCCGACCCCTTGCCTGCCGACGAACTGTCAGTGGGCGGAACCGGGATGTACGACGGTGTGAAGCTCATCGCTGATCTGCCCTACGTGGATGCGACCCGGATCGGGGTGACGGGGCACTCCAACGGCGCGCGAGCAGCCAACTTCTCGGTGACCCTCGACGATGCGGCTGATGAGCAGCTGATCTCGGCCGTCTTCCTCGTCGACAACGAAGCGATGTACGCGGATGAGGACGGAACCTACGCCAATCTCTACGGAACGCGCGACGTCGGCCTCATCGCCGATCAGTACGACGAGTTCTTCTTCCGCAGCTACGACGCCGACGGCGCTGTCCTGACCACCCCGCGGGAGTTTGCAGGCACGCCCAACGCGCAGTCCTTCCTGAACTTCGGAGCAGACCCTGACGCAGCCGAGAAGCGCGATGTGGACACGGTGTACACCGAGCAGATCGACGGCACCGGGGCCATCCGCGTGCTGCACACCCCGGCGCAGACCCATCCCTGGACGACGATCTCGAAGACTGCCGTCGCCGATCTGCTCTCCTTCTTCGATGAGACCCTGGGCGCCCCTGGCCCCATCGAGCCCGGCTCGCAGATCTGGCAGCTGAAGGAGTTCTTCACGACGCTTGGTCTGATCGGTTTCGGCATCTTCCTGGTGACGTTCACGCGCGCTCTGCTCCGGACTCGAGCCTTCGCGCGGCTGCGCACCGCCCCTGCCGGCGCTGTCGGTGCGACGGGCCGCGCCGGAGGGCTGTGGTTCTGGGGCGGGCTGATCGTCTCCGCGATCTTCTCCGCCGTGTCGTACGTCTGGTTGAGCCAGCAGGCCTGGATCGGTGCAATCGCCTTCAACGCCGTGCCCAACGTCGTGCCGACCGGGTCCGTCTTCTTCATCGGGGTGTGGGCGGCGATCAACGGGGTGTTCGCCGTGGCCATCATGGCCATCGCCTACTACTTCTTCGGGCGCCGCAACGGGCAGGACCTGCGGGCACTGGGCATCTTCCCCGGCTGGTCGTCGCTGCTGCACAGTGTCGGTCTTGCCGTGGTGGTGTCGGTCGCGGCGTTCGGTCTCGTGTTCATCGCCGACTACTTCTTCAAGACCGATTTCCGGCTGTGGGTCGTCGCGATCAAGTGGTTCCCTCAGGACAAGATCTGGTACGCCCTGTTCGTTCTGCCGCTCTTCCTGATCTACTTCATCGCCAACTCTGTGGCGCTGAACGTGTTCAACCGCTTCACCCTGGCCGGGCGCGAGTGGTTGAACACAGCGGTTCTCGCTCTGTTCAACGCACTGGGACCGATCGTGCTCGTGGTGGTCCAGTACGTGACCTTCGCGATCTCCGGAGAGCTGGTTCCCGGGTTCGGTGGCATCTTCAGCATCTGGCTCTTCCCCGTGATCCTGATCCTGGCGGTGACTGCGGTCGTCTCCCGGAAGATCTACCGTGAGACCAACAACCCGTACATCGCCGGTGTTCTGAACGCCATCGTCGTCTCGGTGATGTCGGTCACGAACTCACTCGTGATGACCTACTGAGTACACGAAAGGGGTGTCCGGCATGAACTGCCGGGCACCCCTTTCCGCGCAGGTCGAGAATCAGCCCTTGCCGAACAGCTTCTGGATCTCGGCGAGGTCGGCCTCGCTGGGCGCCTTCTGGCCTCCGAGCCCGAAGCCGGTGCCGGTCGGCGCGGTGTTCGCCGTCGCGAGACCGGCGTTCTCTGCGGCGCGCTTGGCCGGGTTGCCCGAGCGGGAGCCGCCGCCCTTGCCCTTGGCGCCCTTCTTGCCGCGCTTGCTCGACGCGCCGGGCTTGCCCATGGGCCCCATGCCGGGGATGTTCGGCGTGCCGCCGCGGGCGACGGTCTTCATCATCTTCGCGGCCTGCTCGAATCGCTGCACGAGCTGATTCACGTCGGTGACGGTCATACCCGAACCCTTGGCGATGCGCAGACGGCGCGAGCCGTTGAGGATCTTCGGGTTGCGTCGCTCGCCCGGGGTCATCGAGCGGATGATGGCCTCGGTGCGGTCGATCTCGCGCTCGTCGAAGTCCTCGAGCTGCTGCTTCATCTGGCCCATGCCCGGCAGCATGCCGAGCATCTTCTTCATCGAGCCCATCTTCTTCATCTGCTGAAGCTGGTCGAGGAAGTCCTCGAGGGTGAAGGCCTCGTTGGCGAGCTTCTCGGCCATCTTCATGGCCTCTTCCTCGTCGAAGGCCTGCTGGGCCTGCTCGATGAGGGTCAGGATGTCACCGAGGTCGAGGATGCGGCTCGCCATGCGGTCGGGGTGGAACGGCTCGAGATCCTCGAGGTTCTCACCCGTCGAGGCGAAGATGATCGGACGCCCGGTGACCGACGCCACAGAGAGCGCGGCGCCACCGCGCGCGTCGCCGTCGAGCTTCGACAGCACGACGCCGGTGAAGTCGACGCCCTCCTGGAAGGCCTTCGCCGTGTTGACGGCGTCCTGGCCGATCATCGCGTCGATGACGAACAGCACCTCGTCGGGGCTGGTCGCCTTGCGGATGTCGGATGCCTGCTTCATCAGCTCGGCGTCGACGCCGAGGCGTCCGGCGGTGTCGATGATGACCACGTCGTGCTGGTGGCGGCGCGCGTGCTCGACGCCGTCCTTCGAGACCTTCACCGGGTCGCCGACGCCGTTGCCCGGTTCGGGGGCGAAGATCGTGGCGCCCGCGCGCTCGGCGACGACCTGCAGCTGGTTCACGGCGTTCGGACGCTGCAGGTCGGCGGCGACGAGCAACGGCGTGTGCCCCTCGCCCTCGAGCTGCTTGGCGAGCTTGCCGGCGAAGGTGGTCTTGCCCGAACCCTGCAGGCCCGCGAGCATGATCACCGTCGGCGGGTTCTTGGCGAACTCCAGCCGGCGCTGCTCGCCGCCGAGGATCGCGACGAGCTCCTCGTTGACGATCTGCACGACCTGCTGCGCGGGGTTCAGTGCCTTGTTGACCTCGTCGCCGAGGGCGCGCTCGCGCACCTTGGCGGTGAAGTCCTTGACGACGACGAGCGCGACGTCGGCATCCAGCAGTGCGCGACGGATCTCGCGGACGGTGCCGTCGACGTCGGCGGGGGTCAGCTTTCCCTTCGTGCGCAGATTGCGGAAGGTCTCGGTGAGCCGATCGGAGAGCGTGCCAAAGGTAGCCATGGTGCCTCCGATTCTACGCGAGCGGCGCCTCCACCCTGAGCGCGACGCGAAGCTTCTCCTTCGCGCGCTGGTACCGACCCCGAGCGGTGGATGCTGGGATGCCGAGCAGCTCGGCAGCACCGACGAGACTCAGCCGCTCCCAGTGCACGAGACGGACGAGCTCGGCGAGGTCCGGGTCGAGCCGGTCGATGGCATCCCGCACCTCCGCCCGCTCGTCTGCGGCGGGCGAGGTGGGCGACTCGCGCACCTGCAGTCGGATGCGGTCGGCCAGCGCCCAGCGCCGTCGCTGGCCGCGCCGGTGGTTCAGCAGCGTGCCGCGGGCGACCCCGAACAGCCACATGCGTGCCCGCTCGTCGCCCTCCGGCAACTCTCCGACGCGACGCCACGCGACGACCATCGTCTCGCCGAGCAGGTCAGGAGCATCGTCGGGTCCGACCCGCCGTTCGAGATAGGCGAGAAGGTCGGATGCCGAGGACTCGAGCGCTCGGGTCAGGCGCGACGCGGCGTCAGTCGCACTCACTCCGTTGCGCATTTGACGCCCCCATCGGTGCCGAAGGTCCACTGTCGGGGCTCTCGAATCCGGCTGGCCAGTCCACGAGTCCGGCTGCGACAGCCACCCCGCCGCCCCCGACGAGAAGCACTCCGGCAACAGCAGCCGCGAGGGCGGAACGTCGTCGACGCGAACGCTTCGGCGGACGCACCGTGTCACGGGCGTCCGCCACCATCTGGGCGAGCGCCGCTTCACGCGCACTCGCGCGGTCGACGAGGGCGGGGGCGGATCGTTCGAGCAGGTCGTCGATCGGATCGGTCATGAGTGCCTCCTTCAGCGGCTTCTACTCATGACCTGTCCGGCACCGCTCGAAACGTCCGCTCATCCCCACGGAAGATCGTGGATGCTGCGCAGGGCGTGGTCGAACTGCGCCTCGAGCGAAGCTTGCCCGGCGCCCTGCTCGGCCCATACGCGCAGCGACGAGAGCACCGCGGTGGCCAGTGCCGATCCCAGGATGTCCGCGCGGATCTCGTCGATTCCCGCGCTGCGAGCGGCGGCGGCGACAGCAGACGAGATGCGTGCGTGGCGGAGGCCGGTGTCGCGCAGGAGCTCCTGCTCCAGCCCCATCGCCGAGGCGTTGCGCAGGGCGAGAGCCAGCGGATCCGGCGCGAAGGCGTGCACGATGGGCTCGACCGCTGCCCGCACCGCGGCGCCGTCGGCATCCGTTCCCAGACGCGCCAGCGCGACCAGCGCGGCGTCGACCCGCGCGTCGAATCCCGACCAGAGCACATCGCTCTTCGACGAGAAGTAGTTGAAGAAGCTCGACCGGCTCACTCCGGCGCGACGGGTGATGTCGACGATGGACGTCGCCTCGTACCCCTGCTCGAGGAACAGCTCGCAGGCGGCCTCGGCGAGCGTCTCGCGGGACGACACCCGGGGGCGTCCTGCTCGCGGTGCCGTGCTCATAGCGATCAGCGTAGCCGCGCGTCGTGCCCATCGATCGCGCGGACGGCGTATCGTGGGTGCGACATCATTTTTTGGACGCCATCCAACAATCGAGAGAAGTTCCGATGCTCGACATCCAGATCCCTGGTCTCGCCCCCGACTGCGTGCCCTACCTCGACGGGTGGGACCTGCAGCGCCGCATCCACCACGACATCGTCGCCGGCATCCGACCCGACACGCTTCTGCTGCTCGAGCACGAAGCCGTCTACACGGCAGGCAAACGCACCGAGGATCACGAGCGCCCGCAGGACGGCACTCCCGTCGTCGACGTAGACCGCGGCGGCAAGATCACCTGGCACGGCCCCGGTCAGCTCGTCGGATACCCGATCGTCCGGCTTCACGAGCCCATCGATGTCGTCGAGCACGTGCGCCGGCTCGAGCGGGTGCTCATCGGCATCCTGAAACCGCTCGGCGTCGACGGCTACCAGGTCGACGGACGCAGCGGCGTCTGGGTGCGCCGCCCGCTCGGTGAGGACAAGGTCGCCGCGATCGGCGTGCGGGTGCAGCAGGGCGTGACCATGCACGGCTTCGCCATCAACTGCGACAACACGCTGGCCGGCTTCCGCGGCATCATCCCGTGCGGCATCACCGACGCCGGGGTGACGACCGTGAGCGAGGTCACCGGCAGACGGATAGCGCCGACCGACATCGTGCAGAGCGTCGCGGATGCCTTCGCCGCCGAGTACGCGACCGAGCGCGAAGGAGTCGCCGCATGAGCGCCGCCCACCCCGACGGGCGCAGGCTGCTGCGTCTCGAAGTGCGAAACGCCGAGACCCCGATCGAGCGCAAGCCCGAATGGATCAAGACCAAGGCGAAGATGGGCCCGGAGTACACCGCCCTGCAGGCGCTGGTGAAGACCGAGGAACTGCACACGGTCTGCCAGGAGGCCGGCTGCCCGAACATCTTCGAGTGCTGGGAAGACCGCGAGGCGACCTTCCTCATCGGCGGGTCGCAGTGCACCCGCCGGTGCGACTTCTGCCAGATCGACACGGGCAAGCCGGATGCCTATGACACCGACGAACCGCGACGGGTCGCCGAGAGCGTGCAGCGGATGGGTCTGCGCTACGCCACGGTCACCAGCGTCGCGCGCGACGACCTGCCCGACACGGGCGCATGGCTGAACGCCGAGACCGTGCGGCAGATCCACGCCATGAACCCGAACACGGGAGTCGAGCTGCTCGCGAACGAGCACAACGCCGACCCCGCCTTCCTGGGGCAGATCTTCGACGCGCGGCCGGAGGTGTTCGCACACAACGTCGAGACGGTCCCGCGGATCTTCAAGCGCATCCGCCCCGCGTTCACGTACGAGCGCTCGCTCAGCGTGATCACGCAGGGACACGACGCGGGCCTCATCACCAAGTCGAATCTCATCCTCGGCATGGGCGAGGAGCCGGAGGAGGTCGTGCAGGCACTGCAGGACCTGCACGATGCCGGATGCGACATCATCACGATCACGCAGTACCTGCGTCCGACGCCGCGGCACCTGCCGGTGGCCCGGTGGGTGAAGCCGGACGAGTTCGTGGAGTTCAAGGCCGAAGCCGAGCGCATCGGGTTCCTCGGCGTGCTCGCCGGTCCCCTGGTGCGCTCGTCGTACCGCGCCGGGAGGCTGTGGGCGCAGTCGATGATCTCGAAGGGGCGCGACATCCCGCCGCATCTCGCACACATCGCCGAGAGCGCCGACCTCGGATTCGCGCAGGCTGTCTAGGGGATCAGTCGGCGCTGGTGACCGACTGCACCGAGCCGTCGGATGCCAGGTTCACCAGCAGCACCTCATCGGTCTCGTCGGCGTCGAGCGCGTACTCGAGCACCGCGAACGGCTCCGACCCGCCGTGCTCGTCGGCGAGGATCGTCATGCTCGACAGTCGCAGTGACCGGATGATGTCGACCGCGGCATCACCGCTGACATCGACCAGCACGTCTTCGAGGTGATCGCCGAACGCCTCCTGCTGCTGCAGGATGTACTCGGTCACCTCGCTGGTGCGGTCATCGACCTCGGTGAGCATGGCGTTGCGCACCGTGGCGTCCAGATCCTCGATCCCGGCGATCAGCGCAGCAGCCACGTCCAGCGCGGCCATCGACACGTCGTCCTGATCCGGCGCGGTCAGGTCGACGGTGACCGACTGGTCACCGAAGTCCACCCGCTCGGTCCAGAAGATGGCGCCGTCGGGCCCTGAGGACAGCACCCCGAAATAGTCGTGTTCGATCGCCATATCGCTATGAAACCAGCCTCTCCGCGGCGGCGGTAGTCCCAGGTCGTGTCATGCGCCGACGAGAGATGCGACGAAGACGTGCGGGGTGAAACCGGTCAGATCGTCGATGCCCTCGCCCTGACCGAGCAGCTTCACCGGGATGCCCGTGCGCTCCTGCACGGCGAGCACGAAGCCCCCCTTGGCCGAGCCGTCGAGCTTGGTGATGACGAGTCCGGTGACGCCCGCGTGCTGCAGGAAGGATTCGGCCTGCATGACGCCGTTCTGGCCGGTGGTCGCGTCGAGCACCAGCAGAACCTCGCTGATCGGCGCCTGCTTCTCGATGACGCGGCGCACCTTCGACAGCTCGTCCATCAACCCGCTCTTGGTGTGCAGGCGTCCGGCGGTGTCGATGATCGCGATCTCGATGCCCTGGTTCTTGGCGTACTCGACCGTCTGGAAGGCGACGGATGCCGGGTCCTGCCCCTCCTGCTGCGGGCGGACGATGGCCGCTCCCCCGCGCTGCGCCCAGGTCGCGAGCTGCTCGACGGCGGCCGCGCGGAACGTGTCGGCGGCGCCGACCACGACGCTGCGCTCGAAACCGCGCAGAAACTTGGTGAACTTGCCGATCGTCGTGGTCTTGCCGACCCCGTTCACGCCGACCACGAGGACGACGGCCGGGCGCTCGGTGAGCTTGAGCGTGGTGTCGAACTTGGCGAATCGCTCTTCGAGCGTTTCACGCAGCATGCGCTGCAGGTCGCGCGGATCGGTGGTGCGGTAGCGGTCGACCTTCGCACGCAGCTCATCGATCAGCTGCTCGGTGATGTCGGGCCCGAAGTCGGCCGTGATCAGCGCTGTCTCGAGGTCTTCCCACGTCGTCTCGTCGATCGTGGGCTTGACGAACATGCCGCGCAGCGCGCGACCGAGGGACCAGGACTTCTCCGCCATGCCCCCAGCCTAGGCGTTCGCGCGGGACGGCCGGATCAGGCGGATGCCGCGGCGCGGTCACCCACGCGCTGGCCGACGACGGCCGAGACACCGTCCTGCCGCATGGACACGCCGTACAGGGCGTCGGCGATCTCCATCGTGCGCTTCTGGTGCGTAATCACGAGCAGCTGCGAGCTCTCGCGCAGCTGCTCGAAGACGGTGAGCAGACGCCCGAGGTTCGCGTCGTCGAGTGCGGCCTCCACCTCGTCGAGGATGTAGAACGGGCTGGGCCGCGCCTTGAAGATCGCGACGAGCAGCGCGACGGCGGCCAGCGACCGCTCGCCGCCGGAGAGCAGCGAGAGTCGTTCGATCTTCTTGCCGACCGGGCGCACGGCGACCTCGATGCCGGTGGTCAGCATGTCATCGGGGTTCGTCAGCGAGATGCTTCCGGAGCCGCCGGGGAACAGCAGCGGGAAGACCTCGCCGAAGGCCTGCCTGGTGTCTTCGAACGCGGCCGCGAAGATCGTCTGCATGCGCTCGTCGAGCTCGGCGATGATCGTGAGCAGATCCTGACGGGTCTTGGTCAGATCGGCGAGCTGCTCGGTGAGGAAGGCGTGCCGCTGCTCGAGCGCGGCGAACTCCTCGAGCGCGAGCGGGTTCACCCGCCCGAGCTGCGCGAGCTTGCGCTCGGCGTCCTTCAGCCGCCTCTCCTGGATGCGACGGTCGAACGGGATGCCCGTGGCGTCGTCGTCGCCGTCAGGCGCAGCTCCCGGATCGTGCGGGACGAGCTGGTCGGGGCCATATTCCGCGACGAGAATATCTTCGTCGAGCGCGAGCTCCGACGCCACGCGGTCGAGGAGGCTGCTGAGATGCAGCTTCTTCTCGTGGATCTGCAGCTCGAGTCCGTGGACGCTCTCGGTGAGTCCGGCGAGTCGGTCCCGCAGCGAGCTCTCCTGCTTGCGCAGAGCGACGAGCTCCTCGTTGTGCGCCGCACGCTCGGCCTCGGCGGCGGCGAGGGCCACCCGGGCCTCGCTCACGGATCGATCGATCGAGTCGAGCACGCGAGGCAGCTCGTCGGCGACCGCCGATGCGGCCGCCCGCTGTGCACGACGGATCACAGCCCGTCGCGCGGCCTCGGCAGCGGCATCCCTCTCCTGCTCGCGCTGGCGCTCGAGAGCGACCACCCGTGCCTGTGCGGCGCGCACGCGCTCCCGCAGGGTCTCGATCTCGAGCCGAGCACGCACCTCGCCCTCGCGCGCCGTCTCCAGCGCGTCGAGCAGCGTGTCCCGGGCGGAGGCATCGAGCACCGGGCGCGGCTCGGACTGGGCCGCCTGCAGTTCGTCCTTCGCCGCAGCGGCCTTCTCTTCGGCATCTGCGACGGCGGACTGCGCCTGCGTGAGGCTCGATTCGAGCCGCGCGCACTCGGCGACCGCGGCCTCGTGCTGCACCGTGACGCGGTTGACCTGCTCGGCGTGGTTCGCCAGTGCGGCGTCGTGCTCGCGAAGGGCACGCAGGGCGTCCTTCGCGACCCGCCGCGCCGTCTCGACGCGCTCGGTGGCGTCCACCCGGGTCTCACGCAGCGCGTCCACGACGGTGCGCACCTCGGCCAGGCGGTCGGTCGCGGCGTCGCGCTCGGCCATCAGCTCGAGGCGTGACGTCTCGCCGGATCCGGCGCGGAGGGTGTGGGCGGTGACCACCTCACCGGTTCTGGTCACGATCGTCATGCGATCGTCGCCCATCGCGTCGAGAGTGCGGCGCACGCCGCGCGCGGCGTCGAGATCGTCGGCGATCAGCACGCTGGCAAGCAGCGACCGCACACCGTGCGGCGCATCGACGACGTCTGCTGCGGGCACTGCGCCGGCCACGTCCGGAGTGACGACCGCCGGGGCCACCGTGCCCTCGGCGACGACCAGGTCCACCGTTGCCCGTGAGCCCTGCGCCACGATCGCGAACGCGTCGCCGACGGCATCGACCAGCACGCCCTCGGCGAGCGGACCGAGCACGGCGGCGATCGCGCCCTCGAACCCCGGCCGCACCTGCACCGAGTCCCCCACCAGGCCGCGGACGCCTGCGGCTCCGGATGCCACGATCTCGGCCGCACCGCCCGACAGCGACAGCGCGCTGGTGAGCGCCGCCGCCTTGGCGGTCAGCGCGTCGGCTTCACGCTCGGCGTCGTGCAGCCGCTCCCGCAGCGAGTCCCGCTCGGACTCTGCGGCGGCGACGTCTTTCTGCGCCTGGTCGTACGCGGCGGCGTACTCCGCAGCCGAGCCGTCGGGTGCGTGCGCGTCATCGATCGCCTCGCGCGCGTCGGCTGCCTCGCGGCGACGCTGGTGCGCCGCTTCGAGCGCCTGCTCCTGTCGCAGCACCGCGCCGCGCACGGCGGCCAGCGCCGATGCCGCTGCGTCGGCATTGCCGCGCAGGGTGCTCAGCCGCATGTCGTACCGCGACACCAGAGCGCTCTGCTCGGCGATCTCGACGTCGAGGGTGTCGAGCTCGGCGCGGGCGTTCACGACATCCCGGCTCGCAGCGGCAGCGGCATCCTGCGCGTCGCCGAGGCCCTCCGAGATGCGCGTGATCTCGTCGGCGGCCTCGTCGATTGCCTCCTGCGTAACGGTGATCGCCGTGACCGCGTCGTCGTCTTCGCCGCCCAGCAGTGCGAGACGCTGGTTGGCCAGCGTGTACAGACTGCGCATGCGCTCCTGAGTCTGCTCCAGAGCGAAAGACACACTGCGCGCGCGATCGACGGCGGCGGAGTTCTGCTGCTGCTCGAGCCGCTGGATGCCCGCGCGCACACCCTCCGCCTGCTCCGAGAGCACCAGACGCTCGGTGTGCCGCTCATGCTCGGTGCGGGTGTGATCGGCGAGAGCTGTGCGCAGGGCGACCACGTCGTCGGCGAACAGGCGGGCCTTGGCATCGCGCACCACCGCCGCGATCGTCTGGGCCTCGCGGGCGATCTCGGCCTGCCTGCCCAGCGGCTTCAGCTGCCGGCGGATCTCGCCGGCGAGATCACTGAGTCGGGTGAGGTTGGTCTCCATCGCGTCGAGCTTGCGGACCGTCTTCTCCTTGCGACGACGGTGCTTGAGGATGCCGGCGGCTTCCTCGATGAAGCCGCGACGGTCTTCGGGCGACGCCTGCAGCACGGTGTCGAGGCGCCCCTGGCCGACGATGACGTGCATCTCGCGCCCGAGACCCGAATCGCTGAGCAGCTCCTGAACATCGAGCAGTCGGCAGCTCGAGCCGTTGATCGCGTACTCGCTCGAGCCGTTGCGGAACAGCGTGCGGCTGATCGTCACCTCGGCGTAGTCGATGGGCAGCGCGCCGTCGCTGTTGTCGATGGTCAGCTGCACCTCTGCGCGGCCGAGAGGCCCGCGGGTCGACGTGCCGGCGAAGATGACGTCTTCCATCTTCCCGCCGCGGAGGGTCTTCGCCCCCTGCTCCCCCATCACCCAGGCGAGCGCGTCGACGACGTTCGACTTGCCCGACCCGTTCGGGCCGACGATGCAGGTCACACCGGGTTCGAACACGAAGGAGGTAGGTTGCGCGAACGATTTGAAGCCCTTGAGCGTCAGGCTCTTCAGATGCATGCCGGCGCCTTCGGGGTCAGGGTGTTCACGGGTCAGACGCTACCGGAATCACGCGGTACGACGCGGATTCCGCGCCGTATTCTGCGGCTTCTGCGCAGACGATGACGTTCACGCGACACGCCGACGTCGCAGAAAACGCTTGACGGGAGCTGGGCGTGTTCACTAGCGTGGCGTCCGATCACACGAGAGGAGGTCACCATGATCACGAACAACAGCGCCGCCTGGTTCTTCACCGCGTCGCCCGTCTGCGCGCCATTCGCCGCCGTGCCGGTGACCTTCGCCCTCTCTCAGGGCTAGAACCACACCGCCTCTCCCGATCTCTCCGACGCGTTCGCGCGTCAGATCGATGATCGCCGTCGCCGCCTCGCGGGCGTGCGACCTCCGCCCGCACTGCGGGCCTCGCCCGTCAGCATCCTGACGCTCCCGTTCGGACCGAGTCCGTGCCGGCCGTCTCGAGACGCTGCGTTCTCGGGCGCCTGTTCCGTCGTTCGCGGCGGCGGGTTCGCCCAGCCATCACCACAGAAAGCGCACACATCGTGAGCACCGTCCTGCTGTCCGATCAGCGACAGCGATCCACGTCCATCCATCCGCCGGATACCGAGGGTCACCAGACCATCAGCATCCCCGATCGAGACGGTCTGCAGCGTCTGACGCTCACCGACCGGCTGTTCCTCCGCGTCGGGCTGTGGCTGCTGCAGCGCAGCACCCGCGACCGTCACAAGGAGTTCCCCTCGCCTGTGCCGGAGCTCGATCGCCGGCCGATCCGCGAGACCGAGGCGATGGCCCTGCTGGCGTGGGGCTATCAGCGTAACTGGCTCTGAGAGGCAGATGATGTCCATCACCCTTGCCGCCGGCGCCACCCTGCGTCCGCTCGAGCTTCCCGGCCGAGCGGACGCGGGGCCGTCCCCCGCCGTGCACGCTTACGCCGCCGTACGCAACGAGATGCTCATCGAGATCACCGGCCGCGACGATGACTGCCTCACCGCATCGGAGCTGCTGTCGACGCTCGCCTCCACGCCCGACTGCGACCGGCTTCACTGGGCGATCGAGCTCGGCGATGACACCGTCGGACGCTGCGCCCTCGACATCCTGCATGACGACGGCGGCGAGACCGCGTTCGTGAACGTCGCCCTGCTCCGTCGCGCGTGGGGCCGTGGAATCGGACCGGCCACCTACGCGCAGATCGAGGCGATGGCGCGGGATGCCGGGGTGCGCAAGCTGCTGCACTGGTCGGAGCATCACGATGCCGACACGCCGCTGCCGCGGCTCGACTCCCCCACGGGATTCGGATCGGTTCCCGTCGACCGGGCGGCACGCTTTCTGCAGCGCACCGGCTTCCGGCTGGAGCAGGTCGCACGAGGAAGCACGCTGGTCTGGGGCGAGGGCACCGGTGAACATCTGCGCAGCCTGCGCGAGGACGCGGCCGAGCACGCTGCGGACTACCGCATCGTGCAGTGGACGATGCCGACTCCTGACGAGCATGCCGGCGGCTATGCCTGGATGAAGTCGCGCATGTCGACCGACGTGCCCGATGGAGAACTCGGGATGCCCGAGGAGACCTGGGACGCGGAGCGGGTGCGCCGGGAGGAGTCGCGTCTGATGCAGCGCGGCTGGACCCTTCTCGTCACCGCGGCGCAGCACGTCGTCACCGGCGAACTCTGCGCGTTCAACGAACTCGCGCTCGGTCAAGACGAGACGGCGAGCACCCACCAGTTCGACACCCTGGTGCTCTCCGAGCATCGCGGGCATCGACTCGGGATGCTGGTGAAGACGGCGGGTCTGCTGGCCTGGCACGACAGGCATCCGCTCTCCCCTCGCGTGACCACCTGGAACGCCGAGGAGAACCGGCCGATGCTCTCCATCAACGAATCCATCGGCTTCACGCCGATCGCCTACGAGGGCGCCTGGAGAAAGGACCTCGCATGAGCACCACCACGACCCCCGACACGAACGCATTCACCATCGTCGCCCTGACCGTGCCGGAGACGCTGGACGGCCCGGATGCGGCGGACTTCCACACCTTCGTCGCGCTGAACAACGCCATCTGCCTCAGCGACACCGGGTTGCACGACCTGGGCACGACCGCCGAGGAGATGCTGCCGCACTGGCGAGCGATGACCGACCATGTGCAGCGGACCCTGCTGGCTCAGGAGAACGGCGAGATCGTCGGCGCGGTGACCGTGAGCCACGCGACCGCAGAGCCCACCAGCGCGGAGATCGATCTGATGGTGATGCCGGAGAACTGGGGGCGCGGCATCGAGCGGGCGCTGCTGGCCGCCGCAGAGGCCGAGGTGCGGGCGCTCGGCCGCAAGGTGATCCAGACCTGGACCCTGCACCGCCCCGACCCGGGCGAGGAGCCGCTGGTTCCGAAGACAGGATGGGGACGGGTGTCGCGCACGCCGGTTGCGCAGCTGATCGGCGACGATGGCTTCACGCTCGAGCAGGTGGAGCGCAACAGCGTCTTCGACCTGCAGGCAGATCTCGCGCCGATCGAGCGCATGCTCGCCGCTGCTCTGGCCGTGGCCGGAGATGAGTACCGCCTCGTCGAATGGACCGTGCCCACCCCGCCCGAGCTGCGCGCAGGATACGCATGGGCACTGTCGCGAATGTCGACAGACGCACCGAGCGGAGATCTGGAGGTGGACGAGGAGATCTGGGATGCCGATCGCATCGCCCGGCGCGACGCCAGGTTCGTCGAGGGCGGCCAGACCGTCTCGGTCGCCGCGGTGGAGCATGTGGCGACGGGCACCCTCGCAGCGTTCAACGAGCTCGTGACCGGCACCGACCCCGAGGGTGTGACGCACCAGTACTGCACGCTCGTACTCAAGGAGCACCGCGGTCACCGCCTGGGCCAGATCGTGAAGTGCGCCAACATCCTGCGCTGGCGCGGTATCGCGCCGAACTCACCCCGGATCACCACCTTCAACGCCGAGGAGAACCGGCCGATGCTCGACATCAACGAGGCGATGGGCTTCGTGCCTGCCTCGTATGCGGGCGCCTGGCAGAAGAAGCTGGCCTGATGTTCACCCGAGTGGGCCCGTATGGCAGCATCCCGCGCCCCGAAGCGACCATATGGGACCACCCGGCCACGCAGCGCCACCTCGAAGAGCCGCCCCGCCCCTCGAGTGGGCCCGTATGGCGGCATCCCACGGCCCGAGGCAGCCCGACGGGACCACCGGGCCACCCGGGGCGAGCCCGCGACCCGCGCTGCCTCGGCCACCACCAGGATGGGGCGCTGCTGGCTCGTGGCCTGGAGCGGCGCCGTGATCTTCGAGATGTCGGAGCCGACTTGCGACGCGATGCGTGATTCAGGTCAGCGCCGACGCTGACAGCGCGGGCAGTAGTGGCTCGAGCGGTTCATGAAGGCCTCGCGACGGATCGGGCTGCCGCATCGCGGACAGGCCTCTCCCCCTCGTCCGTAAGCGTTGAGCGAGTGCGCGAAGTAACCGGCCTGCCCGTTCACGTTCACGTACTGCGCGTCGAAGCTCGTGCCGCCTTCGGCCAGGGCCTTCTCGAGCACCAGGCGCACCTCGCTCATCAGCCGGCGCATCGCCTGCGCCGAGATGTGGGTGCCGTGCGTCTCGGGGTGGATGCGCGCTGCCCACAGCGACTCGTCAGCGTAGATGTTGCCGATCCCGCTGACCAGTGACTGGTCGAGCAGGATGCGCTTGATCGCACTCGAACGCCGCCGGATGCGGTCGATCACGTCGCGCTCATCGAACGCCGGATCCAGCGGATCGCGCGCGATGTGCGCGACCTGTGACGGCACGAGCGGTTCGGCCGTGCCGTAGCCGCCCGGGGCGGCATCCGGAGTGGGCAGCAGGCGGTCGACGGCCAGCGAGCCGAAGGTGCGCTGGTCGGCGAACACGACGGCGAGCACGCCGTGACGGGGATGCTCGATGCGCAGCCGCACGCGCTCGTGACGCTCGAGCGGGGCATCCGGATCGCGCAGCAGCATCTGTCCGCTCATGCCGAGATGCGCGACGAGCGCCTCCCGCTCCCCCGCGCGGTCGCCGAGCGGCAGCCAGAGGAACTTCCCGCGCCGTGCGGCCGCGCGCACGTCGCGGCCCTCGAGACGGCCGACGAAGTCGGCGGCGTCGAGCGGATGCCGGGTGAGCGCGCGTTCGTCGAGCACGTCGACCGAGAGCACGCGCGCCCCGGTGACGGCGGGCGCGAGACCGTGACGGACGACCTCGACCTCGGGAAGCTCGGGCACGCCGGATCAGACCCGGTCGCTGAGCAGACGCCACGCGGTGAGCGCGGCAGCCATCTCGGCCGTCTTCTTGCTCGTGCCGACGCCGCTGCACGACACCTCGCCGACCTGCACCGTCGCCGTGAAGACACGATCATGATCGGGGCCGGTCGATTCGATGGAGTACATCGGCGGGGGCGACCCGAGACGGGCCGCCAGCTCCTGCAGGCTCGTCTTCGGGTCCATCGCGGCGCCGTAGCGCTCGGGATCGGCGAGCAGCGGCTCGGTCAGCCGCAGCACCAGCTCGGTCGCGGCATCCGGACCGGCAGAGAGGAAGGTCGCGCCGAAGACGGCTTCCATCGTGTCGGCGAGGATCGAATCCTTGTCGCGGCCGCCGGTCTGCTCCTCGCCGCGCCCGAGGCGGAGGTGCTCGCCGAGGCCGATAGCGCGAGCGACCTCGGCGAGGGCGACGGTCGAGACGACGCTCGCGCGTCGTTTGGCCAGCTCGCCCTCGTCGAGGTCGGGAAGCGTGGTGAAGAGCATGACGGTCACCGCGAGACCGAGCACCGAGTCCCCGAGGAACTCGAGACGCTCGTTGTTCGGGATGCCGCCGTGCTCGTACGCATAGGAACGATGCGTGAGCGCTCGTTCCAGCAGCTCAGGATCGATGTCGACGCCGAGCTTCTCGACCAGCGAGGCTTGCCCGGTGAGAATCTCGGTCATGACCGATCCGATCAGATGTCGGCGACCTTGCGGCCCTTGTACTCGAGGAACAGCTCGGTGCCCTGCGAGTCGGTGACGACCTTCGCCTGGTGAGGACGGCTGTAGACGACCTGACCGTTCTCGATGGTCTTCACCAGAGCGGTCGGCGTCGCCTTCCACTGCGCGCGGCGCGAGCGGGTGTTCGAACGGGAGACCTTGCGCTTCGGGGGGTTACCAGCCATGACTAGCTCTCTTCTTTCTCGGCGGCGTGACGCTCTGCCGCGCCGTCCTGGTCTGTGATCTGTCGGAGCGCGCTCCACCGAGGATCGATGGGAGCAGGGCTCTCTGCACCGGCGCTCTCGGTCAGCCTCTCACCCGTGTTCGGGTCGAGACCCGGGCAGTCCGGCTGACACACCGGCTGAAAAGGAAGCGACAACACGATCGCCTCCCTGATCAGAGTTTCAAGATCCACGTGGTCGTCTTGAACTTCGAAGTCAGTTTCTTCCTCACCAGGATACGCGAAAAGCTCCTGGAACTCGACTTCGACGGGCGCGGAGATCTCGGTGAGGCAGCGCCCGCACTCTCCGGAGTACTCCGAATCAGCGGTTCCCGACACGAGGATCCCCTCGTGCACGGATTCGAGACGCACGTCGAGATCAAGGGTCTCGCCGGCTTCGACCGCGACGATGCCCTCACCCCATTTCTCGCTGAGAGTCACTTCGAAGCGGTGCTCGCGCATCTCGCCCGGCTTGCGGACGATGTCACGGACAGGGAGGAAGAAGGGGCCGTCGACTCGGGATTTCACCTGGCCATGCTACCCGTCGTCACATGGGTGCGGGCCGAACGGCTCAGAGCCCGCGGGCCCCCGTGTCGAGGAACGACGCGACCACGGGCGGCACGAACGGCGAGACGTCACCGCCGAGCGCGGCGACCTGCCGCACCAGCGAGCTCGACACCATCGCGTGGGCCGGGTCGGGCAGCAGGAACACCGTCTCGATGTCTGCCAGGTGGCGGTTCACGATCGCCATCGGCGACTCGTAGGCGACGTCGACCTGCGACCGGATGCCCTTCACCAGCACCCCGGCATCGACATCGCGGGCGTAGTCGACGAGCAGGCCCATGCTCCACGATCCGACGATGATGTGTCCGTCGACGCCGGCCTCGGCGATCGACTGCTCGAGGAGGCTGAGGCGCTGCGCGATCGGCAGCATCGCCTCTTTGCCGGGGTTGTGCACCACCAGCACGTGCAGCTCGTCGTAGAGACGGGCGGCACGCGAGATCACATCGAGGTGGCCCAGCGTGGGCGGGTCGAACGATCCGGGAACGACGGCGATCCGAGAATTCACTTCGACTTACTCCGTTCGCTCAGTACAAGCACTCGTTCAGCCTATGACACCGCACCCTCAGTTCTTGCTGAGGGCCGCTCGATCCGACTCGCTCACCCGGCCGGCGATCGCGACGCGCAGACCCGGATGCTGGACGAGCATGGGGTCGTCTTTCAGGATGTCGGCGGCGATGTCGCGCGCGTAGGCGATGAGTCCGGCATCCTTGACCACCCGAAGCAGGCGCAGCGACGACTTGACGCCCGCCTGAGCCGCGCCGAGCACGTCGCCCTCGCCGCGCAGCTCGAGATCGACCTCGGCCAGCTCGAAGCCGTCGAGTGTGGCGGCGACCGCCTCGACCCGCTCTCGCGCGAGCGATGCGCCCTCGGCCTCGGTCACGAGCAGGCAGAGGCCCGGGTGCTCACCGCGGCCCACGCGACCGCGCAGCTGGTGCAGCTGCGACACGCCGAACCGATCGGCGTCCATGATGACCATGGTCGAGGCGTTCGGCACGTCGACACCGACCTCGATCACCGTCGTGGCGATGAGCAGGTCGATCTCGCCGCGCGCGACGGCGCGCATCACGGCATCCTTCTCGTCGGCCGGCATCTTGCCGTGCAGCACCGCCCGACGCACGCCGCCTAGCACCGGATGCGTGGCGAGCAGCTCATCGAGCTGAACCACACCCCACCGCGGGCCCTTGCCCTCGACGTCCGCGGGCGGCTGGTCGTCGGCCTCGACCGATTCCTTCGCGGTGTCGATCGCCGCGCACACGGCGAACACCTGACGGCCGTCCGCGATCTCCTCGGCCGCACGCGCCCAGACCCGCTGGAACCATTCGGGATGCTCGGCCAGCGGGGCGACGTGGGTCGTGATGCCGGCTCGGCCGGCGGGCATCGAGCGGATGACCGAGGTGTCGAGATCGCCGAACACGGTCATCGCCACGGTGCGCGGGATGGGCGTCGCCGTCAGCACGATCGCGTGCGGCGCGGTGCCCTTGGCGCGCAGCATCTCTCGCTGTTCGACGCCGAATCGGTGCTGCTCGTCGACGACGACGAGCGCCAGGTCGGCGAAGGTGGTCTTCTCGGAGAGCAGCGCGTGCGTGCCGATCACGATCAGCGACTGACCGGATGCCACCCGCAGGGCGGCCTTGCGCCGCTCCGGTGCCGACATCTGCCCGGTGAGCAGAGTGGGCATCAGCTCGGCCGCCGTATCGGGACCGAGCATCTTCGTGATCGACCGCAGGTGCTGCGCGGCGAGCACCTCGGTGGGGGCGATGAGCGCGGCCTGCCCTCCCGACTCGGCCGTCTGCAGCATCGCCCGCAGCGCGACGAGGGTCTTCCCCGAGCCGACCTCGCCCTGGATGAGACGGTTCATCGGCCGATCGGCGCTCAGATCGGCCGCGATCTCGGCCCCGACGCGCTGCTGGTCGGGAGTCAGCGTGAAGGGCAGACGGGCGTCGAAGCGCTCCAGCAGGCCGCCGGAGCGGGCGAGCCGTGGAGTGGCGGTCAGTGCGCGCACCTGGATGCGCTGCTGCAGCAGTGCCGTCTGCAGCACGAGAGCCTCGTGCATGCGCAGCGTGCGCACGGCCGGATCGATGTCGGCCTTGCGCCGCGGTCGGTGAATCGCGTCGAGCGCCTGGCGGGCGGTGAGCAGTCCTTCGTGCGCGCGGATGCCGTCGGAGAGGGGGTCGGGCACGTCGCCGAGCTGGTCGAGCACGACGCCGATCAGCTTCGCGATCTGCCAGCTCTGCATGGCGGAGGTCGCCGGGTAGATCGGAATGGGAACGTCCTGCAGGGCATCCGCCTGGCGGTAGGCGCTCTCGGCGTCGTCGAAGAGCTGGTAGTCGGGGTGCGCGAACTGCACCCTGTCTTTGAACACGCCGACCTTGCCGGAGAAGATGCCGCGGCGACCGACCGACAGCTCTTTCCTGCGCCACTCCGCCTGGCCGAGGTTCTTCGCGAAGAAGGTCAGCGACATCTGGCCGACGCCGTCGCCGATGACGACCTCGAGCATGGCGCCGCGCCGGTTGCGCATCTCGCGGGCCGTCGCCGAGATGACCTCGCCCACGATGGTGACGGTCTCGCCGATCGGCAGCTCGAGGATCGGCGTCAGCTCGCCGCGATCGGCGTAGCGCCGCGGATAGTGTCCCAGCAGATCGCCGACGGTGGTCATCGTGAACGCCTTGTCGAGGGTCTTGGCCGTGGACGTGCCGACGGCGGTCGTCAGCGGCGTGTCGAGCTCGAAGGGCATGGTTCGAGTCTACGGAGGGCCTGAGACAGAGACCGCTTGTCGTATCGTGATCGGGTGACGAGGATCATCGCCGGCGAGGCACGCGGCGCACGGCTCGACGTGCCGGGTGCCGGAACCCGCCCCACCAGCGACCGGGTTCGCGAGTCGCTCTTCGGAGCGCTGGAGTCGATGGATGCCATCGACGGCGCCCGGGTGCTCGATCTGTACGCCGGCAGCGGCGCGCTCGGCCTCGAGGCGTGGAGTCGCGGCGCCCAGAGCGTCGATCTCGTCGAGATCTCGCGCTCGGCGGCGACCGTCGTCGGGCGCAACGTGAATGTGGTGGCCAAGGCGATGAGCGCTGCTCCTGCGGCGAGAGTGCACCAGAGCACCGTGCGCGCCTACCTGTCGCGTACGCAGGGTCCGTTCGACCTCGTGTTCACCGACCCGCCCTACGACCTCGACGACGCGGCGATGACGGCCGACCTGGTCGCGCTCGCGCCGCTGCTGTCACCGGACGCGGTGGTGGTCATCGAACGCGGCAAGCGCGCGACTCCTCCCGACCTCGACGCCGCCGGTCTCGTGCTCATGAGAGAGAAGGCGTACGGTGACACACGGGTGTGGTGGGCGGAGCCTGCGGATCGCGGGGTCTGACCGCGCTGCGCCCTCAGCGCGTGCGATCCCAATCCCGGTACGGGTCCCATCCCGTCTCGGAGACCGGGCTGCCGTCGACGAGCACCGGAGCGTCAGCGCGCGCGGTGACCGTGCCGATCCGCTCGAAGCCCGCAGGCAGGGTTCCCGCTGGGAAGGTCGCCAGCAGGCCGTGATCCTCTCCCCCGCCCAGCGCACGGCCGCGGTCGCCGCCGAACGCCAGCGCATCCAGCGCCGCGCCGGAGAGCGCGATCGTCACGCCCGACGCATCCGCCAGCCGTGAGGCATCCAGCGCGAGGCCGTCGGAGAGGTCCATCATGGCTGTGGCTCCGGCATCCGCCGCGATCGGCCCGAGGGCGAGCGGAGGCACCGGCCGGAGCTGCCGATCCAGTGCACCTTGCTGCACGGCATCCAGCGTCGAGCGATCCGCCGGTACCGGGGTCGTGCCGTCGCGGAAGCGGGTGAACAGCAGACCCAGCCCCGCCGCGGCCACGCCGAGTTCGCCCGCGAGGGCGACCACGTCGCCGTCTCGCGCACCCGCGCGGGTGACGGCAGATCGCCCGCCGAGATCCCCCAGCGCGGTCACCGCGATCATCAGCCGTTCGGAGACCGTGAGGTCGCCGCCGACGACCGAACACCCTGAGGTGAGTTGAGCACAGCATTCCCGGAAGCCGTCGGCCATCGCCTCGACGAACGACAGCCGGGTGTCTGCCGGCACGGCGAGCGACACGAGCAGGGCCGTGGGAACCGCGCCCATCGCGGCGATGTCGGAGAGGTTGACGGCTGCGGATTTCCAGCCGAGGTCGTAGCCGCTCGACCACGCGAGCCGGAAGTCGGGCCCTTCGACCAGGGTGTCGGCACTGGCGACGATCGACCCGGACGGCGCGGCGATCACCGCCGCGTCGTCACCGGGGCCGAGCACGGCGTGAGCGGCCGGTGCGGTGCGCGCGAGGATCGCCCGCAGAACCGCTCCCTCCGAGATGTCGCCGATGCGCGGGTCGTCGTCGGAGCCGGATGCCATGCCGTCAACGGTAGCCTGGAATCATGCTGCGCCGTCTCGCCCTGATCACCGGTGCGGCGATGCTGCTCGCCCTCACCGGATGCTCGAGCACCGTCGCCCTCACGCCCGCCGCCGACGCGAACAACCCGGAATGCGCCGAGGTGACGGTCCGTCTGCCGAAGAGCGTCGCGGGGCAGGATCGCCGCTGGACCGACGCGCAGGCGACCGGTGCGTACGGGAACGACGGGAAGACGAGCGTCATCGTGACCTGCGGCGTCGCCGTTCCCGGCCCGACCGCCGACCTGCAGTGCGTCACGCTCGAGGGCATCGACTGGCTCGTGGACGAGTCCGAGGCGCCGCGGATGCGCATGACCACCTACGGCCGTGACCCCGCGGTTCAGGTCTTCGTCGACACCACGATCGTCAGCGCCAACGACGTGCTCACCAGCTCGGGCATCGTGTCGGGCGTGCGGATGATCGAGGCCGAGGGCGCCTGCTCGGCGCCGGATGAGCTGCCCGAGTAGCCCTTCGGCAGGCTCAGGGACCCAGGTGGGCTCAGGGCCCTTCGGCAGGCTCAGGGACCCAATACGGCTCAGGGACCCAGGTGGGCTCAGCGGCTCAGGCCGCCCTCAATCAGCTCGGTGATCAGCTCGCCGTAGCTCAGGCCCGACGCGATCCAGCACTTCGGGAACATCGAGATGGGCGTGAACCCGGGCATCGTGTTCAGCTCGTTGACGACGATCTCGCCATCCGCGGTGAGGAAGACGTCGACCCGCGCGAGCCCCTTGCCGTCCACCGCCTCGAACGCGCGCACGCCGATCTGCTGCACGGCCGCGATCTCGGCATCCGTCATATCCGCCGGGCACACGACGTCGACGCCGTCGCCGCCGAGGTACTTGCCCTCGAAGTCGTAGAAGCCGCGCGAGGTGAGCACGATCTCACCCGGCAGCGATGCGCGCACCCCGTCGGCGGTCTCGAGGATCGCGACCTCGATCTCCCGTCCGACGATGCCCGTCTCGACGAGCACCTTCTCGTCTTCCGCGAAAGCCACCTCGAGAGCCGCGTCGAGCTCGCCGAGGCTTTCGACCTTCGACACGCCGACGCTGGATCCTGCCCGGGCGGGCTTGACGAACAGCGGCAGGCCGAGCTCGGCGATCGCCGCGCGCAGCGGTGCCGAGTCCTTCCGCCAGGCGCGCTGCCGCACGGTCACCCACGATGAGACGGCGATGCCCTCCGATTCGAGCGCCACCTTCATGAAGTGCTTGTCCATGCACATCGCCGAGTCGAGCACTCCGCCGCCGGCATACGGGATCTCGAGGGTGTCGAAGAAGCCCTGGATCGTGCCGTCCTCGCCGTGCGTGCCGTGAAGGATCGGCAGCACCACGTCGACGGCGGCGAGGTCGACGGCCGACCCGTCGGGTGCGATCACGCGCAGTATCCGGTCGCCGCCGGCCTCCGGCCAGCGGATCCTGGTGCCGTTGTCGAGCACCTCGGGCATGTTCGCGGCGTCCAGCGCGAACTTCGCCGGGTCGTCCTGCTCGAGCACGAAGGCGCCCTCGCGGGTGATCCCGACCGGGATCACGTCGTAACGATCGCGGTCAATCGCCGCCAGCACTCCGCCCGCCGTTGCGGAGCTGATCGAATGCTCGCTGGAACGCCCGCCGAAGAGCACCACCACCGTCTGCTTGTCCATGTCTGGTCGTCTCCTCCTGGGGAGTGTCGTCGTCGGTGGTGAGGTGCGGTGCGATGTCGCGGGGGTCCATCCGCCCGTCGAGCACCATCTTCACCTGCTCCACGATGGGCATGTGCACTTCGGACTCGTGCGCGAGTTGAAGGATCGGAGCGACCGAGGCCAGGCCTTCGGCGGTCTGGTTCATCTGCTTCACCACATCGTGGAAGCTGTACCCCTGGCCCAGCAGACGCCCGGCCG
The DNA here is from genome assembly GCF_053645675.1 of Microbacterium sp. NPDC055312. Classification (NCBI taxonomy): domain Bacteria; kingdom Bacillati; phylum Actinomycetota; class Actinomycetes; order Micrococcales; family Microbacteriaceae; genus Microbacterium; species Microbacterium sp. NPDC055312. The sequence goes on along the minus strand of NZ_JBSHMU010000001.1, from coordinate 311,248 downwards.
TGTTGTTGCGGCTGAGCGGCGACTGGCAGGTCGCGATGAGGTCGCCGAGGCCCGCCAGACCCTGCAGCGTCTCGGGGCGGGCGCCGTTCGCGACGGCGAAGGCGGTCATCTCGACCAGTCCTCGGGTGATGATCGACGCCTTGGTGTTCTCGCCGTATCCGACACCGTCGACGATGCCGATGGCGACCGCGATCAGGTTCTTCAGGACCCCGCCGAACTCTGTGCCGATCACGTCGGTGTTCACGAACGACCGGAAGTAGCGGTTGCGCGCGGTGCGCGCCACCGCATCAGCCGTCTCCTGGCTGGCAGAGGCGATCACGGCCGCGGTGGGCTGCTCGCGAGCGATCTCGAGCGCGAGGTTGGGTCCGGATGCCACGGCGATGCGATCCGGGTCGCACTGCAGCTCCTGCGCGATCACCTGGCTCATCCGCAGGCCCGACGAGCGCTCCACGCCCTTCATCAGGCTGATGATCGGGATCTCCCGGTCGGCGATCAGCGGGCGCAGCGCCTTCAGGTTCTCGCGCAGCGTCTGGCTCGGCACCGACAGGTACACCTGCTCAGCGCCGTCGAGGGCGCGGGCGAGCTCGTGCGTGGCGTGGATGCTGCGGGGCAGGTTGATCCCGGGCAGGTACTTCGAATTGCGCTTGGCCTCGGCGATCTCCTGTGCGAGCTCGGGCCGGCGAGCCCACATGGTCACCTGGGCGCCGCCGTCGGACAGGATCTTGCCGAACGTCGTTCCCCAGCTGCCCGCGCCGATCACCGTGACACGCGTGCCGGACGGCTGCGGTGTGCGCTTATGAATCAAGGCGTCCCGTCTCCCTCTGCCCGTGCTCGCCCGGGTTCCAGCGCTTCTCGGGAGCCTGCTCATCGCGCAGCTGCTCGAGCAGGGCGGTGATGGCTGCCATCAGACGCTCGGTCGCGATGGTCAGCACCCGGGGGTCGCCGGCGCGATCGCGCAGGTCGGACAGATCCACCGGATCGCCGATCAGCACGCGGACGGGTTTGCGCAGCGGCCAGAGGCTGAGTCCCTTCTGGTAGCGCCCCATGATCTGCTGGGTGCCCCACTGCGCCATCGGGATGAGCGGGATGTCGCCGGTGAGCGCGAGACGCACCGCACCCGATTTGCCGCGCATCGGCCACATCTCCGGGTCGCGCGTGAGAGTCCCCTCGGGATACACGATCACACCGCGACCGTTCTCGACCAGGTCGCGGGACTGCGTGAGCGTCTGCTTCGCGGCCGATGCCGACGACGCGCGCGCGACGGGGATCATCCCCGTCCTGCGCAGGATCCAGCCGAGCACCGGCACGCGGAACAGGCTGTCCTTCGCCATGAACCGGGGCAGACGCCCGGCGCGGTACACGGCGATCGCGACGATCAGCGGATCGAACTCGGAATAATGGTTCGGCGCCAGCACGAAGGCACCCTTGCGGGGCAGCTTCTCGGCGCCGGAGACGGTGATCTTCGCCAGCAGCGACACCAACGGGATGATGAGCACCGCAAGCGGCCAGAAGAGACTGGGACGGCTGCGTTCCGAGGCGGCCATCAGCTCACCGGACGACGTCGAAGTCCGCACCCAGGGCGCGGAGCTTGTCGAGGAACTTCTCGTACCCGCGGCTGAGGATGTCGACGCCCGAGACCTGCGACTCGCCCTCCGCGGTCAACGCGGCGATCACATGGCTGTAGCCGCCACGCAGGTCGGGAACGACGATGTCGGCCGCGTGCAGCGGCGTGGGTCCGGTGATCACAGCCGCCTGCTCGAGCTCGCGACGCGGCACGCGACGCGGCCCGTTCTGCAGCCCGTGCGGGTGCACCTCGATGTCGGCGCCCATCTTCACCAGTGCCTGCGTGAAACCGAAGCGGTTCTCGTAGACCGTCTCGTGCACGATCGAGCGGCCCGGCGCCTGGGTCAGCGCCACGATCAGCGGCTGCTGCCAGTCGGTCATGAAGCCCGGGTGCACGTCGGTCTCGACGGTGACCGGCTTGAGCTCGCCGCCACGACGGAAGAGGATGCCGTCCTCCTGCACGTCGAACCAGCCGCCCGCCTTGCGGAACACGTTCAGGAACGTGAGCATCTCCTGCTGCTTGGCCCCGGCGACGAAGATCTCTCCGTCGGTGGCCAGTGCGGCGCTCGCCCACGATGCGGCCTCATTTCGGTCGAAGATCGCGCGGTGATCGTATCCGCGCAGCGCATCGACGCCCTCGATGAGGATCACCCTGTTGGGCTCGTACGAGATGATCGCGCCCATCTTCTGCAGCACCGCGATGAGATCCATGATCTCCGGCTCGATGGCCGCGTTGCGCAGCTCGGTGACGCCCTCGGCGCGAACGGCGGTCAGCAGCACCTGCTCTGTCGCCCCGACGCTCGGGTAGGGCAGGTGGATGCTCGCACCCTTCAGGCCGTTCGGCGCCGAGAGACGGATGCCGCTGGGCTGCTTCTCGACGACGGCGCCGAACTTGCGCAGCGCGTCGAGGTGGAAGTCGATCGGGCGGTCGCCGATGCGGCATCCGCCGAGGTCGGGGATGAACGCCTGGCCGAGACGGTGCAGCAGAGGTCCGCAGAAGAGGATCGGGATGCGTGACGCTCCCGCGTGCGCGTCGATCTCTTCGTAATGGGCCGATTCGACGTCGCTCGGGTCGAGGATCAGCGAGCCGGGCTCGTCGCCTTCGGTGACGGTCACGCCGTGCACCTCGAGCAGCGAGCGCACCACGGCGACGTCGCTCAGGTCGGGGACGTCACGCAGCGTGCTCGCCGTCTCGCCGAGCAGGGTCGCGACCATCGCCTTCGTGGCGAGGTTCTTGGCACCCTTGACGTCGACGCGTCCGCGCAGCGGCCTTCCGCCGCGGATCGCGAGGACGGATCCGGCGGGGGCCGGAACCCGGTCGTCTACAGCAACTCGCGGCGATGTCGTCATTCGGGCCTCATCTTCTTCGGGACGTCACGGCACTCGCCGCGATGTCTGCGTCTGTCACGGCGGATGCCGCAGGGCTTGTGGCCCTCGGGCCCACGATGCTCCGCCCTATCGGACAGGAAGCGTACGTGGCCGCCACGACTCGCGACGGGCCTCGAACTGCGCGATCTTGTCTTCGTTGCGCAGGGTGAGCCCGATGTCATCGAGCCCTTCGAGGAGCCGCCATCTAGTGTAATCGTCGATCCCGATGGGGGCCTGGAAGACAGCCTCGGAGCCCGGTGCCGAATCAGGCACGGTCACGGTGCGGGCTTCGAGGTCGACCGTGACCGAGCGACCCGGCCGCTCGTCGATCAGCTGCCAGATCCGCTCGATCTCCGCCTCCTCGACGGTCGCGGCGAGCAGACCCTGCTTGCCGGAGTTGCCGCGGAAGATGTCGGCGAAACGCGACGAGAGCACGACCTTGAAGCCGAAGTCGCGCAGCGCCCAGACGGCGTGCTCGCGGCTGGATCCGGTGCCGAAGTCGGGCCCGGCGACCAGCACGGATGCACCCTGATACGACGCCTGGTTCAGCACGAACTCCGGGTCCTGACGCCAGCCGTGGAACAGGGCGTCCTCGAAGCCGGTCTTGGTGACGCGCTTCAGGAACACGGCCGGGATGATCTGATCGGTGTCGACGTTCGAGCGCTTCAGCGGAGCGGCGATGCCGGTGTGGGTGGTGAACTTCTCCATCAGATGCTCGCTTCCAGGTCTGCGGGGCTCGACAGTGTGCCTCGGATCGCGGTCGCGGCGGCGACCAGCGGCGAGACCAGGTGGGTGCGACCGCCCTTGCCCTGGCGTCCCTCGAAGTTGCGGTTCGACGTCGACGCGCAGCGCTCGCCCGGGGCGAGCTGATCGGGGTTCATGCCGAGGCACATCGAGCATCCGGCGAAGCGCCATTCGGCGCCGAACGCCTCGACGATCTTGTCGATCCCCTCGGCTTCCGCCTCGAGACGCACGCGGGCCGATCCGGGAACGACCATGACGCGCACGCCGTCGGCCTTCTTCTTCCCGTCGATGATCGACGCGAAGGCGCGCAGATCCTCGATGCGACTGTTCGTGCACGAGCCCATGAACACCGCATCGACCTTGACCTCCTTCAACGGGGTGCCCGGGGTCAGTGCCATGTACTCGAGTGCCCTCTCGGCCGCGGCGCGCTCGTTGGCGTCGGCGATCGCGGCCGGGTCAGGCACCGATGACGACAGCGAGCTGCCCTGGCCGGGGTTGGTGCCCCACGTCACGAACGGCTCGAGCTCGTCTGCGTCGATGAACACCTCGGCGTCGAAGGTCGCGCCCTCGTCTGTCGGCAGGGTGCGCCAGTAGGCGACCGCGTCTTCCCAGTCCTGCCCCTGCGGAGCGTGCGGCTTGTCCTTGACGTACGCGAACGTGGTCTCGTCGGGGGCGACCATGCCGGCGCGCGCACCGGCTTCGATCGACATGTTGCAGATCGTCATGCGGCCCTCCATCGAGAGGTCGCGGATCGCGCTGCCACGGTATTCGAGCACGTAGCCCTGCCCGCCGCCGGTGCCGATCTTCGCGATCACGGCGAGGATGACGTCCTTCGCGGTGACGCCGGGGCGCAGGGTGCCCTCGACATTGATGGCCATGGTCTTGAACGGCTTCAGCGGCAGCGTCTGGGTCGCCATGACGTGCTCGACCTCGCTGGTGCCGATGCCGAACGCCATCGCGCCGAAGGCGCCGTGCGTGGAGGTGTGCGAGTCGCCGCAGACCACCGTTATGCCGGGCATCGTGAGCCCGAGCTGCGGGCCGACCACGTGCACGATGCCCTGCTCGGCATCGCCCAGCGAGTGCAGGCGCACGCCGAACTCGGCGGCGTTGCGACGCAGCGTCTCGATCTGCGTGCGGCTGGTGAGGTCGGCGATCGGCTTGTCGATCGCGAGGGTCGGGGTGTTGTGGTCTTCGGTCGCGATCGTCAGGTCGAGCCGGCGCAGCGGACGCCCCTCGGCGCGGAGCCCGTCGAACGCCTGCGGGCTGGTGACCTCGTGCACGAGGTGCAGGTCGATGTAGATGAGATCGGGTTCGCCGTTCTCGCCCTTGACGACGAGGTGATCGTCCCAGACCTTCTCGGCCAGGGTGCGCGGCGCTGTGCTGCTGGTCATGCGGTGTGTTCCTTTGATGGCTCGAAGAGTCGGCCCATGATGGACTCCGCGACGAGGAAGGCCTTAGATCGAGGTCCCGTCGCGGCTGCTAAGAAGAAGAACCACCCGCCGCATGCCGGTCAGTTTACACGGCGTCGACGGGTGGCCCTCCCGCGTGTGTCACACAGCGGAACCGGTCGGGTTCAGCTCTCGACGGCTGCCTTCCTGTCGCGTCGCGAGGCGACCAGGCTGGCGATCGTGGCGACCGCCATCGAGGCGAAGATCACGCCGAGCGACACCCAGTTGTTGATGTCGGGTGCCCACTCGATCGCCTGCCCGCCGTTGATGAAGGGCAGTTCGTTCTCGTGCATCGCGTGCAGGATCAGCTTGACGCCGATGAACGCGAGGATGAACGCGACGCCGTAGTGCAGGTAGCGCAGGCGGTCGAGCAGGTCGCCGAGCAGGAAGTAGAGCTGGCGCAGCCCCATGAGCGCGAACAGGTTGGCGGTGAAGACGATGAACGGGTTGGTCGTCACCCCGAAGATGGCGGGGATGGAGTCGACCGCGAACATCAGGTCCGTGACGCCGAGCGAGACGAAGACGATGAGCATCGGGGTGAAGATCTTGCGTCCGCCCACGACCGTGCGCAGCTTCGGACCGTCGTACTCGTCGCTGATCGGGATGACGCGGCGGATCTGGCGGACGATGAAGTTCTCGGTCTTGGCGTCTTCCTCCTCCTTGTCGGGCATGGCCTGACGGATGGCCGTGAACACGAGGAAGGCGCCGAAGACGTAGAAGATCGGGCTGAGATGCTCGACGGCTGCACCGACGATGAGGATGAAGATCGCGCGCAGGATCAACGCGATGATGATGCCCACCATCAGAGCTTCCTGCTGGTAACGACGCGGCACCGAGAACTGCGTCATGATCAGCACGAAGACGAACAGGTTGTCGATGGAGAGGCTGTACTCCATCGCCCAGCCGGTGAGGAAGTCGAGCGACGACTTGGTGTCGCCGAAGAAGAACAGTGTCCCGGCGAAGATCAGCGCGAGTGCGACGTAGAACGCCACCCAGAGGCTGGACTCCTTGGTGGAGGGGATGTGCGGTCGCTTGAGGATGAGCAGGAGATCCGCGATGAGGATCACGGTGAGCACGATGAGGGACGTGACTTCGAACCAGACGGGAATCAAGGACTGGCGCCTTTCGGAGAGTGCGATGATGACCGAAAGTCTCTCCCCGCATGTGTGACATGCGCCGCGCGGCCGGAGCAGCTTTGATGGTGCTCGTGATGACGATCCGCGCGATATCGGGATACTCCCCCTCGCTGACTCGATCGTAGCGGATCTGAGACGGTCGACTCTGTCAGGACACCTGCATATGAGAGACACTCAGACGACAGCGAACGGAAGAGGATGCCGAACAGCACGCAGGACCGCGAGTGGGCCGCTCGAGCCGCATCCGGTGATCACGATGCGTTCCGGGCGATCTACCGCGCCTACGTGCGGCCGGTCTACTGGATCGCCCACGGGATCCTCGGCTCGCCCTCCGACGCCGAGGACATGGTGCAGGAGACGTTCGTGGTCGCCTGGCGGAAGCTGCCCGGCCTCGAACTGCTCGGAGACTCCCTGCTGCCCTGGCTCGCGACGATCTGCCGCTTCCAGTCGGCGAACCGCCTGCGGCGGCTGCGCCGCGACAGCGCGAACACCGCGGATGCCGTGGACGATGCGCTTCCGGGCACGGTCAGCGTCGAGGATCAGGTCATCGCGGCGTCGCTCGCCGAGCGGATCGCCGCGGAGGTGGAGCGGCTCGACGACACCGATCGGGAGATCTTCCGGTTGTGCGCCGTGGAGGGGTACGCCTACGAGGCGGCCGCGACGCAGCTGGGAGTGAGTCACGCCGCGGTTCGCAATCGTCTCTCCCGAGTGCGCTCGCGACTTCGCGGCGCGGTGAAGGAAGTGAGAGACGCATGAGCGAGAAGAGCGGGCTGCCTCCGCTGAGCGACGAGCGCATCGCGGAGATGGAGCGCACGATCGTCGATCGGATCGCGCAGGAACCGCGTGCGAGCGCGAGCACGGCGGCTGCGGGACACCGTCGTCGACGCCGGTGGGCCACGGCACTCGGGGTGGCCGCGGCGTTCGCCGCCGGCGCGCTCATCGCTCCGCCGCTGGTGAACGGACTCGGATCGGCGATGCCGAGCGGCGCCGGCGACTCGGCCGCCGTGGCGCCGGCCCGCGATGCGGGCGGCGCACCCGAGAATGCGGAGGGCGACTCCGCCGACGGCGCCGTGGACGGGTGGTCCTCCTCCGGCGGGCCGGTGGCTCCCCGCGACGACGATGGCAGCAAGGGGGCGGACACGCCCTTCGCGACCCTCGACGACACCCGGGAGATCGTCGTGACCGCCGAGATGACGCTGCGGGTGAAGGACGCCGAGAAGGCCGCGGACGAGATCACGGCTCTGGCAGCCGCGCACGGCGGCTTCGTCGAGTCCGCCTCGCTCGGGCTCGACCCGAGTGCGGGCGACATCGTTCCCGAGCAGCCGCGCGAGCCGGGCTCCGGCTGGATCAGCATCCGGGTCCCCGCCGCCGATCTGAGCGCGGTGATGGCCGCCGCAGGCAAGGATGCCGATGTCCTGCACTCATCGATCTCGCGTGACGACGTCACCTCGACGGCCGTCGATCTGCGGGCGCGGATCGCCTCGGCCCGCACCTCGGTCGAGCGTCTCACAGACCTCATGAGCAGGTCCGGGTCGGTGGCCGACCTGATCGCCGCAGAATCGGCACTGAGCGAGCGCCAGGCGCAGCTGGAGAGCTACGAGCAGCAGCTGAAGACCCTCGACGAGCAGGTCACACTGTCGACCCTCTCGATTCAGCTGACCGAGAAGACGACCGCGACCGAGGCGGACCCGGCAGGCTTCGGCGACGGCCTGCTCGCCGGGTGGAACGGGCTTATCGCGAGCATGAACGGTCTCGTGGTCGTCATCGGATTCCTCCTCCCCTGGCTCGGCATCGCCGCGGTCGTGCTGCTCGTCGTGTGGCTGATCCGCCGCCGGCGCCGCCCGCAGGCGACGGACTGAGTCGGCGCACGCCGCTGCACAAGGCTCTTCCACGCCGGTGCGCCCGTCCGGTACCGTGCGGCCATGACAGCCACCACCTTCTTCCCCCGGCACGCGATCGTCACCGCATCCGACTCCGGGATCGGAGCCGCCACCGCCCTCGCACTCGCTGACGCGGGGATGGACGTCGGCATCACCTGGCACAGCGACGAAGAAGGTGCCGAGCAGACCGCGGCCGGGGTGCGCGAGCGGGGCCGCAACGCGGTCGTCACGCGCTTCGACGCGACCGACCTCGACAACGTGGCGGGTGTGGTCGACGGTCTCGCCGACGCGCTCGGGGGACTCGACGTGTTCGTGAACAACGCCGGGGCGAGCGTGTCGCGCCGGTTTCTCGACGTGCCGCTGCGGGAATGGCGCGAGACGGTCGCGCTGAACCTCGACGGGGCGTTCGCGGGGATGCAGACGGCCGCACGTCGCATGGTCGCCGCCGGCACGGGTGGTCGGATCGTCGCCGTGACGAGCGTGCACGCGCACCAGCCGCGTGTCGGCCTGGCCGCCTACATCGCGGCGAAGCACGGGCTGTCGGGACTCATCAAGACCATGGCGCAGGAGCTCGGTGCGCACGCCATCACCGCCAACGCCGTCGCGCCCGGCGAGATCGCCACCGCGGCGAGCGGGCGCACGTCCGCCGACGCCGACCGCACGCACCGGCCCGGGGTGCCGCTGGGCCGACCGGGCAAGGCCGAGGAGGTCGCTGCGGTGATCGCCTTCCTCGCCTCTGCCGAGGCGAGCTACGTGACGGGCGCGCAGTGGAGCGTCGACGGCGGGATGCTGCAGATGGGCCCGCAGGCGGGATCGCACCTCACCGACGACGCCTGGCGCGAGGGCTGAACGCTGCCGGATGCGATGAAGGCCCTCCGGTGTCCGGAGGGCCTTCATCGTGTCAGTGACCCCAGCGGGATTCGAACCCGCGTTACCGCCGTGAGAGGGCGGCGTACTAGGCCGCTATACGATGGGGCCGTCACTGCAACCGTTCAAGTATGCCATGACGGATCCTGGGTCACAAAATCCAGCCCGCACCGCCGGTGGATGCCCCTCCGATGCGACGCGCGGACATGCAGAAGGCCCTCCGATCGCTCGGAGGGCCTTCTGTGTCGCTGTGACCCCAGCGGGATTCGAACCCGCGTTACCGCCGTGAGAGGGCGGCGTACTAGGCCGCTATACGATGGGGCCGTCCGGCCCGGAGGGCCGATGTGGCAACCGTGCAAGTCTGTCACGGCGGGTGCGACCATTCCAAATCGACGACGCGGACGGCGGCGTCACGGGCGTGTCGCGTCACCGGGGTTGCCCGAGTCGCACCCCGGAGAGTTGACTTCCGTCATGCGCATCACGAAGTACGAGCACGCGGCACTGCGAGTCGACGACGGCGGCGAGACCCTTCTGATCGATCCGGGCTCGTTCACCGCTCCGCTCGACGACCTCGGCGGCGTCGTGGCCGTCGTGATCACGCACGAGCATCCCGACCACTGGACCGCGGCGCACCTCGACCGGGTCCGGCGCGCGGCTCCCGGCATCCCCGTCTTCGGCACACCGGGCGTGGCCGCCGCCGCGTCCGACCACGACGTCACCGTGGTGGCGCCCGGCGACGAGGTGACGGCGGGCGTCTTCACCCTGCGATTCTTCGGCGGCGAGCATGCGGTGATCCACGAGAGCATCCCGCAGATCGAGAACCTCGGCGTGCTCGTGAACGACGAGCTGTACTACCCCGGAGATTCGTACGCCGCCCCCGAGGGCGTCGAGGTGCACACGCTCGCCGCTCCCCTGGGCGCGCCGTGGCTGAAGATCGGCGAGGCGATGGACTTCGTTCTCGCCGTCGCCCCTCGCCGCTGCTTCGGCACCCACGACATGACCCTGTCGACCGTCGGGCGCACCATGCACCGCCAGCGCCTGCAGTGGGCGACGGAGCAGGGTGGCGGGACGTTCTTCGAACTCGATCCCGCCCAGAGCCTGGACGTCTGATTCAGAGCCCGGGCTGAGCCGCCCGCACCCGCAGATCCCGCGCGAGATCGTCACGCGACTCGATCACCAGACGCCGCAGCGCGCCCGGCGCGTCGGCGTTCTGCTCGAGCCAGGCATCCACGGCATCCGTGCTCTCGGTCGCGGGGAACAGGCCGAGCACGAGACGCTGCGCGAGCTCGATGCTGCGCTCGGCCCAGGCATCCCGGATCCGGGTGAAGTACTCCGCGTCGAACCCGGAGACGAGATCGCGGCGTCCGCCGGCACGGAAGCCGGAGATCGTCGCGTCGAGGTGGTCGTTGCTCAGACTCAGGTCGTTCCAGGCGGAGTCCCATGCCTCGGCGCGCGTCGCCGCGACGGGGCGGGATGCCAGGGCGCGGATCTCCGCAGTTCGACCGGCCGCCGTGTCGTCGGTGGCCCGCTCGGCGGCGATCATCTCGGCGTCGGCGTGCCCGGTCGCAGCCAGCGCGGTCAGCAGCAGCCAGCGCAGGTCGGCGTCGATCGGAAGCCCCTGCGGGGCGTCGCCGTCGAGGATGGCCCGCACGCCGGCGGCGCGGGAGTCGTCGAACGACGAGGCCGCGGCGAAGGCGCGGGCCCACGACAGCTGAGCGTCGCTGCCGGGGTCGGCCGCCTGCAGGGCCGCCCAGGTCGAGTCGACCCAGGAGCGACGCTGCTCGGCACGCTCGTCGGCGACGACGTAGTGCTCGATCGCGAAAGAGGCGTTCGCCAGGGTCGCGCTCAGCAGTGCGACGTTCGGCTCGGCCGGTGCATGCGTGCGCACGATGTCGAGGTAGCGGGCGGCCGCCAGCTCGCCGTCCCGCGTCGCGTTCCAGAGCGATGACCAGATGAGGCCCCGGGCCAGCTCGTCCGACAGGGTCGACAGCGAGGCGGCGACGGTGCCGAGTGACCGCTCGTCGAGTCGCACCTTCGCGTAGGTGAGGTCGTCGTCGTTGAGCAGGATGAGGTCGGCATCCGGGATCTCGACGTCGGTGCGCTCCTGGTCGACGGTCAGCTCGATGCGCTCGCGCAGCGCGAGCGCCCCGTCGACCGTGTCGTACAGTCCGACGCGCAGCCGGTGCGGGCGGGGCGCGACGTCGCCGCTGTCCTGCACGATGACGCGCCTGCCGTCGGCATCCGTCTCGAGCCACAGAGCCGAGACCCCGCTCGTCTCGAGCCACGACCGCGACCAGTCGCGCAGCGGCTGACCGGATGCCGCCTCGAGCTGGTCGAGGAGGTCGTCGAGGGTGGTGTTGCCGAACGCGTGCGCGGCGAAGTAGCGCCGGGCGCCCTCGAAGAACGCGTCCTCGCCGACGAAGCTCACCAGCTGCTTCAGCACCGACGCGCCCTTGGCATAGGTGATGCCGTCGAAGTTCAGTTTCGCGGCTTCGAGATCGGGGATGTCGGCGACGATCGGGTGCGTGGTCGGCAGCTGGTCCTGTCGGTACGCCCACGTCTTGCGGCTGTTCGCGAAGCGCGCCCACGCATCCGTGAAGCGGGTGGCCGCGGCAGAGGCGTGCGTGCCCATGTAGTCGGCGAACGACTCCTTGAGCCACAGGTCGTCCCACCAGCGCATGGTCACGAGATCGCCGAACCACATGTGCGCCATCTCGTGCAGGATCGTGTTGGCGCGCGCGCCGCGCTGGGCGTCGGTCGCCGCTCCGCGAGTGATGTACGCCTCGGTGAAGGTCACCAGGCCCGGGTTCTCCATCGCGCCCAGGTTGTACTCGGGCACGAAGATCTGGTCGTACTTGCCCCACGGGTACGGGTACGCGAACGCGTCGGAGAAGAAGTCCAGGCCCTGTCGGGTGACCTCGAGGATCTCGTCGGCCTCGAGGTGCTCGGCGAGCGATGCGCGGCAGAGCACACCGAGGCCGATTCGCTGGTCGCCACGGGTCCACTCGCCGTCGATCCGCGCGTAGGGGCCTGCGGCGACGGAGGTGATGAAGCTCGAGATGGGCAGCGTGGGCGCGAACTCCACGGTCTGCACGCCGATGCCCGGTGTCACATGCGCGGGCGACTGGTTCGACAGCACGTGCCAGCCCGCGGGAGCGACCACCCGGAACGTGCAGGCGGCCTTCAGATCCGGCTGCTCGAAGCACGCCATGACACGACGGGAGTCGGCCGGCTCGTACTGCGTGTACAGGTAGGTCTCGCCGTCGACCGGATCGTGGAAGCGGTGCATGCCCTCTCCCGAGCGGCTGTACGCCGCGACGCCCTCGACGCGCACGACGTGCGAGCCGCCCAGACCGTCGAGCAGGATACGAGCTCCGTCCCAGCGCACCTCGCGCTCGTCGCCGTCGACCGTGACACGGTCGACGGACTCGCCGATGAAGTCCAGCCAGGTCTCGGCCTCGGTCGCGTCGAACGTCAGCGTCGTCGCGGTCGGGAATCCGGTGCGGGCGCGCTCGGGGGCACCGGCGAGGTCGAGTTCGACGCGCACCTCGTGCAGCGTGATCGACGCCGCACGGCGGGCGGTCTCATCGCGAGACAGATTGGCAGAGCTCATCCATCCATCGTGTCACGTCCTGGCGGCTCACGCAGTGGCCTGCACCGGCGCCTTCGCCAACGCCTGCTCGAGATCGGCGAGCAGATCGTCGACGTTCTCGAGCCCGATCGACAGCCGCACGACGTCGGCTCCCGGCCGCGCCTCCGGGGCGACCGGGCGGTGGGTGAGGGCGGCGGGATGCTGGATCAGCGAGTCGACTCCACCGAGCGAGACGGCGTGGGTGAACAGCCGGACCGCTCCGGTGAGCGCCTCGGCGGCGGCGTACCCGCCGGAGAGCCGGATGGCGATCATCGCTCCCCCGCCGCGCATCTGACGGCCGATGAGGCCGCGTTCGTCATCGAACTCGGGGTACAGCACCTCGCTGACCGCCGGGTTGTCGCGCAGGGAGTGCGCCAGCGCCCGGGCCGAGTTCTGCTGCGCCTGGATGCGCATCGGCAGCGTGGCGAGGCCGCGGTGCAGCAGGTAGGCGCCCAGCGGGTGCAGCAGAGCTCCCGTGATGGCACGCACCCGCCGCAGCGCTTCGGCGGTGCTCTCGCTGCACGAGATCACGCCGGCGATGACGTCGCCGTGGCCGCCGATGTACTTGGTCGCGCTGTGCATCGACATGGCGGCTCCCAGGTCGAGCGGGTTCTGCAGCAGCGGCGTCGCGAACGTGTTGTCGACGAGCACCGGGATGCCGTCGGCCTGCGCCACGACCGCGGCGATGTCGACGAGGTCGAGCGTCGGGTTCGCGGGTGTCTCGAGCACGACCATGCCGGTGTCCGGCCGGATGCTCTGGGCCACCTCGTGCTCGTGGCAGAAGGTCACCTCGGCGCCGAGCAGTCCGGAGTCGAGCAGGTGATCGGTGCCGCCGTACAGCGGGCGCACGGCGACGATGTGCCGCTTGCCGACGGCGGTCGTGTGCGCGAGGATCGCTGCGGTCATCGCCGCCATGCCGGAGCCGAAGGCGACGGATGCCTCGGAGTGCTCGAGTTCGGAGAGCGCCTCCTCGAAGCGCGCGACGGTGGGGTTCCACAGCCGGGCGTACACGTTGCCGCCATCGGGCAGCGGGTGACCGCCGGTGGCCATCGATTCGTACGAATCGCCGCCGTGCAGGATGTCGGGCAGCGGGTTCGTCGACGACAGGTCGATCGGGGCGGCGTGGACGCCGAGGGCGCCGAAATCGGCGCGGCCGGCGTGGACGGCAACGGTGTCGGGGTGCAGCGGCATCTCGGGCATGCTTCCGATCCTGCTCTCCTCGCTCATCGGCGTCCAGTCCAGTTGTCGCGAGAAGTCGGCCAGCGCGCGTATCTTGTTGCTTGAGCAACGCGACGTCGATCTCGGGAGGACACGTTGGCAGCAGCACAGCAGGGCCCCGTCGATGAGCTCGATCTGCGCATCCTGGGAGCGCTGATCGACGAGCCGCAGGCGCCGATCAAGGACCTCGCGCTGGCGCTGAGCATCCCGGCATCCACCTGCGCCTTCCGGCTGCGCACGCTGCGCAGCCGCGGCGTGATCACCGGCCCTCGTCTCGAGATCGACCCCGCCCGCGTCGGGGCGCCGGTGCAGGCGATGATCCGGGTGCGCCTGGGCAATCACAGCAGGAACGGCGTGGAGGCGCTGTTCGACGCGCTCGCCGCGACCAGAGGGGTGCTGCAGGTGTTCCACATCGCCGGAGCCGATGACTTCCTCGTGCACGTGGCCGTCGCGGATGCGACCGCACTGCGCGACATCGTGCTCGAGCGCATCACCGTGCACGACATCGTCAGAGCCACCGAGACGCAGCTGGTGTTCGAGCTGCGGGAGGGCGCGGGCGTCGTTCCCCGCCCGTGACCATCAGCGCTCGAGTGTGACCTCGTCGGCGGTGTCGGCGACGGGCGGCCCCGCGAAGCGACGAGTGCTGAGCCAGAGGATGACGCCGACGGCCAGCAGGATCGCTGCGAACAGCCAGACGATCGGTCGCTGCTGGCTGAGCAGCACGAGGCAGGAGATCACGCCGAGCACGGGCACGAACGTCCACACCCGGAAGTGCTCGTGCGGCACCCTGTCGCGCCGCAGCACCAGCACCGACACGTTCGCGCTGATGAACACCAGCAGAAGCAGCAGCACGACGGTCTCGGCGAGGGTCGCGAGGTCGCCGACGAGGGTCAGCAGCATCGCCACCACCGTGGTCGACGCGATCGCCACCCACGGTGTGCGCCGGTGCGGCAGGACGCGACCGAGCGGCGCGGGCAGCAGACCCTGCTCGGCCATGCCGAACGCGAGCCGGCTGGCCATGATCATGGTGAGCAGCGCGCCGTTGGCCACCGCGATCAGCGCGATGAGGCTGAACAGCCACGACGGCACGCTCAGCCCGGTGGCCTCGACGACCGCGAGCAGCGGTCCGGTCGATTCCTGCAGCTCGTCGGTCGGCAGCGCGGCGGCGCTGGCGACGCCCACCAGCACGTAGACGATGCCCGCGGTGACCAGCGCTCCGAACAGCGCCCGCGGATACACCCGACTGGGCTGCTTGACCTCTTCGATCACGTTCGCCGAGGTCTCGAAGCCGACGAAGGAGTAGTAGGCGACGATCGCGCCGCCCAGCACCGCGCCCGCCACGCCGACGCCGTCGGGCAGCTGGGTCGCCCGGCCGAGGTCTCCGCCGCCCCCGCCGACGTACATCGCGACGACGACGATGACGATCACGAGGCCGGAGAGCTCGATGGCCGTCATGACGAGGTTCGTGCCCATCGATTCGCGGATGCCCCTGGCGTTGAGCAGTCCGACCAGAACGAGGAACACCATCGCCGCGGGGATCACCGGCACGTCGATGAAGGTGGCCAGGTAGTCGCCCGAGAACGCGATCGCGAGTCCGGCCGCGCTGACCACTCCCGCGGCGAGCATGCTGAACCCGACCAGGAACGACAGCAGCGGGCTGCGGAACGCACGCTCGGCGAAGACGGCCGCTCCCCCGGCGCGCGGATACTTCGTCACCAGCTCCGCGTACGAGCCCGCCGTGAGCAGCGCCAGCAGCAGCGCGACGATCAGCGGCGCCCACAGCATGCCGCCCGCGCTCTCGGACAGCACCCCCATGAGGGCGTAGATGCCCGCACCGAGCACGTCGCCGAGGATGAACGCGAACAGCATCGGGCCGCTGATGGCGCGGCGCAGGCGAGGAGGCGTGTCGGGGGTGTCCATGCTGAGGACCGTACGCTCCGGCATCCACCATCGCACCCGGCTTGACACCCGCCGGACCCGACCGGTAGACGCCGGGTGCTCGGAATCAGCCGGCCGTCTCGGCCTCGCGACGCGGCAGCACCCACCCCGCACGCGGGAAGTGGCACGTGTATCCGTTGGGGTAGCGCACCAGGTAGTCCTGATGCTCGGGCTCGGCCTCCCAGAACGGACCGGCGGGCTCGATGGTGGTGACCGCGGGGGCGGGCCACAGACCCGAGGCGTCGACGTCGGCGATGGTCTCGCGCGCGACGCGCTCCTGCTCCGCATCGAGCGGGAAGATCGCCGAGCGGTAGCTGGTGCCGATGTCGTTGCCCTGCCGGTTGAGCGTCGACGGGTCGTGGATCTGGAAGAAGAAGGCGAGGATGTCGCGGTACGTCGTCTGTGCGGGGTCGTAGACGATCTCGAGCGCTTCGGCGTGCCCGGGATGGTTGCGGTAGGTCGGGTGGTCGTTGTCCCCGCCGGTGTAGCCGACGCGCGTCGCGAGGACGCCGGGCTGACGGCGTACGAGGTCTTCCATGCCCCAGAAGCATCCGCCGGCGAGCACGGCCGTCTCGGCCCCGTCGCGGCGGGTGATCTCTCCGGTGTCGCGTGCTCCGCTGGTCATGTGCGTCTCCTCGTGTGTCGTGACGGGACTCGCCTGTCCCGGGTCTTCCATTGTGCCTCCGCTGTCCGCAGGCGGGGCCGGGCGGCCCGACCCGGTCCGCCCGGGAATGCGGCGCGCACGGTCTAGGTTGGTGCTCAGAGCCGCTTCCCGGCCGGTCATCGCATCCGAGGAGAGAAATGCGTCCCTATCTCGACAAGTCCGCACCTGATGTCTGGAAGGCCGCCGGAGAGTACTCCCGCGCCGTGGCGAGCGAAGCCGAGCGCAGCGGGCTCTCGCTGCAGGAGAGCGAGTTCATCAAGGTGCGCGCCTCGCAGATCAACGCGTGCGCGTTCTGTCTCGATCTGCACACCCTCGAGGCTCGCGGCGCGGGCATCCCCCAGCAGAAGATCGACATGCTTCCCGCCTGGCGAGAGGCGTCGCTGTACTCCGAGCGCGAGGCGGCCGTGCTGGCAGTCGCGGAAGCCGCGACGCGCATGCCGCTCACCGAGGAGGCGAAGGCGGATCTGTCGGGCGCGCGTGCGGTACTCGGAGACGAGGCGTTCGCCGCCGCCGAATGGGTCGCGCTGACCATCAACATGTTCAACCGCATCTCCATCCTCAGCGAGCACCCGGTGCGTCCTCGCGGCGACGACGGCACGGTGCTGTCATGACCGACGAGCGCTTCGAGATCCGGGATGTGCCCGCCGAGTCCCGGTATGTGCTGATCGACCGCGGCGACGACGGCACTCAGGCCGAGGAGATCGGCGAGGAGTCGTACGTCGATGTCGGCGGCGATCGGGTGCTGCACCACACCGAGGTGTCGGAGGAGTACGGCGGGCGGGGACTGGCGTCGACGCTGGTCCGAGCCGTCGTCGAAGACGTGATCGCCTCCGGGAAGAGCATCGTGCCGGTCTGCGAGTATGTCGCGGCGTGGCTGCCAAAGCATCCGGAATATCAATCCCACGTCGTCGAGCGTCGCCGCGAGCACAACGCGGCGGTCCGGGCCCGGCTGGGCTGAGCCAGTCGCGCGGGCGCCGCGTCAGTCGCGCGGGCGCAGCCGCACGGTCGGCAGCGCCGGCGCGGGCAGCGGAGCGCGCTGGCCCCCGCGGAACGGGCCGAACAGCGTCGGCTTGCCCTCGTCGCGACGATCGACCGGCTCGAAGCCCAGCTCCGCCTGATAGCGGCGGCGGAACTCCTCGATCTCGTCGTGACTGCGTCCGATGAAGTTCCACCACATCACGATCTGCTCGCCCAGCGGCACACCGCCGAGCAGGATGACGCGTGCGCCCTCCGCTCCCGCGTCGATGATCATCGTGTCGGCGCCGGTGGGCACGTAGCCGAGCTCGCGATGCTGCACCGGCGCGCCGTTCACGAGGATCGATCCGGTCTCGGCGAGGGCGGCGTGCTCGAAGTCGCGGCGCACCGGCAGCGTCAGCCGGGCACCCGGCTCGAGGGTCAGCTCGGCGCCGAGCATGTCGGGTGTGCGGGTGTCGACCGGGGAGGTCGACCCGAGCAGCGAGCCGATGAACACCCGGATGCTCGTCCCGTCGAGTTCGACGGGCTCGGGCACGTAGTGGGCGAAGCCGTGCTCGGTGAACCTCGTGGCGTCCGGCAGGGCGTACCAGAGCTGCACCCCGTGCAGCACCGTCGTCTCGGGCGTGCTGATCTCCTGGTGGGTGATGCCTTGTCCCGCGATCATCAGATTCAGCTCGCCGGGCAGCACCGCGGCGGCCACGTCGTTCGAATCCAGATGGTCGATGCGGCCGGTGAACAGCCACGACACCGTCGCGAGTCCGGTGTGCGGATGCCGCGGCACCTCCATGCCGCCCGTCTCGGCGACGTCGTCGGGGCCGTAGTGATCGAGGAAGCACCATGCGCCGACCAGCGATCGACGTCTCTGCGGCAGGGTGCGGTAGACCGTCATCGCCCGGATGCCGCCGAGCGGCACCTCACGCGGCGCGAGTACCTCGACCGAGGTGCACGGCTCCCCCGGGCCGAGAACGCTGAGCGGCGGATCCTTTTCGAGATTGGTCATCGCGGCTCCTCGGGCTGCTGCGGCTGCGGTCGGGATGCAGCCAGCGTAGTCCGTGGACCACACGGATCGGACCGCGCAGCCGTGCGGGGTGGCACTTCCGATGATGCGAGGTCAACCCCCTCCTCGTCGCGCATCGCAGGGTCGACTCTGAAGAGATCACGTGGGCGTGATCGGTTGCGTCCACCAGACGTCAGGAGTCGAGATGAGCACATCACACCCGGACCCTCGTGACCGTGAGCCCGCAGCCGTCTCCGCCGAGCGCGGACCCACACAGCGCGAAGAGGCGCTGGAGCGGGAGCAGGAGCGATTCGGCGGCTTCAAGTGGGGCTCCGCCTTCTTCGGCTGGCTCACTGCGACAGGTACTGCGGTTCTGCTGACGGCGCTGCTGGGCGCGGTCGGCGCGGGCCTCGGCCTGGGGGTCACCGAAGGCGACGTCGAAGACGCCGCGCAGGAGATCGGGGCGAATGCCGAGACCGTCACCATCGTCGGAGCGATCGCCCTGGCCGTCCTGCTGTTCATCGCCTACTACTGCGGCGGCTACGTCGCCGGTCGGATGGCGCGATTCTCAGGGGCCAAGCAGGGCCTGGCCGTCTGGATCTGGGCCATCGTCATCGCGATCGTCGTGGCCGTCATCGCCGCGGTGGCCGGGTCGCAGTTCAACGTCCTCGGTCAGCTGAACAGCTTCCCCCGCATCCCGGTCGACGAGGGAAGTCTCACGGTCACCGGCATCGTCACCGCGATCGTCGTGGCTCTCGTGAGTCTGGGCGGCGCGATTCTCGGCGGCGTCGGCGGCATGCGCTATCACCGCCGCGTGGACCGGGTGGGACTCGGACGGTGAGTCGACGACACGTACCAGCGGCGACCACCACTCCCGCCGCCTGACAGGAAGGCAGATCATGATCGATTCGCACAAGATCAACAGCCTGTTCGACGCAGACGTCGTCGACGCCGACGGATCGAAAGTCGGCACGATCAAGCATGTGTACGTCGACCCGGAAGGCGGTCAGCCGCTGTTCGTCGGTGTCACCACCGGCTGGTTCGGGCGATCGGAGTCGTTCGTGCCGCTGCGCGACGCCGACTTCGACGGCGAGGTGCTTCATGTGCAGCACGATAAGGACACGGTGAAGCACGCTCCTCGCATCGATGCCGAGGGCACGCTGACCGACGACGACGTCGACCGCATCCAGGACTACTACGACGAGGACGGGCGCGGCGGGGACTCGGGCGACGCCGATTCGGACGAGTCCGCCGCTCCGGACGACCAGCGGCCTCCACGCAAGCGGATCCGCGTGCACCGGTACGTCATCACGGATGAGCGGGCGGGCACCACTCCGCTCTCGCAGCGTGACGAGACGCTGCGTCGTGGCCGGGCCGTCGATGAGGCCCGGTACGAGACCACGGAGCAATCCCGCACAGACCGGTTCGACGAATCGACGGCGAGCGCAGCAGACGAGTCACGCGAGCTCGGAGGCGATGACCTGCGGCGCCGTCGGGAGTGAGCGTGACCGGGCGACATCACTGCAGCAGATCGGCGATCTGCCGCACATCCGGGTACACCGACGCGGCGCCGGCTTCGGCCAGTGCACGTGCGTCGGTGCCGCCCGACTCCACGGCGACGGACACGACGCCTGCCTTCGCCGCGGCGATCATGTCCCAGCGGGCATCGCCGATCGCCACGCACCGCTCAGCCGGCACGCCGGCGCGATCGATCGCGACGGCGAAGACATCCGGCTCGGGCTTCGCTGTCTGCACGTCCTCCGCAGTGGTCACCGCG
Source organism: Microbacterium sp. NPDC055312 (assembly GCF_053645675.1). NCBI lineage: Bacteria > Bacillati > Actinomycetota > Actinomycetes > Micrococcales > Microbacteriaceae > Microbacterium > Microbacterium sp. NPDC055312. Next base: position 291,042 of record NZ_JBSHMU010000001.1, on the reverse strand, counting down.
TCGATCCACTGCTCGGCGTCGAGTACCGCGAGCTGCCGGTCGACCTCCTCCTGCGGTGCGGAGGTGGCGAGCACCACGCGGGTACCCCGCTCATGCAGCACTCGCAGCAGCTCCCGCGCGCCCGGCAGCAGCCGGACCTCGTCGGACAGGTCGCCGTAGTGCGCGGAATGACTGGAGAGGATGCGCTCACGCAGGCCATCGTCGGCGTCGGGGATGATGCGCTCCAGCAGCTTGTCGGAGTCGAGACCGATGGCGGCGTGGATCGAAGCCGCGGGAGCATCGGTGTCGGCATCGCGCAGCGCGCGCTGCCAGGCGATGACGTGCAGGTAGTTCGAGTCGACGAGCGTGCCGTCGACGTCGAGCAGATACGCGTCGGCCGTCAGCAGCGGGTCGGTGTGTTCTGAGGTCGGTGTCGGTGAGTCCATGCTCTTCTCCCCTGTCCTGTATCCGGGTGCGGCTCAGTCGTCGTCGATGTCGGCGAGCAGGTCCTTCAGCGCCTTCTCGATCGACGTGTGGTCGTACTGACCGGCTCTGCTCTCGGCCGAGATCACCGCGCACCGGTGCAGCCGGCGGAAGTCGCCGTACGGAAAGCTGTACCGGCCCTTCGTGCCCTCGGTGGCGCTGGTGTCCTCGCCGAGGTGCCACAGCGCGAACTCGTCCATGCCGTGCTTGTCGATGAAGGCGTTCTCGTCGTCGGTGCTGGGTGCGTGCTCGCTCCAGTCGTCACGCTCGTCGCGGACGACATCACCCTTGCTCAGCAGCCCCTGGGCGTGCTCGAGGGCCTTTCTGTTCAGCCGAGTGGCCATGGCGTTCTCCTCTTCGCTCGTACGTGTCCCATCCAGACTGCGACCAGAGGGCTCCGGTCTGAAGGGACTGGCGGGTGCGGAGGGCGGATGCTAGGTGCGCTGCCGCGCATCCGATCCGATCGGGTTGCAGCTCCGAATCACTCAGCAAGCGGCCGTCAGGGCCGAGCGGAGGATCGGGGAGCAATGTCGAAGCAGGATCGTCGGGTCGGGTTCATCGTCTTCGCCGCGCTGGCGGGGGTGGTCAGTGGCCTGGTGTTCCTCGCGGCCGCGGAGCTGTCGGCGTTGCTGGTCGCCCGGGATGCGAGCCCGGTGCTGGCGGTGGGTTCGTTCGTCATCGACGTCGTCCCGCAGCCGCTCAAGGAATTCGCCATCGCGACGTTCGGCGAGTTCGACAAGCTCGCGCTGCTGATCGGACTGGCATTGGCCGTCGTGATCGCGTCGGCCGTGGCGGGCATCCTGCAGCTCGTCAGGCCGCCCCTCGGGGTGATCGCCCTCGGCATCGCCGGGGCACTGTCGGTGGCCGCGACCACGACGCGCGCCGGCGTCACACCCTTCGCGTTCCTTCCTCCGGCGATCGGCGCGGTCGTGGGGAGCGTGGCACTCGTCTTCCTCCGCCGGCGGCTCGCATCCTGGCAGCGTGCCGGCGCCGTCCCTGCCGCCGAAACCGGCCCGGGCGACGTCGCGGCGGTCGACCGACGACGGTTCTTCGCGCTCGCCGGCATAGCCGGCGCCACCGCGCTGGTCGTCGGGATCACTGCACGGACCGTGAACGCGGCGACAGCGTCCGTCGCGGCGATCCGCAAGGGTCTGCGCCTGCCGGCCCCTCGATCGTCGGTGACGATCCCCGAGGGAGCAGAGCTCGACGTGCCAGGCATCACACCGCTGTTCACCCCCAACTCCGACTTCTACCGGGTTGACACGGCACTCACCGTGCCGACTGTGGACCCCGCCACCTGGCGGCTGGTGATCGACGGCATGGTCGACAAGCAGGTCGAGCTCACCTTCGACGAGCTGGTGAAGATGGGGCTGGACGAGTATGCGATCACGCTCACCTGCGTGTCGAACGTCGTCGGCGGCGACCTGGTCGGCAACGCGATGTGGCTGGGTGTGCCGATCCGGGATGTGCTGCGGTTGGCCGCCCCGCACACCGATGCCGACATGGTGCTGTCCCGCAGCGTCGACGGATACACCGCCAGCACACCGCTGTCGGCGCTCACCGACGACGGGCTCGACGCGATCTTCGCCGTCGCCATGAACGGTGAGCCGCTCCCCCTCGAGCACGGATTCCCCGTTCGCATGGTGGTGCCCGGGCTCTACGGCTACGTGTCGGCGACGAAGTGGGTGACCGAGCTCACCGTCACCACGTTCGAGAAGGACGAGGCGTACTGGACTCCGCGCGGCTACAGCGCCCAGGCCCCGATCAAGTTCTCCTCTCGCATCGACACGCCGAAGCTCGGCAAGAGCGTCGCGGCCGGACGCATCCCCATCGCGGGTGTGGCCTGGGCACAGACGGTGGGCATCGAGGCCGTCGAGGTGCGCATCGACGACGGCGACTGGCAGCGCGCGACCCTGTCGGCGCCGATCAACACCGACACCTGGGTGCAGTGGGTGCTGGAATGGGATGCCGAGCCCGGCACGCACTACGTCACGGTGCGCGCGATCGACAAGAACGGCGAGATGCAGATCGAAGAGAGTGCGCCCATCGCACCCGATGGGTCGACCGGATGGCAGCGGTCGCTGGTCTCGGTGAGCTGAGCGGCGCTCTCCCTCACAGGTGCCGCGCCGGGTCCATCCGTTGATGCAGAATCCGGATCACGTCGACCCCATCACCACGGGGGATGAAGTAGATCAGGTGACGGCCGATGGTGTAGCGCCGATACTCGACGCGGATGTCGTCGGCAGCCTGCCCGCGGTCGGGCTGCTCCGCGATTCGCTCGATCGCGTTCCGGATCTCCAGGATGTAGGTCTCGGCCTGGTTCTCGTTCCAGTGCTCGAGCGTATAGTCCCAGATCGAAGACAGATCGCGCTGCGCGGCCGGAGTGAGCCGGTATGCGCTCATGCGCGCTTGGAGGCGATGAACGAGTCGAAGTCGAACGCTTCGGGCTCTCCGCTCTCCTCGCCGGCCACCAGGGCGGCCCGCAGGGCACTCAACTGGGTCTCCCGGTCTTCGAGCAGTCGCAGGCCTGCGCGGACGACCTCGCTTGCGGAACGATAGCGGCCGGTCGCCACCTCGCGCGCGAGAAAATCCGTGAAGTGATCATCGAGGCTGATCGAGGTGTTCGTAGCCATGACCTCAGGGTACCAACTATTGGTACCCTGATGCTCTGGAAACAGAAAACCCCCGCCTGAGCGGGGGTTCTTCTCTGCTGGGGTACCTGGACTCGAACCAAGAACAACTGAACCAGAATCAGCCGTGTTGCCAATTACACCATACCCCAAGGGCGAAACCGGAGCCTCGCACCGAGAGTCAAGCTTACCCGAGCGGGGTGCAGATGGCGAATCGGCGCCGGATGCCCGGGCGTGGCGAACCCGCCCCGCTCACAGCTCCCCCATCCGGGCCGGCTTCGTCCACCGCAGGAACACCGTCGAGCGCGTGATGCGCGCGAGATCCGCCAGCAGGGCGCCGACCTTCGTGCCGATGCACAGGCTGAGGAACATCATCGGCGCCGATGCCAGCGCCTGCGCGTCGAAGCTCGCCAGCGACACCAGACCCACCGTGCCGGGCACGAGCAGCAGGAACGCCGGCTGGAACGAGACCGTGGCCGGTACCGCGAGCATCACGCGCTCGAGTACCCGAGCGGCGACGAAGAGCACGGCGGCCGCGATCCCGATCGCGACCACGCTGCCCACCATCGGGCTGAACATCGCGAGCACGGCGTACGTGCCCGTCATCGCCGCGATGCACACGAGCGTCAGCCGGAAGCCCGACCCGAACGCCAGGCCGATGCCGATGGCCAGCACGATGACGGCGAGCCACGCCGTCCACAGCGGCGGCAGGGCGTCCCACCCGACGCTCTCGTTCGACAGCTGCACGGCCTCGCCGACCAGCGCAGCCGACGCCGAATCGACGCGCAGGCCGGTCAGAGCGGCCCCCGCGTACAAGCCGGCCGCCATGAACGCCAGCATGACGAGCCCGTACATCAGCCGCGATGCGCCGGTCACGATGTCTGTCGAGGTCAGCTCGAGCAGGGCGTTGGTGATCAGAGCGCCGGGCACGAGGATGGCCACCGGCGCGCAGACCGCGAACAGCGGGACGGGCCCGAGGTCGAGGGCGTTCGCCACGGCCCCGACCAGCAGAGTCGACAGGAAGGACGACACGAAGGGCGCCACCGCGGCTGCCGCGCGCACCCGCATCATCAGCATCGTCAGGGCGCCGACCAGCAGACCCACGACGAGGGCGAGCAGGGCCGCCCACCACGGGCAGCGGAACAGCACGGCGAGCGACACCGACAGCAGCCCGCAGCCGAGCACGCTCTGCAGTCCGGGCATCCGACGCGGGGTCGCGCGGATCGCCGCCATGCGCGCCGGAGCGGACGCGAGCGGCACCGCGCCCATCTCGAGATCGCGCACCAGCCTGCTGGCACGAGCCGACTGACGGAAGGTCAGCGCCTCGCCCTTGCCGATCACCGTCGTGGTCGCCGATGCCGCGCCGGGCCGGCTGACCATCACCATCTCCGGCAGGATCGCGAACTCGAGGGTCGTCTCGGGCGCCGCCCTCCTGCTCACCTGCTCGAGCGACCCGCGCACGTCGGTGACCGACGTGCCGCACTCGAGCAGCAGCACTCCGAGGTCGCCGAGGACGACATCCGTCTCGGCCGCCGGCATCACGGCATCCGGAACCTGTCGGCTCACGCCAGGAAGTCGGCGAGCATGCGCAGCCGCCGCAGCGACTCGTCCTTGCCCAGCAGCTCCATCGACTCGAACAGCGGCGGCGAGACGCGGCGACCCGTCAGGGCGACGCGCGGCGGGCCGTACGCGACGCGGGGCTTCAGCCCGAGCTCGTCGACCAGCTTCGCCGACAGCGCCGCCTGAATGGCATCCGGGGTGAACTCGTCGACCGGGTCGAGAGCCGCGACGCATGCCTCGAGCACCTCGGCGGCGTTGGCCGGCAGGCCCTTCAGAGCGTCGGCGTCGTACGAGACGTCGTCGGTGAACAGGAAGCCGAGCATGCCCGCCGACTCCCCCAGCAGCTGCATCCGCTCCTGCACGAGCGGTGCCGCGCGGAAGGCGAGCACGATCTGCTCGTGTGTCGGCTCGCCGCCGAACACGTCGGCGGCCGCAAGGTACGGCAGCATCCGCTCGGCGAAGTCCTTCTCATCGAGCATGCGGATGTGGTCGCCGTTGATCGACTCGGCCTTCTTCTGGTCGAAGCGCGCCGGGTTCGGGTTCACGTCGGCGATGTCGAACGCGGCGATGAACTCGTCGAGCGAGAACACGTCGCGGTCGGGGGCGATCGACCAGCCCAGCAGGGCGAGGTAGTTCAGCAGGCCCTCGTGGATGAAGCCGCGATCGCGGTGCAGGAAGAGATCGGCCTGCGGGTCGCGCTTGGACAGCTTCTTGTTGCCGGTCTCGCCGAGCACGAGCGGCATGTGCGCGAAGCGCGGCACGAAGGTGGTCACACCCGCCTCGATCAGCGCGTCGTACAGCGCGAGCTGACGCGCCGTCGACGGCATGAGGTCCTCACCGCGCAGCACGTGGGTGATGCCCATGAGCGCGTCATCGACCGGGTTCACGAACGTGTACAGCGGCACGCCGTTCGGGCGCACGACCACGAAGTCGGGGAACGAGCCTGCGGGGAAGGTCACCTCGCCGCGGATGAGGTCGACGTAGGTGAGGTCTTCATCGGGCACGCGCAGGCGCAGCGCCGGCTGACGACCCTCGGCGCGGAACGCGGCCTTCTGCTCGTCGGTGAGGTCGCGGTCGAAGTTGTCGTAGCCGAGCTGCTTGGCGCGGCCGTTGACCTCGTTGCGCGCGTCGATCTCCTCGGCCGTCGAGTAGCTCTCGTACAGCGCACCCGTCGCCAGCAGCTTCTCGATGACGCCGCGGTAGATGTCGTGCCGCTCGGACTGGCGGTAGGGTGCATGCGGGCCGCCGACCTCGACCCCCTCGTCCCAGTCGATCTTCATCCAGGTGAGCGCGTCGACCAGCTGGCGGAAGCTCTCCTCGCTGTCACGCGCGGCGTCGGTGTCTTCGATGCGGAAGATCAGCTTGCCGCCGTTGTGGCGCGCGTAGGCCCAGTTGTACAGCGCCGTGCGCACCATGCCGACGTGCGGCAGGCCGGTCGGCGAGGGGCAGAAGCGCACACGGACGTCAGATCCGGTCGCGGTGGTGGTGAGGGGATGCACGGTAGCCATATCCCTCGATTCTATCCGGGGCGGATGCCGGGTCCCGGCCCCCTCGAGGGCAGTCAGTCGAGGCGCTCGACGGCGATCGCGGCGGTCTGCGTCATCGGCATCCGGCCACCCTCGCTCCGCGCGTGGACGAGCTCTTCGAATGCGGCGCGGAAGCGGGCGCGATCGGCAGCTGCCAGGGTGGCGTAGTACGCGCCGGCCCCGGCCACTCCCCCATCGACGGACCGCCAGAGCGCGTCAGGTTCCGCCCGCCACGTCCAGTTCAGCTCGCTGACCTCGGGCAGCCAGCCGGCGTCAGTCAGCATGCGCGCGAGTCCGTCGGCGGAGCGCTCGAAGTCCTTGTCGGCGGGAAGACGTGTTCCGGATGCCGGAGGCAGCCCGGCATAGGCGATCACGTCGGCCCACAGCGCCGTCGGCGATGCCGACCAGGTCGTGGCGATCACGAGTTCGCGCGCGACCCGTCGCAGCTCGGCAGCGGCGGCCCGCGGATCGGCCACGTGGTTGAGCACGAAATTCGCCGTCACGACATCGAACTCCCGGTCGTCGAACGTGAGGCACGGCAGCCCGACGTCGACGAGCCTCAGTTCCGGATGCCTGGCTCGGGCAGCCTCGCGCATGCTGGGGTCTGGTTCGGCCGCCGTGACTCGCCAGCCGTCATCCGTCCACGCCGCAGCGAGGGTTCCGTCTCCCGCGCCGACGTCGAGCAGCGTGCCGCCGTGGCCGCGCCCGGCGATCTGACGCAGTCGTTCGCCCGTGCCGGCGCACAGCGCGGCGTAGGAGGCGGCGAACGCCTCACCGGTGCCAGTCCAGCTCATGCTGTTCGCTCCGGTGTCATGCCGTCTCGCGAATGCGCCCGAAGGGCGAGAGCGCGGTGATCGCGATGACGAGAACGAGCGCGACCGCGGCGAGCCCGGCGTACCCGAACTGCGTGAGCACGATGCCCGCCCCGGCGGCGCCGACGGCTGCGGTGAGGCTCATCAGCGAGTCGCTGACGCCCTGGCGGCGCGGGCGCATGAGCACGGTCGACGATTCGGTGAGCAGCGCTGCCCCGGCGACCGTCGCCGCGCTCCAGCCGAGGCCGAGCAGGATTAGCGCGATCATGACGCCCGCCGGATGCTCTCCGGCGAAGATGGCGGTGAGCAGAGAGGCAGTGAGCACACCCTGCCCGAGCAGCACCACCCGGATGCGGCCCCACCTGTCAGCAAGGATCCCGAACAGCGGCGACAGACCGTACATGCCGGCCACGTGCAGCGCGATCGTCACGCCGACCAGCAGCGTGACCTCCTGAACGCCGCCGTGCCCGCCGCTGTGCGCCATGTGCTTGAGGTGAATGGGCGTCATCGCCATGACGGACGCCATCACGGCATGGGAGCCCGACACGGCGAAGATCGCGTAGCGGGCGACGACCGGACGGTCGATGTCGGCGCCGAGCACCGCACCCTTCGCCGATGATCCGGCCAGGCGCAGGGCGGTCAGCAGCGGATCGGGTCGCAGCGCGATGACGTACAGTACGAGCGCCGCCGCCTGCGCGACGAGCGAGAAGAGGTACGAGCCGGTGAGCGGCGGCATCCCGATCAGCGCGCCGACTTCTTCGCCGATCGGCAGCAGCAGCGGTCCCGTCACCCCGCCGACCGTGGTCGACCAGACGACGATCGACAGATCGCGGCCGCGGTGCGCGGGATCAGCGAGGTCGGTGGCGGCGAAGCGCGACTGCAGGTTGCCGGCATTGCCCATGCCGATCATGATGATGCCGACCAGCAGCAGCGGGAACACGCGCAGCGCTGCCGAGGTGATCACGATCCCGATGCCGACGAGCGCGAGCAGGTTGCCGGCGGTCAGAGACATGCGGCGTCCGCGGCGCGCGGCGAACCGCGCCAGAGGGATGGCGAAGGCCGCAGCGCCCAGCGTGACCGAGGCGGTCGCCAGGCCCGAGAGCGCGTCGTCGCCCGAGAGGTCGGCGGCGAGCAGCGCGCCGAGCGAGACCGTCGCACCGAACGCGATGCCGCCGAGCACCTGCCCGGCGGCGAGCACGCCGACGGTGCGGCGCTGCACGGCGCGGAGGTCTTCGAGCGGCGAAGTGCTCACCGCGCTCACGCGGCTGGCACGGTGTCGCGCACGGGATTGCGCAGCACGCCGATCCCGCTGATCTCGATCTCGACGGTGTCGCCGGCGACGATCTCGCCGACGCCCGCAGGGGTGCCGGTCATGATCACGTCGCCCGGCAACAGGGTGAATGCGGCGGAGGCGTACGCGATGATGTCGGCGACCGAGTGGATCATGTCGGTCAGGGGAGCCTGCTGGCGGGTCTCTGAGTTCACACGGGTCTCGAGCCGTGCGACCGACGGGTCGAACTCGGTCTCGATGATCGGGCCCAGCGGGCAGAACGTGTCGAAGCCCTTGCCGCGGGTCCACTGGCCGTCCTTGCGCTGCAGGTCGCGCGCGGTCACGTCGTTGCCGATCGTGTAGCCGAAGACGTAGTCGAGCGCGTTCTCGGCGCTGACGTTCTTGGCGATGCGGCCGATGACCGCGACGAGCTCGCCCTCGAACTCGGTGCGCTCCGAGATCGCCGGGCGCACGATGCTGTCGCCGGGGCCGACGACGGCGGTGTTGGGCTTGAGGAAGAGCAGCGGCTCCTCGGGGGCGACGTTGCCGAACTCCGCGGCGTGGTCGTGGTAGTTGCGGCCGACGCAGACGACCTTCGAGCGCGGGATCACCGGGGCGAGCAGGGCGACGTCGGCCACAGGCACGCGCTCCCCCGTCGGCTGGTAGCCGGCGAACATGGGGTCGCCGTCGAGCACGACGATCTCGCTCTCGTCGAGGATGCCGTACCGGATGCCGTCGTTGTGACTGAAACGCGCGATCTTCACCCCGTCAGCCTATCCCCGCCCCTCTCGCCCCTGAAAGAAGGCGGCGGAACGTCAGTCGACCCGCACCAGCCAGCCGTGCTTGTCGTCGCGGCGGCCGTACTGGATGTCGGTCAGCTCCTCGCGCAGCGACAGCGCCAGCTCGCCAAGGGGCTGCTCGTCTTCGAAGTCGTCCGACACGAGAGCGCCGATGGGCGTGACCACGGCGGCCGTGCCGCACGCGAACACCTCGACGATGTCGCCGGATGCCACGCCCTGGCGCCACTCGTCGAGCGAGACGGCACGACGCTCGACCGTCAGCCCGCGGTCCTCGGCGAGCTGCAGCAGCGAGTCGCGCGTGATGCCCTCGAGGATGCTGTCCGACTGGGGCGTGACGACGCGGCCATCCTTGTAGACGAAGACGACGTTCATGCCGCCGAGCTCTTCGACGTTGCCGTCCTGATCGAGGAAGACGACCTGGTCGCAGCCCTTCGCCGAGGCCTCAGCCTGGGGCAGGAGGCTGGAGGCGTAGTTGCCGCCGGTCTTGGCGGCGCCCGTGCCGCCCTTGCCCGCGCGGGCGTAGGTCTTCGACAGCCAGATGCGCACCGGCTTCACGCCACCCGTGAAGTAGGCGCCGGCGGGCGACGCGATCAGGTAGTACGCCACCTTCTTCGCGGGACGCACGCCGAGGAACGCCTCCTTGGCGAACATGAACGGTCGCAGGTACAGGCTCTGGTCGACGCCGGAGGGCACCCAGGCGCCGTCGACGGCGATGAGCTCGCGGATCGACTGCACGAAGTACTCGGTGGGCAGTTCGGGCAGTGCGAGGCGACGGGCGCTGCGGCGCAGCCGCTCGGCATTGCGGTCGGGCCGGAACGTGTGCACCGAGCCGTCGGCGTGGCGGTACGCCTTGATGCCCTCGAAGATCTCCTGCCCGTAGTGCAGCACGGCGGCTGCCGGGTCAAGCGAGATCGGGCCGTAGGGCTGCACGCGCGGACGGTGCCAGCCACCCTTCTCCGACCAGCAGATGTCGACCATGTGGTCGGTGAAGTTCGTGCCGAAGCCGGGGTTCTGCAGGATCTCCTCGCGCTGCGCGGGGCTCTTGGCTGCGAGGTTCTTCGTCACGGCGAACGTGAGCTCAGCGGTGTCGGAGCTGGCCGTGGTGGCGGTGTCGGTCATGTCTGTCCTCTGTCGGGATGCGGCGGCGATGCGCGCGTGCTCTCAGACTACGCCTGCAGACGGGCGATGATCGCGTCGCCCGTCTCGGCGGTGGTGCGGGCGCCGTCGCGGCTGGCGATGTCGGCTTCGACCGCCTGCTGCACCCGCGCGGATTCGTCGCGCAGGCCGAGGTGGTCGAGCAGCAGGGCGACCGACAGGATCGCTGCGGTCGGGTCGGCCTTCTGCTGTCCGGCGATGTCGGGCGCCGAGCCGTGCACGGGCTCGAACATCGAGGGGAACGCGCCGTCGGGGTTGATGTTGCCGGAGGCGGCGAGTCCGATACCGCCGGTGACGGCACCGGCGAGGTCGGTGAGGATGTCGCCGAAGAGGTTGTCGGTGACGATCACGTCGAATCGTGCCGGGTCGGTCACGAGGAAGATGGTGGCTGCATCGACGTGCAGGTAGTCGACGGTGACGTCGGGATGCTCGGATGCCACCTGATCGACGATCCGCTTCCAGATCGCACCCGCGTGCACCAGCACGTTGGTCTTGTGCACGAGGGTGAGCTTCTTGCGTCGCCGCTCGGCGAGCTCGAACGCGTAGCGGACGACGCGCTCGACGCCGAACGCCGTGTTGACGCTCGTCTCGTTCGCGACCTCGTGCGGCGTGCCCTTGCGGATCGCGCCGCCGTTGCCGACATAGGGTCCTTCGGTGCCCTCCCGCACGACGACGAAGTCGATGTCGCCGGGATTCGCCAGCGGGCCGGATGCTCCGGGGAGCAGCTTCGAGGGGCGCAGGTTCACGTAGTGATCGAGCTCGAAGCGCAGCTTCAGAAGCAGGCCGCGCTCGATGTTGGCATCCTTCAGGCGCTCATCGCCCGGCGTGCCTCCGACGGCGCCGAGCAGGATCGCGTCGTGCGCGCGGATGGCTTCCAGATCCTCGTCGGTGAGGGTGTCGCCGGTCGCGAGATACCGGTCTGCGCCGAGCGAGAACGGCGTCTTCTCGAATGTCACCTCGCCGCCGGCGGTGACCGCGTCGAGCACGCGCTCAGCCTCGGCGATGACCTCTCGTCCGATGCCGTCACCGGGGATGACGGCCAGCTTCACGACGCGCGACATGGGTCTCCTTGAGGCATGGCTCGTCCGCGGCGCGGGTCGTCGCGGACACTGCCTCCAGCGTAGCGGCGCCCGTGCGGCCGCCACGCCGGATGTCAGCGCGTCGGACGCAGGGTGGTCGCGGCGACGACGACGGCGGACGCCACCAGCAGCGCACCGATGAGAGAGGTCGTCACGATGCCGGAGTCGAAGGCATGCGCTGCGGCCCGCCACAGGGCATCCGCCTGCGCCGCCGGCAGATCCTGCGCGGCCGCGTACGCGCCGGCGAGGGTCTCGCGGGCCTGGGCCGCGGATGCTTCCGGCACGCCGTCGGGGATCGTGAGCGCGCCCCGGTAGAAGGCGGTGATGATGCCGCCCAGCACGGCGGTGCCGAGCACCGCCCCGAGCTCGTACGCCGTCTCGGAGACAGCGCTGGCCGCACCTGCCTTCTCGGGCGGAGCGTGCGCGAGGATCAGCTCGTTCGAGATGGTCTCCGCGGCACCGATCCCGATCCCGAGCACGACGAACGCCGCGATCAGCCAGGCGACGCTGTTCCACTGCGCGGTGAACGCGACGATGACGTATCCGCCGACCGACAGCAGCAGGCCGGCGGGGACCACGATGTGCGGCGGCACACGACGCGAGATCGGCACCACGCTGAGCCCTGCGACGATCATGGCCGCCATGCCTGGCACCAGCGCGAGGCCGGCCACCATCGGCGAGAGCCCGAGCACGAGCTGCAGCTGCTGAGGGACGAAGTAGAGGAATCCCACGAGCGCGATCACGCTGAGCAGGTTCACGAGGATCGCGCCGCTGAAGCCGCCGCGCCGGAACAGGCTCATGTCGAGCATGGGCGTCTCGGCACGCAGCTGGCGACGCACGAACAGCCAGCCCATCACGAAGCCGATGAGCACGAGGGCAGCAGCGCCGATCGTCGGCCCGTCGACGGCGAACGACTTGATGGCGTAGACGACGGGGATCATGGCCGCCATCGACAGCAGGATGCCGATCGGATCGATGCGCCCGGGATTCGGGTCGCGGCTCTCGGGCAGCAGCCAGAAGCCGCCGATGAGCAGCGGGATGAGCATCGGCACCGCGATGAGGAACACCGAGCCCCAGGCGAAGTGCTCGAGCAGGAATCCCCCGACGACGGGTCCCAGCGCGGATCCCGCCGAGAATCCCGAAGCCCAGATCGCTATCGCGAGCCTGCGCTGGTCGCGATTCGGGAAGATCGAGCGCAGCAGCGACAGCGTCGACGGCATCAGCATGGCGCCGAAGAAGCCGAGCGCCGCGCGTGCCGCGATGAGCAGCCCCGCCGTCGGCGCGAAGGCCGCGAGCACGGAGACGACCGCGAAGCCGGTGGCGCCGATGAACAGCATCCGGCGTCGGCCGAACCGGTCGCCCATGACGCCCATGGTGACGAGCAGGCCCGCGAGCACGAGGGAGTAGGCGTCGATCACCCAGAGCTGCTCGGCGCCCGTCGGGCGCAGGGCGAGCGAGATCTCTGGCAGGGCGAAGCTGAGCACGGTGTTGTCGACCGAGACCAGCAGCACGGGCAGCATCAGCACGGCTAGGGCAGCCCACCCCCGCGCGCCCACGCGTGGGCCGTCTTCGCGGGTCAGCCGGATCGGGGCTGTGACGGACATGGATGGCACCTCTTCTGTGTCTGGATCAGTCGCGTTTCTGAACCGTCCGGATGGTACAGTAACACAGAAGCCCGATCGTCTGGAGTCCTCGATGTCACGTCCCCCGCTTGCTCGCGAACGCGTGCTCGACGCCTATCAGAGCATCCTCATCGCCGAGGGCGAGCGGGCCGCGACCCTCGAGGCGGTCGCCCGCGAAGCCGGGGTGTCGAAGGGCGGGCTGCTCTACCACTTCGCGTCGAAGGACGACCTCGCCGCGGGGCTGGTCGCACGCCTGGCCGCGCTGACCGACGATGACCTCGAGCGGATGGCCGCCGCCGAAGACGGCGTCATCGCCTACTACGTGCGCACGTCGGTCATGGAGGACGATGACCTCGACCGCGCTCTGATCGCGACGAGCCGGCTCGCGCAAGGTGGCTCCGCCGCGGCATCCCGAGCCCTGCGCGACGTGCGGATGCGCTGGGCCGATGCCATCCGACCGCACGTGCGCGACGAGACCGCGCTCGACCTGGTCATGCTGCTCAGCGACGGTCTCTACTTCAACAACTCTCTGGCCGAACCGGGAGACGAGCAGAACGCGCTGAGCGAGTTCGTGCCGACCGGCGCAGCCCTCGATCGGCTGATCGAACTGGTGGTGGATGCGACGACGCGGGCCCCGGGGTGAACCCGGAACCCGCGTCGCGTGCTGCGATGCTGCGCTGGTCTCAGTGACCCGGGGAGCCAGATGTCGGCTGTCGCCTGCGCATACCGGCATCCGGCTCCCGGACCGGGTGCCGCGTGGCTCGCTCGCGTCCGCCGCCGTGAGCCCGGGAGCCACATGTCCGCTACCGCGCCCGCATAACCGGCTTTCGGCTCCCGGACCACATGCCGGGATGTCTCCGCCACCCACTGCGCAAGCCGGGGGCCACATGCCCGCTACCGCCCGCGCATGACCGGCATCCGGCTCCCGCGACAGGATGAGACCACCGACGGGCGAGGCGCCGCGTCGGTGCAGCGGAGGGAGGGGTCAGACCTCGGCGATCTCGATCTGGCGGAACAGGTCGGCGTCGATCGCCGCGCTGACATCCTCGAGAAGGTCGTCCGAGACGGGCGAGTCCAGCGTCAGAACGCTGAGCGCCTGCGCGCCGGCGGCCTGACGCGCGATCTGCATGCCGGCGATGTTGATGCCGGCGTCGCCGAACTTCTGGCCGTAGACCGCGACGATGCCGGGGCGGTCCGTGTACAGCATCACGACGTGATGCTTCTCGATGGGCAGCTCGATCGCGTGCTCGTTGATCGACACGAGCTTCTCGATCTGCTTCGGGCCGGTGAGGGTGCCCGATACGGCCAGCTGCGAGCCGTCGGAGAGGGCCCCGCGCAGCGTGATGACGTTGCGGTACTCCTCGCTGATCTCGTCCTGCAGCAGGCGCACGGCGATGCCGCGCTGCTCGGCGAGCAGCGGCGCGTTCACATACGACACCGTCTCGCTGACGATGTTGGTGAAGACGCCCTTGAGCGCGGCGAGGCGCAGCACGCTGACGTCGTAGTTGTTGAGCTCACCGTGCACCTCGACATCGAGGCTGGTGATCGGCGCCTGGGCGAGTGCCGAGAAGATCTGACCGAGCTTCTCGACCAGCGGGATGCCCGGACGCACGTACGGATCGATGACGCCGCCGGCGACGTTGACGGCGTCGGGCACGAGGTCGCCGCCGAGCGCGAGCCGCACCGAGCGGGCGACCGAGACGCCGGCCTTCTCCTGCGCCTCATCGGTGCTGGCGCCGAGGTGCGGGGTGACGACGACGTTGGACAGGCCGAGCAGCGCCTGGGCGGTGCTGCCCTCGGCCGGAGGCTCGGAGGTGAACACGTCGAGGCCGGCGCCGGCGATCTCGCCCGCGACGAGCGCCTCATGCAGGTCGCCCTCGTCGATCAGGCCACCGCGCGCGACGTTGACGACGAAGGCGGTCGGCTTCATGGCCGCGAACTGCTCGGCCGCGATCATGCCGGTCGTCTCCGGCGTCTTCGGCATGTGGATGGTGACGAAGTCCGACTCGGCGATCAGCTCGTCGAGCGTGACCAGCTGCACGCCCAGCTGCTGGGCACGGGCGCTGGTGACGTAGGGGTCGTAGGCGATGACGCGCATGTCGAAGGCGTTCAGACGCGCCGCGACGAGCGCGCCGATGCGACCGAGGCCGATGATGCCGACCGTCTTCTCGAACAGCTCGGCGCCGGTGAATGAGCTGCGCTTCCACGCACCGCTCGACAGCGAGGCGTGCGCCGCGGGGATGCGACGGGCGAGACTCAGGATGTGCCCGACGGTGAGCTCGGCGGCCGAGACGATGTTCGAGGTCGGGGCGTTCACGACCATCACGCCCGCGGCGGTGGCCGCCTTGATGTCGACGTTGTCGAGCCCGACACCGGCCCGGGCGACGACCTTCAGCTTCGGCGCGTGAGCGAGCGCCTCGGCGTCGATGCGCGTGGCGGAGCGCACCAGCACGGCGTCGGCGTCGGCGAGAGCCGCGAACAGCGCCTCACGATCGGTTCCATCGACCTCGCGCACGTCGAAGTCGGGCCCGAGCGCCTCGATCGTCGCGGGCGAGAGCACCTCTGCGAGCAGGACGACGGGCTTGGTGGCGGTGTTGTTCGGCACAGATATCCTTCGGGGCAGGACGAGCGATGGTCAGCCGATGCGCCGCACGCCGTCGGGGCGCGATCGCGACACACTTTACCTCAGCGCGGGCAGCGCGCCCGACCGTGTGACGGCCCGAGACGGCGCGCGGGATGCCGCGGCTCAGCTGAGCAGCGATGCGCCGTTGCGCAGCGCGAAGCTCAGCGTGTCGAGCCAGAACACCGCGCTGAGGCCGAGCCCCGCGAGCATGACGACGATGAACATGCCGAGTGGGCGACGACGGGTGAGCAGCAGCGCGACCGTGAACACGATCATCGGCACGATCACCGGCATCACCAGCAGAGTCCAGCCGTACCCGCTGATGCCCGCCTGCGCCATCTCGATCAGGTAGAAGGTCGCATTCCAGATGACGAATGCGTAGGCGAGACCCAGGATGCCGGTGGCGAACCAGCGCACAGCGCTGACCAGACCGGATGCCGTCGACGCGGCGGCCGAAGTGCTCTCACTCACAGCACTCCCCCTCCCCCGGCGACGACGAACGGCCACGGCACGAGCAGGGCGGCACCGACCACCAGGGCGCTGATGCGCACCCAGTCCCTGCCTCCGCGGGTCATCATGAGCGTGGCCGTGAACCACAGGGCGGGAGCGAGCACGGCGATCCACATGCTCGCGAGGTACAGCGGGGCCGGCAGCATGAACATCGCCTTCGCCTGCATCCCCACGCCCCCGATCACCCAGCCGATCGTGTACAGCAGGTACACCCCGCCGAAGATGCCGAGCAGCACGAGAGTCGCGGTGCCGATCCCCTCGGGCTCGTCGGCGGCATCACCGCCGTCGGCGCGGGTGCGGCCGGAGTCGACGGTCGCGGATGCGACCTCGGCGTCACGTTCGACGGCGGGGGTCGGTGCGCGGCGCGGCTCGGGGCGGCGCGCCTCGAGCGCGTCGTCACCCTCCCAGCTGAGAGCGTCATCCTCGGGGTCGGGATTCATCCCTCCAGCGTACCCACGCCGGTCCGCGCCGCCCACTAGGCTCATGCTCACACAGCATCCGGGAGGACGATCGTGACAGACGACAGCGGGCGAGTCCCCACGCCGCGCGATGGGAGCGATGTGGCTGAGCACACGTGGCGGCCGACGGCCGACGCCAAGCGGAAGTCCACGACGCTGCGTGTGATCGCCGCTGTGCTCTGGGCGATCGCCATCGCCGCAGAGGCCGTCGCGATCTTCTGGCTGCTGCGCCAGCGCGAGACGACCGGCGGCGACGGTGAGCTCCAGCGCGATCCGGAGAGCGGGCTGCTCGTCGCGGGCGGCGGCGAGTCGGTGTTCCCGCAGTGGGCGTTCATCACCCTGCTCGTGCTGCTCGTGGTCATCGCCGCTCTCGCGATCGGGGGCTCGATCCTGTGGAAGAAGGCGAACCGTCTGGATCCGGCGAAGAGATCCGACACCGTGCGCTTCTTCGTGCAGAACCAGCTCGGAGCCATCATCGCCGTGGTCGCCTTCCTGCCCCTGATCGTCATGATCTTCCTGAACAAGGACATGGACGGGCGGCAGAAGTCGATCGCCGGCGCCGTCGGCATCATCCTCGCCGTCATCGCGACGATCGTCGGGGTCGACACGAACCCGGCCTCCGTCGAGCAGTACACCGCCGACCAGTCGACGGTCATCCAGCTGCTCGGCAAGGACGAGGTGACCTGGGTCGACGGCGGCAAGGTGTACCACGTGTGCGATCAGGTCCCCGACATCCAGACCGGCAGCGAGATCAGGTACGGCACGACGGCCGACGCAGTGGAAGCCGGCAAGACCCGGCTGACGCTCGAGTTCGCCTCCGAGCTGCGCACGTGCGCGCTGCCCGTGCCGTCCAATGCCGACGAGATCGCCGGCGCCCTGCGCCGGATCCGCGACGGCGAAACGGTGACGCTGCCCGCGCCGGTGTGGGCCCAGGACGACACCCCGCCGATCGTGGTCGAGGACGCCCCGGCCGAGGGCTGACCCCGAGCGCAGGCGCAGAAGGGCCCGGATGCAGAAGAGCCCGGCCGCAGAAAGAAAGGGAGGCACCCGGCGAACCGGATGCCTCCACTGCACGAGTCGGATCAGCGCGCGGCGCTGCCCTCGACGTAGTCCTCGTCCTGCGACTTCCAGGCGAACAGCGAGCGCAGCTCCTTGCCGGTCGCCTCGATGGGGTGACCCTGCTCCTTCTCGCGAAGGGCGAGGAACTCCTCGGCGCCGTTGTCCTGGTCCTCGATGAAGCGCTTGGCGAACGCGCCTGACTGGATGTCGGCGAGCACGCCCTGCATGCGCTCCTTGACACCGGCGTCGATCACGCGGGGGCCCGAGACGTAGTCGCCGAACTCGGCGGTGTCGGAGATCGACCAGCGCTGCTTGGCGATGCCGCCCTCCCACATCAGGTCGACGATGAGCTTGAGCTCGTGCAGCACCTCGAAGTAGGCGATCTGCGGCTGGTAGCCCGCCTCGACCAGCGTCTCGAAGCCGGCCTGCACGAGGTGGCTCATGCCACCGCAGAGCACGGCCTGCTCGCCGAACAGATCGGTCTCGGTCTCTTCGGTGAAGGTCGTCTTGATCACGCCGGCACGGGTGCCGCCGATCGCCTTCGCGTACGACAGGGCGAGGTCCCACGCCTTGCCCGACGCGTCGCGCTCGACGGCGATGATGTCGGGGATGCCACGGCCGGCGACGAACTCGCGACGAACGGTGTGACCCGGGGCCTTGGGGGCGATGAGGATCACGTCGACGCCCTCGGGAGCGTCGATGTAGCCGTAGCGGATGTTGAAGCCGTGCGCGAAGGCGAGGGCCTTGCCCGCGGTCAGCTTGTCCTTGATCGACTCGTTGTAGATCGTGCGCTGGTGCTGGTCCGGCGCGAGGATCATGATGACGTCGGCCCACTCGGCGGCGTCGGCGACGTTCTTGACGGGGAAGCCCGCCTCCTCCGCCTTGGCGATCGACTTCGAGCCCTCCTTGAGGGCGATGGTGACCTCGACGCCCGAGTCGCGAAGGTTCATGGCGTGGGCGTGGCCCTGCGAGCCATAGCCGACGATGGCGACCTTCTTGCCCTGGATGATCGAGAGGTCGGCGTCTGCGTCGTAGAAGATCTCGGTGCTCACGGTGTTGTTTCTCCTTGCTAGTGGTTGAACGGGCCCGTCGACAGGCTCAGGAACCCAGAAGTTCGTATCGTCTGAGAGTCAGCCGCGCATGACGCGCTCGGTGATGCTCTTGCCACCGCGGCCGATGGCGAGCAGGCCCGACTGGGCGAGCTCCTTGATGCCGAAGGGCTCGAGCGCGCGCAGCAACGCCTGCACCTTGCCCTGATCGCCGGTGACCTCGACGACCACGGCATCCGGTGCGTAATCGACGATCGACGCGCGGAACAGGTTCACGATCTCGAGCACGTTCGACCGCGTGTTGTTGTCGGTGCGCACCTTGATGAGCATGTGCTCGCGCTGCACCGAGGTCGACGGCTCGAGCTCGACGATCTTGATCACGTTGATCAGCTTGTTCAGCTGCTTGGTGACCTGCTCGAGCGGCAGGGCGTCGACGTCGACGACGACCGTGATGCGGGAGATCCCCGCGACCTCGGTCACGCCGACGGCGAGGGAGTGGATGTTGAAGCCGCGGCGGGCGAACAGTCCGGCGACGCGGGTCAGGATGCCCGGGGTGTCCTCGACGAGAAGGCTCAGCACGTGTGTGGACATGGCTCAGATCTCCTCATCGAATGCCGGGGCGTGGTCGCGCGCGTACTGGACGTAGCTGTTGCTGACACCCTGCGGCACCATCGGCCACACCATCGCGTCGGCGCTCACGACGAAGTCGATCACGACCGGGCGGTCGTTGGTCTCCAGAGCGGTCTGGATCGCAGCATCCACGTCCTCCTCCTTCTCGACGCGCAGGGCGAGGCAGCCGTACGCCTCGGCGAGCTTGACGAAGTCGGGGATGCGCACCGTGCCGTGTCCGGTGTTCAGGTCGGTGTTCGAGTGGCGTCCGTCGTAGAACAGCGTCTGCCACTGACGCACCATGCCCAGCGAGGAGTTGTTGATGATCGCTACCTTGATCGGGATGTCGTTGATGACGCAGGTCGCGAGCTCCTGGTTGGTCATCTGGAAGCATCCGTCGCCGTCGATCGCCCACACCACGCGGTCGGGTTCGGCGACCTTGGCGCCCATCGCGGCGGGCACCGAGTAGCCCATGGTTCCCGCGCCGCCGGAGTTCAGCCACGAGTTCGGGCGCTCGTACTTGATGAACTGCGCCGCCCACATCTGGTGCTGTCCGACGCCGGAGGCGTAGATCGCCTCGGGCCCGGTGAGCTCGCCGATGCGCTGGATGACGTACTGCGGCGACATCAGGCCGTCGTCCGGCTGGGCGTACCCGAGCGGGAACTCCGACTTCAATCCGTCGAGGTACGACCACCACTCCTCGGTGTCGGGCTTGCCGCCGCCGATCGTGCCGCGGAAGGCGGTGTCGAGGTCGACGAGCACATCGCGCACGTCGCCGACGATCGGCACGTCTGCGGTGCGGATCTTCGAGATCTCGGCCGGGTCGATGTCGACGTGCACGATCTTCGCGTTCGGGGCGAACAGTGCCGCCTTGCCGGTCACGCGGTCGTCGAAGCGCGCACCGAGCGAGACGATGAGGTCGGACTCCTGCAGGGCGAGCACCGCCGGGACGGTGCCGTGCATGCCGGGCATCCCGAGGTGCTGCGGGTGCGAGTCGGGGAACGCGCCGCGGGCCATCAGGGTGGTCACCACCGGGGCGCCGGTCGACTCGGCGAGCGTCAGCAGCTCGGCCGAGGCGTGCGCGCGGATCACGCCGCCGCCGACGTACAGCACGGGCTTCTTCGACTCTGCGAGCAGCACGGCGGCGGCCTGGATCTGCTTGCCGTGCGCCTTCGTGACGGGGCGGTATCCGGGCAGGTCTATCCGCGGCGGCCACACGAACGGCGCGGACTGCTGCTGCGCATCCTTCGTGATGTCGACGAGCACCGGGCCGGGGCGGCCGGTCGAGGCGACCTCGAACGCGGCGGCGATGGCACCGGGGATGTCCTCCGCCCTCTTGACGAGGAAGGAGTGCTTCGTCACCGGCATGGTGATGCCGACGATGTCGGCCTCCTGGAAGGCGTCGGTGCCCATCAGGGTCGAGAACACCTGACCGGTGATCGCGACCATCGGCACCGAGTCCATGTACGCGTCGGCGATCGCGGTGACGAGGTTCGTCGCGCCGGGGCCGGAGGTGGCGATGCAGACGCCGACCTTGCCGGTCGCGGCGGCGTAGCCCTCGGCGGCGTGGCCGGCGCCCTGCTCGTGGCGCACGAGCACGTGGCGCAGCCCCGAAGCGTCCATGAGCGGGTCGTAGACGGGCATGATCGCACCGCCGGGAATCCCGAACACGTCGGTGACGCCGAGCTTCTCGAGCGAGCGGACGACCGCCTCGGCGCCGGAGATCTCGGGCGTGGTGGACGGGCGTGCGGGCGGCCGCGGCACGGCGGGCGCGGATTCAGCAGTCATTTCGCATCCTTGGTGTCTCATACGCTCTGGGCGTCGGGTCCCTGAGCCTGTCGAAGGGTCAGCCAGTCACCGCGCCCTGCGCGGCAGAGCGCACGAGACGGGAGTACTTGGCGAGGACGCCACGGGTATAGCGCGGGGGAAGAGGCTCCCAGCCTTCCCGCCGGGAGCTCAGCTCAGCGTCCTCGACGAGTAGCTCGAGGGAGCGAGCCGCGATATCGACCCGTATCAGATCACCATCGCGCACGAAGGCGATGGGACCAGCGTCCACCGCTTCGGGTGCTATGTGGCCGATGCACAGGCCGGTTGTGCCGCCTGAGAATCGTCCGTCCGTCAAGAGTAGTACATCTTTTCCGAGCCCTGCGCCCTTGATGGCCGCCGTGATGGCGAGCATCTCGCGCATGCCGGGGCCGCCCTTGGGGCCCTCGTAGCGGATCACGATCACATCGCCCGCGTTGATCTCGCCTGCGGCCAGCGCATCCATCGCGCCGCGTTCGCGCTCGAACACCCGCGCCGGTCCCTCGAACACGTCGGCGTCGAAGCCGGCCGACTTGACCACCGCGCCCTCCGGCGCGAGCGAGCCGTGCAGGATCGTGATGCCGCCGGATGCATGGATCGGGTTGTCGAAGGTGTGGATGACGTCACCGTCGACGGGATCCGGGTTCAGGTCGCGCAGATTCTCGGCGACGGTCTTGCCGGTCACCGTGAGCGCGTCGCCGTGGATCAGACCCTCGTCGAGCATCGCCTTCATGATGACCGGGATGCCGCCGTGCCGATCGACGTCGTTCATCACGTACTGGCCGAACGGCTTCATGTCGGCGACGTGCGGGGTGCGGCTGCCGATCCGGTTGAAGTCGTGCAGCGACAGATCGATGCCCGCCTCGTTGGCGATGGCCAGCAGGTGCAGCACGACGTTCGTCGATCCGCCCAGCGCCATGGCCAGTGCGATGGCGTTCTCGAACGACTCCTTGGTGAGGATGTCCTTCGTCGTGATGCCCTGGCGCAGCAGGTTCACGACGGCTTCACCCGAGCGGTGCGCGAAGTAGTCTCGTCGGCGGTCGGCCGCGGGCGGTGCGGCGGAGCCGGGCAGGCTCAGCCCGAGCGCCTCAGCGACGGATGCCATGGTGTTGGCGGTGTACATGCCGCCGCAGGCGCCCTCGCCTGGCGCGAACGCGCACTCGATGCGCTTGAGGTCCTCTTCCGACATCCGGCCCGCACGGCAGGCGCCGACGCCCTCGAACGAGTCGATGATCGTGATGTCCTTCTCGGTGCCGTCCGAGAGCTTCACCCAGCCCGGGGCGATGGATCCGGCGTACAGGAACACGCTCGACAGGCCCAGGCGCGCGCTGGCCATCAGCATGCCGGGGATCGACTTGTCGCAGCCGGCGAGCAGCACGGAGCCGTCGAGGCGCTCGGCCATGATCACCGTCTCGACCGAGTCGGCGATGACCTCGCGCGACACGAGCGAGAAGTGCATGCCCTCGTGTCCCATCGAGATGCCGTCCGAAACCGAGATGGTGCCGAACTGCAGCGGGTACCCGCCGCCGGAGTGCACGCCTTCCTTGGCGCCCTGCGCCAGCCGGTCGAGGCTGAGGTTGCACGGGGTGATCTCGTTCCAGCTCGACGCGATGCCGATCTGCGGCTTGTCCCAGTCGGCGTCGCCCATGCCAACGGCGCGCAGCATGCCGCGGGAGGTGGTGGCCTCGATGCCGTCGGTGACGACGCGGCTGCGGGGCTTGATGTCGATGTCTGGCTCGGCGCCCGACATACCGGGCTGAGAATCGCGGGTGGACATGACCGAAGTCTATTCGGGTCGCGTGGCCCGTTCCGACGCGATGACTTCCAGAAGCTCGGCGATCTGCTGTGGCGATCGCACACGCAGCGTTGCGGCGGTCTCCCCCGGGCCGACGCGCACGCCGAGATCGTCGTCGGTGAGCACGCGCAGCGCATCCTCGTCGGTGACGTCGTCGCCGGCGAACAGGATGCCCGTGGCACCGGTGTGCGCGCGCAGCACCGCGATCGCCGTGTCCTTGCCCTCGTCGCGCGAGGAGTACTCGAGGATGCGATCGCCGGTGCGGCGGCGCCAGTGCCTGGCCCGCCGTGCGAACACCTCGTCGACCGCGGTGAAGGCCTTCCGCTCCACCTCGGGTCTCGCGGGCCGTCCGTGGATGCCGATCCCGAACGTCTTGCTCTCGAGCTCCACGCCCGGATACTCGCTCAGCAGCGGGGCGAGCTCGTCGAGCAGCGCGTCGCGCAGCATCCTGTCGGCGTCACCCGGCTCAGCATCCGCCTCGCCCTGGCCCGGATACCAGTACTGCGCCCCGTGGGATGCGGCCAGCACGATCGGCGAGTCGTCGTCGTGCTCCGCGATCTCGCGCAGGTGCACGAGGCTGCGCCCGGAGATGAACGCGACCGTCGTATGCGGCAGCATCGCGATGTCGGTGACGGCTTTCTTCACCGCCGGGATCGCCCGCGCCGACATCGGGTCGGGGACGAGCTCGGATGCGGTGCCGTCGAAGTCGAGGGCGACCAGCAGCGTCTCGGTGCGCGCGATCGCCGACACCGACGGGTCGGCGAGGCCGGGCTCCCAGTCGCGGGTCATCCGTGGGCTCCCTCGTGTCGACGGTGGCGGTTGCGCCCCGCCTGCTCGAGCGCGCGGAGGAACGATTGCGACCACGCGTTCACGTCGTTCTCGAGCACGCGCTTGCGCAGCGCGCGCATCCGCTTGCCCTGCTCGGCGCCGGGCATCTCGATCGCCCCGACGATGGCATCCTTGAGGCCCTCGATGTCGTGCGGGTTGACCCGCAGCGCCTTCCGCAGCTCGTCTGCTGCTCCGGTGAACTCGCTGAGCACGAGCACGCCGCGGTTGTCGGCACGGGTGGCCACGTACTCCTTGGCGACGAGGTTCATGCCGTCGCGCAGGGCGGTCACGAGCATCACGTCGGCGGCGAGGTACATGGCCACCATCTCCTCGCGCGGGAACCCCTGGTGCAGGTAGCGGATGGCCGTGTGCCCGAGCGTGTCGTGGTCGCCGTTGATCCGCCCGATCGCCAGCTCCACCTCGTCGCGCAGATGCATGTAGGCATCCACCCGCTCGCGACTCGGGCTGGCGACCTGGATGAAGGCGACGTCCTCGACCGAGATGCGGCCCTGGTCGAGCAGCTCGCCGTAGGCCTTGATGCGGTGCCGGATGCCCTTCGTGTAGTCGAGCCGGTCGACGCCGAGCAGGATGTGCTTCGGATTGCCCAGGCCCTCGCGGATCTCGAGCGCTCGGGCGCGGATGTCGGGGCGCTGGGCGAGCTCGCGATACGGGGTGGTGTCGATCGAAATCGGGAACGCCTTCACCAGCGGCATCCGCCCGTCGGGAAGGGTGATGGTGGTTGCCCTCGTCTCGTGGCCCAGCCGGCGCTTGGCGGCCGCGAGGAAGTTCGCCGCGTCCTGCGCCCGCTGGAATCCGATCACATCGGCGCCCAGCAGTCCGCGCAGCACCTGGTCGCGCCAGGGAAGCTGGGCATAGAGCCCGTGCGAGGGGAACGGGATGTGATGGAAGTACCCGATGGTGACGTCGGGACGAAGCCCCCGCACCATCTCGGGCACGAGCTGCAGCTGGTAGTCGTGCACCCAGACGGTGCCGCCCTGTGCGACGGCCTCGGCTGCGGCCTCGGCGAAGCGCAGATTGACGGCGACGTACGCCTCCCACCACTCGCGGTGGTACTGCGGCGGAGCGATGACGTCGTGGTACAGCGGCCAGATCGTGTCGTTCGAGAAGCCTTCATAGTAGTCCTGGATCTCCTGCTCGCTCAGGGTCACCGGAAGCAGCCGGATGCCGTCGGCCTCGAACGGCTCGATCACGAGATCGGCCTGCCCCGCCCAGCCGACCCAGGCGCCGTCGACGCTGCGCATCATCGGCTCGAGAGCCGCCACCAGCCCGCCGGGAGACGTGCGCCAGATCTCCTCGCCGTCGGGAGTGATGATGCGATCGACGGGAAGGCGGTTGGCGACGACCACGAACTCTGCGGCGACCATGAGACTCCTCTGCTCGGAGACTCCAGGCTATCGATGACCGCAGCGACGGCTACGGGGGTTGACGCGCGCGCCTCAGCGCTGCACGGGGCTGATCACACGATTGACGACGCCGGATATCAGTACGATCGCCGCCGCGACCAGCGGCAGGACGAGCGCGACCTGCGTGCCGGCGATCTCGGAGATCGCCCCCGTTCCGGCTGCCGCAGCGGCCTGGCCGACGACGACGCCCGAGCCGAGCATGGTCATCACCGTGGCCGAGCGGCCCAGTGGGCTTCGCCCGGCACCGAGGCTGTACTGGGTGACGATGGTCGGCCCGACCCCGACACCCATCAGCGCGAGCGCGGCGATCATCGCGCCCACCGATTCCGCGAGCGCGAAGAGCACGGATCCGGCCACGAGGATCGTCGCGAACACGATCCAGCGCGCGTGCAGCGTGAATCGCGGCGGCAGCCACGCGACGCCGAGTGCGAGCACGGCGGATCCGACGCCCATCACGCCGTACAGCAGCCCGGCCTGCTCGGGCGCGCCCCGGTCTGCCGTGAACGAGGTCAGCGCAGTGAGAGAGGTGCCGAAGAACAGCCCGATCCCGAAGATGCCGACGACGACCACGACCAGGGCGGGTCGGAACAGCTCGCGCACGTCAGACGGCGCACGGCCGTCCGAGCCGCGCTCGACCGAGACGTGGCGTCCGGTGGGGTGCAGCGCGAACGCGCCGACGAAGAGCAGCGTCAGCGCCGACGCGATCGCGATGGGCGCCCACGGGGCGATGAACGAGGCGAGGATGCCGACGAGGAACGGCCCGAACACGAAGACGGTCTCGTCGGCGGCCGACTCGTACGACATGGTGGCCGAGGTCGTGCGGGCGCGGTGCGTCTCGGGCATCCGCTCGGCGATGATGGTGACCAGCCTCGACCGCGACATGGGCGAGACCTGGGGTGCCGTCGCGCCGATGGTGAACGCGGACGCCAGCACGATGGGGTCGGCCACCGGCGCGTAGACGATCAGGGCGAAGACGGCGAGCATCGCGGAGTTCAGCACCCCGCAGAGCAGCAGCACGGGCCGCTGGCCCCACCGGTCGGCCGCAGCCCCGAGGAACGGGCCGACCAGTGCCGTGCCGATTCCGACGGCTGCCGAGGTCAGCCCGCCGAGGCTCAGCGAGCCTCGGACGGTGACGACCATGGTCAGCACGCCGACGACCATCATGGCGAACGGCAGCCGCGCGATGAACGCGATCACGAAGTACGGGATGCCGGTCAGCCTCAGCAGGCTCGGCGAGGGGATCGAGGTCTGTGTCATGGCTCTCGCGCGTCCTCGACGCGGATCGGGTGCCGCCGCTGTCCGCCGGGGAGCCGGCGGCCGGTGGATACACAGTGGACGGGGCGAACGCCCCGCAGACCAGTGTAACGCCGAGACGGGACGCTCGTGGCAGGTAGGTTAGGCTTACCTTGCCAATCGAAGTGAGAAGTGCCCGCAGTGACCTCCCTCTCCCCCGCGACGTCCGTCGACCTGATCGGCGGTGACCGCACCGCCGTCGCGCTGTGCACAGACGACGGCGACGTCACGTACGGCGAACTCGCCGACCTCGCGGCCCGCGTACGCGACGAGCTGGGCACGACCCGGCGCCTGGTCCTTCTGGAGGCGGCGAACACCGTGCCGGCTCTCGCCGCCTATCTCGGGGCGCTCGCGGGAGGGCATCCGGTGCTGCTCGCGCCGGGTGGTGATGACGAGTCCGCCGTGCGCACCCGGGAGATGCTGATCGAGCGGTTCGATCCTGACGTCGTCGCCGCCCCATCAGGGCTCAGACCGCGCCGAGAGGGCACAGCGCACACTCTGCACGACGAGCTCGCGCTGCTGGCCAGCACCTCCGGATCGACCGGTTCACCGAAACTGGTGCGCATCTCGGCGCACGCGCTGCTCTCCAATGCCGCGGCCATCGCCGAGTACCTGCGACTCGATGCGACCGATCGGGCCATCACGACGCTGCCCCTGCACTACTGCTACGGACTCTCGGTCGTCAACAGCCACCTGCTCGCGGGCGGCAGCATCGTGCTGAGCGACAGGTCGGTGTCTGACGAGTCGTTCTGGCATCGGGCAGAGCAGACGGGCGTGACCGGGATCGCCGGGGTGCCGTACACGTTCGAGCTGATCGACGCCGTCGGCGGCGTGGAACGACTGCCCTCGAGCATCCGCTATCTGACTCAGGCCGGAGGGAGGCTGCCCGCAGAGCACGTCCGGCGGCTCGCGCTCGCGGGGCGGGAGCGCGGCTTCGACTTCTTCACCATGTACGGGCAGACCGAGGCCACCGCCCGCATGTCGTACCTTCCGCCGTCGGACGCCGTGAGCGCGGCCGGCTCGATCGGCCGGGCGATCCCGGGCGGGACCTTCCGCATCGACGCCCCCGCCGGCGAGTCCGGGGAGCTGGTCTACTCGGGACCGAACGTCATGCTCGGCTACGCCGAGGATCCGGCGGACCTGGCGCTCGGGCGCACGGTCGACGAGCTGCGCACCGGCGACCTGGCGCGGTGGCGTGACGACGGGTACGTCGAGATCGTCGGGCGGATGAACAGGTTCGTGAAGATCTTCGGACTGCGCATCGATCTCGATGTCGTGCAGGCGCAGCTCGCCGAATCGGGCATCCTTTCGCGCACCGCGGCCGACGGCGAGGAGCTGCTCGTCTTCGTGCGCAGCGGCCGCGACGTGAGCCGCGCACGCGACGAGGTGTCGCGCCGTATCGGCGTCCCTCCCGCAGCCGTGTCCGTGCACACCGTGGATGCCTTCCCGGTGACATCCTCGGGCAAGCCCGACAACGCGGCGCTCGTCGCTCATCACAGGGCGGCGCGCAGGTCGTACGCTCCCCGCCTGCCGTCAGGCGAGGCCACCCCCGGGGAGCTGCGCGATGCGCTGGCCGTGTGCACCGGACGGGCGGATGCGACCGAGCACGACAGCTTCGCCGCCCTCGGCGGCGACTCGCTCAGCTATGTCGAGGCATCCGTGCGGCTCGAAGAGCTGCTCGGGGCTCTCCCCCGCGACTGGCCTTCTCTCTCCCCCGTCGAGATGGTGGAACGGGCAGAGCCCGCGGCGCCTGCGACGCCTGCCGGCCCGTCGCCCGCGGCTGCAGACGACGCGCCGCAGCGCCGCTCCTCGCCGCGGCGCGCGCTCGCCGCGATCGAGACCCCGGTGCTGCTGCGAGCCATCGCGATCGTGCTCATCGTCGGGACGCACGCGGACCTGTTCCTCGGCGACGGCTTCTCGCTGAAGGGCGGCGCGCATCTGCTGCTCGTCGTCGCCGGGTACAACCTCGCGCGGTTCGCGCTCTCGCCGTCGGCATCCGATCGGCCGCGGCGGCTGCTGACCGCCCTCGGCCAGGTG
Source organism: Microbacterium sp. NPDC055312 (assembly GCF_053645675.1). Lineage (NCBI taxonomy): Bacteria > Bacillati > Actinomycetota > Actinomycetes > Micrococcales > Microbacteriaceae > Microbacterium > Microbacterium sp. NPDC055312. Next base: position 262,638 of record NZ_JBSHMU010000001.1, on the reverse strand, counting down.
GCCATCCCGGCCGTGCTCTGGATCGGCGTCGTCGGGCTGATCAGCGGCAAGTACCACCCGACGACGGCTCTGCTGGTGAACAACGCGGTGCCGACGAACGGTGTGTGGAACGAGCAGTGGCAGTTCTGGTTCCTCGAGGCGATGGTGTGGACCATGCTGGCCCTCGCTGCCGTGTTCGCCGTTCCCGCCGTCGACCGGCTCGAGCGACGCGCGCCGTGGGCGTTCGCCATGGCCGCTCTCGGTCTCACCGTCGTCGTGCGCTTCGCGCTGCTCGGCGCACAGCCCGCCGAGCACCTCGAGCGCTACGCGATCGCGACGGTGCTGTGGTGCATCGCGCTCGGTGCGGTGGTCGCCCGCGCTGACGACACCCGACGTCGGATCGTCGCCACTCTGCTTACGGCGGCGCTCGTGCCCGGGTTCTTCGGCGAGCCGCTGCGCGAGGGCATCGTGGCCGTCGGCGTGCTCGCCCTGATCTGGCTGCCCGCGGTGCCGCTGCCCGTGGTGCTGCGCCCGGCGCTCACCACCCTCGCTTCCGCCTCGCTGTTCATCTACCTCACCCACTGGGTGGTGTATCCGCCGTTCGAGCAGACCGCACCGCTGGTCGGCACCCTGCTCTCACTCGCGGTCGGCATCATGGCATGGTCGGTGCACCGACGCGGGCAGCGGTTCGCGCGATCGGTCGTCGCGCGCGTGCGGGCCTGATCCGCGGCAGGTCACTGAGCGGGATAGAGCACGGCGCCCCCGCCCACGCGCACGGCCACGATGTCGCCGTCCGTGGTCTCGGCCGACCGGTGGGTCGGCACCTGCAGCCAGACACGGGCTGCATCGTCGCCGTGGATGTCGACACGCAGCTGCGTGCGCGATCCGATAGCACGCCGTGCCGTGACGGTCGCGGTGCCGGCGCCGGACGGCGCCGCGCCCGCCACGACCTCCAGCTGGCTCGGGCGCACCATCACCACCACATCCCGCGCGCCCGCAGAGCGGTCGTGCTTCACCGACAGGGTGCCGAGGGCACACGAGACCGTGCCGTCGCCATTGCGGCGTGCGCTCAACGCCAGCGTGTCGCCGAGGAACTCCGCGACGGCGAGGTCTGCAGGCGCGTCGAACACCGCGCCCGGCTCGCCGTGCTGGGCGAGCCTGCCGCCGGCGACCACGCCGATGAGATCGCCGAACGACAGCGCCTCGTCGTGATCATGGGTCACGAGCAGCGTGGTCACTCTGGCCCGCTCGAGGATGTCGATCGTCGCCTCGCGGGTCTGCGCGCGCAGACCCGCGTCGAGCGCGCTGAACGGCTCGTCGAGCAGCAGCACCTTCGGCCCGGGCGCGAGAGCTCGCGCGAGGGCCACCCGCTGCTGCTGTCCACCCGACAGCTCGTGCGGGCGTCGCTCGGCAAGCTCCGGTGAGAGCGACGTCAGCTCAAGCATCTCGCGCACGCGCACACCGCGCCGCGGACCGCGCGGCAGCCCGAACGCGATGTTCGCGGCGACCGTCATGTGCGGGAACAGCGCCCCGTCCTGCGGCACATACCCGATGCCCCTGCGGTGCGCGGGAACAGAGCCGCGGGAGTCGGCGAGGGTGCGGCCGTCGAGCGCGATGCTGCCCGCGTCGGGTCGCTCGAAACCGGCGATCAGGCGCAGCAGCGTGCTCTTGCCGCTTCCCGACGCACCGACGAGTGCCATGCGTGATCCGGCGGGCACGGCGAAGTCGACGTCGGCGAGCACGGGCCCTGCGCCGAACGACTTCCCGATCCCGGTGATCTGAAGCGTCATGCGCTGCCTCTCGAGGTCGCTTCGGAGAACATCAGGTGCACTGCCGGGATCGACAGCGCGATCAAGGTCAGCGCGTAGGGTGCGGCGGCGACGTAGTCGATCGAGGATGCCGCCGACCAGAAGCCCGTCGCAACGGTCTCGGTGCCGATCGGTGCGAGTAGCAGCGTCGCGGTCAGCTCGTTCGACGCGCCCAGCGCGACCAGGGCCGCGCCGCTCACCGCCGCCGGTGCGAGCAGCGGGGCGGTGATGCGCAGTCTGGCGCGCCACGGCGGAGCGCCGAGGGAGCGCGCGGCCTCTTCCCACGCCGGAGAGATCTGGGCGAGCCCCGCGCGCAGCGGCACGAGGATGCGCGGCAGGAAGAGGACCGCGTATGCGACGACCACGGTCGCGGCGGTCTGATACAGCATCGGTGCACCCCGCAGTGTGACGGTGACCAGGGCGAGGGCGACGATGATGGCCGGGAAGCTTCCGGCGAGATAGAAGGCGCCCTCGAGCATCCCGCTGACCCGCCCGCGATGACGCACGGCGAGCCAGGCGACGGGAAGGGCGACCAGTGCGCACACCACAGCCCCGCCCACCGACAGCACGACCGTCTGCCCGGCGGCCGGCACGACGGGTGCCCAGTCGGCGGCGTCGGTGCGCATGGTCCAGCGCAGCACCGATGTCATCGGCACGAGAACAGACGCCCCGAAGACGACGAGCAGGGCCACGACGGCCGGCGCGGTCCAACGGCCGAGGTCGGCACGGCCGGCGGGTCGGGAGGCCGCACTGCGCGACAGCCGGGCGGTTCCCCGCATCCGGCCCTCGCCGATCACCAGCAGCAGGCAGAGCCCGGCGAGCACGACACCGAGCGCCGCCGCGTTGGCTCCGCCGAAGTTCGCGCGGTAGGCATCCATGATCGCCGTGGTGATCGTGTCGAACCCCACGAAGGCGAAAGCTCCGTACTCCGCGAGCAGGTGCAGCCCGACAACCAGTCCGCCGCCGATCGCCGCGATCCGCAGCTGCGGCAGCACCACGCGCGCGAAGACCTTCCACGGGCCGAGGCCCAGTGAGCGGGCGGTCTCCTCGAGCGCGGGGTCGAGGCCGCGCAGCGCCGCGACGGCCGGCAGATACACCAGCGGCGAGTACGCGCAGGCGGCGATGAGCACCGCGCCGCCCACACCGCTCAGCGACGGCGCCACGCTCGCCCAGCCGTAGCTGGTTACGAACGCGGGGATGGCGAGAGGCGCGGCGAGGGCGATCGCGAACGTCCGTCGCAGCGGCAGGGCGGTGCGCTCGACCAGCCAGGCGCCGCCGATCCCGATCACGAGCGTGGCCACGACGCCGAGCACGACGAGCAGCACGGTGTTGACCGTCAGCTCCGCCACTCGCGGGCGCACGAGCAGCTCGAGCAGTCGGGGCCCGCCGGTCTGGATCGACGACACGACCACGTAGCCGACGGGGATCAGCGCGAACGCCGCCGCGACGCCGACGCCGAACGCCAGCATCCACGGGTAGGTGCGCGCGCCGCGCGGGCTGACGGCAGGCGCCGCGCGCTCGGCTGTCAGGGTCAGAGGAGTCCCGCCTCGGTCATCAGGTCGATCACAGTCGGACCGTTCAGGGTCGACGGATCGATGTCGGGCGCGCCGAGGGAGTCGAGCGCGGGAAGCGGCGAGCGCGCCGGGACGCCGTCGGCCACGGGGTACTCGTAGCTGTACCCCTCGCCGAGGATCGTCTGCCCCTTCTGGCCGACCAGCCAGGCGAGGAACTTCTGCGCCTCGTCGGGGTGGTCGCTGGATGCCAGGACGCCGCCGCCCGAGATGCTGACGAAGGCGCCGGGGTCGCCGGGCTCGAAGAGGTGCAGGGCGGTGTTGCCGCTGTTCTCCCTGGTGCCGGCCTGATCCCGGTACCAGTAGTAGTGGTAGATGACGCCCATCGGCACCTCGCCGGCGTTGACCGCCTTCATCGTGACGATGTTGTTCCGGTAGATCTCGGCGTTGGCCTGCATGCCCGCGAGCCACTCCGCGGTCGCCGCCTCACCCTCCGAGGCGAGGATGGCGGAGATGATGGCCTGGAAGTCGGCGCCGCCGGGGGCTGCACCCCACGTGCCCTTCCACTTCGGATCCTGCAGCTCGAGGATCGAGGTGGGCAGCTCGTCTTCGGAGATGAGGTCGGGGTTGTAGACGAGCACGGTGTCGCGCGCGGCGATGCCCGTCCACGCGCCGGTGCTGGGACGGAATCTCTCGGGCACCAGCTGCAACGTGGCATCGTCCACCGGGGCGAAGAGCCCGGCGTCCTCGACGAGCGACATGGCCGGGGAGTTCTCGGTGAGGAACACGTCGGCCGGCGACGCGTCGCCCTCCTGGGCGAGCTGGTTCGCGAGCTCGCTGTCGTCGCCGTGGCGGAGCTTGACCTTGATCCCCGTCTCTTCGGTGAACGCCGCCGTCCATTCCTCGGTGAGCTGCTCGTGCTGTGCGTTGTAGATCACCAGCGCGTCGTCGCCGCCGGGCTGACTGGCCGCGGGCGCGCACCCGACGAGGGCCAGAGTGGCGACGAGTCCGGTCACGAGTGCGGTTCCGCGCACGCGGATGGAAGGCATGTGTGTCCCTTCGGGCAGGTAAGGCTCACCTATCCTAACCGACCCCAGTCACGCGGAGCATGCGTCGCATCCGCGCTGCGCAGCCCGATGTCAACCCTTCCCGGCAGGATCCGCCGCTCGGCTACCGTGGACGCATGCGCTATCTCCTACGCACCGGACTCTTCAGCGCCATCTCCACGGGATGGACCCTGCTGCGCGGTTCGCGCGGGCAGAAGTTCACCTGGCGGGCTGTCCTCGCCTGGGTGAGCTGGGCGATCACCCTCTCACTCGCGATCGGCGCCGTGAAGGACATGCGCCGTCTCGACAAGGGCCTGCCCGTCTCCGACGACTCGCCGTTCGCACCGAAGCCCGACAAGAAGGAGCTGCGCGAGAAGCGTCGCGACGAGGTCAAGCGCATCTCGAAGCGGCGCTGACCCCTCTTCTGCGGAGGGATCAGCGCAACGTGCGGATTCCCCGGACTCTCAGCGCGTGAGGATCAGCGCCTCGCCCTGACCGCCACCGCCGCACAGCGCGGCGACCGCGGTGCCGGACCCGCGTGCGGCGAGTTCGTGCGCCAGGTGCACGACGAGTCGCGCGCCGCTCGCCCCGATCGGATGCCCGATGGCGATGCCGCCGCCGTGCACGTTCACGATCTCGCTCGACAGCCCCAGCTCCTGCTGGGAACGGGCGACGACCGCACCGAACGCCTCGTTGATCTCGACGATGTCGAGCTGGTCTGCGGTGATGCCCTGCTTCTCGAGCGCCCGCTCGATGGCGCGCGCCGGCTGTGCCTGCAGCGAGTTGTCCGGCCCCGCGGTCTGCCCGTTCGCACCGATCACGGCGAGCACCGGCCACCCCTGAGCATCGGCGTTCTCGCGGGTGGTCACGATGACGGCCGCGGCGCCGTCGGAGATCTGCGACGCGTTCCCGGCGGTGATCGTGCCGCCCTCCGCGAAGGCGGGGCGGAGGCCTGCGAGCGACTCGACGGTGGTGTCGGGCCGGATGCCCTCATCCGCCTTCAGCACCAGGGGGGCGCCCTTGCGCTGCGGCACCGTCACCTCGACGATCTCCGCGTCGAAGACACCGTCCTGCTGCCCGGATGCCGCACGCTGGTGCGACAGTGCGGCGACCGTGTCCTGGATCTGGCGGGTCATCTCGAACCGCGGGTTGTGTCGCTCGGTCGACGCGCCCATGCTCTCGCGGTCGTAGGCATCGGTGAGGCCGTCGTAGGCCATGTGGTCGAGAACCTCGACGCTGCCGTAGGTCCATCCGTCTCGCGAGCCCATCAGCAGGTGCGGTGCGCGCGTCATCGACTCCATGCCGCCTGCGACCACAGTGGTGGCGTCACCGGTGCGGATCATGCGTGCCGCATCGATGATCGCGGTGAGGCCCGAGAGGCAGACCTTGTTGACCGAGCTGGCCGGCACGTCCCAGCCGATTCCGGCGCCGATGGCGGCCTGACGGGCGGCGTTCTGGCCAGAGCCAGCGGCGAGCACCTGGCCCATGATGACCGCGTCGACGGCATCCGGATCGACCGCGGCCTGCTCGAGCGCGCCGCGGATGGCCAGCGCACCCAGCTGCGGTGCGGTGAACGACGCCAGCTGTCCCTTCAGTCGCCCCTGCGGGGTGCGGGCGGCGGCGACGATGACGATGTCGCTCATGAGTTCTCCTTCACGCTCTCAGCGATGCTCAGCTCAGGTTCGGTGGCGTCGATGACGTCCTGCACGCTCACGCCCGGCGCCGTCTCGACGAGCACGAGCCCGCCGTCGGTGACGTCGATGACGGCGAGGTCGGTGATGATCCGGTCGACCACTCCCCTGCCGGTCAGCGGCAGCGAGCAGTCGTTCACGATCTTCGCCGAGCCGTCCTTCGCGACGTGCTCCATCAGGACGATGACGCGACGGGCGCCGTGCACGAGGTCCATCGCGCCGCCGGGCCCCTTGACCATCTTGCCGGGGATCATCCAGTTGGCCAGGTCGCCCGCGGCCGAGACCTGCATGGCGCCGAGGATGGCGGCGTCGATCTTGCCACCGCGGATCATGCCGAAGCTCGTGGCCGAGTCGAAGAACGCCGCCCCCGGCAGCAGCGTGACGGTCTCTTTGCCGGCGTTGATCAGGTCGGGATCGACGTTCTCCTCGCTCGGGTACGGGCCTACGCCGAGGATGCCGTTCTCGGATTGCAGCACCACGGTCACGTCGTCGGGCACGTGGTTGGGAACCAGGGTCGGCAGGCCGATGCCGAGGTTGACGTACTCGCCATCGGCGAGCTCCTGCGCGGCGCGGGCCGCCATCTGGTCGCGGGTGAGTGCCATGGTCATCTCTTCCCTTCCGGGGTGCGGGTCGTGCGACGCTCGATGCGCTTCTCGATGCCGCTGCCCACCTCGACCACGCGGTGCACGTACACGCCGGGCAGATGGATCCCGTCGGGGTCGAGCTCTCCGGGTTCGACGAGCTCCTCGACCTGCGCGATGCAGACGCGCCCCGCCATCGCGGCGAGCGGATTGAAGTTGCGTGCGGCCTTGTTGAAGACGAGATTGCCGTGCCGGTCGCCCTTCAGCGCGTGCACGAGGGCGAAATCGGTGGTGATGGCCTCCTCGAGCACGAAGTCCCGCTGCTCGCCGTGCACGTCGAAGCTGCGCACGTCCTTGGCCGGCGAGGCCACCGCGATCGAGCCGTCGGCGTTGTACCGGCGTGGCAGGCCGCCCTCGGCGACCTGCGTGCCGACGCCGGTCTGGGTGAAGAACGCGGCGATTCCCGAGCCGCCGGCGCGCAGCTTCTCGGCGAGGGTGCCCTGCGGGGTGAGTTCCAGCTCGAGGACGCCTTCGAGGAACTGCCGCTCGAACTCCTTGTTCTCACCGACGTACGACGAGGTCATCTTCCGGATGCGCCGCGAGGCGAGCAGGATGCCCAGGCCCCAGTCGTCGACGCCGCAGTTGTTGCTGACGACACTGAGCTCGCCGGTGCCCTGCGCGTGCAGTGCCTCGATGAGCTTCATGGGGTTGCCTGAGAGGCCGAAGCCGCCGACGGCCAGCGAGGCGCCGTCCGGGATGTCGGCCACGGCCTCCGCCGCGGATGCGAACTGTTTGTCGATCAAGGCCACTCCTTCGTGTGCGGTGCTTCCAGCATCCGCCCGCCCGGGTCGGCGGGCAAGGCACCGCTTGCGATGTGGTCGCAGAGCGGGATAGCGTCCACATTGTGGAACCACCTGTCGCCTCGCGTCGCACCGTGCCCGGCGCCCAGGCCGTCGCGCGGGCGGCGGCGCTGCTGCGGCTGGTGTCGGCATCCGCCGATGGCGCCGGCCTGCAATCACTGGCCCGGGATGCCGGGCTCAGCCGCTCGACGGCGCATCGCCTGCTCACGGCGCTGCGCGTCGAGGGGCTCGTCGACCAGGACGAGGCCACGGCCCGCTGGATGCCCGGACCCGAGCTGTACCTGATGGGAACCGTGGCCGCCGCGCGGTACGACATCACCGAGCTGTCGCGCGACATCGTGCGCTCGCTCGCCGTCAAGACGGAGGAGAGCGCGTTCCTGTCCACACGTCGCGCCGACGAGACGGTGTGCCTCGTCCGGGAGGAGGGCTCATTCCCCATCCGCTCCTTCGTGCTCAGCGAGGGAGTGCGCTTCCCCCTCGGCGTCGCGAGCGCCGGGCTTGCGATCCTCGCCTTCCTCCCCGACCACGATGTGGATGCCTACCTTCAGCGGCACCCCGAGCTGGAGCACAGCTGGGGCTCGGCGCACGCCGACACGCCGCTGCGGCGGCGTCTGCGCGAGACGAGAGCACGTGGGTACGCGGTGAACCCCGGCCTGATCGTCGAGGGGTCGTGGGGCATGGCCGCCGCCGTGTTCGACCGTCAGGGCCGGCCGGACTGGGCGCTCAGCATCACCGGTGTGGAGTTCCGCTTCGGCCCCGATCGACTGCCCCAGCTGGGTCGCACCCTGCTCTCGCATGCACACCAGCTCTCATCGCGGATCGCGAGCAGCCGGCACTGAGCCGATAGATATCGACGGATATATACTGTTCGATATGCAAAAGGCCGAAGCCATCACAGCCATCGTGCTCGCCGCGCACGCGCTGGCCCGCATCGCGGCCCACGACGCGGGCAACGACGCACCATCCGCGCAGTGGCGCACTCTCAGCATCCTCGAGCAGCAGGGTGGGCTGCGCCTCGGCGCCCTGGCATCCGCCGCCCGCACGACGCAGCCGGGCATGACGCGGCTGATCGGCGCGCTCGAGCATGCCGGACTCGTCGAACGCACCGCCGACCCCGACGACTCGCGCGCCATCGTCGTCACCGCGACGGAGGCGGGCATCCGCGCCCTGCACGACTGGCGCACCGAGTTGGGCGCCACTCTCGCCCCGCGCTTCGACGGTCTCGGCGATGACGACTGGCGTGCGATCGCGCGCACCGCCGCCATCCTCGGCGAGCGCACGCAGGGCACACCCGACCACACGACAGGAGCACACAGATGAGCGGAGCACCACAGGGATCGATCTGGCGGCAGCCGGCACAGGTGTGGGCGGTCGCGTTCGCCTGTGTCGTCGCGTTCATGGGCATCGGCCTGGTCGACCCGATCCTCCCCGCGATCGCCGAGTCGCTCGAGGCGTCCCCGGTCGAGACCGAGCTGCTCTTCACCAGCTACCTGCTGGTCACGGGCCTTGCCATGCTCGTCACCAGCTGGATCTCCAGCCGCATCGGTGCGAAGGCGACCCTGCTCGTGGGCCTCGGCCTCATCGTGGCGTTCGCCCTGCTGTGCGCCGTGAGCGGCAGCGTCGACTGGGTGATCGGGTTCCGCGCCGGCTGGGGCCTGGGCAACGCGCTCTTCATCTCCACCGCGCTGGCGACCATCGTCGGCGCGGCCACCGGAGGCAGCGGCGCCGCCATCGTGCTCTACGAGGCAGCACTCGGGCTGGGCATCGCGGTCGGGCCGCTGCTGGGCGGGCTGCTGGGCGAGCTCAGCTGGCGCGGCCCGTTCTTCGGCGTCGTGGCGCTGATGGCGATCGGATTCATCGCGGTGCTCACGCTCGTGCGCACCGACGGCGAGCGCCGCGAGCCGATGCCGTTCTCGGCACCGTTCCGCGCGCTTCGACGCCCCGCCCTCGCCGTGCTCGCCGTCGCCGCCCTGTTCTACAACATCGGCTTCTTCGTGCTGCTGGCGTTCTCGCCGTTCCCGCTCGGCTTCGGTGCCCTGGGCATCGGCCTGACCTTCTTCGGCTGGGGTGCGGCTCTGGCGGTCACCAGCGTCTGGGTGGCTCCCTCCCTGATGCGCCGCACCTCGCGAGCGTCGATCATGCTCGTCACCCTGCCGCTGCTGGCCGTCGACCTCGTCGCCGCCGGTCTCGTCGTCGCCAGCCCCGCCGCGCTCGTGGTGTGCATCGTCGTGGGCGGTCTGCTGCTGGGCGTGATGAACACCGTCCTGACCGAGGCCGTGATGGAGGCCACCGACCTGCCCCGCTCGGTCGCCTCGTCGGCGTACTCGGCCGTGCGCTTCCTCGGCGGCGCGATGGCACCGCCCACGGCCGCGGCCCTTGCCCACGCGTACGGCGACACGGTGCCCTACCTGTTCGCCGCCGGTGCCGTGCTGCTCGCCGCCCTGACGGTGCTGCTCGGGCGTCGCACGCTCGCCCACATCGACGACACCGCCGCAGGCACGGCTGACGAGGCTGCGGCTATCCTCATCGGAGACGCCGCGTGATCGGCATCCGCTCTTCCCACCGCTGAGGAGACCGCAGTGACCAGCCCCGACACTCTTCCGCCCCGCAGCCGTCTCGTTCGAGAGCGGCTCGCCGAGGCGGGGATCGACGCCCGGATCGTCGTGCTGCCCGAGTCGGCGCACACCGCCGCGCTGGCGGCGCAGGCGATCGGATGCCCGGTGGGGGCGATCGCGAACAGTCTCGTGCTCGTCGCCGACGGCGAGCCGATCCTCGTCATGACGAGCGGGGCGCACCGCGTCGACTTCGGCGTGCTCGCCGAGCAGATCGGTGCGCACACGGTGGCCATGGCACCGCCGGTGGTCGTGCGCTCGTCGACGGGCCAGGTGATCGGCGGGGTGGCACCGGTCGGGCATCCCGCTCCCCTGCCCACGCTCATCGACGAGTCCCTGAGCGCGTTCGACGAGGTGTGGACGGCCGGGGGCACGCCTCAGACGGTCATGCCGCTCGGCTTCGCGCAGCTGATCGAGGTGACCGGCGGCAGGCTGGTTCGGGTGAGGTGATCACTCGACCATCAGGTCGTCGATCTCGAGATCCTCGTCGAGCAGGCAGTAGATGATCAGGTCGGGGTACTCCTCGGGCGCGATGAAGAGCAGGGTGATCCCGCCGTCACCAAACACGACGACCCCGTCGAGAGCGATGTCGTCCTTCAGCGCCTGCAGCGCCTCGACCATGCCCACGTCGTCGTCTTCGTCCTCGTAGGCGGCTTCGGTCAGCTCTTCGACGACCTCGCGCTCGCGCGCCTCGAGGATCTCCTCCGTGAGCCGTGCCAAGGCGTGCTTCACGGTCTCCTGCATCGTGTCGAGGTCGGGCAGGTCCTCACGCTCGACGGGCTCCTCGTCCTCGTCGTCGTCCTCCTCGTCATCGTCGTAGTCGAACTCCTCGTCGAATTCGTACTCGACGGTGACGCGTCGACCTCCGGGCAGATCGACGGTCGCGGTGAGCGCGCCGTCCTCGTCGGTGTCGATGTCATCGAGATCGATCATGAGAGCCACCTCCTGTCCGCCATGTTCTCACCGGCACGCCCGAGACGGAAGAGCCGACATGACGACGTGCGCCCGAGGTGCTGTTCTAGTGTCGTCGCATGAGAAGAACGCGCGGACGGGTCGTCGACGTCGACACGCTCGAGGACTTCGATCGCCGTCTCGCCGCCGGCGTCCACTCGCTCTCGGGCTGGCGCCTGCGCGCGCTCGACCTCACCGCGCGCAGCAGCGCTCTGCGGTCGGTCGATGTCGCCGGGTCGCTGTTCTTGGGTTGCCGCCTCGCCCTCGCCGACGAGTCGTCGGTGCGGGATCGGGGCGCGGTGGTGTTCCCCGAGCTTCCCGGCATCCCGATCGACACCTACCGCACCGCGCTGTACACCCCGGCCGATCTCTACGGAGACGACGACTACGCCGACAGTCTCGACGCGCGCACCTACGCGTGGTCGAAGCGCGAGACGTCGCAGGATGCCGCGCTCGCGAAGTCACTGCACGATCACACCATCGATCTCGCGCTCTCGAACTGGGTGTCAGCCAGGCGTCTGGTCGGCGTGATGGGCGGGCACGCCGTGGTGCGCGGCAGTCGGGAGTACGCCGACGGAGTCGAACTCGGGCAGCACCTGTCGCAGACCCTGACGGTCGCGACCGGCGGCGGACCGGGCGCGATGGAGGCCGTCAATCTGGGTGGCTACCTCGCGAGCCGAGGGTCGGATGCCCGGGAGCACGCGCTGTCGCTGCTCGCCGCCGTGCCGGGCTTCTCGCCGAGCATCGCGGCCTGGGCCGAGGCTGCCTTCGCCGTGCGACGCGAGTTCCCCGACGGGGGCGACTCGCTCGGCATCCCCACGTGGCACTACGGGCACGAGCCGCCGAACCCGTTCGCCAGCGCGATCGCCAAGTACTTCCGCAATGCGCAGCGCGAGGCGATCCTGCTGGAGGTGTGCCAGGCCGGGATCGTGTTCCTGCCGGGCTCGGGCGGAACCGTGCAGGAAATCTTCCAGGACGCGTGCGAGAACTTCTACGCGGACGAATCGTCGGTCGCCCCGATGATCCTCGTGGGGCGCGCGTACTGGACGGAGCAGTACCCGGTCTGGCCGCTGCTCACGGCGCTGGCCGCGGGCCGGCCGATGGAGCACCACGTGCACCTCGTCGACACGGTGCAGGACGCCGCGGTGCTGGCATCCGGGGGTGTGTGACCTCGCAACCCGCCCGGCGGATCAGTGCGATTTTGCGCGGCCCCGGCCCGCTGGTAATGTAATTCCTCGGTCGGGGAAATCCTCCCGGGCCACGCACCTCTAGCTCAATCGGCAGAGCAACTGACTCTTAATCAGTGGGTTCAGGGTTCAAGTCCCTGGGGGTGCACGGACAAGCCCCGGTAGATCTCGCCATCTACCGGGGCTTCTCTGCTTCTTCTCCTCGCTGTCCGACGCGCGACGTAGAGTTCCGGCATGGAGATCACGCCCGACGTCGTCGTCACCTTGCGCCCCGACGAGGTGTTCGTCTTCGGCAGCAATGCAGCCGGCCGGCACGGCGGGGGCGCCGCCCGCATCGCCCACGAGAGGTTCGGCGCGGTGTGGGGCGAGGGACACGGACACCACGGACAGTCGTACGCGATCGACACGATGAGCGGCCTCGACGTGCTCGCGCGTGAGGCCCGCGCATTCGTCGAGTTCGCCATCGAGCATCCCGACCTGCGGTTCCTGCTGACGCCGGTGGGCTGCGGCATCGCCGGGTACACGCCCGAGCAGATCGCGCCCCTGTTCGCGGGGCTGCCCGGCAACGTCAGCGTCCCCTCCTCGTTCGTCCCGCACCTGTGAGGCCGGGCGTCGCGGACCGGGGTGCACGGGGCGTTTCGTGTCTGGACCGATATGCTGCGCGCCGGTTCCGTGGAGGGTCCCGGCTTATCCTGGATAGGTGACCGACACCCGCGACGACGCCGACCTCGCTGCCGATCTCGCCCTCGCTCTCCGGCTGGCGGACGCGGCGGACGCTCAGTCGCTGCCCCGGTTCGACGCCGCCGATCTGCAGGTCTCGCGCAAGGCCGATCGCTCGCACGTCACCGACGCCGACCTGGCCACCGAGCGCGCGATCCGCGAGCTGCTCGCAGCCGAGCGCCCCGCCGACGGCATTTTCGGCGAGGAGTACGGCGCCGAGGGCGACACCCACCGTCAGTGGATCATCGACCCGATCGACGGCACGGCGAACTTCCTGCGCGGGGTGCCGCTGTGGGGCACGATGATCGCTCTCGCGATCGACGGCGTGCCGCGCGTCGGCGTGGTCAGCATGCCCGCCCTGGCACGCCGCTGGTGGTCGGCCGACGGCCTCGGCGCGTGGACGAACGCCGCTGACGCTCCCCGCCGGCTGTCGGTGTCCGACGTGGACTCCCTCGACGACGCGAGCATCAGCTTCCAGAGCATCGGGCAGTGGGCCGACGCCGGGAAGCTTCCCGAACTGCACGCCGTCGCCGACCGGGTGTGGCGCGACCGCGCCTACGGCGACGTGTACAGCTACATGCTTCTCGCCGAAGGCCGCATCGACATGGTCGCCGAGTTCGATGTCAAGGAGTACGACATCGCCGCGGCCGTGGCGATCGTCCGTGAAGCCGGCGGCCGCATGACCGCCTTCGACGGCACCGAGACCCTGTCGGCGCTGTCCACGCTCGCCACGAACGGCATCCTGCACGACCCCTTCCTGTCCCTGTTCCGCGACGCGCGACTCCCCTGAGCACGCCGCAGCCCCTCCCCTCCCCGGATCCCCCTTATGAGCCCCCGCTTCCCCCTCACCTTCAGCGCGCTCGCAGCCGTCCTGCTGCTGACGTCCTGCGCCGCCCCCGATCCCACGCCCCCGCCGTCATCGAGCCCGTCGCTGAGTGCCGAGCCGACGACCACCGCGACCACGGCACCGGCCGACGTCGAGACGCCGACGCCGGGCGCCGAGCCGACCTGCAAGACGATCATCACCCCCGGCACGGTCGATGCCCTGACCTCCCAGGGATGGACGTCGAAAGAGCAGGAGCTGCGCATCGGCGAGACGCTGGTGCCGGACGGTCTGCTGTGCATGTGGGCAGATTTCAGCACGGCATCCGACCACGGCCAGATGTACGGATGGGGCGCGCTCGACGCCCGTACCTCCGACGTCGCTCAGGCGAACCTGAAGCGCGACGGCTGGCTGCGCTCGACCGAGGGCGACCTGGTGTATTTCACCGAGGATCCCGCGTACGCGATTGCGACCGACGAGGACGGCTTCGGCATGACCTACGAGTTCGGCGACGGCTGGGTGAAGTTCGCAGACACGAAACAGGGCCTGCTGCTCATCGACTGGAAGGGATGAGCGAACAGGCCCGGTTGTGAAGGCGCCGCCCGGTGGGCGGCGCCTTTCGTCACTTCTGGCGCTGGCCCCAGTTGTCGGAGCGGCGCGTCGCGCTGCCGCGCTGGCGCATCACGTACGCCATGGCGATGCTGACCATGATGATGCCGGCGCTGAACGCCACGCCCTGCCATGCCGGCATCTCCCATGCGGCACCGAGAAGCCACATACCACCCATGAACAGCACGAGGAACACGATGAAGTCGACCATGTCGAAGCCTTTCCGATCGTCGGATTACCCTCTCAGCTTACCGGTCCGGCGGGCACCCCGCGGATGCCCCCGACCGGGGTCGCGCGGCTAGAGTTGTGGCATGCCGAGGACCCGCCCGTGACCGCGACGACGCGCGGTCCGTCGCGCCGCGGCCGCCCGGGACACGACCGCGCCGACGTCATCCGCGTCGGCGTTCAGCTGTTCAACGAGCAGGGCTACGACGCGACGTCCGTGTCGGATCTGACCGCGCGGCTCGGGGTGACGAAGTCGGCGCTGTACCACCACGTCACCTCGAAGGAGCAGATCCTCGAGATCGCCCTCGACGACGCGCTGGGCGGCCTGGAGGATGCCCTGGAAGCCGCCCTCGAGCACCCCACCGCCGGCGAACGGCTCACGGCCATCGTCGACGGTGCGGTGCGGGTTCTGACCAGGCGGCAGCCGCAGGTGACGCTACTGCTGCGCCTGCGCGGCAACAGCGACATCGAGCTCGCCGCGCTCGAGCGCCGTCGCCGCTTCGATCACACAGTCACCGGCCTCGTGCGGCAGGCGCAAGCAGAAGGACTCGTGAGAGCGGATCTGGATGCCGGTGTCGCCACCCGCCTGATCTTCGGGATGATCAATTCGGTCGTCGAGTGGTACCGACCGGACGGCCCCGTCGACCCGGAGCTGCTGGGCGCGGAGATCCGCGCGGTCGCGCTCGACGGGCTGCGCCCTCGGGCGTGACGCGGCAGGCGACACGGCGCGGGGCTGATATTCCACAGTGACAGCGGCTGGTGGAGCTGGGGGGAATCGAACCCCCGTCCGACGCTGCTCATCCACGTCTTCTCCGGGCGCAGTCTGTGGAGGCGTTCTGCTCGGCTCCGACCTTTGTCACAGACACCTAAGTCGACGAGCCCAGTCTGGGAAGAGTCCCACGTGACGTCCAGACGCCATCACGCAGCGAGATCCCTAGATGACGCCAGGGTCCGTATCGGGATCACATACGGTCTGACGGACTATCGGGCTCGCTTAGGCAGCGAGGGCGAAGTCGTTGCGCTTGGTTTCGGCAACTATGGTTTTGCAGGGAGCGTTCACGAGATAACCCTGCATCCTCGGCCCGCTTCTCGTTGATACACAGGCGCCGTCGAAACCGATCAGCCCCGTGGACCTTCTTGCGAAGGAGCCGCTGTCACACTGTGGAATTAGCAGCGGGAGCATGTGCTCCCGAGCATCACAGACTACAACGGATCCACCCCGAATGCTATTCCGCGGCCGGGTTGTCGCCGGTGTGCCGTACAGTCGCTCGCATGAGCGAAGTCATCATCACCGTCCGCGGTGAGCACGAACTGCGCGTCGCACCCGAGCGGGCCACCGTCAGGCTCACCGTGGCCCTCGACGGTCCCGACCGCGAGGAGGTCGTGCACCGGACGCTGGCGCTCGCCGAACCGGTGCGCGAAAGCATCGTCGCACGGGAGCAGGCGGGCAGCGTGACCGCGTGGACGAGCCAGCGACTGAGCGTGTACGCCGAGCGACCATGGAACGCCGACGGCCGCAGACTCGCGCCGGTGTACCGGGCGAGCGTCGACTTCACCGCAACCTTCGCCGACATCTCGGAGCTGTCGCTCTGGGCGACCGAGCTATCCGGCGAAGACGGCGTTGCGCTCGGCGGCGTCGACTGGCATCTGACTCCGGAGACCGAACGCGAGGTGGAGCGCGAGGTCGCGACTCAGGCGGTCGGCGTCGCCGTGTCGCGCGCTCAGGCGTATGCCGAGGCGCTCGGGCTGCGCACCGTGACCCCGCTGGAGATCGCGGATCGCGGTCTGATCTCCGCCGAGAGCCCCGGCTTCGCGCCAGTCGCGATGCGCGCTGCCGGCGCGTTCGACGCCTCGCCCGCGATGGAGTTCCAGGGCGAGGAGATCACCGTCTCGGCGACCGTGGAGGGCCGCTTCTCGGCATCCTGATCCGGCGTCGGGCGCGCGCGGGTCCGCCGCCCGCGCTCAACGCGCCCGACCCGTCAGCCGGTCGCGAAGGGCGCGAGCTCGGCGGCCAGACGCTCGGAGACGTGCGCGTGCACCGCGGTGCCGTTCTCCTCGTGCTCGGATGAGACCAGCACACCGCTCTCGTGCACGGCCGAGATGAGGTCCCCCCTGTCGTACGGCACGAGAGCGCGCACCTCGACGGCGGGCATCGGAAGCCGGCGTTCGATCTCGGCGCGCAGTTCGGCGATGCCCTCACCCGTGCGTGAGGACACGAAGTGGGCGTCGGGCGCGAGACCGCGCAGCACGAGCCGCTCGTCCTGGTCGATCAGGTCGGCCTTGTTGAAGACCACGATCTCGGGGATGTCGCGACCGCCGACGTCGCCGATCACATCGCGCACCGTCTGCAGCTGCGCGGACGGGTCGGGGTGCGAGCCGTCGACGACATGCACGAGCAGGTCGGCCTGACCGACCTCCTCCAGCGTCGAACGGAACGCCTCGACCAGCTGGTGCGGCAGGTTGCGCACGAAGCCGACCGTGTCGGCGAGCGTGTACACGCGGCCGTCGGCCGACTCCGCGCGGCGCACGGTGGCGTCGAGGGTCGCGAACAGGGCGTTCTCGACGAGCACGCCCGCGCTGGTCAGCGCGTTCAGCAGGCTCGACTTGCCCGCGTTCGTGTATCCGGCGATCGCGACCGACGGGATGGTGTTGCGCTTGCGCTCGGCGCGCTTCGCGTCGCGCGCGGGCGCGAAGTCGCGGATCTGCTTGCGCAGCTGAGCCATGCGGGTGCGGATGCGGCGGCGGTCGAGCTCGATCTTCGTCTCACCCGGTCCACGCGAGCCCATACCCGCGCCACCGGCGCCGACCTGGCCACCGGCCTGGCGGCTCATCGACTCACCCCATCCGCGCAGGCGCGGCAGCAGGTACTCGAGCTGCGCGAGCTCGACCTGCGCCTTGCCCTCGCGGCTCTTCGCGTGCTGGCTGAAGATGTCGAGGATGACGGTGGTGCGGTCGATGACCTTCACCTTCACGACGTCCTCGAGCGCGCGGCGCTGGCTGGAGGCGAGCTCGGTGTCGGCGATGACGGTGTCAGCGCCGACCGCGGCGACGATGTCCTTCAGCTCCTGCGCCTTGCCGCGCCCGAGGTAGGTCGCGGGGTCGGGGTGAGGCCGGCGCTGCAGCAGACCGTCGAGCACCACGGCACCGGCGGTCTCGGCGAGGGCGGCGAGCTCGCGCAGCGAGTTCTCGGCATCCTCCTGAGCACCCTGCGGGTACACCCCGACCAGCACGACGTTCTCGAGCCGCAGCTGGCGGTACTCGACCTCGGTGACGTCTTCGAGCTCGGTCGAGAGTCCTGCCACGCGACGCAGCGCGTGCCGGTCCTCGAGATCCCACTGCTCGCCGTCCGCGTGGGAGTGACCGGCGGATGCCGCATCCTGCAGTGCCTGGGCGGCACCGAACACGCGCGGCTGCGTTCGCGGCTCTGCGTTCGCGAGCACGCGATCCAGTGCGTCCGGTGTCATGTTGTCGTCGTTGGTGTTCGTCATCCGGTGGTGAACTCTGTCCTCTCTGAGAAGCGCCTTAACCTTAGCCCGCGGTGTCCGGTACGCTCACTGCATGCCGTCGTCCGATCATTACTTCAGCGCGGCCCCGGCCAGTGCCGAGAACCTCCGAACCATCACCGTTCCGCTCGCGGGACGCGATCGGGAGGTGACCACCGCGGGCGGCGTGTTCAGTCCCGACCGTCTCGACACGGGCACCGCGGTGCTGTTCGCCAACATGGCTCCTCTGCCGCCGAGCGGCAACTTCCTCGACCTCGGATGCGGGTGGGGTCCGATCAGTCTCACGATGGCCCTTTCGACGCCGCACGCCGTGATCTGGGCGGTGGATGTGAACGAGCGCGCACTGGATCTCACCAGGCGCAACGCCGAAGCCCTCGGCCTCACCAATGTGAACGCCGTGAAGCCCGAGGATGTTCCCGACGACGTGGTGTTCACCACGATCCGCTCGAATCCGCCGATCCGGGTGGGCAAGAGCGAGCTGCACTCCATGCTCGAGCGCTGGATCCCCCGCCTCGACGAGCGCAGCGACGCCTGGCTGGTGGTGCAGCGCAACCTCGGATCCGACTCACTGCAGCGGTGGATGGCTTCGGTGTTCACGCCGGGCTTCAGCGTGACCCGCGCGGCGACCGGCAAGGGGTACCGGATCCTCAAGGTGCGCCGGCACGGCACCCCGCCGACCGCCCCGATCGTGCTGCCCGAATGAGCGATCGGCCTCAGACGAGGTCGATCTCGCCGCGGTAGACGAGCTGCGCGGGCCCGGACAGCGCGACGTGCTCGCCGTCCTCCGCGGGGAACATCCGCACCCCGAGCACACCGCCGGGCACCTCGACGCGCCACTGGTGCGGGGCCCTGGCGCCGGCCCAGTGCCGCACCGCCAGAGCGGTGGCGGCGACGCCCGTGCCGCAGCTGAGGGTCTCGCCGACGCCGCGCTCGTGCACGCGCATCCGCACATGCCCGACGCCGTCGCGCACCAGCGGCTCGCCGGGCACGACGAACTCGACGTTGGCACCGTCGACGGGGGCCGGGTCGAGAACGGGCGTGGGATCGAGGTCGAGTTCCGCCAGTTCGTCGTCGGATGCCAGCGCGACCACCACGTGCGGGTTGCCGATGTCGATGCCGAGCCCTGGTCGCGGCACCGAGAGACCGGCCGCGCGCGCGAGCGGCTCGCGGCCGGCGAGCTTCCACAGCCCGAGATCCACCTGGTAGCCGTTCTCGGAGCGCATCACGTCGCGCACGCCCGCCCTCGTGCCGATCGGCAGCGTCGAGCCGGGTTCGATCGTGGCGAGGCCGGCGCGCAGGAGGTAGTGGGCGAAGACGCGGATGCCGTTGCCGCACATCTCGGCGATCGACCCGTCGGCGTTGCGGTAATCCATGAACCACTCGGCGTCGGGCTCTTCGGCGAGAGCCGCCGCGCCCTCGGGGATGGCTGCCGATCGCACGACCCGCAGCACGCCGTCGGCGCCGACACCGAAGTTGCGGTCGCAGAGCGCCTGCACCTGGGTCGCTGACAGATCCAGCTCGCCGTCGACGTCCTCGATGATCACGAAATCGTTGCCGGTGCCGTGTCCCTTGGTGAATGCGACCATACCCCCAGTCTAGAGAGCGCCGGAACCCGTGACCCGGTACCGGCCGCATAGGAAGCTGCGATTGCGCGCCACGTCGATCAGCTCGAGGTCGACCCGGCGCGGCAACAGCGGTGCGCCCGCGCCGAGGGTCACCGGCGCGTACTGCACCCAGACCTCGTCGAGCAGACCCGCGTCGGCGAACTGTCCGGCGAGGTCTCCCCCGCCGACGATCCACAGATCCTTCCCACCGGCCGCAGCCGTCATCTCGGCGTGCACCTCGCGCACGTCCTCCTGCGTGAAGCGCACATCACCCTGCGCCGGGGCGGGGATGTCGTGGTGGGTGAACACCCAGGTCGGCTGCGCGTAGTCCCAGCGGCCCTGTTCGTGCCGCATGACCCATTCGAAGGTCGACGCGCCCATCGCCAGGGCACCGATCCCGGCGATGAAGCCCGGGTACGCCATCGGACCGCCCTCGTCGATGTCCTGGCTCAGCAGCCAGTCCAGCGAGTGCTCGGTGGTCGCGATGAACCCATCGAGAGACGAGGCGGTGTAGTAGTGCGTGCTCATGCGCCCATCGTGCCTCCGGCCGCCGACAACCGCCAGGCTCAGTGGATCAGCGACTCGACGTCGACGGGGTGCTCGACCCACTCGATGTCGGGGTAGCGCTTGAACCACGACACCTGCCGCCGCGCGTAGCGACGGGTGAGGGCCTGCGTCTCGGCGATCGCCTCGTCCTGAGTCCTGTCGCCGCGCAGCTGCGCGAGCGCCTGGGCGTATCCGATCGCACGCGATGCGGTGACCCCGTCTTCGATTCCTTCGGCGCGCAGGCGCTCGACCTCGTCGAGCATTCCGCCCTGCCACATCCGCTCCACGCGTCGATCGAGTCGCTCGACGAGCAGCTCTCGCGGCGTGTGAAGACCGATGATCCGAGTCGCCGGATGCCACAGCTCCGGCTTCTCGGGCAGCGCGGCCCCGTGCGTGGCGCCGCCCTGCTCGATCACCTCGAGCGCGCGGACGACGCGCCGGCCGTTCTTCGGATCGATGCGCGCAGCGGTCGCGGGGTCGAGGCCCCGCAGCCGTTCGAACAGCGCCCCGGCACCGCCCTCGGCGAGCTCCGCCTCGAGGCGCGCCCGGAGTGCGGCATCCCTCGGCGGGAACCGGAAGTCGAAGACCACGCTCGAGACGTACAGCCCCGACCCGCCGACGAGGATCGCATCTCCCCCGCGGGCGTGGATGGCGGCGATCGCTTCTCGGGCGAGCGGCTGATACCAGGCGACGGCCGCCTCGTCCGTGACCTCGCGGACGTCGAACAGATGGTGCGGGATGCCGCGCCGCTCGTCGATGCGGAGCTTGGCCGTGCCGATGTCCATGCCCCGGTACAGCTGCATGGCGTCGGCGTTGACGATCTCCGCATCGTCGCCACCCGCGCGCAGGTGTTCGGCGAGATCGAGAGCGAGCTCGCTCTTTCCGGTGCCCGTCGCGCCGACCACCGCCCAGAGCCGCGGCGCGTCTGGCCGCGCCGCGCCGGTGGTCAAGACCCGACAGGGCGCAGCGTGGGCAGGCCCAGCGATACCGCGCGCGGAGCGCCGGACGCCCCTGCCGGTGCGGGCACGCCGCACGACGCCGCCTGCGCGCGGTCCCACGCGTCGCCGCCGCGTGTGCGGCGGATGCGCAGCGGCGCACAGGTCGGGTCGTCGGCGAGCAGATGGAACGGCGCGCCATGCGTGATATTCACCGTGACCACGTCGCCGGGTCGCGGCAGCTCGGATCCGGGCGTCACCTCGAAGTGCACGAGCCGGTTGTCTTCCGCGCGTCCGGTGAGACGGTGCGTCGACGCGTCCTTCTTGCCCTCGCCGACCGAGACGAGCACCTCGACCTCGCGGCCGACCTGCTTCTGGTTCTCCTCGAGCGAGATCCGCTCCTGCAGCGCGATCAGGCGGTTGTACCGCTCCTGCACGACCTCCTTCGGCACCTGGTTGTGCATGGTCGCGGCCGGCGTGCCCTCGCGGATGGAGTACTGGAACGTGAAGGCGCCCGAGAAGCGGGACTGTTCGACGACGCGCATGGTGTCTTCGAAGTCCTCGTCGGTCTCACCGGGGAAGCCCACGATGATGTCGGTGGTGATGGCCGCGTGCGGGATGCGCTCGCGGACGCGCTCGATGATGCCGAGGTAGCGGGAGCTGCGGTACGAGCGACGCATCGCCTTGAGGATGCTGTCGCTGCCCGACTGCAGCGGCATGTGCAGCTGAGGCATGACGTTGGGTGTCTCGGCCATCGCATCGATGACGTCGTCGGTGAACGCGGCGGGATGCGGGCTGGTGAAGCGGACGCGCTCCAGTCCCTCGACCTCTCCCGCCGCGCGCAGCAGCTTGCTGAACGCCTGGCGGTCGCCGAACTCGACGCCGTAGGAGTTGACGTTCTGCCCGAGCAGCGTCACCTCGATCGCTCCGTCTTCGACGAGCAGGCGGATCTCGTTCAGGATGTCGCCGGGCCGGCGGTCCTTCTCCTTGCCTCGCAGGCTCGGGACGATGCAGAACGTGCAGGTGTTGTTGCAGCCGACCGAGATCGACACCCACCCGCTGTGCGCGGAGTCGCGCTTGGTGGGCAGCGTCGACGGGAAGATCTCGAGCGACTCGAGGATCTCGAGCTCGGCCTCGCCGTTGTGGCGTGCGCGCTCGAGCAGGCCGGGCAGGGAGCCCATGTTGTGCGTGCCGAAGACGACGTCCACCCAGGGTGCCTTGTCGAGCACGGCCTGCTGATCCATCTGCGCGAGGCATCCGCCGACGGCGATCTGCATGCCCTCGTGCTTGTCCTTTCGGGACTTGAGATGCCCGAGGGTGCCGTACAGCTTGCCGGCGGCGTTGTCGCGCACGGCGCAGGTGTTGATGATCACGATGTCGGCCTCGTCGCCGGCATCCGCCTGCACGTACCCCGCGCTCTCGAGCGAACCCGACAGGCGCTCGGAGTCGTGCACGTTCATCTGACAGCCGAAGGTGCGCACCTCGTAGGAGCGACGGCGCCCGTCGGCGGTGATCGCCGCGTCGGAGGGCGCGATGATCGTCGGTTCGGAAGAGAGAGAAGACATGGTGGATCCATTCTACGAGCCGCCCGGCCGGGTGGCTGAGCGGCTCGTAGAGAGCGTGCTCACTCGGAGTCGACGAATCGCACGCCGGAGGAGTGCGCAGCGGACGAGCGGGTCGTCGCGCGGCGCACTCCGACCTCGCCCAGGGCGGTGCGGGCGGCGTCCATCGCGACGGAGCCGCCGTACCCGCGGCGGGCGAGCTGCCCGTGCAGCCGGCGCAGTGCGGTGTCGTAGTCGAGGCGGCTCATACCGGATGCCTTGCTGCGGGCGAACTCCAGCGCCCGCTCGGCATCGTCGTCGGGCAGCTCAGCGAGCGCGTCGTCGACGATGTCGCGCGGGATGCCGCGCTGCGCGAGCGACCGCGCTAGGGCGATGCGCCCCTGCCCCTTCCGCTCGGATCCCGAGGTCACCAGCAGCGACGCGAGCGTGTGATCGTCGAGGTAGCTTCGGCGCAGGAACTCGTCGATGACGTCTTCGATCGCGTCGCGGTCGAGGCCGTTCTCGCGCAGCACAGACCGCGCCTCCGACACCGACAGCTGCTTGGCGCGCAGCTTGCGCACCAGAGCCTCCTCTGCGCGCTGACGGACCTCGTCGGCATCCGGTTCGACCGGCACGACGTCGTCGTGATCATCGCCCGGGTCATCGAGCCGCGGAGGTCCCCCGAACAACGGGATCACCGGCGCGAGCCCATCGTCAGCGGATGACATAAGTCACGCCGGTTGTTGAGCGCCGTCGAAACACGGTTGTTGAGCGCCGTCGAAACACGGTTGTTGAGCGCCGTCGAAACACGTCAGCGGATGACATCAGGCCGGACGGCGTTCGGCGAGCTCGTCGACGGTGTCTTCCGCCTTGGCGCCCACACCCAGCTTCTGCTTGATCTGCGTCTCGATCGCCATGGCGACGTCGTCGTTCTTGATCAGGAAGTTGCGGGCGTTCTCCTTGCCCTGGCCGAGCTGGTCGCCGTCGTAGGTGTACCACGAGCCGGACTTCTTGACGATGCCGTGCTCGACGCCGAAGTCGATGAGGCTGCCCTCGCGCGAGATGCCGATGCCGTACAGGATGTCGAACTCCGCCTGCTTGAAGGGCGGTGCCATCTTGTTCTTGACGACCTTGACACGGGTGCGGTTTCCGACCGCCTCTGTGCCGTCCTTCAGGGTCTCGATGCGCCGGATGTCGAGGCGCACCGAGGCGTAGAACTTCAGCGCCTTACCGCCGGCCGTGGTCTCGGGCGAGCCGAAGAACACCCCGATCTTCTCGCGCAGCTGGTTGATGAAGATGGCCGTGGTCTTGGTCTGGTTCAGCCCACCGGTCAGCTTTCGCAGCGCCTGCGACATGAGCCGCGCCTGCAGACCCACGTGCGAGTCGCCCATCTCGCCCTTGATCTCGGCCTCGGGCACGAGGGCCGCGACGGAGTCGATGACGACGAGGTCGATCGCGCCGGAGCGGATCAGCATGTCGGCGATCTCGAGTGCCTGCTCACCCGTGTCGGGCTGCGAGACGAGCAGCTGGTCGATGTCGACGCCGAGCTTGCGTGCGTACTCGGGGTCGAGCGCGTGCTCGGCGTCGATGAACGCGGCGATGCCGCCGGCGCGCTGCGCGTTGGCGATCGCGTGCAGGGTCAGCGTGGTCTTACCGGACGATTCGGGCCCGTAGATCTCGATGATGCGTCCGCGCGGCAGACCTCCGATGCCGAGGGCGACGTCAAGGGCGATCGACCCGGTCTGGATGACCTCGACAGGAGCGCGCTCGTCGCTGCCCAGTCGCATGATCGAACCCTTGCCGAACTGACGCTCGATGTGTGCGAGTGCGGAATCCAGGGCCTTCTCGCGGTCGTCGGTGGATGGCATGACGTGCTCCTCTGTATCTCGAAGTTCTGCCGCCTGTAGGCTGTCGCGGCCGTACCGGATGGAGTGACTCTGCGACAAGGCGTATGGCTCAGTGCCACATCTCTCACCGTACGAGCGGCCACCGACATTGGATCGGCGGCAGCGTCTGATGTGGAGAAGATGACCTCAAGACCACTTGTGCAGAACATTACGCGCAGATCGAACACATCTTCGACGACACGCCGACGAGCGCGCGCAGAGTTTCGTTCAGCGTTCGCGCGGATCCAGCCGTCCCACGCCGTAGCGCCGCGTCGCGGGCACGTCGGTCTCATCGCACAGCGCGAGCCAGATGTCGCGCGGCGGCACACCGGCATCCAGCGCCTCGCGCGCCGTCCTGCCCAGCGTGCCCAGGATCAGGTCGTGCACAAGAGAATCCGCGCGGCCGCCGAACTCGTCGTCGACCGCGCGGAGGAACTCGCTTCGTCGCATGCGGGGAGTAGTGCGCTGCGGTATCAGTGCAGCGACAGCTCGGGCTCGACCGCGGCGACGAGATCGTCGGGGACGACGTCCGGGAAGGGGCTGAGGCCCTCGAGCACGGAGATGCGGTCGCCGACCTCGCGCATGATGGTCGAGATGGGCACGTCGAGCGCCTCGGCGACCGATGCGAGAATCTCGCTCGAGGCCTCCTTCTGACCGCGCTCGACTTCGCTCAGGTAGCCGAGGGCCACCGAGGCCTTGCTCGCGACCTGGCGCAGGGTGCGCCCCTTCTGCAGGCGGAAGTCCCGCAGCACATCGCCGATTTCCTGTCTGACGAGGATCATCGGAACCTCCTTCCCGTCGCGCCACCCGGAGACTGCTCCGAGGGGATCGCCAGTCTAACCTGATCGGTTGTCGTCGAATCTACTGTTTTTCGCTGTGCTTGAGTTGTGAGTGAGCGGCTTGTCACGTAGAGGAGAACGTCGACCCTCTCGTGCCTATTCCCGCACCGCCGCCAGCCCCGCGGCGATCGCCGCGGCCGTGGCCTGCGCGCGGATCTCTGCGCGCGTGCCGGCGAACAGGTGCGGGATGCTCCGGATGCCCGTCGGCGTGACGACGCCGATGTGCACGGTGCCGACCGGCTGGCCGTCGGGCGAGTCCGGCCCGGCGATCCCCGTCGTCGCGATGCCCACGTCGGCCGGGCGACCGTCGACGGCAACGGCGCGCCGCACCCCCTCGGCCATCTGAGCGGCCACGTCGGGATGCACGGCACCGTGCTCGGCGAGCAGAGCGGCGTCCACGCCGAGCAGCGTGTGCTTGACCGGGGTCGCATAGGCGACGACACCGCCGAGCAGAGCCGCCGACGCGCCCGGGACCGAGACGATCGCGGAGGCGACCGCACCTCCGGTGAGCGACTCCGCGACACCCAGCGTCCAGCCCCGCTGCCTGAGAGCGGTGACCAGCTGCGCAGCGTCGGTCATCCGGTCCTCCGGCGACCGCGCACCTGCGCCACGACGTAATCGATGCCGCTCGCGACGGTGAGCACGAGCGCCAGGATCATCAGCACCTGCGTGATCACGACCCAGGCGGTCTCACCGACGAGCCCGCCCAGCGGAAGCAGCGCCCAGCTCAGCGCGACGCCCTGGACGACGGTCTTGATCTTTCCCATCCAGGCCGCGGCGACGACGTGCTCGTGCACGAGCGTGAAGCGGTGGATCGTGATCGCCCACTCCCTCACGAGGATCACGATGACGATCCACCACGGCACCTCGCCGAGGATCGCGAGCCCGAGAAAACCCGCGCCGGTGAGCAGCTTGTCGGCGATCGGATCCCACAGCTTTCCGAAGTCGCTCACGATGTCGTACCTGCGCGCGAGATAGCCGTCGACCCAGTCGGTCGAGATAGCGAGCACGAAGAGCCCCGCAGCCACCCAGCGCATGACGATGTCGTCGGCGCCGAACGCACCTGCGAGAAGAAGGAGCATGAAGAAGACGACCGCGAGCGGGATGCGGGCGATCGTGATCGCGTTGGGAAGCTGCCTCGGAATCGCCATCAGTCGCGTCCCGTCAGTCCCCAGGCGTCTTCGTCGCCGTCGTCATCGCTCTCGACCACCGGCAGCCCTTCGAACTGCTGAGCCACGGGGTCGTGTCCGTACGGGTCGGCGGACGCGCTCGCGGCCGGGGCGGCAGGCGCCGCAGGTGCCGGTGCATCGTCTCCGCGCAGCTTCGCGAGCACCCCCGGCAGCTGCTCCGACGTGACCAGCACATCGCGGGCCTTCGACCCTTCCGACGGCCCGACGATCTCGCGCGACTCGAGCAGGTCCATGAGGCGCCCGGCCTTGGCGAAGCCGACGCGCAGCTTGCGCTGCAGCATGGACGTCGACCCGAACTGCGAGGACACGATCAGCTCGGCCGCCGCGAGCAGCAGCTCGAGATCGTCTCCGATGTCCTCGTCGACCTCCTTCTTGCGCGCCTCGGCCGACTCCTGCACGTCGGGGCGGTACTCGGGTCGCGCCTGCTGGGTGACGTGCTTCACGACCGCCGAGATCTCGGCCTCGTCGACCCAGGCGCCCTGCAGACGGAACGGCTTCGACGACCCCATCGGCGAGAACAGCGCGTCGCCCTGACCGATCAGCTTGTCGGCGCCCGGCGCGTCGAGGATGACGCGGCTGTCGGTGACGCTCGTGACGGCGAAGGCCAGACGCGAGGGCACGTTCGCCTTGATCAGGCCCGTGACGACGTCGACGCTGGGGCGCTGCGTGGCGAGCACGAGATGGATGCCCGAGGCGCGTGCCAGCTGCGTGATGCGCACGATCGAGTCCTCGACGTCTCGCGGGGCGACCATCATCAGGTCGGCAAGCTCGTCGACGACGACCAGCAGGTAGGGGTAGGGCTTGAGCACGCGCTCGCTGCCCGGCGGCACCTGCACCTCGCCGGCGCGCACGGCCTTGTTGAAGTCATCGATGTGGCGGTAGCCGAACGACGCGAGGTCGTCGTACCGCATGTCCATCTCCTTCACGACCCACTGCAGCGCCTCGGCCGCCTTCTTCGGGTTCGTGATGATGGGTGTGATCAGGTGCGGCACACCCGCGTAGCTGGTCAGCTCGACCCGCTTCGGGTCGATCAGCACCATCCGCACATCGGCGGGCCGGGCGCGCATGAGCAGGCTCGTGATCATCGAGTTCACGAAGCTCGACTTTCCCGACCCCGTCGAACCGGCGACCAGCAGGTGCGGCATCTTGGCCAGGTTCGCCACGACGATGTTGCCGCCGACGTCCTTGCCGACGCCGATGGTCAGCGGGTGGGTGCTCTTCTGCGCCGCGCTCGAGCGCAGCACGTCCCCGAGCGCGACGGTCTCCTTGTCGACGTTGGGGATCTCGATCCCGATGGCGCTCTTGCCCGGGATGGGTGACAGGATGCGCACGTCGTTCGACGCGACGGCGTAGGCGAAGTTGTTGCTCAGCTGCAGGATCTTCTCGACCTTGACGCCGTGCCCGACCTCGACCTCGTACTGCGTCACCGTCGGCCCGCGCGAGAAGCCCGTGACCTTGGCGTCGACCTTGAACTGCTCGAGCACGCTGGTGATCTGCTCGATGGTGCGGTCGGTGGCATCCGAGCGCACCACGGGCGGCGGTCCCGACTTCAGCACCGCCGTCGAGGGAAGCACGTAGGGCGCGGCGGGCGCCTGCAGACCCTTCTCCCCCGGACCTTCCGTCCCGAAGCCGTCGAGACCGGGCAGCTCGCCCGTGGAGCCGGAGTCGTCGAGCAGCGCGGTCGTGTTCTGCTCGCCGAGCAGCCCGGTGAGGGCGCTGACGTCGGAGAGCACCTCCGTCGCCGCATCCGCGCCGCCGTGCGTCGTCGGCTCGTCGTCGACGATGACCGCCTGGTCGTACGCGGTCTTCTGCGCGGGCTCGTCGAAGAGCGCGGTGATGGCCTGCGAGTCGACGTCGTCGTCCGGCGTCTCCTCCCGCCCGCTCTTGTTGCGCCGCCACCACGGCAGTGCGTCGTCCTTCTCGGCGTCGTCGGCGGGCGCCGCCTCCTCCGCCGTCGGGCGCAGCGGACGCTCGGCGCCGAACATCCAGGCATACAGGTCGCCCAGTCGCTCGCCGATGCGGTTCGGTGGCGTCTTGGTGAGGATCAGGATGCTGAGCGCGGCCAGCATCGCGAGGATGATGTACGCGACGACCGGGGTCAGGAAGGCCAGGGGCTCACCGAGCATCCAGCCGAAGAGCCCGCCGGCGCCGCTGAGCTCGGGCATGCCGTCGCGCGGCTGAGGCCGGACGATCGCTCCGGTCGCCCCCGCGGTGCCCGACGCGACGTGCAGGATGCCGGCGACGGAGAGCACGAACAGGCCGAAGCCGATCCCGATCCGGCCGTTGTCGTGCACCGAAGACGGATGCCGGAACAGCCATCCCGCGAGAAGGAGCAGCAGCACGGGAAGCACGAAGGCAACCCGGCCGACCAGCAGCCCCCAGGTGAAGGCGCTGATGTTCTGCGCGATCTCGTTGCC
This sequence comes from Microbacterium sp. NPDC055312, assembly GCF_053645675.1. NCBI lineage: Bacteria > Bacillati > Actinomycetota > Actinomycetes > Micrococcales > Microbacteriaceae > Microbacterium > Microbacterium sp. NPDC055312. The sequence goes on along the minus strand of NZ_JBSHMU010000001.1, from coordinate 233,574 downwards.
GATGAAGAACCACTCCACGACCCCGCCGATGATGGCGAACACCACGAGCAGCAGCGGGAAGCCGTCGCGTCGCTGATCCTTCTCGAGGTTCTCCGGACCGAAGGCACGGAACAGGCCGCCGACGCCGTGCGCGAGCCCGAGCCACATGCGCGCCGCCAGCGGCGGACGCTCGGCCTCGTCGATGTACTTCTTCGGGGCCGGGGCGGCTTTCGCGCTCGATCGGGCCGTCGTCTGCCGTTTCGGGCGAGACGAGATCGCGCTCTCGGACGCGCGCTCGGACTTGGTGGTGCTCCTGGCCATGTGTCCACGGTACGGCCGACGGCCGACAACCGCCCGCAGTGACGCGGCTTTACTCGGTATCAGGCCTCGATCACGAGGGGCACGATCATCGGGCGACGGCGCAGCTTCTGATTGACCCAGCGCCCGATCGTGCGCCGGATGATCTGCGAGAGCGCGTGGTTGTCGCGCACGCCGTTGCTGGCCGCCTCCTGCAGGGCGGCGACGATCTTCGGGGTGATGTCATCGAACACCCGGTCGTCCTCCGCGACGCCGCGCGCATGGATCTCGGGTCCCGAGATGATGCCGCCGGTCGAGGAGTCCACCACGACGATGACCGAGACGAAGCCCTCTTCGCCGAGGATCCGGCGGTCCTTGAGGTCGGCGTCGGTGATGCCGCCGACCGTCGATCCGTCGACGTACACGAAGCCGATGTCGAGCTGACCGGCGACCCGTGCCTCACCGTCGCGCAGGTCGATGATGGTGCCGTTGCCGCCCACGATCGTGCGCTCTTCGGGCACGCCGGTCGCCTGTGCCAGCTTGGCGTTCGCGATGAGGTGACGGTACTCGCCGTGCACCGGCAGCACGTTCTTCGGCTTCAGGATGTTGTAGCAGTAGATCAGCTCACCCGCGGCGGCGTGGCCCGAGACGTGCACCTGCGCGTTCGCCTTGTGCACCACGTCGGCACCCAGCTTGGTGAGCCCGTCGATGACACGGTAGACCGCGTTCTCGTTGCCGGGGATGAGGCTCGAGGCGAGGATGACGGTGTCGCCCTCGCCCGGCTCGATCGCGTGGTCGAGGTTGGCCATGCGGCTGAGCACGGCCATCGGCTCGCCCTGCGACCCCGTCGACATGTAGACGATCTTGTCGTCGGGCAGGTCGCGGGCCTTCTTGTAGTCGATCAGCACGTTCGCGGGCACCTTCAGGTAGCCCAGCTGCTCGGCGATCGTCATGTTGCGCACCATGCTGCGGCCCAGGAACGCCACACGGCGGCCGTGGGCGTGCGCGGCGTCGATCACCTGCTGCACACGGTGCACGTGGCTCGAGAAGCTGGCGACGATGACCCGGCGGCGCGCCTTGCCGATGACCTGCTCGAGAACGGGTCCGATCGACCGCTCGGTGGGCGTGAAGCCGGGCACGTCGGCGTTGGTGGAGTCGACAAGGAACAGGTCGACGCCCTCCTCGCCGAGACGCGCGAAGGCGCGCAGGTCGGTGATGCGCCCGTCCAGCGGCAGCTGGTCCATCTTGAAGTCGCCCGTGGCCAGCGCGAGTCCGGCCGGGGTGCGGATGGCGACGGCCAGGGCATCCGGGATCGAGTGGTTGACCGCGACGAACTCGAGGTCGAACGGACCGATCTTCTCCTCCTGACCCTCCCTGACGGTGAGGGTGAACGGTTTGATCCGGTGCTCCTTGAGCTTGGCCTCGACGAGTGCGAGGGTGAGCCCGGATCCGATCAGCGGGATGTCCTGCTTCAGACGCAGCAGGTACGGCACCGCGCCGATGTGGTCTTCGTGCCCGTGCGTGAGCACGACACCGACCACGTCATCGAGCCGGTGCTTGATCGGCTCGAAGTCGGGCAGGATCAGGTCGACGCCGGGCTGGTGCTCCTCGGGGAAGAGCACGCCGCAGTCGACGATGAGGATCTTGCCCTCGTACTCGAACGTGGTCATGTTGCGCCCGACCTCGCCCAGACCGCCCAGCGGGGTGACCCGCAGCGTTCCGGGGGCGAGCGGCTCGGGTTCGGCGAGGGGGAAGGACATTCGGTCTCCTCAAGCGGGCAGGCGGGGCCCAGTCATGTCGTTGTCAGCGCGCTGGCGCGCTCATCGTGTGGTGCCGTGCACCTTGGGCAGTGCGCCGCCGGCCGCAGCGTTGCGGTCGGGGCGGAAGTTCGAGAAGTCGGCGCCGGCGACATCCGTGACGAGGGCGAGCTCGTCCTCGATGAGGGCGGCCTCCCACTCCTCCGGGCCGACCAGAGGCAGGCGCACGCGCGGGCTGTTGATGCGGCCGAGACCGTGCAGGATGTACTTCGCCGAGACCGTGCCGGGCACGTGCGTCATGACCGCCCGCACCAGCGGCTCGAGACGCTTGTGCTCGGCGGTCGCGGCCGTCAGGTCGCCCCTGTTGACCGCGTCGACGATCGCCCGGTACGGCGCCGAGGTGATGTTGCCGGTGACGCCGACGAGGCCCGTCGCACCGATCGACAGGTGCGGCAGCACGTTGGCGTCATCGCCGGAGAAGTACATCAGCTCGGTCTGGTTCAGCACCCGGCTGACCTCGCTGAAGTCGCCCTTGGCGTCCTTGACCGCGAGGATGTTCGGATGCTTGGCCAGGCGCAGCATCGTCTCGTACCTGATCGGCACGCCGGTGCGACCGGGGATGTCGTAGAGCATGACCGGCAGGTCGGTGGCGTCGGCGACCAGGCGGAAGTGGGTGAGGATGCCGGCCTGGGTGGGCTTGTTGTAGTACGGCGTGACGACCAGCAGCCCGTCGGCGCCGGCCTTCTCGCTGGCCCGGTACAGCTCGATGGCGTGCGCGGTCTCGTTCGAGCCGCCGCCGGTGATGATCTTCGCGCGCCCGGCCGAGACGTCCTTGCCGACCTCGACGAGACGGATCTTCTCGTCGTCGGTGAGGGTGGAGGTCTCACCGGTCGTGCCCGTGACGACGATGCCGTCGGCGCCGTCGCTGATGACGCGGTCCAGGTGCTTCTCGGTGGCCGGCCAGTCGACCTCGCCGTCGGCGGTCATCGGGGTGACCAGCGCGACGAGCACCTGTCCGAAGGGATTTTCCGCGTGCGTCATCCTCTCAGCGTAGCGTTTCGCCGCCCGGTGCCGGGACGGCGCGTCAGACGCGCCCGCGACGGGCGACGCTGGCGGTGAGGCTGCTGGGCAGCACGCGGGTGAGCGCGACGATGACCTTGTAGCGCAGCGAGGGGATCGACACGGGCCGGCCCAGGGCGGCATCCCGCAATCCCGCACGCACGACGGTGGCCGCGTCGAGCCACATGATCGGCGGCACGCCCTCCTGGCCGGGGGCGAGCCCCATCCGCTCGTGGAAACTCGTGTGCGTGAAGCCGGGGCACAGCGCCGTCACGCTGATGCCGTCGCGAGCGTACTCGGCGTTCGCCCACCGGCTGAACCCGATCAGCCATGATTTGCACGCGGAGTACGTGGAACGGGAGATGAACCCGGCCACGGAGGCCACGTTGATGATCCGTCCGCCCCGGCCGCGCATGGCGCGGATGGCCGCGTGCATGAGTCTCATCGACGCCTCGACGTGCACGCGCAGGTGCCGCACCTCGTCGTCGATCGGGTTGTCGGCGAACTGCAGCGGCAGGCCGAAGCCCGCGTTGTTGACGAGCAGATCGATGGGGGCGTCGGCGATGCGGTCGGCGACGCGCTGCACGTCGGCCTCGATCGCCAGATCGGCGGTGAGCACCTCCACGTGCACGCCGTGCTCGTCGCGCAGCCGTGCGGCCAGCGACTCGAGGGCGTCCGCGCCGCGGGCGACGAGCACCAGGTCGGCCTGACGCGCGGCGAGCTGCCGCGCGAATTCGGCGCCGAGTCCGGCGCTGGCTCCGGTGATCAGTGCGGTGGGCATCAGCGCTCGAATCCGAGGAAGCGGTATCGGATGCCGGTGCGGGACGTCTGCCACTCCCCCTCGTCCACCAGACGCCAGCCGTCGATCGGCGGCGCGTACGCGTCGCCGTCCACCTCGATGTCGAGCTCGGTGACCTCGAGGCGATCGGCCTCTCCGATCACCTGCCGGAAGATCTCCGCGCCCCCGATGATCCACACGCGCTCCTGGCCGCGCACCGCCTCGGCGATGCCGGCCACGCGTCGAGCGCCCTCGGCGCTCCAGTCCTGACTGCGGGTGATGACGATGTTCTCGCGGCCCGGCAGCGGGCGGAAGCGCTCGGGCAGGGAGTCCCAGGTGCGCCGGCCCATGATCACGGGCGCACCGGAGGTGATCTGCTTGAAGTGCGCGAGATCCTCGGGCACGTGCCACGGCATCCCTCCGCCCGCGCCGATCACGCCGCCTCTCGCCTGGGCCCAGATCAGCCCCGCCCAGGTCATACCGCCACCGCCGCGCGGATCGCCGGGTGGTGCTGGTAGCCCTCGACGATGAGATCCTCGTAGCGGTAGTCGAGGATCGACTCCGGCGTGCGCGCGAACGTCAGGGTCGGGTACGGGTACGGGTCTCTGGCGAGCTGCTCGCGCACCTGCTCGATGTGGTTGTCGTAGATGTGGCAGTCGCCGCCGGTCCAGACGAAATCGCCCGGCTCGAGGCCGGTCTGCTGCGCCACCATCAGCGTCAGCAGCGCGTACGAGGCGATGTTGAACGGGACGCCGAGGAACAGGTCGGCGCTGCGCTGGTAGAGCTGGCACGACAGGCGGCCGTCGGCGACGTAGAACTGGAACAGCGCGTGGCACGGAGCGAGAGCCATGTCGGGGATGTCGGCCGGGTTCCACGCCGACACGATGAGGCGACGCGAGTCGGGCGTCGCCCTGATCTGCTCGACGACCTGGGAGAGCTGGTCGATGTGGCCGCCGTCCGGGGTCGGCCACGAGCGCCACTGCACCCCGTACACCGGTCCGAGGTCGCCGGACGCGTCGGCCCACTCGTCCCAGATGGTCACGCCGTTCTCCTGCAGCCAGCGCACGTTCGAATCGCCGCGCAGGAACCACAGCAGCTCGTACGCGATCGACTTGAAATGCACGCGCTTGGTGGTGATCAGGGGGAATCCCGCAGAGAGATCGAACCGGATCTGCCGCCCGAAGACGCTGGTGGTTCCCGTGCCGGTGCGGTCGTCCTTGTGCATGCCCGACTCCAGCACGTCACGCAGCAGGTCTTCGTAGGGTGTCGGCACGACTGCACTCATGCCAGCAACGATACGTCACGCGGTGTCACACTCGGCTGCGGCCGCGTCGTTCGGCGTAGCCTCGACGCATGCCGCTCGCGACCGCCCTGCTGATCACCGGCGTCCTGCTCGCCATCACGGTGGCGGCGGGTCTGCTGTGGCGCCTGCGAGACGGCCGCCGCCGTCGCGCCGCCGGCGCCGTCGACGTCGACCGACTGGGTCTGCTGCGCGAGCGCGCAGCGCTCGTGCTGTTCAGCGCCGACACCTGCTCGCGCTGTCCGCAGGTGCGCCGGATGCTGCGCGAGCTGGCCTCCGAGCGGGGCGCGATCGACGTGCACGACGTGGATCTCACGCATCGCCCCGACCTGGCATCCGAGAACCGCGTGCTGAGCACCCCCACGACCCTGCTCGTCGGCCCGGATGCCCGGGTCGTCGCCCGGTTCGTCGGCGTGCCACGCCGCGACCACATCATCGCCGCTCTGGACGAGCTGCCCGCACCTCAGGAGACCGCATGACCTCCCAGGATGGAATCGACCCCCGAGGTCCGCGATTCGCCGCGTGGATCACGTCGGCACTGCTGCTGGGCGCGACGGTCCTGGCTCTCACCGGCATCGCCGCCTCGACCTCCCCACGGGGATGGGTGATCAGCACGGCATCCCTCGACGAGCGGGCATCCGACCCCGGCCTCGTCGTCGCCGCGATCGTGGCCGCGCTGTTCGTCTGGGGAGTCGTCTCTCCTCCGACCTCGCCCTGGGCGGTGCTGTTCCGCACGGCCGTCCGGCCCCGCCTGACGCCGCCCGCCGAACTCGAGGATCCGCGACCGCCGCGGTTCGCCCAGGGCGTCGGTCTGCTCGTCGTGGCTCTCGGCCTCGTGCTGCACCTCGCCGGGGTTCCCCTCGCCCTTCCGATCGCGACGGCCGCGGCATTCGCCGCGGCCTTCCTCAACGCCGCCTTCGGCTTCTGCCTCGGCTGCCAGATGTACCTGCTGCTGCAGCGCGCGGGCCTGCTGGGGCGAAGCGAAGCGCCCGCCTGATGTCTGTTCCGACGCAGACCGGCTCTGGATAGGCTGGCGAGGCGACGCGAACCCGCGGCGCGATGCCACGTGCGATTCTCGGAGGAACAATGACCGTCACCAGCGAAGCCGCAACCACCTGGACCGGATCCCTGATGGAGGGCTCGGGCACCGTCGCGTTCTCGAGCTCGAACCTCGGCACCTTCCCGATCGACTGGAAGTCGCGCAGCGAAGGATCCGACTCGACCACGACGCCGGAGGAGCTCATCGCCGCCGCGCATGCGTCGTGCTTCAGCATGGCGCTCTCGCACGCGCTGGCCGAGAACGGCACCCCGCCCGAGCGCGTGAACACGTCGGCATCGGTGACCTTCAAGCCGGGCACCGGCATCACCGGCAGCCACCTGAACGTGAACGCGAGCGTTCCCGGGCTCACCCCGGAGAAGTTCCAGGAGATCGCCGAGGGCGCCAAGACCGGATGCCCGGTGTCGCAGGCGCTCGCCGGCATCGAGATCACCCTCGAGGCCAGCCTCGCCTGATCTCCCCGATGTCAGGGCCGCGTCCGCGACAGCCTGATCGCCTCGCGGATGCTGGCCCTGGCATCCTTCCGCCGCCCGGCGGCATCCTGCACCACACCCAGACGGTAGCGGGCGCGCCAGTCTCCCGGCTCGGCCTCGGCGGCCGCCCCGTACTGCGTGATCAGCGGGTCGATGTCGTCACGCATCAGACGGCCACTCGGTGTCAGCCGCTCCGGAGCCTCGGGCATGCCACCCTCTGCATCGAGCGTGCGCCCCAGCCGATCCGCTGCGAAGCCGAAGAGGAGCTCGCGCACCAGCGCCCACGCTCCGATCGGCGCGATCACGATCAGCGCGATCGCCATCCCGATCGAGATCGGAGTCGCGACGCGCAGAAACATCACCGCCAGCCAACCCGCGGTGACCACGTAGAGCAGCAGCGCCGCTCCCATCACGGCCACCCCGATCCGCGAGCTCACGCGCGTGCCCGGACGCCGATGTCGACGAGGTTCTCCAGCCCCACGCTCACCCCGCGCGCATCGCGCGCGAACGGGACGGCGAGTCGGATGCCCGGGGCGTAGGCGGCCGCGGAATCGACCGTGTCGTGCACGATCGCCAGCGACTCACCGGGACCCGACAGGATGGCCTCCTGCTTGGCGATCACCCCGGGACGACGCAGCGAGTGCACCGGCACCCCGGCGACCTGCTGTCCGCGCGCGCGCTGATCGACGTGCGGGGCCTGGAACGGACCCTGCGCCTCCCGCGCGGCGACCATCAGCTCGGCCGTGCGCACGGCGGTGCCGCTGGGCGAATCGATCTTGCGATCGTGATGCGCCTCGATGATCTCCGCGGACGGGAAGAACGGCGCGGCGGCCGCGGCGAGTGCCGAGCCCAGCGCCGAGCCCAGCGAGAAGTTGGGGATGAAGACCGCGCCGGTGCCGGCGGCGTCGACGAGCGGCCTCACCAGCGCGATGCGCTCCTGCGACCATCCCGAGGTTCCGACCAGCACGTTGATGCCGCGCTCGACGGCCGCTCGCACCACCTCGATGCTCACCGCCGGGGTCGACGCGTCGACGACGAGGTCGGCGCCGTCCACCTCGGCGAGGTCGCTCGACGAGCCGAGCACGGATCGCACCTCGAAGCCGTCGAGCTGGTCGATCACCCCGTGGATGATGCGTCCGAGTGAGCCTGTACCGCCGACGAGGGCGACCTGTGTCGTCATGGTCCCAGTCTAGATTCGCCTGCCGCGTGGACCCGCCGTCGTGACCGGGACGGTCATCGCCGGGTCAGACCAGAGCGCCCTCGGGCAGGCCGGTGCGCAGCTCCATCGGCAGGTGGCCGAGGTCGTTGTGGCTGAGCAGCGTCCACGGCCGGCCCTGCTTCTGCGCGATCACGGTGAGTCCGCAGTGCGCCTGGTTGAGGGTCATCCACCGCCAGTCCGGAGCGCCGAGCACCTCGCGCACGAACCATGAGATGACGAAGTTGTGGGTGATCAGCACCTCGTGCACGTCGCCGGTGCGCCGCCGCAGGAACTCGCCGACCGCATCGGCCATCTGCGCGGAGCCCGCCTCGATCTCGGCGTCGCTCACCGAGCCGAAGAACGGTTCGTACACCGAGGGCACGTCGTCGCTCATGCCGCTGGGCACGCAGTCGAACAGCAGCGCCGACGGCATGGGGTCGACCGAGGGAAGGCGAGCGGCGATGGTGCGGGCGGTCTCCGTCGCCCGCAGCAGGGGCGAATGCCAGACGGCGTCCAGGGGAAGCCCGGAGAGCCGATCCGCGATCAGCTCGGCCTGACGTCGTCCTCGAGGCGAGAGCGGTCCGTCGTCGACGCCGTGCTCGGCATCCTGATGCTCGCCATGTCTGACCAGATATATGTAATGCGTCACTGCCCGCTCGCTTCAGCCCGTCCCCCTCGGATGGGCGATTCCAGCTTAGGACACCGCACCGACGCGACGCCGAGGCACGACGCGAGCCGGACGCATGGCGCGCTCAGTCGCCGGCGCGGGTGAGCTCGGCGACCTGCGAGCGCAGCAGCGACACACCGGCACCCTGCATGAGCTCCTCGACGTGCTCGGGTGCGAACGCGTTCACGATCGGCGCGACCACCGTGCGCTGCGCGAGCAGCCAGGCGATCGACACGGCCGCGACCGGCACCGACAGCTCGGCGGCGATGCGGTCGAGCACCCGCAGCACGCGGATGCCACGGCGGTTGAGGTTGCCCTTCATCTGCTCGCCGCGCACGCCTGCGACGGCCGAGGACTTGCTGCGGTGCCGCCCGGAGAGGAATCCGTGCTCGAGGGCGTGGGAGGGTGTGACCGCGAGGTTCTGAGCACCGGCCACCAGACGCAGATCTCCCTCGAACCCGCGACGGCGCACGAGGTTGTACGGCTCGTCGACGACCTCGATGCGCGGGTAGCCGGCCGAGGCGAGGATCCGCGCCTCGACGAGACGCTCCGCGGTGAAGCGGAACGCCCCGACCGAGCGGATCTTGCCCGCGTCGCGCAGCCATTCCACCGTCGCGAGGGTGTCCTCCAGCACCGAGCTGGTGTCGAGCGTGGCATCCAGATACACCACATCGATGCAGTCGACCGCGAGCCGGGTGAGCGAGCCCTCGACCGCGCGGACGAGGTTCACCGACCCGAGACCGGGGTTGTCGGCGTGGGACCCGATGCGCACGCTCAGAGTGATCCGGTCGCGGATGCCGCGCGCGCGAAGCCACTGCCCGATGATGTGCTCGCTGCGTCCGCCGGAGAACCCGTCGGCCGTGTGCACCGCGTTGCCGCCGAACTCGATGAACCGGTCGAGGATCTGGCTGCTGGTGCTCTGGTCGGTGCTCCAGCCGAACTCCGCGGCGCCGAGCATGAGCGGGAAGATCGACAGTCCGGTCTCACCGAGCGGCACCCGGATGCCCTCCCCGACGCCGGGGCCGATCACCGGGATCGGCGCCGAGGGATGCGAATCGAAGCCGGGCGCGGTGCTGGTCGGCGCGCCGGCCGTACCGGCCGCTCCTGTGCCGAAGAGCTTCACATCGCCACCCCCGTAGCTGCGCACCTGCGGTGCGTACTTCGAGGGTAGGTGAGCGCGGGCGCGGTCCCGGTCATCACGGCATCACCGGCGGCAAGTTCTCGTAACGGTTCGATCACATCGGATACGAAAGAACCCGGGATCGCGGCGCTGGGCGCACGATCCCGGGTTCCTCGGTCATGGATGCCGCTCAGCGGGCATCCGGGCGGCTCACGCCTCAGCGGTCTCCGACTCGCCCTCTGCGGGCGCGTCCTCGGTGACCGGCTCGAGCGACAGCTTGCCGCGGTCGTCGATCTTGGTGATGCGCACGAGCAGCTTCTGGCCGACGGAGAGGACGTCCTCGACGTTCTCGACGCGCTTGCCACCGGCGAGCTTGCGCACCTCGGTGACGTGCAGCAGTCCGTCCTTGCCCGGCAGCAGCGACACGAAGGCGCCGAAGGTGGCGATCTTCACGACGGTGCCGAGGAACTGCTCGCCGACCTCCGGGTTGGTGGGGTTGGCGATCGCGTTGACCTGCGCGCGTGCGGCCTCGGCCGACGGGCCGTCGGTCGCGCCGATGTAGACGGTGCCGTCCTCCTCGATGGAGATCTGCGCGCCGGTCTCGTCCTGGATCGCGTTGATCGTCTTGCCCTTCGGGCCGATCAGCTCACCGATCTTGTCGACCGGGATCTGCACGCTGATGACGCGCGGCGCGGTCGGCGCCATCTCGTCGGGAGCGTCGATCGCCGCGTTCAGCACGTTGAGGATCGTCAGACGGGCGTCGCGCGCCTGCGTCAGCGCGCCGGCGAGCACCGACGACGGGATGCCGTCGAGCTTGGTGTCGAGCTGGATCGCGGTGATGAAGTCCGACGTGCCGGCGACCTTGAAGTCCATGTCGCCGAGTGCGTCCTCCGCACCCAGGATGTCGGTGAGGGCGGCGTAGCGGGTCTCACCGTCGACCTCGTCGGACACCAGGCCCATGGCGATGCCTGCGACGGCGGCGCGCAGCGGCACACCGGCGTTCAGCAGCGACAGGGTCGACGCGCAGACGGAGCCCATCGAGGTCGAGCCGTTCGAGCTCAGCGCCTCCGACACCTGGCGGATCGCGTAGGGGAACTCCTCGCGACTCGGCAGCACCGGCACGAGCGCGCGCTCGGCGAGGAAGCCGTGCCCGATCTCGCGACGCTTCGGCGACCCGACGCGGCCGGTCTCACCGGTCGAGTAGGGCGGGAAGTTGTAGTGGTGCATGTAGCGCTTGCTCGTGGTGGGCGACAGCGAGTCGATCTGCTGCTCCATCTTGAGCATGTTCAGCGTGGTGACACCCATGATCTGGGTCTCGCCGCGCTGGAAGATCGCCGAGCCGTGCACGCGCGGGATGACCTGCACCTCCGCGTCGAGCGGACGGATGTCGGCGAGACCCCGGCCGTCCATGCGCACGCCCTCGGTGAGGATGCGTCCGCGGACGATCTTCTTGGTGACCGACTTGTACGCCGCGGAGAACTCCAGCGGGGCCGCAGCGGGCAGCTGTCCGGCCTCGGTCGCCTCGATCAGCTCGGCCTTGACGCGATCCTTGATCGCGTCGTCGGCGTTCTGTCGCTGCTGCTTGTCGGCGATCTGGTAGACGCCCGTCAGCTCGTCGTGGGCGCGACCGGCCACGAAGTCGTAGACCTCCTGGCTGTACGCCGGGAAGACCGGGTACACGCCCGGCTCCTTGGATGCCGTGGCGGCGAGCTCGGCCTGAGCCTTGACGAGCTGGGCGATGAACGGCTTCGCGGCCTCGAGGCCCTCGGCGACGACGTCCTCGTTGGGCTTGGTGGCGCCGGCCTTGATCAGGTTCCAGCTGCCCTCGGTCGCCTCGGCCTCGACCATCATGATCGCGACGTCTTCGGAGCCGTCGGCCTTGGTGACCACGCGGCCCGCGACGATCAGATCGAACACGGCCTCGGAGACCTGCTCGGCGGTGGGGAACGCGACCCACTGGTCGGCGTGCTCGCCGTGGCCGGGGACGAACGCCAGGCGCACACCGGCGATCGGACCCGAGAACGGCAGGCCAGAGATCTGGGTCGATGCGGAGGCGGCGTTGATCGCCAGCGCGTCGTAGTACTCGCCGGGGGCGATCGACAGCACGGTGATGACGATCTGGACCTCGTTGCGCAGGCCGTCGACGAACGACGGACGCAGCGGGCGGTCGATCAGACGGCAGACGAGGATGGCCTCGGTGGAGGGGCGGCCCTCGCGGCGGAAGAACGAGCCGGGGATCTTGCCGGCGGCGTAGGAGCGCTCCTCGACGTCGACCGTCAGCGGGAAGAAGTCGAAGCCCTCACGCGGGTGCTTGCCCGCGCTGGTGGCCGACAGGAGCATCGTCTCGTCGTCGAGGTAGGCCGCGACCGCGCCCTGAGCCTGCTGGGCGAGGCGTCCGGTCTCGAACCGGACGGTGCGGGTGCCGAAGCGGCCGTTGTCGAGAACGGCCTCGGTGGCGGTGATTTCAGGACCTTCCAAGAGGTCTCTCCTTCTTTGTTTAGGCTCGCTCGCCCGTGTGGCGCGCGAGTTGACGCGAAGGAGCGGATGCGGGTAGATACAAGCGCGCGGGAATCCCGCCGATCTCGCCTGCGCTGGCCACCAGTAGAAGACCACCCGGCGCCGTGTGCGACGGGGAACCCACCACAGGGGACCAGCTTCTCAGCCGACCGCTCCGTGAATCGATGTGAAGTTGTGCGGCGCAGACTGCACCACTGTCGATCCTATCAGCGAGGCTGTCCAGGCCGCGTTCACTGCGCGGTTCGGCAGCGGAAACCGCCCGAATCCGCTGTCTTCGCCTAGGCTGACGAGCATGAGCGAAGACAAGGCAGCCTCTTCCGAGGAGATGAAGCGCAAGTTCAGGGAAGCGCTCGACAAGAAGAACGCGCACAGTCGAGGTGGACAGGCGCACCTGGACGGCGACTCCGCCGTTCATGCGACCCATGCCCCGCAGATGAAGCGCGAGTTCCGCCGCAAGAGCGGCTGAGCTGCTTGCGAAGCGAGATGAAGGGCTGCGACACGAATGTCGCAGCCCTTCGTCGTCCGTGAGGCTGACTCGACTCGGCCGTCACTCCCCCGCGAGTCCCCCGAGCAGGTGTCCGAACGAGCGTCCCTCGCCGAGGTAGGTCGCGGGATCGTACGGGTCGACCACCTGGGCCGCGCCGCGCCTGGCGATCGCCCCGGCGAGCTCCTTCGCGCCCTTCTCGACGCGCTTGGCGAGCGGGGCGACCTCGTCGCCCGCGCCGCCCCAGTCGCTCGATGCCGCGAAGACACCGGTCGACACGGGTTCGGCGTGCAGGTAGGCGAACAGCGGACGGATCGCGTAGTCGATGGCCAGCGAGTGCCGGACGGTACCGGCGTTCGCCCCGATGAGCACGGGCTTGCCGGTCAGGGCATCCGGTTCGAGCACGTCGATGAACGACTTGAAGAGCCCGGAGTAGCTCGTCGAGAAGATCGGCGTGACCGCGATGAGCGCGTCGGCCGACACGACGGTGTTGATGGCCGTCTCGAGCGCCGGCGGGGCGAATCCCGTCAGCAGATTGTCGGTGATGTCATGCGCCAGGTCACGCAGCTCGATCACATCGACCTTCACGTCGATGTCCCGCTCTCGCAGCGCCTTCGCGGTCTCCGCCGCCAGCCGGTCGGCGAGCATGCGCGTGGACGAGGGGTTCGACAGGCCGGCCGAGACGACGGCGATGCGACGTTCGCTCATCTCAGGCATCCTTCCGGCCGAGTCCGAACGCCGCACCCGCGGGGACCGGCGCGTCCTGGTAGGGGGATCCGGCAGTGAGGTTGTCTCCGCGGTTCGCGGACGGGCGCGCCTGACGCGAGGGCCCGTCGCCGTACACCGCACGCACCCGCGCGGCGTGCGTGGGGGCATCCGGAACCGTCTCGGGACGATTCTTCGCGAGCTCGCGGCGCAGCACCGGCACGACCTCGCCGCCGAGGATGTCGAGCTGCTCGAGCACGGTCTTCAGTGGAAGACCGGCGTGGTCGATGAGGAACAGCTGCCGCTGGAAGTCGCCGAACGCGTCGCGCATCGACGCGTAGCGGTCGATGACCTGCTGCGGCGATCCGACCGTCAGCGGCGTCATCTCGGTGAAGTCCTCCATGCTGGGGCCGTGACCGTAGACGGGCGCATTGTCGAAGTACGGGCGGAACTGCGTCACGGCGTCCTGGGACCTGGCTGCCATGAAGACCTGCCCGCCGATGCCCACGATGGCCTGCTCGGGTGTGCCGTGGCCGTAGTGGGCGTAGCGCTGGCGGTACAGCTCGATGAGGCGCTGGTAGTGCTCCTTGGGCCAGAAGATGTTGTTCGCGAAGAAGCCGTCGCCGTAGTAGGCGGCCTGCTCGGCGATCTCGGGCGTGCGGATGGACCCGTGCCAGACGAACGGCGCCACACCGTCGAGCGGCCGCGGCGTGGAGGTGAAGCCCTGCAGCGAGGTGCGGAACTTCCCCTCCCAGTCCACGACGTCCTCGTCCCACAGCTTGCGCAGCAGAGCGTAGTTCTCGATCGCGAGCGGCAGGCCCTGGCGGATGTCCTTGCCGAACCACGGGTAGACCGGACCGGTGTTGCCGCGGCCGAGCATGAGGTCCATGCGCCCGTCGGTGACATGCTGCAGCATCGCGTACTCCTCGGCGATGCGCACGGGGTCGTTCGTGGTGATCAGCGTCGTCGAGGTGGACACGATCAGTCGCTCGGTCTGGGCGGCGACGTGCGCGAGGAAGGTCGTCGGGCTCGACGACCAGAACGGCGGGTTGTGGTGCTCGCCGATCGCGAAGACGTCGAGGCCGACCTCTTCCGCGTGCCGAGCGATCGCGGCGGTCGCCTTGATGCGCTCGGCCTCGCTCGGGGTCACGCCGGTCGTCGGATCCTGCGTGATGTCGCTGACCGACATGATGCCGAACTGCACCGGGTTCTGCTCGTTCACTGTCTCTCTCCGCTCCGGATGCCCGGAGGCATCCGTTCTATGCACTTGAATGTACTTGATGGAACCCCGAAGCGGCCACTTTATTCCCGCGTATCCGCAACCGCTAACCTCGTGCCATGAGCAGTGCCGAGCAGCATCCGCCGTCCACCGCGACGACCGGCACCGCCGCACGGCCTCGTCGCCGGGTTCCGTTCTGGGACAACGCGCGGTTCGCGTGCATCGTACTGGTCGTGGTCGGGCACGGCACTCAGCGGCTGATCTACGACTCCGACGTCTCGTACGCGTTCTATCTGTGGGTGTACGCGTTCCACATGCCCGCCTTCGCGATCATCTCCGGGTACTTCTCGAAGGCGGGAAGCCCCACGAAGCGCCAGATGGCTCGCGTGATCACCGACATCCTCGTCCCGTACGTGATCTTCGAGGGGCTGTGGACCCTCACCAAGTGGCTGGTCGAGGGACGGGCCGACCCGAATCTCACGCAGCCCTCGTGGACGCTGTGGTTCCTGCTCGCCCTGGGCATCTTCCGTCTGGTGCTCCCCTACCTCGCCCTGCTGCGGTGGCCCCTCGCCTGGGCCCTCGTGATCTCGGTCGGTGTCGGATACGTGGCGAACGTCGACAGCACGTTCTCGCTGTCCCGCACGCTGGGACTGCTGTTCTTCTTCACTCTCGGGTGGTGGCTCAGGGAGCGCGATGTGGTGCGCCGGCTGCACCTCATCGAGTACCGGCCGTGGTGGGTGCGCGCCACCGCGCTCGCCGTTCTCGTCGCGTGGGGCGCCGCCTGCTGGCTCTGGCTGGATGTCTGGGATGCCATCGACCTCAGGCACTGGCTGTTCTACGACGACTCCTACGCCGACCTCGGCGGCGAGCAGTGGTGGGCTGGCGGCATCCGGCTCGGGCTCATCGTGCTGGCGGTCCTGCTCAGCGCCTGCTTCTTCGCGCTGCTGCCGCGGGGCACCCAGCGCTGGACGACACTGGGCCAGTACACGATGTACGTCTATCTGCTGCACTCCTTCGTGCTCTACCCGTTCCGCGAGTCGGGTGTGCTGCGCGGCCTGAGCCCGACCTGGATCTGGCTTCCGCTGATCATCGCGCTCTCCGTCGGCATCGCTTTCGCGCTCTCGTCGAAACCGGTGCGCTCGCTGTTCCGTCCGCTGATCGAGCCGCGCCCGCGATGGATGTTCCGCGACCCCGAGCTGGTGTCGGGAAGCGACCACCGCAGCGACCCGACCGGGTCCCGCCGCAGCCGCTGACCCGATCAGTCGAACGGGGCCGAGCCGAACTCCACGATCGCGTGCAGGGCATCGAGGTGCGCTCGGAAGGCATCGCGCCCCTCAGCTGTCCCCGCCACCCAGGTGCGCGGGCGGCTGCCTACCCGGCCCCGTCTGACCTGCACGTAGCCGACCGCCTCGAGCGCCGAGATCGCCTTGCTCAGCGCGGAGTCGGATACCTGGAGGATGCTGCCCAGCGTGGCGAAGTCAAGCTCGAGATCCTCGCCGAGCGCGGCCATGAGGGAGAAGCGGATGGGACTCGCGAAGCTGTCGTCGAGTCGCAGTCGCGGGTGCGGCCGCCGTGGTCGTTCAGGCATGCCGCCGCTCCAGCGCCACACCGAGAACGAAGGCCAGAGCGACCACCGCGCCCGCGGTGTATCCCGCAGCGGCGAGCGGAAGCGCGGTGAATTGCGCCAGCAGCACCAGCGCCACGAGGATTCCCCCGGCGCTCGCGAAGCAGCTCCAGTGGAAGCCGCCCCAGGCCGCGGCGGCACGGGAGCCACCGGCGCCCGTCGCAGACAGCAGCCATGCCACGAGCGCCAGCATCACGACGAGGTTGGCGACATTGGCGACGATTGGAGACGGCGTGGCGACGCAGGCGGTCATCGCACCGACCGCCATGCCGATGCCGATCGTCTCTACCCCGACTCGGCGGTCGAAGCGGGCTCGCTGCCGCGACGCGCGTTCGGGTGCGGCACGCCTGCGTTCGTCGGCGGCCAGGATGCCGAAGAGCAGGAGGGAGAGCAGAGCCGGAACGAGCCGTGCGGGGATGGGGATGTCGAGGCCGAGCGAGAGCGCGGCGAGCGATCCGACCACCACGACGACGAGCAGCACAACCACCGTCATGCGCAGCCGCTGCTCCCGGCCTCGGCGCTGAAACCCGTACTCCTCACGCAGGGTGGTGGCCAGCTGCGTCCAGATGAGAAACGGCGCGACCAACGCGATGACGTTCACACGGTCCGTCGGCGGGAAGCTGAGCATGAGCGCGACCAGGTAGACCGCGAACGCCACGCCCTCGATGAGCAGCAGCCGCGCGGCGCCGCGCCGATCGATCAGTGCCTCGCGGCGCTTCGCGACGCGCGCGGACTCAGCGAGGTACGCGCGCGCGACATCCGCGGACGGCGGTTCATAGGGCCGCAGGCCCGGCTCCGGTCGGTGCTCCATGCCGCTTCTCGCCTTCCACTCGGAAACTCACACACTTTCCTACAGGAAAGCGACAGAGGCGGCAAGCGAATACAGGAATGACGAGAGCCGCCCCACACCGTGGGGCGGCTCTCCAAGAATGTTCTGCGCGATTGAACGCTGGTCGACTACCGGCGCAGACCGAGACGCTCGATGAGCGAGCGGTAACGGTTGATGTCGACGTCCTGCAGGTAACCCAGCAGGCGACGGCGCTGACCGACGAGCAGGAAAAGGCCACGGCGCGAGTGGTGGTCGTGCTTGTGTGCCTTGAGGTGCTCGGTGAGGTCCTTGATGCGCTGCGTCAGCATTGCGACCTGCACCTCGGGGGATCCGGTGTCACCGGGGTGCGTCGCGTACTCTTCGATGATCGCCTTCTTGACGTCTGCTTCCAGTGCCATAGATTCGATCCCCTCTCTGCTTGCTGCGCGGTGCCCGACGCCGAATGCGTGGGCTCTCTTTATCCGCGGCCGATCAAACGGCAACCTCGAAAGTCTACCAGCATCCCGACGTCTCGATACGCACCGGTAGCCTCGACGGGTGCCGTTCTCCCGCGCCCTTCTGATCGATCTCAGCCCGCTGAGATCCAGCCCGGCCTTCGCACGCATGTGGATCGGCTCTGCCCTCGCCGGGGTCGGTGGCCAGCTCACGATCGTGACCGTGATGCTGCACGTGTTCGAGCTGACCGCCAGCACATTCGCGGTGTCCATGATCGCGGTCGCTGGCCTGGCGCCCATGATCCTCGCCGGACTCTACGGCGGGATGCTGGCCGACGCCTTCGACCGGCGGCGCGTGGCGCTGATCGCGGCGACCGTCGCCTTCGCGGCGACGGCACTGCTCTCTGCGCTGACGTGGACGGGCACGGAGACGATCTGGTGGCTCTACGGGCTCAGCATGGTCATCGCGGCCGCCAACTCGGTGGGCATGGCGACCCGCACGGCGATCGTGCCGCGCCTGATTCCGCTGAATCAGCTCGCGGCGGCGTCGGCGCTGAACGGCGTCGCCTTCGGCCTGACCGTGATGATCGGCCCCGCCGTGGCGGGCGTGCTGGTCGCACTGACCGGCTTCGGGTGGACGTACACGATCGATGTCGTCCTCATGCTGTGCATGTTCCTCGGGCTGTGGACGCTGCCTCCCCTGCAGCCCGAGGGCACGATCGTCCGGCCGGGGCTGGCATCCCTCGTCGACGGATGGCGATTCCTGCGCCGGGCGGGCAACATCCGCGCGCAGTTCCTGCTCGACATCGCCGCGATGACCTTCGGCAACCCGCTCGCCCTGTACCCGGCGCTCGGCACGGTGCTGCTCGGCGGCGGCGCCGTGACGACGGGATTGCTCACCGCCTCGGTTGCGGTCGGCACCTTCGCGTCCAGCCTGTTCTCGGGGCGGGTCGTGCAGTACCGCCGGCACGGCGTCGGCATCGCCCGCGCGGTGCAGGCGTACGGGGCGACGATCGCGCTGTTCGGGACGATTCTGCTCATCGGGGTGTTCCTGCCCCCGGCATCCGAGCACTTCCCGAACGTCCCGCTCATCGCCGTCGCCTGCATCGCGCTCGCCCTCTCGGGAGCGGCCGACAACATCAGCTCGATCTACCGCAACACGATGATGCAGGCCGCGGTGCCGGACGCCATGCGCGGACGTCTGCAGGGCGTCTTCATCATCGTCGTCACCGGCGGGCCGCGACTCGGCGCGCTGTACGCCGGCACTCTGGCCACACTCACCGCACTGTGGTTCCCGCCGCTGCTGGGCGGGATGCTGGTGATCGGCCTCGCCCTCACGATCGCCCGGCTCACCCCGCGCTTCCGCGCCTACGACGCGCTGAACCCGGAGGCCTGAGCCGCTCGTGGCGGCTCGACCCCCGGGCTCGGGATGCCGTCGCAATCAGGCCTGCAGGGTGCCCTGCAGGTCGAGGTTGATCGTGATGTCCTTACCGACGAGCACGCCACCGGTCTCGAGAGCGGCGTTCCAGGTCAGACCGAAGTCCTCCCGGTTGATCACCGTCGTGGCCGAGGCCCCGGCCTTGTAGTTGCCCCACGGGTCGGTGCCGAAGCCACCGAAGTCGAACTCGAAGCTCACCGGCTTCGTGACCCCGCGGATGGTGAGGTCACCGTCGACGAAGAAGTCGCCGTCCTCGACGCGCGCTCCGGTGGAGACGAACTCCATGGTCGGGAAGTTCTCGACGTCGAAGAAGTCTGCCGAACGCAGGTGGTTGTCGCGACCCTCGTCCTTGGTGTCGACGGACGCGACGTCGACGCTCGCGTCGACCGTGGCATCGAGCGGGTTCTCGGGTGCGGTGAGCGTGGCGTTCTTGATACCGAAGGAGCCGCGCACCTTCGAGATCATCATGTGGCGCACGCTGAAGGTGACCTCGCTGTGGCTCGGGTCCAGGACCCAGGTGCCGGGACGATAGCCGGGGATCTCGATCGACATGTGTGTGTTCTCCTTGATGGTCATACGTGCGCTGTCGCGCCGTACCGAGGATAACTTACATTCACGTGCATATATTCCCGTGATATCGGATCGATGCGAGAACCCCCGCCCACTGAAGTGGACGGGGGTTCCCTGGACACGGATCCGCTCAGCCGACCGCGACGAGGTCGATGATGAAGATGAGGGTCTTGCCCGAGAGGAAGTGTCCGGATCCGGCCGCGCCGTAAGCGAGGTGCGGCGGGATGACGAGCTCACGGCGTCCGCCGACCTTCATCCCGGGGATGCCGTCCTGCCAACCCTGGATCAGGCCGCGCAGCGGGAACTGGATGGTCTCGCCTCGGCCCCACGACGAGTCGAACTCCTCACCGGAGTCGTACTCGACACCGGCGTAGTGCACGGTGACGGTGTCGCCGGGCTTTGCCTCGGCGCCGTCGCCCTCGACGATGTCGCGGATGACGAGATCTGCGGGGGCGGGTCCGGTGGGAGCGTCGAACTCGGGCTTCGTGCGTTCAGTCATGACTCCATCCAACCCCGGCACGCGTGCCCCGGTCAATGCGAGACATCCGCTGAGCGCGTAACGCGATCCGCCGAGTCAGTCTCGATCGGTGACGTCGCGGGACAGTCGCTGCGACACCCAGACCGGGATGAAGGATGCCAGGATGACCACCGTCGCGACGACGTTCACCACGTTCGCCTCGTTCGGCCTGGCCATCTGGTTCATGATCCACAGCGGCAGCGTGTCGACACCGGGTGGCGCGGTGAAGATCGTGACATAGACCTCGTCGAAGCTGAGCGCGAAGGCGAGAATCGCACCGGCGACCAGGGCGCTGCGGAACTGCGGGAAGGTCACCATCCGGAAGGTCTGCCACGGCGTCGCCCCGAGATCCTGCGACGCCTCTTCGAGGCTCGGGTTCATGCGACGCAGACGCGCGAGCACGTTGTTGAACACCATCACGATGCAGAAGGTGCCGTGCGCGATGATCATCCCCCAGAAGCCGACCTGGATGCCGATCGGCTCGAGCATCTGGTTGTAGGTGTTGTTCAGCGCGACGCCGGTGACGATGCCCGGCAGCGCGATCGGCAGCACGACGAGGAGGTTCACGGAGCGCTGCCCGAAGAAGCGGTAGCGCTGCAGGGCGAAGGCGACCAGCGTGCCCAGCACCAGCGCGATCGCCGTGGCGCCGGTGGCGACCAGC
This sequence comes from Microbacterium sp. NPDC055312, assembly GCF_053645675.1. Classification (NCBI taxonomy): domain Bacteria; kingdom Bacillati; phylum Actinomycetota; class Actinomycetes; order Micrococcales; family Microbacteriaceae; genus Microbacterium; species Microbacterium sp. NPDC055312. The sequence continues at coordinate 212,891 of NZ_JBSHMU010000001.1, read as the reverse complement.
ACCGAGTTGAGCACCGCATCGCGGACCGGCTGGCTGGTGAACGCCCGGGCCCACCACTCCAGCCCGAAGCCGGCGACCGGCCAGCTCGCGATGCGTGCGGAGTTGAAGGAGTTCAGCACCACGAGCATGAGCGGGATGTACATGAACGCGAGGATGATCGCGACGATGACCCCGAGGACGATCTTGGAGGTGCGCGACAGTCTCAGCATGGTCGGCTCACATCCTTTCCAGGGCGCCGGTGCGCTGCACGCTCACCAGGTAGATGACGACGAAGGCGATGGGCACTACCGAGAACGCTGCGGCGAGCGGCGGGTTCAGGTTGATGTTCGACGCGATGACGCTTCCGATCATCTGCGTGTCGCCGCCGACGAACTTCGCGACGAGGTAGTCGCCGAGGCTCAGCGAGAAGGTGAACACGGATCCGGCGATGATCGCCGGCTTGATGAGCGGCAGCACGACCGTGCGGATGGTGCGCCACGACCCTGCACCCAGGTCGGCCGCGGCGTCGAACAGGTTCGCGGGCAGCTGGCGGATCGCCGTGTAGACGGGCACAGCCATGTACGGCAGCCAGAGGTAGGTGAGGGTGAGCACCACCGTGAAGACGGTGAAACCGGGCCCCGTGATGCCGAGCGGTGCCAGCATCCAGTTGAAGAAGCCCTGCTCGGTGAACGTGATGCGCATCGCGATGACCTTCACGAGATAGCCGGCCCACAGCGGCAGGGTGATCGAGACGGCCAGCACCGCTCGCAGCCACGGCGAGGCGACCTTCGCCATGAAGATCCCCAGCGGAACGGAGATGAGGATCGCCAGCGCGGTGACGCCGAGCGCGATGCCGAGGGTGCGCAGCGCGGTGGATGCGTACGCCGGGTTCGCGACGAGCTGCTGGAAGTTGCCGAAGGTGAAGCCGGGCTTGACCTTCGAGGTGAACGGATCGGTGATCCAGAACGCCGTCACCAGCAGCATCACGAGCGAGAAGATGTAGATGCCGATCAGCCAGGCCATGGGCAGTGCCAGCAGGCCGGCGATGCGTGCGCGCCGCGTCATGTCGTTCCTGTCGTCGTCGAGAGGGTGGGATCCGGGGCGGAGGAGCTCTCCCCCGCCCCGGCCGGGCCGGATCAGCCCTTGACGCTGGTCCAGGCGTCGGTCCACTGCTGGAAGTTGGTGCACTTCACATCGGTGCGGCCGTCGATGCACTGCTCGATCGGGGTGGTCCAGAACCACACCTTCTTGAAGTACTCCTCGTTCGTGGCGTTGTAGTACTCGCAGTGCGCCTTCGCCTCTCCGCTCGTGTCGCAGAAGGCGGCGTTGGCGGGTGCCATTCCGAAGTTCATCGCGATCGCGCCGTTGACCTCCGGCGAGGAGGCGTAGTCCATCCACGCGTACGCGCAGTTCGGGTTCTTCGACTCCGCGGCCAGCATCCAGGCATCCGACCATCCGGTCGAGCCCTCCTCGGGCAGCACGCTCTTGTACTTGTCGTCTTCGGTGAGCTTGCGCAGCACCTCCCACGAGGTGCCGAGCACCGTCGTGCCGCCGGCGAACGAGGTGATCTGCGCGGCGGGATCGGCCCAGTACTCCGAGACGATCTCGTTCTGCTGCTTGAGCAGGTCGACCGCGGCCTTGAGCTGCTTCTCGTCGAGCGCGTACGGGTTCTTGATGCCGAGATCCGGCTCGTGCGCCATCAGGTAGACCGCGGCGTCGGCGATGTAGATGGGCGCGTCGTAGGCGATCACCTTGCCGGCGTACGGGCTGTCCTTCTCCCACGCGACGTCCCAGCTGGTGGGCTCCTCGGTGACGACCTCGCTGTTGTACTGCAGGATGTTCGCGCCGCGACCGATCGGGATGCCGTAGGACTTGCCGTTGATGGTGTCGTAGATCTGGCCCTTCATGCCCTCCACGATGTCGTCGCCGAAGTGCGGGATGAGGTCGAGGTTCAGCGGCTGCACGTCACCGCCGGCGATCAGGCGCAGACTGGCATCGCCCGACGCGGAAACGAGGTCGTAGTCGCCGGTGCGCATGAGCTGCACCATCTCGTCGCTCGTGCCGGCCACGCGACGGTTGACCGTGCAGCCGGTGTCGGCGGTGAACGCGTCGGCCCAGGCCGGCTCCACGAAGCCGGACCACGCGACGATGTTCACCTCCTTCTCGTTGTCGCCGAGCTTGTCCATCATCGGGACGTCGGGGACGTCGATCGAGAGGCCTCCGGCGTCGTTCGCCGAGTCGGTCGTGCTCGAGCAGCCTGACAGCGCGAGGGCTGCGGCTGCGGTGAGGGCCGAGACGGCCAGGATCTTCTTTCGCATGGATCTCTCCTTTGTGATCGCGGTGCGCGGGTGGGGTTGCGGAAGGACAGGGGTGTCAGGGAAGCCGTGCGGCGTGCACCGGGTTCCAGGTGGCGCGCACCCGATCGCCTCGACGGGGTGCGGCGGCTCCGGAGGCCTGATGCGCGTTCGGCCGCTCCACGATGATGTCGACGCCGGCATCCGAGGTGATGAGATAGCGGGTGGCCGGGCCGGTGTAGACGACCTCCGCGATCGTGCCGACCAGCCCCACGTCGCCGTCGGCGAGCGCGTCGGACGTCTCGTGCATCCGCACGCGCTCGGGCCGGATGCTCATCGTGCGGCGCGTGCCGGTGAGCTTCTCCGCGAGTTGAGCCCCGATGAGATTCGACAGCCCGAGGAAGCGCGCGACGAACTCCGTCTGCGGCTCTTCGTAGACGGCCCGAGCGGTGCCGATCTGCTCGATGCGACCGTTGTTGAAGACGGCGACGCGATCGCTCAGCGTCAGCGCCTCCTCCTGGTCGTGGGTGACGAAGATGAACGTGATCCCGACTTCGCGCTGGATCTGCTTGAGCTCGATCTGCATCTGCTCGCGCAGCTGCTTGTCGAGGGCTCCGAGGGGTTCGTCGAGCAGCAGCACCTGCGGCCGCAGGATGAGGGCGCGGGCGAGGGCGATGCGCTGACGCTGACCGCCCGAGAGCTGGTGCGGCAGTCGATCGGCGACGTGGTCGAGGTGCACGCGTCGCAGGGACTCGGCGACCTGCTCGATCCGCTCGCTCTTGTTCGTCCCCTTCACACGCAGTCCGTAGCCGACGTTCTCCGCGATCGTCATGTGCGGAAAGAGCGCGTAGTCCTGGAAGACGGTGTTGACCTCGCGGGCGTGCGGAGGCGTGCGGGTGACGTCGACGCCGGAGAGGCGGACGGAGCCGGAGGTCGCCTCCTCGAATCCGGCGATGATGCGCAGCACCGTGGTCTTGCCGGATCCCGACGGTCCGAGCATGGAGAGGAACTCCCCCGGCGCGACCTGCAGATCGAGGTCGCGCACGGCGGTGAAGTCGCCGAAGGACTTGGTCAGGCCGGACAGCATCACGCTGCCCTTGGCCGAGGTGTCGCTCGCGGCAGGGGCGGCCGGCGCAGCAGTCGTCATCTCGTGCTCCTCGATCCTCGTCGATTCGGAAGGTCGTTTAAACATATAAAACCGTAGGTCATATTTCAAGTCTTCTGCCGCCGTCGATGTCGTGGAAGAATCCAGACATGGAATCGCTGACCTCCCCCTCCGGTGCGCGCACCGGCTCGGATGGTCCGCGCAGCCGCCATCCGCATCGACTGCAGGGCGCCCTGTTCCAGTCGATCGGCGACGAAGGCAGAGCAGAGCTCGTCGAACGCCGTCTGGTGGACGCGATCCACCGTGGTCACCTGCGCGCCGGCGAGCGGCTGCCCTCCGAATCCGATCTCGCCCGCAGCTTCGGAGTGGCGCCGGTCACGGTGCGCGAGGCTCTGCTCACGTTGCGCGCTCAGGGACTGATCGTCACACGTCGCGGACGCAACGGGGGCAGCTTCGTCGTCGACGACGCCGATCCACTCGCCTTCGCCCGCGACGCGCTGATGCGCACCTCGCGGCTCGCGCTGCGCGACATGGGAGCCCACTACGGTGCGATCACCGTGGCCGCCGTCCGTCTCGCCGCGCGCCGCGCCGATGCCGGCGAGGCCGGCCGGGTGCGTCGTCGCCTGGAGCTTCTCGCGGATCTCGACGCCGACCAGCAGCGCCGTCTGCTCGATGATGTGCTCGTCGAGCTCGTCTCGTTGAGCCAGTCGGCGCGCCTGACCCGCGAGCAGATGAAGCTGCAGGCCGAGTTCTCGCCGTATCTTCGCCTCGCCGCCCCCGACGGCGCGGGACTGACCAGGCAGGCCTCGTCGCTCACGGACATCATCCGCGCCGTCGAGGAGAGCGACCCCGATACGGCGGCGACTCGCACAGAGCACCTGATCCTCGACGCGCTCGACGCTCTCGTCCAGCTGCAGAGCTCACCCCCGGACATCTCATGAGCATTCCCATCGACGTGCACTGGAGGACGCGATGACCACACCCACCACCACCGCTTCGGCAGAAGCCGCCCGCATCGTCGAGGACTACTTCGGTGCCCCGATCCGCACGCTCGGCGGCTGGGTCGGATCCTGCGCCGAAGAGCTAGCCCGTGTGCTGGGCGAGGGTCCGCTGACCCGGCCTCACCTCGACGCGATCGTCGAGCCGTACGCCGCGCGCACTCTGGCGCTGGACGACGTGCCCGTGTACGGTGCGGGGTTCATCGCCGCGATCGACCTTCTCTCCGACGCCCGCAGCCACCTCGCATGGTGGCAGGGCGAGGGCGGAAGACAGCTGGTGCTCGCCTCGCAGTCGGTGAACAAGGAGTACATCGACTACAGCGAGCTGGAGTGGTACCGCGTGCCGATGAGCACCGGAGGACCGCATGTCGCCGGTCCGTACGTCGACTATCTGTGCAGCGACGAGTACACGATCACGATCGCCGTTCCCGCGAGCGAGGGCGGGCGCCTGCTGGGCGTCGCCGGGCTCGATCTTCTCGTCGCGGATGTGGAGCGCGAACTCATTCCGCGCTTCGCCTCGCTCGGGCACGAGGTGACCCTGGTCAACGGCGTCGGCCGCGTCGTGGTCTCCACCGATCCGCGCTGCGAGACGGGGGACTCGGTGCGCGGCAGCAGACTCGCCGATCTTCCCCGGATGTCGTGCGACGGCGTCGCCCTCGACGTGATCGTCGAGGGCATCTGAACTCGCGATCGGTGCAGAGGTCTTGACTTCACCGGGCGTGCGAGGCACGCTGTGTGTAGATCAACTCAGCGCCCGGGAGACTCGCAGGCATCGCCGCAGCACCGGGCGCTGAGTCTGTCCCGGCGCGGATGCGCTGGCACTGTCAGTACGCGAGCAGGCGCGCTCTGGCATCGCGGGTGCGCATCAGCAGCGCGTGCTCGTCTGCTGCAGCCAGCGGGTCGCGACCGGTGATCGCCCGCTGGCGCACGGCAGCCAGCGCCGCGGCATCGCGGATGAACGACTGCATCACGCGCCGACGGTCGCCGCGCAGACCGGATGCCCACTGCATCCCCGTCCGGCGGCCGGCCGGCGTCGCCAGCATCTCGACCTCCTCCGGAGTGAACCATCCGGCGGCGGCGTAGTCGCCCAGGCGCAGACGCGTCAGGCGCGACTCCTCCCGGCGCAATGCCAGGATCGCGATGATGAAGCCGATGAAGAGCGGAACCTGGGTGGTGATGTACAGCGCGAGGAAGTCGCCCAGCAGGGACGAGCCGTTCCAGTACGCGTGAAGGAGTGTCGCGCCGATCAGACCGACCGCGCCCGATCCGACGGCGGAGGCGGTGCTCGCGCCGCGCCGCGCGGCCAGGCCGATGGCGAACCCGGTCAGGGCGGTGAACATGGCGTGCGCGAACGGCGAGACCAGTCCGCGGAGGATGAAGGTCATCGTGAGCTCCACCGCACCTCCGGAGGTGAGGCTGGTGCCGAAGTACTGGATGTTCTCGGTGAACGCGAAACCGGCACCCACGAGCGCCCCGTACACGACGCCGTCGACGGGACCGTCGAAGGCACGTCGCCCGATGACGAACACGACCAGGACTCCGACGCCCTTCGCGATCTCTTCGATCACGGGCGCCTGGATGACCGCCGCGAAGAACTCGTTGCGCGGCCCCACCGCCAGAGCGAACGCCAGGTCGACGAGCAGGGTGATGCCGACGGCTGCCACCGCGCCCCAGCCGAGCGCGAAGATCACGAGGCTCTTCGGCTCGGGCTCCCACCGATCGATCATCCGCACACCCGTGAGCACGATCGCCAGCGGCACGATCGCGAGGACGAGTCCGACGACCGACGCGCCGACGCCGAGGAACAGCGCGAAGTAGGCGATCAGCGCGATCAGCAGGAACGCGAGCACGCCGAACGCCCACACCGATGCGCTCCGCCCCCGCCTCGCGGGCACCGGCAGGGCCGGCATCGCCGGGGCGGGTGCGGGTGCCGACGGCGCCGGCGGGGCGTACCGGGAGCGACCGGCGAGCAGCGTCGGGAACGGGTCTGAGGGCTGCGCGGGCGAGGGTCGTCCTCCAAAGCTCATGGCCAAAGCCTAGAGGCCACCTCTGCCGCGGGCTGCATCGCGCCCGGTAGCGTAGAGGCATGCGTTTCGCCCATCTGAGCGCTCGCGATTCCGAGGCTCTGCAGCTCGCCGTCATCGACGGCGCGGAGGCCACCCTCGTCAGCGACCTCCTCTCCCCCGCCCCCTCGACCCTGCAGCAGCTGATCGAGGGCGGTGACGAGCTGCTCGCGCGGCTGCGCGCCGTGTACGCCTCGGGCACCGCGCCCCGGCATCCGGTGGCGGATCTGCGCTTCGGCCCCGCCGTCGTCGCGCCGCCGCTGATCCTCGCGGTGGGCCTGAACTACGCCGCGCACTCCAGCGAGCTGGGACTCAAGACCGACACCGCGCCGACCGTCTTCACGCTGTGGCCCAACTCGCTCGGGGCGCACGAAGGCACAGCGACCTGGCCGCGCGAGCTGAGCGAATCCGTCGACTACGAAGCAGAGCTCGGTGTGATCATCGGCCGCGCCGCGAAGGACGTCACCGCTGACGAGGCGCTCGACGCGGTGTGGGGCTACACGGTCGTCAACGACATCACGGCGCGCGACATCCAGTTCGCCGAGGCGCAGTGGTCGCGCTGCAAGTCGTTCGACGGCTTCACCCCGACCGGTCCGGTCGTGGTGACCGCTGACGAGATCACCGACCCGCAGGACCTGCACATCTGGGCCGTCGTCGACGGGCAGACCGTGCAGGATGCCAGCACCGGGCAGATGGTGCGCAGCGTCGCCACGCTGATCGCGCACCTCTCATCGTCGGCGACGCTGCTGCCGGGAACCCTCATCTCCACCGGCAGCCCCGGGGGCGCCGGCTACTCGCGCGATCCGCAGATCTTCCTGCGCGACGGCTCGACCGTCACCGTCGGCATCGACGGCATCGGCGAGCTCACGACGCACTGCCGCACGCTCGGCTGATCGACACCCGTTCAGACGGCAGAAGAGGCGGATGCCACGGGCATCCGCCTCTTCCCGTCTCTGCGCTTACGCCTCGGGGAGGTCTTCCGCGGCGATCACGGGGATCGCCGCGGTCACGGTCTCCAGCCCCGACAGACGCGCCGGCGAGATCTGCTTCATGACCTCGTCACGCGACATGAGCCCCGCCTCGACGACCAGATCGGCCACGTTGCGGTTGGTGAGCAGCGCGGTCTTGGCCAGCGCCGCGGATGCGGCGTAGCCGATGAACGGGGTGAGCGCGGTGACGACGCCGACCGAGGCGCCGACCATCGCCCCGAGGCGCTCGCGGTTGGCGGTGATCCCGTCGACGCAGTTGACCCGCAGCGTCCACATCGCCTGGCGCATCCACGTGATCGACTGGAAGATCGAGTGCGCGATGACCGGCTCGAAGGCGTTGAGCTGCAGCTGCCCGCCCTCGACCGCCATCGTCACCGTGACATCCGCGCCGGCCACCGCGAACGCGACCTGGTTGACCGCCTCGGGGATCACGGGGTTGACCTTGCCCGGCATGATGCTGGAGCCGGCCTGCATGGCCGGCAGGTTGATCTCGCCGATGCCGGCCTGGGGGCCGGACGAGAGCAGCCGCAGGTCGTTGCAGATCTTCGACAGCTTGATCGCGTTGCGCTTCAGCGACGACGAGAACGACATGAACGCGCCGGTGTCGCTGGTGGCCTCGACGAGGTCGGTCGCGGTGCTCAGATCGAGGCCGCTGATCTCGCGCAGGTGCTTCAGCACGGTCGGTGCGTAATCGGGGTGGGTGGTGATGCCGGTGCCGATGGCTGTGGCACCCATGTTGATCTCGGTGAGCAGCGAGGCGTTCTCGGTGAGGCGGCTGTGATCCTCACCGAGGGTCGTCGCGAAGCCGTGGAACTCCTGACCAAGGGTCATCGGCACGGCGTCCTGCAGCTGAGTGCGGCCGACCTTGAGCACGTCGTGGAACTCGTTCGCCTTGCCGAGGAACGACTTGCGCAGCAGGTCGAGCTCGTCGAGCAGCGAGACGAGGTTGAGCGAGAGGCCGATCTTGACGGCGGTCGGGTAGACGTCGTTGGTGGACTGGCTGCGGTTGGTGTGGTCGATCGGCGAGAGGTAGGCGTAGTCGCCCTTCTCGCGGCCCGCCATCTCGAGCGCGATGTTGGTGATGACCTCGTTCGCGTTCATGTTGGTCGAGGTGCCGGCCCCGCCCTGGATGACGCCGACGATGAACTGGTCGTGGAACTCGCCGTCGATGACGCGCTGCGAGGCGGCGTCGATCAGGTCGGCCTTCTCTGCGTCGAGGACCCCGATCTCCTTGTTGGCTCGCGCACTGGCCTGCTTGACCATCGCGAGGCCGCGCACCAGATCGGGATACACCGAGATCGGGCGCTTGGTGATCGGGAAGTTCTGCTCGGCGCGCAGCGTGTGGACGCCGTAGTAGGCGTCGCCCGGGATCTCGATGCTGCCGATCGAATCGGTCTCTGTGCGGGTAACAACAGGCTCAGACGAGGCCATGTCACATCCTTGTGGGTAGTGGCGATCAGGGATTCGGGGGATGCCTTCAGTCTACGACGCTTCAGCGCGGGGGCTTGCGGGAGAACGCCTCGAGTCGCTGCTGCGGGGTGAGGGATGCCATCTGCTCGGCCCACTCGCGCGTGAAGTGCTCGCCGGTGGGCGCCTCGACGACCGGCACCACGGTGTGCGTGATGGTGTCGGGGTAGACGTGCACGAGCTGGAACGACTGCGCGGCATCCATCCCGTTGACCTCGACGTCCGGACGGGCGAGGTTCATCGTGTAGCAGGTGGCCGAAGCGACGCTCACCGGGATCCCCGCGAACAGCCCGTGCGAGGAGTAGTGCAGGTGGCCGGCCAGGATGGCGCGCACGTCGCTGCCCCGCAGCACGTCGGCGAGCTCGTCCTGGTGGCGCAGCTCGAGGATGTCGAACAGCGGGATGTGGCTGGGCAGCGGCGGGTGGTGCATCGCCAGGATCGTGCCGTGCCGGGCACCCTCGCTCAGCACGTCGCGCAGCCAGTCGAGCTGGGTCGCGTCGAGGTCGCCGTGGTGCCAGCCGGGAACGCTCGTGTCCACAGCGACCAGTCTCAGCCCGCCGAGGTCCCACACCCCGGTGACCGGCTGCTCGGTGGGCTCGAGATCGAGCAGGTGCTGCCGCAGTGCCGGGCGCTCGTCGTGGTTGCCGGCCACCCAGGCGACCGGGCAACCCAGATCGGCTGCGAGCGGCTCCACCGCGCAGCGGAGGCGGCGGTACGCGTCGGGCTCCCCCAGATCGGCGAGATCCCCGGTGACGACGATCGCCGCCGGATCGATCCCCGTGGCACGGATGGCGTCGAGCGTGCGCTCGAGGGTGTCGTCGACATCGAACCGGCCACCCAGCCGGGCTCCGCCCGCGAGCAGGTGCGGATCGCTGATGTGCACGATGACGTGCGACGCCGGGGCGTGGCGGCCGAAGGCGAACGAGGCTGACATGACCCCAGCCTAGAACCGCCCTGCCGGGCGGACGCCTGTCAGTGCCCGACGACGATGATCAGGATGCCGCCGACGACCGCAGCGCCGCACACGATGAAGCAGCCGATCGCGGCCACGAACGCCAAGGTCTTCTGCCCCTCGCTCAGCGGGCTCTTGCGTGCGGCCTTTGCGGCCTGCTTCGCGGCGTGCCTGATCTCCTTCTCGGTGAGCACGGTGATGGCATCCGTGAACTCGGCCGGGGTGACCACCGGAACCCGCCCGGCGCGCACGAGCATCCGCAGACCCAGCGCGTAGAACAGCACGATCGTCCCGGCACCCAGCAGGGCGGCGAGGAACACGCTGACGAAAGCGCCCCAGTCGATGCTCATCGTGCGTCCTCCTGCTCGTCCACGGCGATGTCCCACTCGGCGAGCTTGGCGCGCACCTTGCGGCTGGCGATGGCGTTCTCCCACTCCTGCGCGGCCTTCTCGGCGGTGGCGAATTTCAGCGCCGCCTTCTCAGCGGCGCGCTTCGCCGCCTTGATCTCGGCCGGCGACGCCCCGGCCTTCTTCAGCTTCTTGGCTCGGCGCGCGGCGCGCTCGGCCTCGTCGGCCTTGCGCTCGGCGCGCTCGAGTGCGCGCACGAGCTCCATGCGGCTGGCGCGGCGGGTGGGAGCGGGCACCTCCGGGTGGTCGACCGCGTGTCCGGACTCGGCCACATCGCTCATGGCGTTCGCGTGCGTCACGGCGTTGCGGCGCGAGTACAGGAACAGGCCCACGATGATCACCAGCGCCAGAACGGCGTCGATCGCGACGCCCCAGTTGCCGAACCAGATCACCAGGAGGGCGGCGAGGGCGCCCACGCCGCCCGCCGCGGGAAGCGTGAGCAGCCAGCCGATCGCGATCCGGCCGGCGGTCGCCCAGCGCACGGAGGCGCCACGTCGGCCGAGGCCGGAGCCGATGACCGAGCCCGAGGCGACCTGCGTGGTCGAGAGCGCGAACCCGAGGGCGCTGGAGGCGAGGATCGTCGCCGCGGTGGAGCTCTCGGCGGCGAAGCCCTGCGCGGGCTTGACCTCGGTCAGGCCCTTGCCGAGAGTGCGGATGATCCGCCAGCCGCCGAGGTAGGTGCCCAGGGCGATGGTGAACGCACAGGCGACGATGACCCAGAACTCGGGGTTGTGGTAATCCGAGCTGCTCGGGTCACCGGTCTGCCACCCGATCGTGATCAGGGCCAGGGTGATCACGCCCATCGTCTTCTGCGCGTCGTTGGTTCCGTGCGACAGCGCCACCAGCGAGGAGGTGAAGATCTGGCCCCAGCGGAACCCGGAGCGGCCGTCCGGCTTGCCGTCGTACCGGCGCGTGACGCCGTAGGCGACCTTGGTCGCGATGAATGCGATGATGCCGGCGGTGAGCGGGGCGATCAGGGCCGGGAGGATGATCTTCGACAGCACCATCCCGAAGTCGATGCCCGTGGCACCGACGCCGACCAGTGTCGCGCCGATGAGGCCGCCGAACAGCGCGTGCGACGAGCTGGAGGGAAGGCCCAGCAGCCACGTGAGCATGTTCCAGGTGATCGCGCCGATGAGCCCCGCGAAGATGAGCGGCAGGAAGATCTGCGCCCCCATCGCGCTGATCGCGTCTTCGCGGATGATGCCACCGGAGACGGTCTTCGCGACCTCGGTCGAGAGGAAGGCGCCGACGAGGTTGAGCACCGCTGCGAGAAGCACGGCCGTCTTCGGCTTGAGCGCCCCCGTGGCGATGGGGGTGGCCATCGCGTTGGCGGTGTCGTGGAATCCGTTGGTGAAGTCGAAGAAAAGTGCCAGCGCGATGACCAGCACGACGATGAGGGCTGCGGTTTCCACCGGTCTCTTTCGTTGGGACTGCCAGGGAGGGGCCGAGAGATCGGCTTGTGACGAACGAAGAGTTCACCGTGGGTTTGCCCTCCGTTAGAGGACCCGCATGAATCCTCCCACCCTGCCCGGTCGCGGTCAACTCGCCGGGTAGCGTGGCATGGTGACCGATTCTCGCATCCAGCCACCCGCACCGGCCCGCCGCATCACCACGCGCTCCCACCACGGCGACCGGTTCGACGACGCCTACGAGTGGCTCCGCGCGAAGGACGATCCGGAGGTCATCGCGCACCTCGAGGCGGAGAACGCCTACACCGACGCGAGAACCGCTCACCTCTCCGGCCTCCGCGACACGCTGTTCGAGGAGGTGCGCTCGCGGGTGCAGGAGACCGACCTGTCGGTGCCGACCCGACGCGGCGACTGGTGGTTCTACAGCCGCACCGAGGAGGGCGCCCAGTACGGCATCCACTGCCGCACCGCCGTACACGGCGACGACTGGACTCCGCCGGTGCTCGAGCCCGGGGTGCCGGTGCCGGGCGAGGAGGTGCTGCTCGACGGCAACGTCGAGGCTGCGGGGCTCGAGTTCTTCTCGCTCGGCGCTTTCGACGCGTCGGATGACGGCACCCGCCTGCTCTGGTCGGTGGATGCCGAGGGCTCGGAGCTGTACACCGTGCACGTGCGCGACCTGGCATCCGGGGAGATGCTCGACGACGTGATCCCGAACACCGGACAGGCGTTCTTCACACCCGACGGCTCGTCGATCCTGTACACGACACGCGACGAGGCGTGGCGGCCCGACACGCTGTGGCTGCACCGCATCGGCACGCCGATCGACGCCGACGTGAAGCTGTTCCGCGAGCCGGATGAGCGCTTCTGGATGGGCGCCGGCATCACCCGCAGCCGGCGGTACCTGATGATCGGAGTGGGTTCGAAGATCACCAGCGAGGAGCTGCTCATCGACCTCGCCGACCTGAGCTCCGACCCGCTGGGCGTCGAGCCGCAGGTCGTGTGGCCGCGCCGGGACGGCGTGGAGTACTCCGTCGATCACGCGGTGGTCGACGGCGAGGACCGGCTGCTGATCCTGCACAACGACGACGCCCTCGACTTCGAGCTCGTCTCGGTGGCGGCATCCGACCCCCAGGGTGAGCGGCAGGTGCTGCTTGCGCATCGCCAGGGACGACGGATCATCGACGTCGACTGCTTCCGGGACTTCGCGACCGTCGAGTACCGCAGCGACGGACTGGTGCGCTCGGCGATCATGGATCCCGCGACGGGCGCGCTCGACGACGTCGACTTCGACGAGCCGCTGTTCGACGCCTACTTCAGCGGCAACCCGGAATGGCATTCGCCGTTCCTGCGGATGACGTACACCTCGTTCATCACGCCGTCGCAGGTGCTCGACCTCGACATCGCGACCGGAGAGAAGCACCTGCGCAAGCAGATGGCGGTGCTCGGCGGGTACGACCCGGCCGACTACGGACAACAGCGGGTGTGGGCCACAGCAGCCGACGGCGCTCAGGTGCCGATCTCACTGGTGTGGAAGCGCTCGTTCGGCGACCCGGGCGCAGAGCCGCGCGCCCTGCACCTGTACGGCTACGGCTCGTACGAGCACTCGATCGATCCCGGCTTCTCGGTGATGCGGCTGTCGATGCTCGACCGCGGCGTGATCTTCGCCGTCGCGCACGTGCGCGGCGGCGGCGAGATGGGCCGGCACTGGTACGAAGACGGCAAGGAGCTGCACAAGCGCAACACGTTCACCGATTTCATCGCGTGCGCACAGCACCTGATCGGCACCGGGGTGACCGCCCCCGAGCGGCTCGTCGCCGAGGGTGGCAGCGCCGGCGGGCTGCTCATGGGCGCCGTCGCCAACCTCGCCCCCGAGCTGTTCGCCGGCATCCTCGCCGGGGTGCCCTTCGTCGACGCGCTCACCTCGATCCTCGACCCCTCGCTGCCGCTCACCGTGGTCGAGTGGGACGAATGGGGCAACCCCCTGCACGATGCCGAGGTGTACGCGTACATGAAGTCGTACACGCCGTACGAGAACATCCGCGACGGCGTGGACTACCCGCGGATCCTGGCGATGACGTCACTAAACGACACTCGGGTGCTGTACGTCGAGCCGGCCAAGTGGGTGGCGGCTCTGCGGTACGCGGGCGCGCGGGACGTGATGATGAAGTGCGAGATGTCGGCCGGACACGGCGGCGTCAGCGGGCGCTACAACGCCTGGCGCGAGCGCGCGTTCGAGCTCGCGTGGATGCTGGACGTGCTCGGCCTCGCGGACTGACCGTCCCGCGGCCGCGGGCGACGCTGCGGCTCAGCCGAACAGCGCGGCCGCTTCGTCGTAGCGGCTGCGCGGCACTGTGTTCAGCTCGCCCAGCGCCTCGGCGAAGGGCACCCGCACGATCTCGGTGCCGCGCATCGCGACCATCTGACCCCACGCGCCGTCGACCAGCGCGTCGGCGGCGTGCAGCCCGAGTCGCGTCGCGAGCACCCGGTCGAAGCCCGACGGGGATCCGCCGCGCTGGATGTGGCCCAGCACGGTGGAGCGCGTCTCGATGCCGGTGATCCGCTCGATCTCCGGCGCGAGGATCTCGCTGATGCCGCCCAGGCGCGGACGGTTGAAGGCATCGAGGCCCTTGTCGCTGTAGGCCTCGTCCATGCCCTTGAGGGTGAACCCCTCGGAGACGACGACCAGCGGCGCGCGTCCGCGTGCGGCGGCACTGCTGACCAGCGAGCAGATCTCGTCCATCGACATGGGTACTTCCGGGATGCAGATCACGTGCGCGCCCGCGGCCATACCCGCGTGCAGGGCGATCCAGCCCACGTGCCGGCCCATCACCTCGGCGACCATGCAGCGCTGATGGGAGTCACCCGTGGTGCGCAGCCGGTCCATCGCGTCGGTGGCGATGTTCACCGCGGTGTCGAAACCGAACGAGTAGTCGGTCGCACGCAGATCGTTGTCGATCGTCTTCGGCACACCGAGCACGTTGATGCCGTCCTTGGCCAGACGGTCTGCAGCCGCGAGCGTGCCCTCGCCGCCGATCGCCACGATTCCGTCGATCCGGTGCCCGTACAGGGTCTTGGCGATGTTCTCGGCTCCCCCGCGCGCACCTTCGTACGGGTTGGTGCGGCTCGTGCCGAGGATCGTGCCGCCGACCTTCGACAGTCCCTTCACCTCGTGGCGGGTGAGCGGGAAGAAGTCCCCGTCGACAACGCCTCGCCAGCCGTCACGGATGCCGACGAACTCGAGATCGTAGGCGGTGGTGCCCTTGAGCACGATCCCGCGGATGACCGCGTTGAGTCCGGGGCAGTCGCCGCCGCTGGTCAGGATGCCGATCTTCATGCTGCCGCCTTCGTGCGTCGGGGTGAAAGGGTGAAGAGGCGACACTGCCCGTTGTCGACCCTAGCGCCCATCCGAGGCCAATAGCCATTCCGCGCGCGCGAAAACGAGCGATCTTGCCGGTAGCGTCGTCGCGATACCGGGTTCTTGGTCGCACAGCACCGGAACACGCGAGAACGGACGCCAAGAATGCACATTCTTAACGCCCGCGCTCAGGTGCGCGTCACTGGGCGCTGAGAGCCTCGCGCAGCAGGTGCATCAGCGCAGCCATCTGCACCGACTCGCCGGGTTCGTCGGCGACGGCTTCGCCGTCGAGTGCCCGGGCGGCGAGACCCTGCTTCTGATCGATCAGCTCGGCGATCTTCGTGTCGAGGGTGTGCGCGGCGATGATGCGCCACGCGGTGACCGGCTCGTCCTGACCGATGCGGTGCACGCGATCGATCGCCTGGGTCTGCTCTGCCGCGGTCCAGCTCAGCTCGGCGAGCACGACGTTCGAGGCGACCTGCAGGTTCACGCCCACCCCGGCTGCGGTGAGCGAGCACACCGCCACGCCCACCTCGGGGTCGGTGTTGAACGCGTCGATCGCCTGCTGGCGCGCGGGCGTCGACTGATCGCCTCGGATCGAGACGGACTTGATCCCGGCGGCGGCGAAGTGCGCCTCGGCCTGATCCATCACGTCGACGTGCTTCGCGAAGAACACCACCTTCTCGACCGACCGCTGCAGCTGCGCGGCATAGTCGGCGGCGAGCAGGGCCTTGGCCTGGCCGATCTTGCGGACCATGGTGAAGACGTTGTCGCCGCCGGCGCCGGCGGCTTTCGACTCCTCGAGTTCGTTGTGGGCGACGAGACGCACGATGTCGTCATCGATCCCGTCCGACAGGCGCACGGAACCACCTGCAGACGCACCGTGAGCGGCCGAGCGCGCTTCGACGATCCGGCGGTACTTGGCCGCCATCCGCTCACCCAGCTCTCGCTCCGCCGCACGGATGCCTCGACCGAACTCGTCGTCGAGCTGCACCGGCAGATCCGCGATGAGCTTGTCGGGCAGGTCGGCGGCGACGTCCTTCTTCTTCCGCCGCACGATGCCCATCGAGATGACCGCATCGCGTGCCTCGGCGTAGAACGACTTGTCGGCCGGGGTCAGGCCGGTGGCATCCAGCTTCTCCATCAGCTCCGGCTCGGGCTTCTCGCCGTTCGTCCAGCCGAGGAAGCGCCAGATCGCGTCGAAGTCCTCGACGTCGTTGATCAGCGGGGTGCCCGTCAGGGCGAGCATCAGCGGGTTGCGCACGCGGTCGCGGATCCGGCCCGCGAGGGCCAGCACGTTCTGCGAGCGCTGCGACGACAGGTTCTTGATGAAGTGCGCCTCGTCGACGACCATGCCCTGCAGGCCGATCGAGCCGAGCCACGACAGGTGCCGGTCGAGGATCTCGTAATTGACGATGAACACGTCGGCGAAGGCGTCGATGTCGGCGCCGTCGCCCTGGATCACGGCGGCGCGGCGCTGCGGCGTCCATCGCTCGACCTCACGCGCCCAGTTCATCTTGACCACGTTGGGCACGACGACCAGCAGAGGGTAGGCGTTCGCGACCGACGCGGCGAGCACCGACTGCGCGGTCTTGCCGAGGCCGGGCTCGTCGGCGAGCAGGAAGCTGCGGTGCCCCGAGCGCACCGCCTCGACGAAGCGGGACTGGTGCACCATGACCTCGCGCCCCTTGGGCGATATGTGGTCGTATTCGGGGGTCGGCGGCAGCTCCATCGTGGCCGCTCCCCCGCCGGCACCCGACTCGAACGCCTTGTACAGCGGACCCATCAGCTCCCACCCGTCGAGCCGGCGGCGGGGCACCGCGGCGGGCCGCGGGGTCAGGTCGGGAGCGAGGAACGGCGACGCCAGCAGGCGCGACTCGACCGACGGCGGGGTGACCTGCTTCTCGGCGAGAGCGGCCGGAACCACCGGGGTCTGCACGATCGGTGCGATGTCGGTGATCACGAGCTCCTCGGGGGCGAGCTCGGCGCCCGACTCGAGCAGCCAGTCACGACGCATGCGCTTCGCGACGGGCGACGTGGCCTGATCCGCCTCGAGCAGCTGGATCAGCGATGTGTCGCGCGCCGCCGTCTTGGCGAGGATCGTGGCCACGCCGTCGAGCCGCTTGAGCAGCTCGACCCGGGCGGCGTCGGTCAGCTCACCGTCGGCTTTCACCCTGGCGCGCTCTTCGCGCACCAGGAAGGCGATCACCTGGAACTTCACCCGGTTGGTGGGGCCCAGTTTGGCTCGCTGCGCCTTCGCCTCGATCTCGCGCACCTTGCGCGCGAGGATCGGGATCAGCGGCGCCTCCTCGTCTCGACGGGACGTCTTCTTTCGCCGCGGGGCGGCGGTCGCCGTGCTCGGCATGCTCCTCCTGAGCGTGAGTACCGGTCATCCGGCGGGGCCGGACGATGCTCTCCGTGAGCGGCTCCGATGAGGCGACCGCGAGAATGCGGAGTGCGAGGGGTGGGTGCGGACCTGGTCAGAAACGCCGATTCCAGAACCCTCGACGACAGTCTACGCCATACCCCAGGTCATCCCCAGAGCTGCGCGACCATGTCGTCGGCGTACCCCGCCATGTCGACGTTGATCCACTTCGTCGACAGCCAGGCGTTGGCCCGGAAGACGTGGATCTCGCCTATCGCGCCGGGCATCTCGCCTTCGAACCTCTCCTCGATGAGGCAGCGCGTCTGCTGCGGGTCGCCGTCGACGACCTGGCAGTCCGATCCCTCGGCGCGATACGCATCGCGCAGGACCTTCGACTGCTCTGCGTCGACGAGGGCGACCGTCGTCGCGATGCCCACCTCCGACGCGACGCCCCAGGTGCAGCGCAGGTGCGGAAGATCGTCGATCATCTGCACCGCGACGGTCAGGTCGGTGGAGGGCATGGTCAGGGTCGGGTCGTTCGCCGGCAGGCGCGCCGCAGTGAGGCGATCGCGCATCGACGGGCTGAAGACGTCGTCGCATGCTGCGGGCAGCTCGATCGAGTCGTCGGAGGGTGCTGTCGTGCTCGAAGGAGGCGCCGACGGTGTGCTCGTGCTCGCGGGGCCACGGCTGGCTGTCGGGGTGCTGCTCGCCGTGGGCTCCGGCGTGCCGGGCGCGCAGGCGGTCAGCGCGACGGCGATGATCGCGCTGCTGACGATCGCGAGACGCATTCGAGCGGACATGACCCGATGGTACTCGGCCCGCGGCTGCCGCACCGAGCGGTCCGACGGATGCCTTCGCACGGCGGGTCAGCGGAGGCCGAGCAGTCGCTCGCGCGCGACCGACACGTCGTCCGCCATCTGCGCGATCAGGGCGTCCATCCCCTCGAAGGCCACCATGCCGCGCAGGTGATCGGTGAACTCGACCGTCACGCGATGGCCGTACAGATCGAGTCCGGTCTCATCGAGCACGTGCGCTTCGACCTGGCGGCGCTCGACGTCGTCGAATGTCGGGTTGGTGCCCACCGAGATCGCCGCGGGATGCCGGATGCCCGTCACGTGATCGTGCAGCCAGCCGGCGTACACCCCGTCGGCGGGCGCGAGTGCGTCGATCGTCTCCGACAGGTTAGCGGTGGGGAATCCCAGTTCACGCCCCCGCTTGAGACCGTGAACGACCTCGCCGCTCACCGTGACCGGCCGGCCCAGCACGGTTGCCGCCTGAGCGACATCACCGGCGGCGAGCAGCTCGCGTACCCAGGTCGACGACACCCGGCGGCCGCCGCCCTCGGGTGTGACGTCGTCGATGACATCCACCGTGAAGTCGTGCTGCGGTCCGAGCCTCTGCAGCAGGGAGGCGTCGCCCGCGCCTCCCCGACCGAAGCGGAAGTCCCGGCCGACGAGGATCACCGCCGCGTGCAGCGAGTCGACGAGGATGTCGCGCACGAAGTCGTCGGCGGGCAGGGATGCCAGCGAGCGGTCGAACGTGAGCACCAAGGTGGCGTCCAGGTCGAGCTGGCCGAGGAGTTCGATCTTGCGCTCGGTGGCGACGACGTTCTCGGGGCACAGCTCGGGGCGGAGCACCTCGAGGGGGTTGCGATCGAAGGTGACGGCGACGGTGCGCGCGCCGATCGCGCGGGCATCCGCACGCATCCGCTCGATCACCGCTCGGTGGCCGACGTGCACGCCGTCGAACTTGCCGATCGCGACGACAGACCGGCCGAAGTCGGCCGGCACCTCAGCCGGATCGCGGAAGACGATCATGCCGCCTCACCCACCGGGCGGTGGGTGCGCAGCCACCACAGGCCGAACACGGGCAGCACGAGCGGGATGAAGATGTAGCCCATGCCGAAATACGACCAGACGCTGTCGTGACCGAAGAGCGCGGGAGCGAGAAGGCTGAGCGCGCCGACCACGATCACCCCGGTCAGCTCGAAGACGATCGCGACCCACGCGACGGTGTACCAGCCGCGACGGTGCGCGAGCACGAGCGCGAGCGTGGCGAGGATGTACACGGCGGCGGCGAGCACCGAGAGGCTGTACGCCAGCGGCGCCTCGTCGAAGCGGCGGACCACCTGGACGAAGCTGCGGCCGGTGGCCGCCAGTGCCATCACGGCGTAGACGATGACGAGGACTCGGCCGATGCCCGTCATCCGGGCGCGCGAAACGGTGTGGGACATTGCGTCGTCCATCTTACGCGCGTCGGCGACACGGCCCGTCGGCGTCACGCGACCTGAAGCGTCCAGATCGCGTGCATCCGCCACAGCATGATCGCCAGCGACAGGCCGATGACCCCCAGGATGACCGTGCTCCACCGCGTGCGGTCGATCAGCGCCCACGCGGCACCGCCGACGGGCAGCAGGACCGCCGAGACGAGATAGACCCAGAACTCGAGCAGGTCTCCCGTGGGCGGGTTGCCGGACAGTGGCGCGACGATCGCGATGACCACCTGGACGATCAGCAGCACCTCGACGAGCAGCAGGCTGCCGACGGTCCAGTCGCTGGGCCGTCGTCCCGCGAGCCCGGCGACGATGCAGAACAGCCCCGCGATGCATGCGACGGCGATCTGCGTCAGGGTGAACCACAGGATCATCGCTGCACCTCCGGCATGTTCATGGCGCTCTTGATGTCCTTGCCCCGGGCCTCGACCACACCCACCAGCAGTCCTTCGGGGTCGATCGCCGCGACCTCCGCCGCCGCCAGCCGCCCGGCGTCGCCGTGCAGGCGTTTGCCGTGGCGCAGATCCTTCGCCTCATCCGCCGTCACCTGCAGCACGGGCATGGTGCGCTCGGCCGCCTCGGCGGGGGTCAGCATCGGCGCCGCAGCGAGATCGTCGATGCCGACGGCACCGGCGATGTCGAAGCCGCCCACGCGGGTGCGCCGGAGTGCTGTGAGATGCCCGCCGACCCCGAGCGCCGCGCCCAGGTCCCGGGCGAGGGCCCGGATGTAGGTCCCCGACGAGCAGTCCACGACGACATCCGCGTCGATGACGCCGTCCGCGCGCCGGATGTCGAGCACGTCGAACCGCGTCACGATGACCTGCCGAGCCGCGAGCTCGACCTCCTCGCCCGCTCGCACGCGGTCGTATGCGCGCCGCCCGTCGACCTTGATCGCCGAGACCGAGCTCGGCACCTGGGAGATCGCGCCGGTGAGGTCGGCGACGCCTGCGGCGATGCCGGCGTCGGTCACGGCGTCGACGGCACCGGGCTCGGCTCTCTCGACGGTCTCGCCCTCGGCGTCGTCGGTGCTGGTGCGCACCCCGAGCCGGATCGTGGCGGTGTAGGTCTTGTCGGCGCCGACGATGTAGGTGAGCAGCCGGGTCGCCCCCTCGATGCCGATCACGAGCAGCCCGGTAGCCATCGGGTCGAGGGTTCCGGCGTGCCCGACCTTGCGTGTTCCGAGAGCGCGTCTGGTGCGGGCGACGACGTCGTGGCTGGTCAGCCCGCCGGGCTTGTCGACGAGCAGGATGCCGGGTGAGACCATTCCTCAAGCCTAGAGCGTGCACGTCGGGGCGCCGATGCGTCGACCCGGCACGCCTCCCGCTTAGGCTGGTCGGATGTCCGTGACGTCATCGACGCCCGCCGCCGTGTGGCGCCGCGAGCTGCTCGACTGGTACGGCGCGACGGCGCGCGACCTGCCCTGGCGTCGCGCGGAGTTCGCCGCGGATTACGGCGCGTGGGGCATTCTCGTCAGCGAGTTCATGCTGCAGCAGACGCCGGTGAGCCGGGTCATCCCCCACCTCGACGCGTGGCTGCGCCGCTGGCCCACGCCGTCGGCGATGTCGAGCGCCACCCCGGCGGAGGTCGTGCACCAGTGGGCGAATCTCGGCTACCCGAGGCGGGCCCTGTGGCTGCACCGGGCGGCGATCGAGATCGTCGATCGGCACGACGGCATCGTGCCGCGCGACGTGCCCGCCCTGCTCGCCCTCTCCGGTATCGGCGAGTACACCGCGCGCGCCGTCGCGGTCTTCCACTACGGCGACCGGCATCCGGTCGTCGACACGAACACGCGGCGCGTGATCGCCAGGGCCGTCGACGGCCGGTCGCAGGCCGACGCGCCCGCGAAGCGGGACCTCGCGCGGATGGCCGATCTGCTGCCGCACGACGTCGCAGAATCGGCGGTCTTCAACGCCGCCATGATGGAGCTCGGCGCCGTCGTCTGCACGGCGCGTGCGCCGAAGTGCGCGGCGTGCCCCCTGGCATCCGGATGCGCGTGGCTGGCCTCAGGTCGGCCCGACACGGGCGACACGCGTCGCCGGCAGGCGCGCTTCGAAGGCTCAGACCGTCAGGCCCGCGGTGCCGTGCTCCGCGCGCTGCGAGATGCCGGCGACCACCGACTGGCCGCGGAGGCGGTCGTGGCCGACTGGCCGGATGCCGCGCAGCGAGACCGCGCGATCGACTCTCTCATCGCCGACGGACTCGTCGAGGCGGCAGACGGAATGCTCCGGCTGCCCCGCTGAGCGGGAGCTGCCCCGCTGAGCGGGATCGGCGTCAGTCCTCGTCCTCGTCGTCGCGACGGTACGGGTCGGCGTCGCCGGCGTGCGTCGCCGACGATGCGAGCTTCGCCACCTCGGCGTCGCGCTCGCGCGCCTCGCGCAGAAGATCGGCGATGTGGCCGGCGCTCTCGGGCAGAGCATCCGGAATGAACTCGAGCGTGGGCACGAGGCGCACGTTGAGCTGACGACCGACCTCCTTGCGCAGCAGTCCGGTTGCCGACGTGAGCGCGGCGCCGCTGGCGGCGCGCTCCTCATCCGTGCCGAGCACGGTGTAGAACACCGAGGCGTGCTGCAGGTCGCCCGTGACACGCACCTCCGTGATGGTCACGAACCCGAGCCGCGGATCGCGCAGCCCCTTCTCGAGGCGCTCGGCGAGGATGACGCGGATGCGGTCCGCGAGTCGTGCCTGTCGTTCTCCAGCCATGTTCCCATTCCCTCTGAGGACGAATGAGGGGCGCCTTGCGGCGCCCCTCACCTCGTGTGGACTCGATCAGCCGCGAGGCTTCTCGACGAGCTCGGTCGTCTCGATCTCGTCGCCGATCTGGATGTCGTTGTACTTGCCCAGGCCGATACCCGCCTCGAAATCCGTGCGGACCTCGGTGACGTCGTCCTTGAAGCGGCGCAGCGACTCGATGGCCAGGCCATCGGCGATGACGACGCCGTCGCGGATGACGCGCGCCTTGGCGTTGCGCGTGATCGTTCCCGAACGGACGATGACACCGGCGATGTTGCCGAACTTCGAGGAGCGGAACACCTCGCGGATCTCGGCGACACCCGACTTGACCTCTTCGTACTCCGGCTTGAGCATGCCCTTGAGCGAGCTCTCGATCTCGTCGATCGCAGAGTAGATGACCGAGTAGAACCGCACGTCGACGCCCTCGCGGGCGGCGGCCTCGCGGGCCTTCGGGTCGGGGCGGACGTTGAAGCCCACGATGATCGCGTTGTCGATCGTCGCCAGGTTCACATCCGACTCCGTGACCGCACCGACACCGCGGTGGATGATGCGCAGCTGCACCGAGTCGTCGACCTCGATCTTGAGCAGCGACTCCTCCAGCGCCTCGACGGCACCGGACACGTCGCCCTTGATGATGAGGTTGAGCGTCTCGACCTTGCCCTCTTCGAGAGCGCGGGTGAAGTCCTCGAGCGAGATGCGCTTGCGGGCCTTGGCCAGCAGGGCGTTGCGCTGCACGGCTTCACGCTTCTCCGCGATCTGACGCGCCATCCGGTCTTCCTCGGTGACGATGAAGACGTCGCCGGCGCGCGGCACCGAGTTCAGCCCCTGCACCTGCACCGGACGCGACGGTGCGGCGGACTCGACCGCCTCGCCGTTCTCGTCGAGCATGGCACGCACGCGACCGTAGGCGGTGCCGGCGACGATCGCGTCTCCGATGCGCAGCGTTCCGGACTGGATCAGCACGGTGGCGACCGAACCGCGGCCCTTGTCGAGCTTCGCCTCGATGGCCACGCCACGGGCGGCCTTGTTCGGGTTGGCCGTGAGGTCCAGACCCGCGTCGGCCGTCAGCAGAACAGCATCGATCAGCTCCTGGATGCCGGTGCCCTGGCGTGCCGAGACGTCGACGAACATGACATCGCCGCCGTACTCCTCGGCAACCAGCCCGTACTCGGTGAGCTGCTGGCGCACCTTGGCCGGGTTGGCCTCGGGCTTGTCGACCTTGTTGACCGCGACCACGATCGGCACGCCGGCGGCCTGCGCGTGGTTCAGCGCCTCGACCGTCTGCGGCATGATGCCGTCGTCGGCGGCGACCACGAGGATCGCGATGTCGGTGACCTGGGCACCACGGGCACGCATGGCGGTGAACGCCTCGTGACCCGGGGTGTCGATGAAGGTCACCGCACGGTCGATGCCGTCGTGCTCGGTCCAGATCTGGTACGCACCGATGTGCTGGGTGATGCCACCGGCCTCACCCTCGATGACGTTCGACTGGCGGATCGCGTCGAGCAGACGGGTCTTACCGTGATCGACGTGACCCATGACGGTGACCACCGGCGGCCGGATCTCGAGATCCTCGCCGCTCTCGGCGTCGAGCTCGCCTTCCAGGTCGAGACCGAAGCCCTCGAGGAGCTCCTTGTCCTCGTCCTCGGGCGACACCATCTGGATCTTGTAGCCCAGCTCCTCGCCGAGCACCTCGAAGGTGGCCTCGTCCAGCGACTCGGTGGCCGTGGCCATCTCGCCCAGGTTGAAGAGGATGGTGACCAGGGTGCCGGGCTGAACGGTGTATCCGTTCAGGGCTTCGAGCTTGTCGGCGAAGTCCGCGATGGACGCACCGCGGCGCAGACGGATGGTCTCGCCGTTGCCCTTCGAGACGTTGACGCCGCCGACGACCGGCGCCGACCGCATCTCGAACTCTTGGCGCTTCGCCCGACGCGACTTGCGCTGCTTGCTCTTGCCGCCGCCCTTGCCGAAGGCACCCGCGGTGCCGCCACCGGGGCCACGACCGCGGCCGCCGCCACCGGGACGGCCGGCGAAGCCGCCGCCCGGGCGCTGGAAACCGCCGCCCGCACCGGCACCGGCACCGCCGGGACGGCCGGGAGCACCGGGACGCTGCTGGAACGGTGCGCCGGGACGACCGCCCTGACCGCCGCGTGCGCCGGGACCGCCGGGACGACCCGGACGCGGAGCGCCGACACGGGGGGAACCCGGACGCGGCGCCTGCGGACGCGGGATGTTGCCCGGCGTGGGACGCTGGCCCATGCCCTGCTGGGAGGCGAACGGGTTGTTGCCCGGGCGGGGACCGGCGGGACGCTGCCCCATGCCCTGAGCGGACGAGAACGGGTTGTTGCCGGGGCGCGGGGCACCGGGCTTCGGCGCGCCGCCGGGCTTGGGGGCGCTGTCGCTCGCCGCGGGAGCGCTGCCGCCGGGCTTCGGAGCCGCGGACTTGGCGGGGCCGGGCGTGGGTGCGTCGGACGTCGCTGCCGGAGCAGCGGGCTCGGCGGACGCGGGCGCCTCCGCTGCGGCCTCGACCGGTGCGGCCTTCTTGGCGGGCCCCGGCTTGGGACCGGGGGTCGGCGCCTTGGACGATGCGGTGGCGGACTTGGCCGCCGGCTTCGCCTCGGTCTTCTCAGCCGGCTTCGCGTTGGGGTCGGCCTCGATCGCAGCGCGCAGCTTGCGCGCCACGGGGGGCTCCACCGTCGAAGACGGGCTCTTCACGAACTCGCCGAGCTCCTTGAGCTTCGCGAGCGCGAACTTGCTGTCGACGCCGAGTTCAGCGGCGATCTCGTGCACACGTGGTTTGGCAGCCACAATTCTCCTGTCTGGGTCGGTCCGCCCAGGCAGGGCAGACCACTAGTCGCGGACGGGTCTCATTTCGAGCCGTTCACTTTGTTTCCATAGCCGTTCAGCCTTTGTTCCGGTGGAAGTGCCGTTGGATGGTCTGCGCGTCCTCCGCCTCGGGGAATCCGATGGACGGCGGCACGCGGAGTGCTCGTGCGAAGGCCCGTCGCCGCAGGGCGGTGTCGAGGCACTCGAGCGAGGGATGCAGCCACGCGCCCCTCCCCGGCAGAGCAGCCCGCTCGTCGATGACGAGCCGGTCGTTCTGCACGACCACCCTGATCAGGGCGGATCGAGAGGCACGACCGCGGCAGCCTACGCACGTTCGTACAGGATCCATCTTACACCTCGGCGCATCGACCGACGCCCGCCGCACCGCGAGCGGGCAGGTCGGCGCGGTTCACTCCATCACGCTGTCGGGCTGGATGTCGATCTTCGCGCCGGTGAGCTTGGCGGCGAGACGGGCGTTCTGCCCCTCCTTGCCGATGGCGAGCGACAGCTGGTAGTCGGGCACCAGCGCGCGGACGGCCTTGGTGCCGGCGTCGAGCACGAACGCCGACGTGACCTTCGCAGGCGACAGCGCATGCGCGACGAAAGTGGCGAGGTCGGGGTGGTGGTCGACGATGTCGATCTTCTCCCCCGCGAGCTCTTCGGTGACCGCACGGACGCGACGGCCCATCTCGCCGATGCACGATCCCTTGGCGTTCACCGACGGGTCGTTCGCCTTCACGGCGATCTTGGTGCGGTGCCCGGCCTCGCGGGCGAGCGAGACGATCTCGACGAGTCCGCCGGCGATCTCGGGCACCTCGAGGGCGAACAGCTTGCGGACGAGACCCGGGTGGGTGCGCGAGACGGTGATCTGCGGGCCCTTGGCGCCCTTGGCGACGCTGGTCACGTAGACGCGCAGGCGGCGCCCGTGCGTGTACTCCTCGCCCGGCACCTGCTCCTCGGGCGGGAGGATCGCCTCGACGCTGCCGAGATCGACGTGGATCATGCGCGGGTTGGGACCCTGCTGGATGACTCCGGCGACGATGTCGCCCTCCTTGCCCCGGAACTCCCCGAGCACGGCGTCATCGGCGATGTCGCGAAGACGCTGGCTGATGACCTGCTTTGCGGCGTACGCGGCGATGCGCCCGAAGTCCTCCGGAGTGGTCTCCTCCTCGCCGATGACCGCGCCCTCGTCATCGTGCACGGGCTGCAGCACCGCGACGTGACCGGTCTTGCGGTCGAGTTCGACGCGCACGCCGGGCGGGACGGATCCGTCTTCGGAGACGTGCTTGCCGTAGGCGGTGAGGATGGCCTGCTCGATGATCGACACGAGTTCATCGAAGGGAATCGCCTTCTCCTTCTCGATTCCGCGCAGCAGTGCGAGTTCGATGTCCATCAGCGGTCTCCTCTATTCAGCTCTCACCGCGGACAGGTGCTCCGCGGGCATCAGACAAGAATAGCCGATCCGCCGTGGCCCGGCGAAGGGCCGCAAGCCCGCCGGTGCGCCCCGGCGCACGCGATACTGGGAGCCATGGAGCGATTCGACACGGTCGTCGTCGGCGCCGGCATGGCCGGTCTCACCTGTGCGCGGATGCTGGCGGATGCCGGCCGTGAGGTCGTCGTGCTCGAGGCACGTGACCGGCTCGGCGGGCGCATGAGCACCGACCGCTCCCACGGGTTCCCGGTCGACCTCGGTGCCTCCTGGATCCACGGCATCCACGCATCGCCGCTGTGGGAGCTCGTGCATGCGCTCGGCCTTCCGACGAAGGAGTTCACGGTGGGCAGCTTCCAGGTCGGCGGCCGACGCATGGAGCACTTCGACGGGTCGGGCCGGCGGATGGACGCCGAGGCGTCCGCTCAGTGGACGAGCGACGTGCAGGCGGTCGACCGGGATCTTGTCGAGGTGATCGCCCGCTCCTCCCCCGGTGACAGCTACCTCGATGTCACCGAGCGCGCGCTGGATGCGTCCGGCCTGTCGCCGGAGCGGATCGACGAGATCCGGGAGTTCTTCCGTCATCGCGTCGAGGAGCAGTGCGGTGCGTGGATCGGCGACCTGGACGCGCACGGGCTGGACGAGGATGCCATCGACGGCGATGAGGTCATCTTCCTGCGCGGGTACGACGAACTCCCCGCGCGGATCGGGGCCGGGCTCGACGTCCGCTTCGGCACGACCGTCACACGGGTGCGCCGTTCGAGCCATGGCCTCGTCGTCAGTGCCGACGCCGCCGAGTACACGGCGAAGACCGTCGTCGTGACGGTTCCGCTCGGTGTGCTCAAGTCCGGCCCGATCGATTTCGACCCGCCTCTGCCCGACCACGTCGCCGGTCCGATCGAAAGGCTCGGCATGGGCGTGTTCAACAAGATCTTCCTGCAGTTCCCCGAACGGTTCTGGCAGGACGACAGCTACGTGATCCGGGCGCTCGGCGAAGCCGGCGAGCGCTGGCACTCCTGGTACGACGTGTCGGCGATCAGCGGCATCCCGACGCTGCTGACCTTCGCTGCAGGTCCCCTCGGTCGGCATCTGCAGGATCTCACCGACGACGAGATCGTCACCGACGTGCTGTTGGCGCTCCGCACCCTGTACGGGGATGCCGTGGGCGAGCCGATCGGGCGGTGGGTGACCCGGTGGGGCCGGGATCCGCTCGCGGCAGGATCGTACTCGTACCTCGCCACCGGCTCGTCCCACCACGACCATGAGGCGCTCGCCGGGCCCGTCGACGGCGATCTGCACTTCGCGGGGGAGGCGACCTGGGGTGATGAGCCGGCGACCGTCGGAGCCGCTTTCTACTCGGGGCGACGTGCGGCCGAGCGCATCCTCGGTCACCCGGTGGATCTCACCGCATTCGCGGACGGTGTCGTCCAGCGAGAGGACGCTGAGGCACGCTGATTCGTGCTGACCGGCGAGGCCGCGCCCGAGTCAGCCGCGCGCGACCCACTCCGTGTCCGTCAGGCGCAGCGCGTGGGATGCCAGGATCGACAGCCCGACCACCTCGAGCATCCCTCCGGCGACGGCGAACCACTCCCCGCCGCCGGAGATGTTGATCACGTGCCCGATCGTCCAGCCGGCGATCAGGAGCCCTGTCCACCACGGCACGCCGAGTCGGCGGCCGCCGAGTGCCACCGCAAGACCGAGCAGCAGCGTGCCGACGAGGTTGCCGATGGCGAACAGCAGGAAGAACGGCAGCTGCCACGCGCGGATCGGCGACGTGTCGAGCACGCTCAGGTCGATGTCGGCCAGCGACAGCGCGAGCGTGTCGTACCCGCTGAAGTTCATGCCGAAATAGCAGACGTAGCCGAGCATCATGAGCACCACGGCCGACAGGCCCAGCCGCGGCTTCGCGGGCCGCACGACCCGCAGGGCCGCGAGGAGCCCCGGGATCGCGAGCAGCACGCCGATGAGAGCCCCCGTGGTCATCAGCGGCGAGAGCCCGGCGAACGTGCGGTAGAGCTCCTGCGTCTCGGCCATGGTCCCCGTGTCGGTGAGCCCCGACGTCGTCGTGGTCCAGGCGTACGCGGTGTTCACGAGAAGCTGGAACGCGAACGCCAGCGGCAGAGCGATCGCCGCAGCGGTGCGGCGGAATCGCGTGGTGGGCTCCGCAGCGGCGAGCGCGGCGTCGGATGTGACATCGGTGACAGACATGATCTCCTCCTGGTTTCGGGGCCGGACGTCGGATGGTCGTCCCGTCCCCTCTGACGATGCCCCCGCCGAGCGCAGGCCGGATCCGGGCCCGCTCGTGTTCGAGTCCCGTGCCGGTGCGGTGCTCGGCCACGTGCTGGCACGGATACCGGCCGCCGACGCCGCGGCCTAGTGTTGCCTCATGAGCACCGGGTTGCGCGTGCCGTGGAGTGTGCGAAGGCGGGAGCTGACCGCGGCTGTGACGGTGGTCGCATTGATCGTCGCGACCGTCGTGGCGGGCGTCCTGCTGGTGCTCCTGGCGCCGCTGAACCCTCCGCCCCAGGTGGGCACGTCGTTCGCCGTCGCCGCGGTCCAGCTGCTGCTCGCCGTGCTGATCATTCGAACCTCGCCGGGTGATGTCACCGCAGTCCTGCTCGCAGCGCTGGGTCTCGTCATCGTCGTGGCGAACTCCCTCGACCTCACGGAACTGCCTGCGCTGGAAGGCAGCTGGATGCTGCTGTACCTGCCGGTGGCCCTGCTTCTGCTGGTGGCCCCGACCGGCCATCCCGCGTCGCCGCGCTGGCGCGCTCTCGCCGTGGCGATCTGCGCGGTCGTCGCCGTGTTCTTGTCGGTCACCGCCGCGCAACACCTCTGGCCGCCTGCGGCTGACACCCTGGCCGTGATCGGATTGCCGGTGCTGGTGACCTTCTTCGGTCTGCTGATCGCCTGCGCCATCGCACCGTTCGCGCGATATCGCCGAGCTGACGACGGCGTGCGGATGCAGCTGCGCTGGGTGCTGGGCGCGGGGCTGTCGCTGCCGCTGACACTGCTGCTGTGCTGGGCGAGCTACCTCGCGCTCGGCGGCCCCGACCTGGTGGTGTTCGGCCTCGTGATCATGCTCCTCACGGTGCCGGTCGGCGCGACGATCGCGATCGTCGATCCGCAGCTGTTCGACGTGGACCGAGCCGTCGTGGCCGCGGTGACGGTGCTCGCGCTGGCGTCAGCGGCCCTGGCGGTGCTGTCGATCGCCGGGCTTGCCGCCGGGCGTCCCCTTGCGCAGTGGCCGCCGATGATCGCATCCGGTGCCGCGATCGCCGCGACGCTCGCCGCCGTCGTCGCGTTCCCCTTCGCCCAACGGGGCTTCGACCGGATGCTGTATCCCCAGCGCTCCCGCGCCGTCGCGGCGCTGCGCAGACTGAGTGCGGCGATCGACACGGGCACTGCGCAGCCGGAGCAGATCCAGACAGTGCTGCGTGAAGCGCTGCGAGATCCGGAACTTGTCGTCGCATACCGGCGCCTGGCCGATCGAGCGCTGATCGGCATGGACGGAAGGCCGGCGACGCTGGGACCGATCGCGGCGACCGTGCACGCCCGGGGCGACGACATCGGGGCGATCATCCCCTCGGCCGGACATGTCAAGCGGCCCGCCGTCGCGATCGCACGCGAGGCTTCCGCCGTGCTCGACGTGGTGCGCGCCAGGGCGGAACTGGCCGCGGCCGCCGCCGAGATCGACGCATCGCGCGAGCGGATGCTGCGAGCGGGCTATGACGAACGCCGGCGGCTGGAGCGCGATCTGCACGATGGTGCGCAACAGCGACTCGTCGCGCTCGGCATGCGCCTTCGGGTGCTCCAGCGCGCAGCCGCGGCCGACAGCGCGCTCGCCTCGTCCTTGGACACCGCGGTCGCCGAGCTCGGCACTGCCGTGGCCGAGCTGAGACAGCTCGCGCACGGTGTTCGTCCGAGCGCGCTCGACGACGGTCTCGCAGCCGCGCTGGCCGCGGTCGGGCGCCTCTCACCCGAGACGATCGAGCTCGACGTACGGGCCGGAGATCTGCCCGATGCCATCGCGACGACGGCGTACTTCGTCGTGAACGAGGCCGTGTCGAACGCCCTGCGACACGCGGGGGCGGCGCGCATCGGCGTGCTCGTCCGCCAGTCCGACGACACCGTGCAGGTGCGGGTGTCCGACGACGGCCGCGGCGGCGCCACCGCGTGCCCGAGCGGCGGACTGACCGGTCTGTCAGACCGGGTGCGCGCGATCGGCGGCGAGCTGCGCGTGACCTCGCCGATCGGCGAGGGCACCGTCATAGAGGCGGTGCTGCCGTGCGCATCGTGATCGGCGAGGACTCGGCACTGTTCCGCGAGGGACTGGCCGCTCTGCTCGAGTCGGCAGGGCACGAGATCGTCGGTCGCGCGCCGACCGGCCCCGTCGCCGTCGCCCAGGTGCGCGCACAACGGCCGGATGTGGCGGTGCTCGACGTGCGGATGCCCCAGCACGACGAGGGCATCGCCGCGGCGCTGGAGATCCGGGCGGAGGACTCGCCGACGCCGGTGCTGCTGCTGTCGCAGCACATCGAGACCCGTCGCACGGTCGAGTTGGTCGCGTCAGGGGCGATCGGGTATCTGCTCAAGGATCGCGTGCTCGACGTCGACGAGTTCCTGGGTGCGCTCACACGCGTGGCAGGAGGCGGCACGGCGCTCGATCCCGAGGTCGTCACACGGCTGCTCGGGGCAGCGCGCGCCGCGTCGGTGCTCGACGCGCTGACGCCGCGAGAACTGGAGGTTCTCGCCCTGATGGCGGAGGGATGGTCGAATGCAGCGATCGCGGTGCGGCTTTTCCTCTCGGAGCGCACCGTCGAGACGCATATCGGATCGGTCTTCGCGAAGCTCGCCCTCCCCGACTCCGCCGACGGCAACCGCCGAGTGCGCGCCATCCTCGCCTACCTGGATGCCCGACCTGAGTAGCCCCGCAGACCATCCTGAGTAGCCCCGCAGACCATCGCGCTGTGACGACGACGCTCTTCCCGATCGACCGCGCTGACGATCAGTTCGCGGAGGGCAGCTCGTTGATCGCGCGGATCAGCGCGTAGAGCTGGCCGACGCTGCGCTGCTCGAGGTGCAGCGCCAGGCGAGGCAGCTCGACCACGTCACCGGCCGTGCGCTCGACGTCGAGCGGCTCGGTGCGCTCGATGCGCCCGTACTCGCACATGTGGCCGAAGCGCTCGTTGAGGCTCTCGATCTCGGCATCCGTCGGAGTGTGCACCAGCCGCAGCACCAGCAGATCCCCGACCCAGCGCAGCGAGTCGTAGTTGCGCCAGAATCCGGTGACGTGGGCCGCCGCCTCGTGCACCGAGTCGGTGATCAGCACCCGGTCGAGGTCGTGCGGCGAGATCACTCCCGCGGGTGCGAGGTGCTCGTCGACGAAGCGCTTCAGTCCGTTCCAGAAGGCGCCGTTCGGTGCGTCGAGAAGCACGATCGGCATCGGCTCCGCCTTGCCGGTCTGCTGCAGGGTGAGCAGCTCGAACATCTCGTCCATGGTGCCGAAGCCGCCGGGCAGGCAGATGAACCCGCGCGACTCCTTGATCAGCATGAGCTTGCGCGTGAAGAAGTACTTCATCGACACGACCTGCGTGCTCTCGGCGACGATCGTGTTCGCGCGCTCCTCGAACGGCAGGCGGATCGACACGCCGAGAGACATCTTCGATCCGGCGCCCTCGGCCGCCGCCTGCATGATCCCGGGCCCGGCGCCGGTGACGACCATCCAGCCGTCGTCAGCGAGGGCCGACGCCACGTCGCGGGCCTGCACGTACAGCGGGTCGTCCTCACGCGTGCGCGCGGAGCCGAACACCGTGACCTTGGGCACGTGGTGGAACGGCTGGAACAGACGGAATGCGTTGTGCATCTCCTGCAGTGCAGCCGAGGCGATCTTCAGATCGAGTCGGTCGGTGCCCTCCTGCCCCAGCGACAGCGAGGTCTGCAGCAGCCGGGCGATGAGACCCCGCTCGGTGCGGATGCCTGCTTCGTCGAGAAGCACGGTGATCTGCTGGCGCAGGTCTTCGTCAAGCGTGGCGTCCGTCATGCCTCCACCCTTGCACACCGCACCGACAGCACGGCCCGCACGCGCTCACGCCCGCGCGGATGCCTCGACGATGCCGGCCGCCGCCGCGGCGCCGCCCAGGTCGCGCAGCTGACGCCCGACCTCGGCGGCCGCCGTCGCGTACGAGTCGTCGCCGAGCATCCGGTCGACGGCGGCAGCCACCGCCGCCGCTGTCGGCGTGCCGGTGCGCAGGTCGATCCCCGCCCCGCTCCACGCCACCCGCGCGGCTACTTCGGGCTTGTCGAGATCGCCGCCGGCGACGACGAGCGGGATGCCGTGACTCAGCAGGGCGAGGGTGCCACCCCACCCGCCGTTCGTGATCGCGAGGTCCACCCTGGGCAGCAGCTGCGCGAACGGGACGAATCCCGCGACGCGGGTGTTGCCCGGCACGGGGAACGGCAGCGAGTCGCGACCGGGGATGCCGGTGGTCGCGACGACCACGACGTCGCGCCCGTCCAGCGCCTGCAGCGCAGGACGCAGCAGGTCGCTCGGGTCGATGTTCTGCGTGCCCTGGGTCACCAGCACGACGCGCCGGCCGTCGAGGTCATCCCACCATCCCGGCAGCGCGAGGTCGTCGGGATGCCGCGCGCTGAGCTCGCCGACGAACATCAGGTGCGCGGGTCGATCACCTCGTCCGTAGTCGAGCCGCGGCGAGCCGCTCGCGGCGATCGACGTCGGCGAGAACACCAGGCGCTCCAGGGTGCGTCCGGTCGGCCTCATGCCGACGGCTGCCTCGGCCTCGCCGAGTGCCGTGACCAGCGGGCGCGTCAGCGCCGGCACCAGGGCCCGAAGCACGGCATCCCTGGTCTTCGAGATCGGTCCGGTGCCGGGCACGATTCCCATGCCGCTGGGCGGACCGGCGGGCCCTACGAGGTTGAGCGGCAGCACCCCGATCGTCGTCCAGGGCATCCCCCCTCGTTCGCTGAACAGCGCCGCGCCGACCGACGTCTCGTCGGCGGCGAGCGCCTGCCACGGTTCCCGGTCCCACTCCGCCTGCAGGTCGTCGACCTGCGCGGGAGCGGTGCGGATGAAGCAGTCGGCCATGTTGACCAGCAGCTGCGCGAAGCCCTTCTTGCCGACCAGCCGCGGAAAGGTGGCCGGCAGGTCGTTCTCGTCGAAGTCGGGCGCGCGGTCCCACGGGATCAGACGCGCGCCGGCCTGCTCGACCCGCTGCCTGTGCTGTGAGCCGGTGTAGAAGCGCACGTCATGGCCGCGATGCACCAGCTCTGCGGCGACGGCCGCCAGGGGGGCGACGTGCCCGGTGAACGGCATCGCCGTCAGCAGAATCCGGCTCATCAGTCGATTGTGGTCTCATCGAGCGCGACGATCCACCGTGGCACCACGGAGAACCGTCCTGCGGATGAGCGCGATTCAGCGGGTGAGGCGGACTACGGCCTCGTCGGCCGACAGCGATTCCCGCTCGCCGGTGGCGCGGTCCCACAGCTCGACCTGCCCGTCGGCCGCCCCGCGGCCGACGATCACGATCTTCGGCACGCCCACGAGCTCGGCGTCGCCGAACTTGACACCGGGCGACACCTTGACGCGGTCGTCGTAGAGCACGTCGAGCCGTGCGTCCTCGAGCCGGTTCGCGATGTCCGACGCGACGTCGAAGGCGACCTGGTCGCGACCGGCGGCGACGACCTGCACATCGAACGGCGCGACGGACGCGGGCCAGATCAGGCCTCGCTCGTCGTTGTTCAGCTCGGCGATGATCGCGAGGATGCGGGTGACGCCGATGCCGTACGAGCCCATCGTCACGGTGACGAGCTTGCCGTTCTGATCGAGGACCTTCAGTCCGAGCGCCTCGGCGTACTTGCGTCCGAGCTGGAAGACGTGGCCGATCTCCATGCCGCGGGCCAGCGAGACCGGGCCCGACCCGTCGGGTGCCGGGTCGCCGTCGCGGACGTTCGCGATCTCGACGGTGCCGTCTGCGGTGAAGTCGCGGCCGGCGACGACGGTGTGCGCGTGCTTCTCGTCGATGTTCGCCCCGGTGATCCAGCGGGTGCCGTCGGCGACGCGGGGGTCGACCAGGTACCGGATGCCGGTGGCCGACTCCTCACCGAGAACGGGTCCGGTCTCGGACCACGGGCCGATGTAGCCGCGGACGAGCAGCGGGTTCCGCTCGAAGTCCGCGTCGGTGGCGGCCTCGACCTCGGCGGGTGCGAAGGCGACCTCCGCGCGCTTGAGATCGACGTCGCGGTCGCCGGGGATGCCGACGATCACGAGCTCGCGGGAGCCGTCGAGGTGCGTCAGCGCGAGCACGACGTTCTTCAGCGTGTCGGCTGCGGTGTACTCCCCGTCGAGCACGGCGTTGCTGTGGGCGACGAGCGTGTCGATGGTCGGGGTGCCGGGCGAGTCGAAGATCGTCGCCGGTCCCACGCCGTCCCAGCCGACGGCATCCGGAGCGGTGGTGGTGTACGCCTCGACGTTGGCGGCGTAGCCGCCCTCGCTGCGCACGAAGGTGTCCTCTCCGACGGGCGTCGGGTGCAGGAACTCCTCGCTTCGCGAGCCGCCCATCGCGCCGGCATCCGCCTGCACGATCGCGTACTCGAGGCCGAGGCGCCGGAAGATGCGCTCGTAGGCGTCGCGCTGCGCCATGTAGCTGGCGTCGAGGCCCTCGTCGGAGGCGTCGAAGGAGTAGGCGTCCTTCATCGTGAACTCGCGGCCGCGCAGCAGCCCTGCACGGGGACGGGCCTCGTCGCGGTACTTGTCCTGGATCTGATAGAGCGTCAGCGGCAGATCCTTGTACGACGAGTACAGGTCCTTCACGAGCAGGGTGAACGCCTCTTCGTGGGTGGGTGCGAGCAGGTAGTCGCCGCCCTTGCGATCCTGCAGCCGGAACAGAAGGTCGCCGTACTCGTCCCACCGTCCGGTGGCCTCGTATGCTTCGCGGGGCATCAGCGCCGGGAAGTGCACCTCCTGGGCTCCCGCCGCGGCCATCTCCTCGCGGATCACGGTCTCGATCCTGGCCTTCACCCGCAGGCCCAGCGGCAGCCAGGCGAAGATGCCCGCCGCCTGCGGCCGGATGTACCCGGCGCGGATCAGCAGCTTCTGGCTGGCGACCTCGGCACCAGCCGGGTCTTCGCGAAGCGTGCGGAGGAAGAAGTTCGAGAGACGAGTCACCACGGGGCAAGTCTAGTGACCCGCGCTCACTCGTCTCGTCGGGTCAGTTCAGCGCTCGAGTGCCCTCCGGGATCACGCCGTTGGCGTACAGGTCGGTGGCGAGGTCCTGCAGCGCCGTGAGCGCGGCGCGCTGCGTCGTCGGGCCGTACGAGATGCGCGACACTCCGAGCGCCTCGTACTCGGCCGCTGTGAGCGCCCCCGGCAGGCCGATGACACTGACTTTGTTGTGGCCGATGCCGTCGACGAGGGTTCGGGTGGCATCCGCGTCGAGGACGCCGGGCACGAATACGGCGGTGGCCCCTGCGTCGATGAACGCGCGGCCGCGCTCGACTGCATCAGCCAGCTTGTCGGCGAGCGGCTTGTCTCCGCCGCGCACGATCGCGTCCGTGCGGGCGTTGAGTGCGAACGCCACGCCCTCCGCCTGTGCGGCCTTGACGATCGCCTCGACCTTCGCGACGGACTCGGCGAACGGCGCGAGCCGATCTTCGATATTCCCACCGACCACGCCGACGCCGATCGCCAGTCGCGTGGTCTCGCCCGCGTCGCCGTATCCGTCGTCGAGGTCGGCGGTCACCGGCAGGTCGACGCCGGCGGCGATGCGGCCGACGAAGTCGATCATGAGGTCGCGTGGGATCTGACCGTCGGCATAGCCGAAGGTCGCCGCGATCGAGTGACCGGCGGTGGCGAGGGCTTTCGTCTCGGGCAGCGCGGCGACGGCCTTGGCCGACACGACGTCCCAGATGTTGACGACGCGCAGGATCTCCGGCGCGTCGTAGAGGTCGATGAGAGTGCGGGCCTTGTCAGCGTTCGTCATGTCCTCACGGTAGTGCGCGTGGCGCGGTGCGGGGGCCGCTGTCACCCGAGATCTCCAGGGCTCTGCATAGGGTGGACGCATGCCTCAGCGTCGATCACACGTTTCGCCCTCCGCCGCGCAGAGCGAGCTCGCTGAGGCGCTGACCGCGCTGCGCGAGGGGATCGAGGCGCCCGTCGAGTTCCCACCTGAGGCGGTCGCCGAAGCCGAGGCGGCGAGCGCGCCGACGCCGGAGCTGGATCTGCGCGACGTGCCCTTCGCCACTCTCGACCCGCTGGGCTCGAAGGATCTCGACCAGGCGTTCCACCTCGAGCGCGCCGGCTCGGGCTACCGGGTGCGGTACGCGATCGCCGATGTGCCCGGCTTCGTGACGCCCGGTGGCGCCGTCGACGCGCAGGCCCGCCTGCGCGGGCAGACCCTCTATCTCGCGGACGGCAGCATCCCGCTGCACCCCCGGGTGCTGTCCGAGGATCGCGCGTCGCTGCTTCCGGATGCCGAGCGGCCGGCGCTCGTGTGGACGTTCACCCTCGACGCCGAGGGGTCGAAGACGGACTTCCGGCTCGAGCGCGCTCTCATCCGGTCGCGGGCGCAGCTCGACTACGTCTCGGCACAGGCATCCGTCGATCGGGACGGAGATCACCATCTCGCTCTGCTGCGGGAGATCGGCGAACTGCGCCGCGTGCAGGAGGCCGAACGCGGTGGCGCGAGTCTGAACCTGCCTGATGAGGAGGTCGTGCAGCGCGCGGACGGCCGTTACGACATCGAGCGCCGCCACCCACTGGCCGTCGAGGACTGGAACGCGCAGCTGTCGCTTCTGACGGGGATGGCAGCGGCCGAGCTGATGATCGACGCGAAGGTGGGCGTGCTGCGCACCATGCCGCAGCCGGACGAGCAGGCCTTCGCGCGGTTCCGCCGGCGGACCGAAGCGCTGGGGCGGCCGTGGAAGGACGGCCGGTACGGCGAGTACCTGCGCGCGCTCGACAAGACCGATCCGCTGACGCTGCCCGTTCTCGAGGCTGCGGCGTCGCTGTTCCGCGGCGCCGGCTACGTCACGTTCGACGGGCGACTGCCCGACGGTGACCTCGAGCAGGCGGCGATCGGCGCACCCTACGCGCACGCCACCGCTCCCCTGCGCAGACTGGTCGACCGGTGGTCGCTGGCGATCTGCGAGGCCGTGTCGCAGGGCCGACCCGCGCCGGACTGGGCACGCGACTCACTCGCCGAGCTGCCGTCGCTCATGCAGGAGTCGGCGCAACGGGCGTCGCGGCTGGATGCCGAGACCCTCAACCGTGTCGAGGCGGCGCTGCTGCAGCCGCTGGTCGGGACACGGATCGACGCCACGGTCATCGAGCTGCGCGGCGAGGATCGCGCCGCGGTGCAGATCGCGGAACCCGCCGTGACTGCATCCGCCCCGATCCCCGGGGGAACGACGCCCGGCGACACCGTGACGCTGACACTGGAAAGCGTGGACGTCGGCGACGGCGAAATTCGATTCGCGGCGTGAGCCGCGCGCTGTCGGTCGCCTCAGGACGGCGTGACCGTCGTCGTCATGACGAGCAGCTGCGGGTCACTCAGATCCAGGGCGACTCTGATGGAGGAGAATTCGGCCAGCGACCGCACGTGCGTGCCGCCGCACAGGAAGCCGACCTCGCCCTCGGGCAGGGTGCAGCGCCAGGTGCGACGGTCGATGATGCTCGGCCCGTCGACGTCGATGCGGCTCGCGCCAGCCGCGGCGACCCAGCCGGCGAGTGTGTCGTTGATCCGCGTCTCACGCTCGGCGAGCGTGGCGGCGAATCCCTCGGAGTCGAAGCCGGCCTTGCGCAGGCTCTTGCCCAGGCGATACTCGTCGACGCTGCCGTCGGCGTGGATGCGGCTGGACTGGTTCGCCTTCCCCTCGAAGTCGGGATTGCCAAGCGGGTCGGTGCCGATTTCCTTGCGCCACAGGTCGGCCAGCGCCGCGTCGAGGGCGAGGGATGCCAGGTGGCACGCGGTGTGCCCTCGGCTCAGGGAGGCTCGGCGGTCGGCATCCACCGTCAGGGTGACCCGCGCGCCGACGGCGATGCCGGCGGGGATGGCCCCCTCGGTGCGATGCCCGACCATCCACGTCCAGCCCTCGCCGCCGCGCTTGACGGGGATGTCGGAGCCGACCGCCAGCGCTCCCTCGTCGCTGATCGCGGCCATCACGGCCTCGGTCACGCTCACCTGCACGTCGCCGACGGTGATCGCGCCGGAATCTCCGGGCTGGTCGGGCCAGGTGTGGTCGACGGGATGGAACGGGGTGGCGTCGACCACGACGATCGAGGCCGCCTGGTCGACGAGCAGCACCTCGCCTTCGCCGGCCAGGGCGCCATCGGGGAACGAGACGAGCGTCGACTGCATGGATTCTTCCTGACGCGTCAGCCGGTGATGACCTGGGCGGTGCCGAGCGGGGCGTCGGAGCCCATCTCGGCGGCGATGCGGTTCGCCTCTTCGATGAGCGTGGCGACGATGTCGGCCTCGGGCACGGTCTTGATGACCTCTCCCTTGACGAAGATCTGCCCCTTGCCGTTGCCCGATGCGACGCCGAGGTCGGCCTCGCGCGCTTCGCCGGGGCCGTTCACGACGCAGCCCATCACGGCGACGCGCAGCGGGACGGTCATGTCCTTGAGACCTTCGGTGACGTCATCGGCGAGCGAGTAGACGTCGACCTGCGCGCGACCGCACGAGGGGCACGACACGATCTCGAGCTTGCGCTCGCGCAGGTTCAGCGACTGCAGGATCTGGTGGCCGACCTTCACCTCTTCAGCCGGAGGCGCCGAGAGTGAGACACGGATGGTGTCGCCGATGCCCTCGCCCAGCAGGATGCCGAAGGCCGTGGCGCTCTTGATCGTGCCCTGGAACGCCGGACCGGCTTCGGTCACTCCGAGGTGCAGCGGCCAGTCACCGCGCTCGGCCAGCTGGCGGTACGCCTTGACCATCACGACGGGGTCGTTGTGCTTGACCGAGATCTTGAAGTCGTGGAAGTCGTGCTCCTCGAACAGCGACGCCTCCCACACCGCGCTCTCGACCAGCGCTTCCGGCGTCGCCTTGCCGTACTTCTCGAGCAGGCGGGGGTCGAGCGAACCGGCGTTGACGCCGATGCGCAGCGACACGCCCGCATCCTGCGCGGCCTTGGCGATGGCGCCCACCTGATCGTCGAACTTGCGGATGTTGCCCGGGTTGACGCGCACCGCCGCGCAGCCCGCGTCGATCGCCTGGAACACGTACTTCGGCTGGAAGTGGATGTCGGCGATCACCGGGATCTGGCTCTTCTTCGCGATGATGTGCAGCACATCTGCGTCGTCCTGCGACGGCACGGCGACGCGGACGATCTCGCAGCCGGATGCCGTGAGCTCGGCGATCTGCTGCAGCGTGCCGTTGATGTCGGTGGTCTTCGTCGTCGTCATCGACTGGACGCTCACCGGGGCGTCGCCGCCGACGAGGACCTTGCCGACCCGGATCTGACGGGACTTGCGACGTGGGGCGAGGACTTCGGGGATGCGCGGCATCCCAAGATTCACTGCAGGCACCCCTCCAGGCTACCGCCGCCGGATCGGCGCGGGCTGGAAGTCGGCCACCTCGTGTCCGGGGCAAAATCTACCGTGATGCAGGTGTAGACACATTCGAATGTTTGTTCTATACTGGTGGGGTGATCATCGATGAGGAGTTCGGCTCGAGTCCGCGGTCTGCGGGTGATGTGCTGGGTGTTCTTCTCGATGATGTGACGTGTTCTGAGGTGGATGCGAACCGGTATGCGGCCCGTCAGGCGCAGCGGGTGGTGGAGGCGGTCGAGTTCGCTCGTCAGCATCCGGAGATCTACACGATCGACGCGGACGTGCGGATGGCCGAGCGTGCGGTCGTGCTGGAGTTGTCGCTGCGGTTGCGGATCTCGCAGGAGCGGGTGCGGGAGCTGTGCTCTGTCGCCGAGACGGCGGCGCGGGATCTGCCGCTGCTGTGGCAGCGCGCCCGTGACGGTTTCGCGTCGATGCACAACGTCGGGGTGATCGTCACCG
The DNA here is from genome assembly GCF_053645675.1 of Microbacterium sp. NPDC055312. Lineage (NCBI taxonomy): Bacteria > Bacillati > Actinomycetota > Actinomycetes > Micrococcales > Microbacteriaceae > Microbacterium > Microbacterium sp. NPDC055312. The sequence continues at coordinate 172,222 of NZ_JBSHMU010000001.1, read as the reverse complement.
CCGCCGGCGCGCTCGCCTCCCCGCTCGGTGCGCCGCGGGAGGTTCGGGATGCGGAGGCTGCGGCGCTCGCCCGGCTGGATGAGGCGGCGCACGAGTGGGTGCTGACCTGCTCATCGGCGGTGCTGCGGCAGCGGGCGAAGAAGCTCGTCGACCGGATCACCGGCGACACCGCCGCCCGCCGGCACACCCGCGCGATGGCCGACCGGTATGTCGGCCGCTCCCCCGCCGGCGACGGGATGTCGTGGGTCACCGCCCTGCTGCCCACCCACGAGGCGGTCGCGGTGATGCGCCGCCTGACGGCGACGGCGAAGCACACCCAGAAGTTTGAGCGCGACGGGCGCACGCGGGATCAGATCCGCGCCGACCTGTTCAGCGCATGGCTGCGCGGCATCGGCACCCCCACTGCGGTGAAGACGAAGGTCTTCGTCACCGTGCCCGTGCAGCTGCTTGCCGGCGAACCAGTCCCCGTCGAATCCGCGTCCATCGTGGGCGGCGACACCATCGACCCGCTCACCGCGAAGCAGCTCTTCCTCGACGCCCGCGGATTCCACCGGCTGATCACCGACCCCGTCAAAGGCGTGATCATCGACATGGACCGGCGCACCTACCGCCCCACCCGCGCTCAGCGCGACTGGCTGACCCTGCACCACGGGACCTGCTCCCGCGACGGATGCACCCACCTCGCCGTCGACGCCGACCTCGACCATGATCGGCCCTGGGCGAAGGGCGGAACCACCGACCTCACCCAGCTGCGCCCGCTCTGCCCCCGCGACCACACCATGCGACATCGCTCCCGAATCCGGTACCGCACCCGCCCCGACCACACCGTCCAGGTCATCTCCCCCACCGGTTTCCGCAGCGCTGCTCCGCCGCCCTTTTGACGATCGAGTGCGGCACCGGGATCGAAAGAGGCTGTCTCCGCGAGCGAAAACGGCTGCACGCGGCGTCACGCACCCGATCGCCCGCACCACGATGTGCTACTTTCACGGTATGTCCGCGACCCGCACCTGGTGGCCCGCCTTCTAGGCGGTGATTCGCGTACCCACGAGATCAGACCGCCTTCCGGGGCGGTCTTTTTCTTGCCCGCACCGGATCCCCGACCGAGGAGACCCCGATGACCGCAGTTCCGCTCGCCCGACTGGCAGAGCTCACAGCCGATCCTGACGCACCGTTCGTGCTGATCGCACGTGAGGGCGGCATCGACCTGCTCACCGGCGACATCGTCGACGTCGACCGTCTGGCCGACATCCCCCTCGACGGCCCCGACGGCGCCCGCGAGGTGTTCGCCATGGTCCCCTACCGCCAGGTGCGCGAGCGCGGATTCGAGGCGCACGACGACGGCACCCCCCTGCGCTGCCTGCTCGTCACCGAGCACCTTCAGCTCGACCGCGCCGAGCTGATGGATGTGCTCCCCCAGGCCCCGATCGCGCTGAACGACGGCGGGTTCGACATCTCCGACGACGACTATGCCGAGATCGTCGAGCGCGTCATCGCCGACGAGATCGGTCACGGCGAAGGGGCGAACTTCGTGATCCGGCGCGACTATCGCGCGCGATTCGAGGCCGACGACCGCACGGCCGCCCTCACCTGGTTCCGCGCCCTGCTCGCCCACGAGCGCGGGGCGTACTGGACGTTCGCAGTCATCACCCCTGACCAGATCGCCGTCGGGGCCAGCCCCGAGGCGCACGTCGTCGCTCGTGACGGCATCGTCACCATGAATCCGATCTCGGGCACCTTCCGTCACCCGGCGGGCGGCGCGACCCGCGAGTCTCTGACCGAGTTCCTCTCGTCCACCAAGGAGACCGAGGAGCTGTTCATGGTCGTCGACGAAGAGCTCAAGATGATGAGCCAGGTCTGCTCGGACGGCGGCCGGATCACCGGCCCGCATCTGAAGGAGATGTCGCGACTCACCCACACCGAGTACATGCTGCGCGGGCGCAGTCGCCTCGACCCGCGCGACATCCTGCGCGAGACGATGTTCGCCCCCACCGTCACCGGCTCGCCCATGCAGAACGCGTGCGCGGTGATCCGCAGGCACGAGCGGTCCCCCCGCGGGTACTACTCGGGTGTCGCGGCGCTGTTCACCCCGAACGATGAAGGCGGACACGATCTGGACGCGCCGATCCTCATCCGCACGGTCTACCTCCACGGCGGACGGCTGCGCGTGCCCGTCGGCGCCACGCTCGTGCGCCACTCCGACCCGCACGGCGAGGTCAGCGAGACGCACGGCAAGGCGGCAGGTGTGCTGGGCGCGATCGGCGCCATCGAGCGCGACCGCGCGGCCGAGGCTCGAGACGACGATGCGCCGGGTGAGGTGCGGCTCGCCGACGATCCCGAGATCGCCGCTCTGCTGGCATCGCGCAACACCCGCCTCGCGGACTTCTGGATGCAGCCGCAGGATGCCCACCCCGGCGGCCGCTTCGCGGGCCGCCGCGCGCTCGTCGTCGACGCCGAGGACCGTTTCACCACCATGCTCGCCCACCAGCTGCGCCACCTGGGGCTCGAGGTCGAGATCGCCTCGTGGGACGCCGTGACCGACACCGCGATCGACACCGCAGACCTGGTCGTCGCAGGTCCCGGGCCCGGCGATCCCCGCGACACCGCCTCGCCGCGCATCGCGCGCATGCAGCAGGTCGTGGCGCGACGCCGCGACGCGGGAGCCCCGCTGCTCGCCGTGTGCCTGAGCCATCAGATCCTCGCCGACCGGCTCGGCATCGATCTGGTGCCGCTCGATGCCCCTCATCAGGGCGTGCAGAAGACGGTTCCCGTCTTCGGGCAGGACGCGTCAGTCGGCTTCTACAACACCTATACCGCCCGGGTCGTGCCCGGTACGACGGCTGTGCCGGATGCCGAGGTGTCGGCGGATGCCGCCACCGGCGACGTCTACGCGCTGCGCGGCGAGGGCTTCGCGTCGGTGCAGGGACACCTCGAGTCGATCCTGTCACGTGACGGCCTGGAGACGCTGGAGCGGCTCACCGCCCACGCCCTCGCCTGACGCCGGCGGATCGGGCCCGGCAGGCGGAGCCGCGCAGGATCAGCCCAGCAGGCTCATCGGCTTGACGAGGTCGGCCACGATCAGCAGCGCACCCATTCCGATCAGCAGCACGGCGACGACGACGGTCACCGGCACCAGCCGGGTCGCGTCGACGGGCTTCGGGGCGGCACGCCCCGTGATCTTCGCCCAGGTGCGCTTCAGACCCTCCCAGAGCGCGACGACGACGTGCCCGCCGTCGAGCGGCAGCAGCGGGATGAGGTTGAACACGAACAGGGCGATGTTCAACGCCGCGAGCAGGTTCATCAGCACGACGAGGCGGTTCAGCACCGGGGCATCCGTCGCCGCCACCTCACCGGCCAGGCGACCCACCCCGACCACGCTGAGCGGACCGTTCGGGTCGCGCTCGGCTCCCGTCACGAGCGAGACGCCGACGTTCCACAGCTTCTCGGGCAGGTGGATCACGAGGGAGGCGACAGCTCCGGTCTGCTGCATCGCAAGCTCCGGCCCCGTGCCGATCGGCTGCGGCACGTACTCGCTCTGCGCGAAGATGCCCGCGTATCCCACGGTGCGGGTGACCGGCTCACCCTGAGCATCGAGCACCGGCCGGCCCTCGGCATCCACTTCTCCGCGCTGGGCCGCGACCGGAGTGAGGGTCAGATCGACCCGCTTGCCCTCGCGCTCGACGACGACGTCCAGCCGCTCGCCCGGCGAGCGCTGGATGATCGCCGAGACCTCGGCGAAGGTCTGCACCTTCTCGCCTCCGACGCTGACGAGCACGTCGCCGGGTTCGAAACCCGCCTCGGCCGCAGGGGCGGCGGGATCGTCACTCGCGCAGCTCTGCTGCGTCGTGCCGGCGGGCAGAACGCACTCGGTCACCGAGGCGACGGTCGTGCTGGCCTGCTGAATGCCGATTCCGGATGCCATGATCGTGAAGATCGCGATGGCGAGGATGAGGTTCATCGCCGGCCCGCCCAGCATGATGATCACGCGCTTCCAGACCGGCAGGCGGTAGAAGACGCGATCCTCGTCGCCGTCTGCGATCGTCTCGTCGTTGGCGGTGCGGGCATCCTGCACGAGAGAGGCGAACAGGCCCCGGGCGGGGGTGCTCTTCGCCGACGGCGGGTACATGCCCGACATCGAGATGAAGCCGCCGAGCGGCAGCGCCTTCAACCCGTATTCGGTCTCGCCGATCCGCTTCGACCACAGCCGCGGCCCGAAGCCGATCATGTACTGCCCGACGCGCACGCCGAACAGCTTCGCGGGCAGCAGGTGCCCCACCTCGTGCAGCCCGATCGACAGGCCGAGGCCGATCAGCATGAACACGATGCCGCCCAGGTACAGCAGTATCTCCACCCGTCCACGCTAGTGCCAGCGCTGAGGAATCCCCTGGATCTCCGAACGCCGGCAGCCTCCGGGCCGCGTGAGATCATGGACGGGATATGACCACGACATCGCTGCCCCCTGTGCTCCGCCCGGCCGACCCACCCCGTCGTGCGCTGACCGAGCTGGCCGAACGCTTCGCTCGAGACGTCCGCGGTGACATCGCCGGCGTGCAGCTGAGCGGCATCACCCTCGCCACCGCCGACCTGCGTGCGGGCGAGGCCTTCGTCGCCATCCAGGGCGTGAACCGGCATGGCGCCGAGTTCGCGCAGACGGCGGCCGAGAAGGGCGCGGTCGCGGTGATCACCGACGAGGCGGGCGCCGGGATCGCCGGCCCGGCTGGCCTGCCGGTCATCGTCGTGGATGACCCGCGCGGGGTGCTCGGCGCGCTGAGTGCCTGGGTGTACGGCACCGGTGCGGACGACCCGCTGCCGCTGCTGTTCGGCACCACGGGCACCAACGGCAAGACGAGCGTGTCGCACCTGCTGCAGGGCCTGCTGGATCAGATCGGTGTCGTGTCGGGTCTGTCGTCGACTGCAGAGCGGCACATCGCCGGCGAGGTGATCGTCTCGCGCCTGACCACCCCCGAGGCTTCCGAGATGCACGCGCTGCTCGCCCTGATGCGCGAGCGCGAGGTCGAGGCCGTCGCCGTCGAGGTCAGCGCGCAGGCGCTGTCGCGGCACCGCGTCGACGGCATCATGTTCGACGTCGCCGGGTTCACCAATCTCTCGCACGACCACCTCGACGACTACGCCGACATGGAGCAGTACTTCGAGGCGAAGCTGCCGCTGTTCACCCCCGAGCGCTCGCGCCGCGCCGTGGTGAGTGTGGATTCGGCATCCGGATCGATCGTCGTCGAGCGCGCGACCGTGCCCGTCGTCACCGTCGGCACACCCGCGATCGCCGCCGATCCGGATGCCGCCGCCCGCGCCGACTGGGTCGTCTCGGTCGACGACGAGCGTCCCAGCGGCACCGCGTTCACCCTCACCGGCCCTGACGGGCGCACCCTGTCGACCGTCGTGCCCGTCATCGGACCGCACATGGCGGCCAACGCGGGGCTCGCGATCGTCATGCTGCTGGAGGGCGGATACGACTGGGAGCGCATCGTCGGCGCGCTCGACCGCGACGGGCGCATCGTCGCGCATCTGCCCGGGCGCACCCAGTTCATCTCGGGCGAGACCGGTCCCGCGGTGTACGTCGACTTCGCGCACTCCCCCGACGCCTTCGAGAAGACCCTCGCCGCCGTGCGGCGCGTCACCCCGGGCAAGGTGCTCATGCTGTTCGGCGCCGACGGCGACCGCGACGCCACGAAGCGCTTCGACATGGCCCGCACCGCCGTCGAGGGCAGCGACATCCTCGTGATCACGGATCACCACCCTCGGTTCGAGGACGCCGCGTCGATCCGCGCCACCCTCGTCGAAGGCGCCCGTCGCGCGCGACCGGATGCCGAGATCCACGAGGTGTCGCCTCCGGAGGACGCGATCGTGACCGCCGTGGGTCTGGTCGGCGAAGGGGATGCCATTCTCTGGGCGGGACCGGGGCATCAGGACTACCGCGACATCCGCGGCGTCCGCACACCGTACTCGGCCCGCGAGCTCGCCCGTCGCGCGCTCATCGCCGCGGGGTGGCCGGCACCTGACTCGCACTGGCCGGTCCCCTACATCGACTGACGTGCAGAGGTCGCCGGGCGAGCCCTGATCAGGACGCGGCGATCAGGGCGTCCGCCGTGGCGCGCGCCCAGGACTCGGCCTCGTCGAGCGCCTCGATCGTCAGCTTCTCCGGGGCATCGTGCGCGTCGACGACCCGACGCACGGTGTCGACGATGCCGAGGAACGACAGCCGCCCCTCGTGGAACGCGTGCACCGCCTGCTCGTTCGCGGCGTTGTACACCGCGGGGAACGTGCTGCCGGCGCGGCCGACGGCCTTGGCGAGGGCGACGGCGGGGAACGCCTCGTCGTCGAGCGGCTCGAAGGTCCAGCTGGTCGCCGTGCTCCAGTCGAGGGGCCGTCCGACCCCGCCGACGCGATGCGGCCAGTCCAGTCCGAGTGAGATCGGCAGCCGCATGTCGGGCGGAGACGCCTGCGCGATCGTCGAGCCGTCGACGAATTCGACCATCGAGTGCACGATCGACTGCGGATGCACGACAACCTCGATGTCGTCGTACGGCACGTCGAACAGCAGATGCGCCTCGATGACCTCGAGCCCCTTGTTGATGAGCGTGGCGGAGTTCGTGGTGACCATGCGCCCCATGTCCCAGGTGGGGTGTGCCAGGGCCTGAGCAGGGGTGACCTCGGCCAGGTCGGCGCGGGAGCGGCCGCGGAACGGCCCGCCGGATGCCGTGACGACGAGCCTTCTGACCTCGGCGCGCGTGCCGGCGCGCAGCGCCTGCGCGAGCGCCGAGTGCTCCGAGTCGACCGGGACGATCTGGTCGGCAGCCGCTGCCGCGCGCACCAGCTCACCGCCGACGATGAGAGACTCCTTGTTGGCCAGGGCCAGCGTGCGTCCCGCCTCGAGAGCGGCGAGCGTCGAGCCGAGCCCGATCGAGCCGGTGATCGCGTTGAGCACCACATCCGCCTCGACGTCGCGCACCAGCTGCTCGGCCTCGGCCGCGCCGAGAGCGGTGTGCTCGACCTGGAACTGCGCAGCCTGCTCGGCGACCAGTTCGGCGTTGCTGCCCGCCGCGATGCCGACGAGTTCGAAGCGGCGGGGGTGTGCGCGGATCACATCCAGCGCCTGGGTGCCGATGGAGCCTGTGGAGCCGAGGACGATGACGCGACGCATCCCGTCAGCCTATGCGAGAGGGCGGCGACCCTGCCGGATCGCCGCCCTCTCGTTCAGCGCGTCACTGCGCGGCGGGCGCGTGCTGCGTCGCGAGGATGTCGATGACGAAGACGAGCGTCTTGCCACCGAGCTCATGACCCTCGGGGTCCTCGCCGTAGGCGAGCGCCGGCGGGATGACCACGAGCACCTGCGAGCCGACCCTCTGGCCGGCGAGCGCCTGCACGAAGCCGGGCACGTACGTGTTGCCCGGTGCGGCGTAGGGCGCACCCCGCGACCACGAGGAGTCGAAGCTCTCGCCGCTCTCCCAGTCGACGCCGTAGTACTGCAGCAGAGTGGTGTCGCCGTCGGCGACCTCGGGTCCGTCGCCCTGCTTCAGCACCGAGATCTTCAGCTCGCCGGGAGCGTCACCGGTGGGAACGTCGACGTCGGGCTCGCCGTCCTTGGCGAGCGTGACGGTGGGCATGCCGTCGGCGGGTTCCTGCTTCTCGCCCCACGCCGCGGTGGGCACGGTGTCGAGCACGTCGATGATGTACAGCTGCGAATCCGCGCCCTCGGAGGCCGGCAGCGCGAAGGCGACGCGCGTGCCGACCGGGGCGCAGCCGACCGCCTCGGCGAGCGCCTGGTTCGCCAGCGCGTCCTGCGGAAGCAGCTCGCCCTCGGTATACCCGATGTCACCCAGGTGATCACCGGTCTTGGAGTCGAAGGCGCTCATCGCGTAGGCGATGTAGTCGCCGGCCTTGACCTTCTTGCCCTCGCCCTCGGAGATGACGGTGCGCTGCACCTCGTCGACCTTCTGGTCCTTCTCCACGGTGATCTTGGCGGGCTGACCGAACTCGCCGCTGACGTCGACGCTGTCGGTGAGCGCCCCGGGAGAAGCCACCTGCGCGCACACGTCGTCGCTGCCCTTCGAGTCGGGCGACGTCGACGGATTCTTCGCGCCGGAGCATCCGGTGAGCAGAAGTGCGGTGACGGCCACGGTGGACGCAAGGGTGAGGGGGCGCAGACGCAAGATGAGACCTCGGATTCGCGGAACGGGAAGATCTCATCCTGACGCACCCTGCTTTGCCGATGCTGAACGCGCGATCAGGACACCGCGTCATTCCGCGACCGGCATGCACCGGAGGATAAGCTCTCCCGGTGAGTTCTGAGCAGTCGGTCACCCCCGTGGATCCCGGATCGGAGACGTCGGCGCACCCCTCGCCCCGCCGTGCGGGGTTCAAGTACAAGGTGGGGCGGATGATCGCCGGCTCGGTGGCGCGAGTGGTCTACCGGCCCCGCATCGAAGGACGCGAGAACGTCCCGCTGACCGGCGCGGTGATCCTCGCCAGCAACCACCTGTCGTTCATCGATTCGATGGCGATCCCGATCGCCGCTCCCCGACCGGTGCACTTCCTGGCGAAGTCGAGCTACTTCGAGGGCACCGGACTCAAGGGCGCCATCTCGCGCGACTTCTTCACCTCGGTCGGCGCGATCCCGGTGCGCCGCGGCGCAGGGCAGGCCGCGCTCGATGCGCTGGATCAGCAGCGCCAGCTTCTCGACGACGGCCTGGCCGTCGCGCTCTACCCGGAGGGCACGCGCTCGACGGACGGCCGGCTGTACAAGGGACGCACCGGCGTGGCCTTCCTGGCCCTGCAGACCGGCGCTCCGGTCGTGCCCGTGGGCCTCATCGGCACGGACAAGGTGATGCCCAGGGGTGCGAAGATGCCCGTGCTCAGCGAGCGCGTGACGGTGCGCTTCGGCACGCCGATCGATGTGTCCAGGCACGGTCCGGCGACGAGCGGACGAGCCCGCCGACTGGCCACCGACGAGATCATGGCCGCCATCCACGCCCTGAGCGAGCAGGAGCTCGCCGGCGTGTACAACGAGCCGCCGGCGCAGACGCCGATCGAGAAGCTCAAGCAGGTGCTCCCCCACGAGCGCCGCTGAGCTCAGGCGGATTCGGACCCCACCACCACGGTCGCCTCGTGGTGCACCGGGAAGTTCACCGAGTTCGCGATGAAGCACCACTCGTGAGCGGTGTGGTGCGCTTGCTGTGCCGCCTCGAGCATCGACTCGTCGGCGACCCTCACCCGCGGTCGCAGCGTCACCTCGGCGAACGCGCCTGCGCCCCGGCCGTCCTCGCGCATGACCCCCGTGGCCTCGTCGAGGTAGGCGGTCACGACGACCCCGGCCGTGACGCAGGCGTGCAGATACGACAGCAGGTGGCATTCCGACAGCGCCGCCACGAGCAGATCCTCCGGATTCCACCGGGCCGGGTCACCGCGGAACGGCTTGTCTGCCGACGCCAGCAGGTCGGGTTTGCCCGGGATGCCGATCGTGACGTCGCGCGCGTAGTCGCGGTATCCGCTCGTGCCGGTGCCGCGGTTGCCCGTCCAGGTGGTCGTGAGCGCGTAGTGGTGTTCACCGAGGGGAGCCATGGCGCCAGTCTGCCACCGTGCGGCGCATTAGGCTTGTCTGGTGCTCGAGACTCTCACCATCGCTGATGCCGTCGAACTCGCGATCGTGGAGCGCAACGGCTTCGTCGAATCCCGCCATGCGGGCGCCGCGGTCGTGCTCTCCCCCGACGGGGAGGTCATCGCTCAGCACGGCAACGCCGACGCGCTGATCCTGCCGCGCTCCAGCCTGAAGCCACTGCAGGCGATCGCCAGCGTGACCGCCGGCGCAGCTCTGGAGGGCGAACAGCTCGCGCTCGGCACGGCCAGCCACGGCGGCACCGACCGGCACGTCGAGGTCGTGCGCGAGATGCTCGCCGCGGGCGGGCTCAACGAGGACGACCTGGGATGCCCCGCGGCGTGGCCCTCCGACGCGACGGCACGTCGCGACATGATCCGCGACCACGCCGACAAGGCCCGCGTGCGGATGAACTGCTCGGGCAAGCACGCGCTGATGCTCCGCGCCTGCGTGGCGACCGGATGGCCGACCGAGGGCTACCTCGACACCGCACATCCGCTGCAGGTGCACATACGGGATGTCGTCGAGCGCCTCGCCGGCGAGAAGATCGCGCACACGGCGATCGACGGCTGCGGTGCACCGGTGCATGCGATCACTCTGCTGGGCCTCGCCCGGGCGATCCACCGGATCGGCTCGGCATCCGAGCGCTCCCCGTTCGCCCTGCACCGGGTGGCCGGCGCACTCGTGCGCGCGGTGCGCGAGAACCCGTGGACGATCGCCGGCCCCGGCGAGCCGGACACCATCGCCATCGAGACGCTCGGCGTGTTCGCCAAGCACGGCGCCGAGGGCGTGATGGTGATGGTCGCGCCCGACAACACGACCGTGGCGCTGAAGACCCTCGACGGCAGCAGCCGCGCGTCGGCGATCGTCGCCGCGACTCTGCTCGCGCGTGCCGGTGCGCTCACCGAAGCGGATGTCGCCGCGCTCGCGACGGCTCTCCCGCTCGACGTGCTCGGCGGCGGTCACCCGGTCGGCATGATCCGCCCGGGCTCCGGCATCTGACACCGCCGGCTCACATCAGCCGCACCCGCCGCGGCCTGCCACCGGACGCCACCACCCACGCCCGGCCCTCGTGGAGCCGCGCGAACGGCGGGGTGTCGCGCACGCCGGCGAGCTGACGCAGCTCGGTCGCGCACTCGGCAGCGACGACGAGCTCGCCGCCGCTGCGGACGCCTTGCAGCAGCGACCACTGAGCACGCCACTGCTCGGGATCGCCGACGATCACCAGCGGCGCACCGTCGCCATCCCGATCGATCCCCGCCGAGGCGGTCTCCGCGAGGGTCGTCACCCGGAATCCCGGGTGAGCGTGGGCGAGCGCGCTCCGGGTCTCCTCGACGGCCGACGTCACCACACCGGCGAGCGTCTGCCGAGGCCGCCAGCCCTCCGCGCCGCGGCCGCGTCCACCCTCCCGTCGCCCGCTGCCGGTCCTTTTGACGGTCGTCGCTCCGAGACCGGCCGGTTCGCCGCCCGCCGCGACCGCATCGGTCCAGCAGAGCTGCACGTCGCGGCCGTCGACCGCTCCACGCCCAGGCGGCCGATGCGGATCGAACGCGGCGGCCTCGCCGCCGGCGGCGATGTGCTCGACTCGGCTGCTGAGCCGCAGCAGCGCGCGGCGCGGAAGCCCGTCGAGCAGCCGGCCGACCGGGCCCGACGCTCGCGAGGCGGTGATGACCGCACCGGCAGGGTCCCGCACGATGTGCTCCCAGCGGCTCATGAAGAGCTGCGCATGGTCGGCCGGGTACTGCGCGAGCAGAACGTCGAGATCGTCGCAGAGCACCATTCCGTGGCGGCCGGTCGACAGCTCTGCCACGGCATCCCACGCCTCCTCGGCGTCGCTCGGGATGACGACGGCATCCGGTGCCTGGGACTGCACCGTGCGGATCAGCGTGCTCTTGCCCGAGGCCGGGCCACCGAGCACGCCGAGTCCGTCGCCTCGTGCGAGGTGCACCCACGGCTGGCTCTGCTGCTCGGGCTCGTCCGCGCGGCCGAGCACGATGTCGCCGGCCGCGGAGACGCTCCCGCCCGCGGGCACGTCGATCACGCGAGGCAGCGGCGGCAGCCACGGGCTGGCCGGTGCCTCGACCCCGGCCCACCGGAGCGCCACCGCAGCCAGGTCGTGCGGCGCGGTGAGGGCGACGCGCATGGCGTGCGGCTCGTCGTCCTCGGGCCGTCGCACGTACACCAGGCCGCGCGATGCGGGTCCGCCGGGCACGGCGGCGGCAGCATCCGACCCGATCACCAGTCGGCTGTCGGCCGGTTCCGCCACACGCAGGCTCAGCCGCAGCGGGCAGTTCGCCGCCAGGGCATCCCGGATCACACCGCCGGCACGCTGCGTGCCGAGGACGAGATGCATTCCCAGCGCGCGGCCGCGTGCGGCGACGTCCGTGAAGATCTGCGCCAGGTCGGGATGCTCCTGCACGAGAGCGGCGAACTCGTCGACGACGATGACGAGTCGAGCGAGCGCGGGGCACTCGCTCACGTCCCGCGCACCGGCCGACGCCAGGGCCGCCTCCCGGCGCCGCAGTTCGGCGCTGAGGCTTCCCACCCCGCGCCGGGCACCGGCCGCGTCGAGGTCGGTCACGACGGCGACGACGTGCGGCAGGGCGCGCAGCGGGTCGAACGCCGTGCCGCCCTTGAAGTCGATCAGCACGAAGGTCACCTCCTCGGGTGCGTGCGCCACGGCGATCGCGGCGACCCAGCTGATAAGCAGCTCGCTCTTGCCCGTGCCGGTCATGCCGGTGACGATCGCGTGAGGCCCGTCGTCGACGAGGTCGACGAGCACATCGCCCTGCTCCCCTCGCCCGAACCGCGCGCGGAGCCGGCCGTCGCCGCCGGCGGCCGCCTCGAGCTCGCCCAGCGCCACGGCATCCGGCACCTGAGCGTCGTCCTCCGATCTGCTCGCCACTCCGGCCGCGATCAGGGCGATCTGCTGCATCGACACCGCCTCCAGGGCGACATCCCGCAGCCCCTCCACCGTGCGTGCCACCGCCCTGGACGGCGCGACGCACTCCAGCACGGTCGTGACGCCCTCCGGCGGCTCCTCTCCCGGCAGCCGCACGCAGATCATCGCATCCGCCGGCTCGGCTCCGTCGCCGACCCTCAGCCGGAGCCGTGCGCCGCGACGACCGACGTGCGGAAAGCCTCCGAGACCCCAGTCGGCGACGCCGCAACCGTGCAGGCTCAGCTCCGACGGCCCGAACCGCAGGCACAGCTGCGCCACGAGCGCTCTGACGACGGCACTCGCGATCGGGCCCGGAGCACGGACGCACACCCCGCCGCCGAGTTCGACGACGATCGGAGCGTCGGCCAGCTGCTCGGCGCGTTCCCGGAAGGCGCGCGATCGATCGTCGTCGCCGCCCGAGGCGCGCACCCGACTGTCGACGCGGCCCCGCCCGATCACCAGCTCGGTGGCCGAGCTCAGCGGGGTGCGGCCGCGCAGCGGCGGGTCGAGCAGACACCGGGCGGCATCCGGTGAGCGATGCCAGCGCATCCGGTGCTCCTGCGCATGCAGGCGACCGAGCTCGTCTTCGGCGCGCTGCCAGGCAGCGTCGGATTCGCCCTCCGCCCGTCGCCGGGCTCTGCGTCGCGATCGCATGCCGTCCGCGAATGAGGCGAGCAGCATGAGCGGGCCGAGGGCTGCGAAGCACAGCGCGAAGAGCGATCCCGTGATCAACCAGAGCACCACTCCCGCGATGACGGGGACGATCGCGGCGAGCAGCGGGAGCGGTGGCCGCCCGGGCAGCGCGGGAGCTGCGGGCAGGACGATGGTCGTGGCATCCATCCGCCCATCTCAGCTCATCGCGGGGGCGGGATCCGGCCTGTCCACAGGCCGGACCGGCTCACTCCTCGATCGCGGGGTCTGTGGAGGACGACTCGTCTGCGACGGCCAGGGGCTGGGCGGCACCGCCGCTGAAGCGCACGTTGAGGACGATCAGCGTCACGTTGTCGCGTCCGCCGTTCTCCAGCGCGGCGTCGACCATCGCGTTCACCGCCTCGGCGGGGTCGGCGTTCTCACGCAGGAAGTGCAGGATGCCGTAATCGGTGAGCTCTTTGGTGAGACCGTCGGAGCAGATGATGAAGCGGTCGCCGTCGACGACGTCGACCGCGACGTAGTCCGGCGAGACGAGCTCGTTCGCCCCGACCGCGCGCGTGATCACGTTGCTGTAGGGGTGCGCGTCGGCCTCTTCCGGGCTGATCTTTCCCGACGCGATGAGCTCCTGCACGACGGAGTGGTCGGTGGTCACCTGGATCAGGCGGCCGTCACGTTCGAGATACACCCGGGAATCGCCGATGTTCAACGCGATCCAGCGCCAGCCGTCGTCACCGCGGTCGAGGTACACGCCGGTCAGGGTCGTGCCGGTTCCCTCGTCGGTCGTCTCGGGATGCCGGTGGATGTCGTCGACCGCCAGCTGCAGCGCCGCGACGATGCGCTCGTCGTCGATCTGCCCCGAGTCGACCATGTCGGAGAGGCGGTCGACGGTGGCCTGGCTGGCGATCTCGCCGCCGGCGTGCCCGCCCATGCCGTCGGCGACGATGAACAGCGGATACTTCGCGAGGAAGGAGTCCTGGTTGTTCTCGCGGCGTCGCCCTCGGTCGGTCACACCTGCCCAGCTGAGCTCGAGGTCATCGTTGACGCGGAAGGTCTGCGTCGTGGTCTCAGGCACGTGGGCACTCCATCGGGCGGTGGGACGGCCGAACGGCCGCGGGAATCATCATCATCGTAGTGGTGCCGTCACATCCGGTCGGCGGGATCGTCGATCAGCGGGAACAGCGCATCGATCGCGGCCAGATCGGCTGCCGACGGGGTCCACGCGTCGGCGGCCGCCGCATTCGCCTCCACCTGCTCCGGCGTGGTCGCCCCGGCGATGACGCTGGAGACACCCGGCTGCGCCAGCAGCCAGCCGAAGGTGGCCTGCAGCATGGTGATGTCGCGCTGATCGCAGAAGGCCTGGTACTGCTCGAGTGCGTCCCAGGGCGCATCCGCCCAGATCTGCTGACGCGTGCCCATGATCCGGCTGCCTGCCGGCCCGCCCTCGCGGGTGAACTTGCCGGTGAGCAGTCCGTTCTTCAGCGGGAAGAACGGGAAGAAGCCGAGGTCGTAGCGGTTCACCGCCGGCAGCACCTCCCGCTCGGATGCCCGCGCCAGCAGCGAGTAGTGGTTCTGGGCCGAGATGAAACGTCCCGTCGAGCGCGCCCGCGCGGTGAACTCGGCTTCGGCGATCTGCCAGCCGGTGAGGTTCGAATGCCCGTAGTAGCGGATCTTCCCCTCGTCGACGAGTTCGTCGAGCGCGTCGATGGTCTCGGCGATCGGCGTCTGCGGGTCGGGCAGGTGCAGCTGGTACAGGTCGATCCAGTCGGTGCGCAGACGGCGCAGGGAGTGCACGACAGCGTGACGCACGTATCGGCGCGACCCGCGTCCGCCGGGGAAGTCGTAGCCCATATCCCGTTCGTGCCCGAACTTGGTGGCAAGCACCACGCGATCGCGGCGGCCCTCGAGCACCTCGCCCATGAGCTCTTCGCTGCGGCCCGCCTCGGCACCGTACATGTCGGCGGTGTCGAAGAAGAACACCCCGTTCGCGAGGGCCGCGTCGATCACGGCGCGCGTGCCGTCGAGGGTCTCGGTCACGGTTCCCGCGCGACCGAAGTTGTTGCACCCGAGGCCGGCTGCGGAGACGACGAGTCCGGATGCGCCGACGCGACGCTGCGAGGTGACCATGCATCCACACTATCGGGGCGCCGCACGTGCTCGGACCGGCCCGGCGGGTCGGCAGCGTCGCCCGCAGACGCGAGAAGGCCCCCGACGTCCTCGGGGGCCTTCTCGTGATCAGGTCAGGGACGCGGCTGCGTCGGGTCCTCGGGCGAGGCGGGAGGCGCGGGCGGGACCGGCGGGGCGGCCGGAGGTGCGGCCGGCGGCGCCGGGGGCGCCGGCGGGGTGGCCGGAGGGGGCACGGGCGCGCCCGGTGCCGGCGGAACCGGCGCCGAGGGGTCGTACGGCGCGCCGTAGCCGGGCTGGGTCGGCTGACCGTAGCCGGGCTGCGCGGGCGGGGCGTAGCCCTGCGGGGCAGGCGGGGCGTAGCCCTGCGGGGCAGGCGGGGCGTAGCCCTGCGGAGCGCCGTAACCGGTGGCCGGGGCGACGTTCTGGCCAGGCTGCACGGGGACGCCGTCCCAGACGGTCCGGTCGCCGAGGAACCCGTTGCCGGCCCACGGAGCAGGGGCGATGTTCGGGTTCCAGCGCGAGCGGTCGAATGCGGCGATGCCCATCCACACGATGTTCAGCAGCACGAAGAGGATGACCCAGGCCGCTTCCTTCTGCAGCTTCAGCCCGACACGCCAGCCGGCCATCGCGAACAGCGCGGTGAAGACCAGACCGAACAGGCCGCCGATGCCGGTCCACGACAGCAGGATGGTCGCACCCAGGGTGTACAGCACGAGCCACGGGCTCATGTCGCCGAGCTTGAAGAAGATCATCTCCCGGTAGACCGGAACCCAGGCGCGCCATTTGCCGACGACGCCGGCCTTCTCGAAGATCTTCATCATGAAGATCGACGAGACGACGTACATGATCGGGCCGAGGATGAGCAGCAGCACCGTCACCAGCCCGATGATCGCAGCGAAGGCGGTGTAATCGCCGTAGTCGTCGTATCCCATGGATGAACCACTTCTCTCGTCGAGAGGAAGCGGTAGTGCTCCCCCGTGCGGATCTCGTGCACCGCACATGCTAGCGAAGCAGCAGGACGGCGGGCAACGAGCCACCCCGTCGTCGGGGAGATCAGCCGGTGACGACGAGCTCGAGAACGGCGGCGTCCGCGGTCTTCTGCAGCCGGATGCCGTGCTCATCCGCCCACTGCACGAGCGCGCGCACGGAGCTGCCCCTCGGGCGTGTCGTGGCGAGGGCGCGCACGAGCTCGCCCTTGGCCTTCTTGTTGAAGTGGTTCAGGGCCCGCCCTGTATCGGTGACGACCCGCACATACGCCGACGGCACCACCCCGGCGACCGGCCCGAGCGCGACGTACGACTCGCTGCGCAGATCGAGCACGAATCCGGCATCCGCGAGTGCGGCGGACGTCGCCTCCGCCCAGTGCCGGCGCAGCGGGCGGATGCCGGGCAGCGACGTTCCGGCGGCCAGCCGGTATGCCGGGATCTCATCGAGCGCGCCGATCGGTCCGAACGGGGCCGAATGGATCAGCACGTGCTCGCCGAGCCAGCGCCGCGCGACCCTGTCGAGGGAGGGTGCGTCGAGAGCGTCGTAGAGCACGCCCGTGTACCGGTCGATCGCGGCCATCGTGGGCGCCGTGCGCAGCATCCGGTTGTGCGCAATGTCGCCGGACTGCCGGTCGCTCAGCTTCAGCACGCGACGGGCGACCGACTCGTCGGCGCTGAGCGCGATGAGGGCTTCGACGAGCTCGGTGCGATGCGGCGTCAGCGATGGCAGCGCGAGCTCGTCGAGGCGCATCGGGGCGCCGGAGCCACCGGGACGCTTGGTCTCGGACGGGGGCAGAAGGATCTTCATGGTCTCCACACAGACGAAGCGTCCGCTCCGGGTCGTGCGGGGCACGATCCGGAGCGGACGCCGGGTGGTTCTGCGCTCAGGCGATCAGTGCGGCGTTGCCGGCCACGATGGTGAGCGTGTCGCCCTCCATCGAGAGGAAGCCGTCCTGCGCGTTCGCGAGCACCTTGCTGCCGTCTTCCTGAGTGATGCGGACCTCGCCCTGGGCGAGGATGGCCAGCACCGGCTCGTGACCAGACATGATGCCGATCTCGCCCTCGACGGTCCTGGCGACGACCAGCGACGCCTCTCCCGTCCAGACCTCCGCGTCAGCGGAGACGAGGCTAACGTGCAGCGCCATGATCAGGCGTTCTCCTTCTGGATCCTCGCCCATGCCTCTTCGACGTCGGAGATGCCGCCGACGTTGAAGAACGCCTGCTCGGCGACGTGGTCGAAGTCACCGCGGCAGATCGCGTCGAACGACTCGATGGTCTCCTTCAGCGGCACGGTCGAGCCCTCGACGCCGGTGAACTTCTTCGCCATGTAGGTGTTCTGCGAGAGGAACTGCTGGATGCGGCGTGCACGCGACACGACGATCTTGTCCTCTTCGGAGAGCTCGTCGACACCGAGGATGGCGATGATCTCCTGCAGCTCCTTGTTCTTCTGCAGGATCTGCTTCACCGTGGTGGCCACGCGGTAGTGGTCCTCACCCAGGTAGCGCGGGTCCATGATGCGCGACGTCGAGGTGAGCGGGTCGATGGCCGGGTACAGACCCTTCGACGCGATCTCACGTGAGAGCTCGGTCGTGGCGTCGAGGTGCGCGAACGTGGTCGCGGGCGCCGGGTCGGTGTAGTCGTCGGCCGGCACGTAGATCGCCTGCAGCGACGTGATCGAGTGGCCGCGCGTCGAGGTGATGCGCTCCTGCAGGAGGCCCATCTCGTCCGCGAGGTTCGGCTGGTAGCCCACAGCCGAGGGCATGCGGCCCAGCAGCGTGGAGACCTCGGAACCGGCCTGCGTGAAGCGGAAGATGTTGTCGATGAAGAGCAGCACGTCCTGCTTCTGCACATCGCGGAAGTACTCCGCCATGGTCAGCGCCGACAGTGCGACGCGCAGACGCGTCCCCGGCGGCTCGTCCATCTGGCCGAAGACGAGGGCGGTCTTGTCGAAGACGCCCGCCTCCTCCATCTCGTGGATGAGGTCGTTGCCCTCACGGGTGCGCTCACCGACACCGGCGAACACCGACACACCACCGTGGTCCTGGGCGACGCGCTGGATCATCTCCTGGATGAGCACGGTCTTGCCGACACCTGCACCACCGAACAGACCGATCTTTCCACCCTGCACGTAGGGGGTCAGCAGGTCGATCGACTTGATGCCGGTCTCGAACATGGTGGTCTTCGACTCGAGCTGGTCGAAGTTCGGCGCCTTGCGGTGGATCGGCCAGCGCTCGGTGACCTCGATGGTCTCGCCGGGCTCGGCGTTGAGGACCTCGCCGATCACGTTGAAGACCTTGCCCTTGGTCACGTCGCCGACGGGAACCGAGATGGCCTCACCGGTGTCGCGCACCTCCTGGCCGCGGACGATACCGTCCGTCGGCTTCAGGGCGATGGCGCGGACGAGGTCGTCGCCGAGGTGCTGTGCGACCTCGAGCGTGATCTCGGTGGAGTCCTCGCCGATCGTGATGGTGGTCTTGAGTGCGTTGTAGATGTCGGGGATCGAGTCGTGCGGGAACTCGATGTCGACAACCGGACCGTTGACGCGTGCGACGCGTCCGACGACCGCGGTCGCCGGCTGCTCAGCCATGGCGGTGGTGGTCATTTCTCGTCTCTTCTCCTGATGTGTGTCAGCTGGACGACAGGGCGTCGGCGCCGCCGACGATCTCTGCGATCTGCTGGGTGATCTCGGCCTGGCGAGCGTTGTTGCGCAGGCGGGTGTAGTCGGTGATCAGCTTGTCGGCGTTGTCGCTGGCCGACTTCATCGCCTTCTGCGTCGCGGCCTGCTTGGCGGCCGACGACTGGAGGAGGGCGTTGAACACGCGGCTCTGGATGTACACCGGCAGGATCGCGTCGAGCACGGTCTCGGCGTCGGGTTCGAACTCGTAGAGCGGGTACACGGCGGCGGTCGCCGCGTCCTCGGCCTCTTCGATCTCGAGCGGCAGCAGACGAAGAGCGGTGGGCTCCTGCGTCATCATGCTCACGAACCGGTTGTAGACCAGCACGATCTCGTCGACGCCCTCGGAGTCGCCGCCGCGCAGGAAGGCCTCCTGCAGCGTGTGCGCGATCTCCTCGGCGGTGTGGAACGACGGCGTGTCGGTGTCGCCGATCCACTCGGCCGCGGACTCGATCCGGCGGAACTGGAAGTACCCGACGGCCTTGCGACCGACCAGGTAGTACACCGGCTCACGACCGAGCTCGCGCAGCCGCTCGCCCTGCTCGAGCCCCTCGCGGATCACCTGCGAGTTGAACGCGCCGGCGAGGCCGCGGTCACTCGAGAAGATGACGACCGCCGTACGACGGATCGTCTCTGCCTCGCGGGTGAGCGGGTGGTCGACGCTGGAGTGCGTCGCGACGGCGGACACGGCCCTCGTCACGGCCCGCGCGAAGGGGCTGGACGCCTTGACGCGTGCCATCGCCTTCTGAATGCGCGAAGCCGCGATGAGTTCCATCGCCTTCGTGATCTTCTTGGTCGTTTGAGCAGAAGAGATCTTCTGCTTGTAGACCCTGAGTTGAGCGCCCATGAATCAGTACCTCACGCGGTTACCCGCGACGACCCTTGACGATCTTCTCCTGGCTGACGTCACCGGCGTCCTCGGCAGAGACCTGCTCGTTGCCCGGGGTGCCGATCGACTGGCCCTTGCCGCCCTGGAACTCCAGGATGAAGGCGTCGGTCTGCTTGTCGAGCTCTGCGACCGTGGCGTCATCGAGGACGTTGGTCTCGCGCAGCGTGTCGAGGATCGACGTGTTGCGGCGCAGGTAGTCGAGAAGGTCGCGCTCGAAGCGGAGCACGTCCTCGACCTCGATCGAGTCGAGCTTGCCGTTCGTGCCGGCCCAGATCGAGACGACCTGCTCCTCCACGGGGTACGGCGAGTACTGCGGCTGCTTGAGCAGCTCGGTCAGTCGCGCACCGCGGGCGAGCTGACGACGCGATGCCGCGTCGAGGTCGGATGCGAACATCGCGAACGCCTCGAGGGAGCGGTACTGCGCAAGCTCCAGCTTCAGTGTTCCGGAGACCTTCTTGATCGACTTGACCTGAGCGTCACCGCCGACTCGCGAGACCGAGATTCCCACGTCGACCGCAGGACGCTGGTTGGCGTTGAACAGGTCGGACTGCAGGAAGATCTGGCCGTCGGTGATCGAGATCACGTTGGTCGGGATGTACGCCGAGACGTCGTTCGCCTTGGTCTCGATGATCGGCAGACCCGTCATCGAACCCGCGCCGAGCTCGTCGGACAGCTTCGCGCAGCGCTCGAGCAGACGCGAGTGCAGGTAGAAGACGTCACCGGGGTACGCCTCGCGCCCCGGCGGGCGGCGCAGCAGCAGCGACACGGCACGGTAGGCCTCGGCCTGCTTCGACAGGTCGTCGAAGATGATCAGGACGTGCTTGCCGCCGTACATCCAGTGCTGGCCGATGGCCGATCCGGTGTACGGGGCGAGGTACTTGAAGCCGGCCGGGTCGGAAGCGGGAGCCGCGACGATGGTGGTGTACTCCATCGCACCGGCCTCTTCGAGCGCACCGCGGACGCCCGCGATGGTCGAGCCCTTCTGGCCGATCGCGACGTAGATGCAGCGCACCTGCTTGCTGACGTCGCCCGACTCCCAGTTGGCCCGCTGGTTGATGATCGTGTCGATCGCCAGCGCGGTCTTGCCGGTCTGGCGGTCGCCGATGATCAGCTGACGCTGACCGCGGCCGACGGGGATCATGGCGTCGATCGCCTTGACACCGGTCTGCATCGGCTCGTGCACCGACTTGCGCTGCATGACGCCGGGCGCCTGCAGCTCGAGGGCACGGGAGCCCTCGGTCGCGATGGAGCCGAGTCCGTCGATCGGGTTTCCGAGCGGATCGACGACGCGACCCAGGTAGCCGTCGCCGACCGGGACCGAGAGGACCTCGCCGGTGCGGGTGACCTCCTGGCCGGCCTCGATGCCGGTGAAGTCGCCGAGGACGACCACGCCGATCTCGTGCTCGTCGAGGTTCAGTGCCAGGCCCTTCGTGCCGTCCCCGAAGGTGACGAGCTCGTTGGCCATGACGCCCGGCAGTCCTTCGACGTGCGCGATGCCATCGGCTGCGTCGATGACGGTGCCGACCTCGGTCGCCGCGGCGCCGGTGGGCTCGTAGGCGGCGGCGAAGTCCTTCAGCGCGTCACGGATGACGTCGGGGCTGATCGATAGTTCTGCCATTGTCTTCCCTTTGTGTGTCTGGGTGTGCGCGGTTCCCCGCGTCGAGTAGTTCAGCTCGCGAGCTTCTGGCGAAGGTCGGCGAGGCGGGCGGAGATGCTGCCGTCGATGACGTCATCGGCGATCTGCACACGCAGGCCTCCGACGACGGATTCGTCGATCACCTGGTTGATGGAGATCTCGCCGCCGTAGCGACGGGCGAGCGCGTCGCGCAGGCGCGCTTCCTGCGCGGCCGGGATCGGAGCGGCGGTGTACACCGTCGCGACCGAACGGCCGGCCTGTGCGGCGACGATGCGAACCGCGCGGCTGAGCACCTGGCGGACGCGACGCTCACGCGGACGCGGGACCAGGGACGTGGCGATGAGCATGGTCGCGGGTGACACCGCGCCACCGAGCACCCGCTCGACGAGCGCGAGCTTCGCCGCGTCACCGCCGAGACGGCCACCGAGTGCGAGCTCGAGCTCGGGGTTCGCCGCGACGACGCGCGAGAAGCCGAACAGCTCCGTCGCGACGTCGTCACCGGGAGCCGCCGCAGCCGCTGCGCGGATGGCGAGCTCTTCGACACCGTCGACGAGATCGGACACCGACGACCAGCGCTGCGCCGCGACCGTGGTCAGCAGCGAGCGCACCGGAGCCGAGACACCCGCGAACACCGCCGAGACGAGCGCGCTGCGCGCCTCGGCCGGGGCTGCAGGATCGGCGAGCGCGCCGCTCAGCTGAGCCGACTCCCCGATGGCGCGGGCTGCAGCGAAGAGCTCGGCCGCGCTGTCGAGGGTCAGGCCCGACGCTGCGGCAAGCGCGTCCGTCGATGCCGCGAGTGCCTGAGTGGTCGCGCTGCCCATTACTTGGCCTTCTCGAGGTCGGCGAGGAAGCGGTCCACGACGGCCGTCGCACGGGCGTCGTCGCTGAGGGTCTCCCCCACGACGTTGCCGGCGAGGTCGATCGCGAGCGTGCCGACCTCGCTGCGCAGCGAGACGAACGCCGCCTGGCGCTCGGCCTCGATCTGCGAGTGAGCGGCTGCGGTGATGCGGCCGGCCTCGGCGACAGCGGTCTCCTTGGCCTCGGTCACGATCTTCTTGCCGTCCTCACGGGCGGCCTCGCGGATCTCACCGGCCTCGGTGCGGGCCTCGGCGAGCTGGCGGGTGTACTCCTCCAGCGCGGCCTCGGCCTGCTTCTGCGCCTCATCGGCCTTGGCGATGTTGCCTTCGATGGCGGCTGAGCGCTCGTCGAGGATCGCGGTCAGGCGAGGAAGGGCGACCTTCCACACCACGATGAGGATGATGAGGAACCACAGGCCCGACCAGATGATGTCGTACCACGCGGGGATGAGCGGGTTCTGCGCCTCGGTCTCCGCCGCGAGGTTCGTGACAAGAGCGTTCAGCATCCTGTCTCCTTCAGAAGTCGGTGCGGATTACGGGAAGGGGATGAAGGCGACGGCGATGCCGACGAATGCGAGCGCCTCGGTGAAGGCGATGCCGATCCACATGAGGACCTGGAGACGGCCGGCCAGCTCGGGCTGACGGGCGACACCCTCGATGGTCTTGCCGACGACGATGCCCACGCCGATGGCCGGTCCGATGGCTGCGAGGCCGTAGCCGACCGCACCGATGTGACCGTTGATTTCAGCGAGAACCGTAGTAGCGTCCACGGGTTTTTCCTTTCGTTGGGTGGGGCGGCAGTTGCCGACCCGCTCAGTGCTCTTCTGCGACCGCGAGCTGGATGTAGATCGCGGTGAGGACGGTGAAGACGTAGGACTGCAGGACGACGACCAGGATCTCGAAGAGAGTGAAGGCGCCGCCGAAGGCGAGGGTGCCGACGCCGAGCGCCGCCCAGCCGCCACCTGCAGTGAAGAAGAAGAAGTGCGTGGCCGCGAAGCACAGCACGAGGATCATGTGACCGACGACGAGGTTCATCATCAGACGCAGGGTGAGGGTCACCGGGCGGATGATGAAGGTGGAGATGAACTCCAGCGGGGTCACGATGATGTAGACCGGCCACGGCACGCCCGACGGGAAGAGGGAGTTCTTCCAGAACCCGAGCGGGCTCTTCTTCATGCCGGCGTAGATGAAGGTCACGTAGCTGATCACGGCGAGCGTGAGCGGCACGGCGATGATCGCGGTTCCCGGCATGTTCAGGAACGGGATGATGCCGGTGATGTTCATGAACAGGATCATGAAGAACATCGTCACGAGCAGCGGGGCGAACCGCTCGCCGTCCTTGCGGCCGAGCAGGTCGTGGCCGATGCCCGTGCGGACGAAGCCGATTCCCATCTCGACGAGACTCTGGAAGCGACCGGGCACGACGGTCATGCGACGCGTTCCGAGCCACATGATCAGCACGACGGCGATGACCGAGATCAGCTGGATCAGGTGGATGCGGTGCATCGGCACACCGAACACGGTGAACAGGATGTCCGGGAAGAACTCACCCATCGACGGGCCGTGGAATTCACCGTCACCGGCGATCGGACGAAGGGTCAGGGTCGCAACGGGATTCAACAGCGCGGGCTCCAGCTTCGGGTCACCGGCGAGAACCGGGGCGACGAGGGACGTTGTGCATCAGCGCAAGCGCTCGCGAGACGAGCGGCGGGCACGGATAAACACTACCAGATTCATCGGTCGCTCTCGGTCCCGCCGCGCGCATTCCGGGCATCGCCGTCGGGCTCGTCCTCGGGGTTGACGGTCGGCAGATCGATGTCACTGACGTGCGGCAGGCGCATGCGGACGAGCACGAGCGCGTCGACCACCAGGGAGAGCACCACTCCCGCGACGATGGAGAGGAAGAAGACGAGCGGCGAGATCCACGGCTGACCGCTGAGGACGATCATGATCACCAGGAACAGGCCGAGCTTGAGCAGCCAGCCGCCGAGCACGATCGCGAAGAACAGCTGCACGTAGATCGGATCGCCGAACCAGCGGTTCGCGAACAGGATGCTGCCGGCGGTGATCCCAAGGAAGAGGAACGCGAGCAGCACGCCGATCAGGCCGCTCCACAGCCCGCTCGTGCCGTCGACGGCGTATCCGATGCCGGCTGCGGCGAGGGCGAGCACCAGCGCGGCGCCGGCCGACCACGTCAGCGTGCGCCGCAGGATGGGTGTGCTGGAGACGGGGCTCGGGGTCATCGGGGCTCCATGTGCTCGGTGTCGGGTGGGGTCGGATCGGCGGCGGCCGCCGCTCGGCGTCGCACGCTGTGCGGCGTGCGCGTGACGATCAGGCAGGCGACGACGCCCACGACGCCGAACGCGACCGCGGCGAGATACCCGCCCGGCCAGTCCTGTCGTCCGGCGATGTACATCAGCAGCACGGTCAGCGAGATGATCGCCGTCCAGGCGTAGAAGATGAGCACGGCGTCGCGGTGGCGGTGGCCGAGGTCCAGCATCCGATGGTGCAGATGCTTGCGGTCGGGCGAGAAGGGTGATTTGCCGGCACGCATCCGGCGCGACACCGCGAGACCGAAGTCGAGCAGCGGAAGCATCACGATCACCAGCGGAAGCACGATGGGGAGGAACGCGCCGAGCAGCTGCGAGCGGCCGAAGCGCTCGGGGTCGAACGCGTTGACGTCGCCCTGCGTGGTCAGCGCGATCGTCGAGGTCGCCATCAGCAGGCCGAGCACGAGAGCGCCCGAGTCGCCCATGAACAGCTTCGCCGGGCTCCAGTTCAGCGGCAGGAAGCCGAGACAGGCGCCGATGAGCACGGCCGCGAGGAACGTGGCGAGGTTGAAGTAGCTGGTGGCGCCGGAGTCGCGGGTGAGGATGTACGCGTAGACGAAGAACACGCCGTTCGCGATGAGGCAGACTCCCGCGACGAGCCCGTCGAGCCCGTCGATGAAGTTGACCGCGTTCATCACCACGACGATCGCGAACATCGTGATCGCGATGCTCACCCAGCTGGAGACGAGGATCATGTCGCCGACCGGCAGCGAGAGGATCTGCAGTCCGCCGCCGACCGTGATGATGCCCGCGGCGAGGAACTGCGCGGCGAGCTTGATCATCCAGTCCAGGTCGATCAGGTCGTCGACCACGCCGATGACCGCGATCAGCAGCGCCGCGCCGAGGATCGCCCACAGCGTGTTCGGCGGCGACCACATCCGCTCGAAGAACGGGTTGGCCGCGGAGATGAGAACCGCGCTGGCGATGCCGATGAACATGGCGACGCCGCCGAGACGCGGGGTCGGGGTCTTGTGCACATCTCGTTCACGGATGCCCGGATAGAGCTTGAACCTCAGGCTCAGCCGCCACACCGCCCACGACAGCGCGAAGGTGATCGCCGCCGTGAGGATGATCGTGAACAGATACTGCTTCACTCTTCGTCGACCGGGCTCTCGTCGGCCTGCTCGGGCTCGACGTCGCCGGGCCTCTCCTCGGGCTCGAGGAGGTCGCCGAGCACCTCCGACAGCTGCTCCCTGGTCACCGCCCCCTCACGCAGGATGCGCACCATCGGGGTCTCGCCGTCGGGAGCCGCGACGAGCGAGGTGGCGTCGACGATCGTCGAGGGCACGCCGGTCTCGCTGTACCCCTCTTCGAGGTAGACCGCGACGCTGTCGCCGAGCATCGCCTCGGCATCGGAGGCGATGATCGCGGCATCCCGGCCGGACAGGTTCGCGCTCGACACGGCGAGCGGTCCGGTCTCGGCCAGCAGCTCGAGCGCGATGCGACGATCGGGCATCCGCACGGCGACGGTGCCCTGGGTCTCGCCGAGGTCCCAGGTCAGGGACGGCTGGGCGGGCAGCACGATCGTGAGACCGCCGGGCCAGAACGCGTCGACGAGGCTCTGCACGGGTGCAGGCACCGTCTCGACGAGGGCCTTGAGCATGTCCTGCCCGGCGACGAGCACGGGCGGCGGCATGTCGCGGCCGCGGCCCTTCGCGTCGAGCAGTCGCTGCACCGCGGCGGGCGAGAAGGCGTCGGCGGCGATGCCGTACACGGTGTCGGTGGGCAGCACGACGAGCTCGCCCCGGGCGATCGCCTGACGGGCGTGGCGCATGCCGGCGAGGATCTGGGAGTCGTCGCGGCAATCGAAGACAGTTGACATGGCCTCTTAGTCTACGACGGCGTTCTCCGTGCCCACGGGTCGAGGGCGCACGCGCGCCCGCCTCGTTCAGGCCCTCAGGGCCGTCGTCGCGCGGTCACGGCGGGTGAGATCCTGATGCGTCGCCGCTGCGCGCCATCCGTCGGCGGTCAGGATCTCCCGGATGGCGTGGCCCTGCAGCTCGCCGTGCTCGAGCACGAGCAGGCCGCCGCTGTGCAGCAGTTGCTGGGCCCGGGAGCTGATCACGCGCACCACGTCGAGGCCGTCCGCCCCGCCGTACAGTGCCTGTGCCGGGTCGTGCAGGCGCACCTCCGGGTCGCGGGGGATCGCGTCGTCGGGCACGTAGGGCGGGTTCGAGATGACCACGTCCACGGTGCCGCGCAGCTCGTCGAACGCGGTGGCGAGGTCGCCGAGCACCAGGGTCAGGTTGCCCACGCCGCGTGTGTTGCGCTCGGCCCACGCGTGCGCGTCGGCGGACCGCTCCACGGCGTGCACCCTGGCATGCGGCACCTCCGTGGCCATCGCGAGGGCGATGGCTCCGCTGCCGGTGCCGAGGTCGACGCCGATCGGCGGCGCGGACGCGCTCTCCAGGAGCGCGTCGATCGCGAACTGCACGACCGTCTCCGTCTCCGGGCGCGGCACGAAGACTCCCGGGCCCACAGCCAGCTCGAGGTGGCGGAACGCGGCCCGACCGGTGAGATGCTGCAACGGCTCGCGGGCGGCGCGCCGCTCGACGAGGAGGGCCAGTCGCTCGGCATCCGGTTCGGCGATCTCGGCCCCGCGCACCACCGCGGCCTGCAGCTCGCCACGGCCCAGCCCGAGCACGTGTCCGATGAGCAGCTCGGCGTCGACGAGCGGGTCGGGAACACCCGCATCGGCGAGCCGCTGCGCGACGGCGCGCAGCTGCGCCGAGATGAGAAGGGGCATCCTCTCAGCGTAGGCGGTGCGCGCAGCCGGTCACATTCCGTCATCATCCAGGCCACGCCCCGTAGGCTGATCTCGCTGAACTCCCGCACGAGAACTCCGCTCACGAAAGGTCTGCCATGACCGGCATCCACAACGACATCACCAGCACTTTCGGCAACACCCCTCTGGTGCGGCTGAACCATCTGACCGAGGGCCTCGACGCCACCGTTCTCGTCAAGCTCGAGTCGTTCAACCCTGCCTCGAGCGTGAAGGACCGCATCGGCATCGCGATCGTCGACGCCGCGGAGGCGTCGGGCGAGCTGAAGCCCGGCGGCACCATCGTGGAGGCGACCAGCGGCAACACCGGCATCGCCCTGGCGATGGTCGGCGCGGCTCGCGGCTACAAGGTGATCCTCACCATGCCCGCTTCCATGTCGAAGGAGCGCCGCGTGCTGCTGAAGGCGTTCGGCGCGGAGCTCGTGCTGACCGACCCGACGCTCGGCATGAAGGGCGCGATCGAGAAGCTGCAGGAGATCATCGAGTCCACGCCCGGGGCGGTCTGGGCCCGCCAGTTCGAGAACTCCGCGAACCCGCAGATCCACCGCGAGACCACCGCTCAGGAGATCCTCCGCGACACCGACGGGCAGGTCGACATCTTCGTGGCCGGTGTCGGCACCGGCGGCACCATCACCGGCGTCGGCCAGGCGCTCAAGGCCGTCAAGCCCGAGGTCCACGTCGTGGCCGTCGAGCCGACCGACTCCCCCCTGCTCTCGGAGGGACGCACGGGACCCGCCAAGATCCAGGGCATCGGACCGAACTTCGTTCCCGCGATCCTCGATCGCGACGTGATCGACGAGATCATCACGGCCGGCTTCGAGGAGTCTCTCGAGACCTCGCGCGCACTCGCCGCGAAGGAGGGCATCCTCGTCGGCATCTCCGCGGGGGCGGCCGTCGCGCAGGCGCTGAAGATCGCCGCCCGCCCCGAGAGCAAGGGCAAGCAGATCGTGGTCATCGGCTGCGACACCGGAGAGCGCTACCTCTCCACTGCCCTGTTCGAAGACCTGCGCGAGGACTGACCGTCTCTGTGAGCATGCTCTCCCGTGTCCGCGAGGACATCGCGGCCGCCCGCCGACGCGACCCCGCTGCCCGCAGCGGGGTCGAGGTGGCTCTGCTGTACCCCGGACTGCACGCCGTGTGGGGTCATCGCGTGTGGCACGCGCTGTGGCGGCGCGGGCTGCGCTTCGTCGCCCGGATGGGATCGCAGATCACCCGGTGGTTCACCGGCATCGAGATCCACCCGGGGGCGCGCATCGGACGGCGCTTCTTCATCGACCACGGAACAGGCGTCGTGATCGGCGAGACCGCCGAGATCGGGGATGACGTGATGATCTATCACGGCGTCACGCTCGGCGGGCGCACCCGGGATCACGGCAAGCGGCACCCCACGCTCGAGGACGGGGTGTCGGTGGGTGCGGGGGCGAAGATCCTCGGCCCGGTGCGCGTCGGTGCGCGGTCGGTCGTCGGCGCGAACGCGGTGGTCACGAAGGACGCGCCGGCCGACAGCATCCTGGTCGGAGTGCCGGCGAAGCCGCGCAAGCGCACCGAATCCGACGACTCACGGGCGCTGCTGACCGCGCCCGACTACGTGATCTGAGCTCGCCGCTCAGTCGCCGCCGAGGGCGGCGAGCCTGGCCTCCTCGTCGGCGTGGATCGCCGACTCGATGAGCGGATCGAGCGCGCCGTCCATCACCTGGTCGAGGTTGTACGCCTTGTAGCCCGTGCGGTGATCGGCGATGCGGTTCTCGGGGAAGTTGTAGGTGCGGATGCGCTCGGAGCGGTCCATGCCGCGGATCTGCGATCGGCGGGCGTCGGACGCCGCGGCATCCAGCTCCTCCTGCTGTCTCGCG
Organism: Microbacterium sp. NPDC055312; assembly: GCF_053645675.1. NCBI lineage: Bacteria > Bacillati > Actinomycetota > Actinomycetes > Micrococcales > Microbacteriaceae > Microbacterium > Microbacterium sp. NPDC055312. The sequence continues at coordinate 142,895 of NZ_JBSHMU010000001.1, read as the reverse complement.
AGCAGCCGGGCGCGCAGGACGCGCATCCCCGCCTCGCGGTTCTGCAGCTGCGACTTCTCGTTCTGCATCGACACGACGATGCCGGTGGGCACGTGCGTGATGCGCACCGCGGAGTCGGTGGTGTTCACCGACTGGCCGCCGGGGCCGGATGAGCGGTAGACGTCGATCTTCAGATCGTTCGCGTCGATCTGGATCTCCTCCGGCTCATCCACCTCGGGGAAGACGAGCACGCCTGTGGTGGAGGTGTGGATGCGTCCCTGCGACTCGGTGGCGGGCACGCGCTGTACGCGGTGCACGCCGCCTTCGTACTTCAGGTGCGCCCAGACGCCCTGCGACGGGTCGGACGAGGAGCCCTTGATCGCGACCTGGACGTCCTTGTAGCCGCCGAGGTCGGATTCGTTGCGCTCGAGCAGCTCGGTCTTCCATCCGCGGTGCGCCGCGTACTGCACGTACATGCGCAGCAGGTCGGCGGCGAACAGTGCCGATTCGGCGCCGCCCTCCCCCGCCTTGATCTCCATGATCACGTCGCGTGCGTCGTCGGGGTCGCGGGGGATCAGCAGCCGCCGCAGCTTCTCCTGCGCCACCCGCAGCTGCTCCTCGAGCGCGGGCACCTCGTCGGCGAAGGCGTCGTCTTCCCTGGCCAGCTCGCGTGCCGCTTCCAGATCGTCGGATGCCGTCATCCACGCCTCGTGCGCGGCGACGATGCGGTTCAGCTCGGCGTAGCGCCGGTTGACCCGCTTGGCGCGCGCGGCGTCGGCGTGCACCGCCGGGTCGGAGAGCTCCTCCTGCACCCGGCGATGCTCCTCGATGAGGGCCTGGACCGATTCGAACACGCCTCTGCTCCGCTCAGCGGTGGATCAGCGGATGCTGTTCTCGTGCGCGTGTGACGATCCCGTCGACGGGGGCGCGGGGATCGACTTCTGCATCTGGAAGAGGAACTCGACGTTCGAGCCGGTCTCCTTGAGCTTGCCGAGCACGACCTCGAGCGCCTGCTGCGTGTCGAGGCCGGCGAGGGCACGACGCAGCTTCCACGTGATCTTGACCTCGTCGGCCGACAGCAGCATCTCCTCGCGACGCGTGCTCGACGCATTGACGTCGACGGCCGGGAAGATGCGCTTGTCGGCGAGCTGACGCGACAGGCGCAGTTCGCTGTTGCCGGTGCCCTTGAACTCCTCGAAGATGACTTCGTCCATCTTCGACCCGGTCTCGACGAGCGCGGTGGCGAGAATGGTCAGCGAGCCGCCGTTCTCGATGTTGCGCGCGGCGCCGAAGAAGCGCTTCGGCGGGTACAGCGCCGCAGCGTCGACGCCGCCGGTGAGCACACGACCCGACGCAGGCGTCGAGATGTTGTACGCGCGGCCGAGACGGGTGATCGAGTCGAGCAGCACGACGACGTCACGCCCCAACTCGACGAGGCGCTTGGCTCGCTCGATGGCGAGCTCGGCGACCGTCGTGTGGTCTTCCGCCGGGCGATCGAAGGTCGACGCGATGACCTCGCCCTTGACCGTGCGCTGCATGTCGGTGACCTCTTCGGGCCGCTCGTCGACGAGCACGACCATGAGGTGCACCTCGGGGTTGTTCTGGGCGATCGCGTTGGCGATCTGCTGCAGCACGATGGTCTTGCCCGCCTTGGGCGGTGCGACGATCAGGCCGCGCTGGCCCTTGCCGATCGGCGCGACCAGGTCGATGATCCGCTGGGTCAGCTTCTCGGGAGCGGTCTCGAGACGCAGTCGCTCCTGCGGGTACAGCGGGGTGAGCTTGCCGAACTCGACCCGGTTCGCCGCATCGTCGGGCGAGAGGCCGTTGATCGAGTCGACCTTGACCAGCGCGTTGTACTTCTGGCGTCCCTGCTGCTCGCCCTCACGCGGCTGCTTGATCGCGCCGACGACCGCGTCGCCCTTGCGCAGGTTGTACTTCTTCACCTGGCCGAGCGAGACGTACACGTCGCTCGAGCCGGCGAGGTAGCCGGTGGTGCGCACGAAGGCGTAGTTGTCGAGCACGTCGAGGATGCCGGCGACGGGGATGAGGACGTCGTCTTCGCCGATCTCGGTCTCGAACTCGTCGACGGTGGTGTTGCCGCCGCCACGGCGCTTGCTGCCGCGCTGCCGGCCGCGGCCCGAGCCGCTCTCATCGTCGGAGTCGCTCTGACCGCCGCCGGTCTGCGCATTCCCACTCTGGCCGCTGCCGTTCTGGCCGCTGCCATTCTTGTCGCCGCCGTTCTTGTCGCCGCGGCCACGGTTGCGGTTGCGGCTGCGGCTGCGGCTGCGACCGGACCCCTCGCCGTCGCTGTCGTTCTCGCCGCCGCCCTGCTCGTTGGCACCGGCGGGCTGCTCGCTCGGAGCGGCCTCGGCGGGCGCTTCGGCAGGAGCAGCTTCGGTCTCGGTGGCCTTCGCGCCACGACGGCCGCGTGCGGGCCGCTTTGCGGAGTCGTGCGCGGCGTCCGCCGCCTGGTCGTCTCCCGCGCCGGCCGTCTGGTCTGCGGGCTCCGACGCCGCAGGGGCGTCGGACGATGCCGCGGGGGCGTCGTCGGACGTTGCCGCCTCGGCGGGAGCATCGCTCTTCTTCGCGCGCGAAGGACGCTTGCGGGCCGGCTTCGCGGGCGCCTCGGCGCCATCCGTCTTCTCCGTCTCGGCGGCGTTCGCCGACGGCGCATCCGCGGGCGCGGACTCGGCGGGGGCCTCGGCAGCCGGCAGGTCGAGCGTCTCGGCGTCGGCCTTCTTGGCGCGGGTGCGACGCGGTGCCTTCGCCTTCGGCTGCTCCTCCGCGGGCGCGGAGCCGGCCGCGGCGGAGTCCGTCACAGGAGCGGAATCCGCTGCCGGAGCGGCCGCAGCGGGCTGAGCTGCCGGGGCGGAGTCGCCTGCCGGGGCGGCTGCGTCGGCGGCGTTCGCATCGGCGGCTGCGGCTGCGGAGGCGGTCGTCGCGCGGCGCGGCGCACGCTTGCGTGCCGGCGCCGGCGTCTCGGTCGCCACCGACTCGGTGGTCGGGGTGTCGTTCTGGGTCTCGGAGAGGTTCTCCACGAGTACTCCCTCATATGTCGTGGGAAGACGAGCAGTCCGAAGTTGCACGCAGCAGATGCCGCGGGCATCACACGCGCCGACGCAGAGCGCCTGCCAGCCAGTACCTGGATGTTCCTGGGGATCGCGTGCGGACTTCGCAGAAGTGCGAAAGGGCGAGAATCACGAAGTTACGTGGTGCCCTCCGCTCGTTCCCTCACTGTACCACCCTGAACGTCGACGGCGAGCATGTGCGCCTGCCACGGAGTGTCCGTCACGGCGTCGGCCAGCTGCACCGCGCGCTGCCTCGCTCCGGGCCCGTCCGCCAGCACCAGCACGCTGGGTCCTGCGCCCGAGACGACCGCCGCGAAGCCCTCAGCGCGCAGCGCCTGCACCAGTCGCAGCGTCTCCGGCATCGCAGGCCCGCGATAGCCCTGGTGCAGCCGGTCGTCCGTCGCGTCGAGCAGCAGTTCGGGGCTCTGCGTGAGCGCGGCGATCAGCAGGGCAGAGCGCGAGACGTTGAACACGGCGTCCTCGCGCGAGACCTGCGGCGGCTGCAGCGAGCGGGCGAGCGAGGTCGACATCGTGAAGCCGGGCACGAACACGAGCGGAGCGACGCCCCGATGCACGAGCAGCTTCTTGTGCTGCGGGCCGCGCTCTCCCGTCCACGCGATCGTGAGACCGCCGAACAGGGCGGGCGCGACGTTGTCGGGATGCCCCTCGAGCTCGGTCGCCAGGCGCAGCAGCGCCTCGTCGTCGAGGTCGACGTCTCCCGCCAGCAGGCCCTTCGCGATCAGGATGCCCGCGGTCACCGCCGCGCCGGACGATCCGAGGCCCCGCCCGTGCGGCACGCCGTTCTCGGCGTGCAGGTGCAGACCCGGCATCCGGCGCCCGACGTCGGCGTAGACGTGGGCGATCGAGCGGACGACGAGGTTGCTCGCATCGGCGGGGATCTCGTCCGCGCCCGACCCGGTCACCTCGATAACGAGGCGCTCGTCGTCGAAGGACGACGCCGTGAGCGTGTCGTACACGCTGAGGGCGAGACCGAGCGTGTCGAATCCGGGGCCGAGGTTGGCGCTGGTCGCCGGCACGGTGACCACGACTGTGCGGATCGCCCCGTCGACGTGCGGCGCCTGGGAGACGACCGGCTCGGCGGGGACGAGGGTGACTCCCACGCTCACTCCCCCTCGACGCGCAGCACCGACACGACCCGCTCGACGACATCGCTCGCCGTCAGGCGGTCGACGGCGGCGCTGAGCGCGCTGTCGGTGGCGCGGTGCGTGCCGATGATCAGCCGCGCGGTCTCGCCGTCGGTGCCGTCGGATGCCGGGATGACGGTCTGCACGAGCGTTGCGACCGACACGCCGCCGTCGCTGAGCACCCCGGCGATGGTGGCGAGGACGCCCGCCTCATCCGACACCTCAAGGGTGATCTGGTAGCGGGTGAGCACATGGCCGATCGACACGATCGGCAGGTTGGCGCGGGTCGATTCGCCGACGCCCGTGCCGCCGGCGATGTGCCGGCGCGCGGCCGAGACGACATCTCCGAGCACGGCGGACGCGGTCTGCACGCCACCGGCTCCGGCGCCGTAGAACATCAGCGAGCCCGCAGCCTCGGCCTCGACGAAGACGGCGTTGTTGGCGCCGTGCACGGCGCCGAGCGGGTGATCGCGCGGAACGAGAGCCGGGTACACCCGCACCGAGATCGATTCGGCTCCGCCGTCGCCGAGACGCTCGCACACGGCGAGCAGCTTGATCACGAACCCGGCCTCGCGGGCCTCCTCGATCATGTCGGCGGTGACGCCCGTGATGCCCTCGCGGTGCACGGCCTCGAGCGGCACGGCGGTGTGGAAGGCGAGGGATGCCAGGATCGCCGCCTTCTGCGCGGCGTCGTAGCCCTCGACGTCGGCGGTGGGATCCGCTTCGGCGTAGCCGAGCCGCTGCGCGTCGGCGAGCACATCGCCGAAGTCGGCGCCCTCGCTGTCCATGCGGTCGAGGATGTAGTTCGTCGTCCCGTTGACGATGCCCATGATGCGCACCACGCGATCGCCGGCCAGCGAGTCGCGCAGCGGCCGGATGATCGGGATCGCCCCGGCGGCGGCGGCTTCGTAGTACACCGAGGCGCCCACCCGCTCGGCCGCTTCGTAGATCTCCGGTCCGTGGGTCGCGAGCAGCGCCTTGTTGGCCGTGACGACATCCGCACCGGAGCCCAGGCCCAGCAGGATGTGCGAGCGCGCCGGCTCGATGCCGCCCATGAGCTCGATGACGATGTCGGACCCGGTGATCAGCGTCTCGGCGTCGGTGGTGAACAGCTCACGAGGCAGGTCGACGTCGCGCGGGGCGTCGACATCGCGCACGGCGATGCCTGCCAGCTCCAGGCGGGCTCCCGCGCGGTCGGCGAGCTCGTCGCCGTGGCGCAGCAGCAGAGACGCCACCTGAGAGCCCACGGCTCCAGCTCCCAGCAGCGCCACGCGAAGTCGTCGGTAGTCAGTCATCTGCGCTCCTCAGCACGGTCGGTCAGGGCTTTCGGTCTGGCCGCGGACGGCCAAGGCTCACTGCGGGATGCCCGCGTCGCGTGCGAGCAGGTCGGCGAGCGACTCGCCGCGCACGATCACACGCGATTCGCCGCCGGAGACGGCGACGATGGGCGGTCGCGGCATGTGGTTGTAGTTGCTCGACAGAGGCGCGCAGTACGCTCCGGTGGCAGGGACGGCGAGCAGATCTCCAGGCGTCAGATCGCCGGGCAGGTACTCGTGGTCGACGACGATGTCACCCGACTCGCAGTGCTTGCCCACTACGCGCACGAGCACCGGGTCGCCCGTTCCGACCCGCGACGCGAGGCGGGCCGAGTACTGTGCGCCGTAGAGGGCGGGGCGGGCGTTGTCGCTCATGCCGCCGTCGACGCTGACGTAGCGTCGCGTCGTCGTCTCGAGGGCGACGTCCTTGACCGTGCCGATCTCGTAGAGGGTCACGCCCGCGTTGCCGATGATCGCCCGGCCCGGTTCGAACGCGAGCGCAGGCACGGGGATGCCACGTGCCGCGCATCCCTCGGCGACAGCCGCGACGATGCCCTCGGCGAGCTCGTCGATGGGCGTCGGATCGTCGACCCGCGTGTAGGCGATGCCGAATCCTCCGCCGAGGTTGAGCTGCGGGATGTCGCCGCCCGCGAGCAGCTCCTGATGCAGGTCGAGCAGGCGTGAGGCGGACTCGCGGAACCCGGACACGCCGAAGATCTGCGAGCCGATGTGGCAGTGCAGACCCGCGAAGACGAGTCCGTCGATCTCGCGGATGCGCGCGACCGCCGCGGGAGCCTGAGCGAGTGGGAAGCCGAACTTCTGATCCTCGTGCGCGGTCGCGAGGAAGTCGTGGGTCTCGGCGTGCACGCCGCTGTTGACGCGCAGCATGACTCGCTGGGACGCATCGGTGCGCGAGACGATCGCGGCGAGGCGCTCGATCTCGATGACGCTGTCGATGATGATGGTGCCGACACCGGCATCCACCGCCCGCTCGAGTTCGGCGACCGACTTGTTGTTGCCGTGGAAGCCCAGCCTGGCCGCATCCGCTCCCCCGGCCAGAGCGACCTCGAGCTCGCCACCGGTGCACACGTCGACGTTCAGGCCCTCGTCGAGCACCCAGCGCACGATCGACGTGTTCAGCAGGGCCTTGCCGGCGTAGTAGATGCGCGCCGTCGTGCCGTGGGCCGCCGCGGCACGCGCGAAAGCGGAACGCAGCGCCGAAGCCCGACGGCGCACCTCGTCTTCGTCGATCACCTGCAGAGGTGTGCCGTATGCGCGGACGAGCTCGCCGATTCCGACGCCCGCGATGCGCAGCTCGCCGTCGGCATCGCGTTCCGCGGACAGCGGCCAGACCCCCTCGACCAGGTCGTTGGCGTCGTCGGGGACGACCAGCCATCCGGGGGCGGGAGAGGAATCAGGGGAATGCACGCAGCGCCAATCGGGTCACGGGGTTCGACCCCTGATTCTAGGACACCGCCGAGTCAACCCCCGTTCACATTCCGATGCACTCAATAGTGTGGTGAAGATGGAGAGGCCGACGAGTTCCGACCCCGGTTCGCCCACCGAGCAGAAGGGGTGGGTGGCGCGGACGTCCGCGACGGTGATCCGCCGGCTGCTGCGGCTGCGCATCGTGCGCGCCGCACTGCTCTACACCGGACGGCGCGGGCCCATGCTCGCCGACGCCGTGACGTACCGGGCGCTGTTCAGCGTGTTCGCCGCCGTGCTGCTCGGCTTCTCGGCCGCGGCGCTGTGGCTCTCGCAGGATGCCGCCGCGTGGACCGCCGTCGTCTCCGCCGTGGACTCGGCGGTGCCCGGGCTCATCACGACGGGCGACAGCAAGGGCATCGTCGATCTCGACGACATCAGGGCGCCGGGCGGCCTGTCGGTCGCGGGCGTGATCTCGCTGATCGGACTCGTCGGCTCCGCACTCGGGGCGATCGGCTCGATGCGCAACGCCGTGCGCACGATCGCCGGAACGGACACCGCGGATGTCGTCTGGTATCTGGTGCTGCTGCGCAGCCTGCTGCTCGCGGTGATCATCGGCGGCACGTTCGTGGCCGCTGCGGGACTCACCTTCGCCGGTGAGCTGATCGTCGGCTGGTTCGCGGGGATGGTGGGAGTCGCGAACGACGCCCCCGCCGTGTTCTGGACGGTGCGCGTGCTGTCCCTGGTCATCGTGTTCGCTCTGGATGCCGTGCTGATCGCCGCGGTGTACCGGATGCTGTCGGGTGTGCGTGCGTCGCGCGGGGTGCTCTGGGGCGGCGCCGCGCTGGGAGGTGTGGGCCTGCTGATCCTGCAGGAGCTGTCGGGACTGTTCGTCGGCGGCGCGAAGGCGAACCCGCTGCTCGCCACATTCGCCTCGCTGCTCGCGCTGCTGCTCTGGCTGAACCTCTCGTCGCAGGTCATCCTGCTGACCAGCGCCCTGATCACGATCTCGCATCGCGAGCAGGGCGATCGGGTGGCGCAACGCTTCGGCGCCGAGACCCTGCCGGAGTTCGCCCTGCGTCGCGCCGAGGACGACGTGCGAGCCGCCACCGCGAACCTGCGCGCGGCGCAGAAGGCCGCCGCCCCCGACTGAGCCGCTGCACGTCTGGGTCCTTGAGCCCGTTGGGCCCCTGAGCCTGCCGAAGGGCCAGACTTCTTGGGTCCCTGAGCCACACCCGAATCCCGACCATCTTGGGCCCCTGAGCCTGCCGAAGGGCCGCCACCCTGGGCCCCAGAGCCCGCCGAAGGGCCTCTCCCCGCCTGAGCCATACCCTCGGACCCTGACCATCTTGGGTCCCTGAGCCTGCCGAAGGGCCAGGCTTCTTGGGTCCCTGAGCCTGCCGAAGGGCCGCCACCTTGGGTCCCAGAGCCTGTCGAAGGGCCGCCACTCACCGATCAGGTGCGTCGCCGTCTGCCGCAGGCCGCGACAGCGCAGGAAGCTCGTCCACCCGGCCTTCGATGAGCGCCAGCTTCTTGCGTCGACTCCAGCCCTGCACCTGCTTCTCCCGAGCGAACGCCGCGTCGACCGTCGGGTAGTCCTCGGCGTACACCAGCCTGACAGGACGTCTCTTTCGAGTGAAGGCAGCGGAATGCACATCATCGAAGTTGTGCGCCCAGACACGCGCGGCGACATCGCCGTTCGTGCTGCCGGTGTAGAAGGCGCCGTCAGCGCACTCGAGGATGTACATCCAAGGCATGAGTCCATGTTCGCGATGTTGCAGGGTCGTCTGTGATTGCTTGTGGATAACCGGCGGCGTCAGCACCTCTGGGCGGGTCGTGGGCGCGGCAGAACAGCTGGGCTCCCCAGGGCGAGGCCGCCCTTCGGCAGGCTCAGGGACCCATAAAGGGCGGCCCTTCAGCAGGATCCAGTCAGGATCCCAAGCGGGCGGCCCTTCGACAGGCTCAGGGACCCAAGATGGGAACCCAGGGGGCGGCCCTTCGACAGGCTCAGGGACCCAAGATGGTCAGGGACCCGAAGGGTCAGGGGCGGGGGCAGGTGCCGGGATCGAGGAGCGTGGAGTCGACCGTGATCCGGCCGTCGGCGGCGATGTCGGCCACGGCCCGGCTGCCCTCGATGCGCAGGCCGGTGAGGGTGATGCCGGCAGGAAGACGATCGGCGATGCAGATGCGCTGGGGCTGGGTGATCACCGCGCCCGCGGCGCCGGCCAGACCGGAGACGGCGTCCAGATCCACCGACGTCCCGTTCAGCATGATCGCGACGGGAGTCAGCAGCAGATCGCCATCGTCGGCTCCCGGAGTGACGGTGAGGCCGACGGGAATCCGGCTGCCGAACAGCTCGAGGTCGGCCTCGACCGTCGCATTGGGCGCGGCCAGCTCGATGCCCGAGATGGGCAGCTGCGACGCGTCGAGCAGTGACGCGAACTCGCCCTGATCGACCGCGACGGTGCCTCGTGCTGCTCCCAGCGCGCCACCCGACACGGGGACGTCGCTCGCGGTGACGCGGGCCGAGCCGGTGATGCCGCCGATCGTCACCTCATCCGAGGCGAGCTTCACCTCGTCGAGAGTGCCCGAGATCAGCTGCGGCAGCAGCACTCCGGGCACCTGCACGTCGAGCTTCTGATCGGCGGGCAGATCGAGGTTCGAGATCACGAGCGAGCGGATCGTGTTCGGCACGACCGCCCGCGCGACGAATTCCCCCGCGGCGACGAGCCCCGCCAGCACCACCACGATGACGAGCACGACCCATGGCCAGCGAGGTCGACGTCTGACGGCGGTCGCGTTCGTCATGCCGTTCACATCCTCTCGGGGGCCGAGACTCCGAGCAGGTCGAGGCCGTTGCGCAGCACCTGTCCGGTGGCGTCGTTCAGCCACAGGCGAGTGCGGTGCACCGTTTCGATCGGGTCGTCGCCCTTCGGGATGACGCGGCAGTTGTCGTACCAGCGGTGGTAGAGACCGGCGAGCTCCTCGAGGTAGCGCGCGATGCGATGCGGCTCGCGCACGTCGGCGGCGAACGCGACCAGACGCGGGAACTCCTGCAGCGCACCCAGCAGAGCACTCTCGGTCTCGTGGGTGAGCAGCTCGGGAGCGAACTCCGAGCGGTCCACGCCCGAATCGGCGGCATTGCGCGCCACGTTGTGCGTACGGGCGTGCGCGTACTGCACGTAGAACACCGGGTTGTCGTTGGTGCGCTTCTGCAGCAGCTCGGGGTCGAGATCGAGCGGCGAATCGGCCGGCGAGCGCTCAAGAGCGTAGCGCAGCGCGTCGGTGCCGATCCACGCGCGCAGATCGTCCATCTCGATGATGTTCCCCGCGCGCTTCGAGAGCCTGGCACCGCGCACCGAGACCAGCTGGCCGATGAGCACGTGGATGTTCTTCTCGGGATCCTCGCCCGCCGCTCCCGCGATCGCCTTCAGCCGGTGCACGTAACCGTGATGGTCGGCGCCGAGCAGGTAGATCTTGTCGCGGAACCCGCGATCACTCTTGTTCAGGTAGTACGCCGCGTCGGCGGCGAAGTACGTGTACTCGCCGTTCGAGCGGCGGATGACCCGGTCCTTGTCGTCGCCGAAGTCGGTGGTGCGCACCCACACGGCGCCCTCCTCGTCGAAGACGTGCCCCTGTGCCCGCAGGCGGTCGACGGCCTGGTCGACGAGGCTGGTGCCCTCGGGGCCGGGCGCGTGCAGCGTCCGCTCCGAGAACCACACGTCGAAGGGCACGTTGAAGGCGTCGAGCGATGCCTTGATCTCAGCCAGCTGATACTCGTACGCCTGATCGCGCGCGATGACCAGCTGCTCCGCCTCGGGAAGAGCGAGCAGCCCGGGGTGTGCGGCGAGCACGCGCTGCGCGAGTTCGCCGATGTACTCGCCGGGATACCCGCCCTCGGGGGTGGGTTCACCGTTGGCTGCCGCGAGGATCGACCGAGCGAAGCGCTCCATCTGCACACCGGCGTCGTTGATGTAGTACTCCCGCACCGCGTCGGCTCCGCTGGCCAGCAGCAGTCGGACGATCGCGTCGCCGAGTGCCGCCCACCGGGTGTGCCCGATGTGCAGCGGTCCCACCGGGTTCGCCGAGACGAACTCGACGTTCACCGAGACGCCCGCCTGCGAGTCGTTCGTGCCGTATGCCGGGCCCTGCTCGACGATCGTCTTCGCCAGTACGCCTGCGGCACCGGCCTCGAGACGGATGTTGATGAATCCGGGACCGGCGATCTCGACGCCCTCGATCCCGTCAGCATCGGCGAGACCGTCGGCGATCCGCTGCGCGAGCTCGCGGGGGTTCGTGCCGAGCCGCTTGGCGAGCCGCATCGCGATGTTCGTCGACCAGTCCCCGTGGTCGCGGTTGCGCGGACGCTCGAGCACGATGTCCGCGACGTCGACGCCGAGCGTCTCATCCGGTCGCAGCATGGCCGCGATCGGCTCGAGGACGGCGAGGACGGCGGCGGAGAGGGCTTCAGGGTTCATAGGGGCTCAAGTCTACGGCTCGCCGTATCTCCGACCGGAACCGGATGAGGCAGTCGCGCCGCAGCGCTTCGTGATTCATTCGTGACGTCGGGGCATTTGACGTTTTCGTCGCATGAGAATAGTTTTCAGTGCAACGGGGACCCCGGACGAGATGCGCTCTCGCCCCCGACGAACCTGGAGGCAATGGTGCCACGGAGCCGCGACATCGCAACCGGCCTGACGATCGCACGGCGCATCGCAGACCGTCGTCGCGCCATGCCTGCCGCGATGAGCCGGATCGCTGACGTCGTCGCCGAGCATCCGGCCGCTCCTGTCGAGATGACCATCACCGAACTCGCCGATCGCGCCGGCACATCCGCTGCCACGGTCACCCGCTTCTGCCGTGCGCTCGGGTTCGACGGGTACACGCAGTTCCGCGTGGGCGTCGCCTCCGAGATCGGACGGGGCGATGCCGACGAGAGCTGGCATGCCGACATGGGTCGCGAGCTGAGTCCCTCCGACGAACCGTCGAAGGTGCTGAACACCCTGGTCGGCCTGCACGTCGAGAGCCTGCAGAGCACGGCGACCGGCCTCGACCTCGACGCTGTCCTGCGGGTCGCGGATGCGATCACCGCCGCCCGTCACGTCGACATCTACGGTGTCGGCGGGAGCGGGGTCATGGCTCGGGAGTTCCAGGGGCGGCTGTACCGCATCGGCGTCAACGCGCACAGCTGGTCGGATGTGCACGACGGTCTCACCAGCGCCGTCCTGCAGGATCAGACGTCGGTCGCGATCGGCATCTCGAGCACCGGCCGCACCGAGGAGACGGTGCAGATGCTCTCCCAGGCGCGCTCAGCAGGGGCGTTCGCCGTCGCGATCACGCACGACATCGATTCGCCCCTCGCCACTCTGGCCGACATCTCGCTCGCCACCGCGGAGCCCACCGCCTATCTGCGCCCGGACGATCTGTCGGTCAAGCACTCGCAGCTGCTCGTGCTCGATCTGCTCTACGTGCTCGCCGCGCAGCAGACGTTCGGTGTGGCCGCGACCCGTCTGGCCGCGAGCGCCATGGCCGTGGCCCCGCACCGCCGCGCCCCGCGCACGCAGCGGTCCGACGCCGCCGCGCCGTGAGCGCACCGAAGACCCCCACCCGAATACCGATTCACACCCACAACGGAAGGTAAAGAGATGGACATCAAAGACGCATCCATCAGCCGTCGCAACCTGCTGCGAGGTGCGGCAGCCGCAGCGCTGCTGCTGCCGTTCAGCGCCACCCTCGCCTCCTGCGCCGCCCCCGGCGGTGGCGGCGGAGACAAGGCACCGGCCGGCGAGGTGACCGCCGACAACCCGTTCGGCGTCGCAGCGAACTCGAAGGTCGACGCCGTGATCTTCAACGGCGGCTATGGAATCGACTACGTCGAGAACTCCGCGAAGCTGATGGAGAAGAACAAGGGACTGGACGGCGTCAGCGTCAAGGTCTCTCCGTCGACCAAGATCGCCACCGAGCTGCAGCCGCGGTTCGTCGGCGGCAACCCGCCGGACCTCATCGACAACTCCGGTGCGAACTCGATCGGCTGGAACACCATCCTCGATCAGCTCGAGGAGCTCGACGACGTGCTCGACGCGAACAACAGCGACGGCGAGAAGATCGCCGACACGGTGTTCTCGGGCGTGAAGGACCCCGGCACCTTCGACGGCAAGTTCGTCGCGCTCAACTACGTGCTGACGGTCTACGGCATCTGGTACTCGTCGAGCCTGTTCGAGCAGAACGGCTGGTCGGTGCCCACCAGCTGGCAGGACCTCAAGGACCTCGGCGCCAAGGCAAAGGAGCAGGGCAAGTACCTGTTCCTGTGGGGCAAGGAAGCGGCGACGTACTACCAGACGATGGTCATCGACTCGGCCGTCGTGCAGGCCGGCGACGATGTGCGCCTGCCGCTGGAGAACCTCGCCGAGGACGCCTGGTCGCACCCCGTGCTGCAGGACATCCTGAACATCTTCTACGAGCTGATCCAGGCCGGGTACGTCAAGCCGGGCGGCTCGGGCACGCAGTTCACCGAGGCACAGGCGCAGTGGAGCAACAGCCAGGAGGCTCTGCTGTACCCGTCGGGCTCGTGGATCGAGAACGAGATGAAGGACCAGACCGCGGACGGCTTCAAGATGAAGGGCATCTCCGAGCTGCCCCTGGACGGCAACCAGACCACGCCCGCGGGTACCGCGCGCGTCGAGGCCGGCGAGCCGTTCATCGTGCCCTCGAAGGCGAAGAACCCCGAGGGCGGCAAGGAGCTGCTGCGCACCATGCTGTCGAAGGAGGCGGCGACCGCCTTCGCGAAGAGCAAGCTGGCCCCGACCGTCGTCAAGGACACCGTCCCGGCCGACGGCTTCGGCTCCACGGCCCTGGTCTCGCAGTCCGAGATCATCGACGCCGCCGACGGCAACGTCTTCACGATCAAGTCGACGAACCTGTACGGCATGAACAGCGACCAGCTGCCGATCTGGAACTCGTTCCTCGACGGCAAGATGGATGTCGCCACCCTCACCAAGCAGCTGCAGGCGCTGGTCGACAAGGTCCGCGAAGACGACTCCGTCAAGAAGATCGAGATCAAGTGACCACTGCTCCCGGTGTCGACGCGGCGCTGGACACCGTCGCCGTGACGGCAGCCCGGGCGGGGCGGCGCAAGCCGCCCCGCCTCGGGCGGCGCCCGCTGACCTTCGACTACGTCTCCTTCCTGCTGGTGTTCCTCGGCCTGCCGGTCGCGGTGTTCGTGATCTTCGTGATCTCGCCGTTCGTGCAGGCCGTGTACTACTCGATGACCAACTGGACCGGCTTCACCGCCGAGATGGACTTCATCGGGGTGAAGAACTTCGTGAAGCTCTTCAACGACGCGACCTTCATGCAGGCGATGGGCAACAACATCCTGCTCGCCATCGTGCTGCCGCTGATCACGCTCACGATCGCGCTCGTCTTCGCGAGCATGATCACCATCGGCGGGCCCAGCAGCGGTCAGGTGCGCGGGCTGCGCGCGTCGAGCTTCTACCGTGTGGTGTCGTTCTTCCCGTACGTCATCCCGGCGATCGTCATCGGCATCCTGTGGAGCATGATCTACACGCCCAGCGGCCTGCTGAACGGCCTGCTCGGTGCGGTCGGCATCGACATGAACGACTTCGCCTGGCTCGGCGACGAGCGCACCGCGATGGGCGCATCCATCTTCGTCATGGCCTGGGGCATGATCGGCTTCTACATGGTGCTGTTCATCGCCGCGATCAAGGGCGTCCCCGCCGAGATCTACGAGGCGGCGCGCATCGACGGCGCGGGCCGGTTCCGCACGACGGTGTCGATCACGCTGCCGCTCATCCGCGACAACGTGCAGACGGCGTACATCTACCTCGGCATCATGGCGCTGGACGCGTACGTGTACATGGTCGCGCTGAACGCGACCGGCGGCCCCGGCAACAGCACCCTCGTGATGAGCCAGTACCTGTTCCGCACGGCTTTCGAGAAGGGCCAGTTCGGCCTCGCCAGCGCCATGGGCGTGGTGCTCGCCGTGATCACACTGATCTTCGCCGCTGTGGTGTTCCTCGTGAACCGCCTCACCGGCGGCAAGGACGACGGAGGCCGAGCATGAGCCAGCAGACCCGGACCCTGATCGCGGTCGACCCGGCCCGCGCGCGCCGCGAGCGCGGCGCAGATCGCAAACCCACTCTGACTCCCGGGGATCGCGCTGTCGGCGTCGTCTCGCACGTGGTGCTCTCCATCTGGGCGATCGTCGTGATCCTGCCCATGCTGTGGACGCTGCTGAGCTCGTTCAAGGCGACGAAGGAGATCTTCGCCTCGCCGTTCGGCCTGCCCGCACAGTGGAACTTCGACAACTACGTGTCGGCGTGGAGCAAGTACAACTTCGGGCAGATGTTCCTGAACACGGTCATCGTCGTCGGCTCGGCGCTCATCCTCGTGATGCTGCTGGGCGCGATGTGCGCGTACGTGCTGGCCCGATTCTCGGTTCCCGGCAGCCGGGTCATCTACTACCTGATGCTCGCCGGACTCACCTTCCCGGTGTTCCTCGCGATCGTGCCGCTGTTCTTCATCCTGCAGGGCATGGGACTGCTGAACACGCTGCCCGGACTGATCATCACCTACGTCGCCTTCGCCCTGCCCTTCACGGTGTTCTTCCTGTTCTCGTTCTTCAAGTCGCTGCCGTACGAGATCCAGGAGGCCGCGTACGTCGATGGCGCGAGCGAGTGGCGCACGTTCTTCCAGGTCATGCTGCCGATGGCCAAGCCCGGACTCGCCGCGGTGGCGATCCTGAACTTCCTCGGACTGTGGAACCAGTTCCTGCTGCCGGTCGCGCTGAACACCGACCAGGCGAAGTACGTGCTCTCGCAGGGCATGGCCGCGTTCGCGTCCGCCGCCGGATACGCAGTGGACTTCGGAGCACTGTTCGCCGCGGTGATCATCACGATCGCCCCGGTGCTGCTGGTGTACATCTTCTTCCAGCGGCAGCTGCAGGGGTCCGTCACCCAGGGAACGTCGAAGTAGCAGCATCCGTCGTTTACGCTCTTCTCATGACCCTGCACCCGCCGACCCGACGGCGCCGCACGGCCCTCGCGATCGGCGGCGCCCTGGCGGTGGCGCTCGCCGTCACCCTGGGCATCACTCGTCCCTGGTCTCCGCCGGCGGAGACCGCCCCGGTCGCCGCGGCGGAGCACGGCATCTCCCCTGTGGCGCTCACGCTCCCCGACGATCCTGAGGTGCTCGTCTTCGGCGACTCGTGGACCTACGGCTCGGCTGCGACCGTGCCCACGAACGGCTACGCCTATCGCCTCGCCCAACTCATCCACGGCGACACGGTCGTGCGCGGGGTGCGCGGCAGCGGCTACCAGCGGCCCGGAGTAGACGGACCGGACTTCCTCACCCGGGTCGGCGAGCTGGAGTCATGGATCGATCCCGACCTGATCATCCTGCAGGGGTCGATCAACGATCGTCTGTCGGACGCGGCGGCGTACCCCGCCGCGGTGAATGCGGTGTGGGATGCCGTGGTCGCCAAGTACCCCGGGGTGCCCATCGTCATCCTGGGACCGGCGCCGCACGAGCTGCCGGTCGGTGCGTCGACGGCACGCATCGACCGCGACCTCGCCGATCTCGCCGCGGCGCGCGGCTGGTGGTACATCTCGCCCGTGCAGGAGGACTGGATCACCGAGGCGAACTACCTGCAGCTGATCGACGTGGGCGCCGGGCGCCGGCATCCGTCGGATGCCGGTCACGCCTACCTGGCTGAGAAGGTCTCGGCGGCGCTGGAGCGCTTCCGCACGGCGCCGGTGACCGCGGCGGACGAGGCGAAGCCGAAGCCCGCCCAGTAGGCCGCGCGGGGTCAGTTGGACCAAGGGTACTCGACCCCACCGCTTCTGAGCACGGCTCCCGGCGTGAGCGTCGCCTCCGCCACCCGGCCGTCGGGCATCAGGTGACCGACCGCGAGGTCGCGCGCCAGCAGGTGGTCAGCGATGATCCGCCGGTGGCAACGCCACCAGACAGCCTCGGAGCACATCACCGCGGTCCGCCCGTCGATGCTGTCGGCGACCGCCAGCAGCTGCTCCATCCCCTCGGCGAAGTCGGCGCCCAGTGCGTAGTCCGCATAGTTGTGGAAGCTGCGGTTGCGCCACATGCCGTTGACCTCATCCGGGATCTGACGCTGCAGGTTGCGGCGTCCGCCGAGCTGTTCGATGCGCAGATACCGGATGTCATGCTCGGGCATCGATGCGGCGAGAGAATCGGCGTTGAACCACGGGTATCGGTTCGAGCCCGGCAGCCGGCGCACGTCGATCAGCGCGCCCACCTCGGCCGCGCGCAGCAGCTCGGTGAACTCGTCCAGAGGGTGGGTGGAATGGCCGACGGTGAGGATCATCGGTCAGTCGTCGAGCAGCGTCAGCGCGCTTCCCTTGTGCGCCGCGACGTGGTCGGTCTTGTCGCTCTTGATCTCGTACTGCGGGTCGTCGTCGCTGGCGCGTCGCGTGCGGCCCATGAACTCGAAATCGGACGTGTGCACCTTCGTGATGCGCCCGCGCACGCGCCCCGCCTCGGAGTTCCAGCTGACGTGCTCTCCGACCTTGTACCTTCTCGTCATCGCCGCGCTCCTCTCGAGGATCCCGCTGCCGAAGACGGGAGAAGACCGCCCGGTGGGCGGTCTTCTCTGATGCGTGCCCCCGACAGGAATCGAACCTGCGACCTACGGTACCGGAAACCGGCGCTCTATCCGCTGAGCTACGGAGGCGTACCGGACGAGCCTACCAGTTGCGGACTCGGTGAAATACACGCGCGCGAGGTCCACGCGCGCAGCTCACAGCATCGAGACGGTCAGTGCGATCACGGCGAGCAGCGGCACTGTGCCCTGCGTCGCAGCGGCTCGCAGCTTCGTGCGGTCCGAGACGACGAGCACCAGCGCGGCGGCGAGCATCATCGCCGTGCCGGCGAGCGCGAGCGTCATGCCTGCCGTGTACCCGCCCAGGATGACGAGGACCACCCCGAGGAACGTCGCGATGGCGAGGAAGAGGTTGTAGAAGCCCTGATTGAACGCGAGAGCGCGCATCGTCTCGGCCTCGGAGGCGCTTCGCACCCCGAAGATCCGTCGTGTGGCCGGATGCGTCCACCGCAGGGATTCCAGCACGAAGATGTAGATGTGAAGGGCGCCGGCGAGCACGGCGAGCACGAGACCTGCGATCCGCATCGCTCGATCCTCCTCCCCCGGGGCGCAGCCCGACAATTCCCGGCATTCCCCGATCCGCCCGCCGGCCCGCCGAGAACGCGTCAGACGAGGAAGAACGGAAGCAGGCCGGGGTTGTGCGCGTGCACGAGCACGACGAACACGACGGCGTCGAAGAGCAGGTGCACGGTCACGACGTAGGCGAGCGAGTGTGTGCGCAGGAAGATCCAGCCCTGCAGCAGCGCGAACGGGATCGTCAGCACCGGCCCCCACTCGCGGTACCCGAGCTCCCAGAGGAACGACACGAACACGACCATCTGCAGCAGGTTCGCGCTCAAGGCCGACATGTGCCGGCGCAGCAGGGCGAAGACGGTGCAGATGAAGAACAGCTCGTCCCAGATGCCGACCGCGCCGACGCCGACGAACAGCCGCGCGATGAGGTCGGGTGTATCGACCACCGGCCAGTTCTGATACACACCGCTGGTGATGAAGTAGAACGGCAGGATCAGCCAGCCGAGCACGAGCACCGCGACGAGCCAGCCCCACTGCCACCGCGTCCAGCTCGTGCGCGCGCGCCAGGGAAAGACGATCGCCCGATCGCGGAACACGAACCGCGACACGAGATACGGCACGAGCACCGCTCCGCCGAGCGCGAGCGTGAAACGCAGCATCGACAGGTTGTCAAGCTGCGCCTCGAGCGAGATGGCGTGCACGATGAGCATGCCGATCCCGATCAGCGACAGATCGCGCGTCAGCGAGGGTGCCGCCGCGGTCACGACGCGCCGTTCGATCAGCGCCGCGATCCCGACCCCGGCCGCGAGCAGCAGCCAGCCGACCCAGGTCCAGCCGAGCACGAAGAACGCCGGGGCTGCGGCGCACACCAGCGCCGCCGGAGGGATGCTGTGCCAGGCGGCCTTCGTCACGCCCGGGGCACCCGGCGGTAGGTGAGGTCGCGGATCTCGCGCCCCTTGGCGATTCCCTTGCGCTCGAAGGCGGTCATGACGCGACCCTCGAAGCGCTCGGCCCATTCCCCGTCGAACGCGCGCTCGAAATCGGGCGCCTCGTCGAGCACCTCACGCATCTGCAGTGCGTAGTCCTCCCAGTCTGTCGCCAGACGCAGCACTCCCCCCGCGGCGATCGCGTGCGCGGCGGTCGCCGGGAAACCGGGCCGGATGAGCCGCCGCTTGGTGTGGCGCTTCTTGTGCCACGGGTCGGAGAAGAAGATCCACACCTCGGATGCCGATCCCTCGGGCAGGTACGTCGAGAGCACCTCCGGAGCGTTCGCCTCGACCAGGCGCAGGTTTCGAACGTCGGCGGCTGCCGCGTCGAGCATGGTGCGCGCCAGCCCAGCCCGGAAGACCTCGACCGCCAGGAAGTCGGTGTCGGGCGCCGCGGACGCGGCCGCGACGATGGCGTGGCCCTGACCGGAGCCGATCTCGACGATCAGCGGCGCCTCGCGCCCGTACTCGGCCGCCACATCGAGCCGCGCTTCGGGGTGCACCGAGGTGAAGGCCACGCCGCGGGGGACGTCGAGCAGATAGAACGGCGCGTGCTGCTCGAACGCCCGCTCCTGCGCCTCGGACATGCGGCCGCTGCGGCGCACGAACGAGACGGGCTCATCACGGAAGGTGCGTGGTTCGGGCATCCCTCCAGCGTACCGGGGCGCTTCGACAGGCTCAGCGACCCGAATGGACGGGATGCCCCGCGAGCGGCCGGTCACTGCGCGGGCGCCGTGACGAAGTCGATCAGCTCCTCGACCCGGCCGAGCAGCGCCGGCTCGAGGTCGCGGTAGGTGGTGACGCGCGCGAGGATCCGCTTCCACGCGTGGGCGATGTCGGCCTGATCGTCGGCCGGCCAGCCGAAGGCGCGGCAGATGCCCGTCTTCCAGTCGGTGCCGCGCGGGATCTCGGGCCATGCCCGAATGCCCATCGCCGCCGGGGTCACGCACTGCCACACGTCGATGTACGGGTGGCCCACGATCTTCAGATGCCGACCGTGCGGGCCGCGCATGATCTGCTCGACGATGCGCGTCTCCTTCGAGCCGGGCACCAGATGGTCGACCAGCACGCCGTAGCGGCGCGTGGCCGACGGCGGCGAGTCTGCGAGCAGCTCGTCGAGCAGATCGAGACCCTTCAGGTACTCGACGACGACACCCTCCACGCGCAGATCCGCTCCCCAGACCTTCTCGACCAGCTCGGCGTCGTGACGCCCCTCGACGAGGATGCGGCTGGGCAGCGCCACCCGAGCCCGGTCGTCGGCGACGGCGAAGGATCCGGATGCCGTGCGGCGGGGCCCCGACTTCTTCGCCGCAGGTGCGACGAGCTTCACCGGCCTGCCGTCGATCATGAATCCTCCGCCCAGCGGGAAGCTGCGCCGGCGACCCTTCCAGTCCTCGAGCTCGACCATCCCCGCCTCGACGCGCGTGACCGCGCCGCAGTAGCCGTCCTGGGCGACCTCGACGACGAGATCCCTGTCGGCGGCGACCTCGGTCGTCGTGGCGAAACCGCGCTGCCGCCAGCCGTCGGCGAGCACGTCGGAGCCGTACATGTCGTCCATGCCCTCCAGCGTATGCGTCTGCGCTGAGGGCGAACGGCGAACCCGCCGTGGGTGCTGTCGCCGGTCGGGCCCAGTGCATAGACTCGTGCCATGGTGCACGTCTGCCAGCCGGAGGGGACGCGATGAGGAATCGGTGGCGAACTGCGGCCGCGGTCCTGCTCGGTGCGCTGCTGGGGGCGCTGTCGCTGAGCACGGCATCCGCGACCGACCCCGGCGAGCTCGACGGGCAGATCACCGATCGCAGCGGCGTCGTCTCCGCCGCTGACCGAGCGGACGCGCAGGCGACGCTCGACAGGCTGCGCGACGAGGCGGGTGTCGACCTCTTCTTCGTGATGGTTCCGCAGTACACCTCGCCGGCCGATCCCGCCGAGTGGACGACCCGCACCGCGCAGGGCAACGGCTTCAGCGACACCCAGTACCTCATCTCGGTCTCGACCGAGGGCCGCAACTACACGATGTACCGCCCCGACGCGGGGCGGATGAGCGTCGAGCAGCGCGACGAGATCCTCGCCGCCATGCGGCCGGATCTGTCGAACAGCGACTTCAGCGGTGCGGTGGTCGCGGGTGCCGATGAGGCGTACGACATCTTCGTGCTCGCCCCGCAGCGCTCCGCGCGTACCGCGCTCATCGTCGGCATCGTCGCGGTGATCATCGCCGTGGTCGTCGTGATCGTGCTGCTCGTGCGCCGCGCTCGCAGGCGCGCGGCGGCGAAGGCCGCGCGACAGGCGCAGCTGGCCGAGCTCGGCAGGCAGGCCAGCATCGCACTGGTGCGCACCGACGACCTGGTGCGCACCAGCGAGCAGGAGATGGAGTACGCTCGCGCTCAGTTCGGCGACGAGGTGATCGAGCCCTTCGTGCTCGCTCTGCAGACATCGCGCACCAACCTCGACGAGGCGTTCTCGCTGCAGCAGAAGCTGGACGATGAGATCCCGGACACCGACGAGCAGCGGATCGAGTGGAACCAGCGCATCCTGCAGCTGTGCTCGGACTCGACGCAGGTGCTCGAGGCGCGCAAGGCGGAGTTCGACGAGCTGCGCGAGCTCGAGCAGAACGCCCCGGCCGCGCTCGAGAACGTGCGCCGTCTTCGTGAGGCGGCGGGCGCCGAGATCGAGCGCGCCGATCGGATCCTCGCCGAGCTCGCCGCGGTCTATGCCGCCTCCGCGATCTCACCCGTCGTCGGCAACACGGCCGAAGCCCGCTCGCGGATGGCGTTCACCGATGAGCGCATCCACGAGGCCGATGCGTTGATCGCGGCCGGCGAGACAGGTGACGCCGCGGTCGCCATCCGTGCGGCCGAGGCCGCCGTGCAGCAGGCCACCCAGCTCGAGGACGCGATCGAGAAGCTGCAGAGTGACCTGCGGGCGGCAGACGACCGGGCTGCCGCGCTGATCTCCGAGCTGAACGCCGACGTGCAGACCGCTCGCTCCCTGCCCGATTCCCAGGGCGGCATCGCTGCGGCCGTGGCCGGCACCCTGCAGGGCATCCAGCGCGCGCAGGCGATGCTCACAGCATCCGGCCGCGAACCTCTCGACGCGCTGCGGACGCTGGAGGCGGCCAACACGTCGATCGACGCGGTGATCCAGCAGGGCCGCGACGAGCAGGCCCGGATCGCACGGGCCGTGAGCATGCTCGGCGATGCCGTGCGGCGGGCAGAGGTGCAGATCTCCACGGCGGAGAGCTTCATCCTCAATCGGCGCGGATCGATCTCGTCGACCGCGCGCACCAGGCTCGCCGAAGCGCAGGCGACGCTCGATCAGGCGCGATCGACCGCACGGGTCGACCCGGTGCAGGCGCTCGCGCTCGCACAGCGGGCGGATGCCCTGGCATCCGAAGCCATCCGGATCGCCCAGAGCGACTACTCCGGGTTCAGCGGCGGCGGTCGCGGGGGCGGCGACACTCTCGGCGCCCTGCTCGGCGGCATCCTCATCGGCCAGGCCACCGGCGGTCACCACGGCGGCGGCTGGGGCGGCGGCTGGGGCTCCGGCGGAGGCGGCTGGAGCGGCGGCGGCAGCAGCGGCGGCGGAGGCTTCTTCGGCGGCGGAGGCGGCGGAGGCTTCTCGGTCGGCGGCTTCGGCGGCAGTTCCGGCAGCAGCGGCGGCGGCGGCGCCTTCTGACACCCCCGCCTCACCCCACGATCCTGATACGACCATCGACCACGACACCCTGAGAACAGCAAAGGAATCAACATGGCCAAGGAATCCATCTTCGGACGCATCTCGACCCTCGTCCGGGCGAACATCAACTCGCTCCTCGACCAGGCCGAGGACCCGCAGAAGATGATCGACCAGCTGGTCCGTGACTACTCGAACAACATCGCCGACGCCGAGTCGGCGATCGCCGAGACGATCGGCAACCTCCGCCTGCTCGAGCGCGACCACGAAGAGGACGTCCGCGCGGCACGCGAATGGGGCAACAAGGCGCTCGCCGCCAGTCGCAAGGCCGACGAGCTGCGCGCGGCCGGCAACACGACCGACGCCGACAAGTTCGACAGCCTCGCGAAGATCGCGCTGCAGCGTCAGATCGGCGAAGAGCGCGAAGCGCAGGCTGCAGAGCCGCAGATCGCCGCGCAGACCGAGATCGTCGAGAAGCTCAAGAGCGGCCTGAACGGCATGAAGGACAAGCTCGGTGAGCTCAAGACGAAGCGCAGCGAGCTGCTGGCCCGCGCGAAGGTCGCCGAGGCGCAGACCAAGGTGCAGGATGCCATCGGCTCGATCAACGTGCTCGACCCGACCAGTGAGCTCGGTCGCTTCGAAGACAAGATCCGCCGTCAGGAGGCCCTCGCCCAGGGCAAGGCCGAGATCGCGGCCTCGTCGCTCGACGCGCAGTTCGAGAGCCTCGAAGACCTCGGTGAGCTGACCGAGGTCGAGGCCCGCCTCGCCGAGCTCAAGTCCGGCGGCACCCCGCGTGCCGCTCTCGAAGCAGAGTGACCCTTGGGGTGGATGCCGCGCACCGGCATCCACCCCGCTTCTCCCCCCGGAGAGAACATGACCCGTTTCCTGATCGTCCCGCAGTGGCAGGGCTCGCCGTCGGCCCGCGCCATGCTGCTCACCGACGGCGCCGCGGCCATCGCCGGCGACCTGCCGCGTCGCGATTCGACCATGCTCGATGTGCCGCTCGAGGCCGGCGACTCGCTGGGCACCGGCATCCGGCGTCTCAGTGCGCTGCTGCGCACGCGCGAGCTCGTCGCCGAGCACGTCGCCGCTGCGAGCGAGCAGACCGTGGTGGTCGGCGGCGACTGCAGCGTGAGCGTCTTCGCCCTGTCTGCCGTAGACACCTCCGACCTGGCCGTGCTGTGGTGCGACGCGCACCCCGACCTGAACGATGCGTCGACCTCGCCGTCCGGGGCGTTCGCCGGGATGGCGCTGCGTGCCGTGATGGGCGAAGGTGAGCCGCAGCTGGCTCTGTCGCCAGGTGTGCCTCCAGAACGGGTCGTGCTGCTCGGCGCGCGCGCCATCGACGACACCGAGCGGGATGTCCTGGACGGGGTGGCGCAGATCTCGCCCGATGGTCTCGGTGACCCCGGCGTCGTCGCCGCCGCTGTGCGCGCGACGGGCGCGAGCCGCGTGTGGGTGCACATCGACGTCGACGTGCTCGACCCGGCGGAGTTCGAGGGCGTGTCTGAGGCAGCCCCGTTCGGTGTGACCGCGAACGACCTCGCCGCCGCGCTGCGGCGACTGCGCGACGAGGTGCCCCTCGCCGGCGCCACGATCGCCGGCTTCGCGCCGCGCAGCCCCGCCGACGCCGTGCTCGATCTCGGCGCGATCCTGCGTCTGATCGGCGCCGTGGCATGACGGACGATTGGCGAGCCGAAGCGGATCGCGCGCTCGCGCGCGGGCGCCGTGTGGACCGGCTTCTGCCGTCGCTGCTGCTGGACTCGCCGATCAGCGGCCTCGGCTACGCGTGGGGAACCGCGGTCGGCTGGGTGTGGGGATCACTGTGGAGCACCGGCCGCGTGCATCGCCGAGAGGGTCTCTGGGTCTTCCGCGGGATGCCCGGCTGGGCTTTCGCCCGCGGCGGTGTCTGCGTGGGCGGATGCTTCCTCACCGGCGACCGCGATCCGTCCGACGCCGTGCTCAGGCATGAGGCCGTGCACAAGCGCCAGTGGCGGCGATACGGGTTCTTGATGCCCGTGCTCTACCTGCTGGCCGGACGGAATCCGCTGCGCAACAGGTTCGAGATCGAGGCCGGGCTGGAGGACGGCGGCTACGTGCCGCGCTCGCGGCAGGTCGGTCAGTCCGAGGCGAGACCGTAGCGCGCCGGAGCGTGGATCGCCTCCGCGGGAACGGCGCCGGCGCTCGTCAGGTGGTCGACGATGTCGGCCGTGCTCAGCCAGCCGCCGAGGAGGATCACCTCGGTGCGCAGGCCGGCGCCGGAGTCGTCGCAGAGCATCTCGTCAGCCCACGCGATCGCGGCGCGACTGAGCGCCTCGCCGGTGGCGCGCGGCTGGACGCCGCGGCGGGCGCGGGGCAGCCAGGTGACGGTCATCCGCGGGGGCGCCGTGATGACCCCGATGTCGGAGGACTCCGGCACCTCGATGAAGACGCGCCCGACTGCGCACATCGGCAGCGTGGCGAGGGCGAGCTCGAGGTCGGCGAGCGATCGCTCGTCGGCCGTGATCAGGTGCTGAACCTGCGGTCGCCGGGATGCCCGTCGTGCGGCGCGGCTGCCGGCATACGTCTGAGTGGTTCCCATGATGGGTCAACTCTACCACCGATGTAGGGTTGCCTAACCTCAGTCGGGCCTCATTCGAGCAGTGCGTCCGCCAGCGCGTGCAGCTCGTCAGCACTCATCCCCGCGTGGCGGAGGTAGGCCGCCACAGAGCCGAAACGGTCATCGATGTCGGCGAGCAGGGATGCCATCACCGGAGCGGGCGACTCGGTCGCGAGCTGCACGGCGTTCGTCGCATCGGGCAGGTTCGCTCGCAGGTACTGCACGATCGCCCGGTTGCGCTCGCGCGGCAGCTGCGACGCGGTGAGCGCGTAGTCGGCGACCACGGCATCCCGGTCTGCGCCCACGGCGCTGAGTGCGAGGGCGACGGTGACGCCGGTGCGGTCCTTGCCGACAGTGCAGTGCACGAGAGTCGGCTCGCCCGCCGCGATGACCCGCACCGCGTCGACCAGTCTGGGGGCCGACTCGTCGATCAGGTGACGGTACATCGCGGTGAGGTCCATGTTCAGGGCGAAGAACGATCCGACCGACCCGAGGAAGAGCGGGATGCGCGTGACGGGGACGCCGGTCAGCGCGGACGGTTCGCGCGCGACCTCGGCGTCGTCACGCAGGTCGATGACGTGTCGCACGCGCTCCGCGAGATCGGCGCCACCCGCAGCCGTGAGGTGCGCGAGGTGGCCGGAGCGCAGGAGCGCGCCGGAGCGGACCCGCGACGAGCCGGCGGGGATGCCGCCGACGTCGCGAAGGTTCGCCACACCGCTCACGGCGAGCACGCTCATGGGCGCACTCGATTCCGGCGCTCGATCATTCCGCCAGCCTACGCGCGCACGACGCGGAGCGCGGGACGATCACGCACGGCGCAAATTCATTTGCGCAAGCACTCTCGCGTGAACAACGCCAATCTGCTCAGTGTTACGGTCACCAGTTGGGCACACTGCTCCGGCATTTCTTCCTGCCGCTGCGACAAGAGCAGAATATGGCCGTGGTCCACGACACCAGCGAATTCCGCTATCTGCCCCGCCAGGCGCAGACCCTCGGCACCGACGTACCCCGCGCCGAGCGTATCGCGATCGACCTTCCCGACGGTCGCGTCCTCAGTGCGCTGCGCTTCGGCGACGGCGACCCCGAGGTGACGCTGCTGCACGGCGCCGGTCTCAACGCCCACACGTGGGACACCGTCGCCCTGCTGCTCGGCCGCCCGGCGATCGCGATCGATCTCGCCGGCCACGGCGACTCCTCCTGGCGCGACGACCTCGACTACTCCCCCGCTGTGCTCGCCGGCGACGTGGCTCACGCTCTCGCCCTGTGGGCGCCGCGCCCGCAGATCCTCGTCGGTCACTCCCTGGGCGGGCTCGCCGCACAGGTCGTCGCCGCTGAGCATCCCGAACGGGTGCGCGAGCTGATCCTGGTCGACATCGTGCCCGGGCTCGACACGGACGCCGCCCCGGCCGTGCTGCGCGAGTTCTACGCGGTCACCGACTTCGCCTCTCGCGACGAGGCGGTCGACCGGGCGCAGGCGTTCGGCCTCGGCGGCAGCCGCGCCGACACCGAGCGCGGAGTCTTCTTCAACACGCGCGTGCGCGACGACGGTCGGGTGGAGTGGAAGCACCACTTCGCGCGCATCATCGGATCGGCGTTCGACTCGCTGAAGGCCGAGCAGGTGGCATCCGGTGTGGCGCCCTGGGCGCAGCTCGCCGCCGTCACCGCCCCCGTCACCCTCGTGCGCGGCGAGCGCGGCTTCCTGCAGGACGCCGATGTCGCCGCGTTCACCGAACATCTTCCCGCAGCCGCTGTCGTCACCGTCGACGCCGGACACAACGTCCAGGAGACAGCCCCCGACTCGCTCGCCGCCATCGTGACCGGCGCGCTGACCCGCGAGACGCGCTGACCGCGCGCCACCATCTCGAGAGGACGCCCCTTGTCTGCTTCCCCCTCCCGGCGATCCGCCGGAATCGCCGCCCTCGGCCTCCTCGCCGTCGGCGCACTCGCGCTCAGCGCCTGCACCCCGGCCGCTGAGCCCACGCCGACGGCAACCGCCACGGCCGATCCCGACGCGACGCTCACCGTCGGACTCGTGCTCGAGCCGACCAACCTCGACATCCGGCACACCAGCGGTGCCGCTCTCGAGCAGGTGCTCGTCGACAACATCTACGAAGGGCTCGTCACCCGCACGCAGGACAACGGCATCGAGGAGCGCCTGGCGAGCGCGTACGAGACGTCACCCGACGGATTGACGTACGAGTTCACCCTCAACGAGGGCATCACCTTCCACGACGGCACCCCCCTGACCTCTGCCGACGTGGTCGCCTCGTACGAGGCGGTCAGGACGGATGCCAGCGTGCAGGGCAACGCGGAGTTCGCCGGCGTCGCCTCGATCGCAGCTCCCGACGCCCAGACGGTGACGATCACGCTGACCGAGCCCGACCAGAACTTCCTGTTCACCCTCACCGGCCCCGCCGGACTGGTGTTCAAGAACGGCGACACGACCGACCTGAAGACCGCCGAGAACGGCACCGGCCCGTTCGTGCTCGACCGCTGGGCGAAGGGCAGCGCCATCACCTTCGATCGGTACGACGAGTACTGGGGAGAGAAGGCGACGATCGGCGAGGTCGTGTTCGAGTACATCCCCGACTTCACCGCGGGAGTGAACGCGGCACTCGACGGCACGCTCGACGTGCTCACCGCCGTCGACCCGAACCTCGTCTCACAGCTCGAGGACACCGGTGATTTCACGATCACGACCGGTCGCACCACCGACAAGGCCACCCTCGCGTTCAACAACCGGCAGGCCCCGCTCGACGACGTCAGGGTGCGCGAGGCGCTGCGACTCGCCGTCGATCACGAGGCGCTCGTCGAGGCGATCGGCGCCGGCCAGACGCTCTACGGCCCCATCCCCGAGCTCGACCCCGGGTACGAGGACCTCAGCGACGTCGCGCCCTACGATCCGGCGCGGGCGAAGAAGCTGCTGAAAGAGGCCGGTCACGAGAAGCTCGACCTCACCCTCACCATCCCGTCCTTCTACGGCACGACCGCGGCGCAGGTGCTGGTGTCCGATTACGCGAAGGTGGGCGTCTCGCTCGAGGTCAAGCGCGTCGAGTTCCCGACCTGGCTCGACGACGTCTACACGAACCACGACTACGAGCTCAGCTTCGTGCTGCACGTCGAGCCGCGCGACTTCGTGAACTTCGCCAACCCCGACTACTACTTCGGCTACGACAACCCCGAGGTGCAGAAGCTGTACGCGCAGTCCCAGACCGAGATCGACCCGAAGAAGTCCGCCGACCTGCTGCAGAAGGCCGCGCGCATCGTCTCGGAGGATCACGCGGCCGACTGGCTGTACAACGGCGCCACGCTCACCGCGCACACCGCCGCCGTCGCCGGCTTCCCGACCGACTCGATCAACTCGCGCATCGACCTCGCCGGCGTGACGAAGTCCGCGGAGTGATCCGCTACGCGCTCACTCGAGGAGCCCTGCTGCTTGCAGGGCTCCTCGTGTCGAGCGCGATCATCTTCCTCACCCTGCGGGTGTTCCCCGGAGACGTCGCGCAGCTCATCGCGGGCACCCAGGCCGACCCGCAGACCGTCGCCGCGCTGCGCGAATCGCTGGGCCTCGACAAGCCGCTGCCCGCACAGTACACCGACTGGATCGGCGGCATCCTGCGCGGCGACCTAGGCACCTCGCAGCTCAGCGGCGCCTCGGTCGGCGCCGAGCTGATCGAGAAATCACGGGTGACCGTTCCGCTCGGGCTGATGGCGCTGACCATCGCCCTGCTCATCGCCGTGCCGTTCGGCGTGGCATCGGCTGTGCTGCGCGGCCGCGCCGGCGGCACCGCTCTCAGCTTCGGAGCACAGGCTCTCGCCGCCGTGCCCGTGATCTGGGCAGGGATGATGCTGGTCGTCGTCTTCGCGCACTGGCTGGGCTGGCTGCCCGCGCAGGGCTTCCCCCGTTCGGGGTGGACGACACCCGCCAAGGCGTTCGAATCGCTGCTGCTCCCGGCGCTCACCATCGGCATCGTCGAGGGCGCCATGCTCATGCGGTTCGTGCGCAGCGCCACCCTGCAGGCCGCGGGGCAGGACTTCGTGCGCACCGCCGCGGCGAAAGGGCTGACCCGCCGCCAAGCGCTCATCCGTCACGGCATCCCCGCGGTGGGACTCTCGATCGTCACGGTGCTCGGGGTGCAGGTCGCCGGCATCATCGTGGGCTCGGTGGTCATCGAGCAGCTGTTCACGCTACCCGGCATCGGCCGCATGCTGGTGGCCGACGTCGGCACCCGCGATCTGATCAAGGTGCAGAGCGAGCTGCTCGTGCTCACCGGGTTCGTGCTGATCATCGGCTTCATCGTCGACCTCGTGCACCACGCCGTGGACCCCCGGCAGAGAGCGGAGGAGAGCTGATGCCCCGCTGGCTGCGCGTGCTGCTGTCGTCGTGGACGGGCCGGTTCGCCGTGCTCGTCGTGGTGCTGATCGCGCTGACCGCCGTCGTCTCGGCGTTCTGGACGCCGTTCGACCCGATGCTCACCGACGTGCGCGGACGGTGGGCCGCGCCCGGCTGGCCGCACCTGCTCGGCACCGACGGCACGGGACGCGACATCCTCAGCCTGATCATGGCGGGCGCGCGCACAACGGCCTTCGTCGCCGTCGGGGCGGGCGTCATCGCCACGCTCGTCGGCGTCTCGCTGGCCACCCTGGGGGCGCTGACCACGAGATGGGTGCGCGAGAGCGTCGCGGTGCTGGTCGACATCCTCATCGCGTTCCCCGTGCTGATGATCGCCATGATGATCTCGGCCGTCTGGGGCGGGTCGCTGTGGGTGGTCGTCTTCGCGGTCGGCATCGGCTTCGGCGTGAGCATCGCGCGGGTCACCCGCCCCGAGCTGCGACGCGTGCAGCAGAGCGACTTCGTGCTCGCGGGCCGGGCATCCGGACTCTCCACCGGGCAGAACCTCACCCGCCACCTGCTGCCGAACATCGCCCCGGTGTTCATCGTGCAGCTGTCGTGGTCGATGGCCGTCGCGGTGCTCGCCGAGGCGGGACTGTCGTATCTCGGATTCGGCGCCTCGCTGACCGAGGCCTCGTGGGGCACGCTGCTGGCCGACCTGCAGCGCTACATCGGCGTGCATCCGCTCACCGTCGTCTGGCCGGGCATCGCCATCACCCTCACCGTGCTGGGTCTGAACCTGCTCGGCGACGCGCTGCGCGAGGCCACCGACCCGACGCTCACACGCCGTTCCGCTCAGGTGCACGTGCCGGAGGTGGTCGCATGACGCTCGAGGTCGAATCGCTGGTCGTCGAGCTCGACGGCGCGCGCGTGGTCGACGGCGTCTCGTTCACCGTCGCCGACGGTCAGCGGCTGGGCCTGATCGGCGAGTCCGGGTCGGGCAAGTCGATGACCGCGCTGGCGATCCTCGGCCTGCTGCCCGAGAACGCGCGGGTCAGCGGCAGCATCCGCTGGGACGGCACCGAGCTGGTCGGGATGCCCGACCGCGACCTCGCGCGGCTGCGGGGCGACGAGATCGGCATGGTCTTCCAGGAGCCGCGCACCGCGCTCAACCCGATCCGCACCGTGGGCAGGCAGATCGCCGAATCGGTGCGCATCCACGAGCGGATCGGCAGACGCGAGGCGCGCGAGCGCACCGTCGCCGAGGCGGCGCGCGTGCAGCTGCCCGACCCGGCATCCATCGTCGACCGGTATCCGCACCAGCTGTCCGGCGGTCAGCGGCAGCGCGTGGCCATCGCGATGGCGCTCGCGTGCCGCCCCCGGCTGCTCATCGCCGACGAGCCCACCACGGCGTTGGACGTGACCATCCAGGCCGAGGTGCTGAATCTGCTGCTCGGTCTCGTCACCGATGAGGGGATGTCGCTCGTGTTCATCACGCACGACCTCGCCGTGCTCGCACAGGTCGCGACCCACGGCGTCGTGCTCGAGCACGGTCGGGTGGTCGAGCAGGCGCCGATCTCGACGCTGCTCAGCTCGCCGGAGTCTCCCGTGACCCGGGCTCTGCTGCGCGACGCCACAGCCACGCTGTGGCGAGCGGATGCGGGCGACGAGAGGACCGGAGAATGACCCCGCCCGCCCGCGCCGACCGCGCGCTCGTCGTCGCGGAGGGTCTCAGCCGCAGTTTTCCCGTGCGACGGCGCACGATGTTCGACCGCCCCCGCACGAGCATCGCCCTGCACCCGACCGACCTCGAGGTCGCCGAGGGTGAGTCGCTGGGGCTGATCGGCGAATCCGGATCGGGCAAGTCGACCCTCGTCAGGCTGCTGCTCGGTCTCGACCGGCCGACCAGCGGTCGGGTGCGTGTCGCCGGCCGCGACGTGAACGCCGCGGCGAGCGCGAGATCGCTGCACTGGCTGCGGCGGGAGACCGGGCTGGTGTTCCAGGACCCGTACGCATCGCTCGACCCGCGGATGAGCATCGGGCGGATCATCGCCGAACCGCTCTGGGCCCTCGACATCCCGGGTGACCGGCGTGCGCGGGTGCGCGAGGTGCTCGCACAGGTCGGCCTCGACGCCGACATGGCCGACCGGCATCCGCACGAGTTCTCGGGAGGGCAGCGCCAGCGCATCGCCCTGGCCCGGGCGATCGTGCACCGACCGCGGATCCTCGTCGGAGACGAGCCGATGTCGGCGCTCGACGTCACCGTGCGCGCGCAGATCCTCGCGCTGCTCGCCAGGCTGCGCGTCGATGAGGGGCTGACGATGATCACGGTCTCGCACGACATCGGACTGGTGCAGCACCTCAGCGACACGGTCGCGGTGATGAAGGACGGCCGCATCGTGGAGCGCGGCACGGTCGCCGCGGTGCTGCAGCACCCCGAGCAGGAGTACACGAAGCGGCTGCTCGCGGCGGTGCCGGTGATCCCGTCGCCCTGAGGCGCGGGGAGCTACAGCGTCTTCTGCAGGAAGTGCACACCCAGCCGGTCGCCGAACTTCTCCCCCACCTCGGTGAGCCGACCGGCGTCGACGAAGCCCGCTTTGCGGTGCAGCGCGATCGACGCATCGGCACCCCGATCGGCGATCACGGCGATGACCTGGCGCAGACCCGCGTCCCGGCACCGGTCGAGGAAGACCGCCAGCAGCGCCCAGCCCACTCCCCGGCCCGCCGCCGACGGGGCGAGGTAGATCGAGTTCTCGATCGTGAACCGGTATGCCGACTTCGCCGACCAGGGCACGCCGAGTGCGTACCCGAGCAGGTCGCCGTCGGTGGTCTCGGCGACGAGGAACGGGATGCCGGCGCCGGCGATCCGGGCGGCTTTGCCCTTCCAGTCGGCGACGGTCGACTCGACCTCGTCGAAGGTCACGGTGGACGATCGCACGTAGTGGTTGTAGATGTCGCGGATCGCGGGGAGATCGGCATCCGTCACCGCACGCACCCGCAGCTCGCTCACGCCTCTCCCGCCACGCGCCAGTCGACCGGGTCGGCGCCCATGGATTCGAGCAGCGCGTTCACGCGCGAGAACGGGCGGGAGCCGAAGAAGCCCCGGTTCGCCGAGAGCGGCGACGGATGCGCCGACTCGATCGTGGCCGTCTCGCCCAGCAGCGGCTTCAGCGCCGCGGCATCCCTCCCCCACAGCACCGCCACGAGCGGCTGCTCGCGGGCGACGAGTGCGCGGATCGCCAACTCGGTCACCTGCTCCCACCCCCACCCGCGGTGGGACGCCGGAGCACCCGGCCGCACGGTCAGCACCCGGTTCAGCAGCAGCACACCCTGATCGCTCCACGCGGTGAGATCGCCGTGCGGTGCCGGCGGGATGCCGAGGTCGCTGTGGCGTTCCCGGTAGATGTTGCCGAGGCTGCGCGGCAGCGGGCGCACCTCGCGCTCGACGGCGAACGACAGGCCGATCGGGTGCCCGGGTGTCGGGTACGGATCCTGCCCGGTGATCAGCACCCGCACATCGGCCAGCGGCCGCTGGAAGGCGCGCAGCACGTTCGCGCCGGCCGGAAGGTAGCCCCGGCCCGCCGCCTGCTCAGCCCGCAGCCGGTCGCCCAGTTCGGTGAGCAGCGGCTGCGCGGGCTCGAGCGACTGCGCCCAGCCGGGGTCGATCGAACCGTCCTCGGCGAGTTCGGCGAGGGTGCGCCGCATCAGTCGTCCGTGCGCACATGCAGCGCACCGCGCGCCAGCAGGTGCTGGGCGGCCTGCGCCAGCGGGCGCATGGTGACCAGGTCGAGGTTCACGCGACGCGGGGCGTTCAGCGCGTAGGCGATGAGGTCGGCCACGTCATCCGCGATCAGCGGCTCCGCGACGCCGTCGTAGACCGACTCGGCTGCCACCGCATCGCCGCCCAGACGGTTGAGCGCGAACTCCGCGGTGTGCACCATTCCCGGTGCGACCTCGACCACGCGGATCGGCTCGCCGTGCAGCTCCTGGCGCAGCACCTTCACGAGCATCGACTCGGCGGCCTTGGCCGCGTTGTAGCCGCCGCCTCCCGGGTACGCGGTCTGCGCAGCGGTCGAGGTGACGAACACCGTGTCGGCATGGCCGTCGGCGGCCGCCGCCCGGCGCAGCAGCGGAAGCAGGCCCGCGACCAGCCGCTGCGTGGCGAGAACGTTGGCGTCGTACATCCATTGCCAGTCGTCGATCGATCCCTGCTCGACGCTGTCGGTGCCGCGCGCACCGCCGGCCACCTGCACCAGCGCGTGCACCGGCCCGGTGCGCTCGAGCTCGGCGACGAGGGCGGCGACGGCATCCGGGTCGGTCAGATCGCACGCGATGGTCGACGCGCCGGTATCGGATGCCAGCTGCGCCAGGCGCCTCTGCCGCCGCGCGACGCCGACGACCTCCCAGCCCTGGGCGCGCAGCACGCGCACGGTCGCCTCTC
This sequence comes from Microbacterium sp. NPDC055312, assembly GCF_053645675.1. Classification (NCBI taxonomy): domain Bacteria; kingdom Bacillati; phylum Actinomycetota; class Actinomycetes; order Micrococcales; family Microbacteriaceae; genus Microbacterium; species Microbacterium sp. NPDC055312. Next base: position 108,773 of record NZ_JBSHMU010000001.1, on the reverse strand, counting down.
CAATACCCGAACTCGCTCCGGTCACGACGGCTCGTCTGATCACCATGCTCTCCACCGTATGCGCAACACGGCTGGATCCCGCCATCCCACTGTGTTACGTAACATTTCCGGGCGCTTGTCGACGACCGCGCGGCTTCGTAGTGTCGCTTCCAGGCATCCGCCGACCGACCCCACGACCCGAACCCTGGGAGCACGTCATGACCGCAGCCGAGAACTGGCGCTTCGAGACCAAGCAGATCCACTCGGGCGCCGCGCCCGACCCGGTCACGAGGGCGCGCGCCACGCCGATCTACCAGACCACGTCGTACGTGTTCGACAACGCCGACCACGCTGCGAACCTGTTCGCGCTGGCCGAGTTCGGCAACATCTACACCCGCATCCAGAATCCGACGCAGGATGTTCTCGAACAGCGCCTCGCGGCTCTCGAGGGGGGCACCGGAGCCCTCGTGCTCTCCAGCGGCCAGGCCGCCTCGACCCTCGCGATCCTGAACATCGCTCAGGCGGGCGACCACTTCGTGGCCTCCAGCGCGATCTACGGCGGCACCTTCAACCTCTTCAAGTACACGCTGGCCAAGCTCGGCGTCGAGGTCACCTTCGTCGAGAACCAGGACGACCTCGACGAGTGGCGTGCGGCCGTGCGGCCGAACACGAAGCTCTTCTTCGCCGAGACGATCGGCAACCCGAAGATCAACGTGCTCGACATCCGCGGCGTCGCCGACGTCGCCCACGAGAACGACGTGCCGCTGATCGTCGACAACACGATCGCCACGCCGTACCTCATCCGTCCGTTCGAGCACGGCGCCGACATCGTCACGCACTCGGTCACCAAGTTCCTCGGCGGGCACGGCACCACCATCGGCGGCGCGATCATCGACGGCGGCACCTTCGCCTGGTCGCAGCACGTCGACAAGTTCCCCGGCCTCACCGAGCCCGACCCCTCGTACCACGGCGCGTCGTACACGACCGCTGTCGGCGACGGGCTCGCCTACATCATCAAGGCGCGCGTGCAGCTGCTTCGCGACCTCGGCACGGCCATCGCGCCGCAGAGCGCGTGGAACCTGATCCAGGGCGTCGAGACCTTGTCGCTGCGCATCGAGCGTCACGTGCAGAACGCGCAGGAGATCGCCGAGTGGCTCGAGAACCACGACGACGTCGCCTCGGTGAACTACTCGGGTCTGCCGTCGTCGCCCTGGTACGCCAAGGCCAACGAGTACGCGCCCAAGGGCGTCGGCGCGGTGCTGTCGTTCGAGCTGAAGGGCGGTGTGGAGGCCGGACGCGAGTTCGTCAACAGCCTGAGCCTGTTCAGCCACCTCGCCAACATCGGCGATGTGCGCTCGCTCGTCATCCACCCGGCGTCGACCACGCACTCGCAGCTCTCGCCCGAGCAGCAGCTCTCGGCCGGCGTGACACCCGGTCTCGTGCGCCTCTCGGTCGGCCTCGAGAACGTCGACGACCTCAAGGCCGACCTCGACAGCGCTCTCGCGGCGGCGCGCCGCGTCGCGGAGGCCGCTCGCGCCTGACGCTCGTCCTCGTCGAAAAGCGCGGATGCCCCGGACCGGTCGGTCCGGGGCATCCGCCGTTCCGGTCGAGGAGATCGGCGCGGGAGCCGGATGCCGGTACCCAGGCCCCATCACCGACATCTGGCTCCTCCCACGCCGCTCCTGGGCAGCATCGGATATCCAGACGAGCCAGAGTGGGAGCCGGATGCCGGTTCCCACGCCCCAGAGCTGACATATGGCTCCCCCCACCCGTCCTCACCCGCCGGCAGATCCCTGGCCGACGTCGAGCGGGAGCCAGATGCCGGCCCACGCCCCGTGGCACGAGCGTCATGCGCGGTCAGCGGTCGCCAGACGAGTCGCGCGGGCTCGCGCGAGCCGAGTGAGAAATGCCGATGGTTTCGTCAGGTCGGACTGTGTCAGCCGGATGACGATCCACCCGAGATCCTCGAGACGTCGTTGGCGCCGGATGTCCGCGCGCCATTGCTCCTTGTCCGTGCGGTGGCCGTCACCCTCGTACTCGATCGCGACCTTCAGCTCGGGATAGGCCAGGTCGACGCGCGCCACGAGAACTCCTCCGTCGTACACGCCCCACTGCATCACGGGCTCCGGCAACCCGCTCTCCATGATCCGCACGCGCGTCTCGGACTCCTTCGGCGACTCGGCGCCCTCGCGCGCAAGGTCCAACGCGCGACGCGCCCTGGCGCATCCCGAGAATCGGCCCCACTCCTCCAGCCGGCGCTCGATCTCGTCGCGGGTCGCCATCGGTCTGGTTGCGTTGATTCCCGGGTAGTTGTCCGCTGCGGTGAGGAGCGCGTCGAAAGCGGCGACGAGTTGAACGAAGTCGAGGTCAGACCGCGTCGTCAGCACCGCCGCGACGGGGTCGACCACCGCCGCCCCGGTGAAGATCATCCGCTGCGCCCGGTGAGGGACCAGCCGTCTGCCCTTCACTCGCTTCCCACGTGGTGGCGCGGCATCCGTCCCAACGCAGACATGCAGCGGCTCAGCAGGGGTCCAGACGCTCGGCACCGGCAAGCCCCACAGACGCATCGCGGTCAGACCGACGAACACCTGCCCGGGAAGCATGATGACGCGATAGCAGTCCACGAGAGCCCGAAATCCGGTCGGGACGCTCCTCGCGCGAGCACCGTGGAACGGACGAGCGAGGTCGTCGGCATCTCTTCTCGACCGCCCCACGCCGGCATCGGCAGCAGAACGGGTCGCGAAACGGTCACCGAGTCGACGGGGCAGAGGCTTGGTTCGGCGCATTCCGTCATCGTCGCCGAATCCGGATCGGCTCGGATGCGGAGATCCCGGTACCCGTGCACAACTTCTCGGATTCCGCACTCTGTGGAAATCTGCTCACGTTGAGGTTGCGGTCGCGCGAGTGTCGCGTCCGCGTATGCCCGGGAGCCAGATGCCGCCCTCACGGGCTAAGAACCAGCATCCGGCTCCTGCCCAGCACCCCGACGGCAGCAACCGGCACCCCAACCCCGCCCCGAGCCCATGCCCGGGAGCCAGATGTCGCCCACACGGGCTCAGAACCAGCATCCGGCTCCTGCCCAGCACGCCGACGACAGCAAACCGGCGCCCAGACCTCACCCCGTCCGCACCCGCCCGTAACCTGCGGCGGATCCCGAGGCGCACAGGCGAGAATGGACGCATGGACTGGCAGACGACCTCTGAGGACACGGTGCCGTCGGCTCCCGTGACCGAGGCCGATGTGCGTCTGCTGCGCGCCCGCCCGCCGGCGACCGGCGCCTGGCGCGACGGCGACCCTGCGGGCGATCGTCGCTTCACGTTCCTCGGCGACTTCCGCACCGAGAACGGCGAGCTGCTCCCGGCCACGCGCCTGGCGTGGGAGAGCTGGGGTGAGCTGAACGACGCCCGTGACAACGCGGTGCTGATCCTGCACGCGCTCACCGGCGACAGCCATGTCCGCGGCCCGGCGGGCGCCGGCCACCCCACCGCCGGCTGGTGGGAGGACATCGTCGGCCCGGGGTCGGCGATCGACACCGACCGCTGGTTCGTGATCGCCCCGAACATGCTGGGCGGATGCCAGGGTTCCACGGGGCCTGCGAGCATCGCCCCGGACGGCCGGGAATGGGCATCCCGCTTCCCGTACCTCACCATCCGCGACCAGGTCGCGGCGCAGATCGCCCTCGCCGACGCGCTCGGCATCGAGCGCTGGGCCGCGGTGATCGGCGGCTCGATGGGCGGGATGCACGCGCTGGAGTGGGCGGTGATGCAGCCCGAGCGGGTCGAGCGCCTCGCCGTGCTCTCGTCTCCCCCGGTGACGACGGCCGACCAGCTGGCGCTGAACTTCGTGCAGCTCGAGACCGTGCGCATGGACCCGCGGTTCGCCGGCGGCGAGTACTACGACGCGGCACTCGGCGAGGGCCCGCACCGCGGTCTCGCCCTCGCGCGCCGCATGGCGCTGCTGAACTACCGCAGTCCGATCGAGCTCAACCAGCGGTTCCAGCGGTCGTGGCAGTCGGATGTGTCTCCTCTCGGCCGCGGCGGACGCTTCGCGGTCGAGTCGTACCTCGACTTCCACGGCAACAAGTTCACCCGCCGCTTCGACGCGAACAGCTACCTCACGGTCGTCGAGGCGATGAACTCCCACGACATCGGCCGCGATCGCGGCGGGGTCGAGCAGGCGCTGCACACCGTCACGGCGCGCACGCTCGTGCTGGGCATCGACACCGACCGGCTGTTCCCCGTCGACGGGCAGCAGCGCATCGCGCGCAGCATCCCGAACCTCATCGACGACGAGACCGTGGTGCTCGCCAGCGATTTCGGGCACGACGGATTCCTCATCGAGACCGATCCCGTCGGAGCCCATCTGGAGCGGCTGCTCGCGTCGTGACAGGGCGCCGGATGCCGGTCAGCGCCGCTCGTACACCCACGGCAACGTGCTCATGGTCAGCCGGTGCCGCGCACCCGGTGCGCCCGGCGCATCCGGATGCTCCTCGTCGCCCGCCCACAGCGCCCGCATCCCGCGCTCGAGCTTCTGCATCCGCGTCTCGTAGCGGGCGAACCCGCTGACCGCCCCGAACGCGTCGTCGACCGTCGCGTGCTCACGCAGCCCATGCAGGGTGATCCAGGTCGGCGGGAACAGCGTGAGCTCTCCTCCCGCGTGTCCGGCGAAGGCGCGAGCGGGGGTCATCCAGACCGCCTCCTCGATCTCGCCCGGGTTCGGCCGCAGCGGCTCGCCGCTCTCCCGTGCGAGGAAGAACCAGGTGCGGAACCTCACCGGGGTCTCGGCCGGCGGCACCCAGCGCGAGAGCGTCGCCAGATCCCGGATGCCGATGCCGGCCTCCTCACGGGTCTCGCGGACGGCCGCGCGCAGGGCCGCCTGCTCCTCGTCGCCGCCGTCACGCTCGTCGTCGGGATCGACGCGGCCACCGGGGAAGACCCAGGCACCGGGAAACGACCCCGTGGCGGGGCGCCGCAGCAGCAGCACTTCCAGGCCGTCGGCCCCGTCTCGCAGCACCACGGCCGTGCCGGCGACGCGCATCGGGGCATCCATACCGGCACTCTAGTGCGCGCGTGCGGCACCCGCGGTCACCGGCGTCCGCGACTGCGCGCGGTAGGCGATCAGCGCGATGGCCAGGCCGAGCGCGGCCAGCACCGCACCCACCCATTCGGGTGCGGTGTAGCCGAGACCGAGCGAGATCGCCGCCCCGCCGAGGAAGGCGCCCAGGCTGTTGCCGATGTTCAGCGCCGAGTGGTTCAGCGCCGCAGCGATCGACTGGTTGTCGCCGGCGACATCCATCAGACGGGTCTGGATCGCCGGGCTCAGCACCGACGCGAGCGCGCCGACGAGCATCGCGGTGATGATCAGCGGCACCACCGAGAAGGCCAGCACGGCGAGCAGCACGAGCACTCCGGCTAGCGCGGCGAGGCCCCAGATGAGCGTGCCGCGCAGATCGTGATCGGCAAGACGGCCGCCCGCCAGGTTGCCCACGGTCATGCCCACCCCGACCAGCACCAGGGTCACCGGCACGACCCACTGCGGGGCGCCGGCGACCTCGGTGACCAGCGGGGCGATGTAGCTGTACATCGCGAAGAACCCGCCGAAGCCGATCGCCCCCATGCCGAGCGTGAGCCAGACCTGCGGCACGCGGAACACGCCCAGCTCGGACCGCAGCGTGCGGCCGGGATCCCCCGGATGCGCCGGCACGAACAGGGCGATGCACACCGCCGCGACGGCGAACACCGCAGTGACGACGAGGAAGGCGGTGCGCCACCCCCACTGCTGCCCCAGGTAGGTGCCCAGCGGCACGCCGACGACGTTGGCGACGGTCAGACCGGTCAGGATGAACGCGACGCCCTGCGCCCGCTTGCCGGGGCCGAGCACGTCGGCCGCCACGAGAGCGCCGATGCCGAAATACGCGCCGTGCGGCAGGCCGGCGAGCAGTCTCGACGCGCCGACCAGCCCGAAGCCCGGCAGCACCACGGTGAGCGCGTTGCCGAGGGTGAGCGCTATGGCGAGCGCCAGCAGCACCCGATGCCGCGGAAAGCGCGCCACCGCACCGGCGATGGTGGGCGCGCCGATCACGACGCCGAGGGCGTAGAGCGAGATGAGCCATCCGCTCTGGCCGATCGCCTGCTCGCTGCTCGCCGCCCACACGTCGGGCAGCAGGTCCTGGGCGATCTCGGGCAGCAGGCCCATGATGACGAATTCCGTCATGCCGATGCCGAAGCTGCCGATGGCGAGGGAGAGGAGCGCCCTCATCGCCGCCCCCCTCGAAGGAGTCGAGGGAGTCACCCGCTCATGCTACCGGCCGATCGCGTCACCGCCGGCGGATGCGTCGATGGCCTTCTCGAGACGCTCGATCTTGGCATCCAGCTCGCCGCTGTATCCGGGACGGATGTCGGCCTTCAAGACGAGCGAGACGCGCGACCCGAACGGCATGACCGCCTCGGTGGCCCTCTTGACGACATCCATGACCGAGTCCCAGTCGGGCCCTTCGATCTCGGTGAACATGCTGGTGGTGCGGTGCGCGAGGCCCGACTCGCGCACCACCCGCACGGCGGCCGCGACGGCATCGTGCACCGAATCACCCGAGCGGCCGTCACCGGATGGGGCGACCGAGAATGCGACGAGCATGGTTCCTCCTGTTTTCGTGGTCGATCTGTTTCGTGGTCGATCGCGTCAGCGACGCGGCGCGGGAGTGCGCAGCACGGCACGCGCGGCGACGACGAGCGTCACCACGAGCATCGCATTGCGCACGGTCAGCAGCAGCACGGGCAGCGGCTGGGCGGCGAGCAGTCCGTCGTAGGTGAGCGGGTAGACGCAGAACGTCAGGGCGCACAGCAGCAGCACGAGAGCGGTGGGCGTGTACGCGCGTGCGTGATCGAAGACGATCCACAGCATCGCGGGAACGATGAGCCAGGTGGTGAACTGCGGCGATCCCACCCGGTTCGTGACGATCAGCGCCGCGACCAGCGCGAGCGCGAGCGGTGGCAGCAGGCGCGTCCAGGCGGCACCCCGCCGTGCCCGCAGAACACCGAGCACGACGATCCCGGCAACGACCAGCACCATCGCCGGTGTCGTCGCCGCAGCGACGAATGCTGCCCCGGGCGCCTCGATCTGGAAGGTGAGCATGTCGAAGCTGTACTCGATCTTCGCGTCGCCGCGGACCGCCGCCCACAGGAAGGGCGTCGCGGCGACCGCCTCGATCTGCAGACCCCGGCCGTTCTGTGCGGTGATGAATCCGAAGAGCCGCTCACCGGATCCCAGCGCGAGCAGCGCGGCGGCGATCGCGGCAGACACCGCGGCGGCGGTCACCGCCAGATGCAGACCGCGCCGGCCGGCCGCGATCGCGGCGACCAGCAGCGCGCCGGGCCAGATCTTGATCCACGCGCCGATGGCGAGCGCCGCCGCCCCCACGCGCGGATGGCGGGCCAGCCACAGACCGCCCGCGAGCGCGAGTGGCACCGTGATCGCGTCGATCCTGTACATCGCGATCGGACCGAGCAGCAGCAGCGCGACGATCCAGAACCACGCGGCCGACTCGCGGTGCCGCCCCCGACCTCGCAGCAGCACGGCGAGCCCGAGCGCGTCGCACGCGGTGACCAGCAGCGCCCAGCCCACCAGGTACGCTCCCGGGGCGCCGAGCGCCGTCGTGAACGGCAGCGCCAGTGCGTGAGCGGCCAGCATCGGCAGCAGGGCGAGCTGCGGATACACCCAGCTCTGGGTGATCCCCACGATCGCCTCGCCGCTGAGCGCCGCCTGCGCCCACGGCTGGTACACGAGCACGACGTCGCCCATCGGCCGGCTCGGCAGCAGCCACCCGGCCGCCGCGACCACCGCATGCACGATCAGGAACGCCGTCCACACCGCCCAGCGTCGGGAGATCACCTCCGGCGCCCCGGCGTCATGTCAGCAGCTCGCCGATGGCGCCCGGCAGTGCCTCGGCGACGTCCAGCGCGACGATCGGATGCCCGGCAGCTCGTCGCTGTGCCGACGCCGCCCCCGCGATTCCGGATGCCCGTGCCGCGGCGTGTCCGTGCAGCCAGACGGCCGCTGCGGCCGACTGCGCCAGAGAACGGCTCGGGTCGGCGGCGATGAGCGCGCCGATCACCCCACCCAGCACGTCTCCGGTCCCGGCGGTCGACAGCCAGGCCGGGGCGTTGCCGACCACGATCGGTGCGCCGTCGGGGCCGGCGATCACGGTGCGGGCCCCCTTGAGCAGCACGGTCGCACCGAGCCGCGACGCGGTCTCGATGACCCCCGCGACACGGCGGTCCTCGGTGCCGAGGTCGATCTCGGCGAGCCCGAGCCCGGCGCGCAGCCGTCCGAACTCGCCGGCGTGCGGTGTGAGCACCATCGGCGCGGTGCCGTCTGCGGCGAGATCCAGCGCGCCCGCGTCGACGACGACCGCGGCGTCGCCGTGCAGAATCTCCGCGAGTGCCTCGCGCTCGTGTGCGTCGCGGTGCTCGGCATCCGTCCCCGACCCGATCACCCACGCGCCGACCCGGGTTCGCCCGGCGTCGGCCCTCGCCACGGTCTCGGGTCGGCGGGCCAGCACGGCCTCCCGCGCGCCGCCGGTGTACAGCACGTACCCCGCCCCGGCTCGCCAGGCCGCCTCGACTCCGAGCACCGCGGCGCCCGGATACGCGGCGGAGCCGGTCCGCAGCCCCACGACACCGCGCGAGTACTTGTCGTCGTCGGCGGTCGGCACGCGCAGCAGCGCACCGGTGTCGGCTCTCGTCCACTCCCGCAGCATGAAGAACACGCTAGCGCGCCCTGCTCCCCCGCCCGGGCGATAGCGTCGAGATGTGACCACCCCCTCGACGCCCCGTCTCTTCACCCCGTTCACGATCCGCTCGCTCACCGTGCCGAACAGGCTGTGGGTGTCGCCGATGTGCATGTACAGCGCCGTCGACGGCGTGCCGCAGGACTGGCACCGCACGCACCTGGCACAGTTCGCGTCCGGCGGCGCCGGGCTGATCGTCGCGGAGGCGACCGGTGTGCTTCCCGAGGGGCGCATCTCGCCGCGCGACACCGGAATCTGGAACGACGAGCAGCGGGATCTCTGGGCCCGCATCGTCGACGATGTCCACGCGCGTGGCGGGCTGATCGGCATCCAGCTCGCCCACGCCGGGCGGATGGCCTCGACCTGGTGGCCGTGGGCCGACCAGCGCGGCACGGTGCCCGCCGCCGAGGGCGGCTGGCCGACCGTCGCCCCCTCCGCGATCGCGTTCGAGGGGTACGCGGCTCCGTCGGCTCTGGACGCGGCCGGTGTCGAGCGGATCGTCACGGCCTTCGCCGACGCGGCCCAGCGGGCCCTGGATGCCGGGTTCGACGTGCTCGAGGTGCACGGCGCGCACGGCTACCTGCTGCACGAGTTCCTCTCACCGCTGGCGAACGTGCGCGACGACGAGTACGGCGGGTCGCTCGAGAACCGCGCCCGGCTGCTGCTGCGCATCGTGCGGCGGGTGCGCGAGGTCGCCGGCGTCGACATGCCGATCTTCGTGCGACTCTCGGCCACCGACTACGCCGAGGGCGGGTTCACCCCCGACGAGGCCGCACGGGTGGGCCGGTGGGCGGTGGATGCCGGCGCCGACCTCATCGACGTCTCGAGCGGCGGCATCATCGCCCGGCCCCGGATCGACTACCGTCCCGGCTTCCAGGTGCCGTTCGCCGAGACCGTGCACGCCGGCGGCCTCGTGCCCACCGCGGCCGTCGGCCTGATCACGACCGGCTCGCAGGCCGAGCAGATCCTCGCCTCGGGCGCCGCCGACGCGATCTTCGCCGGACGCGAATGGCTGCGCGACCCGCATTTCGGCCTGCGCGCCGCGCACGAGCTGGGCGCCGAGGTGCCCTGGCCGCCGCAGTACCAGCGAGCGCACTGGCGCTGACGCACGCGCACGACGGCCCGGCGGGTGGATCCCGCCGGGCCGTCGTGCGTCAGGTGCGGGTCAGCGTCCGTGACCGCGGCGAGTCGCGTCCTGCACCTCGCCGACGAGCTCCTCCAGGATGTCCTCGAGGAACAGCACGGCGGTGGTCCGGCCCGAGCGGTCGCGCACCTTGGCGAGGTGCCGTCCCGCGCGGCGCATCGAGGCCAGCACATCCTCGAGGTCGGTCTCCTCCTGCACCGGCAGCATGTGGTGGATGCGCTTGGCCGGCAGGGGCTGGGAGATCCGCTCGTCGGGCTCGGGGCCCTCGGCCGCACGCAGCACGTCCTTCAGGTGCACGTAGCCGATCGGCGACTGCTCGTCGTCGACGATCACGTACCGCGAGAACCCGTAGCGAGCGACCGCGCGCTCGACGTCGTCGGGGGTGGCCGTCTCGGGCAGGGTGATCAGGTCGGCGAGCGGCACGGCGATGTCGCGCGCCTTCTTGTCGGTGAACTCCACCGCCGCGGCCACGGCACCCGACGAGTCGGTCAGCACGCCCTCGCGCCGTGAGCGGTCGACGATCGTCGCGACCTCCTCGAGCGTGAACGTCGACGCCGCCTCGTTCTTCGGCTCGACCCCGAACAGGCGCAGCACGCTGTTCGCGATGCCGTTCAGCGCCCAGATGATGTGGCGGAACACGCGCGACACCCAGACCAGCGGGGGTGCGAGCACGAGCACGGCGCGATCGGGGATCGAGAACGCGAGGTTCTTCGGCACCATCTCGCCGAACACGACGTGCAGGAACGACACGAGCGCGAGGGTGATCACGAACGCGCTGACCGAGATCACCGCAGGATCCCAGCCGAGGGCGTGCATCGGCACCTCGAGGAGGTGGTGGATGGCCGGCTCCGAGACGTTCAGGATCAGCAGCGAGCAGATCGTGATCCCGAGCTGCGAGGTCGCGAGCATCAGCGTGGCATGCTCCATCGCGTACAGCGCGGTCTTGGCCGCACGGGATCCGCGTTCGGCGAGCGGCTCGATCTGCGAGCGGCGTGCGGAGATCACGGCGAACTCCCCGCCGACGAAGAAGGCGTTCGCGGCGAGTAGCACGACCAGCCAGACGAGTCCTGCCCAATCGCTCATCGCTCGTCCTCCGTCGCGTCGACGGCCGGGTCGGCGGTGTACCGGATGCGGTCGATGCGCCGACCGTCCATGCGCGCGACGCGCAGCACGCCGCTGTCGATCCTCACCTCGTCGTCGATGACGGGCACCCGCTCGAGCAGGCTCATCATGTAGCCCGCCACGGTGTCGTAGACCTCGCCTTCCGGCACCTCGATCCCCGTGCGCGAGAGCAGCTCGTCGGGGCGCAGCTCACCGGGGAACGTGATCGAGTCGGGCCGGCGCACGATTCCCGCCCGCGAGCGGTCGTGCTCGTCCGACACCTCGCCGACGATCTCCTCGATGAGATCCTCGAGCGTCACGATGCCGGCGGTGCCGCCGTACTCGTCGACCACGACGGCCATCTGGTAGCCCTTCGTGCGCAGTTCGGCCACCAGCACGTCCAGGTGCACCGTCTCGGGCACGCGCAGCGGCTCGGTGCTCAGCGCGCCGACCGGCACCTCCGCCCGCTTCTCCCGCGGCACCGACACAGCGGCCTTCACGTGCACCACGCCGGTGATGTCGTCGAGGTCGTCGTCGTACACCGGGAAGCGACTGTGACCGGTGCGCCTGGCCAGCCGGATCACGTCATCGGCCGAGTCCCCCACCGAGATGGCGTGCATGCTCGGCCGTGGGGTCATGATGTCGTCGGCGGTGAGCCGCGCGAAGTTCAGGCTCCGATCGAGCAGCGTCGCCGTGTCCTTCTCGAGCACGCCCTGGCTCGCCGAGCGGCGCACCAGCGACGAGAGCTCCTCCGCGCTGCGCGAGCCCGAGAGCTCCTCCTTCGGCTCGATGCCCATACTGCGCAGCACGGCGTTGGCGCTGCCGTTGAGCAGCACGATGGCGGGCTTGAAGACGGCGGTGAACACCGTCTGGAACGGGATCACCAGCTTCGCCGTGGCCCGCGGCAGCGCGAGCGCGAAGTTCTTCGGCACGAGCTCGCCCAGGATCATCGACAGGAAGGTGGCGATGAGCATCGCGACCGTCACCGAGATGGCCGTGGCCGCGGCATCCGGTGTTCCCCAGGCCTCGAGAAGCGGCGCGAGCAGCTTCGAGATGGCCGGCTCCATCGTGTATCCGGTCAGCAGGGTCGTCAGCGTGATGCCGAGCTGCGCCGACGACAGATGCGTGGAGGTGATCTTCAGCGCGCGGATCGTCAGGCCCAGCCGGGACTCGCCCCGGGCCTGGCGGGCTTCGAGGTCTGCGCGGTCGAGATTGACCAGAGCGAACTCGCTGGCGACGAAGAGTCCCGTCCCCACGATGAGCAGCAGCCCCACGCCCAGCAGCAGGAATTCCATCAGCTGCTTCCCTCGACATCCTCGCGGAGCGGGCAGTGGGGCGATGTACTGCAAGAAGGAGGGTCGTCCATAGTGCGCCCGATCTTACCGAATGCCGCTGTGCTCGCATCGGACGAAACGGCCGTCGGCGCAGACGATTCGGAATCCGTTTGGCGTTAGGCTTGATGACTGTTACGCAAGTGCGACCCGGGCGCTGCAGTCAGCGCCAGGTGGCACGTGAGCTTCAGCGACGAAAGAGGGCGATAGAGCGTGTCGAACCAGGTGACCGGCGTCGGTGGCGACGGGGGGTTCGGAGCCAACTCCTGGCTCGTGGATGAGCTCTACGAGCAGTTCCAGAACGACCGCAACTCGGTCGACAAGGAGTGGTGGCCGATCCTCGAGCAGTACACCCCGGATGCCGCGGCTCAGCCGGCCGGCGGTGCGCCGGCGGCCTCGGCGGAACCCGCGCACCCTGTCACCGCCCCCATTCCCGTGATCGGCGCGCAGCCGGTCGCCCGCACGACGGCCAAACCCGCCAAGCAGGCACCCATCCCCGCCCAGGCACCCAAGCGCGAGGCGAAGGACGACGCTCCCGCCGAGGAGGAGCGCGTCACGCCGCTGCGCGGCATGCCGAAGACCCTCGCGGCCAACATGGATCAGTCGCTGACGGTGCCTACCGCGACGAGCGTGCGCACGATCCCCGCGAAGCTGATGATCGACAACCGCATCGTCATCAACAACCACATGGCGCGCACACGCGGCGGCAAGGTCAGCTTCACCCACCTCATCGGCTGGGCGCTGATCCGCACGCTCAAGGACTTCCCGAGCCAGAACGTGTTCTACGCCGAGGTCGACGGCAAGCCGTCGGTCGTCGCGCCGGCGCACGTCAACCTGGGCATCGCCGTCGACGTCCCTAAGCCCGACGGCACCCGCGCCCTGCTCGTGCCGAGCATCAAGCGCGCCGACACCATGACCTTCGGCGAGTACCTCGCCGCGTACGAGGACATCATCGCCCGGGCGCGCGCGAACAAGCTCACCGCGGCCGACTTCGCCGGCACCACCGTCTCGCTGACCAACCCCGGCGGCATCGGGACCGTGCACTCGGTGCCGCGTCTGATGAAGGGCCAGGGCTGCATCATCGGCGCCGGCGCCCTCGACTACCCGGCCGAGTTCCAGGGCTCGAGCCAGCGCACGCTGACCGAGCTGGGCATCGGCAAGACCATCACGCTCACCAGCACCTACGACCACCGCGTGATCCAGGGTGCCGGATCGGGTGAGTTCCTCAAGAAGGTGCACGAGCTGCTGATCGGCGAGCGCAGCTTCTACGAGGACATCTTCGCGTCGCTGCGCATCCCCTACCAGCCGATCCGCTGGAACGCCGACATCGCGGTGGACCTGGCCGAGCGCGTCGACAAGCAGTCACGCGTGCAGGAGCTCATCAACTCGTACCGGGTGCGCGGTCACCTGATGGCGGACATCGACCCGCTCGAGTACGTTCAGCGCTCGCACCCCGACCTCGAGATCGAGAGCCACGGACTCACCTTCTGGGACCTCGACCGAGAGTTCGTCACCGGCGGCTTCGGCGGACGCCGCGTGATGAAGCTGCGCGACATCCTCGGTGTGCTTCGCGACTCGTACTGCCGCACCCTCGGCATCGAGTACATGCACATCCAGGACCCCGAGCAGCGCCGGTGGTTCCAGGAGAAGCTCGAGGTCAAGTACGTCAAGCCCAACCACGACGAGCAGCTGCGCGTGCTGCGCAAGCTCAACGAGGCCGAGGCGTTCGAGACGTTCCTGCAGACGAAGTTCGTCGGGCAGAAGCGCTTCTCGCTCGAGGGCGGCGAATCGCTCATCCCGCTGCTCGACGAGGTGCTGCAGGGTGCGGCGAACGCCGGCCTGGACGGCGCCGCGATCGGCATGGCGCACCGCGGTCGACTCAACGTGCTGACCAACATCGCCGGCAAGACCTACGGTCAGGTGTTCCGCGAGTTCGAGGGATCGCTGACCCCCGGCAACCAGCGCGGGTCGGGCGACGTCAAGTACCACCTCGGCACCGAGGGGACGTTCGTCGCCGAGGACGGCGCCGAACTGCCCGTCTACCTCGCCGCCAACCCCTCGCACCTCGAGACCGTCGACGGCGTGCTCGAGGGCATCGTGCGCGCCAAGCAGGACCGCAAGCCGATCGGCACCTTCGCCTGGCTGCCGATCCTCGTGCACGGCGACGCGGCGTTCGCCGGTCAGGGCGTAGTGGTCGAGACCCTGCAGATGTCGCAGCTGCGCGGATACCGCACCGGCGGCACCGTGCACGTCGTCGTCAACAACCAGGTGGGCTTCACCACGCTGCCGACCGACTCGCGCACGTCGGTGTACGCCACCGACGTGGCGAAGACCGTCCAGGCACCGGTGTTCCACGTGAACGGCGACGACCCCGAGTCGGTCATCCATGTCGCGCGACTGGCGTTCGATTACCGCGAGCGCTTCCACCGCGATGTCGTCATCGACCTGGTCTGCTACCGACGCCGCGGTCACAACGAGGGCGACGACCCCTCGATGACCCAGCCGCTGATGACCGATCTGATCGAGGCGAAGCGCTCGGTGCGCAAGCTGTACACCGACGGCCTGGTCGGCCGCGGCGACATCACCGAGGAGGAGTACGAGCAGGCCAAGGCCGACTTCCAGAACCGTCTGGAGATCGCCTTCGCCGAGACGCACGCCGCCGAGACGGGCGCGACTCCGATCGCCCCGGAGCTCAACCAGGTCGATGACCAGATCGGCGCCCCGGAGGTCACGGGTGTGCCGCTCGAGGTGGTCCACCTCATCGGAGACGCGCACGCGAACAAGCCCGACGGCTTCACGGTGCACTCGAAGCTGCAGCAGCAGCTCGACAAGCGCGTGAAGATGAGCCGCGAGGGCGGCATCGACTGGGGCTTCGGCGAGCTGCTCGCCTTCGGCTCGCTGCTGGTCGAGGGCACCCCGGTGCGCCTGGCCGGCCAGGACTCGCGCCGCGGCACGTTCGTGCAGCGTCACGCGGTGCTGCACGACCGCGCGAACGGCCAGGAGTGGCTGCCGCTGGCGAACCTGTCCGAGAACCAGGGCCGCTTCTTCGTGTACGACTCGCTGCTCAGCGAGTACGCGGCCCTCGGCTTCGAATACGGCTACTCGGTCGAGAACACCGAGGCGCTGGTGCTGTGGGAGGCGCAGTTCGGCGACTTCGCCAACACCGCCCAGGCCGTCATCGACGAGTACGTGTCCTCGGCGGAGCAGAAGTGGGGCCAGCAGTCCGGTGTGGTGTTGCTGCTGCCGCACGGCTACGAGGGCCAGGGGCCCGATCACTCCTCGGCGCGCATCGAGCGATTCCTGCAGCTGTGCGCGCAGGACAACATGCTCGTCGCGCGTCCGTCGACGCCGGCGTCGTACTTCCACCTGCTGCGACGCCAGGCCTACGCCCGTCCGCGCAAGCCGCTGATCGTCTTCACCCCGAAGGCGATGCTGCGCCTGCGCGGCGCGACCAGCCCGGTCGAGGACTTCACCCAGGGTCGGTTCGAGCCGGTGATCGACGACGACCGCGGTCTCGACCGCGGCGCCGTGAAGCGCGTGCTCGTGCACTCCGGGAAGATCCACTGGGACCTGCGCAGCGAGCTCGAGAAGAACCCGAACCCCGAGATCGCGCTGGTGCGGATGGAGCAGCTGTACCCCACGCCGATCGACGAGCTGAAGGCGATCACCGACTCGTACCCGAACGCCGAGCTGGTGTGGGTCCAGGACGAGCCCGAGAACCAGGGCGCCTGGCCGTTCCTCGCGCTGGAGTTCGCCGCGGTGCCCGGCCCCCGGCAGTTCCACGCGGTCACGCGGCCGGCTGCGGCGTCGCCGGCGACGGGCTCGTCGAAGGTGCACGCGGCCGAGCAGGTCGCTCTGCTGAAGACCGCGCTGACGCTCGACTGACGCCGGAGCGGATGCGAAAGGCCGCCGCCCTCATCGAGGGCGGCGGCCTTTCGCGTGCGGGCTCTCGCCCGGTGCCGGATGTGGTCAGTACCAGATGCCGAGGACGGGCGACGGGGTGGTCAGGAAGGCGCGGGAGAGTGCGCTCACCGCGTCGGCATCACCGCGGATGCGCCCGGCTGCGGCGAGCTGTGCGGGCGGCACTCCCCCGGCGTAGATCGCCGAGAGCTCGACGACGCCGAGCGTGACGTCCGGAGCGTCGGATGTCGCTGCGATCCGACCGCGACCGCCCTCATCGACCGTGACCCGCCAGTCGCCTGCGGCGAACCCGAGCGGGTCGTCCACACGGAGCACGATGTCGAGCGGCCCGCTGTAGGTGCGCGCGGTGAGGGCCGCGTCGACGTCGAGCACCCGCAGCCAGCCGTGGTCGTGCACCTCGGCCGTGACCGCGCGCTGGTCTGCGACCAGCCACGGCAGCGGGTCGTCGACAGGGCGCAGGTCGACGCGGGCCCTGGTGACCAGGTCGTGCTGCACGACGAACCGCCAGATCTCGCGCAGAGCCTCGTCGGAGGTCGTGATGATCGAGCGGATGCGCATCTCCGAGCGGAACACTCCGGCGAGCTCCGCGAGCGTATACGCCATGGCGCCCTGCACGGCACCGTCCGCGTCCGTGAACCGCACGCCGCGGACGGCGGCGGCCTCCTTGTCGCCCTCGGCCAGGCCCGCCATGCGCTGCCACCGACCGCGCCATCCCGCGACCTGCCCGGAACGCCGTGTCCGGGAGGTCTCGTGCAGGCGCTCGAGATCGGCGGCGAGGGTCTGCTTGTCGGCATACACGAGCCGCCCTGTCGACGGCTCTTCGCTGCCGCGCCAGCCGGCGCGGGCCGTGTCGACGGTGAATCGCATCACCGGGACGGCGGGTCCGAAGCCGTACCGGCCGTAGATCGTCGCCTCGGATGCCGTGAGGCCGGCGACCGCGACGCCGGCGCCTGCGGCTGCCCGCAGCTCGCCCTCGAGCAGATTGCGCGCGATGCCTCGTCGACGGTGGGTTCCGGCGACGGTGACCGAGCTGATCGCCCACATGTCGATCTCGCCACCGGGCAGGCTCAGCGGTGTCACCCAGCTGTTGACCGTCGCGATCGGCCAGCTGCCGGCCGCGGGATCGTAGACGCCGATGTTGCGGCGGGCACGCATGGTCTCGCGCATCTGAGCCAGCTCGGCGTCGGTGGGGTCCTCATCGAGGAATCCGCGCGAGTCGGCGCGGAGGAACCCCTCCGCGTCGGCGTCGACCGACATGTCGGCGATGCGGTAGTCCAGCCCGTTCTCGCGCAGGCGGCGCTGCGAGTCCGGGTCGACGGCGATGATGGTCTCGTCCGGTTCGGTCATCCACTCAGCCTACGGGGAGGCGGCGCGACCGATCTCGCCGTCGTCCGTGCTTCGTCAGTGGGTCGCCTGAACGGCGCGCAGCCTGGCGAGCACCTGGTCCCGCAGCTCTTCGGGAGCGGTCTCCTTGCAGGCGCGTGCCACGACCTCGGTGAGGGTCCTCGCGACCAGTGCCTCGTCCTTGCATTCTTCGCAGTTCTCGAGATGCTCGCGGATCTCGGTGTGCCCGGTGCGGCACACCTCGTTGCGGAGGTACTCCTCTAGATCCCGGCGCGCCTTCTCGCAGCCGCAGTCGCTCATTTCCTGCTCCTCGGTTCAGCCGCACGGATTCCCCGTTCAGCGGCGTAGTCGGCCAGCAGCTCGCGGAGCATGCGCCTGCCACGATGCAGACGGCTCATCACGGTGCCGATGGGGGTTTTCATGATGTCGGCGATCTCCTGGTAGGAGAATCCCTCGACGTCGGCGAGGTAGACCGCGAGGCGGAAGTCCTCGGGCACCTCCTGCAGGGCATCCTTCACGACGGATGCCGGCATCCGGTCGATCGCCTCCGCCTCGGCGGAGCGACCGTGCGTGGCGGTCGTCGATTCGGCGCCGCCGAGCTGCCAGTCCTCGAGCTCGTCGATCGTGCCCTGGAACGGCTCGCGCTGACGCTTGCGATAGATGTTGATGTACGTGTTCGTGAGGATGCGGTACAGCCACGCCTTCAGGTTGGTCCCCGGCGTGAAGCTCGACCACGCGGCGTAGGCCTTCACGAACGTCTCCTGCACGAGATCGGCGGCATCCGCCGGGTTGCGCGTCATGCGCATGGCCGCGGCGTAGAGCTGATCCATGAAGGGGATCGCCTGCTCCTCGAAGTCGCGTCGAGGATCGCGGGAAGCTGTCTCGTCCATCACGGGCCAGTCTAGGCGCGAGAGTGCGTCGGCACCGTGGACGTCAGAGCGATCGAGCATCGCGTTCGCCGTCATGTGTCTTCTCCGCTCCGTGTGTCGCAGCCTTCACTAGGCTTACAACCGATGAGCACTGAACGGTATTCCCCTGCACCCGCGAGCGGCCGGTACGCCGCCCCGGTCGCCGAGCACGCCGTGCACGCGTCCGTCACGATCCCCGGCTCGAAGTCGATCACCAACCGCGAGCTGGTGATCGCCGCGATCGCCGACGGTCCGGGCCGGTTGATCCGCCCGCTGCACTCGGACGACTCCCGTCGCATGGTCGACGCGCTGCGTCAGCTGGGGGTGGGCATCGAGGAGGAGCCGTCCGACGGCGAGTTCGGCCCCGATCTGCTCGTCACTCCCGCTCGCCTGCGCGGCGGGGTGACCGTCGACTGCGGTCAGGCCGGCACGGTGATGCGCTTCATCGCCCCGCTCGCGGGCCTTGCAGAGGACGAGATCCACCTGACCGCACACGAGAGCGCCCTGCACCGCCCGATGGGAGCGCTGATCACCGGACTTCGCGACCTGGGCGTCGACGTCGACGACGAGGGCACCTGGTCGCTGCCGTTCACCGTGCGCGGGCACGGGCGCATCCGCGGGGGCAGGGTCGAGATCGACGCCTCGGGGTCCAGCCAGTTCGTCTCGGGGCTGCTGCTCGCCGCGCCACGCTTCGACGTCGGACTGCACCTCGTGCACACCGGCGAGCGGCTGCCCAGCCTGCCGCACATCGACATGACCATCGAGTCGCTCAGCCGGCGAGGAATCCGCATCGAGCGTCCCGCCGCAGGCGAGTGGCTCGTCGAGGCGGGCGTCCCGCGGGCGAAGGACGTGGCGATCGAGCCCGACCTGTCCAACGCGGCGCCGTTCCTGGCCGCGGCGCTGGTGACCGGTGGAGAGGTCACGATCGCAGGGTGGCCGCTGCACTCCACCCAGCCGGGCGCCCTGCTGCCCGACATCCTGCACGCGCTGGGCGCGCACACCAGCCGGCACGGCGGTGCGCTCACGGTGCGCGCGGGCGACAGCATCCGCGGACTCGACATCGACCTGTCTGCGGCGAGCGAGCTCACGCCGACCATCGTGGGCCTTGCCGCCTTCGCCGACGGTCCCACCGTCATCCGCGGGGTCGGGCACATCCGCACCCACGAGACCGACCGCATCGCGGCGCTGGTGAACAACCTGCGCGCACTCGGCGGCGACGCCGAGGAGCTGCCCGACGGCCTTCGCATCACGCCGCGGCCGCTGCACGGCGGCATCTGGCCGGCGCATCACGATCACCGGATGGCGACCACGGGCGCCCTCATCGGGCTGCGCGTCGCGGGGGTCGAGATCGACGACATCGGCACGACCGCGAAGACCCTGCCGGAGTTCACCCAGCTGTGGGAGCGCATGCTGACGGGCGCCATCGCGTGAGCTGGCTCGGCGACGACGACGAACTCGACGATGTCGAGGACTTCGACGAGAGCCGCATCCGCACCCGCCCCAACCCGAAGGCGAACCGTCCGCGCACGAAGCGCCGCCCCGCCCACGACGATGCCGAGATCGGACGCATCCTCGGGGTGGACCGCGGCCGATACAGCGTCCTGCTGGGCGAAGACACCGCCGAGGAGCGCACGATCACCGCGGCCAGGGCCAGAGAGCTGCGGCGCACCCCGATCGTGACGGGCGACCGCGCGCGCGTCGTGGGAGACCGTTCCGGCGACGACGGCACGCTCGGCCGCATCGTCGGCATCGTCGAGCGCACATCGCTGCTGCGGCGGAGCGCCGACGACACCGATCAGGTCGAACGGGTCATCGTCGCGAACGCCGACCAGATGCTGGTGGTCGTGGCGGCGGCGGACCCCGAGCCCCGCGCCCGCCTGGTGGATCGCTATCTCGTGGCGGCGCTGGATGCCGGCATCCGCCCGCTGCTGGTCGTGACGAAGACCGATCTCGCCGACCCCGCCGACTTCCTCTCCCACTTCGACGGTCTGGATCTGACGGTGTTCACCAGCGCCCAAGGGCACATGCCCCTCGACGAGATCGGCGCGGCCCTCGTCGGCCACTCCACCGTGTTCGTCGGGCACTCGGGCGTGGGGAAGTCGACGCTCGTGAATGCCCTGGTCCCCGAGGCGCACCGCGCGACGGGCCATGTCAACGAGGTGACCGGCCGCGGCCGGCACACGTCGTCATCCACCGTGTCGCTGCGCTACGTCGGCGCGACGGGCAGCGGCTGGGTCATCGACACCCCCGGGGTCCGTTCGTTCGGGCTCGGACACGTCGATCCCGCGAACATCCTCACCGCGTACACCGAGCTCGCCGAGATCGCCCAGGACTGCCCGCGCGGATGCACGCATCTCGCCGACGCCGAGGACTGCGCACTGAATGAAGCCGCAGCCGACGGCGAACTGAGCGAGACCGGGCGGGCCCGGCTCGAATCGCTGCAGCGGCTGCTGGCCACCTTCGCCGGATAGGCTGGTCGGGTGACGACACGCCTGGAACCCGGTACCCCCGCCCCCGACTTCTCGCTGCTCGATCAGGACGGCACGGCCGTCTCGCTGGCCGACCTGCGCGGCCGGAAGGTCATCCTGTACTTCTATCCGGCGGCCATGACTCCCGGCTGCACGACGCAGGCATGCGACTTCCGCGACAGCATCTCATCGCTTCAGGGCGCGGGTTACACGGTCGTGGGCGTCTCACGTGACGAGCCCGAGAAGCTGAAGGCCTTCCGCGAGCGCGACGGGCTCACCTTCACCCTGCTCAGCGATCCGGACCACGCGGTGCACACGGCTTATGGCGTGTGGGGCGAGAAGATGAACTACGGCAAGGTCATCGAGGGTGTGATCCGCTCGACGTTCGTGATCGACGAGCAGGGCACGATCACCACGGCGCAGTACAACGTGAAGGCGACGGGTCACGTCGCCCGGCTGCGCAAGACCCTCGGCGTCGACGCCTGAGCCTCCGACGCTGCGGCGTCGCCCGTCAGCCGCGGTCGCGCGGCTCGTCGCCGGGGCGCAGGCGCGGATCGGACGCGCCGTCGCGGCGTGTGGCGCTGATCAGCAGCATCAGCCCGACCAGCGCCGTTCCGCCGACTCCGATCGTGAACAGCCACACCTTCGGCTCGAGGCTGAGCGATGCCAGCCCGAGGGCGACGCCGAGGACCTGGAACAGCACTCCCCCGGATCGAGCCCAGGACGCGCGCCGCAGCGTGCCCCACGAGAAGGCTCCGAGGGCCGCGGCGGCGACCAGCGTGAGCACGATGAGCGCGATGCCGCCCACGTTCGAGGAAGTGTCGCCCGCACCCAGTGCCAGCAGTTCGATGATGCAGACGACCCCCAGGGCGACGCCCTCCAGGGCGAGCACGATGGCGGCGGCGGTGGTCGGGCCGGATGTGCGCACGGAGCTCCTTTCAGGAGCGTGGAAAAACCTTGATTTCAGATTGTTTCTGTAACACAATGGTACGAGCCATGTGCTCCCACATCGGAGTGGGGCGGGCATCGCCCGCATCACCAGGGTAGCCGACCCCGATCCGCTCACCCGATCTGCGCGCCGCTCGAACGGCGCCCCACACCGAAACACCTATCTCTGAGGAGCCCCCGTATGGACTGGCGCGATAAAGCAGCCTGCCTGACCGTCGACCCCGAGCTGTTCTTCCCCGTCGGGAACACCGGGCCCGCGGTCGATCAGATCGAGAAGGCCAAGGCCGTGTGCGCCACCTGCACCGTGACAGAGATCTGCCTGCAGTACGCCCTCGAATCCGGTCAGGACTCGGGCGTGTGGGGCGGCCTGTCCGAAGATGAGCGCCGCGCTCTCAAGCGCCGTGCCGCCCGCGCCCGCCGCGCCGGCTGACCCACCCTCTCGACGCACTCCGCTCGGCTCCCGAGCACGCGATCCGCGAAGCGCCGGTCATCCTCCGGGATGACCGGCGCTTCTGCGCGACGTCGGGCCAGGGGTCCGACGGTCAGACGGAGATCCAGCGCATCGGGATCTCGATGATCACCTCGGTGCCCTCGCCCTCGGCACCCTTCCACTCGATGCTGCCGCTGAGCTCGCCCTGGATGAGGGTGCGCACGATCTGCGTGCCCAGTCCCTGCCCCACCCGTCCCTCGGGAAGGCCGTGTCCGCTGTCGGCCACGGTCACACGCAGCAGCTCGGAGGTGCGGCTCGCCTCGATGCGCACGATGCCCTCCTGACCGGCCAGGCCGTGCTCGACGGCGTTGGTCACCACTTCGGTGAGCGCCAGGGCCAGCGGGGTCGCGTATTCGCTCGGCAGCACCCCGAAGCGTCCCTCGAGCTGCGTGCGCGCGCGGGTGTTGGGCGCGGAGGCCACCTCTGCCACGAGCTTGAGCACCCGGTCGAACACCTCGTCGAAGTCGACCGTCTGCGCCAGACCGCTGGCGAGGGTGTCGTGCACGACGGCGATCGCCTCGACGCGGCGCATCGCCTGCGTGAGCGCCTCCCGAGCCTCATCGGAGTGCGTGCGACGCGCCTGGATGCGCAGCAGCGAGCCCACCGTCTGCAGGTTGTTCTTCACCCGGTGGTGGATCTCGCGGATCGTCGCGTCCTTGGTGATCAGCTCCTGCTCCTGATGGCGCAGCTCCGACACATCGCGACACAGCACGATCGCACCGATCCGGGTGCCGTGGTCCTTGAGCGGGATGGCCCGCAGCGACACGGTGACACCGCGCGCCTCCATGTCGGTGCGCCAGGGGGCGCGTCCGGTGACGACGACCGGCAGCGACTCGTCGACCTGACGCGACGGCGGGACGAGCCGGGTGGTGACCTCGGCGAGCGACTCCCCCTCGAGCTCGTCGTCGAAGCCCATCCGATTGAACGCCGACAGCGCGTTCGGGCTCGCGAAGGTCGTGATGCCGTCGACGTCGAGACGGATCAGGCCGTCTGACGCGCGCGGCGCGCCGCGGCGCGGCGCGGTGGGAGCGGACAGGTCGGGGAATTCTCCTGACGCGATCATGTGGAACAGGTCGTTCGCGCACTCGTCGAAGCTGATCTGCTGGCGCGACGGCATCCGCACCTCGCCGAGGTTGGTGTGCCGGGTGAGGACGCCGATGATCTCGCCCTCGTCCTTGCCCTCGCGGCGGCGGATCGGCACGGCGCGCACCCGGGTCGGGGTCTCCTCGAACCAGTCCGGCGAGGAGGAGTCGACGATCGCGCTGGACTCGAACGCCGCCTGCACCTGCGTGCGCCATTGCGGACGGACCTTCTCGCCGACGAGATCACGGTAGAACAGCGTGGCGGCGCCGCTCGGGCGCGAATGAGTGACCGCGATGAACGAGCCGTCTGAGGTCTCGATCCATATCACCATGTCGGCCGAGGCGAGGTCGGCCAGCAGCTGGCCGTCGCCGGCCAGGCGGTGCAGCCATTCGACGTCGGCATCGGTGAGGAGCCCCTGGGCGTGGACGAGGTCGCTGAGTGTTGACACGGTTTCAGCCTACTGGCGCGCCGTGCCCGCTTCAGAGGATGGCGAGGGAGCTGGCCCGCCAGCGTCCGTCGAAGCCCTCCAGCCGGATCGCGACCGCACGCGTGCGCCCGGGCCCCGCCACCACCACGACCGCTTCGATCACGTTGTCGACGGGTGCGCTCTCGCGGATCGAGAGGATCTGGAAGCTGGGGCGCGTCGGGGCCTGATTGCGTGCGCTGCGGGCGCGCGCCGACAGGTTCGCCCGGGTGACCAGGGCGCGGAACGCGTCTTCGCTGAACCATCGCGCGAGCTGATCGACCTCGCGGACACCGGCGAGAACCTCCAGCGCGCCCTGGGTGAGACTGCGCAGCAGTGGCACGGGATCGGGAAGCTCGGCCGCCGAGGTCGGCTGCGGAGCGAAGTACTCGTTCAACGTCGTCGTCATTCCCCGATACCCCCCGGCTCGTGGTGCTGCTCTTCTTCGTAGCGAACCCCACGAAAATAACACACGGCATCCGAACGGCCGAGGGTGATCGCACCCGGCTGTGGAGAACCCGCATCGCCCGCACCGGTTCTGCTCTACTGTCGACAGCGTGGAATGGGAGCATCTCTTCGACGACCTGGAGGGTCAGCTCGCGGCCGAGTGGGAGGCGGAGCGCGCGGCCCTGGATGCCGAGTCCGAGCGGCTGCGGATCTCGAAGCTGACCCTGCACGACCGGCTGCGGACGATGACCGCGACCGACGGCAGGATGGTGCTGGAACTGGCCGGCGGCGAGCGATGGGATGCCGTGCTGCGCGTCGTCGGCGCCGATTGGGTCGGGGTGAGCGCGGGCGGCGACTCACGCATGCGGATCGCCCCGCTGGAGGCCATCGAGTCGCTCGCGGTCGATCACGGCACCCTGCTCGGCAGCCTCTCCGCCGACGCACCGGACGGCGGCCTGCGCGGACGGATGACGCTCGGCTTCGTCCTGCGCGACCTCGCGCGGCGGCGCATCCCCGTGACGGTCGGCAGACGCTCGGGCGACCCTCAGCACGGCACCATCGACCGCGCGGGCGCGGATCACCTCGATCTGGCGCTGCACGATCCGCACGAGCCGCGGCGCGTGCGCTCGGTGCACGGATTCCGCAGCATCCCGTTCACCACGCTCAGCTGGGTGCGCGTGGAGGACGCCTCGGACGTCGTCTGAGCGGGCGGCGGTGAGCGCGGTTCAGTCTCGACGCAGCGGCGCCGTCCCCCACACCTCGGGGAAGCTGGCCTCGTTCGACTGCCGCCACAGCGCCATCCGACGTGCCTCCTCGGACTGCGCGTCGAGGTAGTCCGCAAGACTGGAGTACTCCACCCGCCACCGCGCCGGCGACCCCACCTGGGAGCCGCGCAGCCGACCCGCGTGCACGAGGTCGATGACTTCGTCGACCTCGATGCTGAGAAGCTCTGCCACCTGCGCGGGCGCGAGGAAGCGCGGAGCCTCTCGGGATGCGTCGGACATGCACTCATTCTCCCCCGTGCTGGCATGAAAGCCGTCACCGACCGGCCGCTGTGGATAACTTCGGCGGCGATCGTCCGACTTCTGTGACGATGTCTGCATGATCCGCTCCCGCGCCCACCGCCCGTTCTTCGGCGATCTGCGATTCCTGATCGGCGTGGCGCTCGTGCTCGCATCGGTCGCCGGCGTGTGGCTTCTGGTGTCGACCTCGCGTCAGACCGCTCCGGTGCTGCAGGCGACGAGAACGGTGCTTCCCGGCGAGACGATCAGCTCGGCCGAGTTGCAGGTCGTCGAGGTGGGGCTCGGCGCGCTCAGCGACTCGTACATGGCGCCGCAGAACCTGCAGCCCGGTGCCGTCGCGGTGCGCACCCTCACCGCGGGCGAGCTGGTGCCGTCCGCCGCCGTCGGCGACCCCGACGAGCTGCGCACGACGTCGGTCGTGATCCGCAGCACGGCCGTCCCCGCCGACGTGTCGGCCGGGGCGGTGGTCGAGCTGTGGCATGCACCCCCGATCGACGACGGGCGCGCGTTCGAGGAGCCGCGGATACTCGTCGCGGATGCGGTGATCGCGCGTGTCGCCGAGGAGGACGGGATGCTGGCGGGAGCGCGGACCGACGTCGAGGTCGTCGTCGACCGGGCCGATGTCGCGGATGTGCTGGCCGCGATCACCGGCGGGGACGCCGTCTCGATCGTCCCGACAGGGGCCGGGTCGTGATTAATCTGATCATCGTCGACGACGGCGTCGATGCGGCGCTGCTCGCGAGCGATCTCGAACTCGAGGGAGCGCAGGTCACGCTCGTGCGCCCCCATGATGTGCCGGCTCTGCACCTGGCGGGCATCGATGCGCTGCTCGTCCCGCCGACCCGCGCTCTGCTGACGTCCGACCTGATCAGCTCCTGCGATCGCGCCGCCGTGCGCGTCGTCCCGATCGGAACGGCGGACTCCCGGCTCGCCTCCCGCTTCGGCCTGCCGGCGCCGCTGCCGTCCGACACGCCGGCGGCGCAGGTGCTCGCCGCGATCACCGGCGGGGGCGCCGCCGTCGGATCGGACGACGCCGGCCGGCCGCCGCGCGTGCTCGCCGTGTGGGGTCCGCACGGCGCACCGGGGCGCACCACGCTGGCCATCCAGCTCGCCGTGGAGCTGACCAGGGCCGGGCGTCGCACCGCACTGGTCGACGCCGACAGCGTCGCTCCGTCGATCGCGCTTCAGCTGGGTCTGGGCGATGAGTCCCCCGGGCTCGCCGCGGCATGCCGACGAGCCCAGCTCGGAAGTCTCGACGTCGCGGAGCTGTCGCGACTCGCCGTGCCGGTGGAGACGTCGGCAGGAGTGCTCGACGTGCTGGGCGGTCTGAACCGTCCGAGCCGCTGGCCGGAGCTCGGCGCGGCGCGCCTGCGCGCGACGCTCGCGGTCGCCAGGGACTGGCAGGACGAGACCGTCGTCGACGTCGCCGCGGCGTTCGACGAGGACGACGATCAGCTCGGGCCCGACGCGCCGCAGCGCCACGCGGCGACCGCCGCCGTGCTGCTCGAGGCCGATGCGGTGATCGCCGTGCTCAGCGCCGATCCGCTCGGTGTCAGCCGGTTCCTGCGCGGATACGCCGAGCTGCGCCACCTGGTCGGCGAGACCCCGGTCACGGTCGTCGCCAATCGAGCACGTCCGGGCCCGCTCGGCATCGACGCCAGAGGACAGATCCGGCGCACGCTCAGTCGGTTCGCGGGCATCGACGACGTCGCCTTCGTGCCGCACGACCAGCGGGCGACCGATTCTGCGGCCCTGCACGCGAGAGCGATCGCGGACGTCTCGCCGCGGTCTCAGCTGGTGAGCGCGGTGCGGCGGATCGCCGCCGGGCTCGGCGCCCGAGCGGAGCTCACTGCCGGTAGCTCGCGAGGAAGTTCCCGAGGCGCTCGATCGCCTCGCTGAGCACGCGCGCCTCCGGCAGGGTGACGACCCGCAGGTGATCCGGGGTCGCCCAGTTGAATCCGGTGCCCTGCACGAGCAGGATCTTCTCGGACACGAGCAGGTCGTAGACGAGCTTCTCGTCGTCGCGGATCTCGTGCACCTCGGGGTCCAGGCGCGGGAAGGCGTACAGCGCTCCGGCGGGCTTCACGCAGCTGACGCCGGGGATCGCCTCGAGACCGCTCCAGGCGATGTCGCGCTGCTCGTGCAGTCGGCCGGTCGGCGCGATCAGCGAGTCGATCGACTGCACCCCTCCGAGTGCCGCCTGCACGGCGTACTGCGCCGGCACGTTGGGACACAGGCGGGTGGATGCCAGCAGCGTGATGCCCTCCAGGAACCCGCGGGCGTGCGACTTCGGCCCGGTGATGACCACCCATCCGGATCGGTAGCCGGCGACCCGGTAGGTCTTGGAGAGCCCGTTGAAGGTGAGGCAGAGCAGATCGGGGGCGAGCGTGGCGGTCGGGATGTGCTCGGCGTCGTCGAAGAGGATGCGGTCGTAGATCTCGTCGGAGAGCAGCAGCAGCTCGTTCTCGCGCGCGATCTGCACGAGGCCCTCGAGCACCTCCTTCGAGTACACGGCGCCGGTGGGGTTGTTGGGGTTGATGATGACGATCGCCTTGGTGCGCGGTGTCACCTTCGCGCGGATGTCCTCGAGGTCGGGCTGCCAGCCGTTCTCCTCGTCGCAGATGTAGTGCACCGGCGTGCCGCCGGCGAGCGAGGTCATGGCCGTCCACAGCGGGTAGTCCGGGGCGGGGATGAGCACCTCGTCGTCCTCATCGAGCAGCGCCTGCATGACCATGGTGATCAGCTCGGAGACGCCGTTGCCGAGATACACGTCGTCGGGGTCGAAGCGCGGGAAGCCCTCGACCTCCTCGTAGCGGCTGACGACCGCGCGGCGAGCGGAGATCACGCCCTTGCTGTCGCTGTAGCCGTGCGCGGTCGGCAGAGCCGCGAGCATGTCGCGCACGATCTGGTGCGGCGCCTCGAAGCCGAAGGTCGCCGGGTTTCCGGTGTTCAGCTTCAGGATCTGGTGCCCCTCGGATTCGAGGCGCGCCGCCTCGACCAGTGCCTTGCCGCGGATCTCGTAGAGAACGTTCCTCAGCTTCGACGACTGGTCAAGAGTGCGGCGGGTCATTCCGTCAGGATACCGGGAGCGGCGCGTGCTGCTGACGCGGGCGGTGCCGGCCGCCCGCGTCAGGGTGCACTACTTCTTCTTCTTGCTCTGCGCCCGGCGCTGCTCGCGGTTGCCGGCGGGCTGCTCATCGGCATCCACCGACTGACCGAATGCGCCGCGGGCGGAGGCGCGCGCGGTGGCCGCCTTCTGCACCTGACCGCTCTCGTTGCGCACCTCGACGCCGCCGGCGTCGTCGGGCGCCGAGTACTCCAGCTTCTGCACGGGCTGCTCATCGACCAGGCCCTTGGCCTCGACCTCGGTCTGGTCGTCGCCGGCGCGACGCACCTCGACTTCGAGGTTGAACAGGTAGCCGACCGACTCCTCCTTGATCTGACCCATCATCGCCTGGAACATCGCGTATCCCTCGCGCTGATACTCGATCAGCGGGTCGCGCTGCGCCATCGCCCGCAGGCCGATGCCGTCCTTGAGGTAGTCCATCTCGTAGAGGTGGTCACGCCAGCGGCGGTCTAGCACCTGCAGCACGACGCGGCGCTCGAGCTCGCGCATCGCGGCCTCGCCGAGCGTCTCCTCGCGCTTCTCGTACGCGATCCTGGCGTCGGAGAGCAGCTCGCGCTTGAGCCCCTCGGCGGTGATGGCGCCCTTGCGGTCTCCCGCCTCGGCGACGACCTCGTCGATCGTCACGTCCATCGGGTACAGGGTCTTCAGCTCCGCCCACAGCGCGTCGAAGTCCCAGCTCTCGGTGTGGCCGGTGCTCGTGTGGTCGTCGACGATCCCGCCGATCGCGTCCTCGACGAAGTGCTGCACGCGGTCGGCGATGTCATCGCCGTGCAGGATGTGACGGCGGTCGGCGTAGATCGCCTCGCGCTGGCGGTTCAGCACGTCGTCGTACTTGAGCACGTTCTTGCGCATCTCGGCGTTGCGCGCCTCGACCTGCGACTGGGCGCTGCGGATGGCGCGGCTGACCAGTCCCGACTCGATCGGCACGTCATCGGGGAAATTGGTGCGGGCCAGGATCGCCTCGGCGGCACCCGACTGGAACAGGCGCATCAGGTCGTCGGTGAGGCTCAGGTAGAAGCGGCTCTCGCCGGGGTCTCCCTGGCGACCCGAACGTCCGCGCAGCTGGTTGTCGATGCGGCGCGATTCGTGGCGCTCGGTGCCGAGCACGTACAGGCCGCCCGCCTCGGTCACCTTGATGGCGTCCTCGGCGACCTGCTTCTTCATCGCCTCGTAGGTGTCGTCCCACGCGGCCTCGTACTCCTCGGGAGTCTCCTCCGGGTCGAGCCCCTTGGCCCTGAGCTCCTGCACGGCGAGGAACTCGGCGTTTCCGCCGAGCATGATGTCGGTGCCTCGACCGGCCATGTTCGTGGCGACCGTGACCGCCCCGAGCTTTCCGGCGAGCGCGACGATCTCGGCCTCGCGTGCGTGGTTCTTCGCGTTGAGCACCTCGTGCTTGACGCCCTTCTTCGCGAGCAGGCGCGAGAGATACTCGCTCTTCTCGACGCTCACCGTGCCCACGAGCACCGGCTGACCGGCCTGGTGCCGCTCGGCGATGTCCTCGACGACCTGCGCGAACTTCGCCTGCTCGTTCTTGTACACGAGGTCGGGCTGGTCCTTGCGGATCATCGGACGGTTGGTCGGGATCGGGACCACCCCGAGCTTGTAGGTCGACATGAACTCGGCCGCCTCGGTCTCAGCGGTTCCGGTCATGCCGGCGAGCTTCTCGTACAGACGGAAGTAGTTCTGCAGCGTGACGGTGGCCAGCGTCTGGTTCTCAGCCTTGACCGGGACGGCCTCCTTGGCCTCGATGGCCTGGTGGATGCCCTCGTTGTAGCGGCGCCCGACGAGGATGCGGCCGGTGTGCTCGTCGACGATCATGACCTCGTCGTTCATCACGACGTAGTCGGTGTCGCGCTTGAACAGCGCGATGGCCTTGATCGAGTTGTTCAGGAACGAGATGAGCGGGGTGTTGGCCGACTCGTAGAGGTTGTCGATGCCGAGGTAGTCCTCGACCTTCTCGATGCCCGGCTCGAGGACGCCGATGGTGCGCTTCTTCTCGTCGACCTCGTAGTCGACGCCGGCCTCGAGCGTGCGGGCGATCTTGGCGAACTCGGTGAACCACCGGTTCGCCTCGCCGGAGGACGGTCCGGAGATGATCAGCGGCGTACGGGCCTCGTCGATCAGGATCGAGTCGACCTCGTCGACGATCGCGAAGAAGTGCTCGCGCTGGACGAGGTCCTCCTTGCGCCACGCCATGTTGTCGCGCAGGTAGTCGAAGCCGAACTCGTTGTTCGTGCCGTAGGTGATGTCGGCGGCGTACTGCTGGCGTCGCACCTCGGGGGTCTGGCCCGACACGATGGTTCCGGTCGTCATGCCCAGAGCGCGGTGCACGCGGCCCATGAGCTCGGACTGGTAGGAGGCGAGGAAGTCGTTCACCGTGATGACGTGCACGCCCTTGCCGGCGATGGCGTTGAGGTACGACGGGAAGGCGGCGACGAGCGTCTTTCCCTCACCGGTCTTCATCTCGGCGATGTTGCCGAAGTGCAGCGCGGCACCACCCATGATCTGCACGTCGTACGCGCGCATGCCCAGGGTGCGGCGCGCAGCCTCGCGCACCGCGGCGAAGGCCTCGGGCATGAGCTGGTCGAGAGTCTCGCCCTTCTCGAATCGCGCGCGCAGCTCGGCGGTCTCATTCCGCAGCTCGTCGTCGCTGAGCTTCTCGAAGTCGTCTTCGAGCGCGTTCACGGCCTTCGTGACCTGCTTGAGCCGACGGAGGATGCGTCCCTCGCCCGCGCGCAGCAGCTTCTCGAGAGGATTCGCCACGGATGTCTCCCTTGGATATACGTCCCGGAACAATGGTCTGCACCGGACATGCTTTGCCATGTTACCGGCGCGTGACCTGCGCACGCTGTGCACCTGCAGGTCGGTGCACGCTCACGGCGAACGGACACGCCGTGCGGGATCCCGCCGGCATCCGATGTTGCCGGATATGCATATACCGAGAAACGCAATACCGGTGCGTCCGGTCGAGGAGTCACATGTCCGTTCGCCAGAGCCTGCTCGCCATCCTCGATCAGGGACGGTGCTACGGCTATCAGCTGCGCGCCGAGTTCGATCGCCGCACCGGCTCGACCTGGCCGCTCAACGTCGGTCAGATCTACAACACCCTCGAGCGCCTCGAGCGCGACGGCCTCGTCGAGAGGGGCGCGACGGACGAGCGCGGTCACGTCTACTGGCAGATCACGCCCGCGGGGCGGGCCGAGGTGCGCGTCTGGCTGGACCGCCCGGTCGAGCGCGGACACGGCACCCGCGACGAGCTCGCCATCAAGCTGGCGGTCGCCGCCACACTGCCCGGCGTCGACGTCGCGAGCGTCATACGGCATCAGCGGACGGCGTCGTTGACGCAGCTGGAGCGGCTGACCGGCGCCAGGCCCGACGGAGCGGACCCGGGCGGCCCCGAGGAGCTCGCCCGGTCGCTGGTGGCCGATTCGATGATCTTCGCCGCCGAGGCCGAGGTGCGTTGGCTCGATCACATCGAGCAGCGTCTCAGCGATCATCCGCAGCACGCGATGCACCTGGAGCTCTCGACCGAGCGACCCAAGCGCGGGCGCCCGGCCAAGGCTCCGGCCTGAGCGGTCGCCTCCCCCGCTGTTCGCGAGGGGCGCACCCGATGCACAGCACGCACATCGGCCGACGACCGTAGGATCGTCACATGGCCGGATTCTGGGGCAGACGCAGACGTGAGGACGAGGCGCTGGCGGCGCAGGACGCGGATCTCGCGCGCCGCGCCGAGCAGGCGCTGGTCGCGGCGGACGAGCGCATCCGCACCACCTCCGACGAGCTCGCGTTCGCGCAGGCCGAGCTCGGCGACTCGCTGACCGCCGACCTCGGCAACGCGCTGCGGTCGGTGCGCACGCATCTGGGTGAGGCGTTCCAGCTGCACCAGCTGAACCACGACGAGATCCCCGACACCGTCGAAGAGCTGCGCACCCGCAACGCGCGCATCGTGCAGCTGTGCGAGTGGGCCGAGAACCTCCTCGACGAGAAGACCGGTGAGCTGGCCGAGACGGTCGCGACGGTGCGCCGGGCTCCCGAGATCATCGCCCAGGTGCGGCGGGATGCCGAATCCCTCGCATCTCGCATCCCTCAGGCGCGCGCGACGATCGAGCGCCTCTCGACGCGGTACTCCGAGACCGCGATGCGCCGGATCGCGTCGTCAGGCGATGAAGCGGAGCAGCTGCTCGCCTTCGCCACGCACAGCG
Organism: Microbacterium sp. NPDC055312; assembly: GCF_053645675.1. Lineage (NCBI taxonomy): Bacteria > Bacillati > Actinomycetota > Actinomycetes > Micrococcales > Microbacteriaceae > Microbacterium > Microbacterium sp. NPDC055312. Next base: position 76,010 of record NZ_JBSHMU010000001.1, on the reverse strand, counting down.
CCGACGTGTCCGAGCGCCGTCGCGCGGCACGCCAGAACGAGGAGGCGAACCTCGCCCTCGAAACCGCGACCGAGGCCGTGCGCCGTGCCGGTGCACTGCTGGATGCCGTCGAGGACTTCGAGATCCAGGCGCTGCGCGCCGAGTCCACCCTCGCCGACGTGGTCGCCGACTCCCGCGGCGACGTCGTCGCGGCCCGCAACGCGCCGCAGACGCCGGAGGTCGCGAAGGCGACCGGCGAGCTCGAGGCGGCGCTGCTCGCGATCGCGCCGGCCGGCACCCGCAACGACCCGTTCGCCGAGCTCACCCGGCTGCGCGCCGCCAACACCGCTCTCGACGAGGCGATCGCCAAAGCGCAGTACCGCGCGCAGAACCCGCTCCCCTCGCTCGGTCACGTGCAGCACGCCCTCGATGACGCCGACCGTCAGCTGGGCGTGGCCCGCGGACTCATCGCGGGTCACCGCGGCTGGATCGGCGCCGACGCGCGCACTCGGCTGGCCGAAGCTGAGCGGCTGCGCATGGACGTGCCCGCGATGCTTCCTGCGGAGGACACCCGGGAGCAGGCGCTGGCGGCCGCCCGGCGCGTGGCGCTGCTGGCATCCGAGGCTCTGCAGCTCGCCCAGCGCGACATCGACTCGTCCCGCCCGCAGAACCAGAGCTGGGGCGGCGACGGCTGGGGCGGCGGCGGACGCCGCGGCGGCATGGGAGGCGGCGACATCATGGGCGGCGTCCTCGGCGGCCTGGTGATCGGCAGCATCCTGGACGGCATCTTCGACTAGCCCTTCGGCGGGGTCAGGGCCCTTCGACAGGCTCAGGGACCCAGACGGGGTCAGGGCCCTTCGCTCCCCACGCCCCACTCTGAGCGCCGCTCCGCGTCACTCAGAGCCTCGGGGGCGCGTGGGCCCGGCTCAGGGACCCAGACGGCTCGCGGACCCAATGACAGAGGCGCCTTCCCCGCGGGGAAGGCGCCTCGTGGATCGTCAGGAGGCGATCGCCTCCTCCGGCGGGGCCGCGGTGGTCAGCGAGATGACACCGTAGTCCCACCCCTTGCGGCGGTAGACGACGCTCGGGTGGTCGGTGCGGGCGTCCACGAAGAGGAAGAAGTCGTGCCCGACCAGCTCCATGCGGTCGACGGCCTCTTCGACGGTCATCCATTCGGCATCGAAGTTCTTCGTGCGGATGACGACGGGCGAGTACTCCTCTTCCTCGTCGGCCTGCACGGGGATCGCCCCGGTCGCCACGGCGCGCAGCACCTCGACCGACGCCGGCTGCACATCGATGCCGGCGAGTGCCCCGCTCTCCTTCTCGAAGTGAGCACCGCGGGGGTGGTTGCGGCTGTCGATGCGCTTCTCCTTGGCGCGGCGCAGCTGTTCGGCGAGCTTGTCGAGCGCCAGGTCGAACGCGGCGAACTTGTCGGGATCGACCGCCTCGGCCCGGATCACCGGTCCCTTGCCGAGCAGGGTGAGCTCGACCGTCTCATCGGGGATCCGCCCGTTGCGGTAGGCACGATGGGTGACCTTGATCTCGAGTCGCTGCGCCCGCGGGGCGAGCGTCTGGATACGGGCCGTCTTCTCTTCGACAACGGTGCGGAATCGATCGGAGATGCTCACTCCGACGCCGACGATGCTCGTTTCCATCACTGTCTCCTTGTCCCGGTCCGCCCGGCCAAGGGCGGACCGTGGTCGCCTTGTGAACACCTACGCTAGTCGCCGTGCAGCGGCATGTCACTATCCGTGCATCATGAGATGAGCGTGTCGCGCAGACGCGGCGTGGCGGCGAGCGCGATGGCGCACACGGGGGTGTATCCGCCAGCGAGCAGCGCCCGTGCCGCCTCGTCGAGTGTCGCGCCCGTCGTCACCACGTCGTCGACGATGACGACCCTCCCGCGCCCCGGGTGAGCGGCGCGCATGCTGGCCGTGACGTTGCGGGCTCGCGCCTCACGCCCCAGGCCGCGCTGATCCCCCGTGCGCCGCGCGGGCACCAGCAGCCGGTGCGGCGCGACGCCGGCGCGCCGCACCAGCAGATCGGGCACCCGGTAGCCGCGCCGGCGGAACGCCGCTCGGCTGGTCGGCACGGGCACGATCAGCGCGTCGTGCGCCGTCGTGGACAGGATGCCCGCCAGCGCGGCTCCGAGCGGACGGGCCAGCATGGTCGTGCCGTCCTCCTTCAGGCGTCTGATCGTCCGCGCGGGGACGCCCTCGTACCGCAGCGCGGCGTGCACGGCCATGCCCTGCGGTGTGCGCACCACGTGCGGCGCGGGGCGCAGCAGCATCCGGCATCCGTCGCACAGCAGAGTGCCGCTGCGGTCGCAGCCGGGGCAGCTCGCGGCGAGCAGCAGGGCGAGGACGTCGCCGGCGAGCCGCCGCAGATCCGCATCCATGCTCCGACTGTGCCCGATCCCGCACCACCCGGATGCCCGGCGGCGCACCACCCGGGGAGAACCGGGCGGCACGACATCCTGTGCAGGGCGAGTCAGTACCCGGCTCTGGTGCCGAGCACCCGCACGTCGGCGATCGCCTCCTGCCAGAACGAGCCGCGCTTGGCGTACACCGACTCGTCGGTGGAGAGCACCCGCACCCCGGTGACCGTCTTGGCGCCGGCGAGGGCGGCCGCCCCGGCCGGTGCCGACGACACCGTCGACGGGCCGCCGATCGTGTACGTCGTCAGCGTGGGATCGGATGTGGCGCTGAGCACCGCCACGGCATCCGCTCCGACCCACGACAGTCCCTGCACCGCTCCCGAGAGCTGTGCCACGTCGAAGTAGGGCGCACCGAGGCTGACCGGACGCTGCTCCTCGTCGCGGATGATGGAGGCGACGACGAGCCGGCGCTCACCCCCGGAGGTGACGATCGCGGCGACTCGCGCGCCGTCGGCCGACACGCGCAGCTGGCTGATGGCGTCCGCCGACGGCCAGGCGTCGACGACGGTCGACGGCTTCGCCTGCGCAGTCGAGACCTGCACCGCGGCGGGGTTCGAGGTCGGCACCGTCCAGATCAGTCCGAACGGATCCAGCGACGGGGCGATCAGCCCGCTGCGGCCGTCGACCTGGTTCGTGTGGCCGTCACTCACCGCGAACACGCGTCCGTCCCGCAGCTGCACCGAGGCGAGCTGCGCGTCGGCGGACACATCGATGGCGGCGATCGGATCGACGGTCTTCGCGATCTGCGCGGTGAGGCCGCTGACCGGGGCGATCTTGCCGCTCGACGTGGCCGTGCCGAACATCTCGTCGTCGAGCACCAGCACGCCCGGGTCGACGATCGGGTCGTCGACGGTGATGCGACCGGCATCGAGCGGCACTCCGTCGACGAGCAGACGCACCTCGCTCACCCCCGAGCCGTCGAGGCTCGCCTCGAGCTGGGTGCGCATCCGCGCCAAGTCGGTCGGCGAGGCGGACAGCGCCGCGCGGTTCAGGGGCACGGAGGCCACCTGCGACGCGTCGACCGTCACCGCGTCGCCGACCATCTCGACGTCGGACGAAAACGATCGCACGGCCGGGGCGAGCCATTCGCTCGGCTCGCCCGAGATCAGCGCCCGCACCACTGTCGTCGCCATGGCGGCGCGGCGCGGGAACCAGCGCACATCGGGCACGAGATGGGTCCAGGTGGGATCGAAGTACTTCAGCGAGAACTTCTCGTAGACCTGCCCGAACGTCTCGATGTCGAGGGTGATGCCGTCGGGCGCCTCGGCGATGCGCCACTCGCCGCCCTTCTCGCGCGCGAGCCGGTAGCTGGCGGTCGCCGCGCCGGTGTCGGCGCTGTAGGCGCCGGTGCCGTCGACGCTCGCGACCTGCCCGAGCGTGACGCTGACCTCCGCCGACGTCGCGTCTTCGTCGTCCGGTTCGACCGTCGAGTCGTAGTCGCGGTCCTCGACCGACCTGTCGATCGTCACGCCCGCATCGGGCTTCCAGGCGCTCTGGAAGTCGTCGGTGAGGAACTTCCGCGCGGTGCCCCACGAGTCCGCCGGTGACATGGACGCGTCGAGGAAGCCCTCGACGATCCGGGCCGGACCCGCCCCCGGCTCCGGGTCCTCGGCGAGGAACGAGAACGGTGCCTCCTCGATCTCCTCCCCCACCGCGAGTCCGGCGTTGGGAGGGCCCGAGGTCGGCAGCCCCGTGCAGCCGGCCAGCACGAGGGTGGCGGCGAGGGCGGCGCCGATCGCCGACAGGCGACGGATGCCGGTGCGCGAGCTCATGATGTCTGCCGGCCCTTCTCGCCGAGGTCGCGGGCGTGACCGGACTCGTCGTGCGGTGTGCTCGGCTGCGCGTCGTCGTGCACGCCGCGCAGGGTGATCGGCTCGGTGACGTCGACGACGTCGACGATGCCCTCCGCCGGCTCCAGCGGGACGGGACCCCGACCGATCTCGACGTCGGGGCTGCGCGGGATGGTCAGCACGAAGTTCGTGCCGACGCCGAGCTCCGACCACACCTCCAGCGTGCCGCGGTGCAGTCTGGCGTCGCCGAGCGCGATCGAGAGCCCCAGCCCCGTCCCGCCGATCGTGCGCTTGCGCGACGGGTCGGCCCGCCAGAACCTGTCGAACACGTGCTCGACGTCTTCGGGGCGCATGCCGAGTCCGAAGTCCCGCACGCCGATCGCCACGGCGTGCTGATCGCTGTCGACGGTGATCACGATCGGCTCGCCCTCGCCGTGCTCGATCGCGTTGCCGATGAGGTTTCGCAGCACACGGCGCACACGGCGGGGGTCCATGTCGACGGGTGAATAGCCTCCCGGCGCCACCAGACGCAGCTCGGTGTCGTGCGCGGCGGCGAGCGGACGCATCTGGTCGACCATCTCCTCGGCGAGCTGGGCGAGACTGGTCGCCTCGACCTCGAGCTGCACCGATCCGGCGTCGTACCGGCTGATCTCGAGCAGATCCGCCAGCAGCGTCTCGAAACGCTGCACCTGGGTGTGCAGCAGCTCTGCAGTGCGGGCGGTGACCGGATCGAAGTCGTCCCTCGTGTCGTTGATCATCTCGGCGGCAAGGCGGATCGTGGTCAGCGGCGTGCGTAGCTCGTGCGAGACGTCCGACACGAAGCGCTGCTGCACGAGCGAAAGCTCTGCGAGCTCTTTGATCTGACTCTGGATGCTGTCGGCCATCGCGTTGAACGAGCGCCCGAGGCTCGCGAGCTCGTCTTCCCCGTACACCGGCAGGCGCACCTCCAGATCGCCCGCGGCGAGACGCTCACTGGTCTCGGCCGCCTCGATGATCGGCGCGGAGACCGAGCGCAGCACCAGCCACAGGATGCCGGTGATCAGCGCGACGAGCGTGATCCCGGCGAACCACAGCGTGCGCTGCACGAACAGCAGGGTCTCGTCGGCATCCACCAGGTCGTAGGCGATGTACACCTCGTAGGTGCCCACGCCGCGGAACTCGAGCAGCTGGCCGACGACTATTCCCGCAGCGACCGTGCCGTCCGCCTGGGGCAGGGCGATCGACTGCCAGGCCTGGCGGGTCGCCACCTGCTTCACGCGGGTGCGCAGCTCGTCGCTGAGCGCCAGCTGTGCCGACGAGTACTCGAGGCTGCGGAAGCCGGTCGGCGTGTAGCCGTCGCCCTGGGCCGAGGAGATGAAGCCGACGATGCGGCTCGACGAGGCCGTCCGGCCCAGCACGCGCTGCGCTTCGCCCCACACCGCGGCGATCGTGGCGCGGTCATCACCGGTCTGTCCCGAGTCGAGCTGCTTCTGCGCGGCCGAGACCGCTGCTCGGGCGTTGTGCAGCGCTTCGTCCTTGCGCGATTCGAAGAGGTCGCCGCGGATGACCAGGGCGATCACGACGCAGATGATGAAGATGGCGAGCGAGGTGAGCACCAGCGTGATCGCCGTGGCGCGGAACCGCATCGACGTGCGCCACAGGGCGGAGAGCACCTCGGGCCACCGGCGCGGCCCGCCCCAGAGCGCTGCCGTGACGCGCGTCGGAGGATTCACGGCCACGATCGGACCTAGCCGACGCTGCCCGCGCGATAGCCCACGCCGCGGACGGTCGTCACGATGCGCGGGTTGTCGGGGTCGAGCTCGACCTTCGCGCGCAGCCGCTGCACGTGCACGTTCACCAGGCGCGTGTCGGCCTTGTAGTGGTAGCCCCACACCTGCTCGAGCAGCATCTCGCGTGAGAACACCTGCTGCGGCTTGGATGCCAGGGCGACGAGCAGCTGGAACTCGAGCGGTGTCAGCGCGATGGGCGCGGTGCCGCGGCGCACCTCGTGCGCGTCGACGTCGATCGTCAGGTCGCCGACCCGCAGCACCTCGGTCTCGGTCTGCGGTGCAGGCCGGAGACGGGTGCGGATGCGCGCAACCAGCTCCTTCGGATTGAACGGCTTGACGATGTAGTCGTCGGCGCCGACCTCGAGGCCGCGCACGACATCCGCCGTGTCGCTGCGGGCGGTGAGCATGATGATGGGCACGCCGGATTCGGCGCGGATGCGGGTGCAGATCTCGATGCCGTCCATACCCGGCAGCATCAGGTCGAGCAGAACCAGGTCGGGGCGGCTGGAGCGCCACTCGTCGACGGCCAGCGCGCCGTCGGCGCAGAACAGCGCCTCGAAGCCCTCGGTGCGCAGCACGATGCCGATCATCTCGGCGAGCGCCGTGTCGTCGTCGACCACGAGGATACGAGAGGTCATGTTCCGCTCAGCCTCAGCTTTCTTCCCTGTGCGGCATCGGCAGCGCCCTGTGAGGCGGCTCGGATCAGCCTACTTGACAATGCGCCGCACGCGCGGAGGTCGGCGCACGCGCCCGCCGGACGGTATGCCACGATGGGAGGGCGCAGGGAGGGAGTGCGAATGAGCGGTCAGACCTGGACCCCAGCACCGAAGAAGAGTGCGATCCCGTTGCACCCGATGACCTTCGGGATGATCCTGGGGCGGTCGTTCAGCGCTCTGCGGCACAACCCGAAGGTGCTGTTCGGATTCGCGGTGGCCGTGCAGTTCGGCATCACCGCCATCGCCGTGATCGTGATCGTGCTCGTCGCCGGTTTCTCGGCGGCGCGCATCGCGAGCGTCCCGGCGGGCTCCCCGGATCAGGGACCGATCATCGCCGGCACCGTCGCGATCAGCATCGTGGTCGGCATCGTGCTGACCCTCGCGAGCGTCGCCTTCACCTCGATCGTGCAGGGGCTCGTCGCCGCCGATGTGTCCTTCGCCGCGCTCGGCCGCAAGGCCCCGCTGCGTTCGCTGTGGTCGCGTGTGCGCCCCGCGTTCTGGCGACTGTTCGGCTACGCGCTGCTGCAGGGTGTCGCCGTGCTGCTCTGGATGCTCGCGGTCGCCGCCGCGGCGATCGCGATCATGGCAGGCAACGACTTCTCGGGCGGCTCGATCGGCCTCGCGGTGGGGCTCGTCGTGCTGCTCGTGCTGGCCAGCATCCCGCTGGTGGTGTGGCTGGGCACGAAGCTGCTCGTCGTGCCCGCAGCCCTCGTGCTCGAGCGGGCGACGCTCGGCACGGCGCTCGTGCGATCGTGGCGTCTCATCCGCGGCCGTTTCTGGCCGGCGCTCGGAGTGATGTTCCTGATCGGCGCGATCATGGGGCTGGCAGCCCAGGTGGTCAGCGTGCCCGGCTCGATCATCTCGGGGGTTCTCGGCGGCGTCGTGGCGCCGTCAGGATCACCGGATGAGAGCGAGGTGATCGCCGTGCTGACGCTGACGATCCTTCCGCAGATCCTCGTGCTCGCCGTCCAGGCGATCACGCTCGTCGTGCAGGGAACCGGCGCGACCCTCATCTACCTCGACAGCCGCATGCGGTACGAGGGCCTGGACCAGACGCTGATCCGCTTCGTCGAGCACAGCGCGCACGGCGCGTCCGACGCCGAGCTGGGCGACCCGTACGCGGTCGATCCGGCCCGCGCGGTGTCGAAGACTCCCCCGCCCAAGCAGCAGGCTGCCGCGTACGCCGGGTACCCGGCGGGCGCGTACGCGGGCCAGCCGTACGCCGGTCAGCCGTACGCAGGTCAGCCGTACGCGGGTCAGCCGTACGCGGGTCAGCCTTACCCGGGACAGCCTTACCCGGGACAGCAGACCCCGGCACAGCAGACCCCGGGACAGCAGACCCCGGGACGGCCGTACCCGGCACAGCAGTACCCGGGCCAGCCCTCGCCGGCACAGTCCTATCCGGCACAGCCGTCGCCGGCGCAGTCCTATCCGGCAGCGCAGCCCCCGGCGGCCCCGCCCGCGGCATCCTCCTCCGACGACTGGGCAGCGCCGGGCGGAGCCGGATGATCGCACTGCTCGCCGCCGCAGACGTGTTCGTCCCCGACGGCGACGAGGCGCGTCGCCGCGCGCAGGAGGAGCTGTCGAAGCCGGAGTACCAGGCGGCGAAGCCGAACTGGTTCGACCAGCTCGCCGCCGACGTCGCCGACTGGTTCTTCGGCCTGTTCGACGGAGACGGCACCGGCGCCGTCGCTCCCCTGGCGCTCACGATCATCACGATCGTCGTCGTCGCCGCGGTGGTCGTCGCCCTCGTCGTGTGGGGCCGGCCCCGCTCGTCGCGGACGGTGCGCGGCCGCGCGGATCTGCTCGGCGAGAAGGACGACCGTACGGCGGCCCAGCTGCGCGCCGAGGCCGAGCGTCGCGCGCGCGACGGGAACTGGGACGGCGCCGTCGTGCTGCGCTTCCGCGCCCTCGCCCGCGGGCTGCTCGAACGCGACCTCATCGACCCCGCCCCCGGCGCCACCGCGCAGGGCATCGCCCGGGAGGCGGCACCCGCGCTTCCGCAGCTCGCGGAGCCGCTGCACGACGCGGCCACCCTGTTCGACGCGGTGCGATACCTGGGCACGTCGGCGAGCGAATCCGACTACCGTGCTCTCGCCGCGACCGACGAGCGCATCGAGACGACCGCACCGCATCTGCACGCCGGCACCGGGACGGTGCCTGCATGAGCACCACGGTCTCCCCGCCCGACACCCTCGGCAGCACCGCCGCCCCGCCACGACCCGGCCGACGTGCCGACGTGCTCGGCTGGGTGTTCGTCGTCGCCCTGCTGGTCGGCATCGCCCTGCTCTCGCTGCGCCTGGTCACCACCGCTCCCCCGCTCGAGGGCGTGCTCCATCCCGAGTCGCCGGCACCGGGCGGTGCGAAGGCGATCGCCGAGCTGGTGCGCCAGCAGGGCACCGAGGTCGAAGTGGTGCGCAGCCGCGCCGCGGCCGTCGCGGCGCTCGATCCCGGCAGCACGCTCGTGCTCACCGACCCGGTCGCTCTCACCGACGACGCGGTGCTCGACCTGCTCGGCGGCGCCGACCGCGTGGTGCTGCTCAGCACGAGCGCCCGCATGCTCGACCTGCTCGACCTCGGCACCGGAACCGGCGGTCTCGGCGCGGTCGACTCCGGCTGCGACCGCGCCGAGTTCGCCGAGACGGGCACGGTCGAGACCGAGCGGATGTTCCAGCCCGCCGGCGGCGTCGACGGATGCTTCCGTGGCGCGGACGGCGGCGCCGCGCTGCTCATCGCCGATCGCGACGGAACGCGGATCTCGTTCATCGAGGCGACCCGCATGCTCTCCAACCGCCATCTCGCCGAGAACGGCAACGCCGCCCTCGGGCTCGCCCTGCTCGCGCAGACCGATCACGTGGTCTGGTACGTCGGGTCGCTCGACGACGGCGATCGCGTGGCCGACGATTCCGCGACCCTCGGCGAACTCACCCCCGCGTGGCTCACGCCGGCCATCCTGCTCCTGCTCCTCGCCGGCATCGCCGCGATCTGGTGGCGGGGAGCGCGCTTCGGTCCCCTGGTCTCGGAGTCGCTGCCCGTGACGGTGCGCGCGTCCGAGACCATGCACGGCCGGGCCCGCCTCACGGCGAAGGCCGCGGATGCCCCGCATGCCGCCGCCGCGATCCGCGCGGGCACGCGCGCCAGGCTCGCGCGACGCCTCGCCCTCAGCCCGCGGGCGACGGACGTGGAGGTCGCGGATGCGGCATCCGACCGCCTCGGCGTGCCGCGCGGGTCGCTGCACGACCTGCTCGGCGGCGCCCCACCCGCCGACGACCGCGAGCTCGTCGAGCTCGCCAGACGACTCGCCGAACTCGAGACGGCCGTCGACGCCGCCCATACCGAAAGGAATCGCCCGTGAGCGACGAGAGCACCACCCCCACCGCGACGCTGAATGACGATGCGCTGCGTCAGGCGATGCACCGCGTGCGCACCGAGGTCGACAAGGCCGTGGTCGGTCAGGCCGGCACCGTCACCGGCCTGCTCGTCGCGCTGCTGGCCCGCGGTCACGTGCTGCTGGAGGGTGTGCCGGGAGTGGCGAAGACCCTCGTGGTGCGCAGCTTCGCGCGCGCCGTCGGGCTCGACACCAAGCGGGTGCAGTTCACCCCCGACCTCATGCCCGGAGACGTCACCGGCTCTCTCGTGTACGACGCCCGCACCGGCGAGTTCGAGTTCCGCGCGGGCCCCGTGTTCACCAACATCCTGCTCGCCGACGAGATCAACCGCACTCCGCCGAAGACGCAGGCCGCCCTGCTCGAGGCGATGGAAGAGCGTCAGGTGTCTGCCGACGGCCTGAGCCGGCCGCTGCCGGACCCGTTCCTCGTCGCCGCCACGCAGAACCCCGTCGAGCACGAAGGCACGTACACGCTGCCCGAGGCGCAGCTCGACCGGTTCCTGATGAAGCTCGTGGTCGGGATGCCCGAGCGCGACGCCGAGGTGTCGGTGCTGCGACTGCACGCGAGCGGATTCTCACCCCGTCTGCTCACCGGCGTCCAGGCCGCCGTCACCGCCGACGAGATCCGCGCCGCGCAGGACGCCGCGGCACGCGTGCAGGTGAACGACGACGTGCTCGGCTACGTCGTCGACCTCGCCCGGGCCACCCGTCACTCGCCCTCGGTCGAGCTGGGCGCGAGCCCCCGCGCCTCGACCGCCCTGCTCGCGGCCGCCAAGGCCTGGGCCTGGCTGAACGCGTCGACCGCTGTGACGCCCGATCACGTGCAGACCATGCTCATGCCGGTGTGGCGTCACCGCCTGCAGCTGCGACCGGATGCCCAGATGGAGGGTGTCTCCCCCGACGCCGTGCTGCAGTCGGTGGTGCAGCAGACCCGAGTGCCGATCTGACATGTTCGTCACCGCCCTGCTCGCCCCGCTGATCGCGCTGGGCGTCGTGCCGACCGCGCTGCTCAGCGCTGCCGGCGCGCCGCCGTGGGCCGTGTTCGGAGGCTGGATGCTGCTGTGCGTCCTGCTCGTGACGATCGACGTCGTGACCGCTCCCGATCCGCGTGCGCTGATGGTCACCCGGTCGATCCCCGCGCGGGCACGACTGGGTGAGCCGGTGCAGACCAGCGTCGCCGTGCAGAACGTCGGCGGCCGCACGCTCCGCGGGCAGCTGCGCGACGCGTGGCAGCCGACCGCAGGCGCTCCCGCGGAGAGGGTGCCGCTCAGCATCCCGGCTGGCGAGCGTCGCCGGTTCGAGGTGCCGCTGCGGCCGCGCCGCCGCGGCGAGCTGGCCAGCGACTTCGTCGTCGTGCGCTCGCGCGGCCCCCTGGGACTGGCCGGACGGCAGGCGCGGCACGACGTGCGGGGGGCGCTGCGGGTGCTGCCCGCATTCAGCTCCCGCAAGCACCTGCCGTCGCGCCTCGCCCGGCTGCGCGAGCTCGACGGGAACACCTCCATCCAGGTGAGGGGGCAGGGCACCGAATTCGACTCGCTGCGCGAGTACGTGCGCGGCGACGACATCCGCTCGATCGACTGGCGCGCCACGGCTCGCGCCGGCACCACCATGCTGCGCACCTGGCGCCCGGAGCGCGACCGCCAGGTCGTCATCCTGATCGACACCGGCCGCACCGCCGCCGCGCGCGTCGGCGACAGCACCCGGCTCGACGCGTCCCTCGAGGCCGCTCTGCTGCTCTCCGCGCTGGCCGCGCGTGCGGGCGACCACATCAACCTGCTCATGTACGACCGGGTGACCCGCGCACGCGTCACCGGGGTCGAGGGTGCCGCGCTTCTGCCCGCGCTGACCGACGCCATGGCACCGGTGCACGCGCGGCTGGTCGACACCGACTGGGCCGGCGCATTCGCCGCGATCCGCACGCTCACCACCCGGCCCTCGCTGATCGTCGTGCTCACCGCGCAGGATGCGGCGGAGACGGCGCGGGGCTTCCTCGGTGCGTTCCCGGCCGCCTCTCGGGCGACGACCGTGCTGGTCGGCTCGGTCACCGACGAGTCGATCGGCGACCTCGCCCGCCGACGCGAGTCGCGAGCCGACGTCTATCTCGCCGCCGCCGCCGAGCAGACGATGGCGGATGCGCAGGTCGTCGCCGACGCCATCCGTCGCGCCGGCGGGGAGGCGATCGCGGCGGATCCCGAGCAGCTGCCGCCGCGCATCGCCGACCGCTACCTGGAGCTGAAGGCCGCGGGCCGCCTGTGACGGGCTGACCCGATGCATTCGCTTTTCTGAGTCATTGAGAATAAGGTGGGGGCATGCACCTCACCGACACCGCTGCACAGCAGCGCCTGCGCGAGGCGGGACTGCGCGTCACCGTGCAGCGGATCAGGGTGCTCGAGGCTCTCGCCGCGAGACCGCACGCCTCGGCGGATGTCGTCTTCACCGGCATCCGCGATGCGCTTCCCGGCATCGCGCTGGCGACGGTGCACGGCATCCTGAACGACCTCACCGACGCCGCCGTCGTGCAGCGCGTGAACCTGCCCGACGTCGGCAGCGCGCTGTACGAGCTGCGCAGCGACGACAACCACCACCACGTGCAGTGCGTGAGCTGCGGGCGCGTCGAAGACGTCGCCTGCGCGATCGGCGCGGCCCCCTGCCTGCACCCCTCCCACGACCACGGCATGCGAATCCTCGAAGCCGCGGTCACCTACCGAGCCCTCTGTCCCGAATGCGAAAGGAACGCCAATGGCTGACAAGCCCGCAACCACCACCCAGACAGGAACCCCCGTCGCGAGTGACGCGCACTCGCTGACCGTGGGCGCCGACGGCGTCACGGCACTGCACGACCGCTACCTGGTCGAGAAGCTCGCCTCGTTCAACCGCGAGCGTGTTCCGGAGCGCAACCCCCACGCCAAGGGCGGCGGAGCGTTCGGCGAGTTCGAGGTCACCGAGGACGTCTCGGCGTACACCCGCGCGGCCGTCTTCCAGCCCGGCGCGAAGAGCGAGACGCTGCTGCGCTTCTCGTCGGTGGCCGGCGAGCAGGGCTCGCCCGACACCTGGCGCGACGTCCGCGGCTTCTCGCTGCGCTTCTACACAACCGAGGGCAACCTCGACATCGTCGGCAACAACACCCCGACGTTCTTCATCCGCGACGGCATCAAGTTCCCCGACTTCATCCACTCGCAGAAGCGCCTGGGCGCCTCGGGCCTGCGCAACGCCGACATGCAGTGGGACTTCTGGACCCTCTCGCCCGAGTCGGCGCACCAGGTCACCTACCTCATGGGCGACCGCGGCATCTCGCGCTCGTGGCGCCACGTCAACGGCTACGGCTCGCACACCTACCAGTGGGTCAACGCCGCCGGCGAGCGCTTCTGGGTGAAGTACCACTTCCTCTCCCAGCAGGGCGTCGAGCCGATGTTCGCCGACGAGGCGGAGCGCATCGCCGGTGCGGACGCCGACTACTACCGCCGCGACCTGTACGAGGCCATCGAGAACGGCGACTTCCCGAAGTGGGACGTGCACGTGCAGATCATGCCGTACGAAGAGGCGAAGACCTACCGCTTCAACCCGTTCGACCTCACCAAGACCTGGTCGAAGAAGGACTACCCGCGCATCAAGGTGGGCACCTTCACGCTGAACCGCAACCCGCAGAACTTCTTCGCCGAGATCGAGCAGGCCGCCTTCTCGCCCGGCAACCAGGTTCCAGGCACCGGCATCTCGCCCGACAAGATGCTCATGGCGCGCGTGTTCTCGTACCCCGATGCCCAGCGCTACCGCATCGGCACGAACTACAACCAGCTGCCGGTCAACCAGCCGCACGCGGCCGAGGTGCGCAACTACATGCACGAGGGCCAGATGCAGTACCACTACGCCCCCGCCGAGCACCGGGTGTACACGCCGAACTCGTTCGGCGCGGCCGGCGGCCCCGTGGCCGACCCGCTGCTGGGCGTCGAGGCGAGCTGGGAGTCCGACGGCGAGCTGGTGCGCTCCGCCGCCACGCTCCGCGAGGACGACGGCGACTTCGTCCAGGCGAGCATCCTCTACCGCGAGGTGTTCGACGATGAGGAGCGCGAGCGCTTCGTGCAGACCCTCGTCGGTCAGTACAACGGACTGACCATCCCCGCCATCCAGGAGCGCTTCTTCTGGTACTGGGGCCAGGTCGACCAGGACCTCGAGGCTCAGCTGCGTGCGCTCGCCGGCGCACCGATCGGCGAGCCCGAGCCGATCGGCATCGGCGAGTAGTCCGACTCACGCGAACACGAGGCCCCTTCATCCCCCGCCGCGATGGAGGGGCCTCGGCGTGTGCCGGCACGGCCGGCATCGCGATGCGGGATCATCGAAGGACGACCCGGCGCGAGGCCGGCATGATGAGGAGAACCGGCATGACCGAACCCCGCACGTCCGTCGCAGCCGCGGCGCCCTCCCGCAGCGCCCGGCTCACCGCCGAGGGCTTCGGCTCGTTCCTGATCGTGTTCCTCGGTGTCGGGGCGTCGCTGTTCACCGCGACCCTGTTCGCCGACCCCGGGGCGGGGTCGGCGGTCAACCTGACGGTGGCTCTCGCGTTCGGCATCGCCCTGCTCGCCGCCTTCGCCTCGTTCGCGGGGATCTCGGGCGGCCACTTCTCCCCCGCCGTGACCATCGGCGCCGCAGCGGCCGGCCGTCTGGCATGGCGCGACGTGCTGCCGTACGTGCTCGCCCAGGTCGTCGGCGGCGTGATCGCCTCGACGGCGCTCATCGTCGTCGGCCTGTTCGGCCCCGAGCGGTGGCTGGAGCGCGTCCAGGATGCGGGCTTCGCGAGCACCGGCTGGGGCACGCTCTCACCCGGCGGGTTCGGGATGCCCGCGGTGATCGTCATCGAGGTCGTCCTCACCGTGCTGCTCGTGCTGGTGTTCCTCAGCGTGACGCACCCCGTGCGCCGCACCGCAGCGGGCGGCGTGGCGATCGGCCTCACCTTCGCGGCCATCCAGTTCGTCGCCATCCCCGTGGCCGGGGGCGCCGCGAACCCGGCGCGCGCCATCGCCACCGCCATCTACGGCGGGATCGGACCGCTCGCCCAGCTCTGGGTGTTCCTCGTCTTCCCCGCCCTCGCGGCGGCGGCCATCGGCGTCGCCTACCGCGCGCTGTTCGACGGCACGGTCGAGTCCGACGGCACGGTCTGAGTTCGACGGCCGCGGGTCCGCGCTCAGCCGGCGGCGCCCGCGCTCAGCCCGCGGTGAGCGTCGGCGTGCCCGCTTCGTACTCGACGAGGTCGCCGCTCTCGCCGCGGCGCGCGGCGCGCCGGCCGATGACGAGCATGTAGAACAGGAACGCGCCCAGAGCCAGCGCTCCGATCCCGATCTTCACCGGCCACGGCAGAGCCGAGCCGGTGACGAAGCCCTCGACGAGGCCGGAGAGGAACAGCGCGAACACCAGACCGATCGCGACCGTGGCGAGCGAACGCCCGCCCGCCGCGAGCGATTCGGCCCTGGTCCGCCGTCCGGGGGCCGCCCACGCCCAGAAGATGTGCAAGCCGGCGGCGGCCGCGACGAAGATCGCGGTCAGCTCGAGCAGCCCGTGCGGCAGGATGTGCAGCAGCATCGTGTCGAGATGCCCGTAGGCCGACATCACCGCAGCCGCGACGCCGAGCCCGAAGGCGTTCTGGATCAGCATCCACACCGGCCAGATGCCGGTCACGCCGAACAGCACGCACTGCATGGCGATCCAGGCGTTGTTCAGCCACACCATTCCCGCGAACGACGCCATCGGGCCGTAGTAGTCGACGAAGTCCTCCTCGGCGTACTGCCTGAGCACGTCGGGCGATCCCAGCGACGCGATCCGCGTCGGGTCACCGGCGATCCAGACGCCCGTGATCGCGACCACGAGCACGAACGCGAGCGCGATGATGCCGGTGGTCCAGCGGATCCGGTAGAGCGCCGCGGGCAGCTGCAGCGCGAAGAAGCGTGCGGCCTGCGCGAGCACGTTGTCGCTCGCCCCGGTGAATCGCAGCCGCGCGGCGGCGAGGATCGTCGACAGGTACGCGCCCTGCGGCGAGTCACCCACCGAGGTCTTCAGCTCGGCGAGATCGGCGGATGCCGCGCGGTAGCGGACGATCAGCTCGTCGACCTCCGCGCCGCTCAGGCGCCGTCTGCGGCTCAGCGCATCGAGCCGCTCCCATTCCGGGCGGCGGGCGTCGGCGAGAGCATCGGCATCCACCTGATTTACTGTACTCATGTCTGCCACGATCACCGACGAGCAGGAGATCCTGTCCGGCGAGGCCGTCGCCATCGACGTGCAGCCGGTCGGCTTCGTGCTGCGCGCCGCCGGCGCACTGATCGACATGGCCATCGGGTTCGCACTGTTCCTCGCCGTCACCTTCGTGCAGGTGTGGCTGATGACCGAGGGCCTGCTGACCGAGCACACCTTCCGCATCCTGGTGATCTGCGCGGCCGTGCTCAGCTTCCTCGTGCTGCCGATCACCGTCGAGGTCGCGATGCGCGGCCGCAGCGTCGGCAAGCTCGCCGTCGGCGGACGCATCGTCCGCGTCGACGGCGGGGCGATCACCTTCCGGCACACGTTCATCCGCGCACTCGTGGGCGTGCTCGAGGTGTACATGACCTTCGGCGGCGCGGCGGTGATCACCGGTGCGCTCACCGCGCGCTCGCAGCGCCTCGGGGATCTCGTCGCCGGGACCTACTCGCAGCGTGTGCGCACGCCCGCGCTGCCCTCGCATCAGCCGCACCTGCCGCCGTCGCTGCACGGGTGGGCGACCGTCGCCGACGTCGCCCGGATGCCCGATCGCCTCGCTCGGCGCATCTCCCAGTTCCTCGCCAACGCGCAGCGTCTGTCGCCCTCGGCGCGCGCGAGCGTCGCGCACGAGCTCGCCCTCGAGGCGCAGCCGTACATCTCACCGCTGCCCGCCGCGACCCCCGAGGAGCTGCTGCGGGGTATCACGGTGCTGCGTCGCCAGCGCGAGCAGCGGGCGCTGGCCCTCGCCGATGAGCGAGCCGAGCGCCTGAGCGGGCGGCGCATCGGCCTCTGACGTCGAAGCCCGCGGTGCGTTCGTCGTCGACGCGGGAGTCAGAACCGGATCGCGTCGATCACCTTGACGCGCAGCGCGACGAGCGCGGGGACGAACCCGGCGATCGCCCCGACGACGACGGCCGCCACCAGACCGATGACCGCTGCCCGGATGGGGAACGGCGGCACGTCGACGAGCGAGGGGAACATCGACTCGACGATCAGCGGCGAGCGCAGCACGGCGACGACGACGGCGATGCCGATGACACCGGCGACGGTCGTGGCCACCAGGCTCTCCAGAAGCACCGTGGTGAAGATCCGCCTCGCCGTGGCGCCGAAGGCGCGGCGGACGCCGATCTCGCGCACCCGCTGCCGCATCGCCACGAGCTGGATGTTCACCAGGCTCAGCGCACCGAGTGCGAGGATCAGCACCGCGATGCCGCTGAGGATGAGCTCGGTCATCGCCTGGCTCTCTCGGAACCCGGTGGACGCCGCCCAGTCAGCCCGGCTCACCGAGACCTCCTCGCCCTCCGGCATCCCGGCTCTCAGGTCGGCGGCGAGGGATCTGCCGACGTCGGAGGCGTCGTGCTCGCCCACCCAGACGTCGTACCGCAGCGAGGCGTCCTCGGGCAGCGCGTCGACGCGTGAGGCGAACGAGTCGTACAGCAGGTCGATGCGCTTCTCCGCGTCCCACGGGCCCTGACGGGGCCGTACGCCCACCACCTGGAAGGTGCCCCCGGCGCCGCCGGTGAGGGTGAGGGTGGGATGCTGATCCATCGGCACGCGACCGAACACGTCCCACATCGCCTCCGAGATGATCACGGGCGGGGCGAGCGCCTCGACATCGTCGGCGCGGAACTCGCGGCCCGCGAGCAGCTTCTCGCGATGGATGACGGCATAGGCGGGGTCCATCAGTCGCGCGGCGGTGCTGTGCACCCCGTCGGGCGCCTGCACCGGCAGCATCATGTTCTCCACGAAGCGCGACGAATGGCTGAACCCGAAGCGCTCGCCGACCTTCTCGAAGCGCTCGTGGAACGCGTTCGCGTCGACCGGTCCCTCCGCGCCGAACGGAGCGACGACGAGGGTGGCGACCCGGCCGCCGTAGCGGTCGTACTCCTCCGTCTGCGCCTGCACGGCGATGTCCGAGAGCGCCACCACGGCGGTCAGAGACGCGACCGAGACGGCGATGCCGATCAGGCTGAGCAGCACGCGCAGCTTGTGCACCCGGATCTCCGACCACGCGTCGGACAGGGCGCCGATGACCGCGCTCACCGCGCCACCTCCGCTCCGGCCACTGCTGGAGTGCCCGCGCCGGACGGCACGCTCGCGGACAGCCCGGCCTCGGCCGTGTCGTCCTGCAGGGTCGAGGCGGCGAAGGCGCGGCGCAGATCGGCAGGGGTGAGGATGCCGCCGTCGAGCCGATAGTGGCGTCGAGCCCTGGCTGCGACGTGCAGGTCGTGCGTGATCGTGACGAGAGCGGCATCGGTCTCGGTGGCGACGTCGTCGAGCAGCGCCATCACACTCGCGCCGGTGTCGATGTCGAGTGCGCCGGTCGGCTCGTCGGCGAGGATCAGCGTGGGCCTGCGCACGAGCGCTCGCGCGATGGCCACGCGCTGCTGCTCCCCGCCCGAGAGACGATCGGCGATCTGCTCGATGCGGTGTCCCAGCCCCACCCGTTCCAGCATCTCGCCGGCGATCCGGTGGCGCTGGCGGAACATGCGCCCTCTGGCGTGGCCCAGCGGCATCATCACGTTCTCGAGCGCGGTGCGGCCCGGAAGCAGGTTGAACTGCTGGAACACGAAGCCGACGTGATCGCCGCGCATCCGGTCGAGGCGGCCGGTGCGCATCCGGCGCACCTCCCTGCCGGCGAACGAGACCGTGCCCGTCGTGGGAGCGTCCAGCATTCCGAGGATGTTGAGCAGCGTCGACTTGCCCGACCCCGAACGGCCCACGATCGACACGTGGTCACCGGCCTCGACCTCGAGGCTCACCCCGCGCAGGATCTCGAGCCGCGTGTCGTCCGCGAGCAGCACGCTGCGGGTGACGTCGCCCAGCGCGACGAGGGTCACCAGCTCGTCCCCGATTCGCAGATCTCGCCGCCGGCGCCGTCGTCGTAGCACTGCTCCTGCACGGGCACGGCGAAGCCCGGCACGAACTGACGGATGGAATCGCCCTCGGCGAGCCCGTCGAGCACCTCGACCTGCTCGCCGTCGTTGACGCCGAGCGTGATCTTGCGCTCCTCCGGCTCGGTGCCGTCACCGGCATCCACCCACACCACTCCGCTGCCCGCGCCGCCCTTCACCGCGGTGACCGGGATGACGAGCGCGTCGTCGACCTTGCCCAGGGCGAGGGCGAGGGATGCGGGAAGGCCGGCGAACACCGTCTGATCGGCCGGCACCGCGCAGCGCACGCTCGCCGTTCCGTCTTCGGCGATCTGCACCCGCACGCCCGTGCAGGCGAAGGGCGCCGGCCCCCCGGTGATCGTGACGGTGGCTTCGGACGGAGCACCCACGAGGCGGTAGAGCTGAGCGGGCTTGATCGTGGCGAGAACGTGATGGCGAGCGGGCGTGAGGGTGAGCACCTCACCGCCGATGGTCGTGCCCTGCCCCTTCACGACGGCGAGGTCCGAGACCTCACCTGCCTCGGGCGCGACGAGCGTGACCGTGCGCACCGGGTCGTGCTGCTTGATCGTCACGAGCAGCTGACCCTGCTGCACCGTGTCGCCGTCTGCGACGTGCACCGCGGTCACCACCCCGTCGGTCGCGCTGCGCACGGCGTACTCCTCGTCGCGGGCGACGCTGGCGTCGAGGTCGAGCTCGTTCACGAGCGATCCGCGCGCCACCGGGATCACCGGGTCGGCGACGCCGGCCGAAGGGCCGGCGGGGTCGGCGCTCGCGGCGTCGGGCAGGAACGCGATCTTCATGAGCGCCAGTGCCGCAGCACCGAGCACGACGAGGAAGAGAACGGGGAGGACGATACGACGCCAGACGACCATATCTGCCTTTCCGGGGCAGCCTCTCGCTCCCCCCTGACGCTCAGATTAGGGCACGGCGCGCCGATCGAACGTCAGCGCCGTCATGCGACCTCGGCGAACGCGACGGGCGTCACGCGCGAGTTCGTCAGGGCCGCCCCGTCACGAGCGCATCGCCTCGTGGCGGATCACCAGCCATCCGGCGGGCACCGAGAGCCGGTCCGCATGCTGAGCGCACAGGTCGTGCGCGTGCGGGTCGCCACCGGGGCCGAGCGGACCGAGCGCGGCCATCTGCTCGCCGTAGTCGAAGGTGAGCGTCGCGACCGCCTCGCGCGCACAGGCGACCTTCGAGCACAGCCGTTCGCCGACGGCCAGATACGCGTCGAGGCGCGGCCCTTCGTCGAGGCGCGGTGTTCGGTCATGGCGGAGTCGTTCGTCCATCGCGTCCACACTACGACCGGGTCGGGTGAGAGAGGTGCAGCCGCGCGGCAGCGCATAGACTTTCGGCATGCCCGCCCGACGCTCCTCCCCCGCACCGCGGCGCGGCGCACGTCACGGCCGCCACGGCCGACTCGGGCGCAGTGAGGTCGTCCGACCACCCCTGCCTCCGCTCGACGGGCGACTCGACCGGTTCGAGATCACGGTCGGCAGCGCCGTCGAATACCTCCGCGGCACCTGGGAAGAGCTGCGCGAGGTCCGCTTCGAGATCGCCGCGATGCCCGCACACGACCGCGCCGACGGCATCCCGCTCTGGCGCGCCGACCCGGCCGCCCAGCGCGTGACGCTGTATCGCGTGCCGATCGAGCGTCTGCTGCCGAAGGGGCACGACGACGCAGCGCACCGCCGCATGGCCGTCGAGAGCGCCGTGTTCCACGCGGCGGCGGAGTATGTCGGGCGCGAGCCCTGGGAACTCGGCCCCGAGGGCCGCGACCACTGACCCTCACCGGCATTCCTCCGGCCGGGCGCTCGGTCGTCAGGGGCGGACGATGATCGGCTGCTGCGTGGCCGGAGGCGCCCACAGCGGCCAGCCCGCGATCGCCGCGTCGCCCAGCATGCCGATTGCGGCGTGCACCATGCCGTCGGCGCGCAGAAGATGCTCGCCGGGCTGCAGCGGCACCTGCTCCACGCCGTTGCCGGGCAGCTCGATGGTGCGCCCGTCGACGCCCTCCAGGGTCACTGTGGCGGTGCTGTCCTCGGCGTTGCTCAGGTACAGCGTCGCCGACGGGCCGCTCGGCACGCTGAACGGCACGCTGCCGGTCAGCTGCGGAGCGGGCAGCATCCAGGCGAAGTCCTCGCGTCCCTCCGCGCGCACCGCCTGACGGGCGCCGGCGACGATCGGCGCGGTCGCATCGATCTCGATGTCGTGCGCGCCCGCGCCCATCCCGGTCAGGGAGATCTCGGTGGGAGTGGCCGCGGTGAGCTCGACCACGTACTCGTCGGAGTCCACCCGGCCGTCCGCACCGCGCACGCGCACGGTCGCGGTGGCGTTCTCCTGCGGTGCGAGAAGGCGCAGCAGGATGCCGGTCGAGTCGTCGCCGTCGGAGATGGGCTGCGACTGCGCACCCAGCAGGCGCAGACTCCGCTGTGCGCCGCCGACGCCGTCCTGCACGTCGATGCCGACCGCATCCAGCGTGCGCACACGCGCCGACTGGAGCGCGGCCCGCACCGGGGCACCGGTGGCCACGACCTCGACCACCGGACGCGGTTCGGCGCCGGCGACGGATGCCAGGGTGAGCGTCGTCTGGGTCTTCGGCGGCACGATCTTGGTCGTCGTCCTGCGCTGCGAGCCGTAGACGTTCAACTCGACGGTCGAGGGCACATCGGCCGGGTTCGACAGCATGATCACGTCCGACGATCCCGTCGATCCGTCGCCGCCGACCAGCCACGAACGCATCCCCGCCTCCCGGCAGGGGGCGGCGGCGTATCCGCGCAGATCCTCCTCATCGAGGCTCACCGACTCCGACGCGGAGATCAGCGGCGCGGTGCGGTCGGCGACCGCCGCCGTGATGCTCTGTGCGCCCTCCCCGCCCAGCACGCCCGGCATCGCCAGGTCTGTGGTGCTCGTCTCGTGACCGCGATCGTCGACCTGCAGGGTCGGTGCGGCCGCCGAGACGAGAAGATCGGCCCGGGTCGAGTCGCGACCCAACGCCCGGAACGCCCCGTTGCAGACGATCAGCGCGTCTCCGGGAACGGGGGTCACGGTCGTCGCCGCCGGCTCGTTCTGCACACTGGGCCAGGGGGCGGCGACGGCCGCCCCGACGCCCAGCACGCACGCCGCGGCGACGGCTGCTCCGGTCGCGATGCGGGCGCCGGTGGTCGCGAGTCGGATCGTGCTCTGCTTCATCGGATCTGCTCCTCGGCGGCGGGATGCGGTGATGCGTGATCCGCGGCCGCGGCGGGTGGCACTCCTCCGGCGGGTTCGGGCACGCGCTCCCCGGACGGCGAGCCGGTGTCATCCGCGTGCGCGTCGGTGTCGTCGTGCGCGGGTCGCTGGGTGACCGGCTCATCGAGCGAGCGTCCGACCACACGGGAGCGGGAGCGCGCCGCTCGACGCGACGCCCGTGTCGGGATCGCCAGCAGCACGGCGGCGAGCACCACGATGAGCTGACCCAGACCGATGAGACTTCCGAGGGTGCGCTGCGCGTGCGACGGCTGGGCGCGCTCCGCGGGCGTCTCGGCGGTCTGCCACAGCATCCCGTTCGGCGTGCTGCCCGCCTTCACGAACCCGGCGCGCTGGTCGATCGCCGTGATCGCGGCGTCGCTCATGCGGCGGGCCTGATCGCTCTGGCCGGGACGCGACGAGAGCAGCACGAAGCCGATCCCGCGATCGACGAGCGCGGACGCGGCGTCGAAGTCCCGCGACGAGAGCAGATCGACGGCGTCGGCGGCGAGAGAGTCGTCGTGCACGCGCGTCGCCGTGGTGAGCATCGTGGTCTGCGCGCTCAGCGTGGCGCTCGGGCCCCACACCAGCTGCGTGGCGAGGGAGCCGTCGTCGAGGGGGGTCATGACGAGCGTGCCGCTGTCGACGTCGTCCGAGGCGTGTGCTGCGACCAGAGCGGGCAGCGTGCTGGTGGCGCCGTTGCGGATCTGCGCTTCGCCGAGGTTGACGGCCAGCAGGCCGGGCACGGCGCACACGAGCACGCCGGCGGCGGTGATGAGCGCCGCCGCCGACCGCAGCGCCGGCAGAGCCACGACCGTGTCGAGGGTGACCAGAGCGGCGCCGACGGCGCCGAGCCAGGCGAAGCTCAGCCCGGTGCCGGGCCAGATGCCGACCGCGTCGCCCTGCGCGAACGACACCTGCACGCCGACCGCGAGCATCGCGGTGAGCAGCCCGACCGCGGTGGTGGCAAGCAGCGCGAAGCCCGCGCGCCAGCGGGGTGAGAGCGCCGAGGTCAGAGCGAGCACGGCCACGGGTACGAGCAGCAGGGCGGCGAACGGCGCGAAGCTGCCGTCGAGCAGCCACTCCCATCCGCCGCGGTCGGGGGCGGGGAACCCCTGCGCGATGAGCAGGCGTCCCGCGGCATCCGAGGTCGCCTGGGCGAGCGGGGCGACCGCGCCCGGGTCGGCCAGCAGCGCCCACGGGTCGCCGTGGCGCAGCTGCCAGTAGATGAGCGGCGCGAATAGCGCGGCCGCGGGGATGAGCAGCCAGAACACGCGCACGGCTCCGCGCACACGGCCCGCGGCGAGCATCGCCATCACCGTCAGACCCCAGAGCGCCGCGAAGGCCGGGGCGAGCGACGGGGCGCAGGCGAGGGATGCCGCCGTAAGCAGGGATGCCGCTCCCGCCGCGCCCCAGGACCGGTGCGCCACCACCGCGGAGTGGAACAGCCAGGGCAGCAGCAGGTGCAGCAGCACCGCAGCGGGCCGGCCCTGCACGAGAGCGGCGAGGAAGGTGGGCGCCAGCGCCCAGAGCACGCCGCCGAGGATCCGAAGGCCCGACCGGTCGGTGACCCGGGTCGCGGCGAACCACCCGCCGAGCACGGCGAGCGGCAGGGCGCCGAGCCACAGGAGCACGACCGCGAACGACGGCGAGCCCGGCCAGAGCGTGCCGAGCACGGCGAGCACGGCCGCGAACGGGTCGGCGGGGCCGATGATCCCGGGACCGAGGTCACGCAGACCCCATCCGGCGTCGTTCCAGAGGTCGGCGACGCTCTGCTGCATCGGCAGCAGCTCGCCGCCGCCGATGCTGGGCCAGGCGAGCAGGGGGAAGAACGCGGCGACGCTGACGACGAGCGCGGCGAGCACCGCCCACGCGCCGCCGCCGCTGAAGAAGTGCAGCTCGCTGACGGCGCCGCGCTCGCTGCCGTGCCCGTCGTCGAGGCGGTGCCGCAGCTGGGTGCGCGTCACGCGCAGCGGCGCGATGCCCGCCCACGACGCGGTGCGGAACGAGCGGATGGCGCGTCGGGAGCGGGTGACCGCCGGCACGGCGAGCATGGCAGCCAGAGCCGCACCCCATTCGGGGGCGACCGACCCCGGCCGCTTGCCGATGAGGTGGACGATCGAGCGCCACAGCGCCAGTGGCAGCAGGCTCAGCCAGTGCAGCGGCACGGCGACGGCGGGCGCGTACGCGAGCCGACGGTGCAGCTGAGCGCGGCGGCTCGTCCAGGTGCGCGCCGCCTGTCGCTGCGGGAGCGCGGCGACGCCGTCGGGTCGCACCCCGACGCGCGCCTTCGGCACGAGCACGATGCGCGCGCCGCCGAGGCGGGCGCGCACGCCCAGGTCGAGTCCTTCGTCGGCACCGCCGAGGCCCGGGTCCGGACGCAGCACCACGGGTGCGGCTCCGCGGATGAGCATGCCGCGCACATCCGCGCCCAGGGCGTCCTCGGCCGCGTCGTGCTGCCCCTGGTCGAGTTCGTCGGATGCGAGCTCGACCGTGCGGCCGAACCGGCTCATGCTGACACCCAGCGAGATGATCTCGCGGTCGTCGTCGTACCGGACGAGCTTGGGCGCGGCGAGAGCCGCCGACGGCGAGCGCTCGAGCGATCCGGCGAGAAGCTGCAGCGCCGTGCGACGGGGTCGCGAGTCGTGAGTGAGCATCCAGACCGAGCTGCCGCTCGCCACGCGCGGGTGGGCAAGCGCCACGGCCTCGGCGAACGTCGTGGTCGCGCGTGCCTCGATGATCGCCTCGACGCTGTGCCCGATGCCGTCGATGGCTCTCACCTGTGCGCCGCTGCCCAGCACCACGACGGTGACGGCGTCGGGCGGCGTCGTCTGACTGCGGAGGGCGTCGAGGGTCTCGCTGAGCTGTGCGGCTGCGGAGTCGCCGGTGCGTGCGACGACGATGGCGTGTACTCGGGATGGCATGGCACAGTCAGCCTAGACAGGCATCCGCGGGGCGCCGGTCATCGGACCCGGCGTGCCCGCGAAGCCGTCAGCTCGCGCGGCGCTTGAGCTTGCGACGCTCGCGCTCGCTCAGACCACCCCAGATGCCGAATCGCTCGTCATTGCTGAGGGCGTACTCGAGGCACTCGCCCCGCACATCGCACGATGTGCAGATGCGCTTGGCGTCTCGCGTCGAGCCGCCCTTCTCGGGGAAGAACGCCTCGGGGTCGGTCTGCGCGCACAGCGCGTCGACCTGCCAGGCGAGTGCGCCGTCATCCTCGGCGTCAACCCGGCGTACACCGGGTACGCCGAGGTTCACTGGATCGACGAACCAATTCTCGGGAACGTCCGACCGGTAACCCGTCATCTCGATCTCCCAACCCTGCATGTGCCCCCTCCGGGCCGTGCACCACTAATTACACCCGTGTCATTCGCCGCGGTCAAGTCGCGGATCGTAAACCCTCAACGGGGCGTTTAAGGTTCATTCGACCTCATCGGCGTGTCGCGTCGGTGCGAACGGGTCGCGGCGAGACGGGTGCGAGCGGTGCCGGCGCGATAGCCTGAACCCGATGGCCGTGTACAGCAAGCACCCCGTGGCCCCTCTCCCCGCGGCTCCGCCCCGCGAGACGACCGGGCATCTGCTGGTGCGCGCGTACAGCGTGCTGGCCATGTTCTGCCTGTTCGCGCACACGGCGGTGTACAACACCTTCGGCGCGCTCGGGTCGGGCATCGTGCTCGTGATCCTTGCGGCCGGCGCCCTGGCCATCTGGGTTCCCGAGGTCGTCGCGCAGCGTCCCACCCGCTTCCCCTGGCGCCGGCTGCCGTGGGCCGCGCTCGGCTACGCGGCCCTCGCCCTGGCATCCACCCTGTGGTCGCGCTGGCCCGCCGCCACGCTTCTCACCTGGTCTCTGCTGGCCGCCATCACCGTGACGGCGGTGCTCATCGCGACGACGCTCACCTGGAACGAGATCGCCCGGGCGATCTCGAGTGCGCTCAAGCTGATCCTGGGTCTCTCCCTGGCGATCGAGCTGTGGGTCGCGCTCGTGCTGCGGCGTCCCCTGCTGCCGAACTTCGTCGACCTGCCCGAGGGGAAGATCGACCCCCACCTCTACTGGGTGCGCGGAAACCTGTTCGACGACGGCCGGATCCAGGGGGTGGTGGGCAACGCCCACACCCTCGCGATGATGTGCCTGTTCGCGCTGATCGTCTTCGCGGTGCTGTACGCCACCCAGGTGCGCCGGCGCACCATGCTCATCTTCTGGGCGGTGCTCGCCGCCGTGCTGCTCGTGAAAGCCGCGTCGGCCACCGTGTACCTCAGCATCGCCGTCGTCGTGGTCGTGCTGGCCGCCGTGTTCATGATGCGCGCCGCATCCCCGCGACGGCGCGGCCGGCTCTACCTGCTCTTCGCCGCGGTCGCCGTGGTCGGCATCGGCGGTGCGGTGCTGCTGCGCGAGCGGATCCTGTCGGCTCTCGGCAAGGACAACGACCTCACCGGGCGCATCGAGATCTGGCAGGCGGTGTGGGAGCGCGCGATCACCCGGCCGGTGTTCGGCAACGGCTTCTCCTCCCCGTGGGTGCCCTGGGACCCGGCATTCGACGGCTGGATCCTGAACCACGGCCTCAGCGTCTTCCACGCGCACGACATGTGGCTCGACGTGTTCCTGCAGCTCGGCGTGGTCGGCGTCGTGCTGATGGCGGTCGCCTGGCTGGCGCTGCTGTGGCGGGCATGGTTCTTCGCCGTCGACCGGCCGCGGTGGGACCTCGACGCCCGCCGCCCCTACTCCCCTCTGTCTCTGCTGCCCGTGCTGTTCACCACGGTGCTGCTCGTCGAGGGCCTGGCCGAGTCGGCGCCCATCATGCTGTGGGGCTGGCTGCTGCTGATCCTGCTCTCGTTCAAGATGAAGGCCGTGCCGCTCATCGGCGTCGGCGTCGGCGAGCGCACCCCCGTCATCTCGCACGGCCCGCAGCCGCGGCAGGTGCCATGACGCCGCGGCGCTTCGTCGTCTCGCTGCTGGGTTCAGCGCTGTTCGCCCGCGCCTACACGCTGACCGCGCTCACAGCCGTGTTCTCGTCGTTCCTCATCGAGCGGATGATGTCGCCGGTGAGTCTGGCGGCGATCATCGGCGTGCTCGCGGTGCTCGGCGTCGCCGTGCTCGTCGTGCGTCGGGACGAGCTGTCTCTGCTGCGCTTCGCACCGACGTCGCTGCTCGGCTTTCTGCTGCTCGCGCTGCTGAGCGCGCTCTGGTCGTCGGATGTCGGGGGCACGGTCGCCGGCTGGTTCACCCTGCTCGGGTACGCCGTGATCGCGATCACCATCGGGCACGTGCGCGACACGCTGCAGACGGTGCGCGCCATCGGCGACACCCTGCGTTGGCTGCTGGCCCTCTCGCTCGGGCTCGAGATCATGTTCGGCATCTTGCTCGACACCCCGTTCCGGCTGCTGGGCATCGAGGGCTCGCTCGCCGACGGCGGCCCCGTGCAGGGCATCTTCGGCACGCGCAACATGCTCGGCTTCATCGCCGTGGTCGCGCTGATCACCTTCGTGATCGAATGGCGCACGCAGTCGATCGGCCGCATCGCGGGCGTGCTGTCGATCGCGCTCGGCGGCTCGCTCGCGCTGTTCTCGGCCTCGCCGACGGTCGTCGTGCTCGCGGCGGCTGTCGCCGTGGCGACGGTCGCGCTGACGATCGTCCGGCACACGCCCGCCCACCGGCGCAGCGCCGTGCAGGCGGCACTCGGCGGGCTGGTCGTGGTGGGGCTGATCATCGCGTTCGCGTTCCGGCATCGGATCATCCGGATGCTCGACGCCGGCTCGGATTTCTCGACCCGCGCCGATCTGTGGAACATGATGCTCGACTTCATCGCCCAGCGACCCGTCACCGGCTACGGCTGGTTCGGCCCGTGGCCACGGGGCGAGTACCCGTTCACGTACATCAACTTCCTGCTGTCGGATCGACACCAGTCGGCGCTGAACGCGTACTTCGACACGCTGCTGCAGCTCGGCTCGGCCGGGCTGGCGCTCTTCGTCGTGCTCGGCGGCGTCGCGCTGGTGCGCTCGTGGCTGGTGGCGAGCGTGCGACGCTCGGTGGTGTACGCGTGGACGCCGCTCGTGCTCGTCACGCTCGGCGTGGAGTCGATGTTCGAGAGCTTCGCGCTCACCGCAACCGGCTGGCTTCTGCTCGTGCTCTGCGCCCTGCGGGCGGGGCAGACCAGGTCGTGGCGGGAGAGCATCGATGCGGCCCACACCGGCGCGATCCCGACGCTCGGGCCGGAGCGTCCTCCGCTCCCGGGCAGCACAGGATCATGAAGATAGACTGTGATCCCGTGACCCTCGTGACAGATTCCTCGCCCGTCCGCCCCCGCGCGGAGGCTCGGGCATGACCGGCAGCGCGTTCGATCCGTCCACCGCGTCGATCGTCATCGTCACCTACAACCGCTCGCACCTGTTGAGCGGGCTGCTCACCAGCATCCGGTCGATGGACCCGAAGCCGGGCCGCGTCGTGATCATCGACAACGCGTCATCGGACGACACGACCGACGTCGTCGGCTCGTTCCGCGACGGCATCGGCACCGAGATCGTCTACCGCCGGCTCGAGACCAACACCGGCGGCTCGGGCGGGTTCAGCGAGGGCATGCGCACGGCGTACGAGCTGGGATCCGAATGGATCTGGATGATGGACGACGACGTCGAGGTGCTGCCCGACGGTCTCGCGAAGATGGGCCGCTGGTCGAGGCGCTTCAAGAGCATTCAGGGTCGGCGCTACGACTACGACGGCAGCGAGTTCTACTGGCAGTACCGCATCGCCGACCGGATGGGCATCCCGATTCCGTTCGCGCCGTCGAAGTTCGACTCGTCGGGGTTCAAGGAGATGAACAGCGGATGCTTCGAGGGCATGTTCATCCATCGTTCGATCGTGGCCAAGATCGGCCTGCCCGATCCGCGCTTCTTCATCTACTGGGATGACCAGATGTACGGCTGGCTGGCATCGCGCCTGACCACCGCTGTGATCGTCGACGAGTTCGTGCTGCGCCGCACGCGTGAGATCAAGCAGTGGGACATGGGCATCCGGCACATGAACGCGTCGAGCAACGCGTACCGGTACTACATCATGCGCAACCGCGCATTCATCAAGAACTACTACCGGGTGCACGGGGTGTACAACCCGGTGCTGTTCGGTCTGGGCACCTCGGCGACGTTCGCCAAGGAGCTGATCCGACTGCTCTTCGTCGAGCGCACGGTGCGCGGGACGAGCAACCTGTTCCGCGGTCTGCGCGACGGGGGCCGGATCGGCCGCGATCGCACCTGGCAGCCCATGCCGGCACTGGAGGGACGATGACCGAGCAGCAGCCCGAGTACGTCTGGGCGTATCCGGACGAGAAGCCCAAGCGCGGGCGCACGTGGCTGATCGTCGGCCTGGCGGTGGCTGCGGTCGTGATCGCGGCGCTGGTGTTCTGGCTGTTCCTGCGGCCCGGTGCGCCGCTCGCGAGTGCGACCGCGACGCCGAGCGCATCGCCGTCGGTGAGTGCGTCGCCGTCGGCGTCTGAGTCTGCGAGTCCTTCTGCGACGCCTTCTGCGGAGCCCGAGCCGTCGATGACGCCCGTCACCACGCCTCCCCCGCCGGTCGACCCGAGCGTGGAGGCGTTCCGCGGACAGGTCGGCGGCTGGCTCGATGATGCCCTGACCGGTCTCGAGATCGTCGCGGACAGCAGCGGGCAGGATGCTACGGCCGTCGTCGACAACCTTCGGGACGACGCGCAGCGTCTGGCGGAAGTACCCGCACCGTCTTCGATCAGCTCCGACTGGAACGCAGCGGTGTCGGACTACAGTGGGCGCCTGGCCGAGCTCCGAAAGGCGGTGGCGTCGGGATCGGGAGCTTCGGTGGACGCCGCGCGCGCCTCGGCTCAGCGCCTCAGAGACCTGGCCGGGCTCTGATCAGCACCCCGCACCGAGCTGGGTGAGCAGCAGCGGAGCGCCACTCGGCCGGACTGATCAACGTCCGTTGTGATCGGCGTTGTACCGGTCGAGCACATCGCCGATCGGCCCATCGAGCACCAGAGCACCCTTGTCGAGATAGAGCCCGCGCTTGCAGAAGCGGCGCAGGTCGCGCTCGTTGTGGCTCACGAAGAAGAGCGTGCGGCCCTCGGCGAGGAGCTCGTCGATGCGCTTGTAGCACTTGTCACGGAACGCCTTGTCGCCGACGGCGAGGACTTCGTCAACGAGGAGAATCGGCTCATTCAGCTGAGAGACGACGGAGAACGCGAGACGCACCTTCATCCCGTTGGAGAGATGTTTGTAGGGCGTCTCCTGAAAGTCCTCCAGCTCCGCGAAAGCGATCATCTCGTCGTAGCGCGAAGCGACCTCGGCCTTCGACATGCCATGTAGACCGGCGGTGAGACGCACATTCTCGCGGACAGTCAGGTCGCCGACGAATCCGCCGGTGAGCTCGATGAGCGGAGCCACGCCCCCGCTGACATGCACGCTGCCCTCGTCCGGCAGCAGAACGCTCGCCACAAGGCGGAGCAGCGTCGACTTGCCCTGACCGTTTCGCCCCACCACTCCGATGGATTCGCCGGGTTCGACGGTGAACGACACATCTCTCAGGGCCCAGAACTCGCCAGGACGGGATCGACGACTCGCTCCCGCGAAGAGATCCTTGAGAGTGCGTCGTCCGCGACGATTGCGGCGAAAGCGCACGCCGAGATCGGCGACTTCGATCGCGGCTTTCATCACAGCTCCTTCAGCACGGGTCGTTCCAGCGTGCGGAACACCCAGATCCCGAGGGCGAGGATCGCGAAGCTCATCAGCGCGCTGATTGCCACCACTTCTGGATGCCATTGGTCCGGGAAGAATGCCATCCGATACAGGGAGAAGATCCCGGCGAGCGGATTGAACATCCCCAGGGTCTGGAATACCCCGGGCAGGTCGTTGACGCTGTAGATGATCGGGGTTGCGTAGAAGAGCGCTCGGAGGATGAGCGCGGTGGTGCGCTCGAGATCGGTGTACAGGGCGCACAGCGGCGCCACCAGCAGCCCGAGGCCGACGAGCAGGACGGTCTGCAGCAGCATCGCCAAGGGGAACAGCAGGATTCCCCATCCAACGTGCGCCGTCTTCGCGGGGTCGCTCTCGAGGAGGACGTTCGCCACGACGAAGATCGCCAACACGGGCAGCGAGAAGCAGAACTCGATGCCCTTGCTGAGCACGATGCGGTTCACCCAGATCGAACGCGGGATCGCGGTCGAGCGCACCAGTCGTGCATCCTTCTTGAACGCGCGGGTGAAGTCGCCGACCGATGAGTTGAACCACACCCAGGGCAGCAGAGCCGTGATGAGGAAGATGATGTAGGGCTGCTCGCCGACGGTTCGTTCGAACACCCGCGTGAACACGAACCAGTAGATCGCGCTCATCACCAGCGGGTCGAGCACCGACCAGAGGTACCCCAGGGCGCTCGTCGAATAGCGCACCTTGAGGTCGCGCGCCGATAGCAACCACAGCGAATGGAAGTAACGCTGCGGGGTGCCGGGGGCACCGACGGCGGTCCTGCTCATGTTCTCGTCAGTCGTCCTGACCCGACAGCTCGTTTCGCCACATCGAGAGGGCGGAGCCGATCGCCATGTGCATGTCGAGGTACTGGTAGGTGCCGAGTCTGCCGCCGAAGTGCACATCCGTCTCGCCCTTGGCGAGGTCCCGATACGCGAGAAGGCCCTCGCGGTCGGCCGGCGTGTTCACCGGGTAGTACGGCTCGTCGTCTCGGCTCGCGAAGCGTGAGAACTCGCGCATGATGACCGTCTTGTCAGACTCGAAGATCTCTCTCCGCTCCGGGTGGAAATGCTTGAACTCGTGAATGCGCGTGTAGGGAACATCCAGGTCGGGGTAGTTCATGACGCTCGTCCCCTGGAAGTCCCCGACATTCAGGACCTCCTGCTCGAAATCAAGCGTGCGCCAGCTGAGTGCACCCTCGGCGTAATCGAAGTAGCGGTCGACCGGACCGGTGTAAACCACGGGCAGCTGCCCGACCGTCTCACGCTTGTTCAACGGCTGGGTCTCGTCAAAGTAGTCGACGTCCAGCTTCACATCGATGTTGGGGTGGTCGGCCATGCGCTCCAGCCATGCCGTGTAGCCGTCGGTCGGCAGTCCCTCCCACGTGTCGTTGAAGTAGCGATTGTCGTAGGTGTACCGCACAGGGAGACGGCTCACGATATCGCCCGACAGCTTGTGCGGGTCGGTCTGCCATTGCTTCGCCGTGTAGTCGCGGAAGAACGCCTCGAACAGCGGACGCCCGACGAGGGCGATGCCCTTCTCCTCGAAGTTCTGCGCCGACTTCACGTCGAATTCGCCCGCCTGCTCCTTGATCAGCGCTCGCGCCTCATCGGGCGAATACGCTGCACGGAAGAACTGGTTGATCGTTCCGAGGTTCACGGGCATGGGGTACACCACGCTGTCGTGATTGGTGTACACACGATGCACGTAGTTCGTGAACGTCGTGAACCGGTTGACGTACTCCCACACCGTCGGATTCGACGTGTGGAACAGGTGCGCGCCGTAGCGGTGAACCTCGATGCCCGTCTCAGGCTCGGCTTCGCTGTAGGCGTTGCCTCCGATGTGCGAGCGGCGGTCGATGACTGTCACCTTGCGACCGGCTTCAGCGGCGCGCTCGGCGATGGTGAGGCCGAAGAAGCCCGACCCGACGACGAGGAGATCCATTTTCCTGCTTTCTGACCGTTGAGGCCCACTGATGCGCGGTTCGCCGCTGCACAGCAGACAACTCTACCCGGGGCGCGTGGTGTCGCACCTGTCAGGCGGCATTCACATCCATTCGCTCTCCTGCTTCGAGCATCCGCTTCAGCATCGGCGCAAGCGTGCGACCATACATGCTGGACAGGTGGTTGTCGTCGATGTAGACCGCGATGTTGCCGATCATGCCGCGACAGACCCCGTCGGGGCAGAGCCAGGGGCGGAAATCGACCAGAGTCACACCAGGGGTCTCCGCGAGCCCTTCAAGAGATTCGCGGCTCTCCAGGGCCACCTCGGGGACGCTGCAGGGCTCGACCCCCTCACCCGGCGCGGCATCGGATTCCTCGAGCGCGCATTCATACATGTTGAAGTCGAAGCGCGGGTTGTCTCTGACGGCTATGACCTCGATGCCCTGTGTGGTCAGAGCATCGATCACCACGTCGATGCCCTCCACCAGCACCTCCGGCGATGCAGGCGTCGCGCGTGTCACGACGAGATAGACGGCATCCGGCTGGATTCGCAGGGCATAGTCGACGGCGGCCGCCCTCCAGTCATCGCAGGGAACGCCGCTGGCCGACCACGACGGTGCGCCGATACCTATCGAGCAGCCGCCCTTGAGGAGAGCGATCAGCTCCCACTCCTGCTCATCAGCGAGCGTGACAAGCGGTGACATCAGCTGCTGTGCGTGGGAGTCTCCCATCACCAGCACGCGCATAGCTCGAGGATCTTGGGCACCTGGTGTCTGTACGCAGGTGCCGCTCAGCGCAGGGTGCGTGGGCTCCAGCGGTCCGGAGCACGAGAGTCCGAGGTTCACCCATTCGTCGTCAAGCGCGGTGGGGAACGGTCTCAACGGCAGGTCGACGCCAGCAAGGTCCACGGGGCTCTCGACCTGCGCGGCGCCCGGGTAACCCCCCGATTCGCTGGCCATCAGCGCCGCTTCCTTCTGCTTGATTGCGAACTGCCACGCGCCGAGAGGGATCGCGACGACGGCGATCGAAGCGACGAGCACCACCGCGCCCAGTCGCGGCAACCGGTCGAGTGCCGTGGCAGCACGAATCGGGTGCTCGACGAGTGCCGACACGAGGCGCGCCAGCACGAACGACAGCCCCACGATCCCCAGGCCGGCTAGCCACCCCGGTTGCGAGCGTCCGGTCAACACCATCCAGGTCACCAGCACGGGCCAATGCACGAGATAGAGGGCGTAGGCGTCGCGGGAGACGTATCGGAGAACCGCAGACTCGAGGAACGCGGACGGCCCTCCCGGGACGCGTTCGACTCCCGCGATGATGACCAGCGCGGTGCAGCCCACCGGCCACAGCGCCAGATAGCCGGGGAACCCGCCTCGAACGTCGAGGACGACACCGCACAGCACGATCCCGAGGATCCCGACCCACCCCAGGATGACCGCGCCCCACCGTGGAATGCGCAGAAACGGGAGTGCGAGCGCGACGAGCGAGCCTGCGGCGAACTCCCACAATCGTGTGCGGGTGTCGAAGTAGGCGAAGGACTGGGCGTGAGAGGTCTCAACGATCGAGAAAGCCAGGGAGCCGACGAAGATGGCACCGAACGCCAGCGCCAGTGCCGGGACGATGACATGCCTACGGTCTCGAAGCATCAGCCAGACGGCCGCGATGATCAATGGCCAGAGGATGAAGACCTGCCCCTGGACGGACAACGACCAGAAGTGCTGGAACGGGCTGGGTCTCACTGAGTCCCGCGCGTAGTAGTCCACCTCTGAGAACGCGAGAGTCCAGTTCTCTACGTAGAAGAGACTGGACCACCCCTCCGACCACACGCGAGGCCACTCTGTCTGCGGGTAGCTCAAGAACGCGACAGCGAGCACGCCCGCGATCGTGACGGCGGCTGCAGGGAGCAGCCGCCGAAAGCGTCGAAGCCAGAACGTTCCGAGCTCGAGCGGCCGGTGGGATTGCACGCGGCGCACGAACGAGGCTGTGAGAAAGAACGCGGACACCATCAGGAAGACGTCGACGCCACCCGAGACGCGTCCGAGCCAGACGTGGTACACCACGACGAGGAGGATCGCGAGCGCCCTCAGCCCATCGATGTCGGCACGGTAGCCGGGAGCAATGGTCGCGTCCGGTGCGTTGTCGCGACCTCGGAGGGGATCGAGGTTCATAGCAGGTTATCGTGACGTAGGAGCGCCGCAGTCATCCGCGCGGCCGAGCCAACTTCCCACCCTAGCGCTCCACGCCGAGCACCGCGTCCGAGGCGTCCTCGCGAGGCGTGCCAGCGGTGGCCCTGCTCTCTCTTGCGCGCCGGAAAGACCCGCACTCCGTGTAGTGGAACGAACTCGGCCCTACATGCTGTCGAAGGTCTTGCGCCACTGCTCAGCAGACGTGATCATCGGTGCGCCCTTCGAGTACTGCCCGGCGAGTCGTTTCCATCCGAGTGCCAGCTTGAGGTTCAGGCGAAGGCTGCGCCACAGGAATCGTCGCATCATCGCTCGGTCACGCTGATACCACGCGACACCTAGACCATCCGGAGAGGTGACCAACGCCGAATCGATGTCTGCAAACCGCCACCACGTGATGTCGGGCGCGGGGATGACTCGCTCGGGGTTGCGTCGACTGCCGGCCGATTGTTTGATCAGCAACTGACGCATGGCGACACGGACGGCAAGCACCAGAGTGGCCACTGGGTTGGTCGGCTTGCGCACACCTCCCAGGATCGCCATGGACGATCGACGAACCGGAGGGAGAGCAGAGAAGTCGTCGACGACTTTGGAGTCGATGTACTGCATGCGCAGCTCGCGGATGTCCGTTTGCTTGCTGGGAAGCAATGCCGGAAGTGCGGAAGGCCCACGGAATGCATCCTTCAGCGCTTCGTGGCGAAGGCGAACAGCTGAGTACTGCAGCATGAACAACAGTTTGATGTCGCCGAGGAAGGAGTGGAGCGGAAGGTACCCGCCGTTGCGCACATCTGAGTGGAGAAGGCCTGTGATGACACGGTTCCGATGGATGAAGTACTCCTCCCAGGTACGAGTCGGGTCTTTGTCGTGCCAGGCCATGTGCCAAACCGCAACGCCGGGCAGGCACACCGTGGGATATCCCTTCGCCCGTGCACGCAGAGAGAACTCGATATCGTCGAACTTCAGGAAGACCGGGAGCGAGAGGCCGATCTCCCGCAGGATGGACGTGGGAATGAGGCACATCCACCAGCCGTTGAAGTCGGCGCCGAGGTAGCGATGCAGTTCAAGTGTCTCGCGCAGCGGCTCGTCCGCGAAATCGTGGTCATACTCACTCCCGCCGGAGGGTCGCATCCAGGATTTGCGCGGGTCCCACACCTCGCCCTGCGTGTACAGCACAGAGCGGTCGTCGAGATGGAGCATGCCCCCACCCACGATGGTCGGTGTCACTGCGAAGTCGGCGAAGCGGACCGCGCGCACGATCGCCTCGGGCTCGGATATCGCGTCGTCGTCGAGCAGCAGGACGTAATCGCTGTTCTCAGAGCTGAGCCCTTCGAGCATGGCTCGCGAGAAACCACCTGAACCACCCAGGTTCGGCTGTCGGACGACATCGAGCGTGTCGCCCAACCTCGCCGCAGCGTCGGCGAAACCGGGCTGCTCCGACACGAGCTCCGTGCCTTGATCGACCACGATGACCCGATCGAGCACCTCGTGCACGTGTTCGTTCTGCCCGACCGCGATGATTTGATTGAGGCAGTAGGACGGGCGGTTGAAGGTGGTGATCCCTACCGTCGCCCTTCCCGGCTTCCAGTTCTCGGGGGCCGCGACCTGCCACTCTGCCGAGACTAGTGTGACGTCCTCGTCGCCAGATGCGATGTCGAACCAGTACGAGCCACCGTCGATGAAGGAGGTAATTGGAAGATCGAAAAAGACGGTCTCGTCCGCGAAAGACTTCGATGCCAGCGCCGACGCGCGCCCTCGCGCACTCGACTTATACACCGAAATGAGGCCGCGCCCCTCGACGGTGGCCACCAGGCGCACCGACCGGACTCGGGTCCAGTGCTGCCAGTAGCTCGCGGGAAAGGCGTTGAAATACGTGCTCAGCGACACGCGGCGGTGGGCGTAGACACGGATGCTACGCCGGTCGATGATCTGATACGCCTCTCCGGGCTGCGATCCGTCACCCGAGCCTGTGTCGACGTACAGAGCCGAAACTTCCGCCACTCCCTCGATGGGGAAGACGGTGTGGTTGACGGCAATGTAGTTCTTGTTCTGTTCGTCAGTCATGTCGCCGTCCTTCACGCGAGCTGGTTGTTCCACATGGTGAGGGCGGAGCCGATCGCCATGTGCATGTCGAGGTACTGGTAGGTGCCGAGCCTGCCACCGAAGTGCACGTCCTGCTCGCCCTTGGCGAGCTCGCGGTACGCGAGCAGACCGTCACGGTCGGCCGGAGTGTTGACCGGGTAGTAGGGCTCGTCGTCTCGGCTCGCGAATCGTGAGAGCTCACGCATGATGACGGTCTTGCCCGACTCGAAGATCTCTTTGCGCTCGGGGTGGAAGTGCTTGAACTCGTGGATGCGGGTGAACGGCACGTCGAGGTCGGGGTAGTTCATCACGCTCGTGCCCTGGAAATCACCGACGTTCAGAACCTCCTGCTCGAAGTCCAGCGTGCGCCAGCTCAACTCACCTTCCGCATAGTCGAAGTACCGATCCACGGGACCGGTGTAGACGATCGGCAGCTGCCCGACAGTGTCGCGCTTGTTCAACGGCTGAGCCTCATCGAAGTAATCGACATTCAGCTTGACCTCGATGTTCGGATGATCCGCCATCCGCTCCAGCCACGCGGTGTAACCATCAGTGGGCAGACCCTCCCAGGTGTCGTTGAAGTACCGGTTGTCGTACGTGTACCGAACAGGGAGCCGGCTGACGATGTCGCCCGAGAGCTTCTGCGGATCCGTCTGCCACTGCTTCGCGGTGTAGTCGCGGAAGAACGCCTCGAACAGAGGGCGACCGACGAGCGCGATGCCCTTCTCCTCGAAGTTCTGCGCCGTCTTGACGTCGAACTCCCCTGCCTGCTCCTTCACCAGAGCACGCGCCTCATCGGGCGAATACGCAGCGCTGAAGAACTGGTTGATCGTGCCGAGATTCACCGGCATCGGGTACACGACACCCTTGTGCCTCGAGTAGACACGGTGCACGTAGCTCGTGAAGGTCGTGAACCGGTTCACGTACTCCCACACCGTCGCATTCGACGTGTGGAACAGATGCGCACCGTAACGGTGCACCTCGATACCCGTCTCGGGCTCCGCCTCGCTGTACGCGTTCCCACCGATGTGCGATCGACGATCGATCACCATCACCTTCCGGCCCGCTTCTGCCGCGCGCTCAGCGACAGTAAGGCCGAAGAAACCCGACCCGACGACGAGGAGATCCATGTATGCAACTTTCGTGACGCTAGACGGCGAAGGGTGCTCCTCCAGGGAGAGGAGCACTCATCCGCAAATTCTACCCGGAGGTGAATGTGATCAGTCTGAGGGCACACCAGACCGTAGGTCCACACGAAGCCGAATTACGCGATGCACGTGAGACGTTCTCCTCCCCGCGATATGGGCTTCCTCAGACACGATCAGGGCATGAGCTCCACTGCTGAGCTTCACCGCCCTGCGTCAGCAGATCCCGAACGCTTCCCTTATCCGGCGTCAGGGCGCGGGGACGAAAGCGCACGATTCACAACGTCTTCGAGCTGCTCCGACAGCAGGCGCGAGTAGGCGCTGCTTAGATGGTCGGCGTCGTAGAAGACGGGCACTCCTCCGACCGCCGAGAAGCAGACCGCGTCGTCGCACAGGGAATTGGTGAAGTCCGCCGGCCAGAGTCCGGTCATCGGATCCTGCGTCGCCAGGGCGACGGGATCGGCCGGGGCCGCCGCCGTTCGTGGCACCACGCACTTCCGCGGAGTGCGCGCGTTGAGCACCAGACAGTCGAGATCGCGGACGTCGCCGTTCAGAGGGGTATCCGCGATCGGCAGCACACGGACACCAGCCGCAGTCCACGTTCCCCACGTGCGCCGGAGACCGTCGACGAACTGCTCGTGGTGCGAACGCCGACTACCGTCGTCCACGAGCTGCTGTCGCGCCGCCATCGAGGTGATGACGAGGTCCGGCTTCTCTTTCACGATCTCATCTGCGACCGCGCGTGCCCACTCCCGACAGCGTTGATAGTCGGACGGCCCCCATGCCGAGTCGAAACCGATGAAGGAGACGTCCGCCGGCGGGCAGCCCGGGAACGAGCTGATTGTGAGACTCCACCCTTGTTCTGCGGCGAGCGGGAAGACGGCGGCCTGCCACTGCTCTATATGGGAGTCTCCCAGCAACCACACGCGAGTCCCTTCACCCGCGCTCGAGAACTCGCACGTCCGGGTAGTCTGGCGGCCATCGATCGTCAGAGCGTCTTCGAGATCGCCGCACTCAGGAGCAAGACCGAAGTATGCGTGACTCCCAGTGACGATCGGATCCCCCACCGGCATGCTCGGATCGCAGCCACTGCCGACCTCAAGCGCGCGCGGTCCGTGGCACTCCCCTGTGTTCGCCGTCTCCGCGGACGGCCCATCAAACGGCATCGCCGCTCCTCCGATAAGGAGTACCCCCGCGAGAAGGACCGCGAGCATCATTCCTGCCGCACCAACAAAGGCTTGCCTCGTCCGCTTCCAACAGCGTGCTCCCATCGCCGGCTTCTCAATCCAGCGACGGCTCGCCCACGCCAGGATCAGCGAGACGACGAGGACGAGCGCCTTCGACCACGCGGACAGTGGCTGGACGATAAGGAAGGGCATGAGGACGATGAGTGGCCAGTGCCAGAGGTACAGAGAGTACGAGACGTCTCCCAACCACTGCACCGCGCGCAGGTCGGTGACCGACGATACCCCGAACAACGGCGCACGGCGTCCTGTGCCAGCGACGAGGACCGCTGCTGTGCCGATCACAGGAAGGAGCGCCGCCCCTCCCGGGTACGGCGTCTGCGCGTCGAACAACAAGGCCGCGATCCCAATGAGTGCGTACCCGACGACGGCGGTTGCAGCTGCGAAGAGTGCGTTGAGACGCCCGAGCAGCGCCACCGGCATAAGAGCCACAAGTGCCCCGACGGCGAACTGCCACGCACGCGCGAAGGTGACGAAGTATGCCTGCGCTGGGGAGAGTCCGGTGAACAGAATGCTTGCCGCGAGTGACCCCGCGCCGACGACGAGAACGACGACGAGGATCCCGGGGCGCGGGTTCGCCGATCCCGCGAGGCGAACCACGAGCAGCGCGGTGACGAGCAGCAGCACCGGCCACACCAAATAGAACTGCTCCTCGACCGAGAGCGACCAGAAGTGCTGCACGGCGCTGGCCGACGCGTTGTGAGCGGAGTAATTGATCGACAGGGATGACAACACCCAGTTCTCGACGTAGAACGCGCTGGCGACCGCCTGCAGCGCGTTGTCCACCCAGCGGGTGTGAGGGAGCAGCCACCAGACGCCCAGAAGCGTGATGAGAAGGACTACGACGGCTGCCGGAAGCAACCTCCGCACGCGACGTGCGTAGAACGTCGCGAGGCGTACGCCTCCGGTCTTCTCCATATCCCTTAGCAGGTGTCCTGTGATGAGGAACCCGGAGATGACGAAGAAGACGTCGACCCCGACGTAACCGCCGCTCAGACGCCCAGGCCAGAGGTGGTTGAGCACCACCAGACTAATCGCCAGAGCCCTTAGCGCTTGGATGTCCCGACGGAATATCTGTCGGCGAGCAGCCGCACGAGAAATGATGCCCGCCGGAGCGGGCGCGCTCACGAGCTCAGGTATTCGCGCAGCTGGTGCCCGGCATCCCGGGGCGCAAAGCCCGTCGCCTCGATCTTCGTGAGCGACAGCACGCTGTTCCGGGGCCGGGGCGCGATCGGACCGGTCGCGTTCGCGAAGTACTCCTCCGTGCTGACACCGGAGACCCGGGCGCGTTCCGCACCTGTGATGTCGAACACGTCGGCGGCGATCTCCGCCCATGTGCGCGGTTCTCCGGCTCCGGTGAGGTTATACGTCCCGTAGGGCGCTCCCTCGCGCAGCAGATGCGCGATGGCTCGCGCGATCTCCGATGCGAAGGTCAGTCGTCCGCGCTGGTCGTCAACCACCTTCGGATCGACCCCCTTCTCCGCGAGGCTCGCCATCGTCCGGACGAAGTTCTTGCCGTCGCCGATCACCCAGGAGGTGCGCAGGATGTAGTGTCGCGGGGTGGTGCTGACAGCCACATCGCCCGCGGCTTTGGACTGGCCGTAGACACCGAGCGGCGCCAACTCTCGCTCCTCGTCGTATTCGCCCTCCGCGCTGCCGTCGAAGACGTAGTCGCTGGAGACGTGTACGAGCGCCAGGCCGAATTCCGAGGCGACGCGAGCGAGCTTCGCGGGGCCCGCCGCGTTGGCCAACCAGGCATCGGTGCGGCCCTCGGCCGTCTCGGCGAGGTCGACCGCAGTGTAGGCCGCGGCATTGATGATCGCCTCGTAGTCTCGCCAGCGCCGCGCGGAGCGAAGATCGGGAGCACGGAGATCGAAATCCTCCCGCGTTGTCCACTCGACGTGCGAAGCATCCCCGAATTCGGCCCGCAGCGCACGCCCGAGCTGACCGCCGGAGCCGACCACGAGGATCTTCCGAGGCGGGATGGGAGCCACGCCGGCCAGGCGCGGGTGTGCGAGATCCTTCTCGGAGATCTCGACCTCCGATAGCGGGATCGGCCATTCGATCGCGGCGGTCTCGTCGGCGAGATTGAGGAACGAATACGACGCCTCGGGCGACCAATGATCGTTCACGAGATACGTGTAGGCGGTGTCGGGTTCGAGCGTCTGGTACGAGTTTCCGACGCCCCGGGGGACGAAGATCGCCTTGGACGCATCGAGCTCGGTCGTGTAGACAGCACCGAACGACGGTCCTTCGCGCAGGTCAACCCAGGCGCCGAAGATCCGCCCGGCGGCGACCGACACCCACTTGTCCCATGGCTCGGCGTGGATACCTCTGGTGGTTCCCACAGCATCGTTGAACGAGATGTTGTTCTGCACCGGACCGAAATCGGGCAGGCCGATGGCCGTCATCTTCTCGCGCTGCCAGTTCTCCTTGAACCACCCTCGCGAATCGCCGTGGACGGGCAGATCGAACACGACCAGTCCCGGGATGCCGGTCTCCGCCGCGCCCAGCTTCTTGCCGAAATCGATGTCAGTCACCCTGTCCTACTGCCCCTTCGACGCGTAGAAGGCCTCGGTGGAGTCCTTCGACGGCCCCCACCATGCCTCGTTGTCGCGGTACCAGCGGATCGTGTCGGCGAGTCCGGACTCGAAGTCAGCAAATTTCGGCAACCAGCCGAGCTCGGTGCGCAGCTTCGTGGATTCGATGGCGTAGCGGAGATCATGCCCTGCGCGGTCGGCCACGTGGTCGTAGGCGTCGCGCGGCTGTCCCATGCCCTCGAGGATCAGCTCGACGACCTCCTTGTTGTTCCGCTCGCCATCGGCACCGATCAGGTAGGTCTCGCCGATTCGACCCTTCTCGAGGATGGTCAGCACCGCCGATGAGTGGTCGTTGGCGTGAATCCAGTCGCGTACGTTCTCTCCCGCCCCGTAGAGCTTGGGACGGATGCCGCGGATGACGTTCGTGATCTGACGAGGGATGAACTTCTCGACGTGCTGGTACGGACCGTAGTTGTTCGAGCAGTTTGAGATCGTCGCCTCGACGCCGAACGAGCGGACCCAGGCGCGGACAAGCAGATCGCTGCCCGCCTTCGTCGACGAGTACGGCGACGACGGGTTGTACGGCGTCTGCTCCGTGAACCGCTCGGGTTCGTCGAGTTCGAGGTCGCCGTACACCTCGTCGGTCGAGATGTGGTGGAAACGAGTGCTGTGCTTCCGGACCGCCTCGAGCAGCGTGTAGGTGCCCACGATGTTCGTGTCGAGGAACGGGCGGGGGCTGTGCAGCGAGTTGTCGTTGTGCGACTCGGCTGCGTAGTGCACGACCGCGTCGGCGTCGGAAACGAGACCGTCGACGAGCTCGGCATCCGTTATGTCGCCGTGTACGAAGGTCAGACGATCTTCGGGGAGCCCGTCGAGCGAAGCGCGATTGCCTGCATAAGTGAGCGCATCGAGCACGGTGACCGTGTGATCGGTGTTCTCCATGACGTAGTGGACGAAGTTCGACCCGATGAAGCCGGCGCCGCCAGTAACGAGGAGGTTCGACATCAGCGACCTCTTTCCAGGGTCTCGAGGAGATAGGTTCCGTAGCCGGACTTGACCAGCTTCTCCGCACGCTCGCGGAGTTCGTCGTCTGTGAGGAAGCCTTGGCGCCAGGCGACCTCCTCCGGTACTCCGATACGGAGTCC
The DNA here is from genome assembly GCF_053645675.1 of Microbacterium sp. NPDC055312. NCBI lineage: Bacteria > Bacillati > Actinomycetota > Actinomycetes > Micrococcales > Microbacteriaceae > Microbacterium > Microbacterium sp. NPDC055312. Next base: position 32,611 of record NZ_JBSHMU010000001.1, on the reverse strand, counting down.
GGTGCGACGTTCCATCGTGCGGACGTAGTCGCCGGCATCTGACATCTGATCGAACGTCCCCGTGTCGAGCCATGCCGTTCCCCGCGGAAGCACCTCGACCTGGAGTGATCCGCGCTCAAGATAGGCGCGGTTCACGTCAGTGATCTCGTACTCGCCCCGCGCGCTCGGCTCGAGGTTTCGTGCGATCTCCACCACGTCGTTGTCGTAGAAGTAGAGTCCGGGAACCGCGTAGTTGCTCTTCGGCTGGGCAGGCTTCTCCTCGAGAGAGATCGCGCGGCCCTCGTCGTCGAATTCGACCACCCCATAGGCGCCGGGCTCCGCGACCCAGTACGCGAAGACCGCTCCACCCTCGACGTCGGTGTAGCGCTTGAGCTGCGTCCCTAGCCCAGGACCGTACAGCAGGTTGTCGCCGAGGACGAGCGCGACTTTGTCGTCACCGATGAAGTCGGCGCCGATCACGAACGCCTGCGCAAGACCGTCAGGCGACGGCTGCTGAGCGAATGTCAGGTTCACGCCGAACTGCGAGCCGTCGCCGAGCAGGCGCTCGAACTGCTCGGCGTCGTGCGGTGTGGTGATGATGAGGATGTCCCGGATGCCTGCGAGCATCAGCGTCGACAGCGGGTAGTAGACCATCGGCTTGTCGTACACGGGGATGAGCTGCTTAGAGATGCCGATGGTGATCGGGTGCAGTCGCGTTCCGGAACCGCCAGCGAGAATGATGCCTTTCACCCCAACATCGTGCCACACAGTCCGCGAGTCCATTCCGTCCGCCTCTCGATTCACTCAAGTAACATCAGCCACAGTGGCGACATCTGTTGCTTTCCGCCACAATGGGTCAGGTGAATGGCACCCCCATCCCCCGCCTGCGAGCGCTCGTCGCCACTGCCGCCGCCCTCCTAGTCGCGGCATCCGTTCTCGTCGCCGTTCCAGCGGACGCCGTGTCAACCACCTCGAGCCAGCCGTCCAGCGTCTCCGCGGCAACCGGCGTGGTCAAGGCCGCAGACCTCTCGCAGTTCCGCGCGGGGAACATCATCTCTGACGCCGTCTTCACAGACAGCACCACGATGTCGGCGGCCCAGATCGACTCGTTCTTCCGCAGCAAAGTGTCTACCTGTCAGTCCGGGTACACCTGCCTCAAGGACTACCGCCAGAGCACTCCGAACCGCGCCGGAGACAAGTACTGCGATGGATATACGGGCAGCAGCAACGAGTCGGCGGCGACGATCATCCATAAGGTCGCACAATCGTGCGGCATCAATCCCCAGGTCTTCATCGTCATGCTCCAGAAGGAACAGAGCCTCGTCACGCACACGTGGCCGAGCGATTGGCGATACTCGATGGCACTCGGGCAAGGATGCCCGGACACCGCGCCGTGCGATCCCAGCTTCGCTGGGTTCTTCTATCAGATCTACGGTGCGGGTCGGCAGATGAAGATCTACACCGAGGGCCGATACTTCACGTACTACGCGCCCGGCAAGACCTGGAACATCCTCTACAACCCGGATAGCGCTTGCGGTCGCGGGCCCGTGCACATCGAGAATGCCTCGACCGCAGCGCTGTACTACTACACGCCGTATCAGCCGAACGCCGCTGCGCTGCGCGCGGGGTACGGCACCGGCGACGGCTGCTCCGCGTACGGTAACCGGAACTTCTTCAACTACTTCACCGACTGGTTCGGCTCCACTCAGATGCCTGCGACCAGATTGATCAAGGCGTCTAACTCCGCCGAGATCTACCTCCTCGCCGAATCGCGCAAATACCACATCACCGACGGCACCGCTTTGGCGGCGTACATGGCACAGCTGGGGTGGTACCAGACGGTCGCCTCCAGCTACATCTCCTCGATTCCGAATGCGACTTCAGCCACGCGCTTCATCAGAGACGCGCGTGACGGCGGGATGTACCTTCTCGAACCGGACGGCACCAAGCACCGCTTCACCGCGGCCGACGTCGTAACGCGATTCGGGTTCAGCATGTCCGTCTACACTTCTCTTCCCGGCAGTGTCATCGACCGGTTCCCAACAGGCGCCAATGTCGGCACCTCGTTCACTGACGATGTATCCGATCCCTATTACCGGTGGGAGAACGGCGCCAAGCGCCACATCGTGAACTCACAGGCCTGGTCGGAACTGCCCACGTCGGAACGTGTCTACGTGGCTACGCTGCCCGCAGCGAATGTGGCAGCTATTCCCAGTGGCCCGTCGATCCTCCCTTCCCGCACCCTCGTCCGCGAAGCGAGTTCTCCAGATGTCTACCTGACTGGTGTGGGCGCGGAGATCGTCCACATCCCCACCTGGGGTGTGGCCTACGACGCAGGAGTTAGGCGGACTGCCGTAGTGCCCGACGGGACACTCTCCGCGAACCCACGAGTGACAGGCGACCTCGCGCCCTTCTCGGAATGCGCAGGTACCGTGTACGCCGCCGACGGTGGAGCTCTGACTCGCATCCTCACAAGGCCGACGGGAGCGCCCATCGTCTCGCTTCCCGACTCGATCTGCTCCGCTCTGCCCAAGACGGGACGAACGATCAACGAAGCGGTCTTCGCGCAGACGCCCGGTTCGGATCCTGTCTACTTGATCGCCGGCGCTCAACTTCGCCATGTCCGCAGCCAGGCGCGACTTCAGGAAGCCAACGGCACCCGCGCCCTCTACTTCTTCTCGTGGTCTTCGGACACTCGGAAAGCCTTCACCGTCGGCGCCCCGCTTCTCGCCGACAAGACGTTCGTGAGTTTCGGCACCGACGAGATCTTCTATGTCGAAGCAGGAAAGATCCGCCACGTGCAGTCGAACGCGACCCTGCTCCGGCTCGCGAGCCCGTCCTGGCCGTCAGTGGAGAAGCTCGCACCGGAGTGGCGCGCCGCCTACAGCGTCGGTACGCCGCTGCCGTGACCCAGCGGCGCGGCAAGGATCAAGTGAACGGCTCCCCTAGACTTGAGCACATGTGTTCGGGGACTGACGACTTGCTGGTCATCGTGCCCGCGTGGAACGAGGAGAACAACGTCGGCGCCACGGTTCGTGAGATCCTCAGGGCGATCCCGGATGCGGACGTGCTCGTGGTCGACGACGGCTCCCTCGATACGACCGGCGATGTGGCCCGTGCTGCAGGCGCGGCGGTGCTCACCCTCCCCTACAACATGGGAGTCGGCGGTGCGATGCGAGCCGGGTACGCTTTCGCCCAGCGCAACGGGTACCGAACAGCTATCCAGGTCGATGCCGACGGTCAGCACAATCCCGAGGACATACGTCGGGTCCTCGCCGGATTGAAGAATGCCGATATCTCCATCGGGGCTCGGTTCGCCGAGGTTGGATCCTATAAAGCCAGCGGACCGCGCCGTTGGGCGATGCTCTTCCTCGCGGGCGTGATCTCCCGCATAACGAAGACTCGGCTGACGGATGTCACGAGTGGCTTTCGCGCCGCCAACGAGCGAGCAATCGATCAGTACGTGGCCTACTACCCCGCGGAGTATCTCGGCGACACGATCGACAGTCTGGTCGCCGCTGTGCACGCCGGTTTGCGAGTCACCCAAGTTCCTGTTGCCATGCGCCCCCGCATGTCGGGCGATCCGAGTCAGGGCTTCGCCAGCTCCACCGTCTATCTCGCCAGGTCGGTCTTCGCCCTCACACTCTCGATCGTACGTCGTCCCATCAGGGGGCGCGCATGATCTCCTTGGGAGCTCTCGCTCTGGGCCTCGTGATCGTCGTTTCCGTGACGACGCTGCTCTTGCGCCGTCAGCTTCGTGAAAAATATGCGGTGCTGTGGCTTGCCATCGGACTGGCCGTGCTTATCCTCGGTGTGTTCCCGCAGGCCCTCTTCTGGTTGACGGCCGTGCTGGGGTTCCAACTCCCCGCCAACCTCATCTTCACGCTGGCGATCGGTCTGCTTCTCGCCGTCACACTGCACCTGTCCTGGGAACTCACCCGCGCAGAGGAGCGGCTTCGGCGGCTCGCTGAAGAAGCGGCGATCACCCGCCTGAGGCAGGAACAGCTCGAACGGGACATCGCGGCTCTGAGCCACGACGACGGGGATTCATCGACATCGGGCGAGCACGAGCATGACGACATCGACTGATGTCGCGGTGATCTTCACCACCTTCAACCCCACCGCTCAGTTCACGGAGACAGTCATAGCTGTTCTAGCCGACTTCCCGGTCGTCGTCGTCGACGATGGATCGACGACGTCGACCACGGTGCTCGACGATGTCGCAGCCGCCGGAGCCCGGCTGATCCGTCAGCCGATGAATCTGGGGATCGCCGCCGCACTCAACGCAGGGCTGCGATACGCATTCTCCAACGGCGCTGGATACGCCGTGACGTTCGATCAGGATTCCGCGCCGGGCGCGGAGACGATCGGGGAGCTGAGACGGACGTTCGATCGTCTCAATTCGCGCGCTAACCTCGTCGTCGTCCCCGAGCAATTCGCAGGTGTGCGACAGGCGGTGTCCAATCGTCCGCTCCCCGATGCGAGAAGAGTCATCCAGTCCGGCATGATGATCGACGCGGGTACTTACGAGCGTATCGGCGCGTTCGATGAGGCCCTCTTCATCGACCTGGTGGACACCGAATTCGAGTTGCGGGTCATCGCGTCAGGCGGCCGGATCGTGGCCGCACCCACGAAGATCGATCACGAGCTGGGAAGCATGGCCCGTCTTCGACCGTTTGGCCGCTTTCCCGTGACGATCGCAACCATGGTGAGCACGCCGTTCCGCTACTACTATCGCGCGCGAAACCGGATGCTGCTCACGCGAAAGTACGCTCGCACCTCACCTGGCCGCCTGCTCGGTGATCTCCTCACGGATCTCGCGTACTTCACGGTGATCGTCGCCTCTGCAAGACCTCGGCGAGCGATGTGGGCTGTCCTCCGCGACGGCTTCCGGGACGGCCTGCACGGAAGCGGTGGCCGGATACCCGAAGGCACACGTGCGCAGGCGACATCCATCACGTGGTCGACAACGGCTGAGTGACGGTCGAACGACGTCCGCCGATCACCACCCCCATCATCCAGCTTCCGAGATACTCGATCACGAATCGCGCAGGCGCGTGACCTGCACGACGCGCATCTCGGAGCAACCGCCAGGTCGGCCAGAATCGACGCTCGACGCCGAACACTGAAACGATCCGTGCGTCTCCGTCAGGTACGCGGGAGGCAAGGGTCATCGCCATCAGTTGACGCCATCCGACGTATACCTTGAAGTACATACGCATCATCGACAGTAGCGAGCCGGTGGGTTCGTACCGCCGCGTGAATGCCCTGGCATTCTCGATGGCACTCACGACAGCACGCAATCCCGCCTTGCCATCGAGCCTGCTCGGATCGCCGAAGACATTCGAATCGTGTTGCACGTAGTCCTGCACGACGTCGTCAAGAATGCGAGTGCCGCCGTCCGCAGCAGCAAGTACCGCCAACCAGTGATCGTGGGCGGCTGCGCGGGTCGACATCCGTGGGAAGGGGAGGCTCCTGGTAGCGAGCTCACCGCGCAGAACGCAGAGCGAACCCGTGAACTGGTTGTTCAGAGTGGTCATGATCCCGCCGAGGTCACGGCGCTCGGTGAACCCGGTGGTCACCTCGTCAGGATGAGTCACGAGCCTCGCTTGACCGGACACAAGAGCTACCTCATCGAGGTGAGGCACCAGTGTCTCCAGCTTCTCCGGGTACCAGTAATCGTCCTGGTCGCAGAGAGCAACCCACGACGTCGTTGGATCCATCGCAGCGAGGCCCCGTTCGAAGTTGAGGTAGAAGCCCAAGCGAGTACCGTCAGCGATCACACGGAAACGAGGATCCTCACCTGCGGCTTCGGCGACGACGCGTCGAACGGTCGAATCGTCCCCGTCCACCGAGATCACGCATTCCCAGTCCTGCAGAGTTTGTCCCCGCAGCGATGAGATCTGCCGAGCGAACAGCTCGGGATTGGGCTCGTAGGCTGCGAGCACGATGGTCCCGCGTCCCGGATTGCTGACCATCGTTCTCGCTCCACTTCCGTGACTTCTCCACGCCCAGTCTAGGGTCGCCTACGCAGCTGCTCGGGGCAACCGACAGGGTTTGGCACAACGCCACCGCCTAGGATCAATACATGACCTGCCTTCCTCACCCGCAGCTCGCTATCTCGGCCTTGCTCGGCTCGGACGACAGCTTCGCGCTCGCCTGATGGGTCGCATCCGCAACGGGGGCTCTCCTGCCGCCGCCCTCGCGCATCGTCTGCTCGGCTTCTCCACTCTGCCATTCCTCGCCTCGGCGCTGCCACTCATCGCGCTTCCGATCGTTGCGAGAGCCGCCAGCACCGATGATTGGGCCGCAATGAACGTTGGGCTCAGCGTGGGCGCCTTTGCAGCCGCCGTCGGACTTGTGGGCTGGAATATTCTTGGCACCCCGCTCGTGGCCTTGGCTCAGAGCGAGGACGAGCGACACGGACTTTATGCCCGCTCGTTCTACATTCGCATCGTGGTCGTCGTGATCGCGAGCGCGATCAGCGCCGTTGTAGCGAGCGCAATCTCTCCATCCGGGACGTGGGCAGTCGCCTCGACATTCGCTACGGCAAGCGCGCTCAATGGGATCAGCCTCAGTTGGTACGCCGTGGGTGTAGCCGCACCTCGACTTGTGCTGCTCTACGAAGTCCTCCCGCGAACGATCGCGACAGCAGGAGCGCTCGGGATCGTCCTCCTGACAGGAGATGTGGTCTACTACGGGCTGCTGCTCTGCCTGTCCGTCTTCATCGGCACGATCGCGTTCCATACGACACTTCACGGACGGCTCTTCCCTGAATGGCCAGGATTTCGGGCGCTTCGCAACGATGTCGAAGACATGCGGCATGCGTGGGGAACCGAGTCCGTCGGGAGCTTGTATGCGAACGCTCCTGTACCGCTCGCAGGCATAGTGGCGGCTCCCGCTGCTGCGGCAGTGTTCGCTTCGAACGACAAGATCTACAGGTACGGCATCCTTGGTGTCGGCGCTGCCGGAAACGCCCTCCAAGGATGGGTTCTGGAGGCGCAGGATCATCACCGTCGAAAACGCAACGTTGCTGCTCTCCTCCTCATGGCCGTGATCGCGGTCATCGGATGGCTGGTGCTCGCCGTCTTCGGGCCGGCGCTCAGCGGCTGGATGTTCGGCGCGGACAAGCAGGGCGACCCAGTCGCGTTCGGCTACTTCGCTATCGCGTTCATCGGCGTGACAATGTCGACACCGCTCATCCGCAACGTTTTGATCCCGGCGCGTAAGGAACGACAAGTGTTCGTGTTCACTCTGATCGCTGCGTTGGCCGGTGTTCTCGCGATGGCGCTCCTCGGCGCGAATTTCGGCATCGTCGGAGTCGCGGCGGGCTTCGCGATCAGCGAGATCGCGACTTTGATCGCCTGTATCTATCTGACCCTGCGCACCGGTCTTGCGCATCACGAGACGTCGACAGGTCTGTCGGAGGCATGATGAATTCTGAACAGCTCACCAGTCCTGCAGTGCATATCCTGCTTCTTGCGCCGTCCAAGACGCCGATCGGCGGCTACAAGGTCGCGTACGAGTACGCCAATGCACTCGTCGACCTCGGAATCGCAGTCACTGTCTGGCACTCCGAGGCATTCTCGGCAGCCTACGGGAGCCGGCGACGCACGCCGCGGGCAGTGAAGAGTCTCCTAGCCTGGTGGCTCCGCGGGCACAGGGCCGACTGGGCCAAGAACGGTGTGACCTGGTTCGACCTTGACCCGCGCGTCACGGTGCGCGCCACCGGATGGTTTCCGAGAATCGGACTGGCTAGTGGCGACGCTGTGATCGCGACGGCGGTTCAGACCATGTCCTTCGCCGGCAGATTAGCCGACAGACGTCATGCTCGTTCGGCTGCTCTCATCCAGCACTATGAGACGTGGGCTGCTGCGCCGGAGGCGATCGCCTCGGCATGGTCAGCCGTCGACGAACGAATCGTGATCGCGCCCTGGTTGGCCGAGAAGTGCGCAGAGCTCGGACTGGACTCGCACTTGGTGCCCAACGCCCTCGTCGCGGAGAGCTTCCCTCCTGGCCCGTCCCTCGACCAACGTCCCCGACGCGTTCTGTCGCTGCTCGCACCGCATCGATACAAGCGTCCCGACGTGGTCATCGCGACATTGAGCCGTGTTCTGGAACGCGATCCGGCTGCCGAGTTGTACACCTTCGGCCAGTCGCTCGACCGACCAGACATGCCTGCCTCCATCCGTTACGTGGCCGACCCTTCCCCGACCCGTCTGAGCCACCTGTATCGGACATGCCGTGTTTATCTCTGCGGCAGCGACGAGGAAGGGTGGCATTTACCTCCCGCCGAAGCAACTCTGTCCGGGGCAAGCGTCGTGTCCACGGACATCGGCGGCGTGCGAGCGTCAATGAACGATGATGCCCTCTACGCGCCACGCGGCGACGCTGACGGCCTAGCCGAACAGATCCTCGTCGCGTTGGACAACACCGAGGACTCGCAGCAGCGCGTGGAGCGCGCGCGTACGCGCATCTTGGGAACGACGTACGCAGGAAACGCGCAAGAGATCCGCCGCATCCTCGGGGTTTGAACTCCGCAAATGATGCTGCCGCAACCGATACGCTGAGTCAGATGTTCGCAGAATTCACCGCGCACGCCGTCTCGGCCTCGATCTGCATGGCCACCTTCAACGGCGAGAAGTATCTGCAGGAGCAACTCGACTCGATCCTCGCCCAGCTTCATGACGGCGACGAATTGCTCATCGTGGACGACGCGAGTTCTGACCGCACGCTCCAGATCCTGTCGGCGGTCGATGACCCTCGCGTTGTCGTCGTTCAGAACTCAGAGAATCTAGGGTACGTGCGAACCTTCGAGCGTGCAATGAACCTCGCGACGCGGGACGTACTGCTGCTCAGTGACCAAGATGACGTGTGGGTCGAAGGAAGACGTGACGAACTCGTTCAAGCTGCCCGGCACTCCGCGGTCGTCGCCTCGAACCTTCTGCTCCTTGGCACGCAGCAACCGCTACCCTCTCCACTGACCGGTCACCCCTGGTTGCTCTCCCACGACGATCGAAGGTTCCTGCTCAACGAGCTGCTCATGCTCATCGGCAATGCCCCCTACTTCGGCTGCGCGATGGCGGTTCGGCGTGATGCTCTCGATCTGATCCTGCCGTTTCCGCCGTACCTCAACGAGTCCCACGATCTGTGGATCGCGACTGTCGGCAACGCGTCCAGAGCAATGCGTCACGTCCACAAACCGTCGATCCTGCGCCGAATTCACGACGACAACACCTCTCCGTCGAGGCCTCGCGGCGTCGCGAAGGCGCTCCGATCGAGGTTCCTGCTCCTACGGCTATGGCGGGAAGCACGCGCTCGCGTCAGGCATTCCTCTTGACGGTCGGGCGGTGTCAGCGCGCGAACACGTGTGCCAGCGCTGCTCGTCGACCTTCCCCGTCCCCGCGACGGAGGACATGCGGCAGCACCGCAAGACCATGCAGCCGTGCGATCAGACGGTTCCGAGCCACGCGCTCGGTCTGCCGCCATCCCTTCTCAGCGGCCAGGCGCGCCGCTAAGGCGAAGTAGTCGCGCTCATCACGGAACCGGCGTCCGTCGAGCAGCGCGCGTTGAGACGCACTCGACTCGTGCCGCCTGTACAGGAACGCCTTTTCCGGGACGTACGCGAGCGTGCCTCCATCGAACGCAATGTCCATCAGCAGAGCTAGATCTTGAATGATCGGCAATCCGTCCCGGAAGTCGATTCGCTTCAGGGTCTCCGTGCGAAACGTCAAGGACGGCCAATACAGCCAATCGCCGCGGATGAGGCTGGTTGCCATCTCCTCCCCCGTGAGAACCGCAACGCCGTCGACGGCCTTGGGGGCGAGCAGTCGTTGCTTCACTCGGTCGACGAGCGGAAGAACGCGTCGACCATGCTCGTCGATCACGTCCACGCCCGGCTGGATCACATCAGCGTCGGGCATCCCGCCTATCACGCTCTTGACAACGCGCACGTAGTTGGGATGCAGCAGATCGTCGCAACCCGGGATCGTGACGTGCGAGCTGGTCGCTCGCCGAACTGATTCTCGGAAGTTCTCGGTGATGCCCAAGTTGCGATCATTGAGAACGTACTCGATTCGCGGATCATCGATCGCGTCGAAGTACGCGGGCACTGACTCGTCGGGATACCGGTCGTTGATGACCACAAGCCGCCAGTCGGGATCATCCTGCGCCCGGACGGAATCAACCGTCTGAAAGAGCAGTCCGGGATCTCCCCAGTAGGGGACGAAGATGTCGAGGGTCATCATCAATAGTCCGTCCGAGTCCCGAGAGTCAGTCGCACAGCACCACCTGGTACAACACCGCGTCGCCGACTCTGTCGATCTCCTTCACCGAGTCGGAGTCGCTCAGTTCGTCGAGGCCGTCATAGGGATGTTGACCACCGTTGACCTCCTGTGTCCCGAAGTCCAGGACGTAGTTGATGCCCAGTCGATCGATCGCGTCGCACACCGCAGATCCCGGTCGCGGGTCATCGAGACCGAGGAGCACGGTCTCCATGTCCTCGGTGATGTCCATGAGCGTGTGCGGCATCACCACGCGTCGATCCGCCAGCGCGTACGCAAGCCCTGTTCCCGTCCACGGACTGCCGAGGATCACGGCATCTTCGGGGGTCTCGTCGTCGAGTCGCTCAATCAGCGCGAGTTCATCCGACGTCACCAGTTGCGCCGTGTCGGTGACGGCGAAGGCGCCGTGCGCGCTCGTCACTGCCTGTCTCATACTCCAGGCTTGAGGCACCACGAAGAGCACGATCACCGCCGAGGCGGCCGAAAGCACTCGCCCCGCGTAAGCGCTCGAGCCCCGGTCGTACGCGCGATGGGTCAGTGACCACAGCCGTTCGCCACCGATCGCCGCGAGCGGAATCCACGCGAGCGGCAGGACCGCTGCCAGCCGCGGTGCGTTGTTGTACCAGGCACCCGTGATGATGTCGCGTAGCTCCAGATACGGCAAACCCGAGACGACGATGTAGAGGCCGGCTGCCACGGCGAACAAGGCGATCGCGATCCAGTCGGTCGTGCGGCGACGTCGCAGGGCGACCCCGCCTCCCATGACGACAAGCCCGGCCAGGACGATGTTCACGGGCGCGAACCAGACGGAGCCCGTGAGCACCTCACCGATCGCCTGCCCGACAGTCTCGGTAGTGAGCCACGTGCGAGCAGCGGCCGGCGGCCGCAAGACGTACCACAAGCCGGCGGCGAGGATCACGAATGCCGCCATCCAGATCGATGCCATGATCTTCGCGCGGGGTGAGGCATTGGCGGCGAGCAGGCGTACCCACAGGATCAGAAGAATCGCTCCGGTGAAGACCAGGAACACCACGAGGGCCCCCGGATGCGCCACGGCGATACCAGGCAACGAGCCAAGGGCGGCAACGATGAGCCGCACACGTTCGCCCCACGTCGTACATCTGCTCGCTTGGATCAGCATGGCGGTCGGCACCGCAACGAGGCTCAACCCCATCATGTAGGGGAACAGGACGCCGTAGTCGATCATGAGAAGCGGAAAGGCCGGCGTGGCGACGCTCATCGCTGCCGCGGTGACGAGCAGTGAGCGTCCGCTACCGAACAGCGTCGACACGAGGAACAGGATCGCTGTCGGCCACGCAACCGCGCCATAGAAGAACATCACCGCGTTGGACGCGACGGGGATGCTCACCCCAGCGATCTGCACAGCGATGGCGGTGACTGCGTGCCATCCTGATGGATAGAACGGAAGCCCGCCGCTGGGCGCGCTAGTCATCGACCCGATGGTCAGCGGCGACACCGATCCGGTGTCGAGGGCGTACCGGACGGCGTTCAGATGGAAGATGTTGTCGAACGTCTGCGAGAAGTTCTCGGGAGACCCGATCACGAGGGAAAGCTGGATCAGCACGACGATGGCGGCGCCACCGAGCAGGAGGAACGGAGTCGGGCTCCGTTCCGTCGTTCGCTCGGCCGCGGAGAAGCGGGTCAGGACCAGCCGGATCACAGCGACCACGGCTGTCAGCGCAAGGGCCGTCACCGCGATCGGCAGCAGTCCCCAAGGCAGGTCGACGACGGGGCCGATCAGCGCTGCCATCACCACCACGGTCGTACCTGCGGGGGCGGCCAGCGCAAGTCGTGCGAAGCCCCGCATTCCCAGGGCGAAGGAGAGCAGGAATCCGGGGATCAGGATGACACCGACCACGGTGATCACAGCCAGCGCGAGGTTCAACCATCCCATGTACGAACGCCTTCCTGTTCGGCGGCCGAGAAGAGACACACCGGCGTTGATCCTACCGGTGAGCTGCTGGACGACACCCGACACACCTGCCGACGTGCGCCCTCACGGTTCAACCAACGGCGACAACCTATGATTGGTGAGGCGTTCGCCCGAGAGCGCCGGGAAGAGGTGAGGAACCGCCGTGTCCCAGACATCGGTGCCGTCCGACCAGAGGCTCGCGCAGCCCGGCGGAACCAACGGTCTCTTCGACGTGTTCCGACGTCGCTACTTGCTCAGCCTGATCGTCCGCAAGGAGGTCGGCATCCGCTACCGAGGTTCCTTACTCGGCTGGCTCTGGTCGTACGTGAAGCCGCTGATTCAATTTCTCGTCTTCTACTTCGCCCTCGGCGTCTTCCTCAATCTGAACAAGACCATCGAGTTCTATCCCATCTACCTGTTGTCGGGAATCACGGCGGTCACGTTCTTCAACGAGTCGTTCCAAAACGCCACCAGATCGCTGGTCGACAACGCCGCGCTGATCAAGAAGATCTACTTCCCGCGACAGATGTTCCCCGTCGCGAGCACGTTCGTCGCGGCCATCAACACGATCCCGCAGATCATCGTCGTCATCGTGATCGCGTTGTTCTTCGGGTGGACGCCGACTCCCATCGGCGTGGCCGCCCTCCTCCTGGGCCTAGCAATCATCGCGCTCCTCGCCACCGGTCTCGGCATGCTCTTCGGTGCGATCAACGTGACGTTCCGCGACGCGCAGAGCTTCGTCGAAATCATCGTCATGATCTCTGTCTGGGCGTCGCCCGTGATGTACCAATGGCAGATGGTCGCCTCCAAGGTGCCGGACTGGCTGTTCCAGCTCTACGCGCTAAACCCGATCACCGTCGCTGTGGAGCTGTTCCACTACGGGATCTGGCACGCGCTGAGCCCTGCCGATGTCGGGGCCCTCCCCGCTATGTGGGTCCACGCCCTGATCGCCGTCGTCGTCTCCATCCTCATCCTCGTCATCGGCGAGGCCGTCTTCCGTCGCCTGGAGGGTCGTTTTGCCCAGGACCTCTGAACCGTCGACACCGCGCATCGTCGTCGACGATGTCCACAAGCACTTCAAACTGCGCCATACCCATTCGATCAAGGAGACTTTCGTCGCCGCCATGCGACGCAAGGCTCTCTCCTCGGAGTTCCAAGCGCTCGACGGCGTGTCCTTTGAGATCGGCGAGGGCGAGTCCGTCGCCTTGCTCGGCTTCAACGGCTCCGGCAAGTCGACGATGCTCAAGATGATCTCCGGCGTCCTCCGCCCCGACCAGGGCAAGGTCATGACCCGTGGACGCGTGGCTGGGCTGATCGAGGTCGGTGCGGGATTCCACCCCGACCTCTCCGGGCGCGAGAACGTTTACCTCAATGCGGCCATCCTCGGGATGTCGAAGCAGGAGACTCAGGCGCAGTTCGACTCCATCGTGGAGTTCAGTGAGATCGAGAAGTTCATCGATACCGAGGTCAAGCACTACTCCTCCGGCATGTTCCTCCGCCTCGCCTTCTCGGTCGCGATTCATACGCAAGTCGACATCCTCCTGATCGACGAGATCCTCTCAGTCGGTGACGAGCCTTTCCAGAAGAAGTGCTTGGCGCGGATCCGGGAGTTGCACTCGAAAGGCAAGACCCTCGTGGTCGTGAGCCACGACCTCGACATGGTGTCAACCCTCTGCGAGCGTGGGATCCTGCTACGAGACGGCAAAGTGCGCTTCGACGGCCCCAGCAAGGAGGCGGTGGAGGTCATGCGGGCGTGACCTCCAGCTTTCGCAACCCACGCCTTCAGAAGCCATAATGCGAGATATGCCGAATCTCAATCCGTTGACTGCGGTTCAACGTGCCGTTGCGTGGATGCGACGCGTGAATGCCTCGCTTGAGCAGCTGGGTGAACAGCAGGCGGGACTGCGAACACAGCTCGAGTCGATGGCAGGGGACCTCTCCTCTCTCACCGCGCTCACACGCGCCACTTCGGAGACTGTCGACGAATCTCGGCGCGCCAGTATGATCGCGGTCAGACGTCTGGGCTCCATCCGAGCCCGTATCCGGGTCGTCTTCCTGGTGCACAACGCCACGGCGTGGGGCTCCATCGCCGAACTGATCGACCTCATGCAGCGCGACGCGGAGTTCGATCCCGTGGTTGTCACCATCCCCCGGCATTACTCCGGTGTTGGTCCTGCGAAGGGTGAAGGGCGCACTCATCGGTTCCTGCGGACGGCTGATGTCCCCCATCTGCGGCTCCAGAGGGACCGACTCCACGAAGCGACACAGCTGCTTAGCGCGTTGGACCCGGACATCGTCGTGCGCCAGAGCCAATGGGACGATGACATCGACCGCGCCTTCAGCGCGGAGGCTCTGACCTGGGCACGTCTCATACTGATCCCGTACGAGACGATGAATACCACCGAGAACGTGCCGGTCGGCGATCCCCCGATCAATTCCGCCGTCGACACAGTCATGCACCGCCACGCTTGGCTGGTCTTCCTCGCCAATGAGGAGGCGCTCAAGATCGCACGCGCGGATTCCCTCACCGGTGGACTGCAGTTCCGCGCGGTCGGACACCCGAAGCTCGACTACGTTCGAGCCACCGAAACGCACTGGCCGATCGAGGGCGTCGAACTACCTGCCCGCCGTGTCGTGTGGTCTGCTCATCACTCGATTCTCACCGGCTGGAACGACTTCGGGATGTTCCCGCACGTGCGCCGGGACATGCTCGAATGGGCGAAGGGGTCTCCGGATACGGAGTTCGTCTTCACACACCATCCCCTCCTTCCTGGCACGATCGAGCGCGAGGGCGGTCCGATCTCACCAGCCGAGTACGAAGCGTGGCTGGACGAGTGGAAGAGCCTGCCCAACACCGCCGTCTGGCGCGGCGACTATTCGGCCGTGATGTCCGCCGCCGACTATCTCGTCACGGACGGCCCCAGCATGATGATCGAGGGACAGCTGCTGGACGTCCCGACCATCTTCGTAGAGCGACCGGATCACATTCCTTTCAACGAGATCGGACGCGAGATCGCGCGGGGTGTGCACCGTGTCCGCTCCGTCGAGGAAGCACAGAAAGCGATCCGAGACATCGAAGCTCACGGAAGCGATCCCCTCGCCGAGCGTCAGGCAGCGAACGTGAGCCGCTTCTTCGGAGAGCCGGGGGCCGCAGGGCGCATCCTCGAGGTCATTCGCGCAGAGATAGCTGCGGATCGGATCGTCGCCAGCCGAGCCTGATGATGAGGGTCAGTTTGAGGTCGACTCTCAGAGTTCCGCGTGCAGTGCCCACACGCGCTCGGCTGAGCTCGCCCACGAGAACGCACGTGCCCGATCGGCGCCGAGTACACGCAGCCTCTCGCGCCCCGAGCCCAGCGCATCGATGAGCGCGTCGTCGAGCTGACCGGCGGGCACCACAGCTCCCCCGTCCGCGATCACGTCGCGGTGCACCCCGGAGTACACGGCGACGATCGGCACGCCGAGCTCCATCGCCTCGACGAGCCGCCACGGCCAGGCCGATGCGGTCGAGGTCGCCACGACTGCGCCGGCTCCCGCGAGCAGCGCGGCTCGTGAGGAGTCATCGAGCTCATCGGTGATGTGCGTCCGACGCTCAGGAAGGCCCACCGACGCAGCCAGATCGATCAGTTCAGTGGCCGCACCTTCTCGGACGTCCACCACCACCGCATCCACCTCTGCACGCGCAGCAGCGCGGAAGCCGTCCGCGAACGACTCACCGTCGCCCGTGATCACGATGTAGCGCTCCGGCAGCTGCAGGTCCGCCCGCAGCAGTGCGGCATCCTCCGGCTCACGGAAACCCATCGGCGCAGCACCCGCGATCACGCGCACGCGGTCACCGAGCGGAGCGATCTCAGCAACCCGCTCTGCGATCGCATGTGACGGCACGACCACCGCATCCGCGTGCCTGACGGCTCTCTTCAGCATCGCGCGCTGCCACACGACGCTCGTCTTCGACAGCGTCTCCGGAGCCTCCCACGCGCACAGGTCCCAGAGCGTGACCGTCGTCTGGTCGTTGTCGTGCAGTCGGTCGTGTCTCACCAGCGGTGCGAGCAGGGTGGGCGAATGGATCAGCCCGCCGCCGACTCCGACCGCGATGCCCATCTGCCAGGCGGCGGCCAGCTCGCGCCGCGCGAGCGGCAGCGTGCGCACCTCGCGCAGACCGGGGATCGGCGCCTCCGCGCCGTTCGGCGCGATGCCCGAGACGACGCAGCCACGCGGCGCGGTGCGGATCAGCCCCTGCGTCAGCCCGCGAGCCGCACCCGCCAGATCGGCGTCCACGCCGACCTGGTCGATGACGACACGCAGCTGAACAGTCATGGTTTCAGCGTAGCCGCGACCTGAACCGCGCTCGAACGGCGCTCCGGGCGCCGAGCCGTGCCCGCTGCATACTCCCAGCTGTCGCACGCACCGCCCCGAAAGCGAGGAATCGACGTGCTCCTCAGCGCTGGAGCTCGAGCAGCTCCTTCTCCTCGACGAGTTCGAGTGAAAGCACTCGATACCCTTCGGCGTCGAAGAACACGGTCATCCGGTCGTCCTCGACAGACATCACGGTGCCGGGTCCCCACTCGCGGTGCCTCACGACGTCGTCGACCTGAAAGCCGCCGTCGTGTCCGCCGTCGGTCTCATCGTCGACGACACCTGCCGCACACGTGTCGCAGGTGCCGCACGGCTCCGCCAGCTCTTCCCCGAAGTATCCGAGGAGCACCTGACGGCGGCACCGGCGCGTCTCGGCGTACGAGCGCATCATCTCGATCCGGGACTGATCGATGCGCTCGCGCTCCTCGACGCGCTCGAGCGCGTCCGAGACCGCCCTCGTCGCGTCGCGAGTGAGCAGCCGGGCGCCGGTACGGCCGATGCGCACATGCCCGGTGTCGGACAGCAGAGCGAGCAGCGCGGTCACGCGTCGGGCTGAGAGTCCGGATGCCTCCGCCAGCTCTGCGCGCCTGCGGGAGCCGCCGTCGAGGGCGCGCAGCAGCCGGCGGATCTCACCGCCCGCGGGCTTGCGTCCCGCGAAGTACTTCCGCAGCGCGAGATCCTCGGGACGGAAGTGCAGGGTCGCCTGGGCAGGCTCGCCGTCCCGGCCGGCGCGGCCCACCTCCTGGTAGTACGCGTCGACCGAATCCGGCGCATCGGCGTGCACCACGAAGCGCACGTTGGGCTTGTCGATGCCCATCCCGAATGCCGAGGTCGCGACCACGACATCCAGCCGGTCGTCGAGCAGATCCTCGTGCGCCTGGGCCCGCGACTTCGCCGGCATACCCGCGTGATAGGCGGCCGCGCGCAGACCGCGCTCCTGCAGCTGCTGCGCGTACTGCTCGGTGTCACGTCGCGTTGCGGTGTAGACCAGGCCCGGCTTCGGCAGCTCGACGACCTCGTCCACCACCGCGGCTCGCTTGTCGGCATCGCGGGTGTGCCGCCGCACGGTCAGCGTGATCTCGGGTCGGTCGAGCTCGCCGATGCTCTCGAACGGATCGCGCAGCCCGAGCCGCCGCGAGATCTCGGCGCGCACCGGCGTCGATGCCGTCGCCGTCAAAGCCATGATCGGCGGGCGCCCGAGGCGCTCCGCGACGGCGCCGAGCATCAGGTAGTCGGGTCGGAAGTCGTGGCCCCACGAGGCGATGCAGTGCGCTTCGTCGACGACGAGCAGAGAGACGTCGAGCTCGGCGAGGGCCGACAGCACCTCCTCCTTCGCCAGCTGCTCGGGGGCGAGCAGCACGAACTCGGCTCGTCCCGAGCGCAGCATCCGCCACGCCTCGCGCTTGCGGCGCGCCCCACCCGCGGAGTTGAGCGCGACGGCGGCGGGTGCGTCGGGCGCGCTCTCGATGCCGACCAGCTGATCCTCCTGCAGCGCGATCAGCGGCGACACGACGACGGTGACGCGCTCGCGCAGCGTGGCCGCGATCTGGTACATCACCGACTTGCCGTAGCCGGTCGCGAGCACGCCGAGCACGTCGCGGCCGGCCACGGACGCCTCGATCGCGTCGCGCTGGGCGGGCTTGAGCTGGTCGATTCCGAAGGATTCGCGGGCGACGCGATCGATGTCGTCTGGGATCACCCGCTCATTCGATCGCAGGAGGCCGGTCGACGCGACAGGGTTGCGTGAGGAGGCGGGACGGCGTAAGTGATTCGACGGGGGCGGGGGCCAAGGGGGTCAGGGCCCTTCGGCAGGCTCAGGGACCCAAAAACGGCTCAGGGACCCAGGGTGTCAGGGGGCCAAGCGCTCAGGGGGTCGGAGTCGCGGTGGGCGTCGGCGGGTGCAGCGCCTGCTGCACCATCTCGTGGATCTGCGCGAAATCCGGCTCGTGCTCGTCGACCCCGAACTCGGGAGTCAGCTCGATCTGCGCGACCGGCTGCTCCTTCGCCTTCATGACCAGGTCGAAGAACTCCGGCAGCTTGTCACGCGGCATGTCCGTCTCGATCAGCGCCGTACCTGCAGCCGCGATCTCGTTGAACCGGCCCAGCACGTTGCGCGGCGTGAACTGGTCGAGGATGGCGACCTGCAGCTGACGCTGGCGCTTCATGCGATCCCAGTCGCTGGTCGTGTAGCGCGAGCGGGCGTACCACTGGGCGGTGTCGCCGTCCATATGCTGCGCTCCCGGCTCGATCCAGCCGGTCGCCCACTCCTCGGCGGGCTCGCCGGGATACGACGGACCGCCGCCCTTCGGCAGCCGCTCGGTGACCTCGATGTCGACGCCGCCGAGCGCATCGATGAGCTGCGCGAACGCGTTCATGTCGGCGAAGACGTAGTACGGGATCTTGATGCCGAGCACACCCTCGGCCGCGTCCTTGGTGGCCTCGATCTCGGGGGTGGATCCGTGCGCCGCGGCATCCGGGTAGAGGCCGGCGCCGTCGTCGTCACGGCACACCTGCACCGCGTTGGTGAGCTGGTTGATGCCGGGGCCCCAGCCGCACTTGCGGTCGTCGTGGCCCTCGAAGTAGTTGCGGTAGTCGAATCCGACCAGATCGGGATCGCGCATCGGGCTGTCTTCCGCGAACGGCACATTGGGCATGTCGCGCGGGATGCCGGTGATGGTGACCGCGCCGGTCGAGGCGTTCACCGAGACGACGGAGATGCTGTCGAATCGCATCGAGTCGCGCCCGTCACCGCTGTCGGCGCCGAGCAGCAGGATGTTGTAATAGCCGTCGCTGGGCGGCAGGCTCGGCCCGCTGCTGCCGAAGATGGTGCCGATGGCACCCCGGCTGGATGCCGTCACGGTCGACGCGTAGACCGCCGACGAGGCGGCGAGCGTGAGCACCAGAACGGATGCCACCGCCATCGCCCACCGCGAGAAGACCGGCACCCGCACCAGGCGCACCAGCCGCAGGGTGTCGACGGTCAGCACGATCCACAGGATCGCGTACCCGATCAGCAGCACCTGCACGAGCGTCAGCGCGAGAAACGACAGCGGCCCAGTGACGAACCACACCAGCGCGTCCTGCGCGAACAGCCCCATCCCCGCGCCGACGATGAGCAGGAACCACCCCAGCAGGGTGGCTCCGAGCCCGAAGCGCCCCAGACGGCGGTTGCCGGCGAGCACCTGCGCCGAGCCCGGGATGAGGGCGTTCAGCGCCACGAGCCACCATCCGCGACGGCTCATGACCGACGGGTCCGACGTGTCGGGGTGCCGCAGCGGCCGGGTCTCGATCAGCGGCCGCCCGCCTCGCGCCGGGGCGTGCGGTGCGGCCAGGGTCACAGCGAGTCCTTCAGCCGCTGGTTCTTCTGCTCGACCTGCTGCTCGAGGTCGCGCGCGTACGCCTCGACCCGATCAGCGAGATCGGCGTCGGAGGTGCCCAGGATGCGCGCCGCGAGGATGCCGGCGTTGCGCGCCCCGCCGATCGAGACGGTCGCCACCGGGATGCCGGCCGGCATCTGCACGATCGACAGCAGCGAGTCCATTCCGTCGAGGTAGGCGAGCGGCACCGGCACGCCGATGACCGGCACGGCGGTGACCGAGGCGAGCATGCCCGGCAGGTGCGCTGCTCCCCCGGCCCCGGCGATGATCGCCCGGATGCCGCGGCCGCGCGCCTCGCGCCCGTAGCTCATCAGCTTGTCGGGAGTGCGGTGCGCCGAGACGACCTCGACCTCGTGCGGGATGCCGAAGTCGGTGAGCGCCTGGGAGGCGTCGCTCATCACGCGCCAGTCGGAGTCGGATCCCATGACGACGCCGACGAGGGGCGTGCTGGCGGAGTGCAGTGGCTCAGTCACCATGACAGGCTACGATGCGCCGCTGGGAGAAGGTCGCAACGGCACGCGCGCGCTCAGACGAACAGGCCGGCCGCCGCGCGGGCGGTGTAGACGACCTCGTCGAGGTCGTCACCCGAGACGTTCACGTGCCCGACCTTGCGGCCCGGACGCGGGTCTTTGCCATAGGTGTGGATCTTGGCATCCGGGTACTCCTGCATCGCGGGCGCGAAGCGGTCGGCGAGCGAGCCCTCGGCCGGTCCGCCGAGGATGTTGATCATCACCGTCCACGGCTGACGCGGCTCGATGCGCCCGAGCGGCAGATCGGCGACCGCACGCAGGTGCTGCTCGAACTGCCCCGTGGTGGCGCCGTCCTGGCTCCAGTGCCCGCTGTTGTGCGGACGCATCGCCAGCTCGTTCACGAGGATGCGATCGTCGTCGGTCTCGAACAGCTCGACAGCGAGCATCCCCGTCACGCCGATGCCCTCGGCGATCCGGCGGCCGATCTGCTCGGCGAGCGCGATCACGCGGTCGGTGGTGCCCGGGGCCGGGGCGATGACCTCGGCGCACACGCCGTCGCGCTGTACGGTCTCCACGACCGGGTACGCGGCCATCTCGCCGCCGGGCCGTCGGGCGATCTGCTGGGCGAGCTCGCGGCGGAACGGCACCAGCTCCTCCGCGAGCAGAGCCCCGCCGTCGGCGGAGGCGAACCAGTCGGCTGCCTCGGCGCCCGAGCGCACGACCCGCACGCCCTTGCCGTCATAGCCGCCGCGCGGCGTCTTCACGACCGCTCCCCCGCCGTGCTCGTCGATGAACCGCTGCAGCTCGTCGGCGTCGTGCACCGCCGCCCACTCCGGCTGCGGCACGTCGAGCTCGGCCAGACGCGCTCGCATGACCAGCTTGTCCTGCGCGTACTGCAGGGCGTCGGGGCCCGGATGCACCTGCGTGCCGTCGGCGACGAGCGCGCGCAGCACCTCCTGCGGGACGTGCTCGTGATCGAAGGTGATGACGTCGACGTCGCGCGCGAACGCACGCACGGTCTCAAGGTCGCGGTAGTCGCCGACGGCGGTCGCAGCCAGCTGCGCCGACATCCCCTCGTCTTCGGCGAGCACCCGGATGTCGAGCCCGATCTCGACCGCCGGAGCGATCATCATCCGAGCCAGCTGTCCTCCGCCGATCACACCCACGCGCACGGTCATGCAGCGCCCCTTTCGTCGCCTCCATTCTCGCGCACTCCGTCGCGGCCGGAAGACGATCGAGGCTCAGTACCCCCGGCTCGCGGTCTGCGCGTCGCGGTGGGCGAGGATCTGATTCACCTCGACCTGATCGGCGAGCACCTCGTGCACGAGGCTCGCCATGGGCACGTTCACCAGCCGCACCGGCTCATCGGCGCCGTTGCTCAGCGTGATCGTCCCCGCACCCCACATCCGCTGCAGCGGGCCGCGGCGGATGCTGATCGAGTAGCCGCGCATGTGCGACAGCTCGCGGCGGCGGCGTGAGCCGAGCCCGTCCCGCACGATCACCCGGCGGGTGGTGATCGTGAAGGTGCGCGAGATCCAGAACAGGAACGGCATCACCACGAGCAGCAGCACGACGATGCCCGCCGCGGCGAGCAGCATCCAGTTCTCGAACGGGGCGGGCAGGTTGTCGTAGAGGTAGCCGGTGGCGCCGGCGGTGGCGATCAGCAGCGCAGCCGGCCAGAACAGCCGGCGGGCCTGACTGCGCAGACGCGCCACGAGCAGCTCTTCGGCGGGCGCACCCGGCGGCGGCATGTTCGGCCTGCCTCCGAGGGTCACGGGCTGGGTCACCCCTCCATTGTGCCTGCGGCGGCGCGGGTACGCGGAAGGCCCGCCGGGCGCGTCGGCTCAGGCGAGTCGGGCGTGCACGACGTCGCCGGACGCCACGGCGTGCTCGGCCCCGTCGACGTCGACCACCAGGCATCCGTCGTGCTGCAGTCGCACGGCGCGGCCGCGCAGCGTCTCGCCGTGCGGCAGGGTCACCTCGACGTCACGGCCGAGGCTGAGACAGCGCTTCTCGGCGTCGCGGTGGAGTCCGGATGCGATGGCGCCGACCCGGGCCAGCTCGGCGACCCGGTCGCGCAGGGAGGTCAGGTAGTCCGAGAGCAGGCGGTGGATGTCGGCCTTCGCCTCGAGCGCGGCGAACGACGTGGCCGTCGACACGGGCAGCTGGTCGGTCGTCATGGCCGTGTTCACGCCGCTGCCCATGATCACGCCGTGCGGGGTGACTTCGGCGAGGATGCCGCAGATCTTGCGCCCGTCGACGAGCACGTCGTTGGGCCACTTCAGCCCCACGTCGTGCGCCGGCAGCTGGGCTGCCACGGCATCCGTCATCGCCACTCCCGCCGCCAACGGCAGCCAGCCCCACGCGTCGCCGTCGGCGGGCAGATCGCGCAGCAGCACCGACACGGCGAGCGCAGCGCCCGGTGGTGTCGTCCAGGTTCGATCCAGCCGCCCGCGGCCGGCGGTCTGCGAGTCGGTGACGACCACGGCGAGATGCCCGAGCCGCTCGTCGGCGAGCCGCTCGCGCATCTCGGCGTTGGTCGAGCCGCACGAGTCGAGCACGATGAGCGGGTCGGCGAGCGCATGCGCGCGGGGCAGCCGCATCAGATGTCGCCCTCGTCGTTGTCCTCCGCCCCGGATGCCGCGGGGCCGACCTCCCGGGCGTGCCAGTCGTCCCATTTCTGCATGAGCTGCTCGATCGCGCCGTGGAACTTCGCGGTGGCGGCGCCCGGGGTGGTGTCGCCGAAGTAGTGCTGCACCCAGTGGCGCAGCCGCGCGACGGCCTCGTCGTCGGCGGCGACCCGCTCGACCTCCTCGACGATGCGCCCGGCGCCCTCGACGGTGAGCCACTCGCACGCCGACAGGTACCCGGTGGTGTCGATCGAGGCGCGCTCGTCGGCCGGGCGCGTGATCAGCAGCGGCTTGCCCGCGGCGAGCCGGTCGTACACCATCGCCGAGATGTCGACCACGGCAACGTCGGCGGCCGCCAGCTGCCAGCCGAGCTCGGGGCCGTCGTCGTGTACGTGCTGCGCGCGGGGGTCGGCGGCGTTGGCCTGGTCGATCGCGGCGAGGATGCGGCGGTGCGCCGCGCCGTACTCGTCGTCGACGACGCCGCTGCGGGGATGCGGACGGTAGATCACCCGGTGGCGCCCCGTGGCGAGCAGCCGGGTGACCAGCATCTCGCCGTGCGACGAGATCGAGCCGTAGTGCGCCGAGGGGCGATCGCCCTCCCAGGTCGGCGCGTACAGCACGACCATGCGCTCGTCAGGGGTGTACGGCAGGGTTCCGGAGTAGTGATCGGCCTGCGGCCGGCCGATCTCGATCGTGCGCGTGTCGAGGTCGTAGTCCCACAGGGTGCGGCTGAGCCGGTCGCGGGCTGCTTGACCGGCGATCAGGGCGTAGTCGTACGCCTTGTACTGGTTCGTGGTCATGTACATCTTGTCGGACTCGCCGTGGTTGATGAACACGTGCCAGCGGCGGCCGTAGCGGAACATCTGGAAGTTGCGGGTGTTCTGGTTCACGTACAGCACGACGCGGATGTCCTGCTCGGCGATGAACCGCTCGAGGTCGCGCACCGTGGGCACGAAGGCGACCGGAGGGGCGTCCTCGGCGATCAGTCGCTCTGCGCCGGTCGCGCTGCGGGCGAGCACGACGACGGGCCACCGCTTCGCGAGCTCTGCGAGCGGGCGGTACCACTGACGCATCTGGTACATGTTGACCGCGCCGTCGGCGAAGTACACCGCGACGCGGTAGTGACCGTGCGGGTGGGGGCCCTGTGCGATGAGGCGGCGCCTCACCCGCTGCACGGCCGATCGGGAGGTCAGCGCCTTCTGCAGCAGTCGATACGCCTTCTTGCCGTCTGAGACCACACCCATCCCTCCAGGATACCGGCGGTAGCGACCGCCCTCAGGAGTCGGGATGCCCGGCGGCGGCGTCCCAGAGCCGATCGATCGCGGCTTCGAAGCGCGCGGTCGCGGCTCCCGGTGACGTGTCGCCGAAGTAGCGCGTCGACCAGCGGCCGAGACGCTCGATCGCCTCCGCGTCGATGCGCACGCGCTCGATCGCGGCCGCCGCCTCGGTGCGCGCGGCGGTGGCGCTCAGCCACTCGCAGGCCGAGAGATAGCCGCTCTCGTCGATCTCCGCCTCCGCGCTCACCGGGCGGGTCACGAGCAGCGGCCGCCCGGTGGCGAGGCGGTCGTAGATCATCGCCGAGACATCCAGCACGGCGACGTCTGCGACGGTGAGCTGCCAGCCGATGTCGGGGCCGTGGTCGTGCACGTGGTGCGCGGCGGGATCGGCGGCGTTCGCCTCGGCCAGCATCGCGATGATCCGCTCGTTCGCGGCGCGGTACTCGGCATCCATCACCCCGGTGCGCGGATGCGGACGGTAGATCACCCGGTGCCGGCCGGTGGCCAGCAGGGCCTCGACCAGGGCGACGCCGTGCGTGCGCACCGATCCGTACGCCATCGACGCCCGGTCACCCTCCCAGGTCGGCGCGTACAGCACCACCGTGCGCTCATCGGGCGTGAACGGCACGTCACCGGCGAAGTGGTCGGCCTGCGGCCGGCCGATCATGCTCGTGCGCGCGTCGACGTCGTACTCCCACAGCGCGTCGAGCAGTCGGTCGCGCGCGGCCTGCCCGGCGATGAACGCGTGGTCGTACGCCTTGTACTGATTGCTGCTCATGTAGACCTTGTCGGACTCGCCGTGGTTGATGAACACGTGGATGCGCCGGCCATAGCGGAACATCTGGAAATTGCGCGTGTTCTGATTCACGTAGAGCACGATGCGGATGTCCTGCTCGGCGAGGAACGCCTCGAGGTCGGTGACCTCGGGCACGAAGGCCACCGGCAGCGCGTCGTCGCGCAGCAGCGCCTCCGCCCCGCGCGCAGAGCGCGAGAGCACGACGACGGGGTGCCGGTCGGCGAGGCGCTGCAGGGGGCGGTACCACTGACGGATCTGGTACATGTTCACCTCGGTGTCGGCGAAGTACACCGCGATGCGGAAGTGACCGGCCGGCAGGGCGGGTCTGATGGCGAGCGCCTCCCGCACGTTCCGCCGCGCCTGGCGCAGCCGCATCTCACGCCGCACCAGCCGGACGGCCTTCTTCGCATCTCGGAGAACGTCCATCCCGGGACGCTATCGAGGCAACCTCCGAATCGTCCGTGCTGACCCGCCGAAGGCGCATGACATGATCGACACGTGCAGGATGACGACAGGATCACCTCCGCCGGCGTCTCGTTCGTGATGCCGGTTCTGAACGAGCGCGACTACCTCGAGCACGCCGTGCGCTCGGTGCTCGAGCAGGACATCGACGGTCCTGCCGAGCTCGTGCTGGCGCTGGGACCGTCCAGTGACGGCACGACGGAGCTGGCCAGACGCCTCGCCGACGACGACCCGCGGATCATCCTGGTCGACAATCCCGCAGCGCACATCCCCGTCGGCCTGAACGCCGCGATCCGCGCCAGCCGGCACCCCACGATCATCCGCGTCGACGCGCATTCCGAACTGTCTCCCGGCTACGCCCGCCGCGCCCTCGAGACGCTGCAGCGCACGGGCGCCGCGAACGTGGGCGGGATCATGCGCGCCGACGGGCGCACCCCGTTCCAGCGAGCCGTCGCGCGGCTGTACAACTCCCCCGTCGGGCTCGGCGGCGGGGCGTACCACGGCAGCGAGCACGAGGGCGAGGCCGAGTCGGCGTACCTGGGCGTGATGCGCCGAGACGTGATCGAGCAGGTCGGCCTGTTCGACGAGACGATCCGCCGCGGCGAGGACTGGGAGCTGAACCTGCGGATCCGGCAGGCCGGTCATCTGGTGTGGTTCGACCCCGCCTTGTCGGTCACGTACTGGCCGCGCGAGAGCTGGCCGCGGCTGGCCCGGCAGTTCCGCGCCACGGGCGCGTGGCGGGGCGAGCTGGTGCGCCGCTTCGGGCGGCGCAACGGACTGCGCTTCTTCGCGCCGCCCGTTCTGGTCGTCGTGACCGCGATGGCGGTGCTCATCGGCATCCTGCAGCTGCTCGGGGTGCTGCGCGGCGTCGCCGCGGTGGTCGCGTCGGTGATCTACCTGCCGCTCATCGCGTACGCCCTGCTGGTCATCGGCGTCGGCCTCGTGAGCCCCGGCGGCATGCGCCAGCGACTGTGGACGATGGCCGTGCTGCCGACCATGCACCTCTCGTGGGGGCTCGGCTTCATCGGTGGCGCGCTGCGCGGTGCCGGCGACACGGTCGACGCGTCGCGGCTGGGATCGCGGAACACGCCGCTGCCGTAGCTGTCGGGTGGGGCGCGGGCCCTTCGGCAGGCTCAGGGACCCATCGGGGTCGGCTGTCAGGGGTGAAGGCAGGGCCCTTCGACAGGCTCGGGGGCCCATGTGGGCTCAGGGCCCTTCGACGGGCTCAGGGACCCAAAAAACTCAGGGGTTTGAGGTGAGCCCGAGGGGTCAGGGGGTGAGCCATCCCTGGTCGAGGATGCGCGACACGACGCGATCCGCGGCCTGCCCGTCATCGCGTCGGTTGAACTGCGCGCGCCACGCGGCGTAGCGCTCACGGTAGGCCTCGGGCACCTCCGGCTCGTCTATCGCACGCACCAGCTCGTCCTGACTGTGCACGAGCGGCCCCGGGGCGCGCTCGGCGAGATCGAAGTAGAACCCGCGCAGCTCGCCACGGTAATGCTGCAGGTCGGGCACGAGGAAGAACATCGGCCGGCCGGTGACGCTGAAGTCGAACATCACCGACGAGTAATCGGTGACGAGCACATCGGCGATGAGCAGCAGCCGGGCCGTCTCGGGGTACCCGGTGACGTCGATGACCCTGGCGCCGGTTCGATCGCGCCCCGGCCGGATGGTGCGCGAGTGGCCGCGCACCAGCACGACCGAGTCGGTCTGCTCGGCCAGCAGCTGCGGGTCGACGAAGTCGACCATCTCGGAGCGGTCGTCACGCCACGTGGGTGCGTACAGGATGACGCGCTCGTCGTCGCCGATGCCCAGGGCCTCGCGCACGGGAGCCGGGTCTGCGTTCACGAGCACGTCGTTGCGCGGGTAGCCCTCGACCCAGATCGGCTTGCCGAAGAACGCGTACGCCTTCTTCAGGATGCGTGCGGCGTACGGGTTCTGCGCGAGCAGCACGTCCCACCGGCGGGACTCCTTGACGACCGCCGCCATGCGTCGCGGGTCGAAGCCGGGCCGGTGCAGCGCGAGGCGCTTGAGGGGCGTGCCGTGCCAGGTCTGCAGCACGATCTGCCCCGGCTTGCGCACGAACCGGCGCCGCAGCCAGTCGTTGACGACGAGGATGCGCGACTCGGCGCGGGCTCGCCACCAGTCCGGACCGCCCTCGACGACGGGGATCGCTCCCGGCGGCACCTCGACCGACAGGTCGGTGACGCTCCAGTACCTGGTCACCGCTGGTGCGCGCTCGGCGAGCACGCGGTCGATGGCCCGCGGATTGCATCCGGCGGTCTGTCCGTAGAAGCTCTCGAAGAAGACCGCGTTCTCGCCGGCGCCGATCTGTGACGCGTATCGCTGCTCGAGCGTGCGCTGGCCTTCCGGGGTCTCGTAGATGGGGGCGATGGGCGCGGCGATCACGGCATCCGGTCCGTGCACCTCGACGCGAAGACCCGGCAGCAGGGTGGGCTCGATCTCGACGCCGTCGAGGTCGACGCCCTCCACCGTCAGCCGGTACGCACCGGCCGGCAACGGCAGTGACTCCCCTCCCCACCGCGAGGTGTGCAGCGGCAGGGTCGCCTTCCACGTCTTGCCGCCGCCGGTCATCCGGGCGGAGACACGAGCTCGCGGCCCGACGAGGTCGGCGGATGCCGGGCGGGCACCGGTTCCCGAGACGATCAGCGTCTGCGTCTGCTCATCGATGCGAGCCGTGGTCATCGTGCTCCCTTCGGCGCGGGGATGCCGCGCGCGCGGATGGCCTGGTACACGCGACGGGCGTTCTGCCCGTCGCGATGCGCGTGCATGTGCGCACTGAGTTCGGCCGAGCGCGCCGAGCGCTCCGCCCTGACCGCGTCGTCCGAGAGCACGGCGTCGAGCTGCTCGAGAGCCGCCGACCAGTCGGCGGCGTGATCGTCTCCCGCGACGTCGGAGTACGGGCCGTAGAAGCCGCGCTCGCGGGCGTACTGCTCGGCATCCGGCGCGAGGTACACGACCGGCATCGCCAGCAGACCCACGTCGTAGGCCATCGACGAGTAGTCGGTGATGAGCACGTCCACCCTCGGCAGCGCCGGGGTGACGTCGACGAGCAGATCGGAGTTCAGCATCCGCACCCGTCCACTCGACCACGGCGGCGCGTACGCGCCGGCGCCGAGCGGATGCGACCGGATGAACAGGATGGCGTCGTGCTTCTCGAGCAGCCGGACGATCTCGACCCACTGCGCGGCGGTCGGCACCGCAGGGTCGGGGGCGCCGTCGCGCCAGGTCGGCGCGTACAGCAGCACGCGCTGACCGGAGAGGACAGGACCGGTGCGGGTGAGCAGCGTGGTGGCGGTCGCGCGCCGCTGCGCCTCGGACCCCTGCGAGAGCACGTCGACGCGCGGCTCGCCGGTCACGACGACCCGGTCGTCGCCGAGCCCGAAGGCCGACTCCAGCCGGCCGCGCGAGCGATGCGATGCCGCGGGCAGCACCTGGATGCGCTGCGCCGCGCCGCGGTACATCGTCGTCAGCAGCCGGCGCAGCACGGCGGCGCCCGGCATCCACGGGGGAACCTGCGCGGTGACCGGCGAGTCGAGCCCGATGCGCTTGAGCGGGATGCCGTGCCAGAGCTGCACGACGAACGCGTCGCTGCCGCCGTATCGGTTCACGTCTCCAAGCCCGTGCGTGACGATGATCACGCCGGCGCGGATCGTCGCCCACCAGCCGCGGATGCCGTCGCGCGGGACGGTGCGGATGCCCAGGGCTCTGGCGTCATCGGCATCCCGGGAGGAACGCGCGAGCCACAGCACGCGGTGCCCCTCGTCGACCGTGACGCGGTACAGCGCGAGGGCTCCGTCGCCGACGCCGGCGCCGCAGCCGAACACCCATCTGTCGCCGCGCGGGATCAGCAGCGCGGCGATGCGCCCTGCGGCATACAGCGGCATCCGGAGCAGCTTCGCCGCGTTGCCGGAGCCGAATGAGAAGGACGCCACCTCGCGAGCCTATCGCGGGGCGGCGTCCTTCTCGGGGAGTCGGCTGGGCCGAGCTGTCGGCTGGGCCGAGCTCAGAGCTTCAGCTCGCCGAGCGTCACCTTCGCCTCGTACGTCTTGCCGGAGCGGACGTAGCTCAGCGTCGCCTCGCTGCCGGCGGCCGCGGCGCGCACCTGCGCGGTGAGGTCGCTGGCGCTGGTGATCGGCACACCGTTGAACCTGGTGACGACGTCACCGCGCTGCAGGCCGGCCGCCTCCGCTGCACCGCCCGGGGTCGGGGTGTCGATCACGGCACCCGCGACCGACGCGTCCTTCACGCTCGAGGCGTTGCGCACGGTGGCGCCCAGCAGGCCATGGGTGGCTGCGCCGTCGGCGATGATCTCGTCGGCCACGCGCTGGGCGATGTTCGACGGGATCGCGAAGCCGAGGCCGATGGACCCCGCCTCGCTCGAGGACGACGAGCCGCCGGCCGTGGCGATCGCGACGTTGATGCCGATCAGGCTTCCTTTGCTGTCGACGAGCGCACCGCCCGAGTTGCCGGGGTTGATGGCCGCGTCGGTCTGGATGACGGCGATCGAGATCGACTGCTTCGCCTGCTGCTGGCCCAGGCCCGGGATGTCGAACTGGAACGGGTTGCCGCTGCCGCCCTGCTCGCCTTCGCCGTCGGGCTGCGCCGAGTTGTCGGGGAGCGCCGACGAGGCGACCTCGATGCTGCGGTTCAGCGCGCTGACGATACCCGTGGTGACCGAGTTCGACAGGCCGAGCGGGGCGCCCACCGCGACGGCGGTGTCGCCGACGTTGAGCTTGCTCGAATCGGCCATCTCGATCGGCGTGAGGTCCTTCGCGCCGTCGAGCTTGATGACGGCGAGGTCGTACACCGGGTCGGTGCCCACGACGCTCGCCTGGAAGATGCGACCGTCGGAGGTGGTGACCCGGATCGTCGGGTCGGCGGCCGCGCCGCCGAGGGTGACCACGTGCGTGTTGGTCAGCACGTGACCCTCCTTGTCGAGGATCACCCCGGATCCGCTGCCCGACTCGCTCGAGCCGGCGACCTCGATCGTGACCACCGACGGCAGCACCTCGGTGGCGATGGCCGTGGTCTCGTTGACCGAGCCGGGGTTGTTGACGGTGACGCTCTGCCGGCCGGTGGCCGACTGCGATGCGGGCCTGTCGAACACAGACGTGCCGATGGCGCTGCCCCCGAACCCGGCGACCCCGCCGACGAGCGCCGCGGCGAGGATGAGGCCGGCGACCTTCACCGGTCCGCCGCTCTTCCTCTGCTGAGGATCGTGCGACCCGGTCTGTCCGGTCGGCGCGGCGACCAGCGTCGGGTCGAGGCTGAGCGTCGGCTGCTCGGAGGGCGCCGGCGATCCGTTCGGGTACGGCGGCACCGGCATCCCGGGCTGGGCGGCGCCGTACGCAGTGCCACCCGGCTGGGCGCCGTACGGTGCCTGGGCGGCGTGCCCGAAGCTTCCGCCGGGCTGAGGCGGGGTGCCGTACGGCGCGCCCGGCTGCGGCGATGCGGGTGCCTGCCACCGCGACTGGTCGGAGCCGAAGTGCGAGGGCACGTGCTGACCCGGCGTCGACGACGGCGGGTTCTGAGCCGAGGCCTCGGGGTTCGAGGGCTGGTCGGGGGTGCTGTTGTCGTTCATCTTCTGCTCCTTCTCCAATGCCCTCTCAGAGTGACAACCGAGTCTGTGCGTTTCGTATGCCGCCGATGACATTCACCTATGGTCTTAGCCTGTTCTGCATGGATGTCATACCAGGAGCATGGCGCCGCACTGCCGCGGGGGCCGGTCTGCTCTCCCCGGACGGACGGGTCGCCCCCACCATCTTCGCCGAGATGTCGGCCGCCGCGGTGAGAACCGGGTCGGTGAATCTCGGTCAGGGATTCCCCGACGAAGACGGTCCGCCGCAGGTGCTGGAGGCGGCGAGGGATGCCATCGCGCACGGCGCGAATCAGTATCCGCCCGGGCGCGGCATCCCGGATCTGCTCGCCGCGGTGAGCGAGCATCAGCGCCGCTTCTACGGACTCGAGGTCGATCCCGACACCGAGATCCTCGTGACCGCGGGCGCGACCGAGGCGCTGACCGCCACCCTGCTCGCGCTGATCGACGGCCCCGACGACGAGGTCGTCGTCTTCGAGCCGTACTACGACTCGTACGCGGCCGCCGTGGCGCTGGCCGGTGCACGGCTGCGCACCGTCGCGCTGCGCCGCCCCGACTTCCAGCCCGATCTCGACGAACTGGGCTCGGTGGTGAACGACCGCACCCGGCTGATCCTCGTCAACGATCCGCACAATCCCACCGGCGCGGTATTCACGCCCGAGGTGCAGGCCGAGGTCGTGCGCCTGGCCGCGCAGCACGACGCGGTGATCGTCACCGACGAGGTGTACGAGCATCTGTCGTTCCACGCGCCCCACGTACCGATCGCCACGCTGCCCGGCGCCGCCGAGCGCACCCTCACGATCTCATCGGCGGGCAAGACGTTCTCGACCACGGGGTGGAAGATCGGCTGGGTGCACGGCCCGGCAGCTCTCATCACCGCGGTGCTGACCGTCAAGCAGTTCCTCACCTACGTGAACGGGTCGGCATTCCAGCCTGCGATCGCGGTGGGGCTGCGCCTGCCCGACGCCTACTTCGATGAAGCGGCGGCCACGATGCTGCGCAAGCACGAGCTGCTCGGCGACGCGCTGCGCACCGCCGGCTTCGAGGTGTTCGCCCCGCAGGGCGGCTACTTCACCGTCGCGGATGCCACGGCGCTGGGCGGCTCGGACGCCGCGACGTTCTGCCGCGCCCTGCCGGAGCGGGCGGGGGTCGCGGCGATCCCGATCAGCGCGTTCGTCGCGCCGGAGAACCAGGATCGGTACGCCGGCCTGGTGCGCTTCGCCGCGTGCAAGCGCGTCGACGTGATCGAGGAGGCCGGCCGCCGGCTGTCCGCCCTGCGCTGACGCCGCGGTCACAGGCCCCGGGCCCCGCGGCCCGATACGTTCCGGCCCCGCGGCCCGATACGTTCCGGCCCCGCGGGCCGATACGTTCCGGGGGCCGACACTCCAGATGTCGGACGCTTCACGCGGATCGGTCCGACATCTGGAGTGT